>CADCGK010000021.1 GCA_902800965.1 uncultured Bacteroidia bacterium | reverse complement strand
GTTATTGACAATCGTCTTTCCGACCACACCTCCAGTGCATTCGTTCCAGGTAACACTGGCATAGTTTACACAATTTTTAATGAAGACCGTATCGTTGACATCAACTTCGCATTGTCCAACCAAACCTCCGCTTGGTTTAGCACTAAAAATCTCAATCCAGCCTTCCACCGAGCAATCCAAGATATGGGTGTTTTTCGCCTTGCCGACGAGAATACCACCGATGGCAATATAAAAAAAAGCCTGTTCATATTCCATGACGGTGGCGTTTTCCAAAATGACGTTTCTTATGGTGGCATTCTCCGTCGAGGCGAACAAGCCTGACACTTTCTGCCCGTCTTCATACAAGCCCCTAATAATATGATCGTTGCCATCAAAAACACCTGTAAAAATGCCGAGATTGCCAATCGGTGTCCACAGCAACGAATCCCCATCATTCAGAATGATATCACTTGTAAGGATATAGTATGCGTCACCGCCCATTCCTGTATTGGTTTGCTGGGCGAGCAACGCCAACTGCTCTGCCGTGGCAATCTGATAAGGGTTTTCAGGAGTACCGTCGCCACCGTCGAAGGCATCAGCAACAGTGCCGTCCCAAGGAGTCTGTGCTCCACATATCATTGTGCAAGCAATAAAAAATGCAATGAGAAAATGTGTCTTCATAAGCAAATGAATTTGTTATGTGACAAAATTATAACAAAAAAACATGAAAACTGAAAGAATCACACACACATTTCGCACATATTACCGGGATTTCACCCCAAAAAAATGGGATTTTGTCACAAAAACATCCTTTACTCTTTCAATAGATGCTTCAAATAATCCGAAAGACTCTCATCGGTGCCCAGGACTTTCTTGATTTTCGTGATGCGGTTCGTGAACGAATTGTACTTCACCCCCTGAAGCACGGCCATCTCGGCATGGCTCAACCCCATCAAAGCAAGGCAGCAGGCGTTGATGTCGGCAGGACTAAGGTCGGGGTGATTTGCTGCCAAACGAGAGGCAAAACCGCCAAATGCCGCATCCACGGCATCCTTTAAGGCCCCAAAATCGGCCTGACTCAAAGCTAATTGGGGAAAGTCCTCCACGTTTTTAGAGGAAATCTTCGGGGCATCGGCAGCCAACCGCTCCCGGATGCGCACAAAGATATCCGACTTCTCGAACTGGGCCCAACCCGCTGAGTATGAGGCTTGGTGTTTTCTCTTCCGCTTGATGATAGCTACAACAGCGACAGCTAACAGCAACAAGACCAAGCCGCTACAAAGCCAAGCGCCCCTCCTCTTCCCTATCATCTTTTGCTCCCGCAAGACATCAAGCCTTGCATCGCGCTCCACCTTGAACTGCTCGTATTGCTTAGCCAACAATATGCCATCAGAAACACGATCCGACTCGGCTTGGGCATAATGCGGCAGATATTTGTTACAAAACGCCACACTGTCGGCATTACCCTCTACCTCATACAGCTGCGACAACAACGACATGACCGCCCCCGATTCCAAAGTAACGGTGTCGGCATAAACGTCCAACACCTTCAGCAGATAAGGTTTTGAGGACATCTTCATCGGACTGAAAAACATGGCAATGCCCAACGAAAGAGAGTCGCGTTGGGTGTCCAATCCACGACGTGCTTTCATCGCAATAAGACGGCTTTCCGCCATGAAGGCAGAATCATATAGCTTCTGATAATAATATTGATTGGAAACGAGTCGACACACTCTAAGATAAGTGTCGAAGTCAGCCACAGAATCCACCAATGGGGCAAGCTTGTCCAGATAGTATTGTGCCGAATCGTGTTCCTTAACACATTGACAGGCATTGGTTAGTTGTTCCCAAGTGCGCATCAGCCAAACGGTGTCACGAACGGCCTCTTGATAGTCGCAAGCACGTTTATAGGCATCTATTTCAAGGTTGTTCTCAATCTTTCTACCGAACACATAACCCATCTGGTAATAGGCGCGCGACACAAACAAGGTCTGCTCGTCATCCATGTCCTCAGGCAGCATTTCCGTCAAACTGGCTGCTTTAAGAAAATGCGGGAACGCTTCATTCAGATCTTCCTCTTGCAAGCACTCAAAGCCGCTTTTATACTCGCTTTGGGCCTGCTCCATCGTCTCGGCGGGGACACATCCCATCTTGTTTGCACAAGAGACAAAGGCGAGCAAGACCAAGCAACAGAATATGTCTCTTATGGTATTCATGACATCATAACGCATTTTTGTATTTCTTCGTACACTTCTTCGGCCTCATCCTTCCGCAAGCCGAACTTTACGGCTAGTTGAACGGCATCCGTTTTCCCGGGGTCTTTGTAGTTGCCATTCACGGAAAGGCTGTGGAAGCCACCTAAGCCTTCGCAGCGCAGCACATCGTAAGCAGGAGCCAGCTGCCAAACGTCGTTGCGGCGGATGAAGGCGAAGTTCTTCACATGGTCGTCGCAGTTGCCGATGATGAGGTTGAACACCATCAGGCGGAACACCTTCCACAGCTCCTTGACGGAATGTGTGAGCTGGCTGCAAGCCCAGAACAGATGGCCGTAATCAGCAGTGGGCAGATGATAGTCGAGGTTCATCAGGGCAGAGAGACTGATAACGTGTAGTTTGCCGCCATCATCGGTGCGGTCGAAGCGCTTGGTGCCAAAGTATTTTCCTTCGAAAAGTCGGGGCTCGGCCATCTCAATGCCACATTCGCGAGCCAGCAGTGAGGTCTCATATTCGATTTTGCCTACATTGGGCGGGTCGGTGCGATCGCGGAACTTCACTAACCACTCGGCGCCGTCGTGATGCACAAACACTTTGGGTCTCGTGCCGCCCGAGGAGCCGCCGCGCCGCCAAGCCTTGTCGAGGTCGTCGGAATAGTCGGTATTCAATACCCGCTGCGACTCTTCCGCCATGTGGTCGAGGTCGATGATGACCTGTTCGTCAACAGTGCTTAGGTCGGGATGGTATTCCAAGGCACCACGCCCACGGCTACCGACAAACATCAGTTGCTCCAACAAATCCAACGAAGCCAATGACTTGCCTTGCGACCTCAGATAACGGTCGAGCACCAATGCACTCCAGCCGTCGGGCAGGCTGTCGTCGAACACGCCGAAGTTGCCGTCAAAAGGCTTCGCATCGGCGGTAAACAACCTCGATTCCAAAGGCAAGTGAAACGGCGAGATGGAAAAGCCGTTCCGAATCCAGTCCGCGTCGTATTCGAACAAAGCGCGACCGTCTCTGTCCAAGGCTATCCGCCCGACTTTACGGGAGCCTATCGTTACTTCAACTATCTCACTCATTGTGTTTCCCCCGCTTTCTGTTTGTTGTGGTGGCATTAAGTGCCTCATCCAACGTGGCATATTTGTGCGACTCAAACAATCGGTCAAAGTCGTTCAAGGCATCCAATGCGTAGGCCACATGGAGCAGTCCATCCAAGGAAATCTTGCCTGTCCGCTCAAAGCGGCGGTAGGTCGCCAAAGGCAATCCCGACCGCACGGATAGCCCCTCCTGTGTCAGGTTCATCTCCAGACGGCGTGCCTTTACCCGCTCCGCCAAAGCCCTGGCCTTGCCTTCTGGCGAAACAATATCAAATGATAATATATTATTAGTTATATCCATTTCTATATATCAACTACTTAAATAATAGCAGTTGCAAAGATATAACTTTTTTCGGTTAATCACAACTATTTTGTGATTATTTTGTTCTCAACGAGTTCACTGGATTCTACGTGCCCACCCGTTAAAGTTTGAACTCAATGCCAACACTCCTGAACTTGTCCGTCGTGACCCCTGGCTTGTACTCAGGCAACAGGTTGGTGAAGACCCTCACACCATGGATGATGCCAAGATGACGGGTGTTGAAACTGAGACCCACTTCCAGTTTCCAAGGGTTGACGATGTTGTCAAGATGGTCTATTGTCCCAGGAAAGAGAACGCCGATACCAAAGGGCTTGGTTGGGTCTTTGCTGGTGACGAGCGCTTCTCCTATTAGGCGACCGCAGTACAAGTCCAAAGAGAAACTTTCGGTCTGCCTTTTGCCAAGATAATAGTCCAATGAAACGGGAATGCCCAAATATTGAATATACAGTCGGTTGCGCTGATATTCGCCTTGCCCATCGACCACGATCAATTCATCGTTTTCGTATTTTACCTGGTGGCATAGCGACTTCCTATTCTCGTTCCATTGAAGGCCAGTGCGCAAGCCCCAGCGGTTGCCGAGTTTGAGATAGGTGGTAAAACCGATGTTGACGGACAATGTGCTGTATTGCAGGAAGGGACTGTTGGGATTTGTTGGCGTGTTGCCTTGTTGTATGCCGAGCCCTATGTCAACAACAAGCGCGTCATTCCATATCTTTCTGCGGTCGGTCGTAACCAGTTCGCCATCCACTTCCTTGGCCTTGATTACCCTACAATCCCTTTGCATATATGGCCATTCAGAAGTGTTCCCATATTCTGTCAGCGTGATTTTGCCTCGCAGGATATTGGTGCCGTATTGAAAATCTCCTTCATAAACATTCATCATGACATTACCTTCTCCCGAAAGGGTATCGATAGTCAGTTGGGCATGGTCCCAAATAACCATGATTGGTGAGTTGTCGGGATTAGGGATGTGATAATGCCGGATGTGAAAGCTTGAATTCTTGGAAAGGTTAAGGTTGTTCAAGTCTTTCGGTACAGACGGCACGGATGCAACGACATAATCCGCTTCAGCCGTCGCATTGTTTAAAAGTTTGATTTGCCCGAAGGTCATGGGGCCTTCAATCTCCACCACGGTGCCTTGGGGTAGCTGGGTGTTCTCAAGGATGTCTAAAGTTTGGCCTTTCACGTTGCAGAGCTGCACGTTGTAGGCCCGTGCCGCCAAATCGTCTTCGGTGATGATGGCCACGCGGTAGCCGCTGTCGGCCTCATGGTGAATCAGATGGACATCCCATCCGGGGTTGATTATCAGCGTATTGATGCGCTGGTTGATGTTTTGCTCGATGGCGACTTCTTCCTGAGCGAAGCCTATCTGTGCAGCCAAAAGAATGGCTAATGATAAAATGATGCGTTTCATGGTTTCCAAGTTTTAATTGAGTTTGATTTCCAAGGCCAGCGAT
>CADCGK010000020.1 GCA_902800965.1 uncultured Bacteroidia bacterium | reverse complement strand
CAGCGATCCGTTTTTCATGTTCGGGTCTTGCGGCTGACCGAATAAGGTCCTGTCTTCCATGACAGGTTTGGTGAAGAATTCGGGGTCCTTCTGACATTCATAGCACACCAGGTTGAGGCTTCGGATGACTCTCCGCTGGGGCTTTTGAACGGCTGAAGGCGTTTCGTTTTCAGTGGGTATGGTGTTGGATCCAATATTCGTAGTGTCTTTGGGTTCCGTTGGCTTGACCTCGGCAAGCAAGGGCTGTTCAATCACTTCTTCTATGATTTGAGTCTTCGGTTTCTCCTTTTTCATCGGGGCGTTTTGTGGGATGATGGGTGTCTCTTCTGCCAAATAGGTTTCGTTAGCAACAGGTTGTTCAAAGATGACATCGTTCACCTCGGTCTTGACGGTATCAAGGGTTTTCGTTTCTTCAACAAGGATTTCCTGTTCCCTCTCAGGTTGCTGTTTCGCGTTCGGTTTGACGAGCAGCCAAAACAGCAGGCATGCTGCTGCCGCGCTCATGGCCCACCAAAGCGGGGTGAGTGTTCTATGCTTGTGCGGCATGGCAAGCGTCTTTTCCTCCTCGGCAAGACGGTCAATCAGGTCGCCAAGTTCCTTTTGCTGGCGGGCGTTCTTCCCATGTTCTTCCAGGCTGTCGAGCAGCTGGCGGACTTCCTCGTTGATTTCGTTTTCAGTATTCATCCCTGTTCCTCCTTATATTGTTTTATGGCTTCACGCAACGACTTGTAGGCGCGCGACAGCGTTGCATACAGATGGGTGCTGCTCATGCCCGTCGCTTTTTCGATTTCCTCGTTGCTGAGGCCGTCCTCATATTTCATCAGGATGGTGTTGCGTTGACGTTCGGGCAGTTGATTAACGAGTTTTCGGGCCAGTCGGTAGCGTTCCTCGTTATCATCCTGCGGTGGCTCAGCAAGCATCAGGCATTCCTCGTCGATGGGCATGGTAGGCTTCTGTTTCCTCAACAGATCTATACTCCGACATTTCACGACTGTCAGGCTGAGTTTTTCCATGTCATGGCTGCTAAGCGTCGAACGTTGTTTCCATAAGGTGATGACGGCTTCTTGGACGGCATCCGCCGCATTGTCGGGGTCACCGACAATGTGTTCGGCAGTCCGCTGCAAGCGGGGTTGCAGTCGCAAGATGTTTCGTTTGAACTCTTCGGTCGTCATTACCTTCGGTCGTTTGCTATTATATCGTGGAAACGACCGAAATCTTACATTTTTTCATTGTTTTATTAAAAAACATGTTCTCAAAACCATCAGAACAAGATTTTTACAGAGCTACAAACAGGTCATCCATCCTCACCTGCGATTGCATGATGCCACTGTGGGCATTCTGCCTGACACCGTAGGTGGTGATCATGACCAATTGCAGAGCCTTTCGCGAATTGGTGGCTTCGCGGAACACTTGCATCTTTTTTCTAAGTCTGTCCTCATAATCCTTGTCAATGGCAAATTCACCTACCGAGAACTTGATTTCGCAAATGTTGGTCGTTCGGTCGCGTCGATCAATGATGAGGTCAATCTGTGCCTTGCCGCTTTCCGAAGCGCCTTGCCAGGAGGAAATATCAGTCAATAAGGCACTGATTCCGATGGCTTTTTTGATTTGGTTAATGTGGTCCTTGCAAACCTGCTCGAAGGTCTGTCCAGCCCAACTGTTTTTCCCAGGATTATCCAAATAATGCGTCCAAAAATGCTCATCGGGATTTTGTTTGCCTTTCATGAAACGCAAGTAAAAAAGCGTAAAATAATCTGAAAGTTGATACACCACATTCTTCTCATTGTAACCAAATGTGTTATAAGCTCTTACAAATTGACTATCCGATAGGTTTTTCAACATCTCCGTAAGGAGTCCGTTGTCTTCCAGCCGTGTCTCGTCAATGATTTCCTTACGGGTGAGCCCCGATTTCTTCGTGGCCAGTGCCTCTATTATCTTCAAATAGCCCTTTGACGTTCCAAAAAGCGTCTCATAGAGATGGTCAAATTCATCCCATAGGGGGCCTTTACGTTTGAAGAATACCACATCTATGTTGGCGAGATAAGAGAGTTCATTGTCAAGGAGCTTCAAGTAATAAGGGATACCACCCATGGTCATATAACACTCCACAATGTCATAACGGCTCCAGTGAATGCCACGTGAAACCAAATACCGCTCCGTTTCCTGAAGCGTGAAAGGCATCAGGAAAATACGTCGTGCCGCACGGTTGAACAGTCCTCCTTTGTCGGAAAGTATCTTCTTGGTAATCCATGTGGTGGCGGAACCACAAGCGACAAGCATAATGTCGTTCTGTTGAGCACCCCAGCCGTTCCAAAATGATTCGAATGCACCAAGGAACTCGCTTTGCCTAGTGTCAAGCCATGGAAGTTCGTCGATAAAAACGATTTTCTTGCGCTTTTCCTTGATACTTTTCAGAAGTTTCTTCAGTTCGGCGAAGGCTTCCAGCCAGTCCGTCGGCACCTTTTTGACATCCGCCCCATATTCTAAAAGCGCGAGGTAGAAATTCTTTAGTTGCGTCTTCTTGGGTTTCTTGTAAAGCCCTGTAACATGGAAATCGTAGGTGTCATCAAAGAATTCCTTAACCAGGAAGGTTTTCCCAACGCGGCGGCGTCCATAAACGATGACAAACTCCGACTCTTTGGAATTACGATATTTTTCTAATTGACGAATTTCATATTCGCGTCCGATAAAGAGGTTTTTGTCCATAGCGGTTGTTATTTGCCGCAAAAATAATAATAAAAAATCAAACTTAGGTGCGGAAACTTTATTTTTTTCTCATTTTCCGCACTTGAGTTTTGCTATTTGACGCATGTAAAGAAAAACTTAGGTGCGGAAACTTGGTATTTAAATACAGTTTCCGCACCTAAGTTTTCATAGCTATAAGTACTATTCCGTCCGCAACGACTTCACTGGATTCACCGTGGCCGCCCGCAGACTGCGCAAGGTGACCACCGCTATCGTTACCGCCAAAACGGCCAACAGCGCAAGGGCAAACACCCAAACATGCAGCGGCACCTGGTAGGCGAAGCCTTCCAAATAACGCTTCATAATGACGATACTCACTGGCACGGCAATGACGAAGCACACCAACACAACTTTTACAAAGCGCGAGTTGAACATGGCCAAAATTTGCCCCACCGTGGCACCGTGTACACGACGGATGCCGATTTCCTTGCGGCGGTGCTCCGTCTCGAACATCACCAAGCCGAACACACCCATCAATGAGATGACGATGGCCAAAATCGTGAACAGCGTAACCAACTTCGAGAGATTCTGTTCCTTTTTGTATTGGTTCTCAATGGATTGTTTAAATGGCCTCATCCAAACCGAAAAACCGTCGCCTAATGTCGGGTCGAGGTCGTTGAGGGTTTTTATTGAGCGTTCCATCAACGCTTGGGTATCAACCCCGGCTTCGGTACGGATGAACAGCCTCATGCACGGGCTCCACGGCTCCTTGCCATACACATAAAAAGCAAACGGCCCAATCTTTTCGCGCAAAGGAGAGAAATTGAAGTCCCTACAAACACCTGCAATCTCGGCAGGAACCTCTTTATGGCCCCAGATTCTGTCTTCAGTGGTGATGCCGTACATTTTCTGCGCCGTCTCGTTGATGATATAGACTCCGTTTTCCGATTGCTCGTCGGCGGGAGTAAAGTCGCGGCCTTCCACAATGTCAATACCCATAAAACGCAGGAAGTTCCAAGAAACTGGATAGACCTGCCATGACAGACCCTCAGAATCACTTTTGAACTCGCGGCTCCACGCCATACGGCTGTTGGCCACAAACGGGCCGTCGCCCCATGCGATGTCCTTGATGTCAGCATCTGTTTTCAACTGATTCTCGACAGTTTCACGGTTGTTGGCGAGTTCCCATGTCACATGCGACTGAAGCAGGTTTTCTTGATTGAAACCCATGTCGTGATTCATCATGAAATCGCGTTGCTGATGAACAAAAACTGCACAGATAATCAGCACGATGCTCACGGTGAACTGCAAGCCAATCAATCCGATGCGAAACGCCTTCCCCTTTTGTGTGGTTCCGAGGGTGCCTTTCAAGGCAAAAGCGGGATTGAACGAAGTGGAGAACAAGGCCGGATAGAGGCTGGCCAACACCGAAATGAGCAAGGCGATACCGACGGTCAAAGCCGCAATACCCAAGTTTTGGCCGAAGTTCAACGGTGTGTCAATCAGCGCAGCCAAGGTGGATTGTCTGAACAGCGTAACCACGGCCACCGCCAGTCCAAGAGCGATAACGACCATCAGCACCGACTCGCCCACCGACGACATCACCAACTGGAAGCGGCTGCTGCCCAATATCTTGCGTGTGTTGATACTCCGCAGACGCAACGGCACCATCGCGAAGAAGAAGTTGATGTAGTTGATGAAGGCGATGAGCATCACGAAAATGGCGATGACAAACAAGGTGATGGTCGTGGTGCGATTGCCCGACTTACCCGGATGCCCGACATTATCGGCAAAATAATTGTCCGTCAACTTCATAAGATGAGGTGACATCATTTTTTTAGATGCCTCGATTTCCGCTTCGGTCATATCGCTTTCGTCAATGTCGAATTTTGTCTTAAAAAGGTCAAAGGCGACTTGGTGTGCAATTTCATCGAACTCTTTTGGGTCAGCGCCTTCAGCGAGTTTTATGAAATAATTCCAGCCCCATTGGGTCCAATCGCTCATACCCGCTTCGCCCAGATTCAGAATAAAGTCGATGGAGGAAAGGTCGCTGTTGACAGGCATATCCTTGTAGATGGCCGCTACCGTGACATCTGTCCAATTCCAGGAGCCATATTGGAAATGGTCGCCCACCTGCAAGCCCAAGCGTTTGGCCGCTGACTCGGACATAACCGCATCCGTGTTACTAATCCAATTGTCCAAATTGCCGGCAACAAGTTCAAATCCAAACACGTCGATGGCGGGTTTGGAGAAACTGGTGACTCTCAATTCGATTGACGACTGTCCTTCGCCCAAGCGTACGGAAACTTCGAGGCTCCCTAAATTGGCAGCGCAGCAGCCCGCCTCTACGCTGGGGACAGCAGCAATGACCGCTTCCGACATCTGACGATTGACGTATGTCGAATAAACATTGTTTGAAAACCGGTCTGGCATGGTAAGGAGATAAATCCTGTCGCTGTCCTTAAGTGCCTTGTTGTAGGTGAGGTCGTGGTGCACCTGCACGAGGATGATGTAGAGCGCGGCGAAGGCTGCCGTCAAGCCCAAGATGTTCAGGATGGAAGACACGAAGGAGGTCTTGCCTTTTTTATAGATTCTTGCCATGTGTTGTTGAATTGTTGATTGTTGAATTGTTTAATTATAGGGACGCATTATGCGTTCCTACAAGATCATTCATTACGTAAGGATTTCACTGGATTCACCGTAGCGGCCCGCAAACTGCGCAAGGTGACCACCGCTATCGTGACCGCCAAAACGGCCAACAACGCGAGAGCAAACACCCAAACATGCAGCGGCACCTGATAGGCAAAGCCCTCCAAATAACGCTTCATAATGACGATGCTTACGGGCACGGCAATGACGAAGCACACCAGCACAACTTTTACGAAGCGCGAGTTGAACATCGCCAAAATCTGCCCCACCGTTGCCCCATGCACACGACGGATGCCGATTTCCTTGCGGCGGTGCTCCGTCTCGAACATCACCAAGCCGAACACGCCCATCAGCGAGATGACGATGGCCAACACCGTAAACAAAGTGACTAACTTCGAAAGATTGTTCTCCTTTTTATATTGGTTTTCAAGGGCCTGACTGAAAGGCGTCACCTCAATATCAACGCCATCGGCCCAATCGGGATCGAGGTCTTTGAGAGTTTTGGAGATGCGCTCCTTTAAGGCAGGGACATCCACGCCTGGCTCGGTGCGGATGAAGAGCATATTGCAAATATTCCACGGGTCCTTGCCATACACATAGAAGGCAAACGGTCCCATGCCATTGCGCAATGCACAAAAGTTGAAATCCTTGCAGAAACCGGCA
>CADCGK010000019.1 GCA_902800965.1 uncultured Bacteroidia bacterium | reverse complement strand
TGTCACATCCCATTCGATGGTGCCTCTCCAAGCTGTGCCATTCCACGTGGTGCTGCCGAGCTGCGACTTGATGGTGATGGAAGAGCCGTTTGGCAAGGCCTCCACGAGAGCAGCCTTGAGATCAGCCAAAGTGATGTCGAGGTTGGTGCTCCACCAGTTCCAGCCTTGAGCGAGGCTAATGGTCTGCTCCTCATCGGTGTCGCTTTCGATTCCCAAGATGATATGGTTCTTAACCGTCAAAACGTTATTGGAGCCACCACCAATACTACTGCCACTTGTCGGAGGTGACATGGGGTTGTAGTCATTGTAGTCACTATAAATGTAAATGGCTTGGTTTGAATCGGTGTTATAGACAGAACAAGCCATGTATGGCTGATTGTCATAGCTGCCTGTGTTGTCATCGGCTACCAAGACAAGGTTGGAGATGCCGTCATACTCAAATGGGGTATCAAAGAAAATGGTGGTCCAAGCACCAGCCGTCATGGTAACGGAACCGCTAAACACTTTGTCGGTTGCCGACACCGTAATCCAATCTGTATTGCTGCTGAAAGATGATTTGTCTGTGGCTTTCAAGTAGAAATCGTAACTGCGGGTTCTGGCCGCCGTGGCTTCGTTGTAAAAAGCGATGCTTTTAATGGTCCCCGCCGTTCCGATTTCTTCAGCAGTGTAAATCTGTTGGGTCAGAGCCTGCTTGTAATAGCTGTAGCTGGGAAGATAATTGTTGGTCGTTTCGCTTTCGCCAATCTCAACCATTGTTATATGAGCGAAGTTAGCAACAAGGTCTCTGTCGCTGATGGCGGTAAAGCTATATTCAAGATCGTTGGAGACTACTTCCTCGTTTTCAGTCCAACCCATGAAAGAATAACCGTCTTTAGGTGTGGCGACGACGGTGCATGTCTCAGCAAAGTTATATTCTCCGCCACCACTTACAGTCCCGCCTTTGGAAGGATTGGCAGTGACAGAGATGTTCACGGGCTGATCTGTATAAATACATGAAACCATGGCAATCCAACCAGCGGCATTGACACCTGAATCTGAGGTGAATTTAAAAGTTAATGCGCCAGCTTCGTTGGTGGCCATCACCGTTCCTGGGCTCGTAGTGCCATCATATCGTCCAATCTGTGTGGCGGATGTAGAAGTGCCGTTGTAAATGTAGAGATAATCATACCCTGATTCTGTGTTGAATTTGGTGAAGTTCACATTCACCATGGCACCTTCAGTTCCAGGATAAAAGGTCATCGTGTAGTTGAGGTTGTTGCCGTAGTTGTCATTGGGACCACCCGAATCATAGAAAATGCCGCTGCAGGTCGTCACCGATCCGTTTTGCATGAGGATGGATTCGGCGACATGGATGTAGTTCTCTTTGGTCACAGTCTGAGTACCACCAGGACCAGTGACTGTCATAGTAACATCATAGTCGCCTGGCGTATTGTAAGTAATACCTGTAGGATTCTGTTCCGTAGAAGAGGACGGAGTGGCACCTTCGAAGCTCCAACTCCAGGAATTGACCATGCCTTCTGAGGTGTCGGAGAAGCTGATGCTTTGACCCAAAGAAACATCGGTGGTCGAAGCAGTAAAATCAGCATTCAAGGTGAGATTGGGTTGAAGTTGGATATTCAAATCCACTCTTTGACCATCAGCAACGGTGACTTGTACAGACTGAGGATAATATCCTTGCTTCGAGAAGGTAAAGGTATATGTACCTCCTTTGATTGGACGATGGAAGTCGCCAACATTGTGTGAGGTGATTTTTGAAATATCGTCGTCGTGGTTTTCCACTGTGATAGAGACACCTTCAAGAGAAGCGCCTGTTACTGCATCATAAACAAAGCCATGAACACCATTCAAGCATTGTTCCAAAAGTCCCAGCATGGCATCATGGTTATAGTTCCAATAGGTCGGCATGGTCGATGCGTCGGGTTTCTTCGTGGAAGAACATTCCATTGTGATCTCACGGCATTGGCCATAGGCGTTCTCGTAGTCCTGGCGGCTACCCGTGATCTGATACCAGTCATAGCCATTGGTGATTCCACTGGAATAAGGGTTCGTCATATAGGAAGAACTAACCGCTCTGGCACGACTGACATAGTCCCGACAAACGTATTGGTACCAAGCATCATCGGGATGTCTACCAGTAATGGCATCCCAAGGATAGTTGGCTACTTCAGCACCACCGTGATAGTTGGCACTCATGGTAAAAAGATAGTCTTGAGCCAATTGCATGGTCCATTGAGTCTCCAAGGCGTATGACTCGCCGTCAGGATGCTCTCCAATATAATAGTCCTTATAATTGCGGTTCAAGTCGGTTCCGTTGATGTTGTAACGACGTGCTCTATTCATCGTGCTGTTGCCGCCATAATAGGTGCCATCGGGATTGGTCAAGGGAAAAATGAAAATGTCTAGGTTGTTCAGCAGGTTGACGATGCGTGAGTCATTGCTGGTGCAGAACTCGTCGATGAGGCGCAACATGAGCATCATGCCCGTCACTTCGTCACCGTGCATGGTGGAACTGTAGAGGAATCTCGGCTTGCCATCGGGATTACCGTTATTGAGGCGTACACCCAAGATCTTGCGCCCACTGTTCAAAGTACCAAGGTTGAGCAGGGTGCAGCTGCGGTTGCCTGTTTGTTCCGCTTGTGAAGGAAAGGCTTCCATCATGCTCTGATAAGCATCATAGGTAGGATAGCTGTCCCATGCATACGTAGTGCGGTCGCTGCCGTCCCACATGACGGTCTCTTCCTGCATGCAAGGCGGGGTTTGCAGCTCTGGCTTGTAACCGGCCTTCAACAGTCTGTCGTATTCCTTTTGATTGGCGTAGGCGACCACGGTCTTGCCATCGGTGCCATCGACAGAACAGATCTCGCTGATAGCTTGGATTTGTGTTGGCTTTTCAACTGTAAGGGTAAAATAATACTCACCGCGTTCGCGCATGAGCCGTCCTAATTCTTTTTGGGTTTGAGCTCCCGCCGTCGCAAAAATGGTCGTGGCAATGAGGAGCATAAAAAGGCGTATAGTTTTCATTTTGCTTAAAAAATGCTATAAAAATCCAAAATAAGCAGCAAAAATACAAAACTTGGCCTTTCTTACACCTATTATAATATTAAAATTTATTAAAATTCCTTAAATTTTTACCATGGTTTTCAACATTTGTTCGCCTAAACCGATGGTGTAACCTTGGCTTAAAAACACAACATCGCCCTGTTTATTGGCAATGACGAAAATGGGAAGCTGCCCGTTTTCAAGTCTTAAGTTGTTGATAACTTTTTTGAGCAGTTCTTCGTCGAATATGCCGTAGCGTACAGTCGAAGGTAATGAGTTAAAGTGTTTTAGTTTGAATTTCTCAAAAGAACTCTCTGAGTCAAATAGCAAAAACATGGGGGTGCCTTTTTGCTCGAAATCCTTGCTGAAGGTGCTGATGTCCTGCATGGCATGAGTGGTGGGCTCGCTGCCTTGGTCAAGCAAGCCTAGGATATAGTAGCCATCAACGTCCTTCACGACATCACCTGGTTGGAGGTTCCCGATGACCCGAAGCTCGTTTTGGGGTTCTCTCAGAATGAGATCAACAGGGGTGGTTTCGCCTGCCTTGATGGTAAAAAACTGACTGTGCGTCAGGGCAGTGCCGTCGTCTAAACGGATGCCTGCGGTAAGGATGTAGAACCCCTCGTCCAAAGGAGTGGGGTGTTCGAAAGATGACAATGTCATGCCGTCGTCAATACCTGGGTCTTGGGCGTCGTATGCCAGTAGGTTGAAACTGTTCCCGTCAAACTTCTTGATGCTGAAATTTGTGTAATATTTAGGGTTAGCAACAGATGCTATAGGCATGTAATGAATATCAGCATATCCAACTTCTGAAAATGATGGTTCAGTAGCTTCAAAGTTTACATTAATCCATTGTTCATTACGATTATATTGCACATTTCCATTAACGGGGTTGATCTGTGCGGCAATGCCCAGACTTCTGGCCATGGCGACGAAGAAAATGTCACGAGAGTGCTTGTCGGCTTTTCTTGCTTTCAGCACGCCTATTGGCGAGATGGGGATGCGTTGAGGGTTGAGCTCGTCGTTGACGGCAATGTTTTTTCTTACCCAATCCACGAGCAGGGCGGGGTCGTCGTGGTATTGTTGTCTTTCGTCTTCAGGGAAGAATTCAGTGAGGGTTTTTCGCCACGGAACGATCATCTCATTGCTGATGCGAGGGGAAAAGATGTAGGGGGTTATGTGGATTGCTTCGTCGTTCCTCCTCGCAATGACGATGGGGTCGCTTTGCGTCATTGCGAGGCCATTGGCCGAAGCAATCCAGTAATGATCTTTCAATACCTCAAGACTAATGTCACGTAAATCTTTATCCGAAAGGCTTTCCAGTAACTTTACTGCCATTACTTCCTCGCCTTGTTCTTTTGCGTATTCCACAAAATCAGCGATGGTTTGGTAATTGCCCCAAGTCTTTTCAAAGATGCTGCACAGTGTTTTGTTGCCAGTGTTGCCAATGATCTCTTGTTGTGCTTTTTTGCAATTGGCGATATAGGCGTTGCGCAACGAATCCTCATGGTTGATACGCCGATCGTTCTCAGCGCGCATCTCTGGTGTGACTTTGGGGATGTTCGCTGACGGGGCAGGCGGCACCATGTCGAACTCGAAACTGTCGTTGGAACCTTCTTGATGATCGAGTTTAATAGTGACCTCGTCCTGTTCTCCAGCCTTAAACACTTGGAATCCGAACTTCCCGTCTTTGGCGGCGTAGGCCATCATGCAACCCAATCCTGAAGTGAGCCAAGTCTGGCCGTTATCATCGGTGGTCTTGCGCACCACGGTACAGAACTCGGCATAGTTGTAGATCTTGAACTCCACCTTGATTCCAGGCTGCGGTGTGCCTTCGGCATCCACTACGGTGAAGGTGGTCT
Source organism: uncultured Bacteroidia bacterium (assembly GCA_902800965.1). Classification (GTDB taxonomy): domain Bacteria; phylum Bacteroidota; class Bacteroidia; order Bacteroidales; family F082; genus Limimorpha. The sequence continues at coordinate 19,885 of CADCGK010000019.1, read as the reverse complement.
TGGCGGTTTTCCCGTAGTTGTCCACCACATTGATCTCTGTAAAGAACTTGTTACGGCTGATGACTTCCTCGGGGCCATCGTAGTCGCCAAACACTCTCGTGTGGAGCAAGAGCGTGCGTGAGGCTGGCTCGTTGAACCACCCCAAATCGAGCACGGGTTCGGGCTCACAGGCGCCCATGAAATGCCAGTCGCCATCAACGTAAGCCTCCACCCAAGCGTGGTTGTCGTCGCAATGGGCCCAGCGTGGTGTATAGACCTGTCGCGCAGGGATGCCCACCGTACGCAATGCCGTCACCAATAGGGTCGATTCCTCGCCGCAGCGGCCCCATGAGGTCTTGATGGTGGCCATAGGAGCGGAGGTCCGGCTGTCACTGCCTTTGTAGTTGACGTGCTCGTGGCACCAATGGTTCACTTCCAGCACGGCATCATAGAGAGAGAGGTTCTCGACCCGTCCTTTTAGCTCTTCGTAATAAGTGGCCCTGAAACGGTCGAGGTTCTCGTTGTTTACCCTTGGTGGCAACACGAAATGCTTGAATTCCCGTTCGGGGATGCTGTTGCCCCAAGGCAGCTCTGCCTTGGCTTTGAAAGCATACTGAACGCACTCCCGAAAGTAATCCTCGGTGTAATCCACACTGTCGCCGAGGGGCATGTATTGAAATAGGAATTCCAAGGCTTTCTCTTCGGTGAATTCCTCTTGTTTAGGTTCATGGGTGCAAGCTGTGAGCAGCATGACACTCAGGAGGATCGTAAAGAAGTTTCTCATGAATTATTATACCATAAATTCTTCCAAGCTGGAATGTAATATCTCTTTCAGCTCCTCTTTGTGTTCCGGTGCGGTCTTAGTGAACAGGAATCCCCAGATGCTCATGGCTGGATTCTGGATGTCGCGGGTCTCCAGCACACCGTGGAAATGGCGACGGATCCGCTCAAAGTCGAGCTTGCGGCTGGTGTCGTAGGGTTTGTCAAGGACGATGAAACTGAACACGTCGTTCTCGATGCCGTTCCACATGGTCTGATAGTCGGGGTGGGTGCCTTCGAAGTAGGCCTTCACGGGCAACAGACCACAGGTGTGACGGGTGAGGTCGTTGAGGCACATGCCGGCGAAACGCAAGGGGTTCACCTCGATCGGGATGGCGCGACCCGTATGCTTGTCAACGCGGAACTCCACGTGCATCGGGAAGTTCTTCAACTGTAGCACGCCGTTCAGGTCGATGCAGAACTGGTTGAAAGCGGGATAGTTGGCCTCAAAGATCTGTTTGCTCATGCAATAGAGGCGGTCGCTGACGTCGGTCTCGTCCTTGAAGATGTGGTGGAAGATGTTGATGATGTTGGGTTTGCCATCGGCGTCGTAATAGGCATCCACTGCATATTCTTCGCCTTCGATGAACTGCTCCAGCACGAAGTTCTCGCTGCGCACGACGGTCTCGGGAAACACGGCGCACTGCTTGGCGAAGTTCTGGTCGATGTCGTCCAAAGCTGCTTGCCATTCAGTCTTGTTGCGGACGATATACACGCCTACGCTGAGGAAACCAACGGAGGGTTTCAGCACCAAAGGCAGCGGCAATTCATCGGGATTGAGGCTGCGCAAGGCCTTCATCTCCACTTCCTTATAATAGAAGTCGGGATAGATCTGCTGGCAGATGCGACGGAAGGCGGCTTTGTCCTTCAATATCTTGACCTTTTTCACTAGTTCCGACTCAGGCAACTGGGCATAGAGCCACACCAAAGCGTTCTCTGAGACGGCGTATAGCTGATGGCTTTGCTCGTATTTCTCGACGAACTGCTTGTCGTCTAAAAGATTAAGTTGATGGCCTTGGCTTTTCAGCATCTCGGCCATGTCGTTGTGCAAAACGGGGATTTGTTTCTCTTCCAAATAGGCCACCAATGGGGCGGAAACGTATGGCTTTTCTAAAATGATCATCTCAAAATGTTTTGTGTTCTGTCGGGACCGTACGAAACGAATTTGATCGGCACACCGACGTAATTCTCAATGAATTTGATGTAGTCTTCCAATTTCTGCGGGATCTTGCCTTCTATCTTCTGTTGCCAGCCAAGGATCTCAGTGTAAACGGGTTCCATGGTCTCGGTGCAGGCAGCAAAAGGCAGGTGCTTGGTCTCTTGACCATTGTAGCGGTAAGCGGTGGCGACTTTCAAGGTGGCGAAGTCGTCCATCACGTCGGACTTCATCATCATCAGGTCGGTGACGCCGCTGAGCATGACGGCATATTTCAGCGCGGGCAGGTCGAGCCAGCCGCAACGGCGCGGACGGCCAGTGGTGGCACCGAATTCGTGCCCGTTTTGACGAAGCATCTCGCCTGTCTCGTCAAACAACTCGGTGGGGAAGGGGCCTGTACCCACGCGGGTGCAGTAGGCCTTGAAGATGCCATAGACCTTGCCGACACGGCTCGGGGCGATACCCAATCCGGAGCAGACGCCAGCGGCAATGACATTTGAAGAGGTCACGAAAGGATAGCTGCCGAAGTCCACGTCGAGCATGGAGCCTTGGGCACCCTCGGCAAGCACTTTTTTGCCAGCGTCAAGGGCTTCGTTGATAAAGTATTCTCCATCGACGAACTGATATTGCTTCAGGTATTCGATGCCTTCAAACCACAGCTTCTCGTATTCTGAGAAGTCCATGCCGTCGAGCTGGAAGCCGTTCATGTCGAAGCCGAGGCCTGCAATTTGCTGCAGGTGGGCTTTCTTCAAGCTTTCGTATTTCTCGCGGAAGTCAAGAGAGGTGATGTCGCCGATGCGCAAGCCTCTGCGGGCGGTCTTGTCGGTATAGGTGGGTCCGATGCCTTTCAGCGTGGTGCCGACTTTCATCTTGCCCAAGGCCTTCTCGTTGGCGGCGTCCATGGCGCGATGGGTCGGCAGGATGAGATGGGCGCGGTTGGCGATCATCAGGGTCTGACGCAGGTCAAAGCCGGCCTCGCGCAAGCCTTCGATTTCTCCTTTTAATATGTGAGGTTCGATGATGACGCCGTTGCCGATGAGGTTGACGCATCCTGGGGTCAGCACGCCCGAAGGGATGTTGTGCAAGACGAATTTCTTGCCTTCAAACTCGATGGTATGTCCGGCATTGGGACCGCCTTGGAAACGGCAAACGATATCATAATTCGGAGTGAGCGCATCGACCACCTTGCCTTTGCCTTCATCACCCCATTGTAACCCTAATAATATGTCTATCTTATTCATAATTTAAGCTATTCTTACTTCTTACTTCTTACTTCTTAACTTCTGTCTTCTTATGCCCATAAAAAATCAACGAATGGTGTGTTACCTCAACGCCGAACTCTTCTTCGATGGCTTTCTGGATGTCTTGAAGCCTGGGGTCGCAATACTCCAGCACCTGTCCTGTGTCGAGGTCAACGAAATGGTCGTGTTGCCTGAACTTGTAGGAACGTTCATACTGTGCGCAGTTGTGCCCGAACTGGTGCTTGATCACCAAATTGCAGTCGAGCAGCAACTCGATGGTGTTGTACAAGGTGGCGCGGCTGACACGGTATTTGTTGTCCTTCATCTTGTTGTAGAGTGCCTCAATGTCGAAATGGCCATTGGTGGAATAGATCTCTTGAAGGATGGCAAAGCGTTCCGGAGTCTTCCTTAGGTTGTGGTCATGGAGGTATTCGGTGAATATCTTTCTGACAGTCAGCGTGATACTTTCTTTATTATCTTTCATGGTTTCATCCTAAAATGATTCGCAAAGATAATAATTTATTCGGAATAATTCTAAACAAGACGCACAACTTTTTTGACGCCGTGAAGTTTGCTGAGCTTGTCGATGAGGAGCTTGAGTTCAGCGGTGTTGTGGACATAGACGGAGATGTTGGATTCCACGAGGTCTTGCTTCGATTCCATCTGTAACGAGTGCAGATTGAGCTTTAGCTCGTTGGAGAGCAGATCGGTCATCTTGTTGAGCAGCCCGATGCTGTCGATGGCGGTGATCTTTAGCCCTGCGAGGAAGGCGATCTCGCTCTTGGGTTGCCATTTGGCCTTGACGATGCTGTTGCCGTAGCGCGACATCATCTCGATGGCTTTGGGGCAGTCGGAACGGTGGATCTGCAGGGGCTCGCCAGGGAAGGTGAAGGCCACGACTTCGTCGCCTGGGATGGGGTTGCAGCAGGTGGCCACATTGAAGTCGAACTCGCCAGAGGAGACAGTGGCTTCTTTCTTTTCTTTCGAATCGCTGCCACCTAGGAGACCGAAGGTGAGGTATCGGAGGATGCTGCCGTTGCTGCTGCTTTGCGGTTTGAGCACCTTTTGGATATGCTGTTCGGTGATCTTGCCTTCGGCGAGATAATAGAAGAAATCGACAGCGCTAGAGATGTGCTCGTCTTCCATCACCTTGCTACGGTTGGCTTTTGACGCCTCGAGGCCGAGTCTCTTCATGATGTCGTTAAACTTCTCCTCACCCTTCTCGCGGAAACTACGGCGGTATTCCTTAATGCCGGCCTTGAGCTTGGATTTGGCGAAGGCAGTGTTGAGGAACTCGAACCATTTCTCTTGCGGATGTTGCGCTTCCGAGGTGATGATCTCCACCTGGTCGCCGGTTTTCAGCTTCTGGTCGAGCTGAACCAGCTGGTTGTTGACATGGGCGGCGATGCTGTGGTTGCCGACTTCGGAGTGGATGCTGTAGGCGAAGTCGAGCACTGTCGAGTGCTTGGGCAGGGTGATGGGTTTGCCTTGAGGGGTGAACACCTTGATCTCGTCGGAGAAGAGGTCGTTGGTGAAGGTGTCGACGAAATCCAAGGTGGAGTCGCTCTCGGAGCTGATTAGCTCGTTGACGCGCTTCAGCCACTCGTCGAAGCCGCTCTCGGTCTGGTTGTCGGTGCGGTATTGCCAATAGGCGGTGAAGCCCTTCTCGGCAATCTCGTCCATGCGTTTGGTCCGGATATGTACTTCTACCCATTTGCCGTCCTTGCTCATGAACACGGCGTGGATGGACTCGTAGCCGTTGATCTTTGGCGTCGAGATCCAGTCCTTCAGCTTGGTGGCGTTGGGAGTATAGACGTCGGTGAGGACGGCATAGATCTTCCAGCATTCGATCTTCTCCATGTCCAACGGGCAGTCCACGATGAAGCGTATGTTGAAGTTGCCATAGAGATCGTCGAAGGTCAGCTGCTTCTTCTGCATGCGTTTCCAGATGGAATGGGTGGAACGTTCGATGATCTGCGTGCTGACCTCCATGCCTCTTTTCTTGAAGGTCTCCTCGATAGGGACGAGGAACTCTCTCAGTTGGGCGGTGCGTTCGGCCCTAACCTCGTTCATCTGCTTGTTGATGCTCTCGTAGATGACGGGGTCCCTGTATTTCAAGGAAAGATCCTCCAGTTCGTTCTTGATGGCGTGAAGTCCAAGACGGTAGGCGAGGGGAGCGTAGATATAGGATGTCTCTGAAGCGATCTTGAGTTGCTTATGGGGGGGCATGGAACTCAAGGTGCGCATGTTGTGCAGACGGTCGGCCAGTTTGATGAGCACCACGCGGATGTCGTAAGAGAGCGAGCTGATGATCTTCTTGAAGTTCTCAGCCTGCATGCTCTCGGCATTCTCCACCTTGTCGAGTTTGGTGAGTCCGTCGATGATGTGGGACACTTTTTCTCCGAACATGGAGGAAATGTCGTCTAACGTGAATTCAGTGTCTTCCACCACGTCATGCAACAATGCGCAGACGATGGAGGTGCGGCCGAGACCTATGTCCTGGGCGGCTATGGTGGCCACTTCGATGGGATGGTAGATGTAGGGTTCGCCAGTGCGGCGACGTTGGTTGCAGTGGGCATTGGCGGCGAAATAGAAGGCTTTCTCCACCATGTCAAGATCCTGTTTCTCTTTTCGCGTTTGCCAAACACTTAGCAAACGCTGATATCGTCGCAGGATCTCTTCTTTCTCTTCGCTGGAATATTGGTCGGGTAAAGTGTTGTCCATGTCATGTTTTTTTGAAAATAATGTGCAAACTTACTGAAATTTCTCATTATTGATTACCTTTGCACATCAAAATTTTGATGATGCGTAAACTTTTTTTGTCAGTGCTCTTCCTAATGCTCGCCATCCCGCTTTGGGCGACTCACCAGCGGGCTGCCGAGATCACCTACGAGTGGAAAGGCGGCAATGCCTTCGAGTTTACGCTGACTTGCTATTACACCTCCAGTACTGCGGGCATAGAACGCGATTCTCTCCTGATGGAATGGGGAGATGGTTTTAGTGATTATGTACCTCGTGTTGTGTATCAGAATCTCGGCGATGACTATTATCTGAGTGTCTATAAAATGATACATACATTCTCATCTGCAGGCACTTATGTGATTAGTATGGAAGATGCCAACCGCAATTATGGTGTGGTGAACGTGCCGAATTCTGTGGGAGTGCCCATGTATATTGAATCGGAATTAGTGATCAATCCTTTCTTGGGATACAACAATTCGGTGAAATTGCTCAATGCACCTGTCGATAAGGGCTGTGTAGGGAAACCTTTCTACCACACGCCTTCGGCTTACGATCGGGACGGCGACAGCTTGAGTTACCGGCTGGTTCCTTGTAAAGGCTCCTATGGAGAGGATATCCCGGGTTACACTTATCCGCAGGCATCCGGTGTTTTTGAAATCGATCCAGTCACGGGTGTGCTCAGTTGGGAGAACCCTATGCTGCAAGGAGAGTACAACGTCGCCATCCTCATCGAGGAATGGAGGCGTGGTGTCAAAGTGGGTTCAGTGATCCGCGACATGCAGATCCTGATCAACGCGTGTGACAATAACGTACCTCAGATCGCTGCCATCAGCGATACTTGTGTCATCGCTGGCTCCACGATCGACTTTGTCGTTGCCGGCTATGATCCCGATGGCGATCTGGTTACTCTGACGGCGTCTGGCGCTCCATTTGAACTTTCTGCCAGTCCAGCCGTGATGACACCGGAGACAGCCTCTGGCCTGAATCCCGCCTTTGAGTTCATTTGGAACACCCAGTGTGCTCATATCCGCAAAACCCCTTATCAGTTGGTTATCCATGCCAAAGACAACTCGTTCCCCATACCGCTGTCGAATGTCCGTGCGGTGAACATTTCAGTGATTGGCCCCGCAATCGATGGATTGAGTGTTACTCCTCACTCCTCACTCTCCACTCCTCACTTCCAACTCTCTTGGAATGCTTATGTTGCTTGCCCCAATACCGAAGCCATCCGAGTGTATCGCAGAATAGGTTCTTCGTCTTATCAGCCTGATTACTGTGAGACAGGCGTGCGGCCAGGATACCAGCTGGTCGCTGAGCTTCCTGCCCAGGCCACTTCGTTCAATGACACCAATGGCGGAACAGGCTTCGAACAGGGCGTGGAATACTGTTATCGAGTGGTGGCGCTGTTCCATGATGGCGCAGAAAGCAAACCAAGTGAAGAGGTTTGTGTGCTGCTTCCGAACAACATGCCTTTGATGACGTGTGTCTCCAACGACAGCGAGGATCTTCTGGGACATCGGATGCTGGTGAAGTGGGTGCGGCCTCGTGAGATCGATCCGCAATATGCAGCTCCGTATTCCTATCGTTTGATTCGTAACCTCGATGGGGTGGAGACTACAGTGTATTCAGGGATAGATTCCATCTTCTTGGATGCCGAGGTGAATCTTGCCGAGGTACAGTCGCTGCATTATAAAGTGGAGATGAAAGATGCCAACCAGCAAGTCATGGGGACCAGCTCAATCGCCAATGCGGTGCTCCTGACGGGCACGGGTGGTGACAAAATGGCTTCGTTGACATGGACTGAAGAGGTTCCATGGATCATCGACAGTACAGAGGTTTTCAAAAAGATCGATACGGTGTTTGTGAAGCTTGCCGGAACAACAGCTATGGAGTTTATGGATGTCCGTGTGCAGAACGATGTAACCTATAGCTATTATGTCCGTACTTTCGGGCATTACACCCTTGAGGGAGTGCCGCACCCATTGGTGAACTACTCGGCTATCATCGAGGTGAAACCAACGGAGGATGAGCCGGAACCCGAACCCGACGAGCCCGTGTATGAGCTGCCAAACGTGTTCACACCCAATGGCGATGGCTTCAACGATGTGTTCATCCCGATGCGTATCACCCCCGACTTGATCAACAAGGCGGAGACACATATCTTTAACCGTTGGGGTCGTGTGGTCTATGAAACGGAAGATATCTTCATCAATTGGGATGGGAATGCCTCGGGCACGCATCTGCCTTGTGCCCCGGGAACCTATTATTATGTGTGCGATGTGGAAATGAAAACACCTGCAGGGCTGGTTTCGCAGCGGCTTCAGGGAGTGGTGATGATTGTGAGATAAGAGATAAAAGATAAAAGATACCCCGTAGGGGTTAAAGCTCGGTAGGGGTTAAAGCTCGGTAGATATGAAACGATTCCTAATCATTGGTGTTTTGTTGGTGTCGGTGCTTTTTGCTGGCGCCCAGACACAGCAGGGCTACGTGAAGACCAAAGGACGCATGGATGCCCAAGGCAAACTCATTCCCGGACATGGCTTGAAAGGTGCTACGGTCTCCGTGCAGGGACGCAGTGCCGTGTTGGTGAATCATGATGACGGCGCGTTTTCTTTTCCTATCACGACAGCCCAGTTCCATCTGGACTCGGTGAAGAAAAAAGGCTATCAATTGGTGGACATGGAAGCCTGTCCCCGCACCTATAATTACTCCAAGAATCCGCTTTACATCGTGATGGAGAGCCCCGACCAGCAGTTGCAGGACCAGTTGACTGTCGAGCGGAAAATCCGCCGTAATCTTCAGAAACAGTTGCAAGACAGGGAAGATGAGATTGAGGACTTGAAAGCCCAGCAGAAGATCTCAGACGAAGAATACCGCGATGCATTGCAGAAACTCTATCGGGACCAGGAGGGCAACGAGCAGCTCATCAAGGACATGGCCAAACGCTACTCCGAATTGGACTATGACCAATTGGACGAGTTCTACCGCCAGGTTTCATATTGCATTGAGAACGGTGAGTTGATGAAGGCAGACTCATTGCTGAAGACTCGTGGCGACATCACGGCACAGGTGGCTGATATCAAGCAGAGGGGGGAAGCCATCCTGGAACAGGATGAGCAGTTGCAGAAGGCAAAGGCAGCACAGCAGGCCGACATCGAAGAGGCGGCTAGGCGATGCTACGGCTACTACGAGACTTTCAAAGCGCAACATTTGAACGATACGGCGGCGTACTATATCGAGTTAAGGGCTAGCTTGGATACGACCAATGTGAATTGGCAGCTGGATGCCGGAGGTTATAACAGAGAATATGTTGCTGATTTCGACAAGGCTCTTGAATACTTCCAGCACGGGTTGCGGCAATCGCTGCTGCAAAGTGGGGAAGAAGACGCTAAAACAGCCATGATTTACAATTATATTGGGATGGTCTATTCTGATCAAGGTGACTATAAAAAAGCATTAGAATACTACGACAAAGCGCTCAATATCAAAAAGACGATTTTCAAAGAACCGCATGCCGATGTTGCCGACAGTTATAACAACATCGGTGTAGAATACTGGAAGCAAGGCGATTACAAGAAAGCTTTGGAGTGTCACCGTCAAGCACTTTACATCAGGTTGTCTCTCTTCGGGGAACAGCATCCCGATGTGGCGCTTAGCTACAACAACATAGGTTCCGTGTATTCCAACCAAGGCGAATATCAAAAGGCATTGGAGTGCTTTGACAAGGCGCTGGTTATCACAAAAGCTTTGTTAGGAGAGAATCATCCTGAGATTGCCACTATTTGTAATAACATAGGGATAGTGTGGTGGAAGCTGGGTGACTGTGAGAAGGCGGCGGACTACTTCAGCCAGACGCTTTCCATCTGGAAACCAATATTTGGGGATTATCATGCCAAGACAGCCGTGTGCTACAACAACCTAGGCGGCATGTATGGTATCAAAGGAGATTACGAAAAATCGTTGGAATACCTCAACAAGGCACTGGATTGCCGCAAAAAGGTATTCGGCGAAAACCATCCTGACGTTGCCCAAAGCTACAACAACATCGGTCATATATATCATATACAGGGTAACTATGAAAAGGCGTTGGAATATGACAATATGGCTTTGGCTATCCGCGAAAAAGTGCTGGGAAAAAACCATCCGGATTTGGCTTCCTGCTATCACAACATTGGCACGACGCTGTTAAATCTGCGTAATTACGATATGGCATTGCAATGCCTGAATAAGGCACTCAGTATCATGAAAACCAATTACGGAGAGGACAATGAATATGTAGCTTCGGATTACAATGTCATTGGCACCGTGTATCATTCTAAAGGGGAATACCTCAAAGCTTTGGAATACTTCAACAAAGCCGAAACCATACTAACAAAAATTCTCGGAGAAAGTCATCCTGACCTGGCCATGATCTACTATAATATCGGGGATAGCTATTCGAGCATGGAAGAATATGGCAAGGCATTGGAACAGTACAATCGGGTCTTGTCGATTTATGAAACCACCTATGGTTCCGAAGATGCCAAAACTAAGGAAGTCAGGGCCGATATCTCCGAAATCGAAGAAAAGATGAAAAAGTAAGGCAATGAAACAAATGAATCGCTTCCGCCCAGACACAACAGGGCTTTGTTAAGACTAAAGTTTCAGTGCAGGGACGCACCGCCGTTTTGGTGAATGCCGATGACGGGAGATTCTCTTTCCCGGTTACTGGTTCGCAATTCCGACTGGACTCTGTGAAAAAACAGGGCTATCAGATGGTGGATGTGGAAGCCTGCACTAGAACCTATAAGTTGTCTAGCAATCCTTTCAGGAAGAACCTTCAGAAACAGCTTCAGGAAAAGGAAGAGGAAATTGAAGAATTAAAGGCAAACTCAGGAACAAGAAAGCAACGAGCGGCTTATCAAGGATATCATTTGCTGCTTAGCATCTGAACGACACGGCAGCCTATTTTTTGGAATTAAGGTCGAGCCTTGATACGACGAACTTGGAATGGCTTGACGAAACAGCATTGTTTATTGCGGATTATATCGCCGATTACGACAAGGCGATGGAATACGACAACAAGGCGCTGGAAATCTATTTGTCCGTTTTTGGCGAGGATCATCCTCTCACTTTCAAAATGAAAGAGAAGATTTCCGAAGTCCAAACCAAGATGAAGGAATCTGAGAAATAATTTAGACTAGGAGGGGAGTGGAATAGTTTTTCTTATCTTTGCCCCTAAATACCAACCCGATGAAAATGAAAAAGACCATACTCCTCGCCCTGCTGGCACTTTTCACGGTGACCTTCGCCAAGGCACAATCCAAGCCTCCAACTTTGCCTGAGGCAACTCGTGATACCCTCTATCCGGAAATCGTCGAGTATCTAGGTTTTGGTGAGTTCCTACATTTTCTACACCCCGCAACAGAAATTAGATGCGTTGCTGAAGGTCGATTTCGCACTTTAGAAGAATACCAGCAATACCAATGGGAAGTCAATGAAGAATTTCTTCCATTAGGAGGAGATCCTACAGAATCAAGCATCTTTTGTATCTTTAATCACCCTGGATATCTAAAAGTAACCGTCTGGGACTCCATAGGAAACTCCGGAACAGACTCAATCTGGTTCAATATCAAGGACTGGACTGTACCTATCGACGACTTCACCATGGAGATAGATTCATCCAATCATGCCGTCTTCAGTGGCACAGTCACACCAGAACAGACATGGATTGGTATATACCGATCACTAGACACTATCAACTGGCACCAAGTATACTCACATCCAGTATCACCAGGACACTGGACTTGGAGAGATGAACAGGTGCATTTCAGCCCAGATTCTATTTCAGCCAGCGCCTGGCGGAGGTTGGTACCTGACGATGAAGAGCGTGATGCAGTCGAACAAGAAGGCGCTGGAGGGTCGCGACGGGGAGGAATACGTGTATGCCTTGTACACCATCGACCACCAGGGGGTGCGGCATCCCTATGTGAGGGAGGGGAGCCATGTGATCCTTCCGACCTCGACGCAGGCGTACCTGCTGCCGGGCCGCCACCCCGATGCCTATTACCAAGGCGGCATCGGGAAGCTGACGGGCGGCAAGGACGGCGGGATGGAGGTCCTGTCGTACTCGAACAAGGTGGAGAACCCCTTGCCCGACCTGGACGATGTGGGAGACATCCCCATGGCCAATGCGCTCAAAGTGTGGCCGAACCCGAACAACGGGACCTTCACGGTGGAGGGCGAAGGCCACCTGAAGGTTTTCAACCTGCTGGGCCAGGTTGTTATCGACCGCGACATAGACGGCAAGACTACACTGACGCTGCCGTCAGGAATGTATCTGATCCGACTAGTCAATGGTACGATTAACGAGACACGGAAAGTGGTTGTGGAGTAAAAACAATCTTAAAAAGTCTTTTTTTTAAAGAAAAAGAATTTTATATGATTTTTTGTTGTATCTTTGCGCCGTAATCTAACAGATTCCGACCATGGAAGATACCTCTATAAGCAGCCTATACCAGACCTCATCGAGGTTGGTGCAACTGACCTCAACATCTTTTCACCGTTATTTGTATGATCAGATCAATTGGGACAATTGGTTGATTGCCATCAAGGGAGCTCGTGGTGTCGGCAAAACCACCATGATGCTTCAGCGAATCAAAGAGAACTTTGCCGACAATCCCGACAAGGCGCTTTATGTGTCGCTTGACAACCTTTGGTTTGCCAATCATTCCCTTACTGAGGTGGTTGAATACCACTATAGTCATGGTGGTACACATCTGTTTATAGACGAGGTCCACAAATATCCTTTATGGCAGACCCTGCTGAAGAACATCGCCGATGAGTATCCCGACTTGCATGTGGTGTTCACGGGTTCTTCCATGTTGAAGATCAACTCGAGTCAAGGCGACCTGTCGCGCCGTTTGCTCGACTACACCTTGAATGTGATGTCGTTTAGGGAGTTCCTTGCCTTTGAGGGTGTAGTGGATGAGCACCCCATAGCGCTGTCTGAGTTGTTGTCTCACCACGCTTCCATCGCCATGCGTCTCACATCAGGTGTCAAGATATTGCCTTTGTTCGAGAAGTATATGAGATACGGTTGCTATCCTTTCTACAAGCGTGATTTCGATGGTTTTTCACAACGGTTGCAGCATGCTGTCCATGCGGTTCTTTACGAGGATGTCCCTGCTGTGGAGGAGATTACCTATCCTACGATATTGAAACTGTCACGCATGCTGATGATCTTGGCTGAGCATGTGCCTCAGACACCCAAAATGAATGAGCTTTATGCCATTCTTGAGACGAATCGCGAACAGGGATTGAGAATGTTGTACATGTTGGAACGAGCCGGACTGCTTCATTTGCTTTCTGCAGAGACGAAGGAGTTTCGGAATATGACCAAACCAGACAAGATTTATCTTTACGATCCAAATTTGATGTATGCGCTTGCCGGCAGCGCCAATGTGGGCACGTTGCGCGAGACTTTCTTCATCAACCAATTGGCCGCTGTAGCTACGGTGAGCTATCCCCATAAAGGCAATTTTTTTGTCGATCACAAGCATCTTTTCGAGGTGGGCGGAAAAGGAAAGAAATTTGACCAGATTAAAGACGAACCCGACAGCTATCTAGCTGTTGACAACACTGAGATTGGACACGGCAACCGCATTCCTTTATGGATGTTTGGATTGCTGTATTGACGTTACGAACCTACATTTTAAAATTAAGTTTCTTATCTTTGCCCCTAAATACCAACCCGATGAGAATGAAAAAGACCATACTCCTTGCCCTGCTATCGCTCTTCGCCGTAAACCTTGCCAGCGCACAAATCAAGCACACAACTATGCTTGAGACCACTCGTGACACGCTCTACCCGGAAATTGTTATAGATTTGTATGGTGGCATTTATACTCATTTCACACATCCATCAACAGAATTTATGTGTGGTGTAGGAGGTATGTTTACCACTATCGAAGAGTTTAATTCGTATCTTTGGGAAGTAGATGAAGATTTTCTCCCCATGGGGGGAGATCTTACATCATCTCGAATAGGTTGTATCTTTGACCACCCTGGATATCTCAAAGTCACTGTATGGGATACCTTAGGGAACTCTGGAACCGACTCCATCTGGTTCAACATCAAGGATTGGACTGTACCTATCGACGACTTCACCATGGAGATAGATTCATCCAATCACGCCGTCTTCAGTGGCACAGTCACACTAGAGCAAACATGGATTGGTATATATCGATCACTAGACACTATCAACTGGAACCAAGTATACTCACATCCGGTATCACCTGGGCACTGGAGTTGGAGAGATGAACAGGTACATTTCAGCCCAGATTCTATTTGGAACTACATACCTTGGTACGTAGACAGCTGCGATAATGAATTATACCCAGAAATGGTCCCCGGCATGGTCATGGGCACCCAGCCCGCGCCTGGTGGCGGCTGGTACCTGACGATGAAGAGTGTGATGCAGTCGAACAAGAAGGAGCAGGAGGGTCGCGACGGGGAGGAATACGTGTATGCCTTGTACACGGTGGACCATGATGGCGTGCGCCATCCCTTCGAGGTTGACGGAGAACAGGTGGTGCTGCCGACATCGACGCAGGCGTACCTGCTGCCAGGCCGGCACCCCGACGCCTATTACCAAGGTGGCATCGGAAAGCTGACGGGAGGCAAGGACGGCGGGATGGAGATCCTTTCGTACTCGAACAAGGTGGAGAACCCCTTGCCTGACCTGGACGATGTGGGCGACCTGAGCGGCGACGGCACCAATGCCACTGGCCTCAAGGTGTGGCCGAACCCGAACAACGGGACCTTCACGGTGGAGGGCGAAGGCCGACTCGCCGTCACAAACGTGCTCGGGCAAGTCATCAAGGAGACAAATCTGGAGGGCCTTGCCACGATGGAACTTACTAAGGGATTCTATATCTTGAAACTAGGCAACGTGGCACTTAAAGTGGTGGTGAATTAGAGAGGAAAGGAAATAAAAATGAAAAAATCATGCTTAATTATTGTCATGATTTTGTGCTGCTTTTTTTTGCAAGCACAAAATTATTATCACGTGTATGACATACACTCATTAGAAAGTTATCACACATATTACTTTTGCGATAACTACGATGGTGTAGCTTTACACGGTGAAAGCAGTTGTAATTATTTCACTTGGGCTCATAATGGACAGAGTTACCCTGACAATCCATTAATTATAACCAGAGCAAATCAAGGTGAATGGTCTTACAATGGATGCGATGGATTCTATGTTGATTTCTTCAACATTTTTTTTAGTTCTGGCATCCCACCTACAGAACCCTGGCCCGAAAACACAATGCTGAAATGCTCTGGAACACATCATCTCTATGCGCAAACGGATCCTCAGGATGACTATACCTACCTATGGACTTCGGGCGCGACGACGCCTTTCATCGACATCACAGAGTTGGGTACCTACGGCGTGACCGTCACGGATGCCTGTGGTAACACGGTTACGGATCAGGTGACCATTACCGGGGAATATCCCGAACATGCTCCATCTCTCCTTGTGAATACCTATTTTTGCGAAGGCGGCTCCGTGACCCTTGATCCGGGAAGTGGCTTCCAGAGTTATCTTTGGAGCGACAGCACACAGGGCACCACCTTGACGGTGACGGAACCAGGAGTGTACTGGGTGCAGACAGTCAACGAATATGGCTGTGAAGGTTTGGCCTCCACCACGGTGTCGTACCTGACGCCCCCGCTCATGGATGGGTCGTCACCGATGGTCACTGCTGACACGCTGACGATGAGCGGCAACAACATGCTGTGCTGGAACGACGAAAGCCCTTATATCGACGAGGTGAAAGTCTTCCGTGAAGGCATGACCAACCAATGGGATCTGGTTGGTTCGGCCGATTATCACGACAAGCATTTCATCGATGCGGTAAGCTCCAACGAGCGCACCTACCGCTACAAGCTGTCGGCGATCGACATGTGCGGCGACGAGTCGGAACTGGGCCGCTCGTACCAGACGATGAATGCCGCCTACCTGGGCCCTGGCGTAGATGGCGCTTATTGGGTGCAGTGGACGCCTTACAAGGTGGCGGATGTGAACAACAGCGTAAGCCGCTACGAATTATGGACGGCCGACAATCTCACGGACTTCAACACGCGCATCGTTGACGAACCGGTGATGTACGATAGCTATTTCGGCTACTATTACGTAAACCTGCCTCATGGCATTCAGGACTCCATTTTCTTCGTGAAGGCCTATGTGAAGCCACAATATGGCGGCGGCACGGTGATGTCGAACTTTGTGGAAAACTACGAGATCCTGGATGTGAATGACGACTTTATCGAGACCGCTGTCTTTAGAGTCTATCCGAACCCGAACAACGGGACCTTCACGGTGGAGGGCGAAGGCCGTCTGAAGGTGTTCAACCTGCTGGGTCAGACGGTTATTGACCGTGACCTAGACGGCAAGGAAACTCTGACGCTGCCGAGCGGCATGTATCTGATACGACTGGTCAACGGCCTCAGTAATGAAACTAGGAAAGTGGTGGTAGAGTGAATGAAACTTTTTATCTTTGCCACAAAATACCAACCCGATGATAATGAAAAAGACCATACTCCTTGCCCTGCTGGCAATCTTCGCGGTAAACCTTGCCAGCGCACAGACCAAGCATACTACTATGCTTGAGACCACTCGTGACACGCTCTACCCTGAAATCGTCGTAGACTTATTTACAGGAGAATATGTCCATTTCCAACACCCCGCAACAGAAATAAGTTGCGTTATATCTGGTAATTTTTGTACATTTGAACCGTATGCACAGTACCTCTGGGAAGTCGATGAAAATTTCCTTCCAATAGGAGGTGGTCTAACAGGAGAATTACTAGGTTGTATCTTTGACCACCCTGGATATCTCAAAGTCACTGTATGGGATACCTTAGGCAACTCCGGCACAGACTCCATCTGGTTCAACATCAAAGACTGGACTGTACCTATCGACGACTTCACCATGGAGATAGATTCATCTATGGCACAGTCACACCAGAACAGACATTCATAGGTATCTTAAGGTCATTAGACACTCTTAACTGGCTTCCAGTCTACGGTCACCAAGTCACACCAGGACATTGGTCATGGCGAGATGATGAAGCACACTTTGGTTTAGATACTATTTGGAACTACGTACCATGGTATGTAGATAGCTGTGATAATGAATTATACCCAGAAATGATCCCCGGCATGGTGATGGGCACGCAGCCCGCGCCTGGTGGCGGCTGGTACCTGACGATGAAGAGTGTGATGCAGTCGAACAAGAAAGAGTTGGAGGGTCGCGACGGGGAGGAATACGTGTATGCCTTGTACACGGTGGACCATGATGGTGTGCGACATCCCTTCGAGGTTGACGGTGAGCAGGTGCTGCTGCCGACCTCGACGCAGGCGTACCTGCTGCCGGGACGGCACCCTGATGCCTATTACCAAGGCGGCATCGGGAAGCTGACGGGCGGCAAGGACGGCGGGATGGAGGTCCTGTCGTACTCGAACAAGGTGGAGAACCCCTTGCCTGACCTGGATGATGTGGGCGACTTGAGCGGCGGCGGCACCAACGCCACTTGCCTCAAAGTGTGGCCAAACCCGAACAACGGCACCTTCACGGTGGAGGGCGAAGGCCGCCTGAAGGTGTTCAACCTGCTGGGCCAGACGGTCATCGACCGCGACATGGACGGCAAGTTGACGCTTACGTTGCCGAGTGGCATGTACCTAATCCGACTAGTCAATGGAACGACCAACGAGACCCGGAAAGTGGTGGTGGAGTGAGATTGGGAAAAGCTCTGAAAAACGTCAACAAATCTATCGTTTCCGTTCGAAGTTTTGTCTTAGCGAATCGCTTCATCTCGCCGCTAGTCAACTTGCCTAAACCGTTCATGATGATCTTGTCATTGGTTTTTTCCAGAGCTTCTATACATCGCTGAAGATGATCCGACAGAGTCATGCCTGTTCGGCTTTCGACAATGCCTGCGTTGATCGGAGTGTGTGACTTAAGAAAGAACCAACAGTCGAACACATCACGCCCTGTCATTTCGTTTCGGTCGAGCATCGCACATAGTTTGTGGGCAAACATGTCTGGCTGGGTAAGCACTTTCATCTCGATGCCTAACAGGTTCTTTATTTCATAGTGGTTGTCATATTTGCGGTTCGATATCTCAACCTTCAGTTTTCTTTCGTCTTGACCATAGTCGAGTACAAAAATGGGACCGAAGAATTTTAGAGCTTCATCGTGAAGCGTTCCATACCTCATTAATAGTTTTTTAACTTTTGTATAGGTTTCTTTTTCTTTGTTTGTGTTGATAAGGTTGAAGTCGAGGTCCACTGAGAAACGTGGCAGATCATAGAAGAACATCAATGCCGTCCCGCCTTTGAAACCCAGCCATTTTGAGAGTTCGGGGTCGGAATAGACATCTCTCAAAATTTGCATCATGTAGAATTTGTGCTTGTTTATGTCCATGGTGTTTTATTATTCGAACAGTTTTTGTACCCTTTCGTTCAATCTGTGCGATTGGTAGATAGGGAGCAGTTCCATAATACGTTTCTTGCTTATCGGATTGAGGTTGTCAAAATAGCACTCAGAGTTCAGGTACATCATGTCCAGCAGAGCTCTTTCTGGCAAGGCGATATTTATGTTGTCACGCCGTTCGATTCCTTCCAACCGATATAGGATGCTGTCTTTAATCTGTTTGTATCGAAATGTTTGGCCGCACATCTCGATTTCACGACTCAAGTAACTGACAGATGTGATGGCGGAGTCATACTGAAATACAATTCCAGCTTTTTGAAGCACATATTCCAAGGAAATATATGACGGCACGAACACCAATCCGGCAAGCTCCTCAGGGTTATAGTTTGCCTTGGTGTAGATGCCTTTCCGGGGATTTGCCAATAGTCCTTTCTTGACGTAGTAATTCAGACGTTTTGTAAGGGAACCGTCTCTTTCCTCGTCCAGCATCAAGGCAATAGTTTTCGTGCTAAAAGCAGTCCTCGGAGATTCCATTAAGGCTAGCATTATGTTTTTTTGCGAACTAATCATCTTAATAATTCGTATTTTTAGTTTGCAAAAATAGTAATTTTTATGAAACCGAGTTAGTTTTTTGAGATTATTTTCATAATGCCACTTTTTTCTTATCTTTGCCACAAAATACCAACCCGATGATAATGAAAAAGACCGTACTCCTTGCCCTGTTGTCGCTCTTCGCCGTAAACCTTGCCAGCGCACAGAACAAACAACCTACTATGGTTGATTCTACAAGGGATGTTTTGCATCCTGAAATTATTAATGATTATGGGGCTGGTTATTATGGTCATTATCAACATCCGGCAACAGATTTAACTTGTCTTGTTTGGGGTATGTTTCGTACATTAGAACCCTATTCTCAATATCTTTGGGAGGTCGATTCTTGTTTTTTGCCTGATGGTGGAGATATGACAGATAATAGGTTATGGTGTGAGTTTTCACATCCTGGTTGTATCAAAGTAACTGTTTGGGATTCTATTGGTAATTCGGGCACTGATTCCATCTGGTTTAATATCAAGGATTGGGTTACACCGATGGAAGATTTCTATATGGAAATTGATGGAACGGGCCATGCAGTTTTTTCTGGTGTTGCCACGATTGAGCATGATAGAATTTTTGTCTATAGATCACTTGATACCACGGACTGGAGTTTTGTCTCTTTACGATACTTGAATCCAGGTCCTTGGACTTGGAGGGATGATGATGCTCATTTTGGTCAGGATACGGTGTGGAATTACGATTTCAATATTGTAGATACGTGTAATACATATTTTTCCCCAGAATTAGTTCCAGGTATGGTCATGGGCACCCAGCCAGCGCCTGGCGGAGGTTGGTACCTGACGATGAAGAGCGTGATGCAGTCGAACAAGAAGGCGCTGGAGGGTCGCGACGGGGAGGAATACGTGTAT
>CADCGK010000018.1 GCA_902800965.1 uncultured Bacteroidia bacterium | reverse complement strand
TTCTTCGTTGTCACTGACCTGAACGGAAGGACAAGCTCAGGAAAAGTGGTGAAACAATAGCGCTTTGTTTTTCTAAAGATATTTATCAACAATCCCGCCCTATAAGGTGGGATTTGTTTTTTTTCTTATATTTGTTCGTTAAAACTTTAAAATGAGGCAATAACGAAACAAATTTTTTATGTATGAATAAAAGGTGTTTACTTTTTCTTTTTCTGATCACTTTGCTGTTTCCTTTGACATCATGGGCACAGAACCTCATGGTTACCGGTAAGGTAATCTCAAGCGATGATGGTTTAGGCTTGCCAGGAGTCACCGTCCAAGTGAAAGGCGGAACAGGCGGCACCATTACCGACATCGACGGCAACTACAGCCTTCAGGTGGCCCAGAACGGGACCTTGGTTTTCAGTTTTGTGGGTTTCACCACCCAGGAAATCAAAGTCAACGGCCGCAACAAAATCAATGTCACCATGGATCAAGACGCCAAGATGCTTGACGATGTAGTGGTGACAGCTTTGGGCATCAAACGTCAAAAACGCGAGTTGGGCTATGCCACCGAAGAGATTGACGGCAGCCTCATCGCCAAGTCGGGTTCAGGTAGCGTGATCAGCGCCTTGAGCGGTCGCTCGGCAGGCGTACAGATCATCAACCCCACCGGTGTTGACGGCGGCTCCTCACGTATCACCATCCGTGGTAACAACAGCATCTTGGGCGACAACCAGCCTTTGATCGTGGTGGATGGCGTGCCGATGACCAACGAAGGCGGCATCACCGAATGGAGCGGCGGCCGCGACTGGGGTACCGCCCTCAACAACATCAACCAAGAGGATATCGAGAACATCGACATCTTGAAAGGACCCACCGCGGCAGCCTTGTACGGCTCACGAGGCGGTAACGGCGTGCTGCTTATCACCACCAAAAAAGGCAGCAAGCAACGTGGATTGGGTATCAGCTATTCTACAAGCTATAAGATTACCCAGCCTTACCTTTACCGTTCGGTGCAAAACAAATACGGCGCTGGAGGCCCCATCACCTTCCATAAGCCTACCCTCACCCCTATCGAAGGCATGTTCGACGAGGATGGCAACCAGGTGTATGAATATCCTGGCATCTATAGCGTTGACGACGGTCCGGCAGGAGAACCCACCAACACCACGTTTGGCTACTATGGTGGCGCCCAAAGCTGGGGTCCGGAGATGAACGGTGAGAGTGTGCTCTGGTGGGATGGCGTGGTGCGCAAATACGACCCGCAGCCCGATAACCTTAGCATGCTTTACAAATACGGCCATACGTTTAACAACAACATTTCGTTGCAAAATGCCGGCGACTTCGGTAGCATCCGCGTGTCGTTCACCGACTCAAGAACCGATGCCATCATCGACAACTGCAACCTGAAACAAACCACCGTCAATGTGGGCTCCTTGATCAACGTGTCAGACAAGATCAAGGTCGATGTGGCCTTTACCTATCTGGATTATCACCGCTTGAACTCCCCCGAGATCGGTGAGTCGAACAGCAATTTCAACAAAGGCCTGCTCTATAGCTGGCCCCGCAGTTGGAAAGGCCTCGAAGCTACCTCTTACGAGAATCCCGATGGCACCATGAACCAGTTTGACGGCTATCCATACCAATATATCTATAACACCACCTTCTGGACTTTCTATAACAACAATACCACGTTGGACCGCGACAAGATGTTCGGATCGGTACGTCTGCTCTATGACATCACCCCATGGCTTTCTGCCTCTGGCAAAGTCGCCTTGGATTGGACCAACGACAACTACATCACCAAGCACAAGCCCACTACCTCTGACGGCATGGTAGGTGGCTATTATTCCAAAAACAAATCCAGCGCTTTGACCCGCGACATGGACTTTTTGCTGACGGCCTACAAGGATAAGATATTCGGATCGAAATTCAACGTCCGTTTCTCGGTGGGTGGTGAGCAGTATTATGGCTATCGCGACGGCATAAGCGGCACTTCCGGCACTTGGGCATACGCCAACCTCTATACCATTTACAACTATTCTTCAGCTACCGAACGCGAGTTTAAAGAGTCGAAATGGGAAAAACAGGTGAATTCAGTGTATGCCTTCCTGAACTTGAGCTACAGTGATTATTTGTTCTTGGATGTGACAGGCCGCAACGACTGGTCGTCAACCCTGCCCATTACCAACAACAGCTACTTCTATCCTTCAGCCACCTTGAGTTTCGTGCCCACTTCCGCCTTCAAACATTGGAATTGGGGACCTGTCAACTACTTGAAGCTGAGAGGATCATGGGCACAAACCGCAAGCGACACAGAGCCTTATCAGCTGAACTACACCTACAGCACAAGCTCCTTCGGACACCAGCTCTCTTCCTCATTGCCTAGCACGGTCCCGCCTTTGGAGCTGAAGCCCCAGCGCCAACGTGCCTTCGAAGCTGGTTTTGATTTGGGATTAGGTGCCCGTTTCAACATGGACTTCACCTACTATAACATCTACTCTTGGGATCAAATCCTTTCGTCACCGCTGGCACCCTCGTCAGGAGCTTCCAACGTGACCATCAACACGGGTGTGGTCACCAACAAAGGCATCGAGGCCATCATGACTTACGATGTTGCTCAAGGCAAGGACTATGGCGTTCAGGTGGGTTTGAACTTGGCACGCAACAGAAACAAGATTGTTGATTTGTCGGGTGCCAACATGTACACGCTCTCCGAGATCTGGGGTTCGAACGGCCCTGCCATCGCCGTGGAGGAAGGCGAAGAATACGGCACCATCTACGGCTGGGATTATGTTTATGAATACACCATGGCCGACGGCACCGTGATAGGTCCTTTCTACGATGACAATGGCAAACCCATGCCTTTGCTCAACGAGTCGGGAACGGAATATCTGATTACCGACAACCGTGTACCAGTAGGCAACTGCGCACCGCTTGTTACTGGAGGTATCAACCTACGGGCATCCTACAAGAATTGGTCGTTGTATGCTTTGGTCGATGCCAAGCTGGGCGGCCAGATCTACTGCGCTTCCTACGTGGTAGGAATGCAGACAGGACAGAGTCCAGAGACGCTTTTCGAACGTGAAGGCAATGGCTTGCCTTATTATGAAAACGGAGAGTTTCTTGGCAATTATGGCGTGATACTGCCTGGCTATTGCATCAATACCGAAACCAGTGAAGCACACGAGAACGGACAAACGGTACATTATCTTTATAAATACATGCCCAACTACGGTGGCTGGGGCAAGATCATCACCACCCCAGGCATCGTTGACAATACTTGGATCAAGATGCGTGAACTCGCCCTGACGTACGATTTCCCACGCAAGTTGTTGGACAAGCAGAACCTCTTCAAGCAAGCTTCCATCTCATTGGTGGGACGTGACTTGTTCTATTTCTACAAGACCTTGCCTGACAACATCAACCCTGAAGGCACCATAGGCTCTGGCAATGCCCAAGGCCTGGAATATGCCTCCTATCCAGGGACAAGGTCGATATTGCTGTCGTTGAAGGTGAATCTTTGATTAGATAAAAGATAAGAGATAAAAGATAAAAGTTATGAAAAAGTATATAAAATGGATTGCTTCGTCGTTCCTCCTCGCAATGACGTTCGTCGCATGTACTAAAGACTTCGAGGAGATGAATCAGGAACCGTTCTCACCGATGGGAACGACCATGGAAGCGCTCTTCAACGGTGTGATTAGTTCCTTGCAACAGAATATGGACGAGCAGTTTTATCTGCAAAACGAGATTTGGTATCCCGAAACAGAGCTAGGCGCTCTGACCTCCGAAGCCTGGGGCAACTCACAAATCGGTACGTCCGCCATTTGGTCGAGTTATTATCACATGCTTGCCAACATCCGTGAATTGGAGAAACGTTTCGATGCCTATGGTGAAGAACAAGGAGACACCGCCATTTGCGACAAGGTCCGTGCCCAGCTGAATGTGCTGAAAGCCTATCAGACCTTTAAGATCACGGATATCTTTGGCGACATGCCATACACCCAAGCTGGTCGCATCTGGGAAAATGCTTCCTCACAAGCTACCATGAAGCCCGAGTGGGACACACAGGAAAGCATCTATAAATCCCTTTTGGAAGAGCTGGTGTGGTCGCGCGACATCCTTCATGCCGATTCAGCCAATACCCCTAGCGGCAACGAGTACTACAAGCTTTCCTATGAAGTGTTGCTCAACAACAACTACACACTTTGGGCTGAGTTTGCCAACTCATTGATTCTGCGTCATGGTCTGCGCATGTACGACAAAGACCCCGATTATGCCACGCCTTTGCTGGTGGAGGCATACAACTTTTTTTACACTGTAATGAGTTCCTCTGGCGGTTCGGCTTTGGGAGGTGGCATCTGCTTATGGCCTAGTACGTTGGGAACCAACTGGGATAACAACTGGTCGTTCCGCGAGCACAAGCATCTCCGCATGGGTGAAACGGTATGGCATTGCCTCTCTTCGACTGACGACATGGATGGAAGTGGTATCTACGATTACCGCACGTTCTTGTTCTTCGACACCAACCATAAGACCGACAGTTTCCCAGATGGCGCTTGGAAGCCTTATCCTCAGATACATACGGCCGAGACGCCTACCGAAGGAGGATCTCCCTATGCTCAAAGCCGTGATGGCAACTATACTTTCAAAGGCCCAGGCTGCCTCTTTTCTCCGTTCAACTATTACCTTACCCGTGATGAGAAATACGTTCCGCAGATCCTGGTGACCTATGCCGACGTGTTGTTTATGAAGGCAGAAATCGAAATCAGGAACATTGGAGGCATCACACCACAGCTGAATGCCGACGAATCCATCCGTCAAGGTATCTATCAATCCTTCCTGTTTTGGGCTCACATACCAGCACAGACTAGTCGTTGGACCTATTTTTACCCTCAATACTCCAACTTTGTTGGCAACCTCGACATTTGGTCGATAGCCAATAATTTGACCGCCAACGTGATGAACTATGCCGTGTGGATGAATCCTGAGTACGATGGCAGTCAGGAGTTTTATTTGAAGATGGTCTATCAACAACGTTGGCTGAACCTCTTCCGTCAGCCCTGGGAAGCTTGGGCGTTGGCGCGCCGCACCATGGCAACGCCTACCACTACCGACCACGCCAAGCTGACTTCCTACCGCATGGAATATCCCCAGAAGGAAATCGAATACAATTATGACAACTACACCACTCAACTAGCCCGTATGTCACACGGTGACACAAGACAAACTAAGGTTTGGTGGATGGATTTTAGATAAAAGATAAGAGATAAAAGATAAAAGTTGATGAGACGAATAGTACTAATAATATGTTTGATGGTTTCCCTTGGGGCGATGGCCCAGGTGGAATACCTCTATGATTTCAACAACTTAACCACAGGCAGTCAAAATCTCAACGGTCAGGATGGTTGGATGACGCATTACCAGACGGCAGGATCATCGCAGGATTTCGATGTTGATTATGTCTGTGGTTCTGAGATGTCACCTGACGAAAGTATCGCCGTGTGGTATCCTTACGGTGGTTCTGGCGTGGGTCGCACGGCTACGCGCAAAGCCTCTGCCAACTTCAACTTCAGCTTCCAGCAAGGTGGCATCATGGATTTGGAGATGGACATGAATCGCACTTGGTGGGGCAACTTCTTCGGTGTTGGCTTCGACGGTGACGGCGACGGCCACATCCTGCCTGGCATGAACGATGTGGATGGCGGTGTCTATCTTTTCTGCAAAGGCCAAGGTGACAGCGGCCATGCCAGATTGCATCTCCCCGATGGTACGTCAGTGGAGTTTGGCTTTGATGAAGGCGGCTGGAACCGCTTTAAGATGTCGTTCGACTTCACTGCTTACAACGGCGAAGGCTCCGTCACTGTTTTTGTAAAGCCTGGATGTACTGGCGAATGGATACAACAAGCTGCTGCCACTAACGTCAACATGCATCTCACTCCCGGTTCAGGTGATATGAACGACTATCAGGTTTGGGACGGACTCTTCTTCCATGCCCAAGGCGGCACAGGCGGTTTCGATAACCTGCTGGTGCGTCAGCAGCCCGATGGCAACGCCCAACTCATCGAGATGGCCGATATCCCCAATCAACTGGTCTTCAACGACCCTATCACCCTGTCGGCAACGGCATCTTCGGGGCTTCCTGTCTCGTTTGAGCTGATGGAAGGTCCTGCTACCATCAACGGCAATGTGTTGACGTTGACAGGTTCAACAGGCATCGTCAAGTTGAAAGCTACTCAATCGGGCAACGCCTCTTGGCTTCCTGCTCCTGATGTCGTTAAGACCTTTGAAGTAGTGGATCCAGAGCTTTATACCCCGCAGTTCACGCTACGCCGGCCCTATAATGGCACCGATGTTTATATGGATGCGTTTCATCCTTTGCTGATCGTGGTATCTGCCTATATCGAACATCCTGAGGTAATCAAGTTTACCGAGGTAAAAGCCACCATCAATGGGGAAGACGTTCTATTGAAAACAGACCACCCCGATGATCCTGACAATGGTTATTATTACGGATTTTGGACGCCCTCTGTTTTTGGCAACCATACAATGACGGTGAGCATCACACAGTCGGGTGGTAAGACGACCACAGCCAACAACCAATTTGAAGTAAAGAATCAGATCGACAACACACTTGATGTCGTTACCATGCATGGTGATTTGGTTTGTTCTCCCAGTCAGCACAGTGCTCGCGGTGAATATGTCTTCCCGTCGCACGTAGGTGCTTTCAACAACATCATGGCACATTTCGACTATAATTGCGTCAACGGCCAATGCGACACATACGACCGCATCGGTGGTGTTCGAATCCGTAACTACCGTGGCGAATGGATAGAATTGTTCCGATACATCACACCATTTGGCGTACAATGCAATGATGATGTCGATGTAAGCGATTTTACCTCTTTGCTACAAGGGCTGGTGGAATTGGAATTGTGTATGGAACTTTGGAACGGTAGCGGTACCAACCCCAACTTGATATTCACTTTCACCAAAGGTACTCCGGAATACCTCTATGTTGATCTGGATGAGATTTGGTACGGCACCTATAGTTTCGGTGACTATGCCAACCAACAGCCCGTCCCGACGGTGGACTATCATTTCAGCGACCAGGCACATGCCGTCTCATTGAAAATCACCAATACCGGTCACAACTGGAGCAGTGGTACCAACAACACCTATAATACCGGCAACGCGGCGGAGTTTTATGGTGCCACACATCATGTTTTTGTCAATGGACAAAATAGATACGATCAGCATCTATACTGCAATTGTACTCCGAATCCAGCAGGATGTCAGCCTCAAAACGGCACTTGGACTTACCAGCGCAGTGGCTGGTGTCCAGGATCCATTGCTACGGCATGGGATTTTGATCTCTCTGATTATCTCCATTCAGGTCATGCGGAGTTGTTCTATCAGTTCGACCCCACCTATCTCGACTTATGCCATCCCAACCATCCCGATTGTGTGGATGGTGTCACCTGCACGGAATGTGCCGCCCCTGACAACCCAATCTTAAAGGTGTCGGGCAAAGTGGTTTCCTATAGCAACGATGAAAACATATTGACTAACCTACATGCTTATAATCCAGCTCCTCCATTTGAGGCACATCTCTATCCCAATCCTGCTTCCAATCGGTTGACGATTACTACTGATTATGAAAAAGGTGCTGTCAGCGTCTTGGTGCTCGACATGCATGGACAGGAAGTGATGTATTTCACCGTTGAAGGAGAACGCACTATCGATGTCAGCAGTCTTTCGCCAGGAATTTATGTCGTGAAGATGCTTGGCGGTGGGATGGTGACGAAGAAGGTGGTCATTAGATAAAAGATAAGAGATAAAAGATAAAAGTTAATATTTAAAGCTATGAAAAAAGTATCTTTAATGCTAGTATTGATGGCTTTTGCCATCTCAATGAACGCTCAAGTTGAAAAGACTTTTGATTTCAACGATTATGGTTCTGGCGAGCCGCTCGTTCGCCTTAACGGCCAGGACGGTTGGTTTGTCCGCGCCCACAGCGCCGGCAACGGTGGCAGTAACATGGGTCCCATGTACACCGATTACATGGGGCATTTCTGGGGCAACACGCCTGTAACACCTACCGCTGATGAGACGATCGGTGTGTTTTCTCACGCTTCAGGTACGGGATTTGGCGATATTGCCACGCACGATCTTACCCAGTACGGTTTCGACTTCTCCGAAGGTGGCATCATCGAAGTTGAATGCGATGTGTTGCGCCAATGGTGGGGCACCCTTTTCGGCATCGGCTATGACGGCAATGGTGATGGCGCTGTCCTACCTCCCATTAAAAAAGCTCCTAACCACACAAATCTTTACGAACCTATCACCCCTGATCCTACAAGCACTTCACCCGATGGCGGTATTTATATGCTGACTACAGGTAATGCTCCCGATGATCCCGACTTCATCACCGGTGTGGTGTTGCCTGGCAATACGGTGGCTTGTGATTTGAATCCTGCCTATCCTGACAATACTTGGCTCCGTTGGAAGATGACCATCGACCTCGACGCCAATGATGGTGCTGGTGCCGTAACGCTTTATGCAAAATACGACATCCTCCACGGTGAGTGGGAAGCGATACCTGAATGTCAAGGTGTCAATGTCGGTCTGACACCCGGCAGTGGCGACAAAAAAGACCCTGCCATGTGGGATAAGGTCTTCATGCTCAACAGCGGTTGGTGTGGTTTCGACAACTTGACCATCCGTTTCACCCCTGGTGGCCTGGCTGCCCAATTCATCAGTTTTGACGCTATCAACGACCAATTGGTCTATGGCAATCCAATCACGCTGCAAGCCTCTTCTACTTCGGGTCTTCCCGTTTCCTTTGAAGTCCTTGAAGGCCCAGCTACCTTGAATGGAAACGTTCTTACTCTCACGGGTGAAGAAGGTTTGGTAAGGGTTCGTGCTTCCCAGCCTGGCGATGGCACCAACTGGCAACCCGCACCGGCAGTAACCCGTACTTTCTATGTGGTCGATCCTGAAAACTACACTCCAGCTATTACCATCCGCCGTCCCTACGAAGGCACTAAGGTCTATATGCCTAACTTTGAAAACCCCGTCATGGTGGTACTGAGTGCCTATATCGATCACGGCAACGTCCTTAAGTTTGAAGAAGTAAAATGCACGGTCGATGGCCAAGAACTATTACTGAAAACCGATTTTCCTGATGATCCCGACAATGGCTATTGGTACACCGTTTGGACCCCTTCCGGTGAGGGTACCTACAATATGACGGTTAGCATTACCCAAACGGGAGGCAAGGTCACAACTGCTTCCAATACCTTTGAAGTGACCACCGACTATGACGATATTGTGGTCTCTGCCCTCAATGGTGAAATGGTGGCAACTACCCAGATATTCAACGACTATGGCGAGTACCCCTTCCCAACTCACGTCAATGCTTTCAATCACATTAACTTGCATTATCTTCACAATTGTGTGAATGGCGTTTGCAACACCTACGACCATATTAGCTATCTTCGCATCAAGAACTACCGCGGTCAATGGGTGGAACTCTGCCGTTACATCACCCCGTTTGGTGTGCAGTGTGTGGATGACATTGATGTGACCGATTTCACCACCCTGCTGCAAGGATTGGTTGAATTCGAGTATTATAGCGAACAATATGAAAATGGCCAAGGCTATAACCCAACCGCTGTTTTCGAATATACCAAAGGCACACCGGATTATCCATTTGTGGACATGGAGGAAATTTGGTATGGAAACTATGCCTTTGGCGATTACGAGAACCTATGTCCTGTTCCTATGCGTACGGTTGAATTTGACCAAAATGTTGAAAAAGCGAAGTTGCAAATCACCACTTCAGGTCACAACTGGAGTGATACTGGCCACGGGGCTTATAACACCAATAATGCAGCAGAATTCGATACCCTTGAATACCATAACATCAAAATCAATGGTGTCACGGTTTATACGCAACATCTTGCCAATATTTGTATCCCTAATCCTGCTGGATGTCAACCACAAAACGGTACATGGACCTACCCACGAGCTGGATGGTGTCCTGGAAGCATGAGTGTGGTGTGGAATTTTAGCTTGGACAATTATATTGCCCAAGGTCACGCCGACCTGCTCTATGAGTTCGATCCGACATACGTTGACCAGTGTCACCCCAACTATCCTGACTGTGTCAGTGGACAAAACAGCTGCCCGAACTGTCAGAATACAAGCAATCCTTTGTTAAGGGTTTCGGGTAAGCTGATAACTTACAGTCACAATCCCGACATCATCACTAGCGTTCCTGTGGTGCCCAATGCTGACGAAGACCCCTTCTCAGTGATCCTTTCTCCCAATCCGGTGAAAGATCGCCTTACCATCAAGACCGACTATGAGAAAGGCCGTGTTGGTGTTCATATTGTCAATTCCCAAGGTGTCATTGTCAGGAATTTCAACATGATTGACGCTGCCACCATCGATGTGAGCGATCTGCCAGCCGGCATCTATATGGTGCAGGTCCTTGGTGGCAAAATGATCACCAAGAAAATAATTAAGAATTAATAATTTAGAATTTAGAATTAATAAAATAGTCCGTCGGATTTCCGACGGACTATTTTATTAAGAATTAAACCGTTGTTGCTTAGAACACGTAACGAATGCCCAAGGCGATATCACCCCAGTGGAAGTTCGTTGAAGGATAGAGATAGAAGCAAGGACGGATGTCCAGTGACAACTGCAACGGAACGGCCTGGAAATAATAGTCGAGACCAGCTTGACCAACGAGACCAAGAGCAACGTCTGTTCCAGCATAGGTGTAAAGGTCAACTCTACCACCGGCACCGACATACCAACCGAGGTTCGGGACTGGAGCAATGTCAAAATGCAGTTGATAGATAGCTGCTAAACCGAGGTGTGAAACATTTTCGTTGTTATACCAACCAAGGTCGAATTCCAAGCGATTCATACCGCCAATGCCTTGCTGATAAGAAAGTTCAGCACCATAACCCTGGCCACCACCGAGGCGGACACCAAGAGCGTTCTGAGCATTAGCTGCAAATGACAAGCCGATAACGGCAATCAAAACGAGTAATAACTTTTTCATTGTGATTTGGATTTTAATTAATACTTAGGTTATTAAGATGTTTTTCGTTTTCAAAGGTTCAAAATTAAATGATTCAATCGAAATAAACAAAAAAACTTATTAACTATTCACCGTAAACAGTGTGAATTAGCACCTTTCCGACCATTTCCAACGTGCTTTTTTCGATGTTTTCAATGTTGTCGTTCAGTGTATGCCAGGTTTCAGGAAAAGTGGCGTTAGTACTGTTGGGTTGCAAGTCGATGATATCGATGGTGGGGATGCCAGCGACTTCATTCAACGGAAGATGGTCGTCGCTGATGGGCTCTCCCAACTCATTGGAGAAATACTCACGATATCCAAGGTCTTGTGCATTTCTCCATACTTTGTTGCTCAGCCAAGCAGCGTAACCTTGTGAATAATACTCTTTCATGAAATTGGGTTCTTTTCCACCGACCATATCCAGCAAAATGCCGTAGTTGGCCTTATATCCTGGGATATGGGGTTGTGATGCCCAATGCTGTGAGCCTAAAGCCCAATGGTTGCGGCGATCGTCGTAATACTGTTCTGCCTGATCTTGTCGTGGCCCATAATCTTCCAAATCGAAAAGAATGATGTCCACTCCCAATTTGTCAGGAAGCGGTTGGTTATGGAAACAACGTGCGTTTTCAATCAGCACTCCCACTCCGCTAGCACCGTCGTTGGCCCCATCGATGGGATGGTTCCAGTTGGCTTCATCGGAATCGTGATCGGCAAAAGGACGTGAATCCCAGTGTGCACAAAGGATAATACGCTTGGCTGCTTGGGGATTGAAGCTGGCGATGATATTTTTCCCTTCGATACCTATGTTGTTGAACAATCTGGTTCGAAAATCTTGTACCATCACCGTATCGGCATATCCTGAAAGCTTGTTGACCAACCATGCTGCACATTGCTTGTGTGCCTCGGAATTAGGTATTCGTGGACCGAAATCCGTCTGGGCTTTTACAAAAGCATACGCCGAATCGGCGTTAAAAAGTGGAAAACTGAGATTTTTCCGTTCTCCATTCTCCGTTTTTTGTTCTCTGTTTTCCGTTTGATGGCCGCAAGCACAAACCAATATTATCAAAAGTAAAGGTAATAGTCTTTTCATTCTTTCTTCTGTCTTCTTCCTTCTGTCTTCTTAATAATAAACTATATTCAAGTCAAATCGCTTCTGTTGCAAGGCGTTGACCGCTTTGTTCTTTACCCTGGTGTTGTAGATCTTCAGCAGCTTCAACGAAGGGATGTTCTCAATAGGTGAGATGCTCTTGACATTGGTATTGTTGATGAGCAGTTCTTCCAATTGCGTCATTTTGGCCAAGGGCTTCAATGATTTGATTTCGGTGCCACTGGCGTTGAGGATACGAAGATGGGTCAACTCCTCCAGGTCGTCAAGGTCGGATATCTGTGTGTTTTCAACGTTGAGAACAGATAAGAGAGTGTCCGACGCCAAAGGCGAAAGGTCGCTGATAGGATTGTTTTGCACCAACAACTCGCTCAGATAAGGCTTGTTGGCAAGCGGCTTGATGTCGCGGATACCTTGGTTGGTGACCTGGACTTTCTCAAGCCAATGACAATCTTTGATGGGTTCAAGTGACTGGATGACGTTTTCTTGCTCAATAGTCAACTCTTTCAGATCCTTGATACGTTGCAGTTCCAAGGCCGATGGTTCGTAAGAATTGCATCCGATTTGTTCTTTTAAAATCTCTCTCCACACATCATCCAAAGTGTACCACCATGACTGCAATGCTTCAGTTTGATAGACCACCGTGACATCTTTGAGGACAGACTTCAGCTGTTGTACTTGGTTGGCCGTGACACCACTATTTTCAGCCCAGATGGTTTCCAAATGGCTGTCGGAGGCGAGTTGCTCCAGATTGGCAACCGGGGTATTGTTGATGTTGATGATCTTCAGTCTGTTCATGTTAGCCAAAGGTCCAAGGTTATCGATGAAGGTATTCTCCAAAGACACGCTTTCGAGGTTGGTCATGCCAGCCAAAGGCTCCAGCCTTGTGATTTCGGTGTTGGAGATGTTGAGGTTGACAAGATTGGTAAGACGACTTACGGGCATCAGACTTTGAATGTATTCCTTGCCTGAGAGGTCCAAATCGGTCATATTGATGATTTCATGCAGCTGTTCGGTGGTCGGTTCACCATCAAGGTCGATTTGTTTGGAAAAGACAGCTTTCCAATAAATGGGAAGGTTGTTCCACCATTCTTCGAGGGCGTTGGTGTCGTAAATGACCAAAGTGAATGGATTGTCCTTGGTAAAAGCGCTAGCCTGATTGACACTGATCCTCGTATTGTCGCAGTAGATCTTGCTTAGACGTCTATGGTTCTTGAGCGGGGTGAGATCGCTGATGTTGGTGTTGCTGCAGTGGAGTTCCTTCAGGTTTTCCATTTCCTGAAGCGCATTCAGGTTGTTGATGGGCGTGTTGGAGATCTTCAGGCTTTGCAGCGACTTCAGGTGGTTGATGGCGTTCAGGTCTCTGATGGTGGTGTTGCTGATGTTCAGAGAGATGATGTTTTCTAATTGTTTGAGGGGCAAAAGGGTGTTGACCTTGCTGCCTTCAATAAAGAGATAGTTCAGATTCGGGCAGTTCTCGATGACTTTCAGGTTGTTGACCATGGTGTAAGAAATGTTCAATTTCTCCAAGTTATTCAAGACCTCCAATACATCGATGTTGCTGACATCGGTATGGGAGACGTCGAGATCTTGCAGCATGAGGTCGTATTTCAAGGCGCTAAGGTCGCTGATCCTGGTGTTGCCGGCTTTGAGCACCCTGAGTTTATTGGCATTACGAAGCGGTGTAAGGTCGTTGACGTTGGTCCCAGTGATGTTGAGGATGCTCAAGTCGGAGAGCTCCATCAAGGGATCAAGGGTGGTGATGGTCCTGATGTTGGCTACGTCCACCTCTTGCGACATGCTAAGGGCCTTGAGTTGGGTATAAACCTCATCTATACCTTGTTTCATCACGGTTTCCTTCCAGTCGGTGGCGATGGTGTCGCCGTCGATCACGGAAAGGATGGGATAGGAATAGATGTAATCGTTTTCGTTGACCTGCATCACGGATTTCAGTGGGATGCTGTCGTTGATCTTGATGTCCTTGCCGAAGCAGTTCTTCCAGGGGCTTGGCATGGCGTTCCACCAGTTGCTAAGCGTTTGTCTTTCGTTGATCTTGCTGGTGTAGATGCTGGCGATCTTCAGGTCGTTGTTCTTTTTGTCAACGTTGATCTCGATATAGCGTGTCTTTGCCTCGTTGATGGAGTCGTTGGTGACGGTCTTGCCCACGAGTTTACGGTTCAAGGTCACCTTGAAGAACGGCACTCCGTCATCCTTGGTCATGTTGGCGATGCTTTGGATGTCGAACTTGAATACCGCATATTTGAAGAAGAAGTCGATATCTTTCAGATAGGCTTGGACATCCTTGGAGAGCGGTGTGCTACGCTTTGTGTCGAGGTCGTCTTCAATCTGGACCTTGCTGTTTTGGAAGATCTTGGTGTAACTCTGTGAGAAGATGATTTCTTTTTCCTGCGCAGTTTGTTCGGGATCGCCGATAAAGTTCAGCGTTTCCTGCAGGTAATTCACCATCTTCTTGATTTCAGTCTCGTAGTTAGTCAGTTCTTCCTTGGTGAATCCGCCTTTATTATTCTTTTTTTGAGCTGGGGCCGTTATGGTAATAAAAAGCAGCAAAAGAAGAAATACTTTCCACTTTAAACTATCAACTTTCAACTTATTACTCATGGTTCGTAGAATTTGATGAGGTCTTTTTTGTCCTTTTCGGGGATATATATCAGATTGGAGATAAGCCATCCGGCGTTACTGGAATTGCGGTTGAACCACGACACTTCGAAGTACCAGTCTTTGATTTGGAAGACGTGGAACTTCACCGTATCCACGTTTTGGAAGATGAGGTTGCCCTTCTTGATTTCGTAGAAGAAAAGGGTAAGGTAGTCGGGTTCAAAGCGTTTTGAGGCGTAGTATTCGATGATTTCCGGCTCCTTAAAGATCTTGTAGATGTTCATGAAGTCGAGTTCATGGCTCATGGGGTGCAGGAAATGTTTCTCGCGTTCGGTCATCTCGCCAGTGGGGAACAGTTTGTTGAACTCGGAGAAATAGATGTTGTTGAGCACCCATTTCGAGCCGAGGCCTTCTTTTTCCACGCCGAGGATCATGATCAGGCTGACGTCCTTGCCTTTGTATTTAAAGGTGGCCGACACTTCGGAATACCAGCGGCCTCCGAGGAAAGTCATGAAGGTGGAGTCGTCGGCAGTGACGTCTTCGATGAAGTAGCGTTGCAAATCGGGTTGGCTCCCGTAGGTCACTTGGTCGAAGAGGATGCTGAGCGACTGTTGGCGTTTCTGCTTGTTGTGGTAGGAAGGATCTTTCGGGTTGATCTTGTTGCCAAACTGGTCTTCTTCGTAATTGAAGCGACGGATGAACTGCCCCATTTGCTTGGTCATGGCATAGAGGTTGGCTTCATCCATCTGGAAGTCGCCAACGGATTGTGCCGCTACCGGCATTGTCATAAATGACAACATCAAGGCAAAAATAAGAAGAACAGAAAACCTTCTGTCTCCTGTCTTCTTACTTCTTACTTCTATCTTCTTCCTTCTCATTTATTTGCAGTCTCTTTCACCCTCATATCGCCGAGCAACACATCCCAGAAGCCGATCATCTTGCCTCCGATTTGGGTTTCTTTGCGTTTCACATAGACCGTGATGTCTTTCTTGGTGGTGTCTTTGTAGGAAAGACGGCCTTCTTTGTCGTAGCCGCGGAAGGTCTGGAAGATGGTAATGACGCCCACGTAGGTGCCGTCGGGTTGGCGTTGCAGGTCGGAGACGTATTCGATGTTATACCATTCGATTTCCACGCGGTCGTAGTTGAGGCGCATCAGGTGTTCGAAATAGGGGCGCACCTTATACATCTTGATTTTGTTGCTGGAGATGGACGACACGCCGATTTCGGCATTGTTCATGAACAGTTCTTCAGCACGGTCGATGACACGATTGGCTTCGCTCCAGGCGGTTTCTTTGGAGCCGACGATCTTGATGTATTTGCTCAGGTCGCGGACTTTCTCGAGGGCGAGACTGTCGATTGCCTGCTTGCGTTCGAAACTTAACTCATCTTGAGCCATGGCGGTGCCTGCCACCAGCAGGAAGAGCGCCATTGTTGCCAATATCTTTTTCATGGTTCTTCGTTATTTTTTAATGAGTACAACTTCAGTGATTTTTCCGGCATCGTCAAACACGAGTTCCGACACTTTGTTACGGTTTACTTTTTGGTCTTTGACGTAGTTGAGGTAATCTTCGATAGTGGTAGGTCTATCGTAGTCGTTGAAGCCTCCGGCTTGGCTGATGATGATCAGCACGGGGACGGTGTTGGAGGCGAACAGTTGCAGTGTTTCGTTGATGATGCGGTTGGCTTGTGTGGTGCTTGCGGCGGAGGCGATGTTGGCAAAGCTCTTTTCAAGCACGTTTTTCGGTTCTTTGGCCTTAGCTGCAGCTTCGGCGGCGAGGCGTTCTTCTTCGGCTTTTTGTGCCGCTTGTGCGCGTTCGCGGGCGAGTTTTTTCTCTACTTGGAAGAGCAAGTCATCGACTTCGGCGTTCTGGAGGTTCCAGTCCTTGATAGTCTTGACGCGGTTTTCCTTTTCTTCGAGGGTCCACACGGTCTCATCGTCGAGGATGGCGGTCAGGTCTTTCACTGCCTCGGCCACGCGGGCTTTGTATTCAGCTTCGGCGGCTTCTTTGGCGAGTCTTTTCTTGCTTTTGCAGCTGGTGGTACCTCCAAGGGTGATGAAGGCGGCCAGAAGGACCAGCATGACAGTTGTGATTTTGTTTTTCATAATGGTATCGTTTTGCTTTTTAATAACTCTATTATTGTTAGTTAATTGCAAAAGTAGGAATAAAAAAACAAATCCCGCCTCGGTAAGGCGGGATTGTTGATAAATATCTTTAGAAAAACAAAGCGCTATTGTTTCACCACTTTTCCTGAGCTTGTCCTTCCGTTCAGGTCAGTGACAACGAAGAA
>CADCGK010000017.1 GCA_902800965.1 uncultured Bacteroidia bacterium | reverse complement strand
ACCATGAACGACGGCAAGATGCAGTTGAGCTTCACCTTGCCCGTGCCTTGCGGCGCAGAAGCCATCGAAGCGGCCAAGCTGCTGCTGAAGAAGATGGGACTGGAAAACCCCAGCGTGGTGTATTACAGGGAACTGACGCCTGGTTTCACCTTCGTCAACTGCTATGGTAGTTGCACGCACACCGTCGATTATTCGACCATCTATGTGCCGAAGGTGGAATCCACGACGATGGATATGTACGAGACCGACAAGTACATCAAGGAAAACATCGGTCGCAAGATTGTCATCGTCGGCGCCTCGACGGGTACCGACGCCCACACTGTGGGTATCGACGCCATCATGAACATGAAGGGCTATGCCGGCCACTACGGACTGGAACGCTACGAGATGATCGATGCCTACAACCTCGGCTCGCAAGTGCCCAACGAGGAGTTCATCGCCAAAGGCATCGAACTCCACGCCGACGCGCTGCTTGTCTCACAGACCGTGACGCAGAAAGACGTTCACATCCACAACATGACCAACTTCATCGAGTTGATGGAGGCCGAGGGCTTGCGCGACAAGATGATTTG
Source organism: uncultured Bacteroidia bacterium (assembly GCA_902800965.1). Lineage (GTDB taxonomy): Bacteria > Bacteroidota > Bacteroidia > Bacteroidales > F082 > Limimorpha. The sequence goes on along the minus strand of CADCGK010000017.1, from coordinate 47,973 downwards.
CTGCTGTGGCGGTGCCCGTATCACCCACGAACTGGCCAAGGAACTCGGCTTCGACGCCGGCTTCGGTATGAACACCTATGCCGACGATGTGGCTTCGTTTGTGGTTCAAGAAATGGTAAAACGAGGAATGAAATGACTATGAAAATAAACCACGGATTACACGGATTAAAAGGAATCTGCTCAATCTGCGAAATCCGTGGTTAAATGATAAAGTTAAATATTTAAATCTTAAATCTTTAAATATCAACGTTATGGAAAAAAATGAAATGAGAGAAGTGATTGCCAAACGTGCTGCCAAGGAGCTGCACGACGGCGATGTTGTCAATCTCGGTATTGGCATTCCGACTTTGATCCCCAACTACCTTCCTGAAGGTGTTACCGTGACCCTCCAGACCGAGAATGGTGCCATGGGCATGGGCCCGACTCCCGAAGAAGGCAAAGAAGACAAAAACCTCATCAACGCTGGCGGTGGCGCTATCACCCTGCTGCCTGGTGCTTGCACTTTCGATTCGGCCACTTCGTTCGCCATCATCCGTGGCGGCCATGTGAACGTGTCGTTCCTCGGTGCCTTGCAAGTGGATGAGAAGGGTAACCTCGCCAACTGGATCATCCCTGGCAAGATGGCTCCCGGTATGGGCGGTGCCATGGACCTCGTGGTCGGTGCCAAGCGCGTGATCCTCACCATGGAACACACCCAGAAGGGTGCTCCCAAGATTCTGAAGGAGTGTACGCTGCCTCTGACCGCTGCCGGACAGGTGAACATGATCATCACCGAGATGGGTGTCATGGACATCACCCCCGAAGGCATCGTGGTGCGTGAGATCCACCCCGAGTTCACCTTCGAGCAGATGCAAGCTGCCACCGAGGCCAAGCTCATCCTTGACCCCAACTGGAAACCTATGGACATCTAAAAACCTACGATTATGGAATATAGCTTTTTAAAGATCGAGAGCAAAGACGGAATCTGCATCATGAAGGTGTCGGCTCCCAAATCTTTGAATGCTCTCAATTCCACGATCTTGAAGGAAATCGACGATTTCGTTGCCAACCTTGACATCAACGACGTCCGTGTGTTGATCATCACCGGTGATGGCGAGAAGGCCTTCGTGGCCGGTGCCGACATCGCCGAGATGGCCAACCTCAACGAACAGCAGGGCTATGAGTTCAGCAAGCTCGGCGCCTTGGCATTCCGCCGCATCGAGACCCTGGAGATTCCTGTGATCGCCGCGGTGAACGGCTTCTGCCTGGGCGGCGGTTGCGAGCTGGCTATGGCTTGCGACATCCGCATCGCCTCCAACAAAGCCAAGTTCGGTCAACCCGAGGTGGGACTGGGCATCACGCCTGGCTTCTCGGGAACCTACCGTCTGGCGAAGCTCGTTGGACAAGGCTATGCCAAGGAGATGATCTTCACGGGCAAGGTGATCAAGGCCGACGAAGCCTTGCGCATCGGCTTGGTGAACGCCGTCTATGAGCCCGAAGAGTTGATGGACAAGGCCATGGAGATGGCCCAGACCATCAAGGAGAAGGCTCCGCTGGCCCTCCAATATGCCAAGGAATGCATCAACGAAAGCTACGACCTCTACGCTGACGGTGCCATCGAGCTGGAAAACAAGGACTTCGGTCATTGTTTCGCTACCGAGGACCAGAAAGAGGGCATGGCGGCATTCTTAGAGAAACGGAAACCCAATTTTGTGGGGAAATGAATCAACAATTAAACAATTAAACAATAAACAATCAACAACATGAAAATCTGTGTTATCGGAACCGGCACCATGGCTAAAGGTATCGTGAAGGCATTCGCTGCCAAGATGCCCGTCGTCATGAAGAGCCGCACCCAAGCCAGCCTCGACAAGGCTATGGCTTCCATCGCAAAAGGTTACGGTAAGCTGGTGGAGAAAGGCAAGATGACCCAAGAGGCCGTTGATGCCCTGCTCGCCAACATCACCACCACCACCGACTATGCTACCTTCGCCGATGCCGACCTCGTCATCGAGGCCGCCGTCGAAGAGATGCAGCTGAAGAAAGACGTCTTCATGGAGCTTGACAAGATCTGCAAGCCCGAGACCGTCTTCGCTACCAACTCATCATCATTATCCATCACCGAGATCGCTGCCTGCACCAGCCGTCCTGCCCAATTCATCGGCATGCACTTCTTCAACCCGGCCGACCGTATGGCCTTGGTGGAAGTCATCAAGGGACAGCTCACCAGCGACGAGGTGACCAAATGCATCGTTGACCTCGCCACCTCCATCGGCAAGCAGCCCGTGGAAGTGAAGGAAGCCCCCGGCTTCGTCGTCAACCGTATCCTCATCCCGATGATCAACGAGGCAGTCGGCATCCTCGCCGACGGTATCGCCAGCGCTGAAGACATCGACAAGTGCATGATGCTGGGCGCCAACCACCCGATGGGTCCTCTGGCTTTGGCCGACCTCATTGGCAACGACGTCAACCTCGCCATCATGGAAGTGCTTTACAAAGAGTTTGGCGATCCCAAGTACCGCCCGCATCCTTTGCTCCGCAAGATGGTCCGCGCCGGCTTGCTTGGTCGTAAAACTGGAGAAGGATTCTATAAATATTAAAATATATGGACTTTAGTTATTCAAAGACAGAACAGTTGTTCCTGCAGATGATCAGATCGTTTGCGGAGAACGAAGTAAAGCCTTTGGCCGCCGAAGTCGATGAACAGGAGCGCTTCCCGATGGAGACTGTCCAGAAGATGGGCAAGCTCGGCATCATGGGCATCCCGATTCCGAAGCAGTACGGTGGACAGGGCGGTACCGTCCAGATGTACATCATGGCGGTCGAAGAGCTCTCGAGAGTGTGCGCCACCACCGGCGTCATCGTCTCGGCTCACACCTCGTTGTGCATGGCTCCCATCCTGGAGAACGGCACCGAGGAACAGAAAATGAAATACCTGCCCAAGCTGGCCTCTGGTGAATGGATTGGCGCTTTCGGTCTGACCGAGCCCAATGCCGGCACCGACGCCGCCATGCAGCAGACCACAGCCGTCGATGCTGGCGACAAGTGGATCCTCAACGGAACCAAGATCTTCATCACCAACGCCTCCTACGCCAACGTGTTCATCGTCATGGCCATGACCGACAAGTCGAAAGGCACCAAGGGCATCTCCGCCTTCATCGTGGAGAAGGGCATGAAAGGCTTCAGCATCGGCAAGAAGGAGCTCAAGATGGGTATCCGCGGCAGCGCTACCTGCGAGCTGATCTTCGAAAACTGCGAAGTGCCGAAGGAAAACCTCCTCGGACCTCTTGGCAAGGGTTTCACCATTGCCATGAAGACCTTGGACGGTGGTCGTATCGGTATCGCCTCCCAAGCCCTGGGTATCGCTCAAGGTGCTATGGATGAGACCGTTAAATACACCAAGGAACGCAAGCAGTTTGGCAAGGCCATCGCTCAGTTCCAGAACACCCAGTTCCAGATGGCCGACCTCAAGACCAAAGTCGAAGCTGCCCGTCTGCTCGTCAGAAGCGCCGCTTGGAAGAAAGACATGGGTCTGCCTTATTCACCTGATGCCGCTATGGCTAAGTTGTTTGCAGCCGAAATTGCTATGGAAGTGACGACTAAGGCTGTCCAGTTCCATGGTGGCTACGGCTATACTCGTGAATATCCTGTGGAACGCATGATGCGTGATGCCAAGATCACAGAGATCTACGAAGGTACCTCAGAAGTGCAGCGTATGGTTATCGCTGGTCAGTTGTTCAAGAAATAATAGGAGGGAAGCAGTATGAATATTATCGTTTGTATCAAACAAGTTCCGGATACCACTGAAATCAAGATTGATCCGGTAAAGGGCACCTTGATTCGCGACGGTGTTCCGAGCATCATGAACCCTGACGACAAGGGCGGTCTCGAGCTGGCCCTCCGTCTGAAGGACCAATTCGGTGCCAACGTCACCGTGGTCTCCATGGGTCCTCCGCAAGCCGACGTCATCATGCGCGAAGCCTTCGCCATGGGCGCCGACCGTGCCATCCTTCTCTCTGACCGTAAGTTCGCCGGCTCCGACACCTTGGCTACTTCATACGCCATCGCAGGTCTCTGCCGTACGTTGGATTACGACATCATCATCGCCGGCCGTCAGGCTATCGATGGTGACACCGCTCAGGTGGGTCCTGAGATGGCCGAACACCTCGGTCTGCCTCAGATCACCTACGTTTGCGACGCTAAGCTGATGCCCAACGGCAACCTGCAAGTTCACAAAGAGAATGAGGACAGCGTCCAGGTTCTCGAAGTGGAAGGCAAGTGCCTGCTTACTGTGCTGGCTTCAGCATTTGAGCCACGTTACATGACCGTCAGCGGCATCGTCGAGGCTTACAACCGCGAGGTTGAGGTCTGGGGTGCCGACAAGATCGACTACGACGAGACGAAACTCGGTCTGAGCGGTTCTCCCACCAAGGTGTTCCAGAGCTTCCCGAAGGCCATGAAGGCCCCGGGCGAGGTCCACGAGGTGAGCGAAGAAGAAGCCGTTGAGCTGATCGTCAACAAACTGAAAGAAAAACACATCATCTAAAAGTTACAGCCATGGAATTGAAAGATTATAAAAACGTATTCGTTTTCGCAGAACAACGTGAAGGTAACATCCAATCCGTTGCTTTCGAACTTTTAGGTAAGGCCCGTGACCTGGCCGATGCGCTCGGCGAGAAGGTCGTGGCCATGTTGCTGGGTTACAACGTGAAAGACCAAGCCCAGAAGCTCATCGAATTCGGTGCCGACGAGGTCATCGTCGCCGACGTCCCCGAGCTGAAGGACTATCTGAGCGAGCAGTACTCACAGGTCGTTGACCAGATCATCAAAGAACGTCATCCCAACATCGTGCTGTACGGTGCCACCACCATCGGCCGCGACATGGCTCCGCGTATCGCTGCCCGTCTGAAGACCGGTCTGACCGCCGACTGCACCAAGTTGGAAGTCGTTGCCGACGAGAAGAGCAACGGCGAGCTGCAGTTCCGCATGACCCGTCCCGCTTTCGGTGGCAACCTGATGGCTACCATTATCTGCCCGAACACCCGTCCACAGATGTCCACCGTGCGTCCTGGCGTGATGCAGAAGCGTCAACGTGAGGAAGGCCGTCAAGGCGTGGTCACCATGTTCACTCCTCAGTTCGACACTACGAAATTCAAGGTGAAGCTGGTGGAGACCATCAAGGAAGACAAGACCGTGGTCGATATCGCCGATGCCAAGATCCTGGTGTCTGGCGGCCGTGGCGTCCAAAACAAGGAAGGCTTCGACAAGCTGCAGGCCTTGGCCGACGTCATCGGCGGCGTGGTGTCATCATCACGTGCTATGGTTGACAATGGTGTGATGCCTCACGACCGTCAGGTGGGACAGACCGGTAAGACCGTCCGCCCGAACCTCTACATGGCCTGTGGTATCAGCGGCGCCATCCAGCACCTTGCCGGTATGGAAGAGTCCGACTTCATCATCGCCATCAACAAGGATAAGTTCGCCCCCATCTTCAGCGTCGCCGACCTCGGCATTGTGGGTGATCTGCACAAGATCGTCCCGATGTTGACGGAGCGCCTGAAGAAGGAAGTGGAGAAGTAATCCTAATCAAATCTTCTTTTATCAGAGACAGTCCCCTTGGGGCTGTCTCTTTGTTTTGTTAAAGGTTATCGTTTCCTGATGATCTGACCTTTTAAATCGGAAGGTTCTCGGCGAACATCCCAGAAATCCTCGACTAAAACATGGTCGTCCTGAATTCGATAAATCATTTTATTTAAACTATTCACAACAATGCTACGATAGCTTCCTGGTAAATCAGCTAAAGACTCTTCTTCCGGTCCGAGAAAGGGATGGGATCCAATGAGATTCCTTGTTAGTCTAATGTTGTTCAAGAAATTGTCTTTAGAGGCTTTCCCAAAACTATGTTGGATATGGCTGGCTGTTTTGCGAATCTCCTGCTTCGCGAAATCAGTAATGATCACCCTCATAAAGACTCCGCCATTTCAGATTGCTGCTCTTCAGCGGCGAGTTCGGCTTCAATCTCGTCCATTGCTTCATCAAAATCCTGCCATTGACCAGCAGCAAATTGCCTTTCGCTGATGGCTATCCGTTCACGAAGTTCTTCAATGGTGTAAGGTTTGAGATTGGACTCGGTGTTCATGGTGATCTCCATTGTTTTTATATCCGCAAAGTTAATCAAATCTTCTGATAATTCTGGTTTTTTCGTCATAATTCTGATTCTATATTAAATAAATTGTCGTTAATAGTTTTTCAAAAAAACTAGTTTTGTTTGCAAATATACAACGATAATATAAATTTGTCAAGTATTAATTTATTAAGTTTTATCAAGTCTAGAAAAGAAAACGCAATCTCTGCTTTTTTCCCTATCTTTGCCAGCAAATAACCCAATATGAAAAACAAGATCCTTTTCGTTTGTCACGGCAACATCTGTCGCAGTCCGATGGCGGAGTTCGTGATGAAGCATCTGGTGGAGGAGAAGGGACTCCAAGACCAATTCGAGATTGCTTCAGCGGCGACTTCTACCGAAGAGTTGGGCAACCCTGTGTATCCTCCGGCGCGACGTAAGCTGGCGGAACACGGCATCGGATGCCAAGGAAAGACAGCTCGGCAGATGACCATGGACGATTACCGCCATTATGACCATGTCATCGTGATGGACTGCAACAACGTCCGCAACCTGCATCGTCTCTTAGGTGGCGATCCCGACCAGAAGATCAGCCTTTTGATGGATTACACCCGACGTCCCGGACAGGTGGCCGATCCTTGGTACACGGGCAATTTCGAGGCCACGTGGATCGATGTCTTGGAAGGCTGTGAAGGCTTGTTGGAACATATTATGAAAGGAACGTCAAAATAAACAATGCCATGACCGATACCCCTAAAACCTTAGACCTTGCCTACGAAGCCGGCTCCATCTTGTTGGAGAACGGCGCTGAGATCTCCCGTGTGGAGGAGACCATGCGGCGCATCGCTGGCCATTACGGTGTGGAAGACGAGAGTTTCTTCGTGCTCAGCAACGGCATCATGGCAACCGGCAAGGACTACGCCCGTTCCAAGTTCATCCCCATCAAGGGCGCAAGCCTCGACAAGGTGGTGGCCGTCAACCAGCTGTCGCGTGAGGTGGAGCAGGGACGTTACACCCTGGAGCAGCTGGATCAGCAGCTGAAAGCCATCCGAGCCATGAAGGCCAAGCCAGCGTGGGAGCAGATCCTGGCTTCCGCAGTGGGCAGTGCCGCCTTCTGCATCATCTTCGGAGGCGGTTTCATGGACTGTGTGGCCTCGTTCATTGCAGGGTTAGTGTTGTGGGTGTTCATGTTATTTGTGGGCTCTAGAAGGCTGTCGCGCATCGTGGGCAACGCCACGGGTGGGCTGCTGGCCACTTTGCTCTGCATCGGGATGTACCGTCTCGGTCTCGGCGACCACCTGAGCAACATGATCATCGGCGCCATCATCCCTTTGATTCCCGGTGTGCCTTTCACCAACGGCATCCGCGACATGGCCAACGAGGACTATATCGCAGGCGTCACACGACTTTTGGACGCCTTGTTGACCTTCTTTTGTATCGCCTTGGGCGTGGCCTTGGCCTTTATGTTCGACGGCAATGTGTTCGGGTCGATGCCCGTATTGGGAGGACTCACCGCCGATCCGCAGACGGCCGGTTTCGCCATCCAGCTCGTGGCTGCTTTCTTGGGCACCGTGTCGTTTGCAGCCCTCTTTGGTGTGCCGCGCAGGTATTATTTCGACGCAGGTTTCTGTGGCACGATGGGATGGCTCCTTTATCTCGTGCTGAGTCGTTACACCGCCATGTCGCCTGTCGAAGTCGTCTTTTGCGCCACGGCATTGGTTACCTTGACGGCGCTGTTTCAGTCGATCGGGAGGAAGTGTCCCATCACGGTGTTCCTCATCTGCGGCATCTTCCCCTTGGTGCCCGGTGCGGGCATCTTCTGGACGAGCTACAACATCGTCTCCAACCAGCTCCCCGAGGCCCTACACACCGGTTTCGCCGCCCTCAAGGCCACCGTCGCCATCGCTTTCGGCATCTTGGCCATCATGGAGATCAACAGCGGAAACCGGATAGGGAAGAGGTTCACAAAAAGAAAATAGTGTATCTTTGCGCTCAAAATGTAGAATGCCATGGAATCGAACACCACAAATTACAACCTCCCTGGGTTATGGGAGAAGATCAAAGACAGCGCCAAGCGGCTGGGACGTTACACCACCAAGAAGGCGTTGCTGATGTATTACGTGCTGAAGAGCGACAGCACACCTAAATCAGCCAAGGCGATCATTTACGGGTCGCTGGCGTATCTGATTCTTCCCATCAACCTGATTTCGGCAAAGCGTCATCCCATCCTTGGCTGGGCCGACGAGGTGGCGGTCATTGCCATTGCCTACAGGAAGATCAAGCAGCACATCACTCCCGAGATGGATCAGGAGGCCGAGGCGACGCTCGACAAGTGGTTTTCCAGGTAAAGACTACGAAGTCTATGGCGACTCTCAACGTTTACGAACAGTATTTCGCCGCTGAGATGGAATTCAACGGCGTGCCTCGTCATGCCGCGTTGGTGATGCTCATTGCCGACTCCGATGCCGGCCAGATCCATTATGAGGCGGCGGTGACTTTCTTTCCTCACAATGCCGATGACGACTATGCCGTCTCTTACGATGCCTATTTCAGCAAGGTGCTCTACGAGGCCAAGGGGCGTCGTTCCAAGAAACGCGAACAGGCCTTGTTGGAGGAATTCCGTGAAGCCATTGATGCCCTTGCCCACGAAGCCGGTGGCGAGGTGTATTGGGACCGCCCATTGCGTGAGGCGAGAAGGGGATAATATTTTCAATAGAAATGTTGCGGAATTAGGAATTTGTTGTATCTTTGCAGCAAAAGGAAACTTCTATGGTCTAAGCACTAGTCTCGGGCAGACCGCCGAAATGGCCCGAGATGTTTAAGGAAGCGAACGGCGGTGATTCGCTGTAAACGTGTGCTGTTTTTCCCATAGAAGTTTTCTTTTTTCTATATCATCTATAACTAGTTGGTTCCTGATGATAAGAATTCAGTTTTCTATATCTGATGTTTTTAAAGATAAATTGATATCCATTTCATTAAATATTATCGTTGCAAAAATAAAACTAAATTAATTAAATCAAAAGAAATAATTTAATTATACCGTTACCTCATCTTAAAGTTTGTTTCATAAATCAGTTGAAAATATGGGTTGAAATTTGTAATTTTGAAGCCTATTTTAGTCGAGATACAAATGAACCTTCGGGATGACAGAGATCCTGTATAAATTCCTTGATGCTGAAGGAGGATTGTTGATGCTAAAAAATCACAATCTTCAGTTTACTAATGCCACACAATTGAACGATCCGTTTGATTGCCACCCAAGTTTAATTGATTATTCTAATGCTTGTACCAGAGAAGCTGAAGTGTGGGGTAAAAAACTGGTTGAAGAAGTAGAGACAAGTAATGCAAAGAACCGAAGAGACGATAGCTGGATTTGTAGCCTATCCAAAAATAATAACTCAATGCTGATGTGGAGCTATTATGGTAATCATAAAGGCATTTGCATTGGATTGAACAGAGAGAAAACCAAAGCTTGTCTATCAACCATTACCCAGTCGATATATATTGGGGCTTTGGAGATGGAAGTTCAATATAAGGACATCGTTGAGAAACCAGATTATTTTCGTGATCGTCTTGACTTTCTCAAATATCAGTTATCTACCAAAGCAATAGACTGGGCTCACGAGCAGGAAGTCCGTTTCTTGTTGATAGAACCTTGGCCCGCATCAGTTCCTCATCACCCTGCCTTTGTTGACTATATAGGAACACATGTTTTCCATGACCTTTCTCCAGATTGTTTTGAATCGCTATATTTCGGAGGAAAGGTCGATGAGAAAACAAGAAAGGAAATAATAAAAGTTGCAAAAAAGTTGAATCCAAACATAAAGTTTTATCGAATGAGATTAGACCCCTTGGCCTTTAGGCTGAAGGCTATATTAATTGAACCATAGTTATGCCTAGAACAAAAACTAACACCCAACCCAAGCAAAAGCCAAACAAAACCATGGAAGCGGCTCTCTGGGAGTCGTGCAACAAACTGCGCGGAGCTGTGGAACCTGCCGAATACAAACATGTAGTATTGAGCCTGATTTTCCTTAAATACGCTGGCGACCGCTTTGAGCAACGCAAGCAGGAACTCGTTGAGCAAGGGCTGAAGGAGTATATCGACCATGTGGAGTTCTATACAGCAGAGAATGTGTTTTACCTGACACCCGAATGTCGCTGGACTTACATCATGGAGAACGCCAAGCAGTCCAACATCTTCCAAATCATCGATGACGCGCTCACCAACATCGAGAAGATGAACAAGCAACTGGCCGGCGCATTGCCGAGCAACTACTACTCCAACCTCGGTTTGGACAAGACCAAGTTTGCCTCACTGCTCGACGAAATCAACAAGTTGGATACCGTCAAAGATTCGGAGAATGATTTAATTGGACGTGTTTACGAGTATTTCTTGGGTAAGTTCGCCATTGCTGAAGGCAAGGGTAAGGGAGAATATTACACACCAAAATCCATTGTCAACCTCATCGCCGAGCTCATCGAGCCTTATGATGGCAAGATATATGACCCATGTTGTGGCTCAGGCGGTATGTTTGTGCAGTCGATGAAGTTTGTGAAGGCGCACCATGGCAACCAGAAGAACGTGAGCGTATATGGTCAGGAAAACACCAACACCACCTTCAAGCTGGCCCGCATGAACCTCGCCATCCGTGGCATTTCGGCTGACATCAAGCAGGGCGACACCTTCCACAACGACCAGCACAAAGACCTGAAAGCCGATTATATCATGGCCAATCCGCCTTTCAACCAGAAAGACTGGCGTGAGGAGAACCAACTCACCAATGATGCCCGCTGGAGCGGCTATGAACTGCCGCCGACCTCGAACGCCAACTATGGCTGGATTTTGAACATCCTTTCCAAACTCTCGACCAACGGCGTGGCAGGTTTCTTGCTGGCTAACGGCGCTTTGAGTGCCGACGGCACCGAGTTGGCCATCCGTCGCAAACTCATCGAGAACGACAAGGTGGAGGCCATCCTCATTCTGCCGAGAAACCTGTTTTATTCGACCGATATTAGCGTGACGCTGTGGATCTTGAACAACAACAAGAAGGCACGTGTGGTGAAGAAAAACGGTGTGGAGATGCATTACCGCGACCGCGAGGGCGAAGTGCTGTTTATGGATTTACGGCAGATGGGTATTCCGTTTGAGAAGAAATATGTCGAGTTGGACCCTGAGACACGCGACACCGTGACCCGCACCTATCACAACTGGCAGCAGGAAGGCTACGAACTTACCTATAAGGACACACCGGAATTCTGCAAGTCGGTAAAGATGCAGGCCATAGCAGAAAAAGGCTATTCGTTGGTGCCGAGCAAGTACATCGAGTTCGTCAACCGCGACGAGCAAATCGACTTCGACACGAAGATGAAAGAACTGCAAACGGAGATTCGTGATTTGTTGCAGGAGGAGGAAAAGAGCAAAGAAGAGTTGAAGGTGCTCTTTGATAAGCTAGGATACAAAATTTACTAAAACTTGCTAATTTTGCAAGAATTAGCAAGAATTATCAAATTTATTTGTATCTTTGCGCTTTGATTAAAGAATGTGTTTATGATGGAATTACCACCTAAAATAGAAAAGAAAGCTTTTTCCGATGCCCTTTTCGGGAAAACAAGTGAAGAGATTAATTTTCTCATTGACCAAATCAACGAGGAATATGATTATTGGGATAAGGTGAAATACAAAAAACCTTTGCCAGAAGGTGTTACTCCTGAAATGTTGTGGTCATACGTCAAAGCTTCAAGGTTGAAACAGAGTGTCATGATATGGGACAAATATGGCATAAAACTTTGCGTAACAAGTCAGATGCAGCGCCTTTGTCATGAATTTGATATGCTTTTTGGAAGTTTTTGGTCTTCTGAAAACGATTCTCAAAGCGCAGAAAGGAAATACTATCTGGCCAGCTCTTTAATGGAGGAGGCTATCTATTCTAGTCAGATGGAAGGAGCATCCACAACCCGTGTTGTGGCCAAAGAGATGTTGAGGAAGAATAAGTCGCCTCAGAACAAATCCCAGCAGATGATTGTCAACAACTACAACACGATTCAGTATATCACCCAACACAGAAACGATCCTTTGACTGAGGAGAACCTGTTGCATATCCATCGGCTAATGACTGAAAATACATTGGATGATCCCAATAATGCCGGCCGTTTCAGGACCAATGATGAAGTGGTTGTGGCCGATGTTGTCGCCAACGAGATTGTGTATACACCTCCCACCTATAAAGAAATCCCTGAGTTTTTGGATGCCATTTGTTACATGTTCAATGAGGATAACCCGCGTATTTTCTTGCATCCTATCATCAAGGGCATCATCATCCATTTTATGTTGGCTTACATGCACCCGTTTGTGGATGGTAACGGTCGTACTGCTCGCGCTCTTTTCTATTGGTATATGTTGAAAGAGAATTACTGGCTGACGGAATACATGTCTATTTCGAGAGTGATTGCCAAATCGAAAAAGAGTTACGAAAAGACATTCCGCTATAGCGAGAACGATGAAAACGACATCGGCTATTTTGTGACATACAACCTGCGGGCGTTGAAAATATCCTTCCAGCAGCTTACCGATTATATCCAGAGGAAGCAAAAGGAAAAGAAAGCGGCCAATGCTTTTATGGCATCAGGCAATATCAACCAACGTCAAGCTCTGATTTTACAACAATTTGCAGAGGATCCCGATCTTGTCCTCACCGTAAAAGAGGTGCAATCCAGATTCTCAGTAGCCTCGATGACAGCGAGGAAGGATTTGTCGGAGTTGGTGCAACAAGGCTATTTGCAAGAGATTGCCATCAATAAAGTCACTAGAGGTTATTTGCGGGTGCTTGATTTTAATGAGCTGAAAAACATGAAATGATGGAATACCAGCGTTTAGGCGACTATATCAGAGAGGTGAACGTCCGCAATAGCGAGTTGAAGGTAAAGAAACCGATGGGCATTAACATTGATAAGTATTTTATGCCGTCGGTGGCAAATGTTATCGGCACGGACTTGTCTGTGTATAAACTTGTTTTTAAAAACCAATTTGCTTGCAACCTAATGCATGTAGGAAGGGATGAAAGGATTCCAATGGCCATGCTGAATGGGAACGACCCTATTATTGTTTCGCCTGCATATTATGTTTTTGAGATTACCAAGACGAAAGAATTGTTGCCAGAGTACTTAATGATGTGGTTCCGACGTCCTGAATTTGATAGAAATGCATGGTTTTATACGGATTCAGATGTCCGTGGTGGAATGGATAAAGATGCACTATTAGACATGCGCCTTCCCATCCCATCCATCGCCCGCCAGCGCGAAATCGTGGAAGAATACGAAACGCTAAGCCGTCGCATCCGCCTCAACGAGCAGATGATTGCCCGTTTGGAAGAGACCGCGCAGGCCTTGTACCGCAAGATGTTTGTGGATGGGATTGACAAGGAGAATCTGCCGGAAGGGTGGAGAAGGGGGAGATTGGGAGAAATTGCGACTTTCAAGTATGGGAAAATGGCAGACAAACACTCTAAAAGTGATAAGTTTCCATATCCTATATTTAGTGGTTATGCAGTGACTGGATATACTAGTGAATACACGTTGAAAGAGCCTACAATAGTTATTATTGCAAGAGGCGATGCAGGAACGGGAAGAATTTGCATGTCTCCCAAGGAATGTTTCTTGTCGAATCTCGCCATTTCGATAGAAACAAAAGAGCCTTTAATGAAAAACTACTTGTATTATCATTTGTTGGAATCCGATACGATGTCTTTGCGGTCAGGTTCTGCCCAAGCACAAATAACAATTAATAATGTGGAACCATTTGGGGTGATGATACCAGAAAGAAAAGTCTACGTAGACTTTTCAGATAAAGTAAATACACTATACAACAACACGATACTATATAAACAAGAGAACGAGAAATTAACTGAATTACAGTCTTTGCTATTGGCGAGGATGGGGAAAGAAAAAAAGTGAAATAAAATGTCGAATAACTATATTGAACCGAAAAAAGAATTAAGAGCATACACGTGTCCTCATTGCAACACTATTTCGCAAATGGAAATAGCAAATCACTATTTTGAGAAGGATATTCGTAGTATTGTAAAAGGTGCGCCGGTTGCTGTAAATCAAGTATTTATTCATAGATGTCAATGTTGTGGAAAGAAAACAATATGGATTGACAATAATTATGTATATCCTGATATTGTTGCGGAGGAAGCTAATCAAGATATGCCAGAAACAGTAAAGCAATTGTATTATGAAGCAGGGACTATTTACAACAAGTCACCTCGAGCGGCATGTGCTTTGCTTCGTCTTGCAATAGATAGATTGTGTAATGAGCTAGGGCAAACCGATAAAGATATTAACAAGAATATTGGAGCCTTGGTTAAAAAAGGGCTGCCACAATCAGTTCAACAAGCCTTGGATGTTGTTCGGGTGGTAGGTAATAAGGCAGTTCATCCTGGCCAAATCTCATTTGATGTTGATGATAAAGGAACTGCAATAATGCTCATGCGTTTGATTAATATCATAGTAGAAAGAATGATAAGTGAGCCTAATGAAATAAATTCATTGTATCAAGGGCTTCCCGAGTCTGTAAAAGAATCCATCAAAAATAGAGATAAATAATATACAAGAATTACAGTCTTTGCTATTGGCGAGGATGGGGAAATAAAGACAAATGGTATCATGGGAAATGTTTTTATAATAGGAAATGGATTTGACCTTGATTTAGGTCTACCTACAAAATACTCTGATTTTGCCAATTCAGAGTATTGGCCAATCTCGGAATCTGAAAACAATAGCGCGAAGGAAGTGGATAAGAAAGAGGCTCATTCAATAAAAACACCTACTTTGGAAGACACCATTGAAACAGCAAAAAACAGAGAAACATGGTTTGACCTTGAAGGAGAATTGCTTGAATACTCTAAGTTACGAGATGAAATCAAACATAAATTCTATGTTCTTTCAAATCGAGAGTCTCCTAATAACGTGAAAAAGAGCGTTGATTATTTAAACAGGCTGCGCAATTCTTTAAATGAATACATTATAAGTGTCCAACAAAAGCATGAGGTTTGCAAAGATTGTAAAGCAAGTGATGTTTTGAAGGCAATAGTTGAAAACGGTTATTTTGAGAGTGTTTATTCCTTCAATTACACTGATTTGAATACAATAGCAAATAAGTTAGGCATTTCAAAGGAAATTAAGTATACCCATCTACACGGTAATGTATCGGATAAATCGATTATTTTAGGCGTTGATGAAACAAAACTGAGGAAGGGGTATGAAATCTTCCACAAATCATCGAGTAGGTATTACCGCTCACATGATTTGTATAATGCATTGAGTGGTGCAAAAGAGATTGTGATTTTTGGCTTATCTTTTGGAAGTATAGATTATAGTTATTTTGATAGATTTTTTAGGCGGATTTCAGAAGGCGAGTCTATTTCAGACGAAGCCAAGCAATATATTACTATTTTTACAAAAGATGATGATTCTAGGTTGAGTATTGTTTCAAATATGAGAAACATGGGAATCAATATTCAACGATTGTATGCACAATCTCATTTTCAGATTATTTGCACTACGGATGATGGTGAAAAGCAGGAATTGAATGACTTCTATTTGAGGTTAAGAAATAACAGCAAAGAAGCGGATAACGAAAGATTCAGGCAACTTGCTAATATGATTCCTTAAACTATTGAGTTTGAAAAAAGGAAGGAGAATAACCCAATGCCATACTTCAACGAAAGCCAAATAGAACAGACAAACAAATACCAATCCAAATACAATGACCACTGATATCCAATTCATGCTATACCAGCTGCCTGAGGAGGGCAATAAAGTACAGGAAGTAATAAACAAGCAATAAATAAAACTATATGAAAGGTTCTGCATCCCATCTTTTAGAATTTTTGGAGGGTTCCAGAAAACGGTTCATCATCCCGGTCTATCAGCGCAACTACGACTGGAAAACGGAGAACTGCAAGCAATTGTTTGACGACTTGGTGCAGGTGATACGGGAAAATAAACAGTCCCACTTCTTCGGCAGTATTGTTTCGTATGCACACCTGCGGGATGAAGTGGTGTTGATTGACGGCCAGCAGCGCATCACCACGGTTTCACTGATTCTCATTGCCATGATCAATGCTATGAAACAAGGGATAATGGTATCGGAGGATAGCAATCTGGTGGATATTCTGCAAGACACCTATATCATTGACAAATATCGCAAAGAGGAACGCAAAGTCCGGCTGAAACCCTTCCGTGATGACTGCAACGCCTTCGATAGGCTGATTTTCAATAAGGAGGAAGACTATGTGGCAGACTCCAAGGTCACCCACAACTATCACTATTTCTTCGACCGAATTACCAACCTCAAGGAATTGACGATGGATGAACTCTATCGAGCCATTGACAGTTTGGAAATTATCGACATCGTGCTGGAACCCGAACATGGCGATGATCCGCAGCTGATTTTCGAGAGTCTCAACTCCACTGGATTGGACTTGACTGAGGCCGACAAAATCCGGAATTTCATTTTGATGGGTCTTCAACCGGACATTCAGGAAAAATATTACGATGACTATTGGAATAAAATCGAGAATTGTACTGGCTCCGAACTCGATTCCTTTGTCCGTAATTATCTGACTATTGAGACGGGTGTTATTCCCAATATTCGTAATGTGTATCAGGCATTTAAGGCTTACGCTAAGGGAAAGGATATTCAGCAGTTGTTAGGTCAAATGCTCACCTACGCTACCGCGTACAAGAAACTAACCACATTTGATTTGGGAGATTCAGAGGCAAATGAAATCGCCAAACGTCTTGACTTGTTAGACATGACAGTTGCCTATCCGTTCCTGATGGCCTTCATGATTTATGCTTCGGATACCGGTATTTATGAGAAAGAGCTGGTGCCAGTGTTGTCTTGCATTGAGTCATTCATTTTCCGCCGTCTGATGTGCGACCTCCCCACCAACGCTTTGAACAAAATTTTCGCCACGCTACACAAGTTTGTTGTGAAGAACAAAAAAGAGGCAGACACCTACTCTGATGTTATGATTTACTACTTGGAAACCAGGAAGTTGTCCAGCGCATTCCCTAAAGACGAAGAGTTCTTGAACGGATTCACCACCAAAAATATCTACGCAATGCGGGGCAAAAACAAAACCTATCTATTTGAACGGCTCGAGAATGGCAGCAGCAAGGAAAAAAACGACATTGTCGGCAATATTGCGGAGGGTATTCTTACTATTGAACACATTATGCCGCAAACGCTTAGCTCTTGGTGGAGACAAGAGTTGGGTGAAAAATATGAAACCATACATGAAAAATGGCTCCACACCATTGCCAATTTGACATTGACTGGTTATAATTCCACTTATAGCAACAAGTCGTTTCCCGAGAAGAAAACAATTGAAAATGGTTTCTTGCAGAGCGGATTACGTCTGAATCAGTATATTGCCAAGTTTGACCAATGGACGGAAAAGGAGTTGGAAATAAGAAAAAAAGACCTGTCGGATAAGGCTTTGAAAATTTGGACGTATCCTTCGACCAACTTTAAGCCTGTGAAAAAAGAGGATGATGTTGTCAGCCTTTCTGAGGACAATGGTGTGGCGACAGGCCGTAAAATCACCTCTTTCTTGTTTAAAGACACCATTTATGCTGTTAGTGACTGGGCAAAGATGATGTGGGAAATGGTACAGCTGTTGTATGCCATTAATCCTTCTTTGCTTTATAAGGAGGCAAGAAGCAAAAAGAATGTCTGGTTCCAAACTACACCTGCAAAACATTACCAGGAGTTAGCTGCAGGGTTGTATTTTTGCCCATCGCACAGTAGCACTTGGAACAAAATGGCGATTTTGAAGAATCTGTTTAAAATCTATCAGATTGATGAAGATGAGCTTGCTTTTGGCCTGGCGCCTGTGAAAGAGAATGAAGATTAGGTGCTTGTAAGAGGAAGAACCCATATAAAATAATGATTATGTCCTACTTCAACGAAAACCAATTAGAACAGTCCATCATCGCCCTGCTGCAAGAGCAAGGCTATGCGCATGTGAAAGGTGAGGACATCGTGCGCAACCTCGATGAGGTGGTGCTGCGCGACGACTTGGCGGAATACCTGCACAATCGCTACAAGAACGACGGCATCACCGACCAAGAGGTGGAAACCGCCATCCGCGTCATCATGCAGCAAACCGGTGGCTCGCTCTATGACGAAAACAAACACACCATCCACCTGCTCATGGACGGCTTTTCGCTGAAACGGGAAGACCCCTCCAAACAGAACCTCTATATCTATCCCATCGCCTTCGACGAACCGAACCAGAAACATAATCTTTTCAAAGTCGTCAATCAGTTCGACATCGTGGGCAACCAACACCGCATCCCCGATGCCATTGTTTTCGTCAACGGTCTGCCCGTGGTGGTGTTCGAGTTCAAGAACGCGCTCAAACAGAACACGACCATTGAGGATGCATACAAGCA
This sequence comes from uncultured Bacteroidia bacterium, assembly GCA_902800965.1. Taxonomy (GTDB): domain Bacteria; phylum Bacteroidota; class Bacteroidia; order Bacteroidales; family F082; genus Limimorpha. Next base: position 29,402 of record CADCGK010000017.1, on the reverse strand, counting down.
ACTCACCATCCGCTACCGCCGCGATATTCCCACCTTGTTTAAATATACGGCATTCATCGTTATCTCAGATGGGGTGAACAACAAGTTCGGCACGCTTTATACACCTTACGAATTTTTCTATGCCTGGCGCAAGGTCAACGCCAAGGACAAGGCCGACAGCGGCATCTCATCGCTCAAGACGATGATTGCCGGCCTGTTCCGCAAGGACCGTCTTATTGATGTCATCCACAACTTCGTTTATTTCCCCGACACCTCGAAGGACGAGCGCAAGTTCATCTGCCGCTATCCGCAGTATTTCGCTGCCCGCTCACTCTATCAGAACATCCTCAACCACAGCAAGCTCAATGCGGGTGGCGATGGCAAAGGCGGCACCTATTTCGGAGCCACGGGTTGCGGCAAGTCGCTCACCATGCTCTTCCTGTCGCGTCTGCTCATGAAGAGCAAGGCCTTGTGCAGCCCCACCATCATCCTCATCACCGACCGCACTGACCTCGATGACCAACTCTCTCGTCTGTTGCTCAACGCCAAACAGTTTGTCGGCGACAGCGTGATAGAGCAGGTGGAAAGTCGCGAGGACTTGAAAGACAAACTGCAAGGAAGAACCAGTGGTGGCGTGTTTCTCACTACCATACAGAAGTTCTCCAAGGACATCAACTTGCTTTCCAACCGCGCCAACATCATCTGCATCAGCGACGAAGCACACCGTTCGCAGACGGGCATTGAGGAAAAAGTGGAGATTACCGACAAAGGTGTGAGGCGCTCCTACGGCTTTGCCAAATACCTCCGCGACTCGTTGCCCAATGCCACCTACGTCGGCTTTACCGGCACGCCCATCGACCCAACGTTGGAGGTCTTTGGCAGCATCGTCGATGAATACTCCATGATTGAAGCCGTCAACGATGGCATCACCAAGACCATCATGTACGAAGGTCGTGCCTCACATGTGTTCGCCGATAGCGAACTCATCAAGCAGATCGAAGCCTACTACGACCAATGTGCCGAAGAAGGTGCCACCGATTACCAAATCGAGGAGAGCAAGCGGGCCATGACGCAGATGAGCATCCTGCTCAGCAGCCCTGACCTCATCCATCGGTTGGCTGACGACTTCATCCGACACTATGAACGCCGTGTGGAGGAAGGCAGCACCATCAAAGGCAAGGCCATGATTGTTTGTGCCACAAGGGAAATCGGCTATGCCATCTACAAGGAAATCATCGCCATGCGTCCCGAATGGGCCGAAGTGAGAGTGTGTGGCGACGGCGAGGAACTCACAAGAGAGGAAGCCGAGAAGATCAAGCCCATGGAGAAGATCAAGATGGTCTTCATCCGACAGAAAGACGACGATCCTGAACTTTACAATCTTCTGAGAACGGACGAGGACAGAAAGAAACTCGACCTGCAATTCAAGGAAGAGAAGTCGAACTTCAAGATTGCCATCGTGGTCGATATGTGGATCACGGGTTTCGACGTACCTTGTCTGGACACCATGTATTGTTACAAGCCTTTGCAAATGCATACGCTGATTCAGACCGTCAGCCGCGTGAACCGCAACTATCCTGGCAAGGACAAAGGACTCATCGTGGATTATCTGGGCATCAAGAAGAAGTTTAACCAGGCGATGAAGAAATACGCCAATGGGGGGCAAAACGAGACCACTGTGGAAACCATCGACAATGCCGTCAAGTTGTTTAAGGACGAACTTGATTTGTTGAGGCGTATGTTCCATGACTTTGACTATTCCAAGTTCTTCACAGGGACGCCATTGGAGCAGCTGGATGCCCTGCAAATGGCTGCCGAGCATATACAGCAGACGGAGGAGTTGGAGAAACGCTTTATGAAGCACACCAACATAATGAAGTCGGCCTACAACCTATGCAACAACGACGAGCGCATCACTAAAAATGAAATCAACGATGTCCATTTCTTCACAGGCGTGCGGTCGGTCATCTACAAAACCACGACGGGCGAATCGCCCGACGCCACACAAATGAATAGGTATGTGTTGAAGCTGGTCAATGAGGCGCTCATCTCCGAAGAGGTCGTGGCCATCAACACGATGCGCCTCAACGACACGGAACAAATCGACTTGCTGGCGACCCAATACATGGAAAAGCTGAAGCGCTTGCCTTATCAGAACACGAAAGTCAAGCTGATGGAACAGTTGCTGAAGCGTGTCATCGATAGCGTGAAGCGAGTGAACAAGATCAAGGCCGTTAGTTTCACCGACCGTTTGAAAGGCATCATCGACAAATACAACGACCGTTCAGACGACATCGTGTTGGCTGACGAGATTGTCACTGAAGTGGCCAAGCAGTTGGCTGATTTGTTTGAGGAAATCAAGAAAGAGAACAAATTGCCCGATGGCATTCCTGACATCGAGGTGAAAGCCTTCTACGACATCTTGAAATCCGTTGCCGAGCAGTATGGCTTCCTTAATGAATACACCGAGGAACAATACATTGCCCTTGCCAAAGACGTTAAAGAAGTGGTGGACGACAAAACGCAATACATCGATTGGGACAAGAAAGCCGACATCAAGGCTCAACTGAAGGTGCAGATTATTCTCACCCTTGCCAAACACAAATACCCGCCCGCGACCCGTGACGAAGTGTTTAGAGCCATCTTTGAGCAAGCGGAGAATTTCAAGAAGAATCGGCAAGTTACATATTTACAACAAGGGTGCAGTGGTTTGATGGCTGCTGAAGAAACCGAGTATAGCGTATAAACTATATGCCCCAATCCTACATGAGAAATCTTTCCAGGAACTGACCACGAACGAAACTCTAAAACGACAATCTATAGTTTATATTTGCAATAAAAACAAGTAAGTCGACAATGGTGGCAGTGGCAGTTCTTATAATATTGATTGTTGTCGTCTTCGTGCTCATCAGAGCGAATGGATACTCTTCGAAAAACGAGCATGAACGTGTTAGCGAGGAAGCACTCAAAGGGAAGCAAGGGGAGGCCTTTATCCATAATATTCTCATGCAACTTCCAGTTGATTATACTGTGTTTGATGATGTGGTATTGAAAACAGCCAGTGGGACCACCCAAATTGATCATGTAGTGGTTTCAAAATATGGTGTTTTTGCTATTGAAACCAAGAATTACCGCGGGGAGATCTACGGTAATGATAACCGTCAGGAATGGAAACAAATCATTGTTACGGATGTTACATTCAGGAAAAAGTGGTGGAAGACCTATTCGTATGTCACCAAAAACTATTTCTATAATCCTGTGATGCAGTCCGTGGCACACGCAAATGCTATCAAGAAAGCCTTGGTAGATTGGCCCAATCTTAAAGTGGTACCCATTGTGGTTTTTGCCGGTAGTGCAGTGCTGAATGGTGTTAACACGCAGCATCACGTGGTTCATAGTGACCAGTTACTTGCCACCATTCAGAGCTACAATATACCATTGATATCGGATGCTGTTGTTGATCGGGTAAAGTATTGTCTAATATGGAATAATGTTAGAGATCAAGTGGATGACAGAACACATGTGAACAATGTATATGCAGCTAAACAGAATTATAATGATAAGGTAGCCTCAGGTGTTTGCCCTCGATGTGGTGGGAAGATAGTTCTTCGTAATGGCAGATATGGAAGTTTCTATGGCTGCCAGAATTATCCTCAATGCCGATGGACATCAAGATAGTCGGCTTTTATCCTTAAAATATAAGGGTTTTTCAAAGAAGTTGAAATAATTATTATTAATTAATTGCTATATATAAAATATTGTTGTTATCTTTGTCGGCAAATTCAAAAAAACAAAGCCGACTATGAATAATTTAACTATTTTTGCAAAAACTGACCAACTAATTGAATCAGAAAAACAGTGCTTCATGATCGATGATTTGAATAATCAAACGGATGAATTAGAGGAATTGCTTGACCAGATGGAAGCTCAAAGCACAACACCTCCACCGTGCCAATACACGGTTGAGGAAGCCATTCAGCGCGTGCTTCAAGCTACCGCTGATGTTGATGCTAAAAAAGGGTTGATCTCACACGAAGAATTTGAAAAGCAAGTGCGTTCATGGTACCATTAATTTGGACTGAACCAGCACGAAATGACTTGGAATCTATTTTTGGTTATTTCAATGCCATCTCAACAAAGGTGGCAATTCATTATTCGGAAGAATTTATTAAAGCTGGTGATCGATTAAAAATCTTCCCAGAAATAGGTCCTTTAGAGCCTAGTCTTGAACATCTTGAAAGAAACTATCGTTATGTCTTGGTTCAACATCGCTATAAACTGATTTATTTATATGAAAGTGAAGTGTGTTCCATCCTTATGATTTGGGACTGCAAAAAGAATCCAAAGCTATTATTATATAGTGATAGGTTTTAAGAAAACCTTTCAGGAACTGACCGCGGCTGAACTCTAGGAGCTGTCGCGGGTGCGCAGCGAGGTGTTCGTGGTGGAACAAAACTGCTACATAGTGTTAAAAATCATCAAAAGCCCTTGCGGGAGTCAAAATTTCGTTGTAGTTTTGCAGTCTGAAAAAGCCAATTCCGTATGTGGTCCCTGTTAAGGGGTACTTGCTTTGTACGGTTGGCTTTTTTCTTTTGTTTCGATTTTATTAATACAGTATTGGACGTGTTTCTTGTCGGAACGGATGCCAATAGTTAGCTTTACCTTGAAGTTTAAACCCTTTCTTGGGCCGAAAAGATCGTAGTATAAAATTGCCATGTTTTTATAGCCGTTTTTCGATTGAGTTCCTTTCTTGGTTTTCTCATAGACGGGCTTGTTCTCGTCGCCAATAGCGTTTTTAACGATTTCTTCCAAGTGTTTGACAGCGTATGTCGATTGCCAATTCTTGGAAGCCGTGTTTATTGTCTTCTTATCGCTTTCATTTTCGACGATAAACACATCAACTCCAAGATAATCATTGAAGATTTTGTTTATTCTCCCTTCTCTCTGAAGCTTCTTCCAAAGTCTTTGGTAATAACTTCTAATTAATGTCATTCTCTCTTTGCTGCGATGTTTCGCTGTAGGAATGCCGGCGATGAATTCTGGCAAGACATCGGTTTCGGAGGTGCTTTGTTTGATTGTGGATTTTGTGTTTTTCATTTGAAGTGGATCTATGTGTTACTGTTATCAACTATAGTTCGAAAGATAAAACATAGTTCACTTGTATCTCGCTGCAAAAATAATAAAAAAAACTCAACAAGCGACTTTTATTCTTGATCCGTTTCCCGTTTTGCTTAGAATTATCTATTTTTGCTGATCAAACTCTCCACCTGAAAACCTTCCAGGAACTGACCATCCCCAACCACTGAACGCCATGAAAGAGCAAAAACACAGCATCTGTTACATGATCCTTCCCGAAGGAATCCGTGAGGATCTGGATGAGGGGCTAAAAGCCTTATCGGAGAAGCACGCCAAGGACAAAAGGATGGCCACAGTGGAGGAGAGGACTGTCGCCGCAGCCCATATCCTGAAATCGAAAACCAACGACGCCGTTTCTTTTGAATTGGTCGAAGGAACCCGCTTTTCACCCATACTGCCCAGGTTGGAGAAAGCCCTTGTGAAATGCTGAAACACTTTTGCACCATGAACAAGATCCTCCTTTCATACCTGATCGCCATCAACGCCATAGGAGTACTTCTATATGGCCTCGACAAACTCTTTTCCAAACAGAAAGGCCACCGTCGTATCCCTGAACGTACACTGCTGTGGCTCGCCCGAATCGGTGGAGGAGCAGGCTGCTGGCTCGGCATGCTCCTCTTCCGCCATAAGACCAAACACATCCGATTCAAAGTGCTGGTGCCGCTGTGGACCATCATCTGGGTGATAGGAATTTTCATCTATTATAAATCATTCTTGAATTGAAGTTATTATTTCCTATCTTTGTGCACCTAAATACTTATTCGAACAACAAAAATATTGATATGAAAAAGCTTTTACTTACTCTCGTTGCTTTGCTGCTTTCGTCTGTGATGATTGCGGGAAGCCTAGTTAAAATCAACTATTCAGGACGCGCCGAGCTGGAGAAGCTCTTCGCCGATCCGAATATCACCATTCACTATTACAACAACGCCGAGGTCTATGCCACCGCCAAGACCTTCGACGACAAGACCATGACCATGCTCGACGAGAACGCCTTCCTGGACAACGAGGTCTATACCATCGTGTATTGCCCCGACAATGCCCAAGACGCCTATCTCGACAACTACGACATCAACGCCATGGCCAAGATGGACCATGCCATCCTCGCAAAAGGCATGGTGATGCCCTATAAGAACGACGGCGCCGTGGCGATCTTCAACAAAGAAGCCCGTCTGCCGCGCATGACCCGCGACTTCCCGACGGTGACAGAGGAGGATCCCCGCATCCGTGAGATGATGAACCAGGTGAACATGGACTCGTTGCAAGCCACCGTCCAGCATCTCCAGGACTATGGCAGCCGTATCTGGAACTCGGATAATGCCTTCGCCGCTTCAGACTGGATCGCCGGACGCATGGCCTCCTACGGCCTGGAGGTGGAGCAACAGGCCTTCAACGCCAGCACCTGGATGGGTAGCGGCGCTGCCGGTCCCAACGTCATCGGCATCCAACGCGGCACGCTCTATCCCGACACCTACGTGGTGTGCGGCAGCCACCTCGACTCGTTCTCCTACGAGGCCATGTATGGAGGCGGTACGGCTCCCGGCGCCGACGACAACGCCACCGGCGTGGCCAGCGTGCTCGAGACCGTACGAATCATGAGCCAATATGAATTTGAATATTCCATCGTCTATTGCGCCTACGGCTGCGAAGAGATGGGCCTCTACGGCAGCGAGGCTTACGCCAGCCGCTGCCAGCAACAGGGCATGGACATCATCGGATACTTCAACAACGACATGAACGGCTACCTCTATGGCGATGAGATCCATATCGACCTGATCTATCCCAATTCGGTGGAACCTATCGGTACCTACTACATGAACGTAGCTGGCACCTATTTCCCCGAGATGCCCGTCCGTCACGTCAACTTCAACGAGGGTGACAGCGACCATACCTCGTTCAACAACCACGGCTACATGGGCATCTATCCCTTCGAGGATTATCAGCATTACAGCCCCAACATCCATACGCCACAAGACCTGATCGGTCCTTCGGTCAACAGCTTCGGCATGTCGCAACGCTACTGCCAGATGAATATCGGCTGCCTCGCCGAGATCGCCAATCCGATGTGGGATGCTCCGGTAGTGGAATGCAACCCGGTAGTAGATTTTAGATATAACATGCCATATCCTCCGATGGGTCAACAAGAGGCCATTTTTGAATGGAATGCTCCTGATGAAGGCTCTACTGGTGAATTGGTGAGTTTTGACATCTATCGTAACGCTGAGTTCCTTGTTAGACTTGATCCTGATATATATGAATACAGTGATACGGTGAGTATTTATTCCATTCCGATAGAGTATTACATTGTCGCAGTTTATAGTGATGGCTGTGAAGCCTCATCAGACACTTTGATTGTCGATGGTATCCCAATTGGCGTTTCAGAGTCTTTATCCACAGTTTCTTTATATCCCAACCCCGTCGAAGGCGACCTGACCATCCAAGCGGAAGGCCTCCAGCGTGTCGTCATCTTCAACCAGCTTGGCCAACAGATAGCCACTTTCGAACCCTCGTCATTGCGAGGAGGAACGACGAAGCAAACCAACCTGACCATCCCCATGCATTACCCTCAAGGAATGTACTTCATCCAGCTGATCACCCAGAACGGCGTGCTCAATAGGACCGTGGTCATAAAGTAATCCTTGATGGTTTAGCGGACCCGTCATTGCGAGCGCAGCGAAGCAATCCACTCAGACTCGAGATGGTCTATGTGGATTGCTTCGGTCGTTCCTCCCTCGCAATGACGTATCTGTCGCTTCCTTCTGTCTTCTGCCTTCTGTCTTCTAAAAAAACTCTTGTTTCGCATCAAATATTTACCTATATTTGACGATTCAAAGTTTTCCATTATGGACGAAGTCAAGATCATTGAAATCAAGAAGAGCGTATTTGCTGACAATGAGAAAGATGCCGATGCATTACGGCACGAATTGAAGGATAGGGGAGTGTTCCTCCTTAACCTGATGTCAGCCCCAGGAAGTGGCAAAACCACCACTTTGGTCAAAACGATAAACCGTCTTAAGGACAAAATTCGCATTGCGGTGATGGAAGCAGACATCGACAGCGAAGTGGATGCCCTCCGGATCAAGGAGGCCACCGGCGTGCCTTCCATCCAGCTCCATACAGGTGGGATGTGCCACCTCGATGCGGAGATGACCCGTCAAGGCCTCGAAGGCCTCTCACCTCTCACCTCTAACCTCTCACCCGATCTTGTGATCCTCGAAAACGTAGGCAACCTTGTCTGTCCGGCCGAGTTCGACACGGGAGCCACCGCTAATGCCATGATCCTCTCCGTACCCGAAGGCGACGACAAGCCGCTCAAATACCCGCTGATGTTCTCGGTATGCGACCTGGTGCTGATCAACAAGATCGACGTGATGCCTTATTTCGACTTCGACCTGGAGCGTTGCAAACAAAACATCAAAATGCGCAACCCTAACGCCCAAGTGATCCCCATCAGCGCCAAGACCGGCGAAGGCATCGATGCTTTCGCCGACTGGCTCCTTGAAAAAATCTCATCTTTTAAATTCTGACTTCTGTCTTCTAAATTCTTAAAATTCTATACAATGCCCGAAATGTCCACCAAGTTTGTCCCCAAACACAAAGGCGACAAAAACCCCAACCCGAAACTGATCAAGTTCGTCCGTCATGTCACGGACCGCATCCCAGGCAAGCTGAAGATGACCACCGACGGTCCCGAATACTGGGGACTGGCCTGCATCTTCGAAGACGAGATGGATGCACAAACCCGCGAGGCTTCGCTCGACCTGCTCCTGGACATGCTTCCAGGCAAACCCCTGAAGGTCCGCGAACACCGCACCTACAAGCTCCTCCATGAATGGAACGCCAAGAAACACTATACCCCCGACGACGCCTCGTTCGATGAGCTGCTGGACAAACTGTCCTATTTCGGGATGCTGGAGTACGACTACGGCGACAAATACACCAAGGACGGTCCAGTGCCTGGCACCACCTTCAACCGTGAAGACCGCATCTATTGGGTGCCGATGTTCGTGCCTGGCTCAGCCGAATATACCAACATGAACGTCGAGCTGATGGACAAACACCCCGAGCTGGCCATGTTCTTCGAGAGGATGACCTTCCTCCCGCTGGAGAAGATCACCCCGAGCATCCCCATGGGCGGCGCCGGCATCGGCATGCACGTCATCCCTGTGGAGAAAGCCATCTCCATGGAGAACCAAAGCATCGACATTGAGCATATCTCATACTGGCTCAAACGCTATGAGGGCCACCTCGCTGTGGGCATCTGCTCCTGCCGCTACGGACGCAAGAAACTCGACGAAGGCTGCGCCGACGACTACCGCGACTGGTGCATCGGCGTGGGCGACATGGCCGACTACCTGGCAGAGACGGGCCGTGGCCATTACATCACCTACGACGAGGCGATAGCCATCCTCAAGAAAGCCGAGGACCACGGCTTCGTGCATCAGGTGACCAACATCGACGGCGAAGGCAAGATCTTTGCCATCTGCAACTGCAACGTCAAGATTTGCAATGCTTTAAGAACATCACAACTATTCAATACACCAAACCTGTCGCGTAGCGCCTACGTGGCCAAGGTGGATCCTAACAATTGCGTGGCTTGCGGTCGCTGCGTGGAATACTGTCCCGCTGGCGCCGTGAGGCTAGGGCAGAAGCTCTGCACCAAACACGGCGAGCAGACCTATCCCAAACAAGAGCTGCCCGACGCCAGGAAATGGGGTCCGCACAAATGGGATGAGGACTACCGCGACAAGAACCGCATCAACTGCTACCCGACGGGTACGGCACCTTGTAAGACGGCCTGCCCGGCCCACATCGCCGTGCAAGGCTACCTGAAGAAAGCCGCTGAAGGCAAATACACCGAGGCGCTGGAGCTCATCAAACGCGAGAACCCGTTCCCAGCCGTCTGCGGCCGCGTCTGCAACCGCCGCTGCGAGGACGCCTGCACCCGCGGCACCATCGACCAGCCCATCGCCATCGACGCCGTCAAGAAATTCATCGCCGAACAGGACCTCAAGGCGGAGACCCGTTTCGTGCCCGAGGTGAACATCTGCTCCAACGTGCAAGACCACTGGGAAGAGAAGATCGCCATCATCGGTGGCGGTCCCGCCGGCCTGAGCTGCGCTTATTATCTCGCCACCATGGGCTACAAACCCACGGTGTTCGAGAAGTCGGAGATCCCCGGCGGCATGCTGCAGTATGGCATCCCGTCCTACAAGTTAGGTAAAGACGTCCTCAAGGCCGAGATCGACATCATGCGCGAGATCGGCGTGGACATCCGCACCGGCGTGGAGGTAGGGAAGGACCTCACCATCCAACAGCTCCGTGATCAAGGCTACAAGGGCTTCTACGTGGCCATCGGCTGCCAAGGCGGCAAGCTGCCAGGCATCCAAGGCGAGACCCTCGAAGGCACCATCACCGCCATCGACTTCCTGCATGCAATGAATTGCGGCCCCAACAACCTCTCACCTCTCACCTCTAACCTCTCAACTAAAAAAGTTGTGGTGGTCGGTGGTGGTAACGTCGCTATCGACGCGGCACGTGTTGCCAAACGCAGCGGTGCCTCTGAAGTCACCATGCTGTCGCTCGAGACGGAAGACATCATGCCCGCCTCGCTCGAGGAACGCCGCGAAGCCCGTGAGGACGGCGTGGTGATCAACCCCGGATGGGGACCGAAGGAGGTGATAGGTGAAAGTGGAAAGGTTAAAGGTATTGTCTTCAAGAAATGCACTGCAGTGTATGACGCTGAAAAACGTTTCAATCCACAATATGACGAGAACGAGACCATTACCTTGGATGCTGACGTGGTGATCTTTGCCATCGGACAGACCGTCATCCTCAAGGATTTGCTGAAAGACACCAAGGTGGAGTTCTTCCGTGGTGTCTATCCGGTGGCTGACAAGCTTACCTACCAGACCGCCGAGGAAGACATCTTCGTGGGCGGCGACTGCTTCACGGGACCCAAGTTCGCCATCGATGCCATCGCCGCCGGCAAGGAAGCCGCCGAGAGCCTGCACCGTTACGTGCAACATGGCCATCTGACTATCGGGCGCAACCGCCGCGACTTCATCGAGCTCAACAAAGACGACATCGAGGTGGCCTCGTACGACAATACCTCCCGCCAGATTGAAGGTGAAGTCCACGACCGTGATCCGTTCAGCGAATACCATCTTACCCTTACCGAGGAACAGGTGCGCAAAGAGACGGCACGCTGCCTGAGCTGCGGCGCCTCCGTCGTCGATACGAACCGCTGCATCGGCTGCGGCGTGTGCACCACCAAGTGCGCCTTCGACGCCATCCACCTGCACCGTGACAATCCCGATGCCAGCAACATGGTGGTCTCAGAAAAGAAATTCAGCGCCATCCTGCCATACATGCTCAAACGCACCGGTAAAATCATCTTCGGCAAAAAGTAATCGCCATGCACGAGTTGGGGATTGTGTTTTATATCATAAAAGACGTCAAGCAAGTGGCGGAGGAGAACCACGTGGAGCATGTCTCCAGCGTGGTGATGGACATCGGCGAGGTCTCGACGGTGGTACCCCATCTGCTCACCGACTGCTGGCGTTGGGCCGCCGACAAGGAACCCCTTCTGAAAGGGTGCGAGATGAAGGTCAACACCATCCCAGCCGTCACCTGGTGCGACCACTGTAAGACTGAATATGAAACCGTAAAATATGGCAAGACCTGTCCCCACTGCAACAGCGACAACACCTGGCTGCTCCGGGGCAACGAAGTCGAAATAAATAGTATCATCGTTTAATTGAGTTACTCCTAACTCCTAACCCCTAACTCCTAACTTATAAAAAAATGTCCTGTTTCATTGTACCTTTAACCCAAGCGCTGGCAACCACCGCTTACCGAAAAAGACACGAGAAATCAATTAATAACCCTGAATCATCGGTGCTCAAACGCCATCTTCCCGCATTGGAAAAGATGCTATGGGGCGGCTCGGTGATGCTCGTCGTTGACCATGTCATCAACGGGGAAGTCACCTGGCGCTATCCTTTCTTCACTGCCTTGGAAAGCGCAGGTGGCGGTCAGATCATGCTTAAAGAAATGCTTACGGTAGGACTACCTATGTCGGTGGTTTTAACCTTAGTATGGATCGGTTACGCTCTCCTCAAAGAGCATCGCTCCAAAAAGCTTCTTCCTTCTGACTTCTAAATTCTAAATTCTTAAAAATATGTTTTTCCAAGTTTATGGCGCTAATGCGCTGCCTCAGTGGGGAATGATGCTCGTTGTCCTCGCAGGCCTCATCCTTTTGAACGAGTTTGCCCGTCGCACGAAGTTCGGCGGTATCTTTACTTTCTTGGTAGTTCCCGTGGCTCTTACTGCCTACTTCCTCGCCATTTGGATTGGCGTTCGGAATGGTGCCCAGTGGGCGCTGGAAAACCAGACCCATGTCTATATGCAAGGTTGGTTCCACTATGCCAAACTCTATGCAGCGACAGCCGGATGTATCGGCTTTATGATGATCAAGTACAAGTGGGGCATCGGTGCCAAACACTGGTTCAAGCCCTTCCCGTTTATCATTGTGGCCATCAACATCCTGATCGCCTGCGTCTCTGATTTCGAGAGCGCTGTGATGGGATGGAACAAGTGGTGGCTCACCTCTGAAGGTGTATGGCAGTATGGTGGCTGGCACAACGTCTTCAACGGCGTGGCCGGTTTGTTCAACATCTTCTGCATGACTGCCTGGTGGAATGTGTATGGTTCCAAAGACAAGAAAGACATGATCTGGGCCGACATGACCTGGGTCTATATCGTTATTTACGACATCTGGAACTTTGCTTACACCTACAACTGCCTGCCGACACACAGCTGGTACTGTGGTATCGCTCTGCTGCTGGCTCCTACGGTTGCCGCTCTCCTTTGGAACCGTGGTGGTTGGATCCAGAACCGCGCCAACACGCTGGCCATCTGGTGCATGTTCGCTCAGGTGTTCCCGCTCTTCCAGGAGACCTTCAAAGACGGTCGCCAGTGGTTCAGCTGGGCTACGCTTCCCGTCCTCTATCCCGAAGGTGTCGGTACCATCGAGAAACTGTATGCTGCCGGTGGACAGGCTGCCGTTGACGGCATTGTGGGTACTACCGTAGATCCTTCCGTCGTGGCGGCCAATCCCACCATGATGGTCGTGATCAGCGCACTCGCTCTGGTAGTGAATATCGTTGCTTTAGGCTACATCATCTGCGTGTCGAAGAAACGCCACATCAACCCGTACAAGGAAGACGTCTTCGTCAATCAGAAGTACTACAAGGATGCCATGGCTCGCGCCGATGTCGATTGAACTAAGCAATCATCTAGTAATATGAAGAAACTATCATTTCTACTTGCAGCACTCGTGTTGTTCATGATGGGCTGCAACCAACCTAAGACCCCTAAGGCCACCCCGTTGCCGGCAGATATCGCCAAATACGATATGGTGATGCTCGATAACGGCCAACTCAATTTCTACAACACTACCACAGGCGTCATGACGCCCTTGGAAGCTGAGAAAGACAGCGTGGTGAATGCACATTTTGAGCCTGATATCGTTTATTATTGCGTGGCCAAAGACAACCACATCCTGCTGCGTTGCATCGACTTGTCACAGCCCAATCCACAGCCCAAAGAGCTGTGTGACTGGGGCGTTCCCTACGACGATTGCGTGACCGAGACCTACGGCGAGGTGTCTCCTTTGGAATTCTACCGTGGGAGAAACACGCTGGGCTTGTATCATAACTTCAGTTGGGACGGATACTGGTTTAACGAGCAGAAGCTTTACGACCTGGAGACCGGGGAGATCGCCGACTGGACCTGGGAATGGGAAGAGGCAGGGTATGCCTCCGATGAGGAACAGTCCGAGGAGGACTACCATTACGTCAGTACTGCCGACGAGCTAAGAGAATATCTCCAGCAGATCGAAAACCGCTATTACTTTATTGATGGCGACACCATCTGCTTGACGGATGAGATCGACCTCAGCCTTTATGGCAGCGACGATCCCGATTACATGGTGGAACCCGAGTACGAGTACATTTCTTCTTCACCCGACAACTCGAAGGTGCTCTATATGGTCATCTTGGACTGGGGTGACTTCCCGCACGGCATACTGGGCATCTCCAGCATTGACGGCAAGTTCCAGTTCCCCTTGGAAGACACTGACTGCACAGGCTACAATGCCCAATGGCTCGACGATGGTTCACTCGTGTATGTAGGGGAGGAGCCGCTCTCACCGGATGATCCCGATGCCGAGAACCATTTCCACTACCGTCCGCACTGCATCAAGCGCATCTATCCCGACGGACACACCGAGATCATCGCCCATTGTGGTGAATTCGTGATGAAGCAACCTGTAGTTCAATAATTTAATTGATTCTTAATTTTAAATGGAGACAGTCTTCGGATTGTCTCCATTTTTTTATAATTTTACGAGCTCAATCATCTATGGTTTAAAAACAACATAAAATCTAATACAAAATGAAAAAAACACTCTTTTTTCTCATTGCCATCATGGCATTCGGACTGGTTGGTTGCGAACGCACACCTGAGTCCAACACATCCAAAGTCGATATGGTGGTCATCCAACATGGTCAGATGCAATTCTACGATCATGCCACACAAAAAGTGACCCCTTACGAAGCCGAAAAAGACAGCGTCGTCAATGTTGTATTCGACGACAACAACCATCTGTATTACACCTCGGCCAACCAACAAGACATCAAGCTGAAGATGATCGACCTCAACGTGAAAAATCCACAGCCGACGTTATGCGCCGACTGGCAACTAACGCTGGAACAGATTACCGACGAAATGTTTGGCAGCGAAGCCTGCGAGTTGAACAAGGACAAAAGTGGCAACCTCTATATCTATAATATGTCACCCTACGATGAAGGTAACGAGTTGGAATGCTATAATATCGCCTCAGGTAAGGCTAGATTCATGTCCTATAACGATTATTGGGAGCAGTACAACACGTATGAATTTTACAACAACGACCAGTTCTATAACGGCGATGGCATGTTCTACTATGTCACGCCTGAAGGCAAGTATTGCCTGACCGACCAGATGGATTTTATGACCCTTTTCCAAGACGAGGAATGTTTGCGTTACTTGCATTTCTACCCAGAGGAGATCAGTCCTGACGGCAAGAAAGTCATTATCAAGGCTAACAGCGAGATGGGAGAGTTGGACTATGGCTACCATTGCGTGGCCACCCTTGATGGCAAGCAGCAAATCATCTTGACCGATTCCGAACTCTGGTCTTATTATCCGCAATGGCTGTCGGACGGCTCGCTGGTTTATGTTGGAGAGGAGCCAAGACCTACTGACGATCCTTACTACGATGCCGAGTGGAACAACACCCGTTATTGTATCAAGATGTTGGCGCCCGATGGTACCGCCTCCGTCCTGGTGTCGGATGCCAAGGAGTTTTTCTTCAATCCCAGCAGCACTCCCGCGACGACGCAACATGAAGGACAAATGACCCTTGAAGGCTACGACCAAGCTACCTTCGACAATGGAAAAGTGACTTTCGTCAACTCCACGACCAACCAGACCATTGCTTTCGATGCCGAAAAGAACTACGTGGTCAACGGCGTTTTCTATAGAGACTATTCTTTCTACTACACCGTTGCCATCGGTGACGAGTTGTATCTGAAACAGATTGATCTCTATGATTATCCAGTCAACCCACAACTGCTTGGCGACTGGGACCTGAAACTGAGCGACTGTTACTCCGAAAGCTGTGGAAAAACAGCATCGATGAATAATTTCGATGCCGTCTTTGATGGTTTCGCCTATGTCGTGCTGACAACAATAGAATACGGCTTGGACGAAAAGTCCTGTGAGTTCAAAAACACCAGGTACTTCAATGGATACAATGGCGTGAGGACTGATGGGTGGCCTGAGCAATGCGTTGAAAGGAACGACTGAACTTAAAAACCAACGAATATGAAGAAAACGATCTTTTTTTTGATAGCTGTTATGGCATTGGTGGTCACAGGCTGCGACTGGTTCCACAAGGCCGACCTTTCAAAGGTGGACATGGTGGTCATCCAACATGGCCAGATGCTGTTCTATAACCATGCTACCCAAAAGCTGACGCCATACGACGCAGAGAAAGACAGCGTGGTCAATTTGGCATTCGACAACAACAACCACTTGTATTACACCACTGCCCAGCAGCAGGACTTGAAGCTGAAGATGCTCGATCTCAACGCCAAGAATCCACAGCCCACTTTATGCGCTGACTGGCAACTGACGCTGGACGAGATCACCGATTTCATGTTTGGCACCGGCGTTTGCCCATTGAATATCGAAAACAGCTTTGAAAACCTCTACCTGGTCAATCAATCTTACGAGGAAGAAGGTATTGATGTAGAGACTTACAACATACCGTCAGGCAAGACCGGCACGTTGTCGTACGAGGAACACATGGGAATCTATCCGGAACTGCTTTCTTCCAATGCCAACCTCAACAAGAACCGTTACTATTGCGAAGATGGCAAGTTCTATCATATCACGAACGAGGGCAAAGTCTGCTTGAACGACAAGATCGACTACAAGGCCCTTTACATGGGAGAAGACCTGGAAGACGTGGCCTTCTATCCGGTGGCGGAAAGTCCTGATGGTCAGAAAATCGCATTTGACGCAAACTGGGAGATTGGAGAAGGATGGGGCTTCTATTGCGTGTCCACCCTTGACGGGAAAAACCAAAAGGCGCTGCCTGATTCCGATAACTGGACTTTGGGCCCACAATGGCTCTCCGACGGCACCTTGGTCTATGTGGGAAATGAGCCAAGACCCAAAGACGATCCGACCTACGATGAGGAGTGGAACAACACACGCCATTGCATCAAGATAGAGGCTCCCGATGGGAAAGTATCCCTTCTTGTATCCGATGCCAAAGATTTCTACATGAATCCTGTGGGAGCGACAATGTCGCCGAGAAAGGAAAAACAAGCCTCGCTTGAAGGCTGCGACATGGCCATCTTCGATAATGGCAAAGTGACGTTCTACAACTCATCGACCAATGAGTTCATCCCATTTGTCGCTGAGAACGACTATGTGGTGAGCGGCGTCTTCAATGAAAACTATGCCTTCTATTATACCGTTGCCATTGGCGACAACCTTTATTTGAAAGAGATGTATGTGGGAGACTATCAAACAGATCCGCACTTGATTGGCGGCTGGGACCTGAAGTGGAGCGACTGTGTTTCGGCCGACTCCCTGGAATTCGCAAGAATGACTTCCTATTTGTATATGCCGCTGATTATGATCGAGTATGACTATGTGGAGGATTTTGAAGAATTTACGGAAAGAAGGTATTTCAATTGCTTCACCCAGAAAAAAACCGACCGTTATTGGCCTGATGACATCAATGAACAAGAAGGGGACGACAAGGCCGTTGCCCAATACATTGATGACGAGCGTTTGTTTATCCAAGTGTCGGTTCCTGCAGAAGGCGACGAGGAAGAAGACAAGAGCGTTTACTACTATGGAACAGAGGAGGGAAGTAGGGTTTGCCTCAACGACAAACTCGCAATCCCCAAGGGAGAATACTCTTACGAGCCTCAGTTCGACTTCTACAGCATCAGTCCCACACGCGAGAGCGTGGTCTTCGGTGCCTATACCGACTGGGGTCATGTCGGCCATGGTCCGCTCTGCTTTGCCACCCTCGACGGGAAAACGCAACTGGCGCTGCCCAACACCGATGCCGCCAATGTCTATTACGGCTGGCTGAACGACGGCAAGCTAGCTTATGCTGAATATCGTGGCATTTTTACGGTCGCAACTGACGGGACAGTCACACAACTGTCACCGGCACACAGATTCGTTACAATAAAATGAGAAAGGGTCTTGTCATATATCTCTTCCTCATCCTGACAATACCTCTGTCAGCGCAACGGGTGTGGACGGTGGGCACCGTTCCGAACACCCGTCTGGAGAGCGACCTCATCCATGTCTCCGACCCTGACGACATCTTGGCCGACAGTTGCGAGCAGCTCATCAACACGGCATTGAACGCCATCCGCGAGCAGGCTGACGTGTTCGTCGTGGCCTTAAACTCCATCGGCGACGCCGACATCGACGTGTTCGCCAATGAACTCTTCAACTACTGGGGCATCGGCGACCGTAGAAAAGACAACGGCGTACTGATCCTCTTGGCCAAAGAACAACATGACATCAAGTTCGAGACAGGCTATGGGGTGGAAGAGATCTTGACGGATGCCCGCTGCCAAGATATCTTCTTGGAATACATGATGTCGTACTTCAAGGAAGACGACTACCAAAGCGGACTCTGCGCCGGAGTGATCCAAGTGGTTGACGTATTCGGTGGCGAGGTTCCCGACGGACTCATCTCTATCCTGCCGACCCGGCAGGGCGAAGGAGAAGAAGATGACGATCTCTCGGGAGCGGAATTACTCCTTGGCCTGATGTTGTTCGTGATGCCCTTCTTCGGATTCATCATTTTCATTCTCCAGTTTGTCAGCAAGAAAACTGTGACAGGTAAAGACTCGAAGGCCCTCCAAGCCTATGTGGTTGACGGTGTGCGGTACGTTAGCGGCAGGTCCGACCAATGGGATGGCAACCCCTGGGGAGGGATGGGCTGTTTGAAAGGCCTACTGTTCGGTTTTTCCCCTTTGCTGATCTTCTTCATCGTCTATATCATTGAAGGATGGCGTGTGGAAGATCCGGAGCAAATCAGCTACAAGCGCATCCTGTTGTTTACCGTCCTTGCTTATCTCACATGGGCGTGCATCAGGCAAAACTGGCGTGCCCTAAGGGTTGCCAACAAGAATGCCAAGGCGGATCCGTTCCAAAAAGCCTTGTATGAAAAGGCCAACCACAACCACTTGACTCGTCTTACCCGATGGCTGGCCTTCTGGGTGGGGTGGATCTTCATCCTGATTTTCAGACATAAGATTAATAAGTCGCACGTATGCCAGTGTCCGGATTGCGGCAGTGAGATGAACGCGTTCAACAAATTCCGTTTCAGTGAAGTACAGCAGAAGGAGATGTCATTGAAATCCGTCAGCTACAATCCCTTCATCTGTCCATACGGCCACGTGACGGTCCAGAAAAGCTACCCACTGTCAGGAACCAAGTATCAGGTTTGTCCGTCCTGTCAAGGGCGTACTGCGAGAGTATCCAACACCAAAACCATCCAGGAAGCCAACTACGATCACGCAGGGCTCAAACAAGTGACCCATCACTGCGAGTTCTGTGGCCACACTTGGATTGTGGAGGAGACCATCGCCAAGCTGGTCCATTCCTACAGCGGTTCCAGCTCTTCTTCCTCCTCTTCGAGGAGCTACCATTCCTCTTCTTCGCACCGCTCAGGTGGATCCTTTGGAGGAGGCCGGTCGGGTGGTGGAGGCTACCATGGCAAGTGGTAAAGACGGAAACGTCATGAAACGACAAAAGCCCCGAATGCTCGGGGCTTTTGTTTTGGTGACCCGGCTGGGGTCACATCTGCTGATAATCAATGACTTTCGTTTTCGATGGGTGTTTAATACAATAGACTGAAAAACAGTGATTTAGGTATTTTTGGCTTTATTTAGACAGAAAACAAATTACAACAAATATCCACTTTTTTTGAAATCCGTTGACACGCGGTTGACACGGTTTGAATTTTTTTATTATCTTTGCAAAGTATTAAAAATCAGGGGTGGGGGACACTCCTGTCTGGGTTACTTTTAAGGTTTTAACTAAATTTTTTACATTATGGCAACAGTAAATTATTACCTTTCGAGGTATGTCAAAAAAGACAACCAAAGGGGCGAAATTCAACTCCGCTTCAGCGGAAATCGCAATTTCGTGAAGAGAGCGGCCACGGGCATTCACATCTACGCAGGAAACTGGGACGCAGAACGCGGGATGCCCAAGACGCGAAAATCAATCAAGTTTGGCGAAGAAAACAACGACGAAATCCGTGACAGACTCCTGCTGCTCACCGGATATCTTCTTCGTTGCTGGGAAGAGACTCCTGAAGGTGAACTGAAGGAGGACTCATTGACGGAATGGCTGAAGGACATCGAATGGAAGTCCGAGAAGGAAGAGAACATTCTTGGCGGGAAGCTGGTCATCGTGAACCGCTGGACGTTGAACAGCAAAACACAATTGGCTGAGAAGGAAGCCGCCAAGAAGCGTGAAATGGCCAGGTTTGAGAACCACTATTTTGTGGATGCCTTCGGATTCTTCATGGATGAGCAGTTTAATAATGGTGTCATCGTGGCCGAGCGGAAGAAGTCTTATAATACCTGCATGGGCATTTGGGACCGTATGGAAAAATTCCATGGCACACGCCACAAGATTAAGACGATGACCACGGATGTCCTCTATGACTTCAAGAACTTCATCTTGAACGAGTGCGACCTATGGGAGTTCCGTAATGAGAAGCAGAAGAATGGCGAGACGGTAGAGAAGTGGCTTCCGAAGAAGCGTTATGAGGACATCTATAAGGGCTATGGCTATGTCCTGAATCGTGGCGTGACGAAAAGGAGTCTGAACTATGTGGCCAATGAGTTCAAGTACATCAGAGCGTTTTGGATTTGGATCATGAAGGTGCAGAAATGTAAGGTCGACGACATCTTTGAGAATTTCAACAGAGACCAGTCCGTCTATGGCACACCTTTCTTCTTTACTAAGGAAGACAGGGACAAATTGTTTAAAGCTGATTTCAGCACGCGTCCCGAGCTGGGTGTACAAAGGGACATTTTCGTATTTCAGTCGCTTGTGGGATGCCGCGTGGGCGATTTGAAGAGACTGAAGAAGTCGAATGTGATTGATGGAAAGTATCTGCAATACGTTGCAGGTAAGACGAGGAACAAGAGCGGGAAGGTGGTGACGGTGCCGCTGCACCCCGATGCCGTGACGATTCTGAACAGATATAAAGACACGGGTGATGATAGGCTTCTGCCTTTTATCTCAGATCAGAATTATAATGAGGCCATCAAGGCGATGTTCAAACACGTTCCGACACTCGACCGCATCGTGACCATCCTGGACCCGGTGACGCGCTTGGAAAAGCAAGTGAGGTTGTCGGAGGTGGCGAGCAGCCACATGGGCAGAAGGAACTTCTGCGGTAACCTTTATGAGGCAGGCTTCAGGGATGCCGACATCGCATCGATGAGCGGCCACTCGGAAGGAAGCCGGGCGATTGCACGATACCGAAAGGTAAGCGAGCAACAGAAGCTGAAGATGATAAAGAAGCTTTGAGAATAGGGCAGGGCAGTTGCTGAGCAGCTGCCCTGTCTGATTATAAAAAAAAGGAAGCCACCAAAAATGGGGACTGGCGGCTTCACAAGGTTTTAACTTGCTCCATTATGGCAACGGAGCGACTGCAAAAATAGATATTTTATTGAATACAGCGGGGAATAGGGCTGTTTTTTTCAAGCACTGTGTAGGCAGAGACACGCCAGGTGCCGAACACTGCGCCGCAAGCCCTCCAATTGTTTTCCCCGCTGGAGCCTGACTGGATGGCAAAGGCTGCGGCCAAAAAGCTTCCCCACAGGGGGCGAGCCTCCTCCGCAGCCTTTGACAGCCAGGCAGCACACCGAATCCCTGACATTGCCAGAGCGGAAGAGAGAAACGAGAGCGGGAAAACGGAAACCAAAATCTTAACCGAAGGCGGACAAAGGATGCGGCTATTGAGCTTCCTAAAAGATGTCAAATCTTCCTCCGCATCGTTTGGCCGACTGAGGATGAACATTCCACAACGACAGAGCCGCTAAACCAACCATCGAGCGACGGGCAAAAAAAGAAGGCCTCCATCAGGAAGCCTTCACCATTTTTATAATAACTACCATCACGAATGCGAGGATGCCAGCCAAGACGATAACCATGCCCAACAAGACCCAAAGGAAGTTGGGCGGTTTCTTCGATGGAGGCGGCTCCTCGATGACGACTTGCTGAAAGCGTAGCGTGTCGGCATAGTGGATGGGCTCTTGCTCGGCCTCGTAGGTGACTGTGAGGCTGTCGTTAGTGGCCGTTGCCGTGAAAGTGCCCTGCTCCGTCTGGATCTTGACGGCTTGGCCGTCAAGCAACGGAGCCAAGGGCATCACGGCAGAATCGGCCACGGGTGGAAGCGGGATGAAGGTGTCGATGGGATGCGCCTGAACGCTCAGCAGCTCGGGGCATCGCTCAGCGATGCGACGGATGCGACGCTGGGCACGGCGCTTCGCGTCGCAGGCACATAGCACCATCGACACCAACAACAGGAAGAGGAAACAGCGTGTCTTCATGGCCTTACAGGTTTTCGATCAATTGCTTCAGCTCAGCGTTTTCAAGGGTGAGTTGTGCGACCTGAGCGGACAGCCCGACGATTTCCTTTCGGGCCTCGGTCAGCTCGGCGTAGACGCGCTTGTTTTCCTCAACCAGGTTGAAGATGGTCTGCTGCATCTCTCGGATGGTGCGGTTCTGGCGGAGCCGCGTGGCGGCGAGCCAGGAGGCCACACCTGTGACAGGAGCCAGCAACATCGAAATCCATTCAAACGTGGTCATGGCTGTCAGGATTTGTTGATCTTACGACCTACCTTTTCGGCGCGGGTCTTGATGATGAACGAGCCGAAGCCACGGAGATAGACGTTTTCACCCTTGGCGGCATAAGTGAGGTAGAAGCGGACGGAATCGCCTTCTTCTGCCCAGTTGCCGACAGGCACGGACACACCCAAGCCGGGGTTGGTGACATCGGTGTTGAAGACACCGATTTTGCGCTTGGTGACGTTGTAGGCGACCGCGATGAAGTTGGCCTCGGCAGGCTTGCCGATGGCCTCAGCTGCGGCAGCTTCAGCATAGATGGCCAGTGAGCCATCGATTTCCGAAACGAGGCTTTCGAGCATTGGCGAGTCGATGCGCTCACCGTTGCCGATGCCCTCCATCAGGGAGAGGTCGACGGATTTCACGTCGTCTGTCACGACAGCGGCAGCGGCCAGCTGGCGCGTGAGCATGTTGCGGCGGGTCATGCCGCGCATGACCGTCGGGAAGAGCGACTGCAGCTGCTCGTCGGTGAGTTGGCCGACGAGGCCTTGCAGATCCTTGAAGTAGGCGCGCTGCTGCAGCTGCGCTGCCGTCTTCGGGTTCTTTACTGATTGGGCAAGCCCACGCATGTAGGCGATGCCGTTCCACGAGGCACCGATGACGGTGCCGACTTTACCTTTGAATCCTCCGAGGATTCCTTGCTTGATTTTTCCCATAGCTTTACTTGTTTTAGGGGTTAGACATTGAGTTTATTTGCCCGTGCGAGGGTTGCGACGCTGACGGGCTGGACGATTGATGACACCCAAGGTGCCGAAGAAGTGAGGTGCAGTGGTTGCGCCTGTGCTGAGCATGAAGCCGTTGAACTCGCTGGAGCCAATGCCAAAGGCATCGCTTTCAACGCTGAAGGACTGAGAGCCGGATGCACCGACCGTCACTGTGGAATGGACCAGGAAGATCTTCTTCTGGGTGACGTTGAACACACAGATGGTCGGATACTCGTCCGCGTGCTGGCTGCGCCAGGCGGTGTCGGCATTCCAAGAGATGGTGACAGCGGAGCGCGATGCGACGATGGACACATCAGGCAGGTCTGCGGTTGGGGCGTTGCCGAGAGAAATGATGTCGGCCAGGTCAGCATGTTTGCCTTCCTCCGTTTCGATTGGATAGGCTGACAGCTGCTTCGTTAGAAGATTGCGGCGGGACATGCCCTTGACCGAATTGGGGAACAGGAAAGCCAGCTGCTCATCGGAAAGCTGACCGACGAGATCCTGGACTTCTTTGAAGAAGGAGCGCTGCTTCAGCTGCGCCTCCGTCTGCGGGTTCTTGTGGGATTGGGCGAGGCCACGCATGTAGCTGATGCCGTTCCACGAGGCACCGATGACGGTGCCGACTTTACCTCTGAATCCACCGAGGATTCCTTGCTTGATTTTTCCCATAGCTTTACTTGTTTTTAGGGGTTAGACATTAGTTGTTTTTCTTAGGTGGGCGGGCGGGTCGTTCGTTCACGCTCAAAGTGGCGAAACCGACGAGCGGAATCTTGCCGCCAGTGCTTAGCATGAAACCGTTGTACTCGTCGGAGCCGACGCCGAAAGCGTCATGGCTGAGGCTGAAGGATTGTACACCAGATGCGCCGACCGTCACTGTGGAATGCACGAGGAAGATTTTCTTCCGAGTGACATTTATCACACAGATGGTCGGGTATTCGTCACCATGTTGAGTGCGCCAATCGTTTTCGGCATCCCATGCGATGGTGACAGTGGAACGCGAAGCGGTGATGGTGACATCTGGCAGGTCAGCGGTTGGAGCGTTGCCTAAAGAAGTGATGCTGGCCAAGTCGACATGCTTGGAGCCTTCGGCGACAAGCGGGTCGGCAGACAGCTGCTTGACCAGAAGGTTACGACGGGACATGCCCTTGGCTGAGTTGGGGAACAGGAAAACCAGTTGCTCATAGCTCAGCTGGCCAACGAGATCCTGGACTTCCCTGAAGAAGTCACGCTGCGCCAATTGGGCAGCGGATTTACGGTCTTTTGTGGATTGCGGAAGCCCACGCATGTAGGCGATGCCGTTCCATGAGGAGCCGATGACGGTTCCCACTTTTCCTTTGAATCCTCCGAGGATTCCTTGCTTGATTTTTCCCATGGTTTTTTACGATTTTTAAGGTTGGTTTTCTGACGTTTTAGCTTGCGAACTTGGTAGGGACTTGGTAGGGACTTGGTCAGGACCGGAATAGGGCTGTTTTTCGTCCTTTTCGTCCTTCGTTTTCTTGGGCGGCTTTTCGGGTCGTTTGGTGACTGACATGGTGCCAAATCCGACCTTTGAGCGGCCTTGACTAGTGACTAACATGAAGCCCGAGAACTCGTCGCGCTCACGCCCGTATGGTTTGAGGCTGACCGCAAAGGATTGCTTGCCTGAGGCTCTCAGCGGTACGCTGGAGCCGATGAGGAAGAGCCGCTGCTGCGTGGCGTTGGCCACCAAGATGACGGGGTAATCGTCGGGATGCTGGTCCCGATAGTAGGTCACGGCCTCCCAAGAGATTTGCAGATCATCACGGTTGACAGCGACGGCGACCGCAGGAAGGGCGGTCGTCGGAGCGTTGCCCAAGGTGCTGAGGCTGTCGAGGTCAACGGTCTTGGACTTGCCGACAAAGGCGGCAAGCTCCGCGAGCTGCTTGACTAAAAGGTTACGGCGCGACATGCCTTTGGGCTTGTTCGGATAGATGAACTTTAGATCCTCGTTGGAGAGGGACATGGAGAGGGTGACGAGCTCCTTGAAATAGCCTTGCTGCATCTTCTGCTTTCCTGACTTGCCGCCTTTCCTTGAAGAATGCGGGAGGGCTTTCATGTAGAAGATGCCATTCCAGTAGGAGCCGACCACGGTGCCGACCTTGCCCCTGAATCCTCCGAGGATGCCTTGTTTGATTTTTCCCATTGCATTACGTTTTTAGTGTTTTCAAAAAAAGCCGCCCGAAGGGACGGCTTTTGACGTATGGCCAAAGATGGTTTAGTCGCGCTTCTTGGGTCTGGCGGGACGCTTGGCGACGCCCATCGTACCAAAGCCCACAAGCGGGATTTTGGAGCCGGAGAGCATCATGTAGCCGCTGAAGGTGTCGCCTTCCTCGCCGTAGGCGGCCAGGCCGACATTGAAAGACACTTCACCAGTGTTGCCGAGGGCAGCGGTGGAGTTGACCAGGAAGACCTTCTTCTTGGTGACGTTGGCCACGAATACCGTCGGGTATTCGTCGGCAGCTTCGGCACGGTTGGCCGTGTCGCCATCCCAAGAGATGGTCAGGTTCTCGCCTGCGGCGGTGATGCTGACTTCAGGCAGCTCAGCCGTCGGGGCGTTGCCGAGGGAGTTGATGTTGCCCAGGTCGACGCTCTTGACGTCGCCATCGACGGCGGCGACAGCGGTGAGCTGTTTGACAAGGGCGTTGTGGCGGGTCATGCCGCTGGGAGCCGTCGGGAACAGGAAGGCCAGCTGTTCTCTGGAGAGTTGGCCAACGATGTCGAGGACTTCCCTGAAGAAGCCGCGCTGCGTGGTTTGGCCAGCGGTCTTCGGGTTCTTTACGGATTGGGCGAGGCCACGCATGTAGGCGATGCCGTTCCACGAGGAACCAATGACGGTTCCGACTTTACCTTTGAATCCACCGAGGATTCCTTGTTTGATTTTACCCATGATTTGTAAGTTTTTAGGGGTTGATAAATGAGTGAATTACTGGCGGTCGTCATCATGGGCAGCGCAGCAGATCATAATCTTTATATTGTTTTTGGTGCGGCGTCTCATGCCTTTTTTTTGACGACAGCAGGGCAAAGATAGCGGATAAGTGGATTTTGACCTGCTAAAATGCTGATTTTGATTGATTTTGATTGATTTTGACAAGTAGGGGTAAGGGATTTTTTGTAATATCTTTGCAGTGAACTCAAAACAATAGGATTATGAAGAAATTTTTGATGCTGGTAGCTGCGCTTCTTATGCTTTCTTGCAGTTGCCAGAACGAAGTGAGAGAAAGCAGACCGCCTGCGGGCGGGAGCCGCGTAGCGGCGAACGTAACTAAGTGCCTTTCAGGACGGGACACCGTTGGTGTCATGCTGAAGGTGGAGCGCATCATCGATGGCGACACCTTTGAAGGGCATGTGATTCAGAACCCAAAGACGGCCTACAACCCCGGTGTGAATCCGTGGATGGTTCAGCTGACCAAGATTGTGGTCCGTATCAACGGCATCGACGCGCCTGAGCGCGGGCAGTTCTACGGGGATGTGGCCACACTGCATCTGCAGTGGCTCATCAGCGGGAAGACCGTAGGCCTGAAGCTGAAGCAGCGCGACATGTACGGGCGATGGATAGCGACGGCCTATCAGGACGGCGCTGACATCGGCGCGGAAATGCTGAAGGAGGGTTTAGCCTGGCATTATAAGGAGCATGACGGCAATCCCCTCTACGCTCAGCTGGAAGCTGAGGCGAAGCTGGCCGGATTGGGTTTGTGGTGCGATGACAGAGCCGTTCCCCCTTGGGAATGGCGAAGGATGAGCAAATACGAGCGTGATGCCTACAGATAAGGAGGTGCGAGATGGAACTGTCAAAGTTGTCAATGGAACAGCTGGAAGGCGTCGATGAACGCCTGAAGGCCATTGTGATTGAGTGCGCTGCACGGTGTCCGTACCCCTTCAACGTGTCGGAAGGGCTGCGAACTAAGGAGCAGCAGCGCGAGTATGTGAGGCAGGGCAAATCGAGGACGATGAACAGCAAGCACCTCACAGGGAAAGCGGTTGACCTGTATCCTCTGACGATGAATCGGAAGCAGGTGGACTGGTCCAGGTTCGAAGAGTTGGCCGACCTGATGTTTCAGGTGGCCAGAGACCAGGACACAGAAATCGTCTGGGGTGGCCACTGGAAGACATTCGTCGACAAGTGCCATTTTGAGCTGAAATAGACGAAATCATCATCAAAAAAAATACATTTTTTTCATTTTTTTCGGGGAAGCCCTTACCGTGATGACGGTGGAGGGCTTTTCTATTTCTTCTCTCTGAAAAAAAGAGACGATTGCGCCTTTGGACAAAAACGAGGTGGTTAAAAAAGCAAGTTCCCTAACGGCAAACGGAGACCCGCGATAGCGGGGCGGAGTTTATTTAGGGACTTGGCATTTTTTAAGCACCGTACCCATAGAATGAGACATTAAGCCTTTGCGACTTTGTTATTCAACCGTTATTCGGAATTTCTTGGTCTGTTAGGCTATCACGATCGATCAGTATTTTATCGAGGGGTGTTAAAAGCAATTCTGCTATGAATTGGGAGCGGTTGGACATTTCCTGAAGGAATAAACGAAGGGTTTTGGGATGATGTGAGCAAACATAATAAAGGAGTGTGTCTCGATGAAATTCCCAAATTTTGACTTTAGTAAGTGCGGTGATATAAATGGTTGTTGCGGTGTCGTCGGATGCGAAAGGAATTGTTGGTGCGACCAACTTAGGGCTGTGAAATTGCTCACGTAACACTTTTTGCCCATTTTTCACAGTTGTAATGGTTTCAATTGTGCCTTCAGTCAAGAAGATAAAGAAATCAGTGTGATATCCTTTATGTTTAATTGCATCGCCAGGATTATAAGTGAAGTGATAGCATCTGTAGAGTAATTTTTCCAGTTCTTCTTCCTTATAATTCTCGAACATTGGAAATTGCTTTAATTCCAGTATTTGACCAGGATCATGAAACATAACTGTATGTATTTTTCGGCAAAACTAAGCAATTTAGTTAAAAGAAAAGCAATTAAATTGTTCTATTTTAGGAACGTAGTTTCACGAATTGACGTTTTTCTGAACTGTCAATTCAGGGAGGTGGATGGGGACGACGGTGGTACGGAGCGAAGCGGCAGCGGAGCGACACCTTTCCGAATTTTCGACACAGGGAGGCTGGAGGGGATTGATGGTGGTTGCCCAGAGCGGAGTTTCACGGAGCGACGTTTTTCTGAACTCTCAAATTAGGGCTGGTGGTTGGGGACGATGGTGGTACTGGAGCGAAGCTTTGCGGAGCGACACCTTTCCGAATTTTCGACTTAGGGTGGTTGGTGGGGGTTGATGGTGGTACCAGAGCGGAGCTTTGCGGAGCGACACCTTTCCGAACTTTCGACATAGGGTGGCTGGAGGGGATTGATGGTGGTTGCCCAGAGCGGAGCTTTGCGGAGCGGCCTTTTCCGAACTTTCGACATAGGGTGGTTGGTGGGGATTGATGGTGGTTGCCCAGAGCGGAGCTTTGCGGAGCGACTCCTTTCCGAACTTTCGATTTAGGATGGCGGTTGGGGACGATGGTGGTACCAGAGCGAAGCGATAGCGGAGCGGCACCTTTCTGAACTTTCAACTTAGGGTGGTTGGCGGGGGTTGATGGTGGTCGCCCAAAGCGAAGCGTTAGCGGAGCGACCTGACCTGAACTAAGGGGTGGTTGGTCGGGGGTGACGGCGGCATTGCCTGTGCGTTGGGAAAAACCGAAAGGGGGAAAAGCGCCTGCGGCCTACTTACGCGGGAGTTTCAGCAGAACGTCAAACACTGCGCCCAAGAACTACGACTGCGATGAGAACGACTGCGCCCCGTTCGCGCCGGGGAGCCCGACCCGCCCGACAGGAGTCCGCGCACGGTTTCAATCCGAAGCGGCGGCGGGCGTGCCTTTGCGGCGGCGCACCCGAAGAGGCAGGCACCAGTATGGCCATCGCGGGGAGAGGTGGCAACGATGAGGGGGCGAAACGAGATGCGCTTTAGCGCTCCGACAAGGGAACCGCCGGGCGGGCGACCAAGCAGGGGCGCAAAACTAAAGGGGCGCGGCTGCACCCGACAAAGAGATGCGAG
>CADCGK010000016.1 GCA_902800965.1 uncultured Bacteroidia bacterium | reverse complement strand
ATTCCGAACAGAGAAGTTAAGCCCGGCAGTGCCGATGATACTGCGGTAAGACGTGGGAAAGTAGGTCGCCGCCCACCCATACGGAAAAGCCCTCCGCGATAGCGAGAGGGCTTTTTTAGTTGGCAGTTGGCAGTTGGTCAGTTTGAAGTTAACTGAACAACTTCCAACTGATCAACTACAAACTTTTCTTATCTTTGTAGCGTGAAAAAAATTGTCTTCACCATATTAACCTTGCTCTTTTGCGCCATCTCTATGGCTCAACAAAAGAACATAGACTCTACCTTGGTGACCTTCTACCCTATTTCTTTCGACTCCATCTCACTAAAAGCCCCTCATTATCTCGACACAGCCACCTTCCACGCCAACGAATTCGACGCGCTAGGTCGTGAAGCAACCATCTACTCCACCCTATCCAATATCGCATTGGCACACAAATCCATGCGATTCAACGGATTACGACCTATCGGACTCGACATGTCGGTCCCGACATTCTCAAAATATATCAAAACAGAAAAAGACCTTAAAACCTATCTTTCCCTACTACCCTACTCTGAGATTCGCTATGTCATGACAACTGGCGACAAAGAACAGCATCTAAACTTCAAGTTCAGCAGACAATTCTTCCAAGGCTTCTTCCTCTCCTTTGAATACAACAACAACTACTCCCCTGGCTCTTTCTCCAATAGCAAAGCCGACAACAACTACTGCTGGGTCAATGCTTTATATAGCACAAAAGACCAACGCTATAGAGCCCTCGCCTATTGGTTCAGAAACAAGATCGAAGTTCAGGAAAACGGCGGCATCCGTAACGATAGCGTCTATATCAACCAAATGGAAAGCGATAATTCTGCCATCCTTACCAACCTCAGCAACGCCACCAATCACATTAAAGTATCAGGAGCAGGATTCCAGCATTATTTCAACTTATTGCCTCAATTTAAGAAAGAGACAACCACAGAAAACGATTCGCTAATCAATGACTCTATCATCCAAAGGAGATTCTCGCTAGGGCGCATCAACCATAGCTTTGCCTACCAACGTAACCAGATGTTCTATAACGAGACCTCTGCTTCCATGCCGTTTTTTGCATTATCCGACACCTTGTTCAGTCCAAGAACAACCGATACCATCATCGCTCAATCCTTCCGTAACAGCCTATCTTGGAACTCATTGGGCTATCAGAACTATTCCGACGACATCCCATTTTACCTTTATGCAGGCGTTGATTACGATTTCTTTAAAATTAAACGTTACGATTACCTTGAAGCGCTCACCATAAACGACCAGAGCCATTCGCAATTCAGCATTAAGGGAGGCATCATCGTCAATCTGTTCAAGTCAACTACCATTACCGGACAGGCTAAACTCATTACCTTGGGCTATCAAATCGGGGATTTTGACATCAATGGACAATGGCGGCAATATCTGGGCACCACAGAACGAAATTACGGGAAGCTGACTGTCGATTTCAACATGAGACGCCAATCCCCCACTTGGTTCGAATCGAGGTACCAATCCAACTATTTCCGCTGGAATAACGACTTCCATGCCGCCACCTATTTGGTCTTAGGTGCCAATTATCAGTACAAATGGTTCAGTGCTGGTCTGAACAACACTACCGTCAACGATCTCATCTATTTCAATCAAGAGGCGCGTCCAGCGCAACACGATGGATTAGTAAGCATTAGCGAGATCTATGGGAGATTCAATTTGGCGCTCTGGAGATTCAAGATCGAAGGAAGCTGTTCCTTGCAAAAAGCCAGCAACGAAGATGTCATCCATCTCCCCTTGTTTCTCAGCAAGTTGAAAGTAGGCTACTCACAACCCATCTTCAAAAAAGCAGCCACTTTGCAGCCCAGTCTCACCGTCCAGTATTTCACCAAATACCGCGCCGATGCCTATATGCCTGCGCTGAGGACATTCTATCTCCAAGATGACGTTCTCATCGGCAACTTCCCATTCATCGATCTCGCACTTGCCATCAAAGTGAAACAAGCCGATATTTACGTACAATATAGCAACATGTTCCTCCTAACCGGGAACCACGATGCATTCATCGCTCCCCATTATCCCATGCGCGGTAGCAAAATCTTTATTGGCATCAACTGCAGACTCTTTAATTAGGGGAAAACGGAAAACTATTTGATATGAAAAGATGGGGATTATTATTTGTCATTTATTTGATAATGGCGTCCTGCATGGGACAAGAAAAAGACAGCGTCTTCTGTGACCAACGCTTTTACTTCACTTCGAACCCCATACCCAAAGCTGTCCTATCTCGGATGACCGGCAAATCCTTACCTGAAAAAGCCTTGATAAACGTTAGGGATTTAAGGTACCTGACCCTCCCCTATTACGACTTCGACGGGAACATCCGCCTTGGTGAGATGGTCTGCCACAAAGCCATTGCGCACGATCTGCTACTTGTCTTTAAGGAGTTGTTTCAGCTGAAATACCCCATTTACAGCATCAAGCTAATTGATGATTTCGATGCTGACGACGAGGCCTCCATGCAAGCCAACAACACATCATGCTTTAATTACCGTACAGTTCCCGGAATACATAAACTGTCAAGACACGCTTTCGGCATGGCCGTGGACATCAATCCACTTCAAAACCCATGGGTTCCAGGAAACCAAGTCCATCCTTCAAACGCCAAAGATTACATTAACAGGACTAAAGATTTTCCCCATAAAATCGATCATGATGACGCCTGTTACCGCATCATGAAAGCACATGGATTCAGCTGGGGAGGCGATTGGCCATGGGGCAAAGACTACCAGCACTTCCAGAAATGATGGTATAAAACCTCGTTTTACAGCCCACGCTGCTTCTTGATGGTTTCGTAAGCTTGGTTGATCTCCTGAAATTTCTTTTCGGCAGCCTGACGGACATCTTCTCCCAAATTGCTAACCAGATCAGGGTGGTTCTTCTTAGCCATCTCACGATAGGCTTTCTTAACTTCCTCATCGCTGGCTTTCGGGTCGATGCCCAGAATCTTATAGGCATTGTCAGTGGCATTGATCTCTCTAACAAACATCGCTTTGATGGAAAGATAATCCGACTCCGACACGCCCATATACATGGAAATGGTATGAATGACATCAATCTCGGGATTGGAGACATTCCCATCAGAAGCGGCAATACCAAACAAATAGTGTAACAGCTGGAGCCTCGAGGAATAATCCATGTACTGGCCAACTTGACGACTCACATCATAGATATTGTAGTCCTTGTCAAGAATCTCACGCAGCATCTTGATGTAGTTCTCAGCCCGCTCCTGTCCGAAATTCTGAAGGAAAAAGCGTTTTACATAGTCGAGCTCTGATTTTTTGACACCGCCATCCGCCTTCATCACAGCCGCAGAAAGAACCAATAACGTCACGTTGAAGTCACGTTTCTCCTCTGTATTGCCAAAATGCTCGTTCACTTCTGAGCGGAATGTAATCGGATTGCTAGCGGAAAACAGACTGCCCAACGCATATCCAATAATGCCTCCTATCGGGCCTCCAAAAGCCCAACCCAGGCCAGTCAATATCAATTTTGTGAAACAGCCCATGCCATCAATTGTTTGAAGTTGCAAAGATAATCAAAAAAAACCGTTTTGAGGTGTTTCAAAAATGCTATTCTTTTTGTAACTTTGCCGCTTCTTTTGAAAATCGAACGATTATTATCAGTTGAATCATTAATAAACCATTAAAACACAATGACTAAGTACGTTTACACCTTCGGTGGAAAGACTGCTGAAGGCAACGCTTCGATGAAGAACGAACTGGGTGGCAAAGGCGCTAACCTGGCCGAAATGTGCTTGCTCAAGCTGCCTGTACCCGCTGGCTTGACCATCACAACCGAATGCTGCACCGCCTATTATCAGAACAATTGCCAACTTCCTGCCGGCCTCATGGACGAAGTCCACGCTGGCATGAAGAACATGGAGAACATCATGGGCATGAAATACGGCGACCCCGAGAACCCGCTGCTCGTCAGCTGCCGTTCCGGCGCGCGCAAGTCAATGCCTGGCATGATGGACACCGTGCTCAATATCGGTCTTTGCTCAAAGACCATCCCTGGCCTGATCAAGAAGACCAACAACCCTCGTTTCGTGTATGACTCCTACCGCCGCCTCATCATGATGTACGCCGACGTCGTCATGGAAAAGGCCGAGGGCATTGAACCCGCCGATGGCAAGAGCATCCGCAAGCAACTCGACGACATGCTCGACGCTTACAAGGAGAAGATGGGCTACAAGAGCGACACCGAGCTGAAGGCTGAAGAACTGCAGCAACTCGCTGAAGACTTCAAGGTCCGCATCAAGGAAGTGCTGGGCACTGAGTTCCCGGACGACGCCGAGGCCCAACTCGAAGGTGGCATCAAGGCCGTGTTCAAGAGCTGGAACGGCAAGAAGGCCATCTCCTACCGCCGCATCGAAGGTATTCCAGATGACTGGGGCACTGCCGTCAACGTGCAGACCATGGTGTTCGGTAACATGGGCGAAGGCTCCGCTACTGGTGTGGCATTCACCCGTAACCCTGCCACTGGCGACAACCAATTCTATGGCGAATGGCTGATCAACGCCCAAGGTGAAGACGTCGTTGCTGGTATCCGTACCCCCAACCCGTTGAACGACGACACCAAGAACGAGCAGAACAAGCACATGCAGTCCATGCAGGAGCTGATGCCCGAGACCTATAAGGAACTCTGCGAAGTGCGCCGCATCCTTGAAGAGAACTACCACGACATGCTCGACATCGAGTTCACCATTCAGGATGGCAAGCTCTACATGCTGCAGTGCCGCGTCGGCAAGCGCACTGGCGTTGCCGCTCTGACCATGGCCCTCGATATGCTGAAGGAAGGCCTCATCGACGAGAAGGAAGTCGTCATGCGCCTCACCCCTGAGCAACTCGACGAGCTCCTCCACCCCATCCTCGACGCTGCTGACGAGAAGAAGCACACCGTCATCGCCAAGGGTCTGCCCGCAGGTCCTGGTGGCGCTGTCGGTCGCATCGCCCTCACCAGCGAAAAAGCCAAGGAATACCGTGCCGCTAAGGTGGCCAACATCCTGGTCCGTGAGGAAACCAACCCCGAAGACGTCGAAGGCATGCGTGCCGCCGACGGTATCCTGACCGCTCGTGGCGGTATGACCTCACACGCCGCCCTCGTGGCCCGTGGTTGGGGCAAGTGCTGCATCGTGGGCTGCGACGCCGTGAAGATCGACCTCGAGAAGGGCATCGTGAAGATCGGTGACAAGCAGTTCAAGGAAGGCGACGTCATCAGCCTGAACGGTTCCAAGGGCTGGGTCTATGCCGAGCCCGTCGGTATGATCAACGCCACTGAGAACCCGCTGTTCCAGCAGTTCATGGCCTTGGTCGACAAGTACCGCAAGATGGGTGTCCGCACCAACGCCGACAACCCGGAAGATGCCCAGAACGCCGTCAACTTCGGCGCCGAGGGTATCGGCCTGTTCCGTATCGAGCACATGTTCTACGGCAAGAACAGCGAAGAGCCGCTGGCCAAGCTGCGTAACATGATTCTGGCCAACACCACCGAAGAGCGCGTGGCTGCCTTGGCTGAACTCGAGCCTTACATCAAGAACGCTGCCAAGGGCACGCTGAAGGTCTTGAACGGCAAGCCGTTGACCTTCCGTCTGATGGACCCGCCCTTGCATGAGTTCGTGCCTCATACCGAAGAGAAACAGAAGGCCCTCGCCAAAGAGCGTGGCATCAGCTTCGAGGAAATCAAGAAGCGCATTGACGCCCTCAACGAAGTGAACCCGATGATGGGTCTGCGTGGCGTCCGCCTCGGCATCGTCTATCCCGAAATCACCGAGACCCAGTTCCGCGCCCTGTTCCAGGCCACCGCTGAACTGATGACCGAGGGCTTCGACCCGCATCTGGAGATCATGGTCCCGCTGACCATCAACGTCAAGGAGCTTGAACACCAGAAGGCCATCGCCAACCGCGTGAAGGCTGAAGTGGAAGCCAAGTTCGGTGTCAAGATCAACTACATGTACGGCACCATGATTGAGATCCCTCGCGCTACTTTAGTGGCCGACCAGATCGCCAGCGTGGCCGAGTTCTTCAGCTTCGGCACCAACGACCTCACCCAGATGACCTTCGGCTTCAGCCGCGACGACGTCAACGCCATCGTGAAGGACTACATCGAAGAGAAGATCATCCCTGCCGACCCGTTCAACACCCTCGACCAAGAAGGTGTTGGCCAACTCGTCAAGTTGGGTGTCCAGCGTGGCCGTAGCCAACGCGCCAACCTGAAGTGTGGCGTCTGTGGCGAACACGGCGGTGATCCCGCTTCAGTCCGTTTCTTCTACAAGGCCGGCTTGAGCTACGTGAGCTGCTCGCCATTCCGCGTGCCCGTCGCACGTCTGGCTGCTGCTCAGGCCGCTATCGAAGAAGAAAGAAGCAAGAAATAAGACGACAGCAGTCGAATTTCAACCTGTGGGGCTGTCACTTTGGTGGCAGCCCCACTTTTTTATCGAAAAAATACTATATTTGCAAAAAAAGAGACTATGACATCAATAGGAGGCTGGATCCTTGTGATCATCATTGGAGTGGTCGGGATGATCGTCCAATGGAAACTGAAATCAGTGTTTGCAAAATACTCGAAGGTGCTTTCGCCTGGCGGTTTGACAGGAGCGCAAATTGCGCAGAAAATGCTTAACGACAACGGCATCTTCGACGTTCAAGTCACGAGCGTCAACGGGACGCTGACCGACCACTACAACCCCACGAACAAGACGGTGAACCTCAGTCAGGATGTATTCCGCACCAATAGCGTGGCAGCTGCAGCAGTCGCTGCACACGAATGCGGACATGCTGTACAACACAAAGTGGGCTATGGTCCTCTGAAGCTACGCTCTGCCCTTGTACCTGCTGTCAACATCTCATCAAAGCTGTCCATGATCGTCATCATCATCGGCATCCTAATTATCAACATCTTCCCTGCCCTGTTCTGGATCGGCATCGCCATGTTCGGCATGGTACTGCTCTTCAGCTTGGTAACCTTACCAGTGGAGTTCAATGCTTCAAGCCGTGCTT
This sequence comes from uncultured Bacteroidia bacterium, assembly GCA_902800965.1. GTDB lineage: Bacteria > Bacteroidota > Bacteroidia > Bacteroidales > F082 > Limimorpha. The sequence continues at coordinate 52,847 of CADCGK010000016.1, read as the reverse complement.
TGGCTTGGCTTAAGTCGTCAAACTCGCTCAGCGATGCCGAGCTCGCACAAGCAAAAGAAGCCCTCGGTTGGGCTGCCAGCACGTACGTGGTCTCTGCCCTCTCATCACTTGCCACACTGATTTACTACATCAGTCTGGGAACCAGCCGAAGATAACCTGCAATAACAAACAATCGTAATGGCAACAGCACACTTTTCAGCCGGCTGCTTCTGGGGCGTCGAATACTACTTTAAGCGCCTCAAAGGCGTCGTGCACACCACTGTAGGATTCATGGGTGGCTCGCTCGACAATCCCAGTTATAAACAAGTAAAGACAGGTACCACAGGTCATTTAGAGACCATCGAGGTGGACTATGAACCTCAAGTCATTCCATACGAAGCCCTGGTACGCTACTTCTTCGAGATCCACGACTTTGAGCAAACCGATGGCCAAGGCGTTGACATAGGATCACAATACCTTTCCGCCATCTGGGTCGCCAACCAACAAGAACAATACATCGCCCTCAAAGTCATCGACGAGCTTACGCGGATGGGATACAAAGTCGCAACGCAGATTCGTCCTACAGAGACGTTTTACACCGCCGAGGACTATCATCAAGACTACCTCGATCAACGTCAGGAAACGCCCGAATGCCACGTCTATAGACCCATTTTCAAAGGCCATGGGTGACTGACTCTCATCGATAAAACCTCGAAGTTGGGGATGACGCTCCCCCACAAGATTTATTTCAACGGAAAACTGCTCGGCATCATGCAACGCAAGGAGATCCTAGTAAAGGATATCCCTGAAGGAAGGTATCGGCTGAAAATCCAAAGTATGATTCCCTTTCTCTTCGCTGAACGGGAAATCTACATCAAAGGAGGCCAAAACACCGTCACTTTCAGCGACCGCGAGAAGTTCTGGGACATTCTTTTCACCATCGACCTTGTATTGGTCATCGTAAAACTGTTTCTAAAGCTCCCTGACAACATCAATATGATTTATAATATTGTCACTAACGGTTATTTCGCCGTATGGTTGATCTATGAATGGGTGATAAGGAAACGATATTTCAGAATCAAACAATAAAGGGCAGCCGACTATCGACCGCCCTTTATTTGGAATACCCGACTAAAGTATCATTATTTCTTGATGAAGCTATGGGTCTCAATAGCGTCATCGAACGACATGCGGATCATATAGAAACCCGCAGGCAGCATGCTGACGTTGATTTCCATCTTATCACGGTCGCCTTGCTGGGATACAACTAAAGCTCCCGTCACAGAATACACATCACATTGCTTGATAACCTTGCCGGCTTCAACTGTCAACTTGTCGTTGGCAGGATTCGGGAACACGGTAACCTTGCTCATTTGCTGGTCGTCTACTCCCACGGTGTTCTGGAAATGTGCTACGTAAGCAGCATCCTCAACCACATTGAAACTAAAAATGGCAGAAGTTGAAACTACCTGTCCGTTCTTCGTCCAATTCACAAATCGATAATCAGGATTGGCCATAGCTTCCAACCTACAGACGGCACCTTCGGCATAGGTGTTACCACCTGAGACGACGCCACCTTCAATAGGATCGGCTGAAACCGTGATGATGTATGTTGTGACCGCCTGATGCGAGAAATTGGCAACAAATGAGGCATTCCCCGTAACTGTAAACGAATAGCTCGGGTTGGTAGAGACCACATCCCCATTCCTAGTCCAGCTCTCAAATTCATAGCCAGGATTGGCAGTGGCTAAAAGGTTGCAGGTCTCACCAGATTCATAGAAACCGGCACCCTGAATCTCACCGCCTTGGACGGGATTTGCCGAAGCCGTGATGGCATAGTCGCCTTCAACGGTCAGCTGCACATAATTATGGATGCCATCCACCGACATGGCCGGGTCAGACTCACAGGTCTCACCACCTGCAATCGTATTCAGAGCAGTCACCCGATAGTAAGCGCTCACTGACTTGGTGCCCATTTGGAAGCTGGTATGGTCGCCATCAACAGAGCCAATCAGCGAGTAGTTGGTATTATCTGGAGAGCTGTAGATATTATACTGGCTCGTATAGCTTGAGGTACCAGCCCAAACAGCATTGGTAAGGGTAATGTTGTCAATGACAAGCGCATAATTGGAAGTAGTCGTAAAATGGCGGAACCCGACAAACATATCCTGTCCAGCATAGTTCGAGAGATCGACTGTATAGAGGGAATACGGGTTGGAAGAATTCCATTCAGCAATGGTGGTAATGTTGGTGCCATCGCCATTCGCCACGACAACACCGAAATGCTCCGACGGATACGAAGGATCATAGCCTGCAGCATAGAACGATATATGAGCACCTTCAAGGATCCTCACCATAGGCATGAAGGCATAGTTATCGGGAGTAAGCGCTCCCAATCCGTTCAGGTAGGAGAAAGAACTCAAGCTGGGATTGGTATTGGTGGTATTTACGCTACCATCCGAGTTCATGCCACCTCCATTATAGATACCAAACACTTGTCCGTCACCATCACCATCAAGGAAAGTCCAACCTTGAGGATCTTCCTCAAAGCCAGTATAGAGTTCTCTTTCCCAAGAAAGTGAAACCACACCATTGTTAACCTGTCCCGAAAGGTTCTTGGGAGCAACACAGGTGAGATCGACCGTAGCACATTGGGGAGCTGCAAGGGCGTAATAGTTGCCCGTCTCCATGTTGCCGTTTTGAATGACACGAATGCAGTACTCTGAATTGTAACGGTTCACCCCATGGGTAAATGAAGTCTCACCATGATTGAGCATCGCGACAAGTTCATCGTTGCTATAGATATTGACGCCTATGGCATTCTGCGGCACATCGCCTTCAATCCCAGTCAGATGGATGTCGTCCACAATCAGATAATATGTCGATCCAGTAGTATTGAAATGACGAAGAGCGACATAAATCTCCTGACCGGCGTATGCTGAAAGATCTGCTGTGTATTGGGTGTAGGTACCTGTACTGTTCCATTCCTGAACCATCGCAAAATCAGAAGCATTGGTATTGCCAGCAGTGGAAACGGCAATGCCGAAATGCTCGGGATCAGGAGCAAGACCTGGCATATCGCTGTCACGAGCCATGAAAGTGATGCTGCTCTCAGCAGTGGCCGTCACTTTGGGAGTCACGAGGAAGTTGTCAACATTGATTTGATCGCCTTGCCACGAATTCGACTTGATGCACATTCCACCACCATTGCCATAATAGGGATATACCACCCAATTGAGACCGTCGTTGTTGGCATCAATCAATGTGAGATTCGAAAAAGTACTGTCTGAGAAGTCATAATACAGATCGCCCACACTACCCGGCCCGGTCATCTCTGGAAGCGTCCAGGAAAGATTTACCTGATTGCCGTCACTTTGCGCTTGGAGACCAGTTGGAGATCCAAGAAATTCATCACCACTACGGAAAGTCCACGAGTACTGCGACTGCATGGAAGCACCGGATTGATAAGTAGCCTGCACCGTCGTGCTATGGTTAGAACCTGATGCAAAACCATCTGTATTGAGGAAATGATATCTTCCCATTGGTTCAACCGACTCAACCGAGCCATCCGATGTAATGTTACAGGCAGTCAATGGATCAAGATTCCCAGCATTGAGTACAATATCGTCAACACAAAGGCAGAAGTTATCGGCACTATTGAAATGGCGGATTGCGATGTAAACACTCTGTCCGACATAGCTGTTCAAATTCACTGTGTATTGATGCCATGAACCAGGTGTCATCGTCCAATCCTGCATCATAGTAAAAGCAGAAGGGTTGTCGTTTGAGGAAGTTGAAACCGCCACTCCAAAATGGTCGGACGGATTAGCCTCATCCAAGGCACAAGCGAAAAACGTAAGCACCTTGTTGCTAGACGTTATGGCAATCTGAGGCAGCACCAAGTAATTGTTCGGCGACAGCGCTGTCTGCGTTGCATTGTTATAGGAATATGACATCAGCACGCCGTTGGAGCCATTGTGTCCAAAGCCTTCACCGACAGGCGAAAGCCTCCAATTGTGGCCATCACCGTCTGCATCCATGACAGTACAATTCAACAAATGCTCCGCATCGTAATCTGCTTCAAAATCAAAAGCGTATCCATCATTACCGGTATAATAGACCGGTGCATGATATATAACGCAGCCCGAGGCAGAAACATAGTTCTCGACTCCCGATTGGGATTTTGCTTCCATTGGAAGCATGATAATTAACGCCATCATCAGTGGCAGAATCAATTTTTTCATGTGTTTTTTGGGGGGTGTTAATAAAATTGAATAATTAGGCGGCAAATATACGGATTATTTCGCTACCTTTGCACATCTTTAATCCAAACAAACAACTATGGCTAAAAACATCCAAGAAATCAAAGACGCATTGGTATCCTATGGTATTACCGATGTGAAGGACATTTATTATAACCCAAGCTACGAGCAGCTCTTCAAGGACGAGATGTATCCCGAGCTCACCGGCTACGACAAGGGCGTTTTGACTGAACTCGACGCCGTCAACGTGATGACCGGCATCTACACCGGCCGTTCGCCCAAGGACAAATACATCGTCATGGATGCCAAGTCGAAGGACACCGTGTGGTGGACCACCGATGGCTACAAGAACGACAACCATCCAATGAGCGAAGAGGTTTGGGCACAGGTGAAAGGCCTCGCCAAGAAGCAACTTAGCGGCAAGAACCTTTATGTCGTCGATGCTTTCTGCGGTGCCAACAAAGATACTCGCATGGCCGTCCGCTTCATCATGGAAGTGGCATGGCAGGCCCATTTCGTGCTCAACATGTTCATCAAGCCCACAGCTGAAGAACTTGCCGACTTCAAACCCAGCTTTACCGTTTATACCGCTTCGAAAGCCAAGGTCGATAACTACAAGGAACTCGGCCTCAACAGCGACACCTGTGTGGCCTTTAACGTCACAAGCCGCGAACAAGTGATTCTGAACACCTGGTACGGTGGTGAGATGAAGAAAGGCATGTTCTCGATGATGAACTACTATCTGCCGCTGCAAGGCATCGCCGCCATGCACTGCTCCGCCAACACCGACATGAAGGGCGAAAACACCGCCATCTTCTTCGGCTTGAGCGGCACGGGTAAGACCACCCTCTCCACCGACCCGAAGCGTCTGCTCATCGGCGACGACGAGCATGGCTGGGACGATGAAGGCGTCTTCAACTTCGAAGGCGGCTGCTATGCCAAGGTCATCAACCTTGACAAGGAAAGCGAGCCCGACATCTACAACGCCATCAAGCGCAACGCCCTGTTGGAAAACGTCACCGTCGATGCCAAAGGCAAGATTGACTTCAAAGACAAGAGCGTGACCGAGAACACCCGTGTCAGCTATCCTATCGAACACATCGAGAAGATCGTCAAGAACGTGCGTCCCATCTCAGCTGGTCCCGCCGCCAAGAATGTCATCTTCCTTAGCGCCGACGCCTTCGGCGTGCTTCCTCCTGTCAGCATCCTGACACCCGAACAGTGCAAATATTACTTCCTGAGCGGCTTCACCGCCAAGTTGGCTGGCACCGAACGCGGCATCACCGAACCCACACCAACCTTCAGTGCCTGCTTCGGCCAAGCCTTCCTTGAGCTGCACCCGACCAAATACGCTGAAGAGCTGGTGAAACGCATGGAACAAAGCGGCGCCAAGGCTTATCTGGTGAACACTGGCTGGAACGGCACAGGCAAACGTATCAGCATCCGCGACACTCGTGGCATCATCGACGCCATCCTCGATGGCAGCATCGAGAAGGCCCCGACCAAGATGATCCCGTACTTCAACTTCGAAGTGCCGACCGCCTTGCCGGGTGTCGATCCGAACATCCTCGACCCACGCGATACCTACGCCGACAAGAACGTCTGGGAAGAAAAAGCCAAAGACCTCTCCTCACGTTTCATCAAGAACTTCGAGAAGTTCACCACCAACGAGGCCGGCAAAGCACTTGTTGCTGCTGGACCGAAACTTTAACGCGCATCGCGTCATTGCGAGCAGAGCGAAGCAATCCACAAAACCCTAAAAAACGCTATGTGGATTGCTTCGTCGTTCCTCCTCGCAATGACGAACAACATAACGCTTATTTTATCAATAAAACAGACCATGAAAAAAAACATTATCTCTCTCTTACTCATTCTCTTCGGATTGAGTTCCTTGCCGCTCCAGGCTCAAAAAGAGGTCACTGTCAGGCTTAACCCCAAAGTCGGTGTCACTTATACCACCACTATCAAGAACACCATGATGAACCTCATGGAAGTGCAGGGACAATCCATGACCATGACCCAATCCATGGAAACTAAGAGTTCCTTCACTGCAAAGAACGTCAGCGACAAGGAAATCGTGATCGAAGGACAAAACGACGCTTTGAAAGTCACCATCTCTCAAATGGGCATGGTACTGACTTACGACTCTGAACATCCCGAGAAAACCAGTCCAATGCTTGCCGATCAGGCTGATGAGCTGGCAAGTGCCTTGCACAAGCCCTACACCATGAGCTTCAATGCCTTGGGATGCCGTACGACAACCGAAGACGAGCCTGAGATGTCACAATTAGGAAGTGTCATTATTCAACTGCCTAACGAGCCATTGAAAGTCGGCAGCACTTGGACAACGGACAAGAAACAGCAGATTAGCGGCTCCGACATCAATGCCTCCATGACATACACCGTCACCAAAATCTCCAAGAAAAACATCGAGATCGAAGTGAAAGGCAAGATTGAAGGTGGTGAAGAAACCAACGGCACTTACGATGGCACAGCCAACATCGACCCTCAAACGGGATTGATCACCAGCAGTTCCATCAAACAGAACATCTCCACGACCATCTCAGAGCAAGGACTCAGCATCCCTGTGACCATCAATGGAACCACTACGGTAACAATGGAATAAGTATTCTGACAACCGATAAAAAAACCTCGCCGATTGGCGAGGTTTTTTTTTGTTAAGCGTTCAGCATCACTGGCATCAGTAGCATCAGGATGTCCTCCCCTGCCGTCTCATTCTTGACGGGTGTGAGGATGCCCGCGCGGTTCGGTGCCGACATCTCAAGCTTCACTTCCTCCGTGTCAAGGTTATTCAGCATCTCCTGGAAGAAGCGGGAGTTGAAGCCGATCTCGATATCATCGCCTGTATAGCTGCACGAAAGGCGTTCCTTAGCTTCGTTGTAGAAGTCGATGTCTTCTGCTGTCAACAGGATTTCCTGACCCGTGATCTTGAAACGCACCTGATGGGTAGCCTTGCTCGAAAACACAGCCACACGGCGGATGGCCGACAGGAACAGCTGACGGTCAATGGTCAGTTGGTTGGGGTTGTTGGCCGGGATGACGGCTTCATAGTTCGGATAGTGGCCTTCAATCAGACGGCACACCAACTTGTAGTCGCCAAACTCATACGATGCGTTTGTTCTGTTGAATTCAATCTTCACAGGCTCGTCAGCCATCGATCCAAGGATGTTCTTCAGCTGGTTGATGGGCTTTTTCGGCATGATGAACGAGGCTTGCACATCGGAGCGGATGTCCGTCCTACGATAGCGCACCAGTTTATGGGCATCGGTGGCAACAAAGGTCAGATAATTCTCCTTCATCTCCATCAGCACGCCAGACATGATCGGACGGATCTCGTCATTACCAGTGGCGAAAACGGTCTTCTCAAAGCCTCTAGCCAATACGTCGGCAGGAATCTCCCATGTTGAGGTATCTTCCATCACAGGAATCTGTGGGAATTCGTCGCTCTTGTGACCCGAAAGCTTATACTGACCGTCACCAGCTCTCAAGACCACTGCCAGCGTGTCTTCCGCAACGCTGATGGTCACCGGGACATCCGGGAAGTTCTTCATGATGTCGAGCAGAATCCTGGCGGGAATGGTCACCTCTCCTGCACCTTCAACCATATCAGGTTGCATACTCACCGTCATGGTCGTCTCAAGATCCGACACGGTGATCTTCAGTCCCGAATCACTCAGTTGGAACAGGAAGTCATCCAGAATAGGCAAAGTGTTGTTCGAGCCAATCACACCACTCATGGCCTGGAGGCTCTTCAACAGTTTCAAACTTGATACGATAAATTTCATTTTCTCTTGTATTTAATTGTTATTCTCTTACGCTATTTATCCAATTTTGCAATTTACAAAAATACAAAATAATTCAATTCATCATCATTTTCTATAAAAAATTGTCCTCCTCACTCCTCACTCCTAACTCCTCACTCCTAACTATCAATACGCTCCCGCTCTTCTCAGTTTGGTCAGGAAACCATTCAGAGCCTCATACGGTGTTACTACATAGCCAAAGTAATAGTTGTCGGACCTCGTCTCACGCATCTTCTCATCCATTTCTGACAATTTAGCGTTGATGCCTCCAAACGTGGCATGAATCTGCAATTGTCCATCGCCGCAGTTATAACTTATATATGCCATGAACAAATCATTTTGGAAGAGATAAGTGATCACACCCAACCGCTTGTCAAACATGACATAACCATCCACATAACGGTTTACGACATGGGGCCCAAGGTTTCCCAACCCAATCTTGCCCACTGACACAAAAGCTCTCAACTCGGGATTCCAAACCATCTTAAGTGAAGGAATCACGATGGTGTTGTTATAGAAACCGTCTGAAGGCACTTCAGGATAGCCCGAGAGCTCGATCTCCTGTTGCATCACAGCAGCCGCCTCCTTGCCTTTCACCGAACGAAGATATGCCAAATAATTGGTCTTGGTAAGATCAACGGCTTCCCCGTCCACGGCCGAGAAAATATCAGCTATCTCCTGCAACACCTCATCGTCAAGAATCGGCACATTGAACACATTCAACACCTCAATGGTGGTACTATCGTTAGGATAACCCATGTAATCTCCGTAACACTCAAAATGTGTCAAACCTTCTTCAAAAGCCAAGTTGGAAGCACCGTGCTGAGTTACCACACAACGTTCAGATAGTCTCAAACTCTGATCAGTACGCAGTGTATCCTGAATCACATAGCTCTGGTTTTCCACATCGTATGACAAGTATCCGTCTGGCATGGTCACCGGAATAGTCTCAGGATTCATTGGCTTCATGAAATTGACATGATAGCCTCCACTGCTGCCGTATTCATAGCACAAGCCATTGAAAATGCCCTGACGCACTCTTCGCACTTTGTCCAAGTCAACAACGATACTGACCGCTGCGGGGTCAATCTCCGAAGAAGAAACAAACCAAACTGTATCTTCAAGGCATGGCTGTTCCAAACGGTAATAACCATCAAACAAGTCAAACGGCTTGGAAGCTGTCGAGATGATCTCGCCCTTGAAGCCAAAATACGGATTCAGCATGAAATTCAACGTGTCGGGAACTTCGGCATGGGCCACTGTGACACCGTCAACAGGGTTGATCACATCATAGAACAATGGCGTGGCGACACCATCAGCGTCAAGATAGTCTTTGATTCCCAAGGCAGTATAATTATGGCGGCTATAGATAGATACCGCAGCGTCTTTATACTCATGTCTACGGTTAGCGGTGTCAGCTACGATGGTAGCATGCTCTAAAGGACTGATTTCGGCATTGCGCAAGATGTCGATGTTGGAATCCCAAGGCACAATCTCTGCATCAGCTACATACACCGACTTTACTTCATGGGCATGGATGACATACTCATCCATATCATAGTCAGCATTGGTGCTATAAAATGAAAGCGAGTCTTGCTCTGGTAGCAGCGACACAAACTCAGCCGCGTCGCCATGCAGGTGAATGCTGTTGGACGCCATGTTCCACTCCGCCTGATTCAAGGAACAATAGAACTTATTCAACGGGAAATCCAAATTACTTTTCGAATCAAGATACTCATATCGCACCGATTTGCCGCTTAAATCCGCATGGGTGCGATAATTGTCAGCCAAAAACGCTTCGGTCACACCATCCTCATCATACAACACGAAATTGGAAGAATCGGCCACAAATGAACGAGAGTCAAAATCAAAATATTTCGAGTTAAAACGCGTCAAGCCAAAGGAAAGCACGCCATCGCCGAGGAAACCGTCGCCGGACAATTTGGCCATGCCTCTAAAGTAGGTGCTGTCATACATGCAGATGGGTTCCTCCTGAGTAACGGCATACAGCTGCGGTTCGGTAAGGTCCCATTTCATCTCGAGTGGGCCACAAGAAGCCTTCGGGAAGGATCCTCCCACATTGCTTTCATGCATCACAAAAGACTGTACCGCAGCAGTAACCGAGTCAAGATAAAAATCAAAATGAGGAGACACGAACTCCGAGGTCTCCACATCCATCCGACCTTGTCCATAAAAGCCTTCGTTGGACAGGAACACCTCCTGATGGAACCCTCCTTTACCGCCAAACATGGCATAACTATCGTTATCACCATTGCCGATGACATGCCTGAAGCCCAAAGAATGGTCTTCCATCACCACCAAAGGCTCTACGATATTAGGGAAGATGCCTCCAGAAACCAGTCTGCCCTTCAGGGAGATATCCTCACTGTTCAGGTTGTCGAGCCGCTCAACTGTAAATGGATCAAGACAATAATAAAATTTACCGGCAAGATACTCATTAGTAACCGAATCTCTCGGCAATTGAAGATCAAATACGCCTCCGTTGATCGTCCTATAAAACTTATAGGCATTGCCCGGACAATGGAATTTTGGATAGTCAGGGGTCTCCCTCACACTTGACTTGTTATCGTGCTCATCGATCTCCAACGTTCCCGAAAGCCTCTCCAAAGTCCCTTCAACTGGATAGACTTTCCCATCGAAACGCGCATAGAAACGCAGTGAGTCCACGTCATTCATCACGATGGCGAAGCGATCATAGTTGAAGAAACAATCTTTGGTGAAAAACTCATACATACCTGCCATGACACAGCCAGAGAAGAAGAAATCCCTATGTTTTTTCAGCACGATGCTGGACTCATCAAGCAAAATCAAGACATGCTTGAAATCGCTCAAGGTTACCGCAGGCACACCCGTTTTCGACTGCTCGTCATAAATACCGAAGACCTGCATGTCGTTGGACCGGAGCGACAGACGGATATTCGGCCTACGCTCAGTCGTCTTGGTTTGGAACCTGATCACATCATAATCAAATTCCTCATGATCTGACGCCAACACGTCGAAGAAACGCTGCAGCACTGTCACCATTTGGGTGTTCTTGTCATATTCCAAATAGCCTTCGGCCTGCAAGTTAAGGATCAGCGACAGCACTTGTGAAAGTGGATATTTGACGTATGCGACATAATCATTGATGTTAAACCGATGGCCATCATCAGCAAACATCTCGACGTATTTGTTCATGTTTTCCATCGGATGCTTCATGTCTAACGCCTGAATTCGCATATAATCCGATTTCCTGAAATAATTCACCGAAGCAATCACTCCTTCACTTTCACCACTGGTCCCCTCCAATCTTCTGAATTCCATGACATCCGCACTCCTATTCCAATAAATAGCTTCCAAGAAGATGTCGTATCCATGATAGGTGTCATGAAAAGGACCTGTGCCAACACCATTGTCCTTGCGGTACAACAGCACCTGATTTTTTTTATCATTGTACATGAAACCCAAATCATTGTGATAGATGGAGTCGATCGTCTGATGTATTGAGTCATAAAGATAAATACGGGCACTCGCCTGACTGGATATCAGACTGTTCTCCGACATGATGAAACGTTTTGCCTTGACCCTAACCGTAACTCGGTTGCGGTGCTTGAAGACAAACTGGGCGGGATGATCACCATCACCGAAAAAGTTCACAGCATTGCCCACCATGCCGAACCCTCCCAGAAAATCAATGTTTCCAAACAGCTTACCAAACTCCACATGACCGCCTTTCGACATAGCCTTAGGGAACAATGTCTTGCTATTGGGCGCCGCGTTAGTTACAGCATCCTCAAAAGTACAAAGACAAGGCTGGGTAAAATAATCCTTATGATAAAACTCGATGGCATCTATACTGTAGTTGGAGGTATTCAAATTGATCTGATAATCATTAAGAACGCCATACACCTTATCGGTAGGAATCCCGAAACGGCTCCAGTCCACTCGGCCACCTTGACCTATCCATAGATGGCGTTCAAGATCAATCTTGCCGTATGTATTGTGAATGATCGATTGGTCATTCGGCGACTTGAGCATGAGATCGCATTGCTTTACAACGAAAACACATGCCGTATCGGAAGGAAAGGTGAAATTTGCATTGGGGGCGACCCATTGCGTAGCGCCTTTTTCCCCCAACACATGGTCAACAAAAAGATCACGACACGACTTCAGGTATTTTTCCATCCGGTTCTGCCGTTGTGAGAAGCGATGCTTGGTAAAAGCAAGAAACCGGTTCATATCGCCCTTTGTCATGCCGTTATAGGGAGCACGAAGCAATATTTCAGTGAATGTAAAGATGTTGTAATAGGCGCGATTGCCCGTCTTACTGCGTATCAACTCATATAGATCGATGGCAAGGGCTGCTTCAGTGGCGTCATAATGCATGGTCCAGACGCCACGGAAATCGTTCATCAAAGCTTCAGCCTCAGCCTTGTCGTCTTTCGAACTCGAAGAAGTCAGATAGGACTTCAGTTCTTCGATGAATCTGTCTCTATCAGTAGAGAAATGTGAGGTTTGAGCCATGCCTCCCAAAGCGATGGCAAAAAACGCAACGAGTACCGTTACAACCTTTTTCATGTCTTTTATTTTACGAACTCCGCAGCCACCCAGTTATTTCTGGAGAGATGGCGCTGGTAATGCAGCCCCAATCGTCGTGCCTCGTTCTTGATACTATCGAGGTCTTCCTCATAAAAACCGCTGAAGAAGATATGTGCATCAGACCGCATGGCTGCTACATAGCAATGCATGTCCCTCAACAAGATGTTGCGGTTGATATTGGCCAGCACCACATCGAACGAACCTTGGATAGCCGCTGCGTCGCCAAGAATGATATCGATGTCATCGATGCCATTGAGAGCAATGTTGGTAAAGGCATTCTTATAGGCCCATTCGTCATTGTCGATGGCCACTGTATGGGCAGCGCCCAACTTCTTGGCCAAGATCGCCAACACTGCTGTACCGCTCCCCATGTCAAGCACGTCTTTGCCCTTGAAATCCGTCTCCAGCATGAGTTGGATGATCTGCGCCGTAGTCTCATGATTGGCGGTGCCAAACGACATCTTGGGCTCGATGACCAAGTCAAATTCATAGCTGTCATCCGCTTCATGAAACGGCGCCCTTACCCGACACCGTTCATTAATGACCACGGGCTGATAAGATGCTTCCCAAAGCTCATTCCAGTCTTTGTCGGGCATCTCAGCCACATCAATGAGATGAAGGCCTTTGAAAGCATCCATCCTCAACAGCTCTTCCACCGCGAGGTCATCACGCTGATCAGCGGAACAATACGCTTTCAGCGTCATGTCGTCATCCATGAAGGAGTCGAAGCCAAGCTCACCCAGCATTGTCGTCAGCATGTCGTGCTGAATGTCCGAGCCTGGCAGCGTAAATGTATATTCAATCGTTTTCATCACTCAACTCTCAACTATAACCGAGGCCTGTTGGCAAATGGAAACGAAATCATCCGCTTTGAGTGAGGCGCCACCGATCAAGCCACCATCCACATCGGGTTGCGAGAACAATTCTGTGGCATTCTTGGCGTTGCAGCTACCCCCATAAAGGATACGGATGTCGTCAGCGGCCGCCTGGTCGTAGTGTTCCTTCACCAAGGAACGGATATAGGCATGCATCTCCTGTGCCTGTTCCGGAGTAGCTGTTTTGCCTGTGCCAATTGCCCAAACAGGTTCGTAGGCGATGATAGCATCGTAGATGGCGTCGCCGTCAAGATGGAACAAGCCTTTTTCCAGTTGTTCCTTCACCACTTCGAAATGGCGTCCTGCCTCACGTTCTTCGAGCACCTCTCCCACGCAATAGATGGGCGACATGTTGTTCTCAATCACACGGTTGATCTTCTCTGCTAGGATCTCGTTGGTCTCGCCAAAATACTTTCTCCTTTCGCTATGTCCGATGATGCAGTAATCCACATCGAGTGATTTCAGCATCTTGGCCGAAACTTCTCCGGTATAGGCACCCTTGTCATAAGCGCTACAGTTCTGCGCACCCACGTTGAAGCGCTGTTCCTCGAATTCCATGTCGGTAAGCATTTCCAAATAAGGGAACGGCGGGCAGATGATCACTTCACATTTTATCTCATCCTGCTCTTCCAAACGGTCGAGAATGTCATTTACCAAGGTTTCAGCCTCATCAAAAGTGAGGTTCATTTTCCAGTTTCCTGCTACGATTTTGCTACGCATATCAATAGATTTAAAGATTTAAATATTCAAAGATTTCAAGAATAACTCATGATAGGCAAAGATACGGAATATTTTGTAATTTTGTCCAGTTTATACTTTGCAACCATGAAAAAAAGCATCTTGTTTCTCGTTCTGTTGACGATGACCGTTTTCTGCTATGCGCAGGAAGAAGAAGAGGTCTTTTTCCCCACCGACCGGCCTGGCTACACTTGGGGCACTGACGTGCTGCCATTGCATAAGATCTCATGGGAAAATGGTTTCAGTGTCGAACGTGATGCCGAAGGCAACCGAACCATCACCATGCCCAGCACTATTGTCAGGTACGGCATTTTTGAAAACGTGGAGCTTAGGGTTAGCACCGACTTTCCGCTGCACGAGGAAGTAGGAAGCCTCACCAAGCAAATGGGCATTTCCCCGCTTACCTTTGGGACGAAGATCAAATGCTATGATGGCGATGGATTGATTCCCTCTATCGGTGTGCTTGCGGAATTCCAGTCGCCGCATATAGGTTCTACCGACTTCCTTCCTTCTCATCTGGCACCATCCCTATACCTCATTTTCGAAAACGCTATTAATGACTGGTTTTATGTTTGTTACAACGCCGGAGCGGAATGGGATGGAGAGACGGCAACACCCACCACTTTCCTATCCCTGTGCCTTGGATTCAATATTTTGGAAAATTTGGGAGCATATGCTGAAACATTCAATTACCTTCATCCTGAGGGAAACGAATATTACACTGAATTTGGCTTCTGCTTAGCATTGTCACCCAGACTTCAACTGGACATCGAAGCTGATTTTAGCCTCCAGCAAAAAAAGTGCACTTGCATCGGAGGCGGTGTGGCGTGGATGCTCAATTAAGACTTATTTCACCCGAATCTTTCGTCCGGCCCACATTTTGGTGGTTTTCTTGAAGTTGTTGAGTCTACAAAGGATGGAGACGGTGGTGTAATTCTCCACGGCAATCTCGGCCAGACTTTCTCCTTTCTTCACCACATGGTATTTCATCCTGTCCCTCAACGGTGGGCATTCTGCCTCAATGATCTCTATGGGGTAAACCTTCCCCATATCGTCGTATGCCACATTCAACAGTTCCGTTGACATGGAGTAAGACCTGTTGACGGGGCGGTCTTTATCCAGCAATGAATGGGAAAACAGCCACTTATAGGTTTGTTCGAGGTAGAACACCCTTGCCAATCGGGAATGGTTCTCCCCTTCCAAGCGGTTATAAATCAACCTTGTAGTATCGCCACATGAGCGAATGGAGTCAACCACGCGATCGGAGCACCACACTGGCACCAACTCATCGGCTGTGCCATGAACGATCCATAAAGGCAAGGTGCTCAAGCTGCAGAGTTCTTTGCCTGAGGCGCCACCACACAAGGCAATTGCTGCCGCCACCCTGTCGGGATACGCAGCTGCCACGTCCAAAGTGCCATAGCCGCCCATGCTCATGCCAAGCACATAGAACCGGTTGGTGTCCACTTTGTAATGGTCGTCGAGCCAGTCATAAATGGCCATGACACGTTGGGGATTCCAGGCTTCCTGCGCTTGTGGAGCCACCACCATAGCGTTGATCTTACGTCCCCTAATGATGGCATCGATACAACCGTAACGTAGCACCATCTCTAACGAATCACCACTCAGGCTCTTGCCATGCAGAAACATCACCACAGGCAACTCTTCGGCCTTTTCGTAAGTCTCAGGCAGATAAAGCCAGAAGTTATAGCTATCCTCCACAAAACCCCGGCAAGCCATCAACTGAGCCGATGATGTCAAAGGCAGAACAATCAGCATCATGATCAGTATAAACGCTCTTTTCATACTCCTCACTCCTAACTCCTCACTCCTAACTAATCCTCACTCTCGGATCGATGACGCCATAGATGATGTCAACGATCAAGTTCACGATGATAAGCATCACTGCGATGAGCAACACAGCTCCCATGATCACTGGAAAGTCGTATTTCTCCAAGGCATCCACAACCACCACTCCAATGCCTTTCCAGTCGAAAACGTATTCGACAAAGACAGCACCTGCCATCAGCGAGGCGAACCAGCCCGAGATAGCCGTCACCACAGGATTCAGGGCATTGCGCAACGCATGGACGCAGATGACACGCCATGGCTTCAGTCCTTTGGCTTTGGCCGTCCTGACATAATCCATCGACATAGCCTCCAACAACGAAGTGCGTGTAAGCTCCACCACCACCGCCAAGGGACGCATGCCCAAGGTCAGGGCTGGCAGGATGAGGTTGGACAGGGTAAGGTATTCGCCACGACCATATTCATCCACAGTATAAAGGCTTCCCGTCATGCTCAACCCTGTGACATCCTCGAGAATAAAGCCAAAAATCCATGCCATCAGGATAGCGGCGAAAAAGGATGGCAACGACATGCCTATGGTGGTAATAAACAAGGTGAGCTTGTTGAGGAAGTTAGTATTCAATATGGCCGTCAGAATGCCAATTAACAAGCCCAATATAAAGGCAAAAGAGATGGATACCACCGCTAATAGCAAAGTGTTGGGGAATGCCTCTCCCAAGATGCTCGACACCTTGCGCTTGCTTTGATACGACATTCTCAAATAAGGCGCTTTCAGTACCACAGCCGTCGATCCAATAGTCGCAATTTTGGCGTATGGTGACAATCGTTCCAGCTTTTCCTCTCCTTTCGAGATATCATAAAATGAAAGCGGGACAATGTCATTGAGATAGTCAACATACTGCTTTCCGAGGCTCTGGTTCATGCCCAGTTCCTCGCGGATGGCATCAACCGACTCCTTGTCAGCACGCTGGCCGAGCATCATCTGGGCAGGATCGCCAGGAAGGATGTTAAACAGGAAAAACACCAACGTGGCGACACCCCATAGCACCGCCAAACCATAGAGCAATTTCCTGATTATATACGATCCCATACCTTGTCAAAGTCAATGGCACTCCACTTGTCCACCACCAACCCTTCGTCCAACAAAATCAGACCTGGATTGAAGCGCACAATCGTCTTGATTTCCAGCTCGTCTCCGTAATAGACCTCTTCCAAAAACGGATAGGTCTCTTGAAGTTGTTCCACATAATCCTGCAACGAGGCCGTGACCCAAATCACATAATAGCCTCGTTTTCCAGCCTCCTCGGTAATCGACTTGATTTGTTCCCATTCCTCCACAGTGATAGCACTCATGTCGTGGGATGTGAACATCATCAGCTTCTCGGTTGTCAAGATCATCTCTGTGACATCGTCGCCGTCTTGGTCCAAAGCAGAGAAGCCGAGGTAGTTGCTTCCTCCCTCAACACGTTGATCCACAAACTCCCATTGACTCTTCCAAACAGAATCGTTCCATGGGTAATTAGGTGAAAGGTATTCCTGTGTCTTTCCAGTCTCTTTGTTTCTGAAGGTCAGATATATCTGTTGCTCTTGCTCCGATTTCTCGTTCATCTGTTTACCCACCTTCCAATTCATGAAGTCGATGACGGGAAGATGGCGATAGTTATAGATCTCAAAGCCCGTGAACAAAATGGCATAAGTAAATCCGATCACCAGCTGGCCTCGCCATGTCAGACGGTTTTTCAGTGATTTGATGTTCAACACCAACGGTAGCAATACCGCATCGATTACCAGGTTTTTATAGAAGGTCTGCCAGTTGCTCATTTTCACTGCCGTGCCGAAGCATCCGCAGTCGGGCACCATATCATATAGTGCATCGAAAAGCGTCACCGTGGTGAACATCAACATGAACAGCGCTCCTCCAATCGTAGCAATCTTTGGGAATACGTTGGTAAACAGGCAAATACCGATGAGGAACTCCGCCAAGATCATAAGCACCGCCAGCACCATGGCAAAGCCATTGAGCCATTCTATATTATAGGCAGAAAAATAGTCCAACATCTTGTACTTCGTCCCCAAAGGATCAACACCTTTGGTGAAGCTACTGAAAATGAAGAGTCCACCGACTAACAGACGGCAGACGACCAGTGTGGATTTCCCCTGGTCATTGCGAGCGGAGCGAGGCCATCCACTGAACACAGCCAATGCTATATTAGCCAACAGTACTAGGAGAAACCACAGCCTGTAATTTGGAATATAGTAAATACCCACCGCCGAAACGATGGCCACGGCGATACTGATCCAACCCAAGATGTTCGTCTTAGTCTTCACGGCCTGTTTCCTTCTGTTCAGCTAGTAAGATCAGCGCAAAGACCGCATAGTTGATCATGTCGTAGTAGTTGGCGTCAAGGCCTTCAGAGACGATGGTCTTGCCATTATTGTCCTCGATGGACTTGGTACGGAGCACCTTCATCAGGATGAGGTCAGTGATCGAGCTGATTCGCATGGAGCGCCAAGCCTCGTCGTAATCATGGTTCTTACGGGTCATCAGCTCGTAAGCCTCACGGGTCACTTTCTCGTACATCTTGGTGGCTTCTTCCGAGGTCAAGTCAGGCTGATCCACAATGCCCAACTGTAACTGGATGATACCCATGGCAGCATAGTTGACGATGCCGATGAACTCCGGTTCGATGCCTTCATCCACCAAACGTTCCGAAGTCGTCTGCAGGGTCCTGATCCTATTGGCCTTGATAAAGATCTGATCTGTGATGGAAGGGGTCCGTAAAATACGCCAAGCCGGACCATAGTCTTTCATCTTATCAATAAACAATTTGCGGCATTGTGCCAGCACAGCATGGAATTCCTGTTCGGTTTTAGGGTTGTTCATGATGACAAGTATTTCGAAGCAAAGATAGTAAATATCAGTTATAGTCTTATCTTTGCATTAAAATTCATTCAAATGAGTCTCTCCTATCCTGCCATCATGGGCATCCTCAACGTCACGCCCGACTCGTTTTCCGACGGCGGCAAGTTCAACAGTGTGGATTCGGCGCTGAAGCATTGCGAGGAAATGCTGGAACAAGGCGCAGACATCATCGACATCGGTGGCTGCTCCACGCGACCTAACAACGCCATTGCCACTGAAAAAGAGGAAATGGAAAGAGTCATCCCTGTACTGAAAGCTTTACGGATGCGTTTTCCCGACGCCATGTTATCCATCGACACCTTCCGGAAAAATGTCGCCGAATCATGCATCTTCGAAGGCGCCGACTATATCAACGATATTTCAGGCGGCCTCTTCGACCCTGAAATGCTTCCCTATATCGGGGAAAACCACATCCCTTACGTGCTGATGCACTGTGTTGGAACTCCAGAGACCATGCACCAGTACAGTCTAGGCGGCGATATCCACCAAACCGTGATGGAATTCTTCATGCAACAATGTTCGGTGTTGGAATCCTTCGGAGGCCAACAGATCATATTGGATCCCGGCATAGGCTTCGGGAAAAGTCTCAAGGCCAACTACGCGCTGCTCAGCCATTTGGATCGCTATCGGCACCACGAGTATCCCATCCTCATTGGTATCTCCAGGAAATCCATGATATGGAAACTGCTCGGCCAGGAGGCCGATCTGGAGAATGGCACCACCATCCTCAACGCCCTCGCCATAATGAACGGTGCCGACTTTTTGAGGGTCCACAATGTCAAAAACGCCGTGGATTTAAAAAAAACACTTAATTTTGCGCAACAATCGGAATAAGCCATGCTGGATCTTTTCATACAGGTACGCATCGTTGACATCATCGACATCGTATTGGTTGCCGCGCTTCTCTACACCCTTTACAGGCTATTGAAAGGGACAGGGGCCATCAGCATCTTTGTCGGTATCGTGGCCATCTTCCTGCTATGGCAACTGGTTAATGCATTACAGATGGAGCTGCTGTCCTCAATCCTCGGCGCCTTCGTAAACGTTGGATTCATCGCACTCATCGTAATCTTCCAGCCAGAGATACGTCGTTTCCTATTCACTATCGGAACACAGACAAAAAACGGCAACATTCGGACATTCAAACTGTTCCGTCGCAAACAGAAAGGGGTTTCCCTAGATACTGAAACGGTCTGTCAAGCCTGTCAGGCTATGTCGAACATCAAACAAGGCGCGCTGATTGTCATCACGCGTCAGAACACCTTGAGCGACATCGTACTGACAGGAGTAAGCATCGACGCCCAGATCAGCAAACCCCTCATCGAGAACATCTTCTTCAAGAACAGCCCTCTTCACGACGGAGCCATGATCCTTACCGACAACAAGATCGCTGCTGCGCGCTGCATCCTGCCCGTCACCAACAACAGTGAAATCCCAGGTCATTATGGATTGCGCCATCGCGCCGCTGTCGGCGTCACTGAAAACAACGACTGTATCGTCCTCGTCGTCTCCGAAGAGACTGGAGGCATCAGTTTGGTGAAAAACGGCAAGATTACGACCCTGAAGGCCGACAACATGGAAGAAGTACTGATCAACGAGCTGAAGAATTAACCTTTCAATTATCAACTTTCAACTCAACAAACCCCTCTCCTTCTTCTTGGAAGTAGAAGTACTCCTCGTATGGATCCCAACGCAATTGGAACCGAGCCTCCTTGCCTTTTCGTTGCATGGATTTGCCGACAAAACGGTTCATCATGTAATTATAGGTAAAAGAGGCATAACGTTTCCCAAGAAACACTGCATAATCATAAAGGTCAGCGTTAGTGATAGGATTGATGTTATAATAATATTGGGCTCCCTGCGTCCCCCTATTGCTTACATAGGATTCGAAATCATCCCTGAGGTTGTGCTCGTCGAACAAGACTGGGAGCCATTCTCCGTCATTCATTTCGAACCACGAAGCGACATTCACCGTATTCAAGGCAAAGGTATAATCGTAATTGTCAATATAGTCAAAGAGGTGGTCCACATACTCAGTATAAAGGCCCTGAATCTCCATGTTAGAAAGCATCACCAACCAATGGGTTGAATCTACGGGAACTTGGTCCGGATCATCCGGGATATAGACCTTTACGCCATAATTCTTCATCTCTTCAGCGTAGGCCAGATACATCATATCAAGAAATGCGTCCTGGTTCAATGAATCCAACACTTTGGAATACGTCCCATCCGTATGTTGTATCAACGTCACCTTCGCTGATTCGGGGAAATAGACTGCCGCCTGGATTTTTTGCGACTGCCCGACAAACCTGCTGGCCAGACCGAACTCACTGCCGCAGCTAGAGAACACCAACGCGACAAACAAACTAAAAATGATATTTCTGATTTTCATGATCTAAAACAATTCCATTTGAATGCCAGGAGTGCCGTTCCCAGAAGTATTGTCTCCCGTTGTATCGTTTTGTTCCTTTTCCAAATTATCATCTATTGCCTCTTCGGGATTCTCATCCTCTTGGGCATCAGGCGTCTCAGGAACCTCTGGTTCGAATGGCTCAAGCCACTGGAAGCTCTCAATCTCTCTGTTGGAGAGGCGTTTGCCTTTGGCTTTAAAGCTCTTGATACCAATAAACTCCTCAACGTTAACTTCGTCATCTGGGAAACTGTTGCCGGCATCGCTGACTTGATAACTCAACAGGAGTCGTGGCATGACGTCCGTACAGAATGAAAGGTATTTGGCAGCCTCATGTTCTCCTATGAACGAGAAACGTGTGTTGAGCTTGATATCTTTCTCGATGCAGAAACGTTTCAGATACATCTTCTGCGTCTCACCTTCGACATAGACCACCGAGAAGATCTCGTCCGGATCGAATTTGCGGATCTCCACCATGTCGTCGTCAAAGTGCGTGGAGAGGTCGTATCCTGAGACCTTGAACTCTCCGTTAGAGAAAATTTGCAAGATACGGTCATCACCTTCAAAGGCGCCTAGATACTGGCCACGTTTGTCGGCATTGAGACGCCGCACCGTATCGTCATACCAAAGATCGCGTGCTGTCAAGGTTGAAACGCCATCGTCATGCTTGAAGACCACCTTGATGGCATATTTCGTCAGAAGGTTGCCACGAGCGGCACGACCCTTCACGGCAAGCTGGGCAAAATCGTAATCAAAGGTCGATTTCTTGATCTTCGGAGCTGGACGCAGCTGCACCTTAATGACTTCCGCCTCGCCGTTCGGGTTGGCAGTGAAATAAACCACCCTTGAATCCGGTTTACCTTGGGTAAGGTCGTACTCCTTATCGCGGGTCACACCTGTCACCGCAAAACGCTTGACATAGAAGGCGTTCCCTGGCTTGCCGTCGCGATAAACGGCATTGTAAGTCGTACGGTCGTCGTTCTTATGGAAAACCGCCGCATGGATCACGTTGGCACCGACAAAGAGCTTGGATTGGAGCTTGGTCACCATGTAGGTGCCATTCTCGTGGAACACGATAATGTCGTCAATGTCTGAGCAATCTGAGATAAAGGTATAAGCCTCTTTGTTCTTTTCACGCTTCAAACCTTCTGCCGTGCACACAAAACCTTCCGAGGCGTTCAGATACAACTTCTCGTTGTTGGCAGCCACAGCCACCGCCGAGATGTTGTCAAAGTTACGGATCTCCGTCTTGCGATCCCTACCCTCGCCATATTTCTCCTTGATGTGAGTGTAATAGTTGATAGTGTAGTCAACGATATGATCGAGGTTGTAACGTGCCTCCTCCATCTTGGCCTCGATGTCGGCAAGCTGTTCATCCGCTTTCTTGAGGTCAAACTTGGAAATCTTACGCACCGGCTTGTCGCACAGTTTCAGCACGTCATCACGGGTAATCTCTCGTTTAAGCTTCTTGCGATACGGGTCGAAACGACGCTCGATACCCGTTACCTGATCTTCCCAAGTCTCATAATCCTTCTTCTCCAACTCCTTATAGATGCCTTTCTCGAAGAAGATCTTTTCGAGAGAGATCCAATGCCAATCCGACTCCAGTTCATCCAACAGGATGCGCAGCTCCCAGCTGAGAAGTTCCATGGTCCGATCGGTGCAACGTTTCAGGATCTCGCTGACGCCCATGAATGCCGGCCTGTCGTTGATGATGACGCAGGCATTGGGAGAAATACTCACCTCGCACTGTGTAAAGGCATACAGGGCATCGATAGTCTGATCGGGAGAGACACCAGGGTTGAGATAGATGACAATCTCGCAGTTTTCTGCCGTATTATCGTCAATCTTCTTAATCTTGATCTTGCCTTTGTCGTTCTCCTTTACGATGCTCTCGATGACACTGCCCGTTGTCGTTCCGTATGGAATCTCGGTGATCACCAAAGTCTTCTTGTCGGGTTGGCTGATACGAGCACGCACTCTGATACGTCCACCACGAAGACCGTCATTGTAATTGCTGACGTCCATCAAGCCTCCTGTGGGAAAATCCGGATATAAAACGAACGGTTCATCGCGAAGATAAGCGATTGAGGCATCAATCAGCTCGTTGAAATTATGAGGAAGGAACTTGGAAGCCAGACCCACTGCGATACCTTCAGTACCTTGGGCCAACAACAGGGGGAACTTAACCGGCAGGGAAACCGGCTCTTGGTTACGGCCATCATACGACGGGCTCCAGTCTGTTGTCTTCTTGTTGAAAACCACTTCCTTGGCGAATTTCGACAGTCTAGCCTCGATGTAACGAGGAGCCGCAGCATCGTCACCAGTTAAAACATTTCCAAAGTTACCTTGCGTGTCGATCAGGAGGTCTTTTTGGGCCATTTGGACCAAGGCGTCGCCGATGGAGGCATCACCATGAGGATGGTATTTCATGGTATTACCCACGATATTGGCCACCTTGTTGAAGCGGCCGTCATCCAGTTCGTTCATGGAATGAAGAATACGACGCTGAACAGGTTTCAAACCATCTTCGATGGCTGGTACAGCGCGTTCCAAGATCACATAAGAGGCATAGTCGAGAAACCAATTCTCAAACATCCCCTTGATGGGAATCACATGAAAAGATTCATCTTTTTCTTCAATATCCATAGGTTTGCCTTAAGAAAAGGCAAAGATACAAAGATTCTCTATTCCGTCAAAAGAAAAAAAGCCGAAAAATCACTTCCAGAAACGTAGCACGAGCACCTCTCCAGCCAATGCAAGCAGTGCAAGCAGCACGAACCATTTCCAGATTGACGACTGACGTGCCATGGCCTGCACCAAGTCATTCCCGGCAAACTCATCGGCATCAAGCACAGCCATCAAATCAATGCCAGCCTCATTGAAAGCATTGGCGACCTCCGCTTCTCCAGCGAAAACCATTTCCGACTCCAGCCTGCTGTCATTCCAAGCCATGACATGACAGACAGAGTCTCTCACCAGCAATTCATAGAAACCCGCTTCTGGCAGTGCATCCTGTAAAAACAAGACGACACGGTTATTACGAACCTCATGAGCTGGCATCATCTCGAAGCCATCTTCTTCGCTTTTAACGGTCAGATGCTCCAATCCCTCCAGTGACAGATCGCCGAAAAATAGGGTTTTATCCTCACCAAGAGTATAAGCAAGTCGTCCAACACCACCGCCCAACATCGCCATTTTCAACAACATCGGAACAAATAGTGCATGATCATCCAAAGAACTCCAATGCGCATCGAGTGTCGTGGCAAGCTCAAACACACGCCCCTTCCCTTCCGTTTTCATGGTCAACATGGGATCGCCGTTGTCAAGATGCATCAGCACCGTTGTATTGGCAGCAGTCTTCAAGCGTACATGCTGCCTTACTTGCGGCAAATCAGCATGTTGAGGCAAGTCAACAACCATGTCATTGAAAAACTCATGGCTCACAGCCAAATCGTTTACCGACATGGTATTGGTATCCACCACTTTGCCGTCGTCGCAGAAAAACACTACGCTAGCGCCATTTTCAGCATCTTCCATCAAGGATTTGTGCAAGGTCTCATTGATTGTCGAAGTCTCGCTAACCACGATGAGTTGGGCTTGAGATAGGACACCGAGATCAAAACGGGTGGGGTCCATCAGAACATAGTCATACTGAGGATCATCTTCGAATACCAAGGCAACGCTTGATTGATTGTTCGCTTTATTGAGCTCAACCACTTTCAAGACCGGCCTTGTAGAAATGACGAACCTATAAATATCATCGAAAGTGATAGGGTAATCCATCAATGACACACTGCCTTTGACATCTCCAGCATCTTGCAACATGAATTGCATCACCAATTCTGCCGCCCCTCCTCCTTCAACATCCACGGTGGCAGAAGCCGCATTTTTACCATCCAAGTTCAGGTTGACTGGCAGACCTTTCATTTCCTTTTCGCCATGGTTGGTAACCATAACATGCACTTCATTCGCCAATCCCGCCTGCATCACTGGAGAGCCGAGCCATACCGAATCGATGGAGACGTTAGACTGAAGTTCGGCATGCATTGGTATGGCGATGACACGCAACCCGCTATCTGGCCGGACGCCAGAAAAGTCAAACTGGTTCTTCTGGAAATCGGAATACATGAACAAGGTGGCATTTTCATAACCATGCAGTTTCTTAAGCATTCCAAAACGTTCCACCAATGCGTTCATCTTCACTGGTTGTCCAACAAGGTTCATTCGGTCCAGCTGATCCAGCATTTCGTCTCGATTCATCGGATACTCATTCTGCATTTCGAAGCTATTGGTCATCAACACATAACGTGTTGATGGAGAGAACTTATCCGACAGACTTTTCGCCGATTCGCGAGCATCTTCCAGAAGCGTAGTTTTCGACGACTGCGCCTTCATGCTCATGGAGTTGTCGAGATAGATCCCCACAAGACCTTCGTCTGTGTTTATCCTTGCAGCTTCATCTGGTTTATAAGGAAATGCAAATGCCAGCACCAAAGCGGCGATGAAAAGGCAGCGCAGTGTCAAGACGACAAGATATTTCAGTTTTTTTGTCTTGGCATTCTCTTGCTGGATGGTCTTGAGCACAGCGGTATTGCTGAAATACACCGTCTTGTGTCTTCTGAAATTGAAGAGGTGAACGGCGATAGGGATCAGCAATGCCGTCAAAGCCCATAATATTTTAGGATAGAGGAAGGTCAATTTAAAATTTAAAACTTAGAATTAAAAACTAAAGCGATTGCCTTTTCGACTTAAAGGATAAACATCTCGGGACCAGCCAGAACAGGCATCGCCTGGCGGGAATTTCAATGGAAGCACAACACTCAAGCGCATTTCCCATCCCCTATTCAAACGCTTCAGGCAATCAAGTAAAGGGTTAGTACTAGGCCTATGGCCATTTTTCATATAGGACACCCAGAAATCTTTCCCTTGGGTGGTAGGGGTCTGGGCGACAAGAGAAGAAGCAGCAAATAGTAAAAAAACAGAGGAAAGGACTAGTCGTTTCAGCATAGCACAATTTTCACAAATTGTGCAAAAATACAACTATTTATTAAAAAATCAAGAATTTATGGTTTTCCCATTCAGCACAGCCTCTTGAAGATCGTCGCCTTTATAGGTGAGTTTCAAAGAAAAGAAAGGGGCGCGTTCATCTATGAGTTTGAGGAATATCTTGTCGCCTTCCCACATCGTGAGTTCTATAAGACGTTTCTTTTCGATCCATTCGAGGTCGCCCTCGTTGCAGACGATCTCGTCGCCAGTCCAATCGGTGCAGACAAAGAGGTGCATGTGCTCGCTTTCCCAAATGTCAGAGATGAAGGTGACGATGCCACAATAGCGCCATTGTGTGATGGTGTAGCCCGTCTCTTCCCGTACTTCGCGGAGCATACAGTCTTCAGGGCTCTCCCCTTCCTCGAATTTACCCCCTACCCCAAGCCATTTGTCGTGGTTCAGGTCATTTTCTTTTTTGGTTCGATGGAGCATGAGGTATCGATCACCTCTTTCCAGATAACACAGCGTCGTTTGTTTCATAATCTTAAAAGCAAAGGCGACCTCTCGGCCGCCTTTGCGAAAAAACCTTTGAACTTTGGTTTAGATGATGCCTTGAGCGAGCATAGCTTTGGCAACGCGCATGAAGCCGGCGATGTTGGCACCCTTCACATAGTTGATGGTACCATCAGCTTGTTTACCGTATTCAACGCACATGTCATAGATGTCGTTCATGATCTTGTGGAGCTTCTGATCAACTTCAGGAGCAGTCCAGTTGATGTGAGCGGCATTCTGGCAGATTTCGAGGCCAGAGGTAGCAACGCCACCAGCGTTGACAGCCTTACCAGGAGCGAACGGGATACCGGCGCCTTGGATAGCGGCGATAGCTTCAGCGGTGCAGCCCATGTTAGAGATTTCAGCAACATACTGAACGCCGTTGGCGATCAATTCCTTAGCATCAGCTTCGTTCATTTCGTTCTGGAAAGCGGACGGGCAAGCGATGTCGCATTTCACCATCCAAGCCTTCTTACCAGGGGTGAAGATAGCCTTGCCGGGGAACTTGGTGGCCATGTCCTCAACCTTGTTACGGCGTGAGTCACGCATCACCAGCATGTAGTCGATCATTTCCTTGTCGATACCGTTAGGCAGTTCGCAAACGCCGTCTGGGCCTGACAGAGCGACGACCTTAGCGCCGAGCTCAGTAGCCTTGGTGGCAGCGCCCCAAGCCACGTTACCGAAGCCTGACAGAGCGACTCTCTTGCCTTGCATGGTTTCACCCTTCTGGTGGACCATACGGTCAACATAGTACATAGCACCGAAACCGGTAGCTTCAGGACGGATCAAAGAACCACCCCAGCCATAGCTCTTACCAGTCAGAGCGCCAGTGCTGTGTTCACGAGCGAGCTTCTTGTAAGCGCCATAGAGGTAACCGATCTCACGGCCGCCGACACCGACGTCACCAGCAGGTGAATCTTGGTCAGCACCGATGTTTCTCCAAAGTTCATACATGAAAGCTTGGCAGAAACGCATGATTTCAGCGTCTGACTTGCCTGTTGGGTCGAAGTCAGCACCGCCCTTACCACCACCAAGAGGCAGGTTGGTCAGGGAGTTCTTGAAGATCTGCTCGAAGCCCAAGAACTTCAGCATGGAGACATTGACTGCAGGGTGGAAACGGAGACCGCCTTTGTAAGCGCCGAGAGCGGCGTTGTACTGGACGCGGTAACCGAGGTTCACCTGAACCTGGCCTTTGTCGTCAACCCAAGTCACACGGAAAGTGAAGATACGATCAGGTTCAACGAGACGTTCAACGATCTTAGCAGCTTCAAATTCTGGGTGTTGGTTGTACACTTCTTCGATGGATTCGAGCACTTCGCGTACTGCCTGTAAATACTCTTTTTCGCCTGGATGTTTAGCTTCCAGAGCGGTCATGATTTCATTTACTTTCATTTTATTAACTTGATTATTAAAAGGTTTTATTAAACAATAATGATTGTTTTCAATTTTTACGGTGCAAAGTTAGCATTTATAATTCACAAAACACAATAAATAAAAAAATAATTTATCTCTCCCCCTCTTCTTCATCTCTTACCCACTCACCATATTCGTAAACCGCCACTCTCGTCACCTTGCCATCCGGGTTATAATAGACCTCCCGGCCATGTTTTTCATTGTCTAAATAATGGGTTTCAAGGCACTTGTATCCCGACTGCTCATAACTTGTCTGTGTACCTTTGCCCTTGTCGAAGTTTGCTGTTGCAGCCAAACTGCCATCGGGATAAAAAATCAGCCACGACCCGTCCATCATGTCATCGGCATACTGTCCTTCTTGAAACACCTGCCCATTCTCATACCAGCGTTTGTATTCACCATTCAACTTGCCGTCCACATAATAACCTTCCTCAACCAAAATGCCTTTCAATGAATAAGAACGAGATATACTGTCTTGAACACCATCTTTATACCACGACTCCTCCATGATATTGCCATTTTCATACCATCGACGTAGAAGGCCATTCATTTTATTGTCCTTGTATGGCACCTCCATTTGCCGTTTACCGCTGATAAGATACCATTCACAAATGCCATTCAACTGGCCATCCTGATAACGCAAAACAGACTTCAGATTGCCGTTGTCCCAATAGTCCTTTTTGACTTCCCCATGGTTTTCGCACGATACGAACACCGTTAGAAGCACAACATACAAAATCCAGCATCCCCACCTCATTTCAATCCTCCTCTGAATAAATGAAGACCGGCTTTAATTCGACTGAGGAGTTATCGTACTGATAGATGTTCCAGTAGCGATTCTCCAAGCCGTCTTCAGCACGTTTTTTAGTGAAATAATACCTTGAGTGAAGCAAAGCGGGATGATAATACGGCAGGCATTCTTGAGCATGAGGTCCAAATTCCTTCAATGCGGTCAGGAAATACCAAGCCACATCATATCCTTCAAAAGCATAATCCAAAGGATCACATTGATACATGCTTTGGAATTTTTCGACAAAACTCTGTGCCCACTCGCTATTATAGTCAACAAAATGGTCGTCAAAATAAATAGCGTTCATGTTCAACAGGTTGGGCACCAAAAGATTGTCAAATTCAGCCCAGTCAGGCAAACCTATCAGCGTAATAGGGTATTTTTTTGCCGACCTGTTGATGCTGTTCAGAATTTGAGTGGCAAAAACGACATTATCACCATACGCCACCAGAATATTATCCCTAGCGGTTGAGAGTCCTCTCTTGAACACGTCGGACTCCGAATAAGTAATGCGATGGAACGGGTTGTCAAAATACACTTCGCCATCGGGATTATCCCTCAATTGATTGGTTGAGAAGATCTGACCTTCAACTTCCAAGGTGGACAGGACTCGTTTTCCCATCTTTCTACGAGCACTTTCTTTGGCAATAAGTTCCAGCATCTCCGCATTGGAGAGTCTCGCCTCCTGATCCACAGCGCCCAGGAGAGCCTCTTCGATCATTGCTATATTAAGGCTGTCCTTTGAACCATTATTGCACATCAAGGTCACCTTGGCCTTGGGATAGCGAATGCGGATCAGATCGCCCAACTCTTCAGCCATGGCTTTCGCACTGGGTTTCAGCTTTACCACATTGGGAGCGTCCACGATGATGCTCTCGCGTTCCGACATTGGATTGACTACAAGAATATCATGTTCCAAAGCATATTCCTCAACAATTGCAAATGACTTGCTGAAGAACGGACCAATAATCAAATCCACCTGTTCCTTTTCCAACGCGCTCACTGCAGCCTGTGCACCTGCGACATTCTCACTGACATCCATGACGTTCAATTCAAGTTTCAAGCCATAGTATCTTGTCAACGAATCAACCGCCATCATGAATCCTTCATAGAACTGCAAGAACTTCATGGCACGGCTATGCTTGGTCTTTTCAATTCTAGATTTTGACAAGTCAAGCCTGTCAATCTCATTTAGATACAAGGGCACCAGCAAGGCCACATGATAGGTGCGCGAAGCGTTATCCGTCGAGGCGTAGCACTCATCGGGCTTTTCCTCAGGCAGTATAAACTCTTCTTCAAGCGGCTCCTCTTCTTTGATGGTGTCAAGAACCTGTGGACGCTGAAGATGTATTTTAAGGGTATCGACAGATGGCTTCTCCACGGAAGTCGGCTCTTTGGGTATCTCCACGGGAATCAGCACTTTTTGTCCAACGAAGACACGCGAACCCACCGAAGGATTCATCTTTCTGAATTCCTCCTCTGAAACGCCCCAACGCCGCAACAAATGCTTTGTCTTTTCACCTTCCTTCACCGTATGAATGACATACCCATCGCCAATTTCATCATCTTCTGTTATGGGCAAATCAGAGACTTTAGGCAACACGACCGTATCGGTAGTCGCAACTGGCGTAACTTCTGGCTTTTCAGCAGGTTTCACCACTGGTAATAACGTCGGCTTGACATCAGGCTTCTCAGTCGGCTTCTCTTCAGAATTCTCTACTGTAGGTTCCTCAGAAACTACTGGAATTCCCAGCACCATATTTGCCAGCAGCCCAACTTCCTTGACCTCGGGGTTCAACTTTTCAATCTCGGCCTCAGATATTTGATAGGTCCTGGCAATGCTGTACAGCGTCTGCCCTTTCTTGACATGATGCATGTAAAACTGCTTACCGCTGATGGTGATGATTTCAGTTGATTTCTCTATATCCACCTGGGCTTGCATTGCTGTCGGCGACAACAATATCCCGACAAACAACAACCATAATATCAATAATTTCTTATTCATCTAACTTTCAGTTTTCAACTTTCCACTTTCAGTTTCCCTTACTCCCACTCGATGGTCGCCGGCGGTTTGGAGGAAATGTCATAGCACACTCTGTTAACGCCTTTTACCTTATTTATAATATCGTTTGACACTTTGGCCATGAAATCGTAAGGAAGATGCACCCAGTCGGCAGTCATGCCATCGGTGGAGATCACTGCCCGCAAGGCGATGGTGTATTCATAGCTGCGCTCATCACCCATCACGCCCACCGACTTCACGGGGAGCAGCATGGTACCCGCCTGCCAGATGCTGTCGTAAAGGTTATCAGCCATTTCATTCGGATACGATGCACTTGGCAACTCACAAGGCCAGTTGCGAAGGCCTTTGATGAAGATGTCATCCGCATCGCGCAAGATACGAAGCTTCTCTTCGGTGACTTCGCCCAAGATACGGATGCCCAGGCTCGGTCCCGGGAAAGGATGCCTGCCGATCAGCTCACGCTTGATGCCCATGGAACGGCCCACTCGGCGCACTTCATCCTTGAACAGGGTCCGGAGCGGTTCAACAATCTTGAGATTCATTTTCTCGGGAAGTCCGCCCACGTTATGGTGCGACTTGATCTTGCAACTTGGGCCATTGACGCTGACGCTCTCGATGACATCGGGATAGATGGTGCCTTGTGCCAGCCATCGTGCGCCTTCGATCTTTTGCGCTTCGGCGTCGAACACATCGATAAACGTCGAGCCGATGGCTTTTCGCTTCGCTTCAGGATCCGTGACGCCTTCCAACTTTTTCAGGAACAAGGGACCGGCATGAACACCAATGACGTTCAATCCCATCTCCTTGTAGGAGTCCAACACATCCTCAAACTCATTCTTGCGAAGCAGGCCGTTATCGACGAAGATACAGGTCAGGTTGCTGCCGATAGCCTTATTCAGCAAGACCGCTGCTACGGTGCTATCAACGCCACCTGAAAGGCCCAGAATCACCTTGTCTTCGCCAAGCTGTTGGCGCAAGGCTGCAACTGTATTGTCCACAAACGACGCTGGGGTCCAGTCGCCCTTGCAGCCACAGATACCCAAGGCGAAGTTAGCCAAGATCTGAGGTCCTTCCTTGGTATGGAAGACCTCTGGATGGAACTGCACGGCGTAGGTCTCCTCCCCTTCGATCTTATAGGCAGCATTCTCCACATCGTCTGTAGAAGCGATGACACGGGCGCCAGCGGGCAGTTTGGCGATGGTGTCGCCATGGCTCATCCACACCTGGCTGGTAGGACTGACCTTGGCAAACAGTGGCGACTGAAGATCTACCACTTTCAACATGGCGCGTCCATATTCACGGGCAATGGACCCGTTCACTTCACCACCAAAATGCTGCGCCATGAACTGTGCACCATAACAGATGCCCAACAACGGCAGTTTCCCCTTGATGCCTTCCAGATTCACGAAAGGAGCCTTCTCGTCACGAACAGAGAACGGGCTGCCGCTCAGGATGACACCCTTGACATTGTCGCCAATGGCGGGAATCTTGTTAAACGGATGGATTTCGCAATACACATTCAGTTCGCGAAGGCGACGGCCAATCAACTGGGTCACCTGAGAACCGAAATCGAGGATGAGAATCATTTCCTGCATATTACCACTTTTTGGTGCAAATTTAGGCTTTTTCACGTAAAGCATGCCAAAAAAACTTATTTTTGCTCAATAAATACGCCTCTATGTCGATATTATTGTTACATCTGTCCATTCTTCCTGTAGTCCTCCTTTTGCTATTCGTCTATTTTCAGGACAAATACGAGAAGGAGCCTTTTGGACTGCTGCTTTTGGCGTTCTTCGGAGGCATGATTGCCATCCCCACGGACCTCTTGCTGGTCTCCATAGTCAACGCCATCCACTATTCCAATTCAGTTTTCTACTCCGCCTTTATCGAAGCCGGTTTCTGCGAGGAATTGTGCAAGTTCGCCATCTTGTTCCTTTTCTTTTGGTGGAACAAGAACTTCAACGAGCACATGGATGGCATCGTCTATTCCGTCTTTGTCGGACTTGGTTTTGCCTGCGTAGAGAACATCCTTTACGTCTTCCAAGGAGGCGTGGGCACTGGTATCGTCAGGGCCATCCTCTCTGTGCCAGGGCATTTCCTTTTTGCAGTGGTCATGGGTTACTTCCTATCCTTAGCCAAATTTGAGGGAAAACACCGCTTCGGTTATCTGGTGGCAAGCCTTTTCGGAGCTGCCTTTATTCATGGACTATTCGACTGGATCCTGATGATTGTCCAAGACATTCCGACCTTCCTCGCCCTGATCTTTTTCGGTCTTTTCATTTTCGGCGACATCATGCTGTGGCGGGTCTGCATCAAATTCATCAGGCGGCACCAAGAGAACTCCCCTTTCAAGGAATAATTTTGTATTTTTGCACGATAAAACGTTTATAATATGGCACTCAATTGTGGAATCATCGGTCTCTCAAGCACTGGAAAGACCACTATATTCAATTGTATATCAAACACCAAGGCGGAAGTTGGTTTCGCCTCAAAATCCAATATCGGAATGTGCGAGGTGGTCGATGAGCGGTTGAAGCTCATTGACAACATCTCCCATTCGAAGCGCATTGTACCTGCCACGGTGGAGATCGTGGACTTGCCTGGCTTGAGCAAGGGTGGACAAGGAGTAGGCAACAAGCTGTTGGCCGAGGTGCAGACCATGGACGCCTTAATTCATGTGTTGCGTTGCTTCGACGACCCCAACATTCCCCATAGCGAAGGCAGTGTGGATCCTGTCCGCGACATGGAATTGGTCGATCTGGAGCTTCAAGTGCGCGACCTTGATTTGGTCACCCGCAAGCTGGAACGCGTCCAAAAGCTGCTGAAAAACGGCGAGAAAGACAACAAGAAAGCCTTCGACGTGCTCAGCGTTTACAAAGAAGTGCTCGAAAACATGGGCAATGCCCGTGATGCCAAGGTGGACGAAGAAGACAAGAAATACATTCAGGACCTTCAGCTGCTCACCGCCAAGCCCATCCTCTATGTCTGCAATGTCGATGATGCCTCTGCCACTACCGGCAACAAATACTCTGAAGCCGTAAAAGCCGCCTTGAAAGAAGGTCAGGACATGCTGATCATCGCCGGCAAACTCGAAGCCGAGATCGCCGAACTCGATGCCGATGACCGTCAACTCTTCATGGAAGATGCCGGTCTGACGGAACCTGGAGTCAACAAGCTGGTGCGCACCGCCTACCACACCCTCAACCTTCACTCCTTCTTCACCACTGGTCCCGACGAGACCCGCGCCTGGACCATCCATGTGGGCGATACCGCTCCTATAGCCGCTGGTGCCATCCACAGCGACCTGCAACGTGGCTTCATCCGTGCCGAGGTGATGAGCACAGAGGACTTCCTGAAGTATGGCAGTGAAGCCGCCGTCAAGGAAGCGGGCAAGTTCCGCGTGGAAGGCAAGACCTACGTCGTGCAGGACGGCGACATCCTTAACATCCGGTTCAACGTTTAAAAAACGGCGAATTAAACGAATTAAACGAATTAAACGAAAACAATTCGTAAAATTCGCCGTTAAATCCAACAACATGGAACACGTAATCCTCGTCAACGAACAAGATCAACAGATCGGTATCATGGAGAAGATGGCCGCCCATATTGTACCTCGTCTCCATCGCGCCTTTTCCATATTCATCTTCAACAGTAAGGGAGAATTGTTGTTGCAACAACGCGCCTTGTCGAAATACCACTCTCCCGGCCTGTGGACCAACACCTGCTGCAGCCACCCCCATGACGGAGAGTCGCTTGAGCAAGCCACTTCACGCCGGCTGATGGAGGAAATGGGATTGCATTGCGAGATGCATGAGGTCTTTACCTTTATATATAAAGCGCCCGTTGGACTGGGACTCATCGAACATGAGTTCGACCATGTCTGGTTCGGGCACAGTGATGACACCCCCGTCATCAACCCCGACGAGGTAGCATCCTACAAATACATGAACCTCGACGATATCGCTGACGACATGAAAGCCCATCCGGAATGCTATACCGAATGGTTTAAAATCTCCTTCGACGAGATTACCAAACACGTTAATAAGAATCCCTAACGGCTTCGCCCCCATTCTTTCTTCTTACTTCTTTCTTCTGTCTTCTTCAAATAGTAAATATATTTACTATCAAAGTACTTACTATAAATATTTTTACTATTTTTGCCGCATCTAAAAATGAAAACGAGTAAACAACATTTTAATTTTTCAACTATTATGAAACACAATTTTCTTTTCATCATTGGGATTATCGCAATATTGTTCCCAATGAGCCTCAACGCACAGGAAGCGCCTAAGATCTCGGGCTTCGTGCAAGGACTCTATCAAGCCAACTTCGATGAGGATTTCAATCTCAGCAGCAACACCCTTCGCATGCGCCGTGTCCGTATGTCGCTCGAAGGCAAACTCACTCCCAAGCTGTCTTACAAAATCCAAGGCGATTTCAGCCGCAGTCCCATGTTGGTGGATGCTTTTGTAAAGTATAAAGCTTGCAATGAATTCGCCATTCAGGTCGGTCAGTTCAAGACCCCCTTCACTTTGGAAAGCCCCATAAATCCTGTCAACCTCGAGATCTTCGACTACGGCGAGAGCGTACAGAAACTCGTCGGCTACAGCGACGTGTGCGGCGTAGGCGGTCTGGGTCGTGACATTGGCGTGATGGCTACCGGTAACCTGTTCCCTGTGGAAGGCAAAGACTTCACACTGGTCACCTACAGCCTCGGCGTGTTCAACGGGAATGGCCCCACCACCACCGACAACAACAATCGCAAGGACATCGTCGGTCGTCTGGAAGTTCGTCCCATGTTGAAGGACCTCACCCTGAGCGGATCCTACTACTATGGCAAATACACCAAGGAGGACAACGTCAACTGCGCCCGTAACCGCTGGAGCGCTGGTGCCCAGTACAATGACGGCGACCTCGTGGTTCGTGGCGAATACCTTAGCGGCACCACCGGCTATTACAACGATATCGTTGATGACAACGGAGATCCTGTTGAGCAGTACCAACTCAGTAAGGGTTATTACGCCGTAGCCGGCTACAATTTCCGTTTTGGCAAGGACAACAGCCAAAAACTCATGCCTGTGCTCCGTTACGAGCACTTTGAACCCGGTGACAAAAACGCCCAGGTCATGGGAAGCACTGACTACTACACTGTCGGCATCAACTACTGGCCGGTGAAATCACTGAATTTCAAACTCGACTACTCTCTAGTACAGAATGTTGTAGAAGAACGCGTTAATTCGCATCGCGTGGTCGGGATCCTCAGCTATAAATTCTAAATTCTTAATTCTAAATTGATATGTCTAACAACAAAATATCCAACCTTTGGAAAAAAGAGGACTGGCTGGCTGTTTGGATCGGCTTCATCGTCATCGCTGTGGCCTGCATCGCCGTCCTGACTGGTTCGTTCGACTTCTCCGCCGCCAAGTTCGGTACCTGGCACTGGTGGGAGAACGTGGAAGAAAAGAAATCCTTGGCCGCCCAGTTCAATGGCGACTTCTGGATCAAGCTGCTCCGCACCTTCTTGGTGACTGGCGTATTGTTTGGCATCGGCATCAAGTTGCAAGGCGAGAAGATCAAGAAATTCATCCCGGCTTACATCGTGCTGTTCATCATCTGTATCCTTGTCAGAATGATCAGCGCCGAATACACTTTGAAAATGTACCTTGAGTGGGCTTTTTGGGCATTGCTCATCGGTCTGCTCATCTCCAATACCGTCGGCACTCCCGAATGGCTGAGACCCGCAATCCGCACTGAGTTCTACATCAAGACCGGTTTGGTCATCATGGGCTTCTCGGTACTGTTCAGCAACATCGCCAAATTCGGCCTCTATGGTCTCGGCATCGCTTGGATCGTGACGCCTATCGTCATCATCTTCATGTGGTGGTTGGGCACCAAAGTGCTGAAAATCGACAACAAGCCGTTGGTCATTACCTTGGCTTCGGCCACCTCAGTGTGCGGTACCAGCGCCGCCATCGCCACCGGTGCTGCCGCCAAGGCCAAGAAGGAAGACCTCTCTTTGGCTATCTCCATTTCCATCATCTTCACCATCCTGATGATGGTGTTTGAGCCCATGATCATCCGCTGGGCAGGCATGAACCAACTCATGGGCGGCGCCCTCATCGGTGGCACCGTTGACTCCACAGGCGCTGTAGTGTTGGCTGGTGAAGCCCTCGGCGAAGAAGCCGCTCAAGTCGCTTCCATGGTGAAAATGATCCAGAACATCCTCATCGGCTTCATCGCCTTCTTCGTGGCTATCTTCTTCGCCACAAAGGTCGATAAGACAGGTGACGCCAAAGTCGGTGCAAGTGAGATCTGGACCCGTTTCCCGAAGTTCATCATCGGTTTCTTCGTCGCCTCGCTCGTGGCCTCCTTCATCGTGAAGCCTCTGGCGGGTGGTGACACTGTCCAAACCATCAATGGCGTCCTCGACCAATACAAGAACTGGGCATTCGTGCTGGCCTTCACCAGCATCGGCCTCGACACCAACTTCAAGAGTCTCTTCAAACAGATGCAAGGCGGCAAGGTGCTCTGGCTCTACATTATCGGCCAGCTCTTCAACATCGCCCTCACCCTATTTGCTGTGTGGATTCTGCTCTCAGGCGTCCTCTTTGAGGTACCGAATCTCGATATGTTCAAATAATGAACAAACAACACAAAATATTCAAAGTGATTACCATCATCGTGGTGGTAATCACTTTGTTTTTGGCTGGCTGGATCATGGCCAACCGTCTCGGCTTAGTAGAAGACTACGACTTCGGCGCCGGCGCTTATTACTATGCCGACATCCCCACCGAACAATACTCGGAAATTGTCAACGAGGACGCTTATCAGACCTCCATCCCGAAATGGATCTACTACATCCTATTCTTCGCCTGGGGTTGGCTGATGTGGCGACTTTGGGTCCGAATCGAGAATGGGAAAGGTGAAAAGTGAGAGGTAACGGACCGTGACAGCCACCTCTAACCTCTAACCTCTAACCTCTAACCTCTAACCTCTAACCTCTAACCTTTAACCTTTAACCTCAAAACAACTCTGGATGGAGTTCAGCGAATTTCCTTTCGTATTGACGGATACGGTTTAAAGTGCGTCTCGCCCATTCCAGGCGGACTTCTTCTTTTTCTTCCTCTGACAAATGCCAATCAACGTCTGTCATTTCATGGAGGCGGTGTGTCTGCGTGTAAACAAGCAAAGCCGCTGAGACGCTAATGTTGTAGCTCTCCGTGAAACCATACATCGGGATGCGCACAAAACGGTCAGCATGATCCATCACATAGTCCGAGATACCCGTTTTTTCCGTTCCGAAGACCAGGGCGACAGGCTTATCCAAAGGCAGCGTCTCCGGCGTAAAGTCATCACGATGTGGGCAGGTGGCTACAATCTGATAGCCTTTGGCCTTCAACTCATCAATGACAACGGGCGTATTGAAATCCAATTCATTATAACGCTTGATGTCGAGCCATTTGGTACTGCCCATCACCACATCGGGATTCACGTCGAAGGTATAGTTGTTCTCAACGATGTGGATGTCTTGAACCCCGGTAAGGTCACAGCTACGCAAGACGGCGCTGGCATTGTGCGGCTGAAAGATATCCTCCAACACCACCGTAAGATGACGGGTGCGATACGCCAACACCTCCTCGAAACGTTGTTTGCGTTCATCGGAAATAAACTGATACAAAAAATCAAGTAAAGCCTTGTCCCTAGAAGTCATTAAACACGAATTATTTTGCAAAAATAAAAAAAACATGTTTTTCTGTTGATACAAACATAGAATTTCCTATTTTTGCAGTCCGAAAATTTTGAATAGAAAACAGATATGGCAACTAAGAAAGAACAAGAAATCAAGAAAGGCGAAGAGAGACTGGAAAACGTCGAATCCGCTTTGAGCAAGACTGAACTTTGGATCGAAGAGCACCAGAAACTTATCTACGGCATCATCGCTGCCGTCATCATCATTGCAGGTGTCATTTGGGGCCTCAAAGCTTTGAACGACAGAAAAGACCGCAATGCTAGCAAGGAGATCTTCACCGCTCAGAAATATTTTGAAAAAGAATCGTACGAAGCAGCCCTCAACGGCGACGGAAACTATCTCGGTTTCACCGAAGTGTACGACCAATACAAGAGCACCAAGACCGGTAAGCTTGCAGCCTACTATGCTGGCATCAGCTATATGAAACTTGGCAAATACCAAGAAGCCATCGACTATCTCAACAAATTCAACGGCAAGGATGACATCCTCGCTCCCATGGCTCTCGGTGCCATCGGCGACTGCTATATGGAACTGGACAACACCAATGAGGCTGCTGCTTATTACGAGAAGGCCGCCAACAAGTCAAAGAACGACTTCACTGGCCCCATGTTCCTCACCAAGGCTGGCATGACCTACGAGATCTTAGGCGACTATGCCAAAGCGCTGAACTGCTACAAGACCATCAAGGCCGACTATCCTTTGAGTAACGAAGCCTTCGAGATCAGCAAGAACATCGCCAACATGGAAGAGAAGTTGAAATAAAGACACATGAACGATCATAACAAAGCCTGATTCGGAAGAATCGGGCTTTTTTTATCAAAATGAAAACACGCATTGTTTATTTCGGAACCCCAGAGTTCGCCGCCTCCCAGCTGGAAGCCATCATCGCGGCTGGCTATGAAGTGGCTGCTGTGGTTACCATGCCCGACAAACCTGCTGGACGAGGCAAGAGAATCCAATACTCCGACGTGAAAAAAACCGCGTTGGAGCATGGACTACCTTTGCTTCAGCCTGAAAAGCTGAAAGACCCAGAATTTCTGCAAGCACTCGAATCCTTTCACGCCGACTTGTTCATCGTGGTTGCTTTCAGAATGCTTCCCGCTGTCGTCTGGAAAATGCCAAGACTAGGCACCTTCAACCTTCACGCCTCTCTCCTGCCCCAGTATCGCGGTGCCGCCCCCATCAACCATGCCATCATCAACGGAGAAACCGAAACGGGACTCACCACCTTCTTTTTAAACGAGGAGATCGACAAAGGCGCCGTCATCATGCGGGAAAGCGTGACAATCCGTCCCGACGAGACCGCAGGTGAGCTCCATGACGAGCTGATGCTGCTGGGCAATAAACTGGTCGTGGAAACCATTAAAAAAGTCGAAAACAACGACATCCAAGCCGTGACACAAGAGGAACTTGCCTCAAACGTCACTTTAAAAGATGCACCAAAGATCTTTAAGGATTTCTGTGTTATCCAATGGAATCGCGACTGCCAAGCAATCTACAACCATATCAGGGGACTTTCACCCTATCCTGCAGCCCATACGCAGCTGTCTTCAGACCAAGGGGATGTGTTGGAATTGAAAGTCTATGCTTCTGCCATCGAAAACCGTCAACCTAGCGAATCGATCGGAACCGTGTTGACCGACAACAAATCTTTCTTGAAAATAGCAGCCAACGATGGTTACATCCATTTGACAACCATCCAACAAGCAGGGAAAAAAGCCATGAAAACCGACGATTTTTTAAGAGGATTCCGATTTGAAGGTCAATGGAAAGCGTAAAATTGAACTTTTTTATACAGAAATCTTATTTTTTTCATAAAAAAACTTCAATTTTTTTTCAAAAACACTTGCAAATTAGTTTTTTAAACTATCTTTGTGTCGGAAAACACATTTATCACTAACCTTAAAATTAAGACTATGAACAAAGCTGAATTAATTGATGCCATCGCAGCAAAAGCTGGCATGTCCAAAGTAGACACTAAAAAAGCTCTCGATGCAACTATCGCTGTTGCTAAGGCTGAACTGAAGAAAGGTGGAAAAATCGCCCTCGTTGGCTTCGGCACCATGGCTACCGCCACCCGTCCTGCAAGAAAAGGTCACAACCCAAGAACTGGCAAAGCCATCAAGATTGCTGCCAAGAAGGTTGTTAAGTTCAGACCAGCTGCTAACATTCTGAAGTAATTCAGGATAACGATAGCATCCTAAAACCATAGAGACGCTCCAAAGGCGTCTCTATTTTTTTTGTTTGACCGTCAGCACCTCGTCATCATCCTTCTCCAGCACGCCATCGTCGATCATCCAACGGATGGTGTCCATCACCTCCTCCTCGTCATAACCCTGGCACACCTCGGCCAAACGGCCAACGGGCATCGGCCCTTGGCGCAACAATTCCAACACCCTATCCCTGATTTGATCAAACGCTTTGACCGACAGCTCATGTGAGGCATGATGGGCACAGACATCACACCGGCCGCAGGCATGGCTTCCTGTCTCATTGAAATAGCGGAGCAACTGAATGCTACGGCATTCCTGATCGTTGTTCACAAAATCGATCACCGCCTTGATTCTTTCCGCGGCGTCCTTCTTGCGATCCAAATAAGTCTCATTTGAAAGCATGAAGTATCTCGTATCAAGCATCTCAGTGACCAGCTGTAGCTGTGGCTTGTCCTTTCGGGGATCATACGACAGGAAGTTGTACGACTCCATCTTTTTCAGCATAGCCGTCACCTGACCCACCTTCAAGCCTGTCTTTTGGGCTGCAGCCTCTTCCTCGAACTTCACAAAATCGCTCAGCACGCCGGGAAGGTTCCTTAGCATGTATTTAATCAAAGTGTCGAATTGGGGAAAAGCCACCTGGAATCGGTACAGGTCCTCTCTCGGCGCCTTGATCCAAACTTTGGAAGGCTCGTTGAAGCTCTCTGAAAGGGCAATCATGCCCTCTTTTTCAAACATCTTCAGAGCACTGAAAGTCTCCATGAGACCCAGATGGTACGTCTTGGCGAAATCACCCAGATCAAAAGGATAGGATTCCCCTTCCCCAGCGCCCACCGGCACTTTCAAGTAAGTCCCCAAAGCGTTGTAGATCTGTTTGATTCTTTCCATCTCAGGATACGACTGTCGGAAACTGTTTTCCAGCTGCTCAACATCTTGTCCCGACACCAGCAGGAACGCTTCCGACGGCTTGAGGTCGCGGCCTGCCCTG
Source organism: uncultured Bacteroidia bacterium (assembly GCA_902800965.1). Taxonomy (GTDB): domain Bacteria; phylum Bacteroidota; class Bacteroidia; order Bacteroidales; family F082; genus Limimorpha. The sequence goes on along the minus strand of CADCGK010000016.1, from coordinate 10,710 downwards.
CCTGCCTCCTGAAAATAGGCCTCAATGCTGTCGGGCAAGTCCAAATGGATCACCAGCCTTACATCCGGCTTGTCGATGCCCATCCCAAAGGCATTGGTGGCTACCATTACCTTCACTTTGCCACGCATCCACAAGTCCTGCCGTTCGTCACGGGTCTTGGAATCCAGCCCAGCATGGTAAAAGGTGGCCGAAATCCCCACCGACTGCAGCCACTCAGCGATGACTTGCGTCTTCTTTCTGTTCCTGACATACACGATGGCACTGCCTTTTTCCATCGCTTGAAGTTTTCGGTACAGCACGCCGTATTTGTCAGGTTCATGATACACGTTGTAGGTAAGGTTGAGGCGTTCAAAGCTGCTCTGAAACACGTTTTTCTCCTTAAAGCCAAGGCGGAACTGGATGTCGTCAACCACCTTAGCCGTGGCCGTCGCCGTCAGGGCCAACACAGGCGTATTGGGAATATAAGGTCGAATCTCTGCGATTTTCAGATAAGGAGGTCTGAAGTCATAGCCCCATTGCGAGATACAATGCGATTCGTCCACCGCCAGCAAGTTGACCTTCATCCTTTTGATTGCCTCAAGGAACAAGTCGGTGCGAAGCCGTTCGGGAGAGACGTACAGGAACTTCAACCTTCCATACACCGCTTGATTGTAGATGAGTTCCACCTGTTCGGGATGCAAGCCAGAATAGATGGCTGCCGCGGGAATCCTCTTTGCCAGCAGATGCGCCACTTGGTCCTTCATCAGCGCGATGAGTGGCGTGATCACCACGCAGATGCCTTCCATGGCCATGGCAGGCACCTGGAAACAGATCGACTTGCCGCCTCCTGTGGGCAACAACGCCAAGGTATCACGTCCCGCCACCACCGCATCGACGATCTCCTCCTGCAACGGACGGAAGGACGGATATCCCCAATATTGCTTCAATATCGATCTGGTGCGTTGACTCATAACCTCGTGAAGAATTTTCTCCAAAGATAGCGATTACTTTCAACAAAACAAGCCTTTTCTGCCAAGTTTTTCCATGAGTGAAAACCTTTTTAAATTCTTCTTTCAAAAATCAAGAATGTTTGCTATTTTTGTCAGTTAAAACCTACGAAATACCTATTTTACTAAAATGCAAAGTATCAGAAACATAGCTATCATTGCTCACGTTGACCACGGCAAGACCACCTTGGTTGACCGCATTTTATACCAATCGAAACTATTCAAGGAATCCGACGAGGCGCCAGGACAGCTGATCCTCGACAACAACGATTTGGAGCGTGAACGTGGCATCACCATCTTATCGAAGAACGTCTCCGTGAGATACAAAGACGTCAAGATCAACATCATCGACACTCCCGGCCACGCCGATTTCGGCGGTGAGGTGGAGCGCGTGCTGAACATGGCCGACGGTGTCCTCCTTTTGGTCGATGCCTTTGAAGGCCCCATGCCACAGACCCGTTTTGTGCTCCAAAAGGCCATCGAGCTAGGCTTAAAGCCCATCGTTGTCATCAATAAGGTTGACAAGCCAAACTGCCGTCCTGACGAGGTTCAGGAGGCCGTGTTTGACCTGATGTTCAACCTCGGTGCCACGGAAGACCAGCTGGACTTCCCGACGGTGTATGGCTCCTCCAAGCAAGGCTGGATGTCCGACGATCCCAATAACGTCACCAGCGACGTCTCCTACCTGCTCGACACCATCATCGACACCATCCCCGAGGCAAAGTTCGAGGAAGGCACTCCTCAGTTGTTAATCACCTCGTTGGACTACAGCTCCTACGTGGGACGTATCGCTGTGGGACGTCTGAAACGCGGCATCCTGCAAGCGGGCATGAACGTCTCCTTGGTGAAGCATGACGGCAGTGTTGTGAAATCGACCATCAAAGAGCTTTACACCTTTGAGGGACTAGGCAAGGAACGCACCAAAAAACCCATTGAAGCTGGCGATATCGTGGCATTGATGGGACTTGACGACTTTGAGATCGGCGACACCGTGGCCGACTATGAAAATCCCGAGGCATTGCCTCCCATCAAGGTCGATGAGCCTACCATGAGCATGCTCTTCACCATCAACAACTCGCCTTTCTTTGGTCGTGAAGGCAAATTCGTGACCTCGCGCCATCTTCGTGAACGTCTGTACAAAGAAACCGAGAAAAACCTCGCTCTGAAAGTCGAAGACACCGACTCACCCGACTCGTTGATGGTCTATGGCCGTGGCATCCTGCACCTCAGCATCCTCGTGGAGACCATGCGTCGCGAAGGCTATGAGTTCCAGCTGGGACAGCCCAAAGTCATCATCAAATACATCGATGACGTGAAATGTGAGCCTATCGAGTGCCTCACCGTGTTGGTTCCGGAAGACTTCTCCGGTCGCGTCATTGAACAAGTCAGCACACGCAAAGGCGAGATGACCCAGATGGAGCCCAAGGGCGACCGCATGTGCCTCGACTTCGACATCCCGTCGAGAGGCCTCATCGGACTGCGCAATGTCCTCCTTACTGTCACTGAAGGTGAAGCCATCATCTCCCACCGTTTCAAGGCCTACGAGCCATGGAAGGGCGAGATGCCAAGCCGCAACACCGGCGCCCTCATCTCCATGGAGACCGGACAAGCCATCCCCTACGCCATCTGGAAGCTACAGGACCGCGGTATCTTCTTTGTCAACCCGAACGAAGACGTGTATGCAGGCGAGGTCATCGGTGAGAACACACGCAGTAACGACATCGTCATCAACGTCTGCAAGACCAAGCACCTCACCAACGTACGTGCTTCCGGTTCCGACGAAGCCATCCGCCTGATTCCGCCCGTACGTTTCTCCCTTGAGGAATACATGGAATACATCCGCGACGACGAGTATCTCGAAGTCACACCGAAGAGCCTGCGACTCCGCAAGATCATTCTTGATGAGCTGGAGAGGAAACGGGCGAATAGGAATAATGAAGGCTAAATAAAGTTTATAGTTAACAGTTAAAAGTTAATAGTTAAAAGATACCCCGTAGGGGTTAAAGCTCTATAAAATATGAAAAAGATCATCCGAATTATCGTGATTGTGATGCTTGCGGCATCATTCACTGCCTGCGAACAATTGGCTCAAATCGCCAACCAGGCTGCGCAGGTCTTGAACCTAAAGAACTGCAACTTCGATGTCAGTGGTGTTGACAACATCAACATGCTTGGCATGAACCTCAGCAAAGGCATGGACAAGAGCAACCTTAATGCCACGCAACTGCTGAAAGTAACCAACTCTCTGCTCAACAAGAAGCTGCCCGTTACCTTCAATGTCAACATCGATGTTGACAACCCGAACGGCATCGCTGCTACCTTGGGCAAGATGGATTACATCATCTCATTGAACAACAAGGAAGTCATCAGCAGCACCTTCAACAACGGATTCAGCATCCCGGCCAACTCCAAAGGCAAGGTTGCCATCCCGATCAGCACCGACTTGTTCCAGCTGTTCAGTGGCGAGACTGCCGATGCCATCCTCAACTTGGCTTTCAAATTGGCTGGTGCCAAGAGCAATCCGGTCAACCTCGGCGTCAAGGTAAAACCTTATATCAAGATCAACAACCAATCATTGGCATATCCAGATTTTATAACCATTAATAAAGTATTAGAATGATTAAAGACAATTTCATCAAACGCCACAACGGCCCCACCGCATCGGATGCTGAGAAGATGCTGAAGGTCATCGGCGTGGCATCGCAAGAACAACTTGTCGATGAAATCATCGCTCCCGAAATCCGTCTTACCAAGCCGCTCAACATCGGCAAAGGCATGAACGAGTACGAAGTGATCAGCCACCTCAAGGCATTGGGTGCCAAGAACAAGCAGTTCCGCACTTACATCGGCTTGGGCTATTACAACACCATCACTCCTGGTGTCATCATGCGCAACATCCTTGAGAACCCAGGTTGGTACACCTCTTACACTCCCTACCAGGCCGAGATCTCGCAAGGCCGTCTCGAAGCTCTTTTGAACTTCCAGACCGTCATCAGCGACCTCACTGCCATGCCGTTAGCCAACGCTTCATTGCTTGACGAAGGCACTGCTGCCGCCGAGGCCATGCTGATGTTCTGGCACGCTCGTAGCCGCGCCCAAGTGAAGGCCGGCGTGAAGAAGTTCTTCGTCGCCAACGACGTGTTCCCACAGAGCATCGAAGTCATCAAGACCCGCGCCCATTTCCAAGGCATCGAGGTCGTGGTGGATGACATCAACAAGTTCGATTGCAGTGAAGAATATTTTGGCATTTTGATTCAATGCCCTAACCAATTCGGTGAGATCGTTGACAACCGCGCCAAGGTCGCTGAATGGAAGGCCAAAGGCATGCAGGTAGCCGTCGCTGCCGACCTTTTGAGCCTTACCCTCATCACGCCTCCCGGTGAATGGGGTGCCGACGTGGTCTTAGGTTCCAACCAGCGTTTCGGTCTGCCGATGGGATTCGGCGGTCCTCATGCCGGCTACTTCGCCACCACCGAGGCCTACAAGCGCGACATGCCTGGCCGTATCATCGGCATCAGCGTGGATGCCCTCGGCAACCCAGCCTACCGTCTGGCCCTGCAGACCCGCGAGCAGCACATCAAACGTGAGAGAGCTACCTCGAACATCTGCACAGCCCAAGCTCTGTTGGCCATCATGTCGGGCTTCTATGCCTTGTATCATGGCCCGGAGGGCTTGATTGAGATTGCCCACCATATCAACTGCCTCGCCGGCAAGCTGACCTCTGAACTCGCTAAGCTCGGCGTGAAGCAGCTCAACAAATACTTCTTCGACACGCTGTTGTTCGAACTGCCCGAAGGCGCTTGCACCTGCAAAGTGAAAGAAGCTGCCGAGAAACACGGAATGAACTTCCGCATCATCGACAAGCAACACAAGTTCATGCAGGCCCCGATGTTCTTCAAGTACCGCAGCGAGACCGACATGATGCGTTACATGAAGAAACTCGAGAACCGCGACCTCAGCCTCAACCGTTGCATGATCCCGTTGGGCTCCTGCACCATGAAGCTGAACCCCGCCACCTCGATGTATGCCCTCAGCTGGCCTGAGTTCGGCAACATCCACCCCTTCGTCCCCGCCGACCAAGTGGAAGGCTACCTCGAGCTCATCAACGAGATGGAGAAAGACCTCTGCGAGATCACAGGCTTCAAGGGCATGAGCTTTATGCCCAACTCGGGTGCCAGCGGCGAATATGCTGGTCTGCTCACCATCCGTCGTTACCAAGAGGCCAATGGTCAGGGTCACAGAAATATCTGCCTGATCCCAGCCTCTGCCCACGGCACCAACCCCGCTTCTGCCGCCATGGCTGGCATGCAGGTGGTCGTGGTCGCCTGCGACGAGCACGGCAACATCAACCTCGAAGATGCCAAGGCCAAGGCCGAGCAATACAAGGACAACCTGGCTGCTTTCATGGTCACCTATCCCTCGACACACGGCATCTATGAGGACGGCATCCGCACCCTCGTGAAGATCGTCCACGACAATGGTGGACAAGTCTATATGGACGGCGCCAACATGAACGCCCAGGTCGGTCTGACCAGTCCCGGCTTCATCGGTGCCGACGTCTGCCACCTCAACCTGCACAAGACCTTTGCCATCCCACACGGCGGTGGCGGTCCTGGCGTAGGCCCCATCGGCGTGGCCGAACACCTGAAGCCTTACCTGCCTTCACACATCCTGTTCCACTGCGGTGGCGAAAAGCAAGAAGGCGCCGTTTCAGCAGCTCCGTTCGGTAGCGCTCAGATCCTCACTATCACCTACTGCTACATCAAGATGCTGGGCGGCGAAGGACTGAAACAAGCCACCATGGGTGCCATCATGAACGCCAACTACCTGAAGGACAGACTGAAGGACTACTACCCGATTCTATACACTGGCAACCACGGTCATGTGGCCCACGAGATGATCCTCGACATCAATGGCATCAACAAAGCCACAGGCGTAGCTGCCATTGATATCGCCAAACGTTTGATGGACTTCGGCTTCCATGCTCCTACCGTGGCCTTCCCAGTGCACGAGACCCTGATGGTGGAACCCACCGAGAGCGAGCCTATCGCCGAGCTCGACCGCTTCGTCGAAGCCATGATCCAGATCCGCAAGGAGATTCAGGACATCGAGGACGGCAAGGCAGAGAAGGGCAACAACATCATCTCACACGCACCTTACACTGCCGAGATGCTGATGGCCAACGAGTGGAACTTCCCGTTTACCCGTGAGGAGGCCGGCTTCCCGATGAAGAGCGACGTTCAGGACAAATACTTCCCGCACGTCACCCGCATCGACGATGCATACGGCGACCGTAATTTGGTTTGCAAGTTCAGCGCAGAATAAACCTATCTCACATAGGTTTTAATGGTAGAGACGCGCCGTGGCACGTCTCTACTTTTTATTCCACCTCAATCTCGTAATTCTGGAAAACGATTACTTCTCCGGAACGGATTTTTGCACGCTTTCGAGTCTCCACTTCGCCGTTGCGAAGTACCATGCCTGCAGTGACCACTTCTTGCGCCTCACTGCCTGAATAGACCACATCGGTGGCCTTCAGCAAGGCAATTAAGGGAATGAATTCATCGCCTTCGCGAAGCGTAAAAGTAATTCTATTTAGTTTTTGTGCCATATTCTTGCTTCTTACTTCTGACTTCTTACTTCTCTAAAAACCTCTTATACGCCGCTCCAATGGCTCCAGAACACACATGCGAGATGTTGTTCGCCATCAGAATATCCGTGATGCCATATTCCTTGACGTAGGTTTTGATATTCTTTGTGAAATAGCGGAAATCGATCACATGCACCTCCTCAAACGATCCGAAGAGATAACCCGGAATGGCATTGCCGAAGCTGTCTTTCATCACCAACAACCGACGCGGACAATCCGAATCCGTCTTGACCTGCGTGATGCGCGAGTCACTACCCATGAAAGTACAGTAAGCGGAAGAGGTGCCTGATACCTTCACGAAGAAGTCACCCTGATGCGGCTTTTCCTCCCCTATGATCTGATAGTCCTGATCCAATTTATACTTCGTATAGACCGTAGTATAATCCACATTACGCGGGATGTAATACACAAAATCCTCCGGCGATTTCTTCACGTTGACATCTTTCGAAAAACCATACATCGAGCCCACATAGCCAGCCATGGTATCTGGCACGAAATCCTCCAATTCAGGGACTTTTACGCCCGCAACCATGGCAAACTGACGAGCGGCATAATAGGCGCCCAACGGCGCCCAGTGATGGTCGGTGCGAAGATAAATGTCTTCGTCAATATGCTTGCCTAGGACCATATACAGGTCAACGATATGCACTGCGCTGTCGATTTGCTCGTACAACTCCGTTATCACAGGGAATTCAGGATCTGCGCAGCTACGGGCATTCACGGGGCAATAGTACTCCACCGCGGTGGGGATGATCATGCAATAGAGATTCACCTCCGGACCAAAAGTCTGCTGATACGAATTGACCACCTTGGCGAAGTCTTTTTCCCTCTTATTCTTGTTTTTGAAGGCCATCAAGGCACGGGCATTGGGCGCGGAACCGACCACGATGACACCAGCATTATCCATCTTGGCATTGGCATTCACATTGTTATGGAACTCTTCGATCGAGCGCTGGTCGCCAACCGAAGGCTTCTCCTGCCCTATCTCAGGTTCCACTATCGCAGCCGTCTCCTCTTGGGCCGCGTGGAAGGTCACCTCCGACTTCGTCTTGAAAGCCATCAATGACTTCAGCTCCATGCTCCCTCTCATAAACACATCACGGAATGGCTCGCTGTCGCTGAACCAGTTGGATATATTTTGGGTAAAGCTGCCGTCACGAAGGCTCTGCCAACTGAATTTCGGGAACCGTAGCAACTCTCGCTTCTCCAGCTCAGAATATACGCTCCGTGGCAGGGTGCAGAACACCGCCACAAAAGCCGTCATCATCACTGTGACGAAAGCAACTAAGATCCGGTTCCCTCGCATCGTTTATTGGGTTAAAAAACGTTTGTAAGCCTTATAAGAAGCATTGCCGCAGGAATGTGTCAGGTTGTTGGCGAAGACCACATCTGTGATTTTATTGTCATTGATATACTTGACGATGTTGCGGTCGAAGTAACGGAAGTCGATGACATGCACTTCCTCGAACGAGAAGAACAGATAACCAGGAATGGCATTGCCGAAGCTGTCCTTGAAGATAATGATACGGCGGCCGTTGTTCACGCCAGTGCGGACCTGTGTAATCTTCGAATCGCCACCCATGAAGGTATTATAAGCAGCACCGCTGCCATCGCCATATTTCTTGAAGAACTCCCCTTCTGCAGCAGGATGCTCTCCAACGATCTGGCCTTTGTTGGTCTTGTATTGGATATACGTCGTGGTGTATTCACAGTCCTTGGGTGTATAATAATAGAAGTCCTCCGCAGCGTTCTTCACGCATGCTTCCCCCGAAAACGTCGGCATGGTTCCCACGTAGCCATGGATGACATGCTCATCGTAATGCGAGAGATCCTCAAACGGCACGCCAGCCACTTCACATAGCTTCATGGCCGCATAATAGGCACCACGGGGAGCCCAGTGATGGTCGGTACGCGAGAAGATACGCTCTGCAGCATGTTCTCCCAAGATGTTATAGACATTGACCACCAGCACCGAGTCGGAGCAGGCATCGAACATATTGTTCAACACGGGTGCTTCGGGATGGGTCCAGCTTTTGGCGGCATCGGGACAATAATACTCGATAGAGGTCGGGATGGGCATGCAATACACGTTGACGCCATCGCCCAGCTTCCGTTTGTAGATGTTACAGATGTCGGCGTAAGAAAGGCCATTGTTAGGCGACTGGTTGCAGGGATTGCAGGCACGCAGGGTGTCGCCACCGCCAATCAAGATGATACCTGCCTTGGCTGCTTTCCGACACGGAGCCTTGGCCGTAAGCTTGTTGACATAAGGGGTTACACGGCGCTCGGAACTGTCTTGAGGCAACAGCGACTGGGCTTGGAGATTCATACCCGCAACGAGAAGGATGAGCAGTAGGAACGGCGAATTGAACGGCGAATTAAACGAATTAAGCGAATTAAGCGAATTTTTAAGGTATTTCATAGGGATTGTAATTAGAATCGTGTATATAGAAAAGCGTTATTAGTGGCTCCTACCAGAAGGGCCACGCTTAAAGCCAACAATAAAAATGCCAAAACAGAACGTGTCACGATGAGTAATACCGGACGGGGACGTCTCCAGTTGGACACCCACCGGTTGAGCCAGTCACGGACAGGCAAGCAAAACAGGATGGCCACCACCCACAACCAGCCATAGGAGCTCAAGGCGTTGACAGCGGCAAAGTCGGTGAAGGCTTCTGCCCCACCAAAGAAAGCATGGAAGAAGTGTTTCATCTGGCCGAAGTCCTCAAAATAGAAGATACCCCAGCCGATGATCACCAACAGCAGGCTATAGACATGTAGCAGCACCTTGGGAATCCGTTTAATCACCTTCAGCAAGGTGTATTTTTCGAGCATCACGATCAAGCCGTAGAAGAGTCCCCACAAGAGGAAGTTCCAGCTAGCGCCATGCCAGAAGCCCGTAAGCATCCATACAATCAAGATGTTGAATGCCTGATGGCGGCGGTTGCCGCCCATGGGAATATAGAGATAGTCGCGGAAGAAAGTGCCGAGAGAGATATGCCAACGACGCCAGAAATCGGTGATGCTGTCGCAGCAATATGGATGGTCGAAGTTCTCGTTGAAATGGAATCCGAGGCAACGGCCTATGCCGATGGCCATGTCACTATAGCCAGAGAAGTCAAAATAAATCTGAAGGGTAAAGGCCAGTATGCCCACCCAGGAGCCCAGTGTGGAGAGGCTTTCCAGTCCGCTGCCCGTCAGCAGCTGGGAAGAGATCTCCGAGAGTTGGTTGGCAAGGATCACTTTCTTGCCCAAGCCGCGAAGGAAGCGCATCATGCCCTCGGCCAAATCTTGGCTGTTGACATGACGTTCGGTGATCTCAGCGGCGATGGTGCCGTAGCGCACGATAGGACCCGCGATCAGCTGCGGGAACATGGAGATGTAGAGCAGCAGGTTCTTGAAACTGTGTTGTGCCGGCGTAGTCTTGCGATAAACGTCGATCAGATATGAAATGGATTGGAAGGTGTAGAAGCTGATGCCGATGGGGAGGGAAAGGTGAAAGGTTAGAGGTGAGAGGTTAGAGGTGCCAAGGCAACCTATGAGGGCGTAGAAGTTGGCGATGAAAAAGTTCGCGTATTTGAAGACTGCCAGAACGCCTAAATTGAAGATAAGTCCGACAACTAGCGCTGTCTTTCCTTTTTTCTCGATGCCGAGTCCAACGAAGTAGTTGACCACTACGCTGGCCAGCATCAGCAGCACATAGACCGGTTCTCCCCAAGCATAGAAAACAAGCGAGAAGAACACCAGCACGGCATTGCGATGACGCTTCAGCAGCAGGTAGCACAGCGCAAACACCGGCAGGAACACGAAGAGGAAGAAAAGGTCTGAGAATACCACGGCTATTATTAATTGTTAAGTATCACTTTTCCAGAGTTTGTCCTTCCTTTTTGATCTGCGGCGCAGACGGCGTTCTCGATGGTGGCGCCGTTCTTCAGCTCGAGGTAGCCCTGGAGGTAGCTCCCGTGCAAGGGGTACGGGTCATATTTATGATGTTTAAAAACAGGATAGTTTCCTAATTTCGAGATTAAAGTATCCTGATTCAACACTATGGAAGAATGAATTGAATAAGTTCCA
>CADCGK010000015.1 GCA_902800965.1 uncultured Bacteroidia bacterium | reverse complement strand
TTTTATAAAAGATCCCGAGCCCCAAGCAATATCCTTGATGGCGGCATCGGCTTTCAACTGGTTCTCAACGGCTTGGCGGTTGGTGGCAAGGTTCCACGAAACCCGCGACTGTAATAGGCATTCCTGATTGAAACCCATGTCATGATTCAGCATGTACTGACGTTGTTCATGGACGAATATCGCACAGATGATCAAAACAATAGACACGGTAAACTGCAAACCTATCAAGCCAACGCGGAAAGCCTTGCCCTTCTGTGTTGTACCGAGGGTGCCTTTCAAGGCGAAGGCGGGATTGAACGATGTGGCGAACAAGGCTGGATAGAGGCTGGCGACCACTGAGATAAGCAATGCCAACCCAATGGTCAGAGCAACGATGCCCCAGTTTTGGCTGTAATCCAACGAGGTGTCAATCAGGGCAGCCAAAGTGGATTGCTTGAACAATGTGACCGCGGCCACTGCCAGTCCAAGAGCGATCACGACCATTAGCAACGACTCGCCTACCGACGACATCACCAGTTGGAAACGACTGCTTCCCAATATCTTCCGCGTGTTGATACTCTTCAAGCGCAACGGCACCATGGCAAAGAAGAAGTTGATGTAATTGATGAAAGCGATGAGCACCACAAAGATGGCGATGACAAGCAAAGTGATGGTAGTGGTGCGGTTTCCCATCTTTCCAACTGTATAGTTGGCGGCGAAATACATCTCTGTCAGCAGCACGGGGCGAATCCCGAATTTGACATCATCATCCGAAACCTCAATGCCGCCATTCATCTCGCTGAAAAATTGCTTACAGACCGGCTTTGCCACCTCTGTGATTGCCTCGGGGTCGGCACCTTCACGCAGTTTCAAATAATAGAAGTACGAAAACTCCTTCCATTCATCGAGCCGAGCATCAGGCATGTTCCAAACCATATCAAAAGATGAGAGGTCGCTGTGCTTCGGCATGTCCTTATAGATGGCCACTATGGTCGTTTCTATCCATTGTGTTTCGGCAAGATTTTTCACAACATCACCCACTTGGACGCCGAGACGCTTAGCCATCGATTCCGATACAGCCATGGCCGCTCCCGTCAAATCGTCCCAATTGCCGGCAACCAGTTCAAATCCAAAGACCTCGCGGGCACCTTTGTTCAAGGCGACTTGCGACCCTGAAACAGGCGACTGCTCGTCGCTCACACGAATCTTGGCGGGAACACCCGCAATGCGACCGCAACCACCGGCTTCAATGTCAGGGGAAGCATTGATCACATATTCGCCTATGGGGCGACACAGATAAGACGAATAACCAGTAGATCGGGTCTCTTGCTTCGTAAGGACATAAATCCGGTCGCTATCCTTGAGCGCCTTGTTGAAGGTGAGGTCGTGGTGCACCTGCACGAGGATGATGTAGAGCGCGGCGAAGGCTGCCGTCAAGCCCAAGATGTTCAGGATGGAGGAGACGAGGGAGGTCTTGCCTTTTTTATAGATTCTAGCCATAAGTCGTTGAGTTATTTTTCATCACAACTTTTTTTCTTGTTGTTTTCTGTTCCCCAGATTTTATTGATCTTGCCGCCTACTACGGTGCCTACCGCCTTGACATCGCCTGGGTAAGCGATACTGCCCGTGCCCGCAACGCTGTAGTCCATCGTTTCCATCTGGCAGCGTGCCTCAATGGAGCCCGAACCCGCCACGGAAAGATTCGCTTTTTTTACCTTTCCATCCTTGATAATGACATCGCCCGAGCCGACGACACTTGCACGCAGGCGATTGGCTTGGAGGTGTTCGCAAACCATTTGCCCCGATCCAGCGATGCTTACATCCATGTAGTCAGCAAGTAACTCTTTACTCAACAAATCTCCCGAGCCCGTCAATTTGATTTTCAACTCTTTGGCTTCATACGGCGTAACGAAATTAAAGTCACCGCTGCCCACTATACTAATTTCCTCCAAGGTCGGGGCGGTGAGTTCGATGAGAAACTTCGTCGGCTTCACGTCGGATTGCTGAAACGTCTTAACCATCTCGACCCTCAAGCAATCACCTTTCAGATAGATGTCGACCCACTCGAAAAGGTTCTCATCGAGGGTCACACGGCAAGAGTAGTCGTCCGCCACTTTGTAGTTTACCGTTGCGGGCAATATCATGCTGATTTCCTTGAATGCCGCCACATCGATGTCACGCGTGACGATGTTGCCGTTACCTTCGGCGAATGATCCCCGCGAATACACGGTGATGATTTTGTTGCCATTTCCGTCAATAACGGTATCAGCCTTATAGACTTTGTTTGTTTGCGCCTCAACACCCAGCACCGCCATAATGATGAACAGTGCTGTCAAAAACGATTTCTTTGCCATAGTTTTACAGGTTTATAATTTTCTGTTTTCTGCATGGCAACCGCCATGCCAAACTTGTAAATCATTAAAAACCAATAAAATACAAAAAAGCGTTTTACAAAAAATGTAAAGTTTCTTTACACCGGTGTAAAGAAACTTTACAATGGCTAATCCACTTTTGGATCGAAATTGTTCATCTTTTTTTCTGTTTGTTTGGAGGTTTATGGCGCACAATCTGGCCAATGCAGCAGGCTCGCTGATGAAGCGCAACACCTCGGACCATACCATAAAGAGAACACACAGAAATACTATTCGATGGACATCGGACTGCGGAACGCCAAGTTGAATTTTCGACAGCAGGAGAAATCGCATCTGATGGAGAACGTGATCTTTGTCGAGCTCATCCGCAGAGGCTACAGCGTGGATGTGGGTGTGGTGGAAATGACCCTCGTAAAGGACGGCAAAAAGCAACAGTCACAGTATGAGATCGACTTTGTCGTCAATACAGGTCGCGAGAAGGTGTATATCCAATCCGCGCTAAATGTGGATACGGAAGTAAAAAAGAATCAAGAGACTTTCTCGTTGAAGAACTCGGGCGATTTTTTCCGCAAGATTGTCATTCTTGACGGAAACGCGAAGCCCTGGACCGATGAAGACGGCATCATGTATGTGGGTGTCATTCCGTTTTTGCTTGAGGAAGCGGGACGGATAATCTAAAAAGCCATCCCCTTTTCAAACTCCAAAGCGTTGCCAAACGCATGGAATCAGGATGGGGCGGCTTTATCATTCTTTACCATCCCGCCCGCAGCGAAACATTCGGCAAAATCCCAAACATCGAATAGGCGTAAGCCCGCATCTCGCCAGACTCGATATCAGTCTCAAACTGATACCCCAACGGATTCAGGCGGTTATATGCATTGAACAAACCGACACTTGCACTCCAGTTGAATCCGTTCTTGTATTTCGGCGAATGATAGGCACACGAAAGATCGAGACGATGATAGGCAGGCGTGCGGCTGGCGTTGCGCTCGGTGTAAACCGGGACGGTCTGCCCCATGTACTCGTAGAAGCCCACGGGCAAGGTGACGGGATGCCCGCTCGAATACTGCCATGCCGCACTTGCGCTCCAATGCGGAGATGATCGTTTTCTGACAGACGAATGCGCCCGCCTAATTCCACCTCTGAGCCTATACCAAAATCCATCGTCTTGTTGGCATTATAGTGTGTGTTCGTCGCCCGTTCCACAAACAGTCCTGCGTCAGCATAAAACCATTTGTGGGTGAACTCGGCGCGCACCGGAATGCGGATGAAATGCTGGAGGCCTTCCCTGTGGTCACCCGGGAACATCCAACTGCCTTCCCTGTTAAACCCCCATCGGTAATCATATTCAAGACCTGTCAGCAACGACCAATGCTCGTTGAAGCTGACTTTGGCATCCACGCCCGCGTCCACGTGGTAGGTTTCGTCCATCCATATTGTTCCATCCAACATATGCCCTATCCTTGCGAAAGGAATAATGGACCATCCTTTGGTGTTTTGCGCCTTTGCTGAACAACAGCAAAGCAAAGCGGAGGCCATGATGACCCAAATCCGCTTTTTGAAATTGTTTGTTTTCATAAGCGTTTGATTTTGATTATTTTGTCACTGCCATACGTTCCGTTCTTGTAACTCCTTTAGTGTCTATAATGCGCAGCAAATAAATGCCTCCAGCCATATCTTCCACGTTGATCTCGTTCGTATAGCGTTCGGTTTTCACTAACTGTCCAAGGAGGTTGAAGACCTGTACTTCAGCGACTTCAAGGCCATCTATGGTTACCGTTGTTGTTGCTGGGTTGGGATAACAAGACACTCGACAGACGCTCGTTTCGTGTTCATTGATAGAAGTAAAATCGTCCTCGATGAAATTGGTGAACTCATTCCAATAAGGCGCATTTTGGTAGGCGGATAGTGTACCCACTGGAATATAAACAGGAATGTCTTTGGACACATCGTAAAAAGCATTGTACCAAGCTGTTGGCGGGACCTCACAATGGACTTTCAGGCAATTCAGACGATCACAAAACTGGAAAACGCCCGATTGGATGGTGTCAACCTGCGAACCGATCTCAAGTTGCTCCAAGCGGCCACAATCCCAGAAAAGATCCCATTCGATGGTTTTCAAGGCTTCGGGAAGGTGAACTTCGGTGAATCGTGTACGGGCAAACGCATGGTCGCCAATGGTGGAAACTCCGTCGGGGACATACAGATTCCCAGTGAAATAAGTGGTGTAAAAAGCGTATTTTCCGATATGCTGCAAATTCTCGGGAAGCGTCAAAGTACCTGTAAACGTGGCATACTTGAAAGCCTCGTCTTCGATAGAAACAACGGATTGAGGGATGACGAGATGGCCTTGGTTTTCAACGGCCAAAAACGCTCGCTCTCCAATGATGGTAATGTCTTCGGGGATGACGGTTGTTTTTGTGCCCTGTAATAGTTTTTTTGTCTCTCGCTCAATGACAGCATTGCTCTCGGAATAATAGACTGGATTGTTCTCATCGACCTCCAAGGTCACGAGTTTCGAGCAGGCCCAAATAAAACCGGGTCCCAAATAAGTGACCGACTCGGGAATTCTGAAAGCGGTGATTTCCCAAAAACTGGAAAAGGCATACGAACCGATGGAAACCACAGAGTTGGGAATGTTGATCTCGCCAGTGATGTTCCTGCAGCCATTGAAAGCCCAGTCTCCTATGATCACCACTTGACTGGGAATCAACAGATTGCCAGTAAATTGATAGCAACCGTCGAAAGCATAATTACCAATGTAAGTCACCATGTTCGGAATCACTAAAGAGCCAGTCATTCCGCCGCATCCCCTAAATGCTCCATCATCAATACTGGTAACAGTGTAGGTCTGCCCCTCGTAAACCACTTCCGATGGAAAAACAATGTTGCCCGAGGGTTCCTCATAACCCTCCCAAAAATCCAAGGTGACATTACTATAAGGAGCAGGATGCGTCAAGGTCACCTCCTTATTAATGGGGTCTGTGATGATGTAATAGAGGGTTTGTCCCGTTTCGCATTCAGCGCTGAAGTCATAGCCGTTCCAAGGGTTGGATTGGCCAAAAGTTGTCACTGCCGTCACGATCAGGCAGCAAATCATCAAGAATTGTTTTGTCGTTTTCATAAGCGTTTGTTTTAGTTGTTCGTTGCAAAAGTATACTAAAAAAACGCTTGTCAAGGGGCTTTCGGAGGCCGTCAAATTCTTGTCCCGTATTTCCCAGAAACGTCTGTTTCTATACAAATGGTTATCAATGCAGTAGCATTTCCCCAAAGGTTTTCATGTCCCTATCAAAATGGTTTTTGTCCCTATGCTTTTCCCACGAGGAACAGGAGAGCTGCTCTCAAAAAAGAAAATTGTATTTTTTTACTTGTTATTTTACCAGAAAAGTGTATTTTTGCGGATAGAAATTAGGAGGAAAAGTGTATGTTAAGAAGGAAGATTCAAACAGAAGTCGCTGATTATCTTGATAATGGGTCTGAAAAGATACTGATTCTTGATGGGGCCCGTCAGATTGGGAAGTCATTTATCATCAGGTACGAAGGACAAAAGCGTTTCAAGAACTATATCGAGATTGACTTGTATGAGGACAAGAAAGGTGACAGCGTGTTTGAAGGCACACGCAACAAGGAGGACTTTTACCTTCGTCTCAGCACCATTGCCGGCAACCGCATGGGCAAAAAAGAGGATACGCTGGTTTTTTTGGATGAGATACAGGCCTATCCCGACTTGTTGACCCTTTTAAAGTTTTTGCGACAAGATGACCGATTCACCTATATTGTTAGCGGTTCACAATTGGGTATCGCCTTGAATGAAACGCTATCAAAGCCTGGTGGGAAAATCAAGGTTGTGAGGATGTTCCAACTTGACTTTGAGGAGTTTCTGTGGGCCAATGGCGTGGGCGAAGAATTCATCGACCATGCACGTAAGTGCTTTTCACAGCGAATTGCCTTGGAAGAGCCACTCCACAAGCGGATGATGGATCTGTTCAAAAAATATTTGTTGGTTGGAGGACTGCCCGATGCCGTGAACAAGTTCATCGAGACGCATAACATTGTTGAGGTGAGGACGGCGCAAAAGGAGGTCTATGAACTTTACAAGGGTGATGCAAGCCAGTATGACAAGGAGAGGAAACTGGTCATCGAGCGTGTGTATGAGTTGGTTCCGTCTTATCTCGAGAACAAGAAAAAAAGGGTTCATTTCAACCAAATTGAAAACAAAAAGCAGGCAAGGGCTTGGCAGTATCAGGCTGAATTCGAATATCTTGTAAAAAGCGGTATCTGCCATGAAGTGAAGGCGATCTCCAATCCGAAGTTCCCGCTTGTGGAATCGGAAAGCAAGAATCTATTGAAACTGTATCTGAACGATGTGGGGCTGTTGACCCGTCTTCTTTATCAATACAGCATCTCTGCCATTATGAATGACGTAAGAAGCGTCAATTTGGGTTCCGTGTATGAGTCGGTAGTATGTAGCGAACTTGCCGCACATGGTTTTACTCTATTCTACTATGACAACAAAAAGAAAGGTGAGATTGAGTTCCTCGTAAACGATTACGATTTACTCTCGGTGGTTCCCGTTGAAGTGAAGTCAGGAAAGGACTATAACGAACATGCCTCGTTGGATGTTTTTGTTGCCACTCCCGATTACAACATCAAACAGGCTTTTGTGTTGTCAAACGAACGTGAGATTGTCCAAAACGAGAAGGTGGCTTACCTTCCGATTTATTACGTTATGTTTTTCGTTCCATCCACACCACCGGCTGAGGTAATTTTGTAGAGACGCGCCATGGCACGTCTCTACAAAAGTGGAAATCCAAAAATCAAAGTTGCGACAACACCTCTTCCACAATCTTACCGTCGAAGAGGTTGATGATGCGGTCGGCGTAGCCGGCGTCGCGCTGCGAGTGGGTCACCATGACGATGGTGGTGCCTTCCTTATGGAGGTCGGTGAGCAGGTCCATCACCTCTTTGCCGTTCTTCGAGTCGAGGTTACCCGTGGGCTCGTCGGCGAGGATGAGCTTGGGGTTGGCGACGACGGCGCGGGCGATGGCCACCCTTTGCTGCTGACCGCCCGACAGCTGCTGCGGGAAGTGCGAGGCGCGGTGCTTGATGGCCATGCGCGTCATGATGTCTTCAACGCGCTGCTTGCGCTCGGCAGCGGGGATGTTCATATAGCGTAGCGGCAGCTCGATGTTCTCAAACACATTGAGTTCGTCGATGAGGTTGAAGCTCTGGAACACGAAGCCGATGTTGCCCTTGCGGAACTGGGTGCGGTCCTTCTCTTTGAGGTCGCCGACCTGATGGCCGAGAAGTTCATACTTGCCTTCGGTGGGGTTGTCCAAGAGACCGAGGATGTTGAGCAAAGTCGATTTGCCGCAGCCCGAAGGCCCCATGATGGCGACAAACTCGCCGTCGTTGATGTCGAACGAAACGCCGTCCAATGCGATGGTTTCGATTTCAATGTCCTCGCTGCGGAAGACTTTCTTCAGGTTTTCTACTTTGATCATTGTTTTAGGTTTTAATTGATTAACTCATTATTTTTCGATTTGTTTTATCCTTTTCTATTTTCCCAGGGCGTTGCCCCGTTTTATCCCTAGGGCGTTGCCCCGGGCTATTTGCTTTTGGCCTTACAGGCCGCTTCTTACTTCTGTCTTCTGCCTTCTGTCTTCTCAAAACACCAGCACCTCCGATTCCCCAAAGTTGTCATACGAAGAAGTAATCACCTTCTCGCCAGCTTCCAGGCCTTCGACGACCTCGTAATACTGCGGGTTTTGTCGCCCGATGCGGATGTCGCGGCGCGTAGCCTTGCTGCCGTCGGGCGAGAGCACATAGATCCACTTGCCGCCGGTCTTCTGGTAGAAGGCGCCACGCGGGATGAGCACCGCCTCAACGGGCTGGCCGAGTTGCAGGTTGAGGTAATAAGTCTGACCGCTGCGAATGTTCTCGGGCTGCTGCTCCATAAACTTGAAGTCGGCCTTGAACTTGCCGTCGCGCACCTCGGGATACACCTTGCGGATCTGCGCCTGATACCGCTCGCTCTGTCGCTCGAAGGTAGCCTCCAAACCTGGAGTGATGCGGTCGATGTAATGCTCATCGATCTGGGCTTCAATCTTGTAGCTGTCGAGGTTGTTGATTTGCCCGATCTTCGAGCCTGCGCCTACCGACTGACCCAACACCACATCCAAGAGGCCCAACTCACCATCAATAGGTGCCTTGATGGTCAGGTTTTCCTTGCGCTTGCGGATCATCATCATGTTGACTCGCATGTTCTCGAGGCTCTCGCGCATACGGTCGATTTCCACCGAGCGGTGGAGGCTGTCCTGCTTGGCGCGGTTCTCCACCAACTTCAGGCGGCTGTTGGAGAGCGTGAAGTCCTCCTCGGCCTTCAGGTAGTCCTCGCGGGCGATGAGGCCGTCGTCGTAGAGCGACTTCTGCGCCTCGTAGGTGCGGCGGTTGCGCTGCACCTCCATCTGCAGTTGCAGTTTCTCCTGCTCCACGCTCAACTTCTGTTGTTCCATTTGAATCATGGTGTTGCGCAGGATGTTCTCCTTCTCGGCGAGGTCGGCCTCAGAGGTGAGGATTTGCATGTCGAGGTTCTCATTGCTCAAAATAAGAATGACATCGCCGGCCTTGACGCGGCTACCTTCCTCGGTGACGATCTGCTGTACCACACCGCCTTCCAAAGGGCTGATTTGGATGGTCGTCATCGGCGCAACCTGTCCGCTGATGCGGATGTAGTCGTTGAACTCGCCCGAGGTGACGGTGCTCACGGTGATGTTGTCCGCGTCGATGCGGAGTTTCTTCGAGTCGTCCCTGAAGATGAGCCAGAGGATGAAGACGAGGAGCAACGCCCCGCCCCAGAACGGTAGCGCCTTCTTGGTGAATGCGCGGCGAATGCCTTTTTTCTGTTCGATTTTACGATCCATTGAGTGTTCCATAATATGACTAGTATTTAATTGTTCTTCAAAGACTTAACAGGATTCATTCGGGCAACGCGGTTGCTGCTCAACACGACCACGGCAGTCACGATAAGCAAGACCGCCACCGCTCCGATGACGAAATAAAGCGGCGAGAGGCCGATACGCATGGCGAACAACTCCAGCCATTTGTCGGCGAGGAAATAGGCAATCGCCACGCCAAGCATGGCCGCAATCAAAGCCAGTTTCAGCACATCCATCAGGAACATTCTGATGATCTCGCCCGACACGGCACCGTTCACTTTGCGGATGGCGACTTCCTTGCTGCGGCGGTTCGACTCGTCGCGCACAAAGCCAATCAGACCCATCAAGGCGATGGCCAAGGCGAACAGCGCGCCAATGGTGAATGTTCGTCGCATCTGGGACAAATACCCGTACTCTTGCTTAACCGCCTCGGTGTACGACTGCACCTCGACATTCTTCCGGTCAGGCAAAAACTCCTCGATGACCGACTTCACCTTGGCGATGGCCTCGGGGTTGACATCCCGCACCTTCACCACCAGAGTCTTAAAGACTTGATAAGGGTCGTCATTATTCACGTCCCAGCAAAAGCGGATGCTTGCCCTGTGGTCCCCGCCCATCATAGAGCCAAGGATATAATCTTCATACACACCGCAAATGGTATAGACATCGTCATCGTCGTCGCTGTGTTCCGAAATCAGGATATCCTTGCCCACCGCGCCGTCACTCCAGTCGGCATAAAGGTTCATCTCCTCCACGAAGCTGCGGCTCACGGCCACATCCTTTGGCTTCGAGGGTGCCCTGCCCTCCGTCAAACGGAAGCCCATGATGTCGAAGAAGCCCTCCGTGGCACCGTATTGGTCGCACACGGCCATCAAATACTTAGATGGATTGTCGGGCAGCATGATGTTGTTTCCCGATGAGGTGTTCAACGGGATGCAATAGGTCAGTTCAGCCGCCTCCACATCGGGAATCTGCCTTAGTTTCTCGACAATCAGCGCCAGACTGGCCTTGTCAGCGCCTTTCAAGTGTGAATACAGCAACTGCTTGTATTCGTAGCCCATATCGGCGTTCAGTGCGGTGTTGTATTGCCTGTCGGCCACGATGACCATAGGCAACAGGATGGCATTGATGCCGATTTGCACCATCAGCAGCGAGAGTTTCCAACGGCGTTTGCTTTCCTTGTAGCCGCTGAAAGCCGTCGACACGGGAATCCTGACGAACATCATCGCGGGGATGATTGCCGAGACGAGGAAAATGAAGACAATGATGGCAACAAGTGTCCATATTGTCTGCGGCACCATAAGTTGCTGGACGGGCAAGCCCAACAGCGACTCAATGACCCCGTTGAAAGCCCATATCAGCAAGGCGGCCACGGCCAACGCCGCTATCAGGTTCAAGGCCGTTTCCTTGATGAGCATCCAGTAGATGCTTCCCGAGCCCGCCCCATAGCATTTCCTGACCCCCATTTCCTTCGAGCGACGCACCACATCGGAGACGGCCATCAGCAGGTAGTTGAGCACCGAAACCAAGAGCAACAGAATAGCCACCACCGAGAGAATCATCATGGCGTTTTTGACCGATTGATTGTGACGGTGGAAAGTGGCAAAAGGCGTGAGCGTGTACCAAATCTTTGAGCCGTCGCGCTCCAACTCCTCCAAGGGCTGATGCGCCTCCTGCATCTTGCGGATAGCGTCCTTCAAGTCATTGGGATCGACATTTGGTGCCAACTTGACATAGCCGCGATAGCGGTCGTTGCCAAGCCAATTGTTGTTGCTCCACTCTCCCAAAGCGGCGATGGTCGTCACGATGTCACATTGGATGCTACCGTTTTTCGGGAAATCCTCAAACACGCCAACCACAGTCAGTTTTACATTCGGCCCCCACACTTCGGTATAGATTTGCTTGCCTATGGCCTCGTTCACGCCGCCCAACTTCTCCGCGAAACTACGGCTGACGGCAATGTCGCCATTGTATTGTTGCAAGGCCTGCATAGGGTCGCCCGCAAGAAATTCCCGACCGAAGAAGTCGAAGAAACTGCTGTCCACAACAAGGCACTCACCCGAGAGAAGGTTGTCTTTTTCATCATAGATTTGTGCTCCGGAAATCAGGTTGGAATAACGCGTGGCGGCCTCCACACCTGGTACCTCTGCCTTGAAGCCCGGCGCCACAGCACCCGAAGTGCCCCAGAAGTCATCGGGGTCGCCGCCTTCCTGGAAGATGATGTTCTCCGTGATGCAATAGATCCGGTCCACATCCTTGTAGAAACTGTCGTACGACAATTCGAAGCACACCTTGGCAATCAGCACGATGCCAATGGCGAGACCTATGCCTAACGATAGGATTTTGATTAATTTGTCAGAGAAATGATTCATTGTGAAAATGGTGTTTGGTTACTGCTCTATATACGGCACTCCTCCATAATAATTTACAACGCTGCGCTTAATAAAGTACTGAAGTCTGGCATTCAATTGTTCCGCGAGGGCGTTGAGATAGGTGTTCGATGCCGTTTGGTACTCGATGGACGAAATCAAGCCCTGCTCAAAGCGCTTGGTGTTTAGCGCATAGGCCTCCTGCTGCAATTCTGCTCGGGTGTCGGCTTGGCGCAGGGCATCCGCAGCGCCGTCACGGTCGGCCACGGCACGAAGCACCTCGGCTTCTACATCGCGCAATGCTTGATCATAGTCGGCTTGGGCGCGGTCGTAGGCATTCTTCCGTTTGGCAATGTTGGAATGGCTAGAAAGCCTATCGTATATCGGGATATTCAAAGATAGCTGCACATACTCTCCCCTATTGTTCTTAATCTGGTCAAAATAGGGCGTCGGCACATAACCGTCTCGACCAGGATAGGTGAAGTAGCTTGACGACCAGCCGCCATAGAGTGCCAGCGAGGGAAGCAGTTGCCATTTAGCGGTTTTGAGAGCCAGACGGGAGTTGTTCATCGTGCCTTCCGCCAAAAGAACTGACGGCATCGTCTGTTGGGCTTGCACCACCATGGTTTGCGCATCCACAGGTGCAGTGACCCAAAGCGACTGCTGGGCAATACTCCCATCGATTTTCAGTGGTTCCTCTATAGGCCAAAACATCACGTCTTTCAAGGTAATGACGGCATTGTTGAGGTTGTTGTGGCATGTGGTTAGTTGATATTGTCGTTCGGCCAAGTCGCCCTGCATCTGCACCACATCGGCATGGGATTTCTGGCCCAATTCCTCTTGTCTTAAAGCCAGTTGCAAGGCCTTTTCGGCGGTAGCCACCTGCCCATGCAAAGCTTTCTCCAGCTCAGTATAATACAGCACATTGCAATAGGCCTCCATGGTAGCGAGGCAAATCTGGTCCTCGACCTGCTGCTCCTTGGTCAAGCCCATTTGCCGAGCCGTCTTTGTGATCTTCAAATTATTGACCGCCTGAAAACCATTGAATAGATAAATTCCAGCTGAGAGGCTATAGCCATTATGGAACGAGGTGATTACGCTGTAGGTGTTGGTCTCCGGGTCGATGCTACGCCCGAAGTTATAATAGGCGTAGGTGTTCCCACTCACCTGCGGCGTAAAAGCGGAAAGGATGGCGTCCCTGCGATCAATCTGTGCATCACGGTTGTCCGCCTGCTGTACACGCATTTGGGTGGAATGCTCCACTGCGTAACGCATGCATTCTTTCAGATTCATCGTGACGGTGTCCTGGGCCTTGACCGAGGTCAAGGCGCCAAAGAACATCATCACAAGGCTAAAAAACATACTAACTTTCATCACAACATGTATTTTGATGTGATGAGTGATAGCATTTGTTGTGCCAGAAACACAACTACCTAAATTCCAACAATTTAAGAATTAACGATTTCGATCAATTGTAAAAAAACTTTACAGTAGGTGTAAAGAAACTTTACAAACAATAACAGCCAACCATACTGGCTGGCCGTTATCTGCAAAACAGCAAAATCAGCTATAAACCTACTCCTTCACAATCCTTCCTTGCATCAGGCCGTTTTCGGTGTTGATGCTATAGAAATAGATGCCTGGTTTCAAGGCGCTGCCATCGATGATGAACTCGTTGACGGCATGGCCGTTCTCCGTGGCGTCATACACCCGACGACCCAGCACATCGTAGAGCTGGACACGGGCCGCACCGTCCAGTGACTGTGCCGACTTGATGCGCACCTCCTCCGTAAAAGGATTGGGAATCACTTCATGTTCAAGACGTTCAGCCGCATATTCATCGACCGAGATGGTATGTCCTGAATAAAACACGTTCTCGAGGGTCTGCTCCTGGGTGTTGCCCGCTGCGTCTTCCAGCATGAATTTCAACGACACCCACTTGTTAAGAGCACGACCCTCCAATTGCGACAAGTCGGCGACAAACACGTTGCCATAGTTGATATGAAATAGACTCACATCCTCAGCAATCACGAGTGGTTGCCAATCTCCTCCTTCAGAACAATAAAGCACCTCCACCTCGGGCTTGGCGTTGTATTCCAGATGGTCGTAGTAACCTCCCTCTTCATCATTCACAAAAAGATAGGAAAAATCGGCAGCGCCAAACACCACGGTCGATTGCGAAAGGTCATCGAGGCAGACCGTTTCATCGCCATCGCCGTCAAGTACCCGCAGGAATGTCATCGTCGGCGGCATGGCGTCATTGCGATTGAGGTCGAACTCGACCCTGGTCTGGTTCACCTTGGGAACCCCGTTGACTTGAAGATGATCGTTCATTACTTCAACCACAACAGGTGCAGGTGTAATTTGAAACGAACCATATCCAAACTCATAATAATAATTGAATCTGAAAACGCTGTCATAATACATCTCTTGACCGTCAACACAAACTCTTATGAGAGCATCGTAATCACATGTCCTTTCGCTGCTATTTTCACCACTGAAAAAGAAGCCACCAGAAAAGAACGAATTGTGCAATGGAGTATTATTTTCGTTATAAGCCACTGGAAAGTACGATGCTAACGCAGTCCTTTGCCCAAAGTATGCCGTTTTATCAGCGGGGGCGATTATTCTTGCCGGAGTCTCCGAAAAACAATTTGGCCAACTTGACAAACGATAGCCTTCCCTAAAATAAGGCATTGCCTCCCTGACAACACCCCCATGCCCATCAAAATACAAGGAAGTGCCTATTCTATCGACATATTCAGGCCAATCATCACCATAAAAATCATACCATTCATATACAGTTGGCAGTATGAAAGTTTGAACATCATTCGGTCCAAAACCACCCATATCACTGTAAATGGCATTACTCACAACCGTATATGGCTTAGAAGGATCAAAGAGCATATCGGGTCTAAAATCTTCCAACATAAGGTACAAACCAGAATCATTCAAAACCCGCCGGATATCTGTATGATAATAATACGGTTCTGTATCTTCCCTAACATGAAACATTTCTTTAGTTACATACATATCATCAGCAGAGTAAGCAATAAAGAGGGACTCATTCATCATCTTGATGTCGGGACAAGCAATAAAGTAGGTCGTTTGTTCTCCAGTATCAAATAAAACATTGATAAACAAAGAATTATCGCCATCAAAATCATTGAAACGAACAAAAGGTACTTGATCAACAAAAGTGCTAGTGACAGCTTCGCACATAGCCCATGCAATATCATGCCAAATAAATGTAACATTATAGTAAACAAATATACAATTCACATCGCTTAAAGGATTTCCGTTTTCATCCTCAGCATACAAATTCACCGCATGGGTGCAATCATGGTAGTCAATGACAATTTCAGTATCATTTGTAAGTTCAATATTATCCAAAGTCCAAATGCAGGACAAGGGATCGCTGCCTCCTTCATCCAAATCTCCATATGACATCACATGATAAACCCCTTCTTCAAGTTCAACAGACAAAAAATCACCCATATAGTCATACAAATAGCCGAGGATTTCCTCCCCATCGCTTACATAAATGTTATGCCACTCACAGTCCTCTGGTGGATAGATACTTAACGTATGAGTCGGCGAAGATGATCTCATCTGCGACTTGACTTGCTTATTAGCTATCAACATGGCTGCACCATCGTTGAGTTGTACGACACTCATATTATTGGGACATGTGACTGTCTTTTCCACTCCCTTGTCGTTCTTCAACACAAACCGATTCTGTGCGTGGAGTTGTGCGGCTCCTGCAATGAGCAAGGCCGCCATTGAAATGAATGTAATTAATCTTTTCATAACCTTGTTGTTTTTATTGTTTGACGATTTTCCCTCGCATCACCCCTTTTTCGGTGTTGATGTCATAGAAATAGATGCCAGGCTTCAAAGCGCTGCCATCGATGATGAACTCGTTGACGGCCCGGCCTTTCTCCGTGGCGTCATACACCCTCCGACCAAGCACATCGTAGAGCTGGACACGGGACACTCCATCCAAGGGATGTGCTGACTTGATGCGCACCTCCTCCGTGAAGGGATTGGGGATTACTTCATGTTCAAGACGTTCAGCCGCATATTCATCGACCGAGATGGTATGTCCTGAATAAAATACGTTCTCAAGTGTCTGCTCTTGAGTGTTGCCTGCTTCGTCTTCCAACATGAACTTCAACGACACCCATTTGTTAAGAGCACGGCTCTCAAGCTGCGACAAGTCGGCAACGAACACGTTGCCATAGTTGATATGGAACATGGATTCGTCCTCAGCAATCACAAGCGGCTGCCAATCTTCTCCTTCAATGCAATAGAGAACCTCCACCTCGGGCTTAGCATTGTATTCCAGATGGTCGTAGTAACCGCCCCATTCATCTTCTACATAATAGTAGGTATAGTCGCCACAACCAAACGCCAAGGTCGATTGCGACAGGTTATCGAGACAGATCGATTCGTCGCCATCGCCGTCAAGTACCCTCAGGAAAGTCATCGTCGGTGGCATGGCATCATCTCGGTTGAGGTCGAACTCTACTCTAGTCAGGTTCACCTTGGGAACACCATCGACTATCAAATGCTTGTTATTGGTTTCCACCATAACCAGTGTTGGATCAAGATCAAAAGAACCATGAAAATTAAAGTCACATATACTATCATTGAAGAATTCTTCTCCGTCTATGAAAACATGGATAAATGAATCATAGTCACACTGACGCTCGCAACTGTTCTCACCGCTGAAATAGAAACCGCCTTGGAGAAAAGTCTGATTCAACAGTGTGTTATTGGCATTGACCGCCAGGGGATAATAAAGGGCCAAAGGCGTTCTTTCCCCTAAATAGACTACCTTATCAGCTGGAGCAACCATCATGGCCGGTGTTTTTGGGAACATAATCGGGTAGCTTGGTGGTGAGGTGAAATCATTAAAAAAGAACGGCTTCGCCTCCCTAACCACTTCACCACTGCCATTGAAGTAAAACGATGATATAACATTAGGAAAATGAAAGTGGTTGGATTGATATCCTCCTTCACGAATCGTAGGCATCAGAAAAGATTTACAACCTGTTGAAAAGTCAGTCGGGTTTTCGACTTTAGCATTGGTAACTATAACAAAAGGTATTTCGGGATTGCATACTAATGCATCATTAAATATTATCCAAGAAAAATAACCACCAAATTCATCCATGATCGTTTTAAAATTAGTATGATAATAGCAGGTATCAGAATCGTTTGTAACCGCAAACACTTGCTGGGTTACTTTCATATCCTCAGCAGCGACAAAAAGCACAGTGCTTTCATGCATGCCAACCAAAGAGTTAGCAATAACATAAGACTTTTGATCGCCTGGCTCAGCATAGATGTTCAGTGTAAGAAAACTATCCTCATTAAAACCATTGAAACGAACATCTATTTCTTCGTCCGAAAGAATATCACTGAATTGATACATAATGAACAATCCCATCTTGGGATGTTTCCATGTAAACAGAATTTCATATATAACATCATAATACTCCAAATCGTTCAATAGATTTCCATTTTCATCCTCAAATTGCATACTTAAATCATAAACGCAATCATTAAAATCTATAAAAACATCTCTGTCTTCAGTGAGTTCGATGTCTTCTAGAGTCCAAAAACACTCATGCCAATATCCCTGGAACTCATTATAACCATTCGCTATCACATGATAGACTCCTTCTGCAAGATCAAGTGTGAAAGGGTCTAGTTTAGCGGTAATATTTCCTTTATCATCATCAAAGAACCACGCAATGATATCGTCCCCATCACTGACAAGTATCTCGAACCATCTACCAGGTTCATAATCATCAGGCAAATAAATATTTAACGAATATGTATCAGCTGAATCCCTTACCTGTGGCTTCACCGTGCGTTGTGGCACTAGCTTGATTGATTGGTCTTTACATTGGTGGGCGACTTTCATATTATCAGAATAAGTAATGACTCCCGTCGCCCCCTTGTCGTTTTGCAACACGCACTGGTCCTGCGCATGGAGTTGGGCGGCTCCTGAAATGAACAAGACCGCCACTGTAATTGAAATAAATAGTTTTTTCATGGTTTTATTGTTTTTAGTTTAACATAAATCGGACTGACAATAATCCGCATACAAAGTTAAATGCAACAAAAACAAACAAAAACACTTTGAGAGGGTACAAGAGTTGGACTCTTCGATGCAAATAGGGGGACAATTATGGAAAACCTATCCGAAAGTCATCAATATCTGGAAAGGAATTCCAGTAGAGAGATGTTTTTACCTGTTAATCCAAAAACCCGGCGCAAGCGTTTTCTGGCTGTCTTCACGCTATCAACTGAAATGCCAGTAACAACTGCGATCTCTTTGTTACAGAGCAGGCACTTGATAAAGGCACAAAGACGAAGCTCATTTAAAGAAAGGCTAGGATAATCCTTTTGGAGTCTGTCGTAAAAACCAGGACGGACCATCGAAAAATAATAGTCAAAAGCCTTTTTCGACTCATCGTCAACCAAGCCCTGCAGGGCATGAATAACAGCTGAAATATTTACATTGGCGTTATCAGGATTGTTTTCTAAACGCCTGAGTTTCAATATCACACTGTCCAAGACTTCGTTATTCCGCAACTGATTAAGTGTCTTGGCTGTAATTTCTCTGTTTCGCGAACCCAAATCCTCCAGCAATTCCTTGTGGCATTTCTTTCTTTTCAAAAGCAGCCCAACACATATTACCGCAATTACAACTAACACGATCAGGACTGCGACCAACACATATATCAACACCTCACATGAAACATCTGAAAACGCAATACGCTGGATGAAAACATACAAAGCATCGAGTAATTCTATCGGAAGATCCATCATGCAGGCAACAGGTTTGGGTTTATGAAGCAAAGCTAATGAAATTTATTGAGATTTCAAAACAGCAAGCCTTATAAAACCCGATTGCCCGTCACTTGGGGGGGGACATTTGGTGTTATGCTACACCGTCAGACACTCATCCAACGCCTCGGTCAGAGCTTTTTCATCCATCTTCTGGCCAATAAAGACCAGTTTCTGCATACGGTCGCCGTATTTCTCATCCCAGTCGCGACGCAGGCCTTCGTCCTGAGCCATCATCTCGCGAAGGTCTCGCTCAGGCATGGTGGCAAACCAAGCACCGGCATTGCGCAACTGCACCTGTTTGCCAGCCTGCTCAAAGATATAACAGACCTCGTCTTCGTTCTTGAACCAACAGATTCCTTTGGCACGAATCACATTGCGAGGCATCTTGCGGGCAACAAACTCATCGAAACGGGCCAAGTTGAAAGGCTGACGGCGGAAATAAACGAAAGTACCGATGCCATATTCCTCGGCTTCACCTTCTTCATGATCATGGTCATGATGATGGTGGTGATGATGTTCTTCGTGATCATGGTCATCATCGTCATCATCGTGATCCTCGTCGTGGTCCTCGTCGTGACCTTCCACCTTTTGGATCCATGTGGCCGAAGTAGCCACCTCGTCAAAGTCGAACAAATGAGTGTTTAAAATCTTGTCGAAGTCGATATCGCAGTAGTCGCACTCGATGATCTCGGCCTTGGGCTGCAAAGCACGGATGATCTGCTTGATACGGCCACGTTCGCTGTCAGAGACCTCGGAGGCTTTGTTCAAAAGGATGATGTTGCAGAACTCAATCTGCTGGATAACAAGGCTCTCCAAGTCGTCTTCCTTGAGGGTCTTCCCGACGAGGTTGTCGCCACAAGCGAACTCGTCTTGCAGACGCAAAGCATCCACCACCGTGACGATGCAGTCAAGACGGGCCAGGCCATCTTTGTAGAACTCATAACCCATACGCGGATAAGTGCACAACGTCTGGGCTATAGGCTCCGGCTCGCAGATGCCACTGGCCTCGATGACGATGTAGTCGAACTTCCGCATAGAGGTAAGCTCACTCAACTGCTTCACCAGGTCCATCTTCAACGTGCAACAGATGCAGCCATTTTGGAGGGCCATCAGACTGTCGTCGCCTTGACCGACGACACCACCTTTTTCGATGAGGTCGGCATCGATGTTGACCTCGCCGAGGTCGTTGACGATGACGGCAAACTTAATGCCTTTGCGATTGTTGAGAATCTTATTGACCAAGGTGGTCTTGCCACTGCCGAGGTATCCCGTGAGCAGCAGGGTGGGTATTTGAGGTACTGCCATTGTTTTCGCTTTTTAAATTGGAGCGCAAAAATAAGATTTTTTTAGAAGACAGGAGACAGAAGTAAGAAGTAAGAATTATTTTAATTTTGTGGCATGAATGACAAAGAACTTCAGATCTTGCGACGTTACTTCCCTGCCGCGGCAGTTCCCTTGGTGGCGGAGGCGTATGAGAACTCGCGTTTCCAGCTAAAGTTCAAGAAGCCAAGGAACTCCAAACTGGGTGATTTTCGTCCTCCAAGAGATGATGACGGCATCTGCTGCATCACGCTGAACGGCAACCTCAACCCCTATCAGATGCTTGTTACCTTCGTGCATGAGTTCGCCCACTACGCCGTTTACATGCTGGCTCCCAAGAAATACGTCGAACCTCACGGCGACCTCTGGAAACTGACTTTTACCCAGTTGCTACAGCCCTATCTAAAGCCCGAGATCTTTCCCGAGGACATCCTTGCGGCATTACATCAACACCTGCACCACATCAAAGCCAGCTCTACCGCCGACGCCAATCTGGCCAAGGTAATGAAACGCTACGACAGCAACCCATCAGGCGAAAAGCCTCTCACCGTGGACGACCTTCCTGAAGGCTCTGTCTTCAAGCTCGCCAACGGCATGACGTTCAAGAAAGGCCCAAAGCGCCGGACAAGGTATCAGTGCGAATGTCTGGATAATGGCAGGAGCTATACGGTGAGCGGGATGGCTGAGATAATATGATCATTACTTTGGCGCTACTGTGGGTGCTCACACCCACAGTTACTGAGAGGAGACCGCTCTGCGGTCTACACCTATCGCTCACTCCCTCTCCATCACTGGTGACGCTGAAAGCGTCACCCTTCAGTAACCGTGGGTACGAGCGTAGCGAGCACCCACGGTAGTACGAGCGTAGCGAGCACCCACGGTAGTACGGGCGTAGCGAGCACCCACGGTGGCACGAGCGTCAGATAAAACTCTCATCAAACTCCACCCCACTATCTCTCAGTTGGGTTATTAACTCATCGCGTACTGTCACAACACGATGATGTTTCTTTTGGTTGATGATATAATTGATAACACGCTGTTTTTCCGACTCAGCATAGGTAAGTGCACAATACCCACGTTCCCATTTAACAAAATCTGGAAAACAATCCTTCCTCGCTTTCATGAAATTATGGGTGGCTATTTTGAGATCATGAACAAACGAAGCCACTGCTATAGTGGGATGTAAAGAAACAAGCATGTGGATATGATCGGGCATTCCGTTAACACGATAAAGCACACATTGTCGGTTCTTACAAAAACCTAGGATATATCTATAGAGATCCCGCTCATAAGCCTCCACGATAGGAGATGTCCCTTGATAGGTTCTCAGGATTATGTGATAAATAAGTTTAGTATATGCCATTATGCGATATCTATAATAATCATCACAAAAATAGATTAATTAATTATACAAAACAAATTAATAATAACAATTAATTAAAAATAACAACAACAATATAAGTGTTATCAAACAAATTACACATCAATCATTGCCACTGGGGCACCCCTTCAGGGTGCCATCCACACTATCTCATACTCTACACATACCTTGTGGTCACCCGCAGGTCCTTCGGACGCTGCAGTTATTGAGAGGAGACCGCTCCGCGGTCTACATCTATCGTCCCCCTCCATCACTGGTGACGCTGAAGGCGTCACCGCTCAGTAACCGTGGGTACGAGCACAGCGAGCACCCACGGAGACACAAGCATGGCGAGCACCCACGGAGACACAAGCATGGCGAGCACCCACGGAGACACAAGCACAGCGAGCGACCATAGAGACATGAGGTCAGCGAGCACACACGGAGACATGAGCACAGCGAGCACTGACCTCCCCACCATCATCATCTATGATGCGAAGCAAATAAACCCCTTCCGGCAAATCGCTCACATTTATTTCTGTGCTGTTTACGGTTTTCATCAGCTGGCCCAAGATAGTGTAAACCCTTACCTCGACGACATCTACACCATCGACATGGACAACATCGGCGGCAGGATTCGGATATATACTAACCGCAGCGGGGTGATCAGAAACAGCATCATAAATATCTGTCTGGAAACCTCTCGGGCCACCAGACATCATAATGCCATCGGCAAACATCAATGTAAGGCCATACTCATAATAGGTTTCAGGCTCCAAATCCTCAAGAAGCACTTCCACATAACCGTCTATGGGTACATCAATCTCAATCCATTCATCAGATTCCCAGTGCTTGTACAGGAAATACGCCCTCGCAATGTCGTCATTGCCCTGATGGATCTGCGCAGACAGCTTGGCAGAATGGCAAGTAATGTCAGCAACCGGGTAATAGCGAAATGACGCCAGGCTATGCACCGGATAGCCGTTGTTGGTGCCATTGTCCATCACAAATGAATGCGAACTCATATCGATTTGGTTCTTGAACTGCTCGGTTTTCATCTCGTCAGAAGTCATGCTAGTGCCGTATGCGGTAGTGCCACCACACGTGTTCAGGTAGAAACAGTTGCCGACATCGATCGAAGCCTCCCCTTTCATTGGGTTGATAGGACTCACCATGCCAAAGATACCGCCTTTAGTGTTTCCATTGAGGGTCCCAACATTGTAGCAGCTATAAATAGAGACTTGGTTCTCTTGCAAGGTAGCTCCCAAAATGCCAGCCGCCACACTTAATAAAATGGCGCTACCAGTGACGCTGCCAGTGTTGAAGCATTCATTTACCGTCGCGTTATCCATCGCTATTCCGACGATGCCGCCTGCACCTGCAGCGCCGGTGAAAGCGCTATTTGTTGCGTTGATGCTGCCCTGAAACGAACACTCAACGACACGGGACGATTCAGCCATGGCTGCCACGATACCACCCGCCCCACAAAAAGACCCACCGTTGCTCACACTGATGGTGCCTGAAAAACTGCATTGGAACACCAGCGCTTCGCCAGCCATGCCGCCCACAATGCCACCGACGCCAGTGCCAGTGGAGGTAATGTTGCCGTTGGTAACCGATAGATGCCGTATTTGACCCGTCAAATCAGAAGGCGGCGGACCTTGTTCTCCACCCAGACCTGCGAACAGGCCACAGACATCAGCATTCGACTGGATTCTCAAATGATCGATATTGTGATACCAACCGTCGAAAATACCAGCAAAATAAAAACCCTCCATGTTCATGTTGACATTCCCAATCGGTGTCCAGTTGATGTTATTCAGATCGAGGTCGTCGGTCATCAGGAAATAGACGTTTTTAAAAACCGCCATACCTTGAGCCTCATAGCCTTCGTTAACCTTCTCTGCGAGATACGCCAAGTTGGCAGCTGTCTCAATCAGATAGGGATCCTCCATGGTACCGCTACCGTTGGTCCAAGGTTCGGAACTGCCGTCCCATACGTTGACGGCCATCAGGTTACATGTCAGCGCAATAGCGCCCAACAGGATAAAAAGTTTCTTCATGACAGGTTTCTTTTAAAAACATGACGCAAAACTAACAAAATCTGCGTATCTTTGCAAGTTAATTTGATCACATTCTACATGTCTAACATACTTGACCAACTCAACGAACCCCAACGCGAAGCTGTCACCACGATCAACGGCCCTCTGATGGTCATCGCCGGTGCCGGCTCGGGTAAGACCCGCGCCCTCACCTACCGCATCGCGTACATGATCTCCGAGGGTATCGACCCCTTCTCGATCATGGCGCTGACCTTCACCAACAAGGCCGCCCGCGAGATGAAGGACCGTATCGTCAAGCTCGTCAATGCCGACGATGCACGCAACGTGTGGATGGGCACCTTCCACTCCATCTTCGCCCGCATCCTCCGCATCGAGGCCCAATATATCGGCTTCACCTCCACCTTCACGATCTACGACACCGACGACTCCAAGTCGCTCATCAACCAGATCATCAAAGAGATGCAGCTCGACCCCAAGGTCTATCCAGCCAAGTCCGTGCTTGCACGTATCTCAGCCGCCAAGTCGAGCCTCTACTCACCTGAGGACTACGCCAAAGACCCCGATATCCAAGAGACCGACAATAAAGCCAAGAAGCCGTTGATCGGGCAAATCTTCCAAGTATATAACGACCGACTCCATCGCGCCAACGCCATGGACTTCGACGACATCCTCTACTACACCAACGTGCTGCTCCGCGATAACCCTCAGATCCTTTATAAGTACCAGAACCACTTCAAGTACATCTTGGTGGACGAGTACCAGGACACCAACTTCGCGCAATACCTGATCGTCAGAAGGCTGGCTGCCCTCTTCGAGAACCTCTGCGTAGTCGGTGACGACGCCCAGTCGATCTATGGCTTCCGCGGAGCCAACATCCAAAACATCCTGAATTTCAAGAACGACTACCCCGACTACAAACTCATCCGACTGGAGCAAAACTACCGCTCCACCAAGACCATCGTCGAGGCGTCGAACAATATCATAGCACACAACAAAGACCAGATCAAGAAACGGGTCTGGAGCGACAACGAGCAAGGCGAGCTGATTACCCTGCTCCACGCTGCCACCGACTCCGAGGAAGGCGTCATGGTGGCCAACTCCATCTTCCATTACAAGATGTCGCGGCAACTCAACAACAAGGACTTCGCCATCCTCTACCGAACCAACGCCCAGAGCCGTTCCATGGAAGCCGCCCTGCGCAAGCAGAACATTCCTTACAAGATCTACGGAGGCCTCTCGTTCTACGACCGCAAGGAGATCAAGGACCTGCTGGCTTATTTCCGCGTGGTGATCAACCCTGAGGACGAACAATCATTGTTGAGAATCATCAACTACCCCGCCCGAGGCATTGGCGAGAAGAGCATCGAACGCATGATGGTATTTGCCAACGAGCGCAAGACCTCCATCTGGCAGTGCATCTCCAACGACCAGTTTCCTCAAGACTTCAACATGGGAACCATCAATCGGGTGCGTGACTTCGTGGTGCTCATCAAGAGCTTCCAGAGCCTGCAAGGCAAGATGAACGCCTTCGAATTGGCAAAGCATATCACCAACAGCATCGGCATCATCAAACTGTTGAAGGAAGAAGACACACCGGAGAGCGTCAGCCGCGTGGAGAACATCGAAGAACTGCTCAACGCCATCATGGAGTTCAGCGACCAGCAAGTCGATGAGACTACCGGCGAGGCTGCCCAAGTGGATCTGGTGCGATTCATGGAAGACGTCGCCCTACTCACCGACAACGAGATGAAGAAGGACGACAACACCGAGGACTGCGTGAGCCTGATGACTATCCACTCCGCCAAGGGATTGGAGTTCCCCTACGTCTATGTAGTTGGACTGGAAGAGAACCTCTTCCCTGGCATCCTGTCGCTCAGCACGAGAGAAGAGCTGGAAGAGGAACGCCGCCTGTTCTACGTGGCCGTCACCCGTGCCATGACCAAGCTCACCTTGAGCTGCGCCGAGACACGATATCGTTACGGCAACCTCACCCTCAGCGAACCTTCAAGGTTTATCGAAGAGATTGACGAAAAGCTCATCGACAAGCCAAGAAAAGCCTCCTTCCATGGCACTTCATCTTTCGACGAAGAACGTCGTGGCTGGGGACGCAGACCCAGTTTCGGATCAAGCGGAAGTGGCTATGGTAGTAATTCCCAGACCGGAAAGACCATCTCCGATCCCGAAAAGCATGGCTTCAAAAAGGTTTCCGACACTCCTTCTTATCAACCTGCGGCAAGCACTTCAGGAGAGCCATTTGAGGCATCCAATCCCGACTTGCTGCAAGAGGGATTCCGTGTGCTCCACCAAAAGTTCGGCGAAGGCACCGTCATCTCCGTCGATGGCGCCGGCGCCAACAAAAAAGCCACCGTTCGCTTCGACACTGCTGGAACAAAACAATTAATGCTTAAATTTGCAAAACTAAAAATAATTTAATTCTTACTTCTAAATTCTAAATTCTTACTTCCCCCATGGACAAACAAGGTTTATTATACAATACTGAACGCGGTCGGATCATCATCTCCGAATACGGCCGCAACATGCAGGAGATGATCCGCCACCTCATGGAGATCGAAGACCGCGAGAAACGCACTGAAGCCGCCAACTTCATCATCTCCGTGATGGCACAGATGAACCCCCAAGTGAAGCAGACGGACGATTACATCCACAAGCTCTGGGATCATCTCTACATCATCTCCGACTACCAACTGGATGTCGATAGTCCCTTCCCACCTCCGCAACCTCTGACGGAGTCAACGAAGCCGCATCATGTGGATTACCAAAACCACAACATCCAATATGGCCACTACGGCTATTACATGGCCAAAATGATCGAGATCGCCTCCGAGACGGAAGACGATGAGATGCGTCAGGCATTGGCCCACTCCATCGCCAACCAGATGAAACGCAACTACCTGGAATGGAGCGGCAACGTGGTTAACGACCAGCAGATCATCGCCGACCTGAAAGCCATGTCGAAAGGCCGTCTCGTGCTGGATGAAGAGACCAAACTTAACGGAACCAACGAGATCCTTACCAAACCCGTCTTGTCACAAAAGCAAAACGGCAAGAAGAAGAAAAAGAAACAGTCGAACCTCAAGGCCGACATGAACAACCCCAACAACCCCGCATACAAGAAACGCAAACAACAACAGCAATAAGCCATGGGATCATTCCGGATTGAAGGAGGTCACAAGCTCAAAGGCGAGATTGTGCCTCAAGGCGCCAAGAACGAAGCCATGCAGATCATCTGCGCCAGCCTGCTCACCGACGAGGAGGTCATCATAGAGAACCTGCCGAACATCCTCGACATCAACAACCTCATCGACCTGCTGAAAGGCATGGGCGTGAAAGTGATTCGCAACACCCCCGATGTGGTGTCACTACAGGCAAACGAGATCGACTTCGACTATTTCCAGACCGCTGATTTCATTCAAAAAGCCTCGCGTCTGCGTGGCAGCGTGATGATGATCGGTCCCCTTCTCGCCCGCTTTGGCACAGCCTATATGCCTAAGCCCGGCGGCGACAAGATCGGCCGACGCCGCCTCGACACCCACGTCATCGGTCTCCAGAAACTCGGCGCCATCTTCAACAACGACGGCACGGTTCAGAAAGCCACCGCTCCCAACGGCCTGCACGGCTGCTACATGCTCCTCGATGAGGCCTCTGTGACCGGTACCGCCAACATCGTGATGGCTGCCGTGATGGCCGAAGGCGAGACCACCATCTTCAACGCCGCCTGCGAGCCCTATCTGGTGCAGCTTTGCAAGATGCTCGTCAGCATGGGCGCCAAGATCGAAGGCATCGGATCCAACTTATTAAAGATAACCGGTGTCAGCAAGCTGAAAGGCACCAGTCATAGACTGTTGGCCGACATGATCGAAGTCGGTTCCTTCATCGGCATGGCCGCCATGACGGGATCCGAGCTCACCATCAAGAATGCAGGCATCGAGCAGCTCGGCATCATCCCCGAGATGTTCCGCCGTATCGGCGTTCAAATGGAATACAAAGGCGACGACATCTATATCCCGGCTCAGGACCATTACGAGGTCGAGACCTTCATGGATGGCTCCATCCTCACCATCGCCGACGCCCCATGGCCTGGCTTCACCCCCGACTTGATCAGTATCATCTTGGTGGTCGCCACCCAAGCCAAAGGCACCGTGCTCATCCACCAGAAGATGTTCGAGAGCCGTCTGTTCTTCGTCGATAAGCTCATCGACATGGGTGCTCAGATCATCCTTTGCGACCCGCACCGCGCCAACGTCATCGGCCTCGACCATCACCACGCCTTGCGCGGCATCCGCATGAGTTCCCCCGACATCCGTGCCGGCGTCGCCCTACTCATCGCTGCCATGTCTGCCAAGGGCGTCAGCATCATCGACAACATCGACCAGATCGACCGCGGCTACCAATACATCGACCAGCGACTGAACGGACTAGGCGCTCACATCGAACGTATCTGACATTTTGTCAAAAACATCTTATTGGCAAACGATTTGATGATGTCACGGCATCATTAAATAAATATTTATTATGGAAGAAGAGAAAAAGCCTGAGATTCAGGAAGATGAACAATTGAATCAAACCCAACAAGAACCCGAAACCGAAGTGAAATCCGAAACCACAGCTCCTGAAACGGAAAAACCGTCAGAGGAAACGCTTTCGGACAAACGTCATAAAGGCAGACGCGCCCATGTCAAGGCATTGGAAGAGGCCAAGGCAAAATACGCAGAACTCAACGACACGTATCTCCGTCTCTATTCGGAATTCGACAACTATCGTAAGCGCACCGCCAAGGAGAAACTGGAGCTTTCAGCCACTGCCTCTGCTGCAGTCATGAGAGACCTGCTTCCCGTGCTCGACGACTTCGAACGCGCTCTCCAGAACATGGAGAAAAGCGGCAATGAGGCAGACCTGCAAGGCGTCACGCTGATTTATAACAAACTAAAAACCACGCTCCAAAAGAAAGGCCTGGAAGAAATCGTGGCCATCGACTGCGACTTCAACACCGACGAGCATGAAGCGCTCACGATGATCCCCGCCCCCGACGAATCCAAGAAAGGCAAGGTGCTCGATGTCATCCAAAAAGGCTACAAGCTCAATGGTACGGTGATCCGGTTCGCAAGAGTGGTAGTGGGGAGTTAGGAGTTTACCCCGTTAGGGGTTAAAGCTCGGTAGAGGTATTTACCCCGTTAGGGGTTAAAGCTCGGTAGAGGATTTTACCCCGTTAGGGGTTAAAGCTCGGTAGAAAATAAAAACAATAATATAATGGCAGAAAAAAGAGATTATTACGAGGTATTGGGCGTCAGCAAAAGCGCCACTCCGGAGGAGCTGAAGAAAGCCTACCGGAAGCTGGCCTTGCAATACCACCCCGACCGCAACCCTGGCGACAAGGAGGCCGAGGAAAAGTTCAAGGAGGCGGCTGAGGCCTACGAGGTGCTGAGCAACCCCGAGAAACGTCAACGCTACGACCAGTTCGGCTTCGCCGGCATGAGCGGCGCTGGAGGCTACAGTGGCCAAGGCATGTCGATGGACGACATCTTCAGCCAGTTCGGCGACCTCTTCGCCGACTTCGGACTGGGCAGCTTCTTCAGCGGAGGCTTCGGTGGCGGATCGCGTTCGGGCGGCACAGTACGTGAACGCGGCGGTAACATCCGTGTCAAGGTCAAGCTGAACCTTCAAGAGATCGAGAAGGGCGTCAGGAAAAAGATCAAAGTCAACAAATATGTCACTTGCGACCACTGCCACGGCTCCGGGTCGGAAGACGGCAACACCGACACCTGCCCAACTTGTAAGGGTCGCGGACAAGTCCTTAGGACGGTCAGCTCCCTCTTCGGACAGATGCAGACCGCCTCGACCTGCCCCAACTGCGGCGGCACCGGTAAAGTCATCAAGAACAAATGTACCCATTGCCACGGCGACGGCATCGTAAAAGGCGAGGAAGTCATCGACATCGACATCCCTGCCGGTGTCGGCGAAGGCATGCAGCTCACCATGCGCGGTAAAGGCGGCGCCGGCCCTCACAACGGCATCAACGGCGACCTCTACGTGCTCATCGAGGAAGAAAAACATCCTGAGCTGGAACGCGACGGCAGCAACTTGATCTACAACCTTTTCATCTCCGTGCCTCAAGCCATCCTCGGCACCGAAGCCGAAGTGCCCACCGTCAGTGGCAAGGTCAGGGTCAAGATCGTCCCTGGCACACAAAGCGGCAAGATCTTGAGACTGAGAGGCAAAGGCCTTCCTATCGTGAACGGCTATGGAAGCGGCGACTTGTTGGTTTACGTCAACGTGTGGATCCCGAAGAAACTGTCAAAAGACGAGGAGAAAGTGCTTCAGGGACTCAACACCTCAGACAACTTCAAGCCCCACCCCACCGAGGACGACCGCTCGTTCTTCAAGAAACTGCGCGACTATTTCAGCTAATACTGACACATTACGCTAATGAAAATCGAAGTCACCAACGTCACCAAACGCTATGCCGATCATCTGGCGCTCAACAACGTGAGTCTCCAGGTGCCCGAGCAAAGCATTTACGGACTCCTAGGGCCCAACGGAGCCGGCAAGACCACCCTCATCCGCATCCTCAACCAGATCACCGGACCCGACACCGGTCAGGTGCTTATCGACGGGAAGCCGTTGAGCCCACAACATGTGGAACGCATTGGATACCTTCCCGAAGAACGCGGACTCTACAAAAAGATGAAGGTGGGCGAACAAGCCATCTACCTGGCCCAACTCAAAGGCATTGAAAAGCCTGAAGCCACAAAGAGACTCAAGTCCTGGTTCGACAGGTTCGAAATCGGCGACTGGTGGAACAAGGCCGTGGAAGAACTCTCCAAAGGCATGCAACAGAAGGTGCAGTTCATCACCACCGTCATCCATGAACCCGACATCCTCATCTTCGACGAGCCCTTCTCCGGCTTCGACCCCATCAACGCCAACCTGCTGAAGGAGTCCATCCTTGAGCTACGCGACAAAGGCGCCACCATCCTGCTTTCTACCCATAACATGAGTTCCGTCGAAGAACTCTGCGACAGCATCTCTTTAATTAATAAAGGTGAGAAAATCCTGGAAGGAAAAGTGTCCGACATCAAACGTCAGCACCACACCTCGACGCACGAAATCGTAGTCCATGCCGAAGACCCACAACCCATCATGGCACTTACCGACGACTTCAACCTGAAAATCGAAGACGGTGACACACAAGACACGCTGAAGATCACTTTCATAGGCGAATCCCCAAACACCCTGTTACATAAGGTGATGGAACTCGGCTCTTTGGTTTCTTACCATGAGATCCTGCCTTCGATGAACGACATTTTCATTCAAGAAGTTCAATCCAAAAACCGCCAGTCATGAACAAGATCGGACTCATCATCAAGCGTGAGTATTTCACACGCGTCAAGAAGCGCAGCTTCATCATCATGACCTTCTTGGGTCCCCTGCTCCTGGCTGCCGTCTATATCATTCCCATCCTGCTGGCGCTGCATGGCGACAACGAGAAACGCACCATCGCGGTGGTCGATCAGAGCCATTGGTTTGAGCGCCAGTTCACCAACACCGAAAACCAGACCTTTGTTCGCCTCGACGACATCAGCATCGACTCCACGAAAAAGCTG
Source organism: uncultured Bacteroidia bacterium (assembly GCA_902800965.1). Taxonomy (GTDB): domain Bacteria; phylum Bacteroidota; class Bacteroidia; order Bacteroidales; family F082; genus Limimorpha. Next base: position 27,593 of record CADCGK010000015.1, on the reverse strand, counting down.
ATTCAGGAAGGGGTTTACGACATTGCCCTGTTCATCCCGGAGACACAGCTCAACATCCCCTCAAGCGCCATGGTATATAGCATGAAACAAGTCCCCATGAGCGTCGAAGACCATATCCGAGATGTGATGAAAAACGAGATCCAGGTACAGAAGCTGCTGGCCTCTGGCGTGGACCCTGATATCCTTGAAAGCATCAAGACCAGCATCAACCTCTCGGTGATCCGCATGGACGAGGAAGGCGGAGAAAAAGAGACCTTCACCGAGGTCCAGTTCATCTTGGGCATGATCCTCGCCATCCTCATCTACATGTTCATCATGCTGTTCGGCGGACAGGTGATGCAAGGCGTCACGGAAGAGAAGAGCAGCCGCATCGTGGAGGTCATCGTCAGCAGCGTCAAGCCTTTCCAGCTGATGATGGGCAAGATCATCGGCGTCTCGCTGGTCGCCCTGACCCAGTTTCTGATGTGGGTCCTGCTTACGGGCGCCATCTACATCGGATTCTCCGCCGCCGTGGGCATCAGCCATCCTGAAGCCATCAGCGCAGGGACGGTGATGAGCCAACAGATCAGCTCCAGCAACATCATGGACAACGAGGCGGTGCAAAACGTGCTCAACATCGTCCATTCGATCGACTTCGGCACCGTCATCATCAGCTTCATCGTGTTCTTTCTGCTGGGCTACCTGCTCTATGCCACTATGTTCGCCGCCATCGGCTCCATCGTCGAGAACAACACCGACTCACAGCAGTTTACCTTACCTGTGACGGTTCCCCTCATCATCGCCATGCTCTCCGCCATTTACGTCGTCAATGACCCCGACAGTAGTCTGGCCGTCTGGATGTCGATGATCCCCTTCACCTCGCCCGTGGTGATGATGGTGCGCATCCCCTTCGGCATCCCGATCTGGCAGGTTGTCGTTTCCGCCCTCATTTTGGTCGGCACTTTCATTGGCATGACATGGGTCGCATCCAAGATCTACAGGACCGGCATCCTCATGTACGGAAAGAAGTTGAGCTATAAGGAAATCTTCAAATGGCTAAAATATTAAAAAACAATTTGTGAATTCGAACAAAAAGCAGTAATTTTGCAGGCTCGATTTTAAGTAAAATCTATAAAAATTCGAAGTAAAATATTAAAAGTCAAATAATTAAATCGTTTTTACAATGCAAAACAAAGGAGCAATCAAGACGCTAGCCATCATCTTCGGGTTGATCTTCTTGTACCAGCTTTCATTCACTGTGGTAACCAAAGTGGTTGAGAATAAAGCTGCCAAGTTCGCCCAGGGTGATGTAGTCAAGGAAAACCACTATCTGGATTCCATGAGCAACGTCAACGTGTACAATCTGTTAGTGAAGAAGTACACCTATCGTGAAGCTAAAGAAAGAGAAATCAACTTAGGTCTGGACTTGAAGGGCGGTATGAACGTCACCCTCGAAGTCTCTGTGAAGGACATCGTCAACGCCTTGGCCGGTGCCAATGCCAACGATCCGACTTTCCAGCAGGCCATGCAACTTGCTGCTGAACGTCAACAGAAGAGCGAAGGCGACTTCGTGACCTTGTTCGGTCAAGCTTTCGAAGAAGTTGATCCCAACGCCAAGTTAGCCTCTATCTTCTTGTTCGAATTCAAAGACAAGGGTATCACGGTCAACTCCACCAACAGTGAAGTGCTGAAAGTGTTGAAGGAAGAAAGCGACGGCGCCATCGATCGTTCCTATCAGATTCTGAGAACCCGTATCGACCGTTTCGGTGTGGCTCAGCCCAACATCCAGAAACTGGAAGGCAGCGGCCGTATCTTGGTCGAGCTTCCCGGTATCAAGGATCCGGCCCGTGTCCGCAAACTCCTCCAAGGCACCGCACAACTCGAGTTCTGGGAGACCTACAACTTCAGCGAGCTCTACCAATATTTCGATCAAGCCAACGCCAAGTTAGCTGAGAAGGCAAAAGCCGCTAACACTACTAACGACGAAGCCATTGAAGAAACCGTTGAAACTCCTGCTGAAGGTGATGAAGTCGTCGCTGAAGCTCAACCTGAAGTTGCAGAAGCCGACACCACCAAAGCTGAAAAAGAACTGCTTGAGCAGATCGCTGAAGATAACAGCGAAGAAGAACTCAACGAGGACGAGGCCCTGGCCAAGTTCCAAGCTGAGAACCCCCTGTACGCTCTCCTGCAGCCTTCTTACACTCAGCAAGGTCCTGCTCAGACCGCTCGCGTGGGTATCGCCCAGGTGAAAGACACCGCCAACATCAACCGCATGCTGGCTGAGACCGCCAACATCTTCCCCCGCACCCTGAAGCTTGCTTGGAGCGTGAAACCTCAGAACTACGGTGGCGAGACCGAGTTCCTTGAACTCGTCGCCCTGAAGATGTCGCGTGACAACAAATGCGCCCTCGGCGGTGAAGTCATCACCGACGCCCGTCAGGACTACGGCCAGAACAACCAAGTGGAAGTCACCCTTCAGATGAACTCCGAAGGTGCCAAGGCTTGGAAGCGCCTCACTGGCGAGAACATTGGCAAACAAGTCGCCATCGTCCTCGACAACTACGTCTATAGCTTCCCTGTCGTCAACGACGAGATCCCGAACGGCCGTTCAAGCATCTCCGGCGGCGGCATGCAAATCGAAGAAGCTCAAGACTTGGCCAACATCCTGAAGGCTGGTAAGCTTCCGGCTCCTGCCCGTATCCTCGAAGAACAGGTCGTTGGTCCTTCACTCGGTCAAGAATCAGTGCGCAAAGGTATGTGGTCCATGGTATTCGCATTCCTCCTCGTGCTGATCTACATGGTGTTCTTCTACAAGAAAGCCGGTTTGGTTGCCGACGTCGCCCTGATCGTCAACGTGTTCTTCCTGTTCGGTGTCCTCGCTTGCCTCGGCTCCGTGCTGACCTTGCCTGGTATCGCAGGTATCGTGTTGACCCTCGGTATGGCAGTTGACTCCAACGTGATTATCTTCGAGCGTATCAAGGAAGAACTCCGCGGTGGCAAAGCCCTCCGCGCCGCTATCGACGCTGGTTACAAGAACGCTTACTCCGCCATTATCGACGGTAACGTCACCACCTTGATCACTGGTATCGTACTGATCATCCTCGGTACCGGCCCTGTCCACAGCTTCGCCGTCACCCTCTGCATCGGTATCCTTACCTCTCTCTTCACCTCCATCTTCATCAGCCGTCTCATCTTCACGAGAATGCTTGATAAGGAAAAGGAAATCTCCTTCACCACCAAGTTCACCGAGAACTTCCTGAAGGACACTCACTTCGACTTCATCAAGTTCCGCAAGACCGCTTACATCATCGCCCTCGTCATGATCGTCATCAGCGTCGGTTCTCTCGCCTTCAAGGGTCTGAACCTCGGTATCGACTTCAAGGGTGGTCGTAACTACATCGTTCGTTTCGACCAAGATGTGAAAGTTGACCAAGTCCGTGAAGCTCTGTCAGCTGTCAATGTTGAAGGCTGGGAGACTCCTGAAGTGAAGACCTACGGTCCTAACGGTCAGGTGAAGATCACGACCAAGTACAAGATCGAAGACAACAACCCCGAAGTGGACAGCGAAATCCAAGGCATCCTCTACCAAGGTTTGAACAGCCTGTTCAGCCAGAAGCTCTCTGCCGAACAGTTCTCATCTGAAGATGAGACCATCGGCGTGCTGAGCACCCAGAAAGTCGGTGCCACCATCGCCAGCGACGTCAAGCGCAAGTCCATCTGGGCTATCGCCGTCTCACTGGTCTTGATGTTCGCCTACATCGCCATCCGTTTCCGCAGATGGCAGTATGGTCTCTCCGCTCTGGCAGCTTTGACCCATGACACCGTCATCATGCTCGGCATGTATTCCCTGTTCTTCAACATCCTGCCTTTCACTATGGAAGTTGACCAGGCCTTCATCGCCGCCGTGCTGACCATCATCGGTTACTCCATCAACGCCACCGTGGTTATCTTCGACCGTGTCCGTGAAAACACCAACCTGCACCCGAAGGCCACATGGAGAGAGAACATCAACAACGCCGTCAACAGCACCTTGACCCGTTCGTTCAACACCTCAGGATCCACCTTCGTCGTGTTGCTCGCCATCTTCTTCTTCGGCGGCGACACCATCCGCGGATTCATCTTCGCTCTGTTGGTCGGTATCCTGGCTGGTACCTTCTCCTCAGTGTTCCTGTCCTCACCCATCGCTTACAACCTTCTCAAAGGTCACAAGCAGGAAAAGGCACTCGCCGAGGCTGAAGAGAACAACAAGAAGAAATAAGTTTTCTTCCAAACAACACACGAAAAGGCTCCATCTTGAAGATGGGGCCTTTTTTTATTCCTTTATTTCCGAATAATTCAGCAAATCTTTCGTATCTTTGCTGAATTAATGAGAATTGTGTTCAGACCATGAAGAAATATATCATCATCCTGCTTTCCATCCTGTGCCTCGGACTCGACACAGAAATCTTTGCACAAAGGAACTATGCCAAAAACGCCGACCTCGCTTTTGGCAGAAAACAATACCTCGAAGCCGCAGACCGCTATAAGAAAGCTTATAAGAAAAGCAAACGCGACAAAGCAGAGAGAGCCCGCATCAGCTTCCAGATGGGAGAATGCTACCGCCTGATCGGCCTCACCAAACGCGCAGAACCCTACTATAAACGTTTGCTTAACACCGACTACCCCACCACCCATCCCGAAACCTACCTGTATTTGGCAGAGACTTATAAAACCAACCAGAAGTTTAAGGAAGCCATTGAATGCTATGAGATGTACAAAAAAATGGTTCCCAGCGATCCTCGTGGACAACTAGGCATCGAGACCACCAACCTCATCCAGGAATGGATCGACAACCCGTCACGCTTTCAGCTGACATTATTGAAAAAAGTCAATTCCAAGAACTCCGATTTCGGCGCCATCTGGATCAATAACAATTATAACGAGATCATCTTCACCTCCGCACGCAAAGGCTCTACTGGAGGCGAGAAAGAAGAAATCACCGGACAGGATTTCACCGACTTCTGGACCTCGAAGCAAGACCGTAAAGGCGACTGGAGCACTCCTATACTCGCCGATGAAAACGAAAATATCAACACCGATGACAGCGACGGCGCCGGCTTCATGAACGCCAACTTCACTAAACTATACTTCACTCGCTGCCAAGCAGGCGAACACCGTAAGAACGGTTGCCAGATCATGGTCGCCTCCAAATCAGGAGGCAGCTTCTCCAACGCCATCCCCGTTCAAATCGCTACCATCGATACCCTCGACATCGTGGGACACCCCACCCTTACTAGCGATGAGCTGATCCTCTATTTCTCCGCGGAACGGGCCGGTGGATTCGGCGGTAAAGACCTTTGGATCTCCACCAGAAAATCCACTTCCGAACCCTTCGGCAGACCCTTTAACCTCGGCGAGAACATCAACACTGCCGGCGATGAAGTGTTCCCCTTCCTCCGCAATGACACCACCCTCTACTTCTCCTCCAACGGACACGGCGGCATGGGCGGACTCGATGTCTTCGTCTCCACCATCGATACCGCAGGCAACTGGGGCAAACCCGTCAACATGAAATACCCCATGAACTCTACCAGCGACGACTTCGCCATCTGTTTCCACCCCACTCAGGAAAAAGGCTTCGTCTCCTCCAACAGAGGCAACAACAGAGGCGTTGACGACATCTACTACTTCGAAGAGCCAAGTGTCAAGTTCACGTTCTCGGGCACCGTTAAAGACGAAAACACCCTGCAACTCGTCTCCAATGCCACCGTTCGTTTCGTCGGCTCCGACGGATCCGTCATGAGCACCCGCACTAACGACAAGGGCTACTTCAACTTCAGCGAATCGCAAGTCAACAAAAACACCACCTACGACATCACTATCGACAAAGACAACTACTTTACCCTCAGTGCCACCGAAACTACAGTGGGATTGGAGTTCAGCAAAGACTTCGTAAAGGAATTCATGATCCAACCTATTCCGGATGAGCCCATCATGCTGCCTGACATCCTTTACGACCTGGGCAAATGGGACCTCAAACCCCAATTTGAAGACTCACTCCAAGGCCTGATAGAGACCCTTCAAGTCAACCCAACCATCACCATCGAGTTGGCTTCACATACCGATGCCCGCGCCTCCGAGGAAAGCAACGACATCCTTTCGCAGAAACGTGCCCAAAGCGTCGTCGATTACCTCATCATACGCGGCATCGACCCATTGCGTCTGACTGCTAAAGGTTACGGCGAGCGCGTGCCTCGCACCATCCAAAAAGACATGACCGTGAGAGGCTATACCTTCAAGGCAGGAACACAACTTACCGAGGACTTCATCAATAAGCTGCCGAGCAATGAAGCCAGAGAAGCTGCTCACCAGCTGAACCGCCGCACCGAGTTCCGTATCCTCTCGAAGGACTACGTGCCACGCACCGAGATCGGCGCCAACGACAGCGTCAACATCGCCATCAACCCGATGGAAGCCAAAGATATCGAATTCACCACCGACAAGCGCGGTTACTTCACCTTCACCGCCATCGTTGATGCTTATAGGGAAACCTTCACCTACAGCCAGAATGCCGAATTCAGCATGTCGGAAAAGACCGCCTTGAGACTCCTGAAGGAAGGACGTATCAGACGTGAGAACTTCCAAGGCGATGTCGAGAAGATCCTCGGCACAGGAACCGTAGCCAACGGCGCCATCGTCAACATCAAAGAGATTCGCATCGCCAACAAGACCTTGACAAATGTTCCTGTGAAAGTCGTCCAGAAGATGATTGAAGACTGGGTCATTGGCAAGAAGACCATGAGCCAGATGGGCAACTACGAATTCGATACCAAAGAAAGAAAACTGATTTTTAAATAAAATGACACGAGACTTAGAGACCCGGGACGCGAGACCTTACTCGTCAACAACCCGAGTCCCGAAGTCCCGAGTCCCGAGTCAAAATGGAACAACAACGATACGCTCAACGCGGCGTCTCCGCCGAAAAGGAAGACATCCACAACGCCATCAAGAACCTCGACAAGGGGCTCTACCCGAACGCTTTCTGCAAGATCATCCCCGACATCCTCGGGGGCGATCCTGAATATTGCAACATCATGCACGCCGACGGCGCCGGCACCAAATCCTCATTGGCCTATCTCTATTGGAAAGAGACCGGCGACATGAGCGTTTGGGAAGGCGTGGCCCAAGACGCCGTGGTAATGAACACCGACGACCTCATCTGCGTGGGAGCCACCGACAAGATGTTGCTCTCCTCCACCATTGGAAGAAACAAAAACCTGATTCCGGGCGAGGTGATCTCTGCTTTGATTAACGGCACAGAGCATTTCTTGGAGAAGCTGCGCAAACTCGGCATCGGCATCTACCTCACTGGTGGCGAAACCGCCGATGTGGGCGACCTCGTGCGTACCGTCATCGTGGATAGCACCGTGACCACACGTATCCGTCGCGACGAAGTCATTGAAAACGACCTGCAACCCGGCGATGTCATCGTGGCCTTCGCCTCTTACGGACAAGCTACCTACGAGGACAGCTATAACGGCGGCATGGGCAGCAACGGCCTAACCTCGGCCCGCCACGACATGCTGGGCCATTATCTGGCAGAAAAATATGAGGAGAGCTACGACCACGCCGTGCCGGAAGAATTGGTCTATTCCGGCCCGCACAAACTCACCGACCCCACCGAGGTCCCTGGCGTGGATGTGGGCAAGCTCATCCTCTCACCCACCCGCACCTACGCCCCGCTGATGATCCCGATTCTGAAGGACTTCCGCAAGCAAATCCACGGCATCATCCATTGCAGCGGCGGCGCCCAAACCAAGGTACTGCATTTCGTTGACAAGCTGCACATCGTGAAAGACAACATGCTGGCGTTGCCACCTTTGTTCAAGATGATTCAAGCCGCCTCAGGCACCGATTGGCACGAGATGTACAAAGTCTTCAACATGGGCCATCGTTTGGAAATCTACACCAACGAAAAGACAGCCAATGAGATGATTGCCATTGCTAAACAGTTCAATATCGACAGCCAGATTATCGGTCATGTGGAGGCATCGGAACAAAAGAGATTGACGATCAAGAGCGAGTTCGGCATCTTCGAATACTAAATCATGGACATTACCGAAAAACTCGAAACGATAAAGCACCGCTGGGAGGAAATGGGCGAACAACTCGCCGACCCCGCCGTGGCCGCTGACATGAAGCGATTCGTGAAGCTCAACAAAGACTATAAGGACTTGGAGCCTATCGTCATGGCCTTCAAGGAATACAAGACCTTGAAAGGCAATGTCGAAGAAGCCAAGGAAATCCTGGCTACGGAGAAGGACGAGGAGATGCGCAAGATGGCCCAAGAGGAGCTGGACACCGCCCAAACGCGTATCGAGCAGCTGGAGCAGGACATCCGTGTGATGATGATTCCCAAAGACCCACAGGACAGCAAGAACGCCATTATGGAAATCCGTGCTGGCACGGGCGGAGACGAGGCCTGCCTTTTTGCAGGCGACCTGTTCCGCATGTACACCAAATTCTGTGAAGCTAAAGGATGGAAGACCGAAGTGACCTCCGTGAGCGAAGGTGCAAGCGGCGGCTACAAGGAAATCGACTTCACCGTGACGGGAAATGGCTGCTATGGTATTTTGAAATTTGAGTCTGGCGTTCACCGTGTGCAGCGTGTGCCCAAAACCGAGACCCAAGGCCGCATCCACACCTCCGCCGCTTCGGTGGCCGTGCTGCCTGAAGCCGAGGAGTTCGATGTGGAAATCAACGAAGGAGAAATCAAGTGGGACACCTTCCGCTCCTCAGGCGCTGGCGGACAGAACGTGAACAAAGTGGAGTCAGGCGTGCGTTTGCGCTATATGTGGAAAAACCCCAACACGGGCGAGATGCAAGAAATCCTCATCGAGTGCACCGAGACCCGCGACCAACCCAAGAACCGTGAACGCGCCTTGGCGAGACTTCGCACGCGCATCTATGACATGGAATACCAGAAATATATCAGCGACATCTCTGCCAAGCGCAAAACCATGGTCTCTACCGGCGACCGCTCGGCAAAGATCCGCACCTATAACTACCCTCAAGGCCGTGTCACCGACCACCGCGTGGAAGGCCTCACCGTCTATAACCTCGCTGCCGTCATGGATGGCGACCTCAACGAGATCATCAACCGCCTACAGATGGCCGAAAACGCCGAACGACTGAAAGAGAATATAGAACAATAAATATGAACAAACAGCAACTTATCGAGCAAATCCAAAAGAAGAAATCCTTCCTGTGCGTGGGTCTGGACACCGACATCAACAAGATCCCACAAGACCTGTTATCATTGGAAGATCCCGTCTTCGAGTTCAACAAACAAATCATTACCAAGACAGCGGAATTTGCCGTAGCCTACAAGCCCAACACTGCCTTTTACGAAGTGTATGGCGCCAAAGGCTGGCAGAGTCTGGAACGCACCATCCAATACATTAAGGTAAACTACCCCGAGATCTTCATCATCGTCGATGCCAAGCGCGGCGATATCGGCAACACCTCGGCCAACTACGCCAAGGCCTTTTTCAACACTTTGAAGGCCGATGCCTTGACCGTTGCCCCCTACATGGGCAAGGACTCGGTGGAGCCCTTCCTCGACTTCGAAGACAAATGGGTTATCTTACTGGCTTTGACGTCAAACAAAGGCTCACAAGATTTCCAATACCTTAACACCGGCGATCGTCTTTTGTATCAACAAGTGCTGCAAACCGCTACCACCTGGGCCTCTTCCGAAAAGATGATGTTCGTGGTGGGCGCCACCCATCCTGAAGAGTTGGGTGAGATACGCAAGATGTTGCCCGACTATTTCTTCCTAGTCCCTGGCGTGGGAGCACAAGGCGGCGATCTTCAGACCGTGGCCAAGTACGGCTTGAGCAAGGACTGCGGCTTGTTGGTTAACTCATCCAGAGGTATCATCTACGCATCCAACAAGTTCGACTTCGCTGACCGCGCAGCAGAAGAAGCCGAAAAGCTCCAAAGGCAGATGGCTGCATTGTTATAAATGCCAAATAACAGCAACAAAAAAGGCAGCCCAAAAGCTGCCTTTTTTCATGCTTTACTGTCACTTATCGATTCACCGAGAACTTACGGACAGCCATCTCACCGTTATTATATACACGGAGGAAATAGATGCCATCGTTGAATCCCGAAAGGTCTATCTTGGTGTCACCATTGACCTGCTTCGACATCAGACATTGTCCAACCGTGTTGTAAACTTCAACCGAGGTCATTTCGCCTTCGACAATCAGGTAATCGTTCGCAGGATTGGGATACACCACCAATGACTTCTCCAGTTCGCTGACGCCTTGTACCCAAGTGTGGAAATGTACTTCATTGCCATAAATCTTACTGCCACCGACCATAGCGTATGCTTTTAGCGAATACATGGTATTCAACTCCAAATCGTCCACATTTGCAGTGAAAGTCTTGCCATCCAACACGCCTTCTACGGTATATAGGGTGGGATCGACAAGCTTCTTATATTCAAAGCCAACCTCAGAGGCCGATCCATTCAGCGAGCCGATAAACATGGCTTCATGGTCGCCAAGGATTTGAGGATCAGCAGTTACTACGGATGCGGCATTGGAATTAGTAATTGAAATAAGATGTTTGGCTTCTTCGCCAAAATCGCCTTCGCCCTCAATAATCCTATTGCCAGCAGCATCCTTAATGTAGTAATAACCATTGCCGTAATTGCAGCAGATGCCGTTGCCGTTGCTATCAAAGATTCTGAACATATAGCAATCATTGACCGGCAAATTAGTCACGTTATGAACATTTGGCAACGTAGCGCCTGTACCCACGAGATGTTCATAAGGTCCTCCCTCGGCAATCACTTCACCAACTGAATTGATGATATCCCAAGTAATCTGCTCACCATACTGGTCCTGAACAACATAGATTTTCAGCGATGTGACGTCTCCATCAGCTGTCAACTCAAACCACTCAAGGCCTTCGGCCGTAAAGTGTGCCGTTTCATCATACGTCTCTCCGTTAACCTCTGTGATTTGAAGCGCACTGGAATGTACTCCAGCAGGAATCTCCAGTTCGAACTCAACAGTAACATCATCCGCTGATTCAAGATTACCATTCCACTCAAACTCTTGATTAACGTCTCCAACCGACACGTTATACTTAAAAGTATTGATTTCATCAAGACCAGCATTAAACACATTGAACGAGAAAGACTTTGTCATGCTGCACTCTGCTACTGCTTTCTGTCTGCAAGAGCTCACCACCGGATGGATTGGGTCATCCGTCATAATAGACCTCTCTAGTTCGCAACCTGTCAAGATGGGACGTGTGGGAGTGCCTTGAAAACGTTCACTGACCCAGGCAAGGAAGAAAACATGATCAAGTTTCACTTCAACGCCATTGGGTGAGCCGATGGTCTCAGGAATCTGATACTCATAGGTCTTGGTAATCAGCGTGCCTTGTGTAGTAGGAGAAATAGCCTCACCCCAAGGGCTGCTATTGATGATATCGCGGAGGACATGCATGTGGCAATAGGAGCCATTCACCACTTGAGCTGGATTGCCGCTTGAACCAGACTGCGAGCCCATGATGCTGTCCTGCAACATAGCAACGGTAAGATAGTTCTCGTCAGCGGTGCTGTTGCCCGTATAATACACCTCAACAGTGATGGTGGCGGTACGAGTGTTCTCATTGATTCTGTACTGACCCGCAATGTTGCACTCAGAGGCTTGTCCAAGCTGCGTGTTAGCAAGATTAGTCCAAGCGCCTCTGCTCTGAGGCGACGCGGTAGAACGGTTCACCACACCAGTCGGAAAACTAGTTGCGCCAAAACCAGCACGAATAGCTTCACTATCAGAAGTGATAAAATTCGGGTAACTCGTTGGAGCATAACTTCCAGCATGAACATTGATTGCCCAGGCACGACCAGGATTGTTGGCCATGATTGTATTCGCAATAAGATGACCTTCAGGACAATAGCCGCAGTTACGACCTGTAAACTCTTCAATGATAACATTTCTATTGGCAGGCTCTGTAGAGACAAACTGTTGGGCTTTCACAGAGAAGGAAAACGCCAACAAAGCCATTAAAAACAAAGTAAACTTTTTCATTGTCTTATGATTTTAGTTTGATAATAATCCATAATCGGTACAAAAATAATAAAAACAAAAAAAATGCGCCACCATGTGACGCATTTTTTTGAAGGCAATCGGAAAAGTATCAATTAGATACCTTCAACGATCGTAATCCAACCGAATTCATCAGGTTCGGTACCATACTGGATGCCGCGGAGTTTGTTGTAGAGCTTTTCACTCCATGGACCAGGTTTGCCGTCACCGAAAGTGTATGACTTGCCGTTCTCAGGATCGTCGATACGTGAAATCGGGCTAATCACGGCGGCGGTACCGCAAGCGCCAGCTTCCTCGAAGGTAGTCAGCTCTTCTTCTGCGATAGGACGACGTTCCACCTTCATGCCGATGCTCTCAGCAATCTGGATCAAACTCTTGTTGGTGATGGAAGGAAGGATGGATGTTGACAATGGTGTGATGTAAGTACCATTCTTGATACCGAAGAAGTTGGCAGCCCCAGCCTCATCGATGTACTTCTTTTCCTTGGCATCGAGATAGAATTCGCAGGCATATTGGCCACCATGGCAGGCTTCAACGTGAGCACGCATGGAAGCAGCGTAGTTGCCACCGACCTTGTAGATACCAGTGCCCAGAGGAGCAGAACGGTCGTACTTACGGGTGATGACGTATGGGTTAGCCATGAAGCCGCCCTTGAAGTAAGGACCGACAGGTGTAGCAAACACCAGGAACAGATACTCATCAGCAGGTTTCACACCTACGCGGGCGCCTGTGCCGATCAACAGTGGACGGAGGTACAATGAAGCACCGCTCTCGTATGGAGGGATGAACTCAGCATTCAGCTTCACACACTTCACGACAGCCTCTTCGAACTTCTCAATAGGAAATTCAGCCATCATGATACCACGGCAAGATGACTGCAAACGCTTAGCATTCTCGTCCATGCGGAAGATACGCACCTTGCCATCCTTGCCACGGAAAGCCTTCAGGCCTTCAAAAGCTTCCTGACCATAATGCAGGCAGGTAGCAGCCATGTGGATGTTAATGGTGGTTTCTGAACTGACTTCAAACTCGCCCCACTGACCGTTTCTGTAATAGCAGCGGACGTTGTAATTCGTTGGATAATAACCAAATGGGAGACTTCCCCAATCGATGTTTTGCATGATATAAAACGTGTTTTAAGTATTTAGTTGTTTGGAAACAAAGATACGAAGAATCTTTTGATTAAAAGCCACTTATTCAAGAATTATTTTACAAGATGGTTTCAAGGTAATGCTTTTGAATGCCGTATTGCCGTTTAAGATCGCCGATTGCCTTGCTAATCATCAGTCTGTCAGGCGTTTTATCGGTCTTACGCCCAACAAGCAGCACATTTTTGGGTGTATGTTCCATCTCAATGAATTCCATCACCTGGGTTTTATAGCCGTAATATTCCATCATCAAGGCTCGTATCGTGTCGGTGATCATCACTGCCTGACGCTCCATAAAGATGCCGTAACGCGTGATGGCATCGACTTTCCCGGAGCGTTCCATCTCCTGACGGATCTGTTTATGGCAACAGGGGGCGCAGACAATCAACTCCGCCCCTGCCCTGATACCTTTGGCAATGGCATCGTCAGTGGCTGTGTCGCACGCATGAAGGGCAATCAACACATCCAGCTTTTCAGGCTGAAATGCCTCGATGCTACTCTTCACAAACTCCAAACCCTTCAAACCAGAGGACTTGATAATCTCATTGATCTTCAACACCAAGTCAGGACGAATCTCAACCCCTTTAATATCCACATCCAGATGCAACCGCTGGGTCAGCAATTCATAAAGGGCAAAAGTGAGATATCCCTTCCCCGCCCCCATGTCGGCGATGTGAACCGTGCCGTCGAACTTCATTGGCTTGACAAGACTTTCCACAATCTCTGCATACTTGTAAATCTGCTTGAACTTGTGCTGCATGTCAGCGGTAATCTTGCCTTCGCGCGTGGTCAGACCGAGCTGGCACCACCACGGATTTGCCGGATTGATCAAACGAACTTTCTGCTTGTCATGCTCCAAGCTTTGCTCGCGGCATTCCTGGACCTTCTTGATTTGAATCGTCGCCTTACCCTTGCTGGAGATCAATAAGGTGACATCGTCGCTCACCGTGAAAAGCACGGCATTCAAGAAGCGATCAGGGATCATTCCTTTCAGGACATCCAACATCTGCTCAACATCATAGTTTTTCACCTCGTCGCGGCGCTCGTAATGGTAAGTGAAGTTGAAAAGACGTTTCTCCTTGATCAGCACCGGCTTCACATAGATGTTACGCAGCTCGTCATGTTTCTGAGCCGGCTTGCTCAACGTCATCTTTACCAACGTGCTTTGCGCCGCCGACTCACTGACACGGTTTAGGAATTTCTCAAGGTTTTCAGTCATGGCTTATTCACTCAACACCACTTTCTTAACGATAACTCCTTCATCAGTCACAAGACGGATGAAATACACACCTTTGGCGTATTCTGAAACAGCACAATCCACTTCTGCAGCGTTGACTTCCTTTGTCTCAACCACTACTCCATCCACCGTCACCAGCTCCAATTGCCGTATGACCACATTGGACTCTATGTGCAGCTGCGACTTGACCGGATTCGGATACAACACGAACGACTCTTGCAAGTCCTCCACTCCGTTGTTTCTTTGGAAACTGGCCATCAGGTTACGGTTATCGTTTGCCACAAACGTATAAGTTGGATTGACAGCGACTATCGACCCATTTTCCATCCAGCCTTTGAATTGATATCCAGTATTGGCAACGGCTCTCAAGGCAACATCACCACCAACTGCATACAATCCTCCTCCATTAACAGAACCGCCTGCCGGATTGTCAACACTGACTTGGATGTCCACCAAAGAAATGGAAAAAGCTTGAGAAAAATCGGATGTCTGTCCCAAACCATTTGTTTGGACCCGGTAGCTCAAAGAACCTGACACCAAATGATCGTCATAGAACTCTGTCCCTGCCAAATTATCAACCAAAGCCACACCGTTACGAGTCACCTTGTAAGTGAGGCTTGGGCCTTCCAAGACCACATTCATCAGCCACGAACGTCCGTCATCAAATGTAGTCCATGAATCGCCTGTATAGCTGATATAGGCAGCATTCTCGCAGCCCTCTCCTCCATAAGGGCAATAAGCAGCAGGATGTGAGAAAGATGCAGGCGCATAAAGGACCACCCACAAGTCATGCGTATAATCTAGTGCTATGGGTGATGCCAAAGGAAGGTTATAAAATCCTTCTTCATCACACGTATAACTCCGTTGGCATAGCAGTGCTTGCGTTCCGGATTCATTTCCCACATAAAGATACAAGGTATAGGTCCCCCCTTCTTTAATATAAGCTTGGACATCGGTGATACTCATCCCTGCCAACGGGGCGATTGTCGATACAGGATATCGCTGCGCCCAGTAATTGGGATAATCAAGATAGCCGCAAAAACCCGTATATGACTCTAATCCATAATGGAGTTCGGCTTCTTGAGGAAGCGGGGCTTCCCAGCTCAATCTCACCGAGGCATTGTTCTGATAAAACTGACCCATCAATGCCGATGGTGCCGGAATAGAATAACCAATATGTGCCTCAGCGGTCGACGACTTTGGAGACCGATCGCCATTGCTATTTATGGCTTTTACATAATAAGTGTAATCCCCATAATCAAGTTGTCCGTCAACATAGCTGGTGCCGCTCACATGGGCAGCAATCAGGAAACCATTACGATACACATTATAATTTGAAGCGCCCGAAGAGGCATTCCATGACAAATGAGCATCTTTCCCTTGAACTGTGGCGCGAAGGTTGGTCGGAGCTTGGATTGCATAGGTGGCGGGATACAATCCCGTAATAACCCTGTTGAGATAATTCAAATCCATGGAACTCTGTGGATTCAGCGACCCGATCATGTAAAAAGCATCATGGTTACCTGTCCATCCCCAGTTGAAGTGAAAATAATCGCGGTTATCATAACCATCGCAAATAAAAGCATGACCACCATCGCTGGTTGCATTATTACCAGCGTAATACACTGGACGCAATTGGTTCAGCTCATCTTTGATCAAAGTCTTCCATCCTGCATCAGTAAAATATGCTTTCTCGTCCATCACCGTTCCCGGGTTATAGCCAAAATACTGAATCATGGCATTAGGAACATCAGCTGAATATGCCGAACTGACCTCCGGACCATAATCCATCTCCACCGCCACACCGCATTGATAAGCCAACGTACCAATAGCCTGTTTCTCTGACAAAGGACAAGAGGCACTGGGCGTGAAAGTCATCTGATCCCAATCATAGGTCGTATTACCAAAATTGGCATTGAGCGACCCGTAAGTGGAATGGAAATAAGAGTGGGATCCCGTTCCTTTATTCGGGTATTCCCAATACTTCATGATTTGGGACATGGCTATAGCCACACAACCAGTGACACAACTGCCTGGACAATTGTAGTTGAACGGAGCGCGCTGTCCCCATTTCGTGGCAATCAACGGCAACACTTCCGAACGGTTCACAGGCTGCCATAACGTCTCCTGGGCAAGCATTCCCCAAGCCTCAACAATGTCCTTTGAAGCCTCAACCTGATGCTCTATCAAATAGCTGATTTCATAGTCATAGCCTTGCAGCCACGACAACATGTTGGCAGGCATATTATCCGCATCAAAGGGACGGTCCAACGCATAGCCCAAGACTGGCACCGCTCTGTCGTCAGCCGATAAAATGACAAAACTATGTTCTCCGGAGAAGACATATAGGTGTTCCAATTGCAAACTTCTGTCGAGCGTCAACTCCGTCAAAGGTTCAACAGGCAATGACATCTCCTCCATTCTAACCTTCATAAAGCTAGAGGCGGCCTTCAGCGCATCAGCATGAGACACTGGAGCTCCATTCAATGACGCCATCATTGTGACGGCTGTAATAAAGAATAATAATCGTTTCATAATGCTATAGTTTTTTTTATTCACTCAATACAAATTTCTTTGTCAACACGCCATCATCGGTCACGATCTGCAACATATAGACACCTTTGGCAAGCCCCTTCAACACCACTTCAGTCTCATTGGCGTCAATGATCCATTGTCTCATCCGACGGCCATCAATGGCAACAAGCTCCATCAGACGGATCACGCTTTTTGCGCCAATATGAAGTTTGTCCTTGACGGGATTGGGATATAGACTAACGGCGCTCTCATCAAGCAATGACTCCTCAACCACGACTCCGGTAGTATCCGTTGCCACCACTTTCACGTTGTCAATAAACCAGGAGAAGGTCAAGATATCGCTTCCATTGTTATGGGCGCGCCATCTCAACCTGATATTCTGACCCTGATAAGCCGACAAATCGATATGGACCGGCTCCTGGAACTGGTTAACCCATTGCGGCTGATCCACGGCATCCCAAAGCGTGTTCCAGTCCCCTGTATTGGTGTCCAGGACATCCACCTTGAAATGATCTTGGTATTCCGCAATACCATATTGGCAAAACGTCTCAAAACTCAGTGCCGCAGGTCGGTCAATGGTCAACAGCGGCGTAACAAGCGCTTCGTCCTGTGGTCCCCATTCGTCCGACTCGTCCCATTCGACGCCAGCCATCCTCGTTCCTTGTGGTGGCACCACATAATATTCATCACCGAAATAGTTGGTGGCATATTCCGCAGGGAATCTGTACCAGCTGAACCAGCTCATGTTAAGCGACTGTATCGACCAACCCTCTGGAGGGAATTGTTCGTCTTCGAAGCCTTCATGGAGCATCGGTGCCTGCCAATCCCAATGCAGTTCATAGGGGTCAGAGTCGGCCGCATGACCCAGTTCATCGACCAGATGGAAAACGATGCTTGCCGTAGTGTGATTGGGTTGGGCAGGCAAAGTCGCCGTGAAATCGTAATTGGCTTTTGTGCCTCCATATAATGTAAGGTCATACGAATGACCGTCAATCGTATAGGTGGCTTGCATTTGGTTAGGGACACTGGATTCGTCATAAACCCTCAATGATAGGTTCATCTCAGTATCCGCCCAGGTCTGGGTCCCCTTGAGAGAGACGACGGCAGGTGGATTGTTGTCAACTGAAGTGGCGTTGATATAGATATCATCGATGCAGAGGCTCCAACCATAGCCGCTCTCAGCTTCGAAAATGATGAAGCCATAGCCTTCCGGGCTGTCGAAGGTATAAGTGTATTCATACCAATCGCTGTTTTCACCCACCACTGGCTCCATCATGGTGTTGCGATGCACGGTGCCAAGTAGCGTTCCATCGGCTGTATTTGTGGTCGGAGAATAGTACACATTAATCCTGTCGGGACGGTTGATGTTATTGTTGAAGTTACGGAAAATCCAGTAGCGCACTGTGTTGTCCGTAGCGTTGAGATGCAGCTTGGGCGAAATCAGCGAACATTTCCAGCCTTCAGGGGCGGAGTAGCTGTAATATCTAGCCATTGCGGCAGTCTCATCGTGAGGATTGCACGCTGGCCAGTCGTTCGAGGTCTTGCGTTCGAAAACGTATGTACCGTTGGTGGCCACGTTTTGCCATCCCATAGGCGGGAATGTGGCATCATCAAATCCTTCCATCAACGGGAAAGCGCTGAACGGCTCCAACGCAGTGATTTGGAAATCGACGCTTTGTGAAGGAGCATGAGCAGAAGAAACGTCAAAGGTGACATGCTGTATCTCGCCATTGCTCAAATTCATGGGCAAAGTGGTTTTCGCGACCAACTGCACTTCACTATTATATGGCAAAGCTACTTGAGTGATTGCTGTTCCGTCTTGATAGAACTCCACAGGCAGGCTTCCGGTACCAGCGAACTGATAGGTATCATCCTCATCGCCCGTATTGCTCAGGAGAAAGCGCAGATAGACTGGCTCGCCAAAATACACCGATGTATCGGCGGTAAGTTGTTCGATGGCAAAGTTATATTGCTGGGTCTGCTCTATTGTCACATCGTCGATCGAGAGATACCAGGGACCATTGTCGGCCACACTGTGGAAACCAACATAAAACGAACCTGTGCTTGTTGCTTGGAACACGGCTGACGTCTGCTCGTAGTCTTCATTGTCAATGACCATCATCGGCACCACGGGAACAGTCATCGCCGTAGGATCAGCACTTGCACCTGCTTTGACTTCCAGGTTGAAGTGATCGACATGCCAAGTAGCGTACCAAAACGAGACACGGTAGTAACTGCCATCGGTAACGTCGATTTCCTTGTATGTCCACACATCGGTGTTGTAGGTGGCATACATGTACCAGTCGCCCGTATGGGGTTTCCTGCCTCGGGCGGTATTGTCATCAGGTATCGTAATACCAGCTTTCCAACCGCCATCGTCGGAGATCCAGCCAACAGGTGGCTGATCCACGGTATTACCAGTTTCAAAAGTCTCGTTGACTAGCACTTGGGCAGATGCATTCCCTATTAAGAACAGCATCGCAAACAATGTACACAATCTATTCATAGGCGTTTATTATTTGTATTTTAATTATATTCCACCACTACTTTCCGCGTCTCGTTAATCGTACCGTTGACCAATCGAACGAGATACATGCCGCTCGGCAAGGTGAGCGTCAACTTGCCGTCTATGTCGCGGTCGATGACGGCTTGACCTATCAAGTTGAACACCTTCAGTCTGCCTTCGCCCTCCACCGTGAAGGTCCCGTTGTTCGGGTTCGGCCACACCTTGAGGCCAGTGGCGTTGGTGCCGCCGCCGCTCAGGTCGCCCACATCGTCCAGGTCAGGCAAGGGGTTCTCCACCTTGTTCGAGTACGACAGGACCTCCATCCCGCCGTCCTTGCCAGCCGTCAGCTTTCCGATGCCGCCTTGGTAATAGGCATCGGGGTGCCGGCCCGGCAGCAGGTACGCCTGCGTCGATGTCGGCAGCACCACCTGCTCACCGTCAACCTCGAAAGGATGGCGCACGCCATCATGGTCAACCGTGTACAAGGCATACACGTACTCCTCCCCGTCGCGACCCTCCAGCGCCTTCTTGTTCGACTGCATCACGCTCTTCATCGTCAGATACCAACCTCCGCCAGGCGCAGGCTGGGTGCCCATGACCATGCCGGGGACCATTTCTGGGTATAATTCATTGTCGCAGCTGTCTACGTACCAAGGTATGTAGTTCCAAATAGAATCTGGGCTGAAATGTACCTGTTCATCTCTCCAACTCCAGTGTCCAGGTGATACCGGATGTGAGTATACTTGGTTCCAGTTGATAGTGTCTAGTGATCGATATATGCCAATCCATGTCTGCTCTATTGTGACTGTGCCACTGAAGACGGCGTGATTGGATGAATCTATCTCCATGGTGAAGTCGTCGATAGGTACGGTCCAGTCCTTGATATTGAACCAGATGGAGTCTGTGCCGGAGTTCCCTAAGGTATCCCAGACAGTGACTTTGAGATATCCAGGGTGGTTAAAATCCACATATATTTCTGGTCCAGTAAGGTCTCCTCCAATAGGGAGAAATTGTTCGTCTACCTCCCATTGATATTGGGCATATGGTTCTGATGTACAAACGTCTCCCCATGCAGAACAAATGGTATCTGTTGCTGGGTGTTGATAGTGTCCGTACCAACTCCAATTGTCTCTGACAATTTCAGGAAAGAGCGTGTCACGAGTCGTCTCAAGCATAGTAGTGTGCTTGATTTGTGCACTGGCAAGGTTTACCGCGAAGAGCGCCAGCAGGGCGAGGAGTATGGTCTTTTTCATGGTCATGACTATTTCTTATTTTGGATGGCAGCAATCTTCTCTTTGGTTTCCTTCACCTTGGCATCGTCGGGGCCAAAGAGTTTCTCGCGGATCAAAAGGGATTTGTTGAAATACTCCAACGCCTTGTCGAGATCGTTCTGGTTGTCATACACCAAGGCCATGTTGAAATAGCTTTGGGCAACATCGGGATGTTCTTCTCCAAAGAAAGCCTTCCTGATGGCAAGTGCTTGATTGTGGTATTCCAAGGCCTTGTCATAATTGCCTTGGTTGTTGTAGGCATAGCCGATGTTGTTGTAGTTGACGGCCACCACGGGATGGTTGTCGCCGAAGATGGCTTTCATGATGGCCAACGATTTCTCGAGATGGACGAGGGCTTGTCCATAGTCGCCTCGGCTGGAGCACATCGAGCCGATGTTGTTGTAGCTGACGGCCACCATAGGATGGATCTCACCAAACACAGTCCTCCGGATATCAAGCGCCTTGGTATGGTATTCCATGGCCTTGTCGAAGTCGCCTTGGTTGTTATAGACTGCGGCGATGTTGTTATAGCACGCGGCCACATCGGGATGGTTTTCGCCATACACGTTGCTCTTGATAGCCAAGGCTTGGTTGTAGTACTCCAGGGCCTTGCCGAAATCGCCTTTGTTGTAATACACCATGCCGATGTTGTTGTAGTTGGTGGCGATATCGGGATGATCCTCGTTGTAAACGTCCTTAGTGATCGCCAAAGCTTTATTATGGTATTCCAAAGCCTTGTCATAGTCGCCTTGGTCGTCATACACCGAGCCGATGTTGTTGTAGCTGGAGGCCACATAGGGGTGGTTCTCGCCGTAAACTGACTTCACGATGGCTAGGGCCTTGTTCAGGTTCTCCAGGGCCTTGTCGAAGTCGCCCTGCTGTTCATACACGACACCGATGTTGTTGTAGCTTGAGGCCACATCGGGGTGGTTCTCGCCGAGCACTTTCTTCCGGATCTCCAAAGCCCTGCTATGGTATTCCAAGGCTTGTCCGAAGTCGCCGAACACATGCCACACGATGCCGATGGCGTTATAGAAGGCGGCTGTCTTGTCGCTATCCTCGCCGTACAGCTGCTGCGACATGGCCAACCCTCTTTGGAAATAGCCCATGGCCTTCTCATAGTCGGCAAGATAGTTCTGCACGAAGTTGCCGGCATCGAGTGTCCAGTCCACATTGGTGGTGTCGAGGCTAGCTCTCAGCTCGAGGTAGTAAGCCGCGGTGTCGTTCAGGTGCTGTGCGGCAAAGGTCTCGTAATAGCTATAGCAGCGTTTCTCCAGCTCTTCGGTATCTTTTGAATAAACCGCTTTCGCTTGGCTGAGTTGGGCCTCCTGTTCCTTGATGGCTTGTCCCTTCTTGAGCTGTTCCTCCACCTGTTGGGTGACGTCGCCTTTGGTGTTCAGCAGCGAGTCGGCCTTCACCAGCTCGCCGTTTTCAATGCAGTACGACACCTGGCGGTAGAACTCGTCGAGTTGGTCATAGTCGAGCTCGGAATAGCGTTTTGCCATGTCCTTGATCAGCTGTTCGTTGTTTTCCTGATCGGAATAGAGCTTCTGCAAGGCGTTGCGGTATTCTTCGTCCGAGATCTTCTGCTGGGCTTTCATGTCTTCGATCTCATCTTCCTTGTCCTGCAGCTGCTTTTGGAGGTTACGTCTGATCTTTCGTTCTGCCATCAGTTGGTCTTGCAGCTGTTGCTCAGGCGTCTCCATGACGATGAACAGCGGGTTGGCGGAACGGGCATACAACCTGGGACAGACATCCATATCCACCAGTTGGTAACCTTTTTTTCTGACGGAATCCAGTCGGTATTGGGGTTCCGGAGACGGGAAAGAGAAGGCACCGTCGTCGCCTTTCACCAAGACGGAGGTGCGTCCATGCACAGAGACGGTGGCGCTTTTCAGTCCCTTTCCCGGGACAAGTTGTCCATTGACCATGCGGCCTTTGGTCTTTACGAAACCTTGCTGGGTCTGGGCGGAAGCAAGGAGGGCTATGAAGGATATAAAACCGATGAGTAAAAGACGTTTCATAGGCGTCATTATTTGATTTCACACCTACAAAAATAAAAAAAATTTTGAGAAAGCTGATTATTTCTCCGATTCTTTCATTTTGGCTTTGACTTCGGAGATTTTATCTTTTACCATCTGTGTGTTCTGATGATCCGGGCCAAGTGTTTCTTCCCAAATAGTTAATGCCTTTTGGTAGTATTCCAATGCCGTTCCATATTCTTTCATGCCTCGGTACACAGAACCGATGTTGTTATAACTTCTTGCCACATCTGGGTGATTATCTCCATAAGCCAATTTCCAAATGGCAAGAGCCTTATCGTGGTTTTCTAACGCTTTATCATAATTGCCTAGACAACAATAATCATTACCGATGTTGTTGTAGCAAATAGCTATTTTCGGATGATTTTCTTCAAGGACGATTTTTCGAATCACTAAAGCTTTGGTTTGGTATTCTAGGGCTTTCCCACCTTTTTCAAGGAAAAAATAAGCTGCTCCTATGTCATTGTATATATCAGCAACTTTCGGATGTTCCTTCCCAAGTAATTCTTCTCGAATGGATAAAGCCTTAAAATAGTATTCCAGTGCTTTATCATAATCTCCCATGTCCGAATAGACGTCTCCAAATGATAAATATGAGTCCGCTACATCCAAGTGTTTTTCTCCAAAACAATGTTTTCGAATAGCTAACGCCAAATTATTGTATTCCAAAGCTTTGTCGTAATCCCTTTTCATAGTATAAACACTACCAAGATTGTGATAGCTACTTGCTGTTCGGGGATGGTTCTTCCCAAAAATGTTTTTTCGGATGTTTAGGGCCAAACAATAATGCTCCAATGCTTTGTCATCATTTCCTTGATAATCATACACACCTCCAATGTTGTTATAAACATCCGCCATTTCGGGATTATTATCTTCATTGATGGCCATATACACGAACAAGGCTTTATTGAAGTATTCCAAGGCTTTATCGTAATTACCTTGTCCGAAGTAATCGAAACCAATATTGTTATAACATAATGCCACACCGGTGGCGTTTTCTCCAAGAATTCTTTTTCTAATATTCAAAGCTTTGCTATGGTATTCAAAAGCTTTATCGTACAATTCCTGATAAGCAAAGACAGAACCCATGTTGTTGTAACTTAATGCGACATCTACGTGGTTTTCGCCAAAAACAGTTTTTCTAATTACCAAAGCATTTGAATTGTATTCTATGGCTTTTTCATAGTCACCAATTTCCCAAAAAACCGATCCAATATCTCCGTAAAACATTGCGGTTTTTCCATGATTTTCCCCGAATTGCAGTTGCGATTGCCTTAATCCTAATTGGTAATAATTTAAAGCTTTATCATAATCAGCGATAAACTCCTCAACATAATACCCTGCATCCTTTTGCCAATCCACATTCGTCGTATCCAGACTTGCCCGCAACTCAATGAAATATGCCGCTGTATCGTTCAGGTGCTGAGCTTTGAAGGTTTCAAAATAGCTATAGCACCGTCTTGCGGCTTCCTCAATGTCTGCTTGTTGGACAGTCTCGGCTTTCTCCAATTGGGAACGCTCATCTTGAAGCGCTTGTCCACGTTGCTTGATGTCAGCAACCTGAGCGGTGATGTCGCCTCTTGTTTTCAGAAGCGAATCCGCCTTCACTAATTCGCCATTTTCAATGCAATAGGACACTTGGCGGTAAAACTCATCCAACTGGTCATAGTCCAGTTCGGAGTAGCGCTTGGCCATGTCTTTGATCAGCTGCTCATTGTTTTCTTGTTCTTGGTAAAGCTTCTGCAAGGCAGCGCGGTATTCCTCGTCAGAGATCTTTTGTTGGGCTTTCAGGTTTTCGATCTCGTCCTCCTTGTCCTGCAACTGCTTTTGAAGGTTACGTCTAATTTTTCTCTCGGCGGTCAGCTGGTCCTGTAGCTGCTGGTCGGGTGTCTCCATCACGATATAAAGCGGATTGCTGGAATATTTATATGTCCTTGGACATGCCTCCAAATCCACGAGTTGATACCCCTTCTTCTTCACCGAATCCAGGCGAAACTGGTCTGAGGTCACAGGAAAAGAAAAGCTACCATTTGCTTGGTTTACCAATACGGCGCTTCTTCCCTGAACCGAAATCACAGTGCCTTTCAAACCTTGTCCAGGCACAAGTTTGCCATTCACCATGCGCCCCTTTGTCTTTACGTAACCCTGCTGGGTCTGGGCTAAAGCCACAAAACTCAATGATATAAAGAAGAAAAACAAGAGGTGTCTTTTCATAAAGATATTCTTTTCACGCGTTTATATGTAACTCTTTTTTGTTATCCACAACACAAGCAACCGTAGTGTCGCCCGTCACATTGACTACGGTCCTCAACATATCCAAAGGACGATCAATGCCCAAAATCAAGGCAAGCCCTTCTATCGGAATGCCCACCGAATCGAGCACAATCATCAGCATCACGATAGAGCCACCTGGGATACCCGGGGTGCCTATGGAGGAGATGGTGGCCGTAGCCAAGATGAGCAACATCTGTCCAAAAGACAAGTCAAGGCCCATCACTTGCGCCAAAAACACAGCCGCCACCGCTTGATAGCAACTGGTGCCGTCCATATTAATGGTCACACCCACCGGAAGTACAAACGAGGAGACCTCTTCCGACACGCCCAAATGCTTCTGTGTGCGTTCCATGGTCAGTGGCAAAGTGGCCGCACTCGAACTGGTCGAAAAAGCCAGCATCTGCACAGGAAACACCGCCTTGAAGAACTGACCCAACTTCTTTTTGCTGAAAAGACGAAGGATGACAGGATATACCACCAGAATAATCACCGCCAAGGCCATCACGACGGTAAGGGCATACATCCCCAACGAAGAGATGATGCCGACGTCTCCAGCATAATCCACCATCAAGCCTGCCATCAAAGCAAAAACACCCAACGGCGCGAAAGCCATAATGAAATCAATGATTTTCAGCAGAATAAGATTGAGCTGTTGAAAAAAACGCACAACCGATGCCGTCTTTGACTGTCCCACACAAATCAGCGCAACACCAAAAAGCAGGGCGAAAAAGATGACCTGCAACATGTTGGAATTGCTACTAAAAGCCTGAAACAGGTTCTCAGGCACGATATCCACGACAAACTGCATCGGCGAATCGCCTTTCACCTGCTGCATCTGGGCTTCACGCTCCGTCACAGTCTGCTGGTAACGCTCCACGAATTCAGTCTGCTTATCCTCCGGGAAAAGCTTCCCCGGCTTGAGGAGACTAACCATTGCCAAGCCAATGCTCACAGCAATGATGGTGGTACACACATAGATCAAGATGGTCTTCAGCCCAATTCGCGAAAGGCTCTTGATGTCCTTCAGACTTACGACACCCAAAATGAGTGACACCAGCACCAACGGCACAGCGATCAGCTTCAGCAGACGCAAGAAGATAGTCCCCAACGGCGCCACCCAATCACTGACAAAGCCTTCGCAATGCAAAGCAATGGCAGCGAAACCAAATGCCACGCCAAGAGCCATGCCGATGAGGATCTTGGCATATAACGGGAGACGTTTCTTGTTATGAGAGACTGCTTTCATGCTCCAAAGATAGGCTTTTTTTATGCAATCCGCAAAAAATTGCCAAAATGTCAGTTTTTGCCATGGCACATTATTTGACCAAGCGTCGCTTTGCGTCATTGCGAGCGAAGCAAAGCAATCCACAATCTTTAAATCTTCGAATTTTAAATCTACATCGATATGACAACTGGTAACATTGGAGTAAAGACAGAAAACATTTTCCCTGTCATCAAGAAATTCTTGTATTCGGACCAGGAGATCTTCCTGCGCGAAATCATCAGCAATGCCGTGGATGCCACGCAAAAACTGAAAGCCCTGGCTGCCTCGGGCGAGTTCAAGGGCGAACTTGGCGACCTCACCATCAAGGTGGAAGTTGACAAAAAGAAAAAGACCCTCACCGTCCGCGACCGCGGCATCGGCATGAACGCCGAAGAGGTCGATAAGTACATCAACCAAATCGCTTTCTCGGGCGCGGAGGAGTTCATCGCCAAGTTCAAGACCCAAAGCGAGGCCGAAGCCGCCAACATCATCGGACATTTTGGCTTAGGCTTCTACTCCGCCTTCATGGTCTCCTCGAAGGTGTCGCTGATTTCGAAGTCCTGCAAGGAAGAAGGCGCCAACGGCGTCATCTGGGAATGCGACGGCAGCCCGGAGTACACGATGAACGAAATCCCGAAGGGTGACCGTGGCACCGATGTCATCCTTTATATCAGTGACGATGCTGCCGAGTTCCTCGAAGAAGGCCGCATCCGCGAACTGCTCAACAAATACTGCAAGTTCCTGCCCATCCCGATTCAGTTCGGCACACGCAAGGTGCAAGAGGAAATCGAGGGCGAGACCGACAAGGACGGCAAACCCAAGACCAAAGAAGTGGAGAAGCCTTGGATCATCAACGACGTGGCGCCGCTGTGGAAGAAAGCCCCTGCCGACATCAAGGACGAGGAATACAACGACTTCTATCACACGCTCTACCCAATGAACTTCGGCGAGCCGCTGTTCCACATCCACCTCAACGTGGACTACCCCTTCAACCTCACGGGCATCCTCTATTTCCCGAAGGTGAAGAACCGCTACGAGTTCCAGCGCAACAAGATCCAACTCTACTGCAACGAGGTCTTCGTCACCGATAGCGTGGAAGGCATCCTGCCCGAGTTCCTCTCGCTGCTGCACGGCGTCATCGACTCGCCCGACATCCCGCTGAACGTCAGCCGCTCGTTCCTGCAAAGCGACCAGAACGTGAAGAAAATCTCGACCTACATCACCAAGAAG
>CADCGK010000014.1 GCA_902800965.1 uncultured Bacteroidia bacterium | reverse complement strand
TTTACAAGGTATTTCTTCACCACGGTTTCCGTTGTGTCGTTGTTTTGTCCTCCATTGTTCGGTGCGGGTTCGGGTTCAGGTTCAGGATCGGGCTTGCAGGCCGATAAGGCGAAAGCCAGCAGGCAAAGTATTATTGCGGTCTTTTTCATGGTCTTGTGTTTTTATAAGGTTCTTGCTTTGTTAAAGATATAGTCCAAGTCGGCAGGATCGGCGAGCTTCCCGCTTTGCAGGAATCCTTGTAGTGTCGAGCCTTGGTACAGTTCTGCGTATCCGTTGAACTGGTGCTTCACCCTTCCAAAACTGCCGAGCTGGTCGTCGAAGGCAAAGATGTCGATGTTGAACGGATAATATAGGCAGGTCTCCAGCAGCCTTGCCGTGGAAATGTTCCGCAAGGTATCCACCGGCAACTGAAGTGACGCCACTCTCTGTGGGTAATCGATTTGCTTCCATGTTTCAGTTCCGGGAACAATCGGGTAAGCATAGCCATGGTATTGTATGACGCCGCTTTTATAGGGCTGGAAAGACTGGGCCTTTGCCATATCAATGGTGTGTTTCATGTCGTTCTTGTTTTGATGGTTTCTTTTGTTGCAAGCAAATATAAGCATTAAAATCAGCTTTACGAACCCCTATCCGAACTTTTTTTTATTTAAGGCGCAAAAGATTTTGGGACGAAAGGCCTGTTTTTAGGGACGAAAATCCAGCCTATTTTAGGGTATTAATAAAAAAATCCCGCCATTGCTGACGGGATTTTTAGGTTTACAGGATGATGTCCTGTTCGTTATTCCACAACCACTTTCTGGACGCTGGTTTGAGCGCCGTTAGTGATGCGCAGGAAGTAAACACCCTTGGCCAGGCTGTTGACATCAATCTGCTTCAAGCCTTGGGCTTGACCGTTGACAACTTGCTGACCCATGTTGTTATACAAGGCATAACGATAAGTGGTATCGATACCTTTAATATACAAGGTGTTGCTGACTGGGTTAGGATAGACTTGGCATGATAATGTGTTGTCTTCCACGCTGTAAACATCCAAGACTTCCACTACAATGGTGGTAGGAACGGAGAGTCCACCTTCATCGCTGACGGCAAAGACACTGTAGGTGTGAGTGCCGTATGTCGTATAGTCGGTGTAGCTGGTTTCCGTTGTTCTTTCGATTTCTTCACCATCGCGTTTGATAAGGAAGCTTGAGGCTTTGTCTCCAGATTCCCAAGTGAGGGTGACGTTGCGGTCGTTGACTTCGGCCACGAGTTCTTTCACGGGTTCAAGGAAGGTGACAATGCTGGTGGGCGGGAACACAATATCGTCAACCCATGCATGGTCTTCGCCAGTACTTACAGAAGTGTCTTTGGTGTAGGCCCATTTAAAGGTGTGGGTACCGACTGTCACAGCCTGAGTGAATTGAGTCCAATCAACAGTGCCTGACCATTCGCCCTTCTTTTGGTTGTCCATGTAGAAAGCGAATTTGTCATAGTTGGCTTCAGAAGAAACTTTGTACATGAAGGTGAGATCACCTGCTGCAGGAACATCCACTGTCAATTGCATAAAGCTCTCTGAACTGTGTACATTAGCGTTGCTTGAGCTGGCACATTTTGTTCCCTTTGTACCACCTTCAACGATAGTCCAAGGATATTGAGTGCTAAATGTCCAGTCGTTGCTGAATACGCCTGATTCAAAGTCTTCTTGGATGGCACCGTAAGTGAGCACGTAAATGCCAGAAATGGAGTTGAGTCCAGAGTTCAGCTCATAGGCGATTTCATAAGTGGAACCTGGTTCGACGCTATCATCAACAGTGTAGTTGTCCGTCAGTGTAATGACCTGATCGCCCTCAACGATATCATCGAAAACGATGTTTGATGACTCTAATGTAATGTCAGGAGAGCAACTGTAAACACCGAGGTTGCCTCCGTAGAATGGAGCAGAACCAGTGTTCTTGAAGCTGAACTCGAGGACGTTTTCATCGTTTTGGCCGACATATTGCAAGGCTGACACAAAAGCGAGTACCGGAGCATGCAACTGGATGGTAAAGACTTTCTCCCAAGTATCATTGCCGTCAGTCACAGTAAGAGTGAATTCTGCATTGGTCTTGTCGGGAACATTTTCTGCAACGCTGAACTGGAAACCTTCCAAGGTAACGATTTCGTCAGGATTAATGCTGGCGACGCTGCCTTCACCGGCGAGGATTTCAACATACTCGGAAGAAGTGGTGAGAGTGGCGGTAAGGTTGTTTGCCACTTCAACGCCGACATTCTTAATGCTGATGTCCATGTCGATGGTTTCGCCATAGTTGGCTTGCTCTGCGCTCATTGTGTAATTGTTCATGGAAATGTAAGCACCTTCAGCAACGATAACTTCGATGGTGCCGACATAGGTTACCTTATTATAACCCATCACTACAAGGTCGGCCGTTCCAACGTTGTTCAAAGCGGGGAAGGTAAGGGTGCACTCACCATTGATGATGCGGCCAGTGGCGATGACTTCACCGTTCATTGACAGCGTTGCAATACCATAGTCGGCTGCTGCGGTAATACTCAATTCGGTCATGCCAACCATCAACACGGCGGGAGATGGGGTGACATTCATTTCCTCTGGATTTTCAGTACGAACCATCAGGGTTGGGTCGCCGAAGAGAAGCCAAGAATGTTGGGTGGCGGTAAAAATATCCGCACTGCCAAAGTCAAGAATTCCATTGCTGCCATTCAACGATGCTCCTGACAGTGTGTGGTTGAATTGGTCGCTGTTATGCCATCCAGTCAAGATGTCAACCATTTCATCCTGACCATACATTGGCGGTTGCCAAGGCTGGGAAATCCAAGAGAACATGCCGCCAATGGCACCAGTAGGAGCACCTGTCGAATTGTCGGTAGCACGCATCCAGGCTTCAGCGAAGCACTCGCCGTTTGCACCGCCATAGTTGAACTTGCCATTCAAGCAAGCAACTGACCACACGATAGGCAACATGTTGTCATTCGTCAATGCATTGACATTGCTGGTGCTATATCCGGCTACACCCCAACTGGTTTCCGAACCGTGGTTGCAGTAGTTGACGATACTCACACCTTGGTTGAGAGCGTTGCTGATGGTGGTAGTGGATGCAGTGGCGCCACTGCCGTAACCACCGTGAAGTTCGGTGACCTCTGAATAGGTATAGTGCAGGAGCGTGTCGCGGATCAAATCGATGTGTTGGTAGTCGTATTCACCGTAGTGACCTGGACCATCATTCATGTGTCCGATACCCAAACCTTTGTCGCCCCATGTGACATTGGATTGCATATCACGCTCATAGTATAATACCTTGTTGACGTGATTTGCCACATGAGCGTCATTCTGCACCGAGAATCGGCCAATGAAAACCTCAGGGTAGTAGTCGTTTCCTTCGAGTTGAGCGAACCACATGTCAGAATACTGGTTAGCATTATCATATTGGAAGGGGTGAGGGGTGATGTGGTCAAAGTCTCCAACAAACAGAACGTAGGCAAGGTTGTGATTGGGATCATTATACACGCCAGAGATATAGCTCTTGATGACGTCCGTGTTGTTGCCGCCAACTTCGGTCATACTCACCATGGTGGTGGGACGGCCAGATTGGTTTTTCCAATCCACAAAAGGTTGCATGCCTGCCATGAACTGGTCAGCGCAGATGACGAGCATTTCGCCGTTGTCCTCCAAAAATGGGTATTTTGCCTGCACTTCACCAAAGTTGATGAAACGATGGCTATAGGAAGCCTTGAACTCTGGAGAGGTCTTGACGGCATTGCTCTTACGGGCGGCTTTTTGATTGACGCCGTTGTCGCTCACTTTGGTCATGGCAATGGTCAAATGTGTGTAAACACGTAAGGTCTTTGTCACAGGGTTGTAAGCGAAGGGACGAACCATGATATTCTGGGCTCTGAAGTCGCGCTGGATATAAGGTGCTTCCAGATAGGCTTGGGTAGCAGGCCAGAAAGCGTTCTGCTGGTACATCTCGCCGTAAGTATAAGGCACGTCGTCAGGGTTGATTTGACGGCTGAAACCACCTTTGGAAGGAGCAACGCTCATGTTGTCATAGTCGGTGTATTGGGCGTCGATGACATTGACAGTCATTTCTGCTCTGTCGCCGATGATGGCAGGAATGGGAAGCAATGGGAGATCGGGAGCTCCGGCTTCAAGAATGGATCCCATTTTCGGGGCGTTGACGATGAACTGCTCACCTTGAGGAGTCATCACCTTAGTGGTGGTGAAACCATTGAGGTCAAACTGGACGACAATGCTTTCCTCTGAGCTGGAGATCAATTTGGTCGTAGGAGCCTTTTGTGCGAAAAGGCTCCCTGCAATCAAAATGGTCAGAAATACTAAAATGTTTCTTTTCATTTAGATTTAATTAGTTTGTTATTTGACAATAATCTTTTGGACGTTAGTTTGGCCGCCACTGGTGATGCGCAAGAAGTAGATGCCCTTTGGCAGTTCATTGACGTTGATGCGCTGTGAACCTTGTGCATTGCCTTTAGCAACTTCCTGACCCATGTTATTGTACATTGAGTATGTGAAGTCGGCGTTGTTGCTGATGTAAAGTGTGTTGCTGACAGGGTTAGGATAGACTCTGAGCGACATGGTGTTTTCTTCCACGTCATAGACATCCAAAACTTCAACTAAGATGATGGTAGGAGTGGAGAGGTTGCCTTCATCATCTGTAGCAACGACACCATATTCATAATTGCCGTAAGGAACGTGCTCAGTGTAGGTGTTTTCAGTAACTCTTTCGATTTCCTCGCCGTCACGCATGATGATGAAGCTTGAAGCTTTGTCGCTTGATTCCCAAGAAATGGTGACATCGCGGTCATTAACTTCAGCAACAAGGTTCGTCACGGGTTCAAGGAAGTTGTAAACATGGACAGGTGGGAAGTGGATGTCGTCAATCCAAACGCAGTCTTCGCCGCTGTTGACGGAGCTGTCTTTCGTGTAACTCCATTTGAAGGTGTGTGTACCAGTGGTGACAGGTTGTGTGTACATTGTCCAGTCGATGGTTCCCGACCACACGGCTTTTTCCTGACCATCCATGTAGAAGTAGCATTTATCCCAATTGCTTTCTGATGAGACTTTGTAATAGAACGTCAAGTCGCCGGCTGCTGGGACATTCACTGTTAATTGCATGTAGCTCGTTGAGCTGGCGATGTTCTTGTTGCCAGACATTGCGCTATAAGTGGATCCGTCATGCCCGTTAGGAACAATGGTCCAAGGATAGTCTGCGCTGAACGTCCAGTCGTCACCGAAGGCACCAGATTCAAAGCCTTCCATGATGGCACCATAGGTGAGGATGAAGTTGCCTTCAACCGAGAGGAGACCAGAGGTCAAAGTGTAACCAATTTCGAAGGTGCTTCCTTCTTCGACGGTAGGATCAACGGTATAGGCTGCTTCTATTGTAATAGAGCTGCCGCCTTCCACGACATCTTCAAAGGCGATGGTTGTCTCTGCAAATGTAATGGCAGAGGAGCTGCTGAAGATATTCAACGTGCCGCCGTAGAAAGGAGCGGTACCTTCATTGGTGAAGGTAAAGAATACTTTTTCTTCATCTTTTTCGATGCTTTCGAGAGCGAGAACAGGGGCGTGAAGAACGATGTTAATTTTGCTGGTCCATGATTCGGTGCCGTCTGTCACAACGAGTTCGAACTGTGCTTTGGTCATATCGGGCACATTCTCAGCAACGCTGAATTGGAAGCCTTCGATAGTGGCGGTATTGTCAGGATCAAGATTTGCGACAGAACCTTCGTTAGCAAGGATTTCAACATATTCGTTTTCTGTTGAGAGCGTGGCGGTGAGGTTGTTGGCAGCCTCAGTTCCGACATTCTTCAAAGTGATTTCCATATCAAGGGTCTCGCCGTAATCTGCTTGAGGAGCGTTCAGGGCATATGCGTCAACGGCAATGTAGGCGCCATTCATAGCGGCAGCAGGAACAATAGCGACATAAGGTTGGAATTGTGGATGGGTCACCACGATCTTCACATCGCCGCCAGAGGTGATGGGCTCGATGGCGATGTCAGTGGTGCCGGTCTCGTCAATCATGCCAGCACCATAGAGGACGCCGTCCTTTGAGATGCCGACATAGGAGCCGGGAGCTGCACTCACGGTGTAGGATTCCATGCCGATGGGCAGGGTGGGCATGTGGCTGACGCTGTTCTCAGTGGGTTGCACACGGAAAGGAAGGATGGAGCCGTCGCCCAGGGTGTGGTAGGCTTGCCAGTCGTAGAGGTTGCTGATGTGGATTTCGTAACCCAGTTCTTCGGCGGCGTTGCTAGCCAGGTTGCCGATGAACATCAAGGAAGTGACGCAGTTGTAAGCTTCATCAGTCCACCAGGCATCGTAGAAGCCCATGGTGGTCTCCTCATAAGAAGGCATGGTGCCGTCAGCACGGTTGGTGGCGCCAACACCGAAGTAGTAGTCGTTCTTCCAGTAAGTGGAAGGGCATGAGCCGATGTAGGCAAAAGCGCCCTTGTTTTCGGCACGCACCATGGCCTCACCGAAGCAGGTGGAGCTGTAGCCCCAGTCGGCAGCTTGGCAGCAGTTACCCATGGCAAGGAAGTACTTGTGTTCGTTGGTCAGGGTATTGACGTCGTTGACGTTGAAGGTTGGGCCAGCCCAGCTGGTCTGGCTGCCGTGGGCGGTGTAGTTGGCAAAACCGACACCGGAGCTCAGGTAGCTGTAGCAGTTGGTGTAGGTGCCGTGGCTGAACTCATTAACCTCGGTAAAGCCGTGGTCTGTGTTGTAATAGTAGTTGGTGGCATACCAAATGGTGGGACGGCCGACCTGGACACCCCAGCCGCTGGAGTCTTCACCTGCGATGAGCAACACTTTGCTCAGGTAGCTCGGGTCGGGCATGGTGAATTGTTCGTATTCAAGAGCCTTAGCCAGCATGGAGGCCAACTGGTTGACGGTTTCAGCGGGGAAACGGCTGTGGTACATATCGGAGAACATGTCACCGTCGATGCTTGAGTAGTTAAGGTCGGTGACGCAGTTGGTGGCGCTTCCGTTGCCTGATTCGGGAACCATGTTGCGGTCGCCCATGATCATCAGGAAGGTAGGAGCGCTCTCAGCGTATTTCTGTTGGATGAAGGTGCGGATGGCGTTGGCGTTGGAACCGATCTCGTCAGTGTAGTTCACATCAACATAGAAACCTTTTTCAGTCTTCCAATTAACCCATTCCTGAATGGTCGATTCGAAGGCGCGGTTGGTGATGACCAGCATCTTGACAGGGTTCTGCCAGAGGTCCGGATGATCGCTGTAGACGTCGCGAAGTTGTCTTTCGTTGAACATCGTTTTGTAGACGCCAGACCAATAAGGGTTGAAAGTACGGGCAAACTCTTCGTAAGCGGCGTTCTTGTCATATTGGCCGAAGTTCACTTCCACCTCGATGTTATTGTAAACACGGATGAGGTTGTTGACGGCATCATATTGCACGGGATTGATGGTCAGAGCACCAACCTGGATGCCACGCATGGTGCCTTGAATATTGAACATGGCAATAGGACGCTCCACAAAACCAGCGGTGGTGTATGCCTTGGCGTTATAGTCAAAAGGAACGTTCTCAGGGTTTTGGTCCTTGAGAAGAGGAGTCTGCTGAGGATAGAGGCGGTGAATGCCGTAGTCGGCAAGGTTGTAAACAGTGGTGGAGTAATTCTTCACCTCGACACTGACGTTGCTAACGCCAATAGGCACAGCAATCAGTTTGTTGGCTGCAGGCACAGTAGGATCACCGATGTTTCCTGCAGGATACGTGCCGTCCATCGTGATGTTGGAGAACACGCCTTTTTCGGTGGCGACTTCAGTAGCATCGATGCTGCTGAATGAGAAGGTGGCAGTTAAGCCTTCGTCAGAAGTGTTGAGGCACTGTTGTGCGCTCTTGGCACCGTTCAGGTCGATGCGGGCCTGGCCCATCATCTGGGTGCTGAACAACATTCCAATCAGGAGGAATGCCGAGAAAAGTAAAGCTGTTCTTTTCATTGTTTGTTGTAAGTTGATTAATAAATTTATTTAATTATCTGATAATTATTACTCTGATAAGATCAATTGAGCCTACAAAGGTAACATTATTCCTCGGAAAAACGGAGGAAAAACGCCTTTTTTTTATTAAAAAAAATTAAATAAGTGTTAATTTAGCAATTTGCGGAACGTTTTGTCGTTGCTAATTACCTCTATGGCTTTTTTGATGGTGGGGTCTTCTTTCAAGGTCACCTCGTAGTATTGCTGCATCTCCCAAACGTTTCTGGCAATCAAAGCTTTAATCTGCAGCTTGATGTATTTTTCCGAGCGCTTGTATTCTTCCTCGTTCCATTTGACTTTTTCCTTCTCGGCCATCTTTTTGATTTCCTCGATCATGGCATCGGTCACTTGGAATTTATTATTGTATTGGCTGAATTCTTGGAATTGCCCTTTTAGTTTGTCGCGTTGAGCCATGGCATAATCCACGGTGTATCTGTTCAATATACCTTTTCTGACCAGGTTGGTGTAGAGCTTGCTGTTGAAACTGGTGTCGGCAGGCATGAAGATATCGGGCATAATAGCTCCTCCACCATACACTATTCGGCCTTTGTCAGTCTTGTACCTTAACGAGTCGGGGAAATGGATGCTATCGGCATGGAAATATTCTCCGTGTTCCAGTCTTTTGGTCATTTCCTTGTAATATTCCTCAGTGCCCTTTTCGTATGGACGTTGGATGCATCGTCCAGTAGGGGTGTGGTAGCGTGCGGTAGTGAGTCGGATTACAGATCCGTCGGGTAAATTGAAGGGGCGCTGTACCAGTCCTTTCCCGAAAGAACGACGACCGATGAGTACACCGCGGTCGTGGTCTTGAATAGCTCCTGAGAGGATCTCACTGGCAGAGGCAGAGCCTTCGTCAATCAATACGACGAGATTGCCTTCGGTGTACATGCCTTTGTCGGAGCTCCTCCATTCTTGGCGTTTGGAATGCAGACCTTCCGTATAGACAATCAACTGATTGGCTTTCAAGAACTCGTCCACCATATCGATGGCAGTGTTCAAATAGCCCCCAGAATTGCTTCTGAGATCCAAAATCAGCGATTTCATCCCTTGCGCCTGCAGTTTTTCCATGGCAGACTTAAACTCTTTGTCAGAGTCTTGTGCAAACCTGTCCAGTTTAATATACCCGATCTTTTTTTCCATCATGAATGAAGCATTGATGCTGTTCAACGGAATCTTGTCGCGGATAATCTCAAAGTCCATTAATTCCTTGTCATTGCCGCGCTTGACACTGACGGTCACTTTGGTCCCTTTCTTGCCGCGCAGATGCTTTTGGACATATTCGTTGTCAACTTTCTTTCCA
Organism: uncultured Bacteroidia bacterium; assembly: GCA_902800965.1. Taxonomy (GTDB): domain Bacteria; phylum Bacteroidota; class Bacteroidia; order Bacteroidales; family F082; genus Limimorpha. The sequence goes on along the minus strand of CADCGK010000014.1, from coordinate 69,664 downwards.
AAGGCGTCTTCGCCATCAATTTTGATGAATTTGTCGCCTGCCATGATGCCAACTTTTTCAGATGGACCGCCTGGAGTGGGGCCAATGACGGTGATGGTGTCGCGTATTAGCTGGAAGGTTACTCCGATGCCTTCAAAACTGCCTACCAAAGGCTCATTGGCTTTTTCTAGATCTTTCTTGGATATGTAGGCGGAATGGGGGTCCAGTTCTTTCAATGAGGCGACGATGGCATCTTCCACCACCTTGTCAAGATTGACCGTGTCAACATAGAAATTGTCGATCAGATATAGTGCGGTGCCGAGTTTTTGGGCACTCGATTGGGTCTTGCTGGGTTGTTGTGCAAAAACAGTAATAGCTGCGAACAGCAATGCGTTAACTAATAAAAATCTGATTTTCATGGTTCTTGGCGTTATTGTCTGACTATTTCAAAAGTGTTATCCTCGAACAACCTAATGATGGTCGAGCTTTGGGGGCGTTCCAGTACGTCGTGATATAGTTGAACAGTGTAATCGACGGATTGTTTCATCTCTTCAGTGATATCGCTGTAAGTCACTGCGGAAGGCTGTCCCGAAAGGTTGGCTGAGGTCGAAGTGATAGGCTTGCCTAATTGCCGGATGACCTCTTTGCAAAAGTCGTGGTTTACCACCCTGATACAGACGGATTTGTCGGCAGAGACGTTCCTGGCCAGGTTCTTGCCTTCAGCATAAATGATACTTAATGGTTTTTTGGCGGCTTTTATCAAGTCGTAGGCAATGGCGGGAACGTTGACGACATAGTCATTCAGACGATCCGCAGTATCAACCAATATAATAAGACTCTTGTTCTTCGGTCTTTTCTTGGCGGCATATACCTTGTCGCAAGCTCTGCTGTTGGTGGCGTCACAGCCAACTCCCCAGATGGTGTCTGTGGGATATAATATGGTCTTTCCTGCTTTCAGGAAGGAAACGGTACGTTGGACTTCTTCTTCAAAGGATATCATGATTTCAGGGTGTTATAGATTCTGGTGATTTGTTGGCATATTTCTGCGTCAGAAAAACGTTTGGCATATTCATAGCCTTTTTGGACCATCGTTTCTCGTCTTGTATCATCGTTAAGCACTTGCTGGATGCTTTCAGCAAGCTCATTTTCATCATTTGGTGAGACATAGATGCTGTCGGGGCCTCCGCTTTCCTCAAGGCAACTGCCAGTGGATGCGATGACAGGAAGACCACTTTCCAGTGCTTCAACAACAGGAATGCCAAAACCTTCGTATATCGAAGGAAAAACGAACAATGTGGCGCTTTGGTATAGTATGGGCAGATCGGCATCAGGGATATCAGACAAAATTGTCACCTGACTTTGAAGTCCATGATGCTCGATGAATGACAGGAGTTCTTTTTGATAATCAGTGTTTTTGCCAGCGATAACCAAAGGCGTGTCGATTCGACAATTGGCCAAGGCTTTGAGGATGAGCATCTGGTTTTTTCTTGGCTCAATAGCCGCGACATTCAGCAGAAATTGGTCGGGGAGCCGGTGCTTGTGCTTGAGTTGTCTTTTTTGTTCCTCCGACACTTTTGCCTTGAACTCAGGCCGACAGCCTTGATAGACCACCTCGATTTTGTTTTCGTCAATATGGGTCAACTCAAGCGTATCTCGTTTGGTTTGTTCACTTACGGCGATGATGCGGTCAGCAATGCAGCAACTGCGCAGGTATTTCTTCCGATACATTATCCGGTCGAAGAAGGGAAACAACTCGGGATGCTTGATGAACAACATGTCGTGCATTGTCAGCACAGTGCGAACATTTGTTTTTTCAATCCCTGACGGCAACTCATGGCTGAGACCGTGGTAGATGTCAAGTCTAAGTTTCTCAGCTTCTTTGGTGATGCCGAAGGTTCTCCATGAGGCTTGTTGGAGTTTCCCGTTTTTGTCTGAAGATACAATATCGGCGTTTTCGGGATGGAAATGTTCGAATTCAGGACTGATTTTGGGGGTGAATAGAAAATATTGGTTTTCAGGAGCAAGTGAGGTGAGGATGCGAATGGTCTCGCGGCTGTAGTTGCCTAAGCCGCGTTGGTTGTTGAAAGCCCGTTTTGCGTCAAATCCAATCCTCATTTTCCTTTGATAATGGTGGTAAGCTGTTTGATTTTTCCTGAAAACTGTTTCCGGCGACTTGGCATAAAATCAGGAAGCGGAGCAATATAATGTTCACCGATATGAAGATAATCATGCATGAATTGGTTGGCTGAGATACCCCATTTCATAAGGAAAGTCCGCCGTCCTTTATTCTGTCTGATACGTCCGGTTGATTTGCATCCGAAATGATAGACTAAGCTGTTGCCAACCCCTTGAAAATGGCGCACACCGCATTCCCATAGTTTGCGGGACAAATCAGGGTCGGAATACATGCCGGGACTGAATTCAATACTCATGCCTCCGACTTTGTCCCATAAAGCCAGCGGAACCAATACAGGTGGCCATGTGCTCCCAGACCAGTCATTCCTAGCTAGATTGTCAGCGGCTTGCAACAGGGCTTCTTCTTTGAAACTTTCGAGACTGTCACCGAAATCGGCAATAATGCAACAAGGATTATCACCTTTTGGCTCAATCATGGTGGCAGAGAGCATGAATTGGTCTGAAGATGATTGCTCGATGGCAACGCACAAACGTGAGTCCCAATGAGGCAGGAAGTACATGTCGTCATTGGCATAGACGACGTGTGGGTTTTTGATCAACGGACGGCAAGCGTTCAAGCCATAGCAGATTCCTATGTTCTCTGGAGAAGCAATATATTCAAGATCGGATTGACTGGAGACCCATTCATGTGTGCCGTCTTGGCCCTCGTTGACCATCACGATGATCTGGTGTTGGAAGTCGGAGTGTTTCCTTAGACTTTCAATGCACAGCCGGAGATAGGGAAGGTTGTTCCAAGTGGGGATGAGTATGGAAAATGTTGGATTCATAATTCTCTGGCTTTTAAATATTTATACCAAACTCCATAGGCATTAGTCTTGCATATAGTCCAACCTTTTCCACCTTCTAAAAAACCGCCTTTAAATAGGTAGTCGCGAAGGAACTTCCATCCTGTGTGAAGACAAGCCGAAGCTTTATTGGGTTGTTTCCCGTTTTCTAACATTTCCTCGGCGGAGAGCATGGCGAATTTTTCTATTTGACGACGGTGTTCTTCAGGCGTGTAAAAAGAATAATGAAGTAAATCACCTTCAAGATGCATCACTTGGAAATCTTTTGGAAATTCTATGGTCTCGTGTACTTTATTTCCACTCCATCTCGCGGTGCGTCGGTCGAAAATCCTGACTTTGGTGTCTGGATACCAACCGCAATGCCGGATCCATTGTCCGCAGTAATTCATCAAACGGTTCATGGAATAAACTTTGCCTTCAACGGATGTTGATTTGATCTTTATGATGGATTCTGCAAGTCGTTCTGACAAAGCTTCATCAGCATCAATGGATAATATCAAGTCGTTGGATGCTAAACTGTTGGCGTGATTTTTCGTAGCGACATAGCCTTCCCATGAATGACTGTAAAAGCTTACTTGGAATTCTGAACAAATCTCTTTGGTAGCATCTTCAGAGAACGAGTCAACCACCACAATTTCGTCAACCACAGGGACGAGGCTTTTAAGGCAGCGCCTGATGTTGCGCTCCTCGTTCAGTGTGATGATGACGGCCGAGATCTTGTTCATGGAATCTGTGATTTGAAGCGCAAATTTACAATAAATTTTGTACTTTTGCACCTTTAATAATAAGTATTGAATTGAAAATAGGGATTCCGTTTTGGATGTATCTTGTCGCTGCAGGGATGGGCATCGCCTTCGCCTTGTTGCTGTATTTCAAGAACAAGAAACAACATTACGGCAAGCCTTTGACCGTTGTTCTTTTCGTCCTGCGTGCCTTGATAGGAGGCGTTGTAACGATGCTGCTTTTCAATCCTTATATTAGGCAGAAAGTCAGTAAAGTAGAGCAGCCGATAGTGGTGCTGGCGCACGATAATTCCGCATCGATTGTTTTGTCGAAAGATTCAATGTATTACAAAGAATCGTATCCAACCCAAATTGCTGCTTTTGAAGAAAGTCTCAAAAAGAATTTTCAGGTAGATGAGTATCTTTTCGGACAAGAGGTGAGAGATGAAAGTGAGTTGGATTTTACGGATCAGCTGACTGATATTTCTGCATTGTTGCAGTCGGTGGAACGTAACTACTATAAACGCAATGTTGGAGCCGTGTTGCTTTTCTCCGATGGTATCTACAACCGTGGTTTTGAGCCTTCTTTGCTGACGGAGAAGTTAGCTTTTCCTATCCATACCGTGGTCCTTGGTGATACGATGTCGTATCCGGATCTGTTCGTGAAAGATGTCCATTGTAATAGAAAGGTGTCGCTCGGTTCGACATTCCCCATTCGGGTCGTGGTTGGTGCCATTGACTGCTCGGGCAAGAAGGCGGAGCTGACATTGTCGGAAGACGGCCGTGTCATGTCGCATCAGTATATAGATGTGAGTTCCAACCGTTTCTCAAAAGAGGTTGATTTCATGCTGGATGCGGATCGTAAAGGCGTCCGACAGATTGAGATTGAAGTCAAGGGATTGGAAAATGAATCCCAACGACTGAATAACGTGAAACGGATCTTTGTCGATGTGCAGGAGCAGCAATACAAGGTGCTGTGTCTTGCCGATGCCCCGCATCCCGATTTAGGCGCCTTGAAAAGCGTGTTGAATGACGATTGCGAGATGGATTTCGTGTTCGGCAGGGATGCCCTTCCGGATCTTTCCTCGTATCAGCTCTTGGTGATGCACCAAACACCATCGCGTCGTACTGATGACGGTGCTTTGATAGCTCAATTGGAAAAGAACAAAAGGCTTCCCGTGCTGTTTGTTGTTGGCAATGCCACTGACGCGGAAGCTTTGGGCAAGATGCAGCAAGCCATTGATATTCACCGTGGAGTGACCAATACGATGCTTGATGTGAAAGCCTCCTTTAATACTTCGTTCGGGACATTCACGGTTAGCGACAAGCTGCGCGAGCAAGTTGGGAAGTATCCGCCATTGGCTTTGCCGCATCTTGAGGTCAACCCATTGTTAGCCCATGACGACTTGTTGATGCAGGATGTGCTGGGCATCAAGTCGGGATTGCCTTTGCTGACTTTTGTCAAAGGTGACCGCAAGATGGCGTTTTTGTTTGGCACCAACGTCTGGCGTTGGCGGCTCTACAACTACTATCAGGATCATAACAGCATGGTCTTCGACGAACTGTTCTCAAAAACCTTGAAATACCTGTTGCTGAGTGCTGACGACGGCTCGGCGGTCTTTGCCAAAGAAGAGTATTACAGCAATGAGCCAGTGGTCATCAATGCCGAGTTGCGCAACCCAAGCAATGAGTTGGTGACGGAGCCCGACCTGAACATCCAGATCATTAATAAAAAGACGGGGGAGACCTACGATTATGTTTTCTCCAAGCGAGATCACGATTATGAGCTGAATGCAGGCGTCTTGCCGGAGGGGATTTATACCTATAAGGCAACCGCTGAGATAGGAGAAAAGAAGATTGGCATGAATGGCTCATTCTCGGTGGTTTCATTGGGAATTGAAGCTCAACAACTGACGGCGGATATTGATCGGATGCGGAGTATCGCAGCGGCCACCAATGGAAAATGCTATACGGTGGATCAGCTGCCGAAACTCTTGGAAGACCTGAAGGCCGACACCCGGATCACTTCTGTGGAGCACCATGAAACCCGCTTCGAGGACTTGATCCATTCCAAGTGGCTTTTGTTTGTGCTGATTGGTCTCGCTGCCGTCGAATGGATATTGCGGAAAATGTTCGGAACTTATTAAATGGAAAATCTTTAAATCTTTAAATATTAAATCTTTAAATCATGAAAATTCAAGATCAAGCCGTGGTGACGATGACTTACGTCCTGCGCGAAAAAGACGAAAACGGCCGTATCATCCAAGAGGCCACCAAGGAAAACCCGTTTGTTGCCATCTTTGGCATGAAACAATTGCTTCCCAAGTTTGAGGAAAACCTGATGGGCAAGGAGCCGGGCGACAAGTATTGCTTCTACTTGACTCCAGAGGAGGGTTATGGCGAGCGTGACGAGAACTATGTGATGGACCTCGACAAGAAGATGTTCATGCAGAACGATGTCCTGATGGACATGGTGAAGGAAGGTGCCCAGCTGATGATGCAGACCGCCGATGGCCGCCCGATCATGGGTATCGTCCGCGAGATCGGCGACAAGCATGTGAAGATGGACTTCAACCACGACCTAGCAGGTGTGCATCTCTGCTTCAGCGGCGAGATCCTCGACGTTCGTGAATCGACCGATGAAGACTTCAATGACAGCTGCGGCGGTAGCTGCGAGGGTTGCTCAGGATGTCATTGATCATTCAAGTTTTTCATGTAGTTCAAAATCGAACTTCTTTCCTTTGCTATTGGTGAAGGTGCCCTCAAAGCTGTCGCCCCGACATTCCAGTTGTCCGTCGAAGGTGCCTGTGTGGTTGCCTTTGGGTGTGTATTCTTCCAACACGACATGCATTGACCCATGGAGGTTGATGGCTTCCAATTTGGTTTGCACCAGCTTGAACAAGGTCTGTGGCCTGCTGTTGTAATAATAATAGCCGATACTGTCGCCGTCAAAGTCTGCGAAATAGATCTTCATGGTGATCTCATATTCGCCGATTTTGCCGGTGAATTCTTGTGCTTTGACCGCTCCGACCGTCAAAAACAGCGCGATGAAGATAAAGAATATGGTTTTTTTCATGGTGTTGAAGATGTTTGGAACCTTGCAAAGGTAATTGTATTTTTTATTATCTTTGCAGTTAAGATTAAAAAAAAAGTGTTCCCGACTTGTAATTAAAGCATTGTATTATGAAAAAAGTTCGTTTGTTATTCCTTTTATTAATTGTATTGTTTGGCATGTCAAGCTGTATGGATACGTTTTACGTGACGAAAAATGCAACTTTTGATAAGGCTGTCCGTTCAGTACAATCCCAATTAGCGAGTCAGGGGTTCGATTTGACTGGAACTAGTACCAACACACGGAATGAACCTGTTGTTACCGGGGTGTCTTATTCCGAATATACTGGGTATGGTTCGGCGATGAAAAACAACTATATCACTCAGGACACTTATCGGTTCGCTGATAGTCTTGGTAATACCATGAATTATTCTGTTTCATATCAGGCTAGACGGACAACCCAAGGAGAAGCTTTTGTTGAAAACATAGAACTCTGTGGATGTGAAACAAGTAACCCCAAAGACTTTGAAAGAATGTGCGGTGATGAATCCGTTGTCAAACAATTCAATTCTCTCCCCAAAGACCAAATGGTTAAAAGGATTAATGCTGTAAACACCTATCTGGTTGGTGGAGGAATTACTGTTGGATTATTGTTGTTATTACTTGCTCTTACAGCATATTAAGTTTGGAGAAAAATGTGAAGAGTATGCCCCAAAAGGTTGGGCGATAGTCGTCATTGCGAGCGAAAGCGAAGCAATCCATATATTAGCAAAGAAGATAATTCTACGAAAATGTGGATTGCTTCGTCGTTCCTCCTCGCAATGACGTATTAGCGGCTACTATTTGGTCACCTTCATTTCCTCAGTCCTGCCAACTGCTGCTCGATGACAGCAATCTTGGCTTCGGCGTCGGCTTTCTTTTTGCGTTCCTTGTCGACGACGGCGGCAGGTGCACCGCTCACGAAGCGTTCGTTGGATAGTTTTGCCTCAACGCTCTTCAGGAAGCCCTGGGCGTATTTCAGTTCCTCTTCCAGCTTCTTGATTTCGGCCTCGACATCGACGCTGCCGGTGAGCGGCACGAAGAACTCGGTGCTGCCTACGATGAAGCCGAAGGCACCAGCGGGAGCCTCAGCCACATAACTTACCTCACTTACATTGCAGAGCTTGGTAATGACGCAGTCGAAGTCCTTGTTGGCCGTGCCCTTCACCACGAGTTGAATGGCGTCGCGGAAGGCGATGTTCTTGTCGGAACGCACCTTGCGGACATTGTTGATGACCTCTTGGGTGAACTCGAACTGTTTCAGAATCTGCTCGTCAATGGCTTGCAACTTAGGTTGTTGAGCAATGATGATGTCGTCACCTTCCTTGCGCTCGGCGATGGCATGCCAGATTTCTTCGGTGATGAACGGCATGAAGGGGTGCAGCAAGAGCATCAGGTTCTCGAAGAACTTGATGGTGGCGGCGTAGGTCACGGGGTCGATGCCCTGGCCTTGCGGAGCCTTCACCATCTCGAGGTACCATGAGCAGAAGTCGTCCCAAGTGAGTTTATAAATTCCCATCAAGGCGTCGCTGAGGCGGTACTTGTCGATATTGTCGTTGGTCTCGGCCAGCACTTGGTTGAAGCGGGACTCAAACCACTTCACGGCCATCTTGGCGGCTTCAGGCTGTGCGGCGTTTTCGTCCACATTCCAGCCTTTCACCAGACGCAAAGCGTTCCAAATCTTGTTGCAGAAGTTGCGGCCTTGCTCACAGAGGGCTTCGTCGAAGAGAATGTCGTTGCCGGCAGGGGCGCTGAGCATCATACCCATGCGCACGCCGTCGGCACCGAACTTGTCGATGAGTTCAATCGGGTCGGGGGAGTTGCCCAACGACTTGGACATCTTGCGACCCAACTTGTCTCTCACGATACCCGTGAAATACACATTCTTGAACGGCACTTCATTCTGGTATTCCTCACCAGCCATGATCATACGGGCCACCCAGAAGAAGATGATGTCGGGGGCAGTGATGAGGTCGTTGGTGGGGTAGTAGTATTTGAACTCGGCATTGTCGGGGTCGAGGATGCCGTTGAAGAGCGACAATGGCCACAGCCATGAGCTGAACCAAGTGTCCAAGGCATCATCATCTTGGCGCAAGTCTTTCAACGTCAAGTTGCTGTTGCCCGTCTTCTCGATGGCGAGTTTCAAGGCTTCTTCGGGAGTCTCGGCGACCACGAAACCGCCTTCGGGCAGGTAGTACGCTGGAATCTGATGGCCCCACCACAGCTGTCGGCTGATGCACCAGTCCTTGATGTTCTCCAACCAGTGACGGTAGAGGTTGACATATTTGGCAGGATAGAACTTAATGTCGCCATTCAGCACGGGTTTCAGTGCGATGTCGGCGAGGTGTTCCATCTTAAGGAACCACTGCATCGAGAGCTTCGGCTCAATCGGCACATTGGTGCGCTCGGAGTAACCCACCTTATTATTATAGTCCTCGATCTTCTCCAGCAAGCCGGCTTCCTTCATGTCGATGATGATCTGCTTGCGGCAGTCCTCGCGACTCATGCCGATGTACATGCCAGCTGCTTCGCTCAAGGTGGCATCGTCGTTGAAGATATTGATACTCTGCAAGTTGTGTTTCTCGCCGAGCATGTAGTCGTTCACATCGTGGGCGGGAGTGACCTTCAAGCAGCCCGTACCGAACTCGATATCGACATAGTCGTCTTCGATGACGGGGATGACGCGGTTGACCAACGGCACCACGACTTTCTTGCCGCGCAGCCATTGGTTCTTCGGGTCGGCAGGGTTGATGCACATGGCGGTGTCGCCCATGATGGTCTCGGGACGTGTGGTGGCCACCACCGCATAGCGGCGACCTTGCTCATCGGTATGGATGATTTCACCTTCAGCGCCCGTGGCACCTGTGCCGTCGTCCTCGTGGAGGTAATAACGCAGGTAGAACAGTTTGCTGTGCTCATCCTTGAAGATGACTTCCTCGTCGCTCAGTGCGGTGAGGGCTTTTGGGTCCCAGTTGACCATGCGCACACCACGGTAAATCAGGCCTTTGTTATACAGGTCGACGAAGGCACGGATGACGCTCTTCGAGCGGATGTCGTCCATGGTGAACGAGGTGCGTTCCCAGTCGCAGGAGCAACCCAGTCGGCGCAGTTGCTTGAGGATGATGCCACCATGTTCGTGGGTCCAGTCCCAAGCATGCTTGAGGAACTCCTCGCGGCCGATGTCCGTCTTCTTTATGCCCTGCTGCGCCAGCTTGTTCACCACCTTGGCTTCGGTGGCGATAGAGGCGTGGTCGGTGCCGGGCACCCAGCAGGCGTTCTTGCCGGGTTCGCGTTCGTCGGGAGTGGAGTGGAAGTAGTTCTTGTCCATCCAGTGTTCGTACCATTTGCCTTCAACTTCCTGAGGGCTGTATTTGCTGCTGATTTCCATAGTTCTAATTAAAACAAACGGCAAAAATAAGATTTTTTTCGGGCATATTTTCTATTTTTGCACCAAAATCTCACCCTGAATGATCAAAAACATCATCTTCGACTACGGCGGAGTGCTCTTGGACTGGAACCCGCATTACCTTTATGATCCTTATTTTGGTGACGTTGAAAAAGCCGAGTGGTTCCTTAACAATATCTGCACGTATGAATGGAACGCCCAGCATGATAATGGGAAGCCCATTGCAGAAGGCACAGCCGAACTGATTGCTGAGCACCCAGAATGGGAGAGGGAAATCCGCCTGTATTACGATGATTTTATGAAGATGATGGGGGGACAGATTCCGGGTATGGAGGAGTTGGTTAAAGGGTTAAAGGTTAATGGTTATAGGGTGTTTGGACTGTCCAACTGGTCGGTGGAAACCTTTGCCTTGGTGCGCCCAGTGTATCCTGTGCTGAACCTGATGGAGGACATGGTCATTTCGGGCGTCGAAAAGGTGATGAAGCCTGACCACCGCATCTTTGAGTTGGCGCTGAACAGGTTCGGGATTAAAGCCGAGGAGACGATTTTCCTTGACGACAATCCAGCCAATGTCCAAGCCGCTTGTGAACTGGGTATCAAAGGAATTTTGTTTAATAAAAACATGATAAAAAATGAAAAAGCTATTCTTAACACTGATGGCAGCCTTGTTCTTCCTGAGTGGCTGCGACAAGACTAAACAATTCACAGTTACCCTTAACCTCGACAATGCCGACCAAAAGAACGTCTATCTGTTCAAGGATGTTGACGGCAAGGAGGTATGCATCGACACGGCCGTTTTCGCTGGAAAGCAAGCTGTTCTGAAGGCTGATTTCGCCGATCCACAGACCTGCTATATCGTTAAATTCGACCCGGCTGAAAGATGTGGTGCTTTCCCGTTCTTCACGGAGAACCAAAACACTACCATTACTGGCGACAAGGAAGCTGCTCAGAATTGGGTGGTGAAAGGCTGCCCCACTATGGATGCTTACAATGCCTATCGTGAAGAGCTTTTGCCCATGGAAGAGGTGCTGATGGGAACCTTCGGTGAAGCGCAGGAAGCCTTTATGGCTGGTGACACGGTAAAGGCGGCAGAATTGCAGAAGCAACTCGAAGATGGTATGAAAGACTATGAGAACTTCCGTATCGACTACATCAAAAACCACCCTGACAGCTACATGGCTCATTTCATGCTGCTTCAGAGTGCGGATGAGTTCGGATATGAGAAGGTGAAGGAAGTGGCCAAGAGCTTTACTACAGAGTCGGTGTATAGTAAACGGATTAACGATTACATTGAAGCACATGCTAAGGTGGAAGTCGGGGCGAAGTTCATAGACTTTACCTTGAAGACCGCCGAAGGTGAGGAAGTCAATTTGGAGAAGGTCATCAATAGTAACCGTGTGGTGCTGGTTGACTTCTGGGCTTCATGGTGCGGACCTTGCCGTGGCGAGAACCCCTTCGTGAAAGCCGCTTACGAGAAGTATCATGCCAACGGTTTTGAGATCGTTGGTGTCAGCGTTGACCAGGACGAGGCTGCATGGCAGAAGGCAGTAGCCGATGACGGAATGACTTGGATTCAGGTGCGCGATGTTGACAATACCGCTTCCACCGACTACATGATCCAATACATCCCTTCCAACTTCCTCTTTGACGCCAATGGCGTAATGATCGCCAAGGGTCTTCGTGGTGAGGAACTTGAGGCGAAGCTCGCCGAGGTGCTGCAATAAGACTTTTGGATCTAGGGGATTCCTTGAAGATAGGACGCTTTAAGGCGAACTAAAAATTTGGATTTTTAAGGAAACCTTCTTACTTTTGCACCTTATTGAATAGAAAACGGAGAGCTTTAATCTGAAACGACAAATAACAAATATTATTAAAATCAAAGTATTATGATGGATTTTTTGAAAGAAAACCTGATGATCGTACTGTTGTGCGTGATTCTGGCCATTGTGATCCCCTTCCTGATCTATTACCTTCGTACAGCGAAGCGTTATCATCCGAAAGGTTTGATCGCAGCGGCACTCAGCAACATGGGTGAGCGTTTCGGCTACTACATCATGAACGCCATCCTGCTGTTGTTCCTAGTTTCCAAGTTCGGTCTGCCCGATGGCACTGCAGGCCTCATCTATTCGGTGTTCTATTTCGGCATCTATGTGCTTGCCTTGGTGGGCGGTATCATCGCCGACCGTACGCAGAACTATCACGGCACCATCCAGTGGGGCTTGATTATCATGGCTGTGGGTTATGTGGCCCTTGCCATCCCGCTCTTCAGCCGTGATGCACAAGGCATTATCGCCGATGGTACTGGCGCTTGGTGGGGTATCTTGATCTTCACCTGCGTGGCCTTGCTCATGATTGCCTTCGGTAACGGCCTTTTCAAAGGCAACCTGCAAGCCTTAGTCGGTCAGTTGTACGACAACTTCGAGGCAGAAGCTGCCAAGAAAGGCCCTGAAGCTCTGGCTGAAGCCAAGGACCGTCGCGACAGCGGTTTCCAGATTTTCTATGTGTTCATCAACATCGGTGGTGTGATCGCCCCCTTCGTGGCTCCGTTGCTGCGTGTTTGGTGGTTGAAGATTCATAACTTCCTTTATAATGCCGATATGCCGGCCCTCTGTCACCAGTTCCTGAAAGACGGTCAGGTGACCACCAAGTTCACCGAAACCATGAGCAACTCCGTGATTGATGCCAGTGCCGCTACCGACCTGACGCAGTTCTGCTCGGATTATATCGGTGTCTATAACCAAGGTATCCACTTCGCTTTCATCGCTTCGATGATTGCCATGATGATTTCCTTGATTGTGTTCATCTCCCAAAAGAAGAAATTCCCACAACCTGGCAAGAAACTGGCCGCCGAAGTGGCTGGCTATACGCCTGAAGAGAAGGCTGCCATGGCTAAGGAAATCAAGCAGCGTATGGCTGCCCTGTTCGCTGTGTTGGGTATCGCCGTGTTCTTCTGGCTCTCGTTCCACCAAAACGGTCAGTCGCTGATGGTGTTTGCCCGCGACTTCGTCAACTCCGAGTGGCTTGCTCCTGAGATTACTCAGGCATTGAATCCCTTGTTCGTAATCATCCTGACACCTATCGTCATGGGTATCTTCGCTGCCTTGGTCAGAAAGGGCAAAGGTGTTTCTACGCCGCGTAAAATTGCGTTGGGTATGTTCATTGCAGGCATCGCTTACCTCTTCTTGATGCTGCTTTCGCTGGCCAACGGTTATCCGTCAGGCGAAGAATTCCGCGCCATGGACAGCGCCACAATGGCTGCCGCTGGGTTGCACAAACAAGGCTATTGGGTGATGTTCGTTGTCTATTTCTTCCTAACGGTGGCTGAGCTGTTCATCTCACCGCTGGGTCTGTCGTTCGTGTCGAAGGTCGCCCCGCGTCACCTCCAAGGTCTCTGCCAAGGTCTGTGGCTCGCTGCCACCGCCATCGGCAACCTCTTCATCTTCGTTGGACCTCTCATGTACAACGCATGGCCGATCTGGGTCTGCTGGACCGTGTTCTTCGCCGTCTGCATCGTCTCCATGTCGATCATGTTGGGTATGGTGAAATGGCTTGAACGCGTCACCGCCTAACCTTTAACCCTTAACCTTTAACCCTACAACTATGTTTAAGGGTCATCCTAAAGGCCTCTATGCGCTCGCCCTCGCCAACACGGGCGAGCGCTTTGGCTATTATACCATGTTGGCCATCTTTGTGCTTTTCCTGCAAGCCAAGTTCGGCTACAACGAAGCACAGGCTGGTAACATCTACGGCATCTTCCTCGGTTGCGTCTATTTCATGCCCCTTATCGGTGGTATGCTGGCCGACCGTTTCGGCTATGGCAAGATGGTGAAGTCGGGTATTGTGGTCATGTTCCTCGGCTACCTGCTATTGGCGGTTCCGATGGCCACCTCAACGGCAAAAATCACCATGTTCTCCGCCTTGGCCCTGATCGCCATCGGAACGGGCCTCTTCAAAGGCAACCTCCAGGTGATGGTGGGCAACCTTTACGACGAAGCCAAGTACAGCGCCTTCCGTGACAATGGCTTCAGCCTGTTCTACATGGCCATCAACATCGGCTCGATGTTCGCCCCCATGGCAGCTACCAAGGTCACCGACCTCTTTCTCGGGAAGGCGGGTTACACCTACGTCCCGCAGATCCCTTCATTAGCGCACCAGTACCTCGACGGTACCATCAGTGCCGATGCATTATCGAATTTTGAAGCCTTGGCCGTACAGCAAGGGGGCAACGTCAACGACTTGGCGGGCTTTGCCAACAGCTATATCGACGCCCTCTCTGGAGCCTATAACTACGGCTTCGGTGTGGCTTGCATCTCTCTGATTCTCTCCATGGCCATCTATTTGAGCTGCCGCAAGTGGTTCAAGCACGCTGATGTCAACACCAAACAGGCCAAGAAGATGGAAAACACTACTGTGAACGTGCAGGAACTTTCCAAGGAGCAGACCCGCGAGCGTATCACCGCTTTGGTGATGGTCTTTGCCGTCGTCATCTTCTTCTGGATGTCGTTCCAGCAGGCAGGTCTCTGCCTGACCTACTTCGCACGTGACTACACGCAAAGCACCGTCTCGGGTTTCACTCGGTTTGGCTTCAATATCTGGTCGTTGACTTTGATAGCCATCTCGATCTATACGATGTTCGGTGCCGCCCAAGCCACCAAGCCCATGAACCGTGGTATCCTGTGCGGGGTTACTACCTTCCTGTGGATCATGGCAATAATGCTTTATAAGACCATGCCTGACACCATCAACATCCTGCCGCAGCAGTTCCAGCAGTTCAACCCCTTCTTTGTGGTGGCTCTGACGCCTGTCTCGATGGCGGTGTTCGGCGCCTTAGCGAGGAGAGGGAAGGAGCCGTCCTCGCCGCGTAAGATCGGCATGGGTATGATCGTTGCTGCCCTTGGTTTCCTCATCTTGGTCATCTGTTCCTTCTCACTGGCCAGCCCGGCCGAGCTGAAGGCACAAGGCGGCGTGAGCAGCACGCTGGTCTCGCCCAACTGGCTCATCAGCACCTATCTCGTGCTGACCTTCGCCGAGCTGTTGCTGAGCCCCATCGGCATCTCCTTCGTCACGAAGGTGGCCCCTCCCAAGTACAAGGGCATGATGATGGGTCTCTGGTTCTGCGTGACGGCCATCGGCAACTACCTCACCAGCGTCATAGCCCGCATCTGGGGCACCGGCATGCCACTCTGGATGGTCTGGGGCGTCCTCGTAGTGCTCTGCCTCCTCTCCGCGGTCTTCATCTTCTCGATCATGAAGCGGTTGGAGAAGGCTACGCAGGGATGCTGAGAATCAAACTACTTAAACCTTGAATCCCACTAGTACCTGGCTTTTTGTCAAACTAGTGGGTTTGGTTTTTATAGTGGTAGTTATTGTGTTTTCAGAAAAATAATGTATCTTTGCGGTTACATGTAATTGATTATAACATGCTCAACGCGGAAATAATACATAAGCTTCAAGATTGTTTAACAACCCTACCCATCGAAAAAGCATGGTTGTTTGGCTCATATTCCCGTGGGGAGGAGAATCCTGAAAGCGACATTGATTTACTGGTTCGTTTTGATGCCGATGCCCGTATTTCATTGTTTAAGTATGCGGCTATTATTCTTTCACTTGAAGCCGCAATGGGCAAGAAAGTCGATTTGGTTCAGGAGGGAAGTTTACTCCCGTTTGCTGCTAAGACTGCCGATGAAGATAAAATATTGATTTATGAGAGAGCGAGTTAACGATAGAGGAAGGCTTGAGCACATGCTTGATGCCATCAACAACGTTGAGGAGTTTGTTGAGGGCTATGATTATGATCGTTTCATAAAAGATAGGATTTTGTATTTTGCTGTCGTAAAAAATGTTGAGATTGTCGGTGAGGCAGCCTATATGTTGAGTCCGGAATTCAAAGATGAGCATCTTGATACTCCTTGGCTTCAGATTGAAAAGATGCGCCATGTGTTAGTACATGGTTACTACCGGATTTTACCCGAAGTGCTTTGGCTGACCATTAAGGATGATCTTCCTGCATTGAAGGCCAATGTGCTGAATTACCTATCGTCTTTAGAGGAATAAACAACACAATCCTTCTTTCTGCCTGATAAAGATTGAAGCCGAAAATTTTTGGCGCATAAGCGTCTTCAATCCCACAATTGTTTGTCTTTTTTCTCTGAAAAACGGTTTTCTATCAAATAATTTGTATATTTGCCTTTGATTGTCCGGGGAGAAATCCGGATAGTTGAAGGCAATTTGTGCTTTTATCCTGACATGCTAATCTGGAAAATTAAGTAAATAGGATAGATGACACGAGTTTGCCAGCCTTTTGTGTGTTCAATCAATTGCACATACAGGCTAGGTAAACGTGTACTATTTTTATTTACTAGGTATCCAGAGCCTGCATGTCGAAAATAGCTACGAATGAGTTTCCTAGCCTTCTTTTGTATTGTGCTGAATCAGGGAAACTATAGGCGGGAAAATGGGAACCCGACACGGATAGGGAATTCCATGTAAACAAGTAATTGATAGTTATGGCATTAATTGATTGCGCAAGTTGGAAACCTAAAAGCAACGAGTTTGTTTTTGCATACCGCTATCCTCAAACCAATTTGAGTACTTATACTCAATTAATTGTATATGAGTCTCAGGAAGCTCTCCTTTTTAGTAAAGGGCAGCTTATGGGAAAATTTGGCCCAGGAAAGCATACACTAGACACAGAGAACCTACCTATTCTACGCTCGTTGTTTGGAATTCCATTTGGAGGGAAAAATCCGTTTACTGCGGAAGTGTGGATAGTCAACAAGCTGTTTCCTGCAAATTTGAATTGGTCGGTAAATAACATGCCTGTGCATGATGCTGATTACCAAACCATGATTCCGTTGCAAGCTAATGGACAATATGGAATTCAAGTTTCTGATTCCGAGAAATTTTTAATTAAAATGGTTGGAACCAAAGATGTGTTCACTGAATCGGATATGCTTTCTCAGGCGTATGGGGAGTTTTCTACAAAATCGAAAAGTGCAATAGTCAAGTTCATGACTGCCCAAAGAGTTGGCCTTAAAAGTGTATCTGCGCATCTTGATGCCTTGTCAGATTATATCAAGAATAACTTATTACCGTTTTGGCAAGAGTACGGCTTGAATATGACAAAATTCTATGTGAATGATATTTCAATCGATACAAATACTCAAAAAGGGAGGGAAATATCAGATGCAATTGCCAAACAAGCGACTATGTCTATTACTGGCCATTCATGGCAGCAAGAACAAATGTTTGACATGGCGAACAATGCTGTTGATCAAATAGGTAACGCATCAGGAGGCAATGGACTTCTTGCGGGTATTATGGCCATTAATATGATGGGCGGTGGTATGGGCGGTAGTATTGGTTCTGGAATGATGCAAACACAATATAATCAACCTACGTTCTCTGGCTCTCAAGGAGGAGGGGTAATGCCTCAAGGTAGTATGGGAGCAATGCCACAAAACAATCCTAAAATGGGTGTGCGAGAAGTATATTGCGCCAATTGTTCAAAAAAGCATTTAACGACAGAGCGTTTTTGCCCTTATTGTGGTAGCGAATACAATCCATGTCCTAAATGCGGTTCGGATAATCTAAAAACGGCACGCAGATGCGTTTCTTGCGGAACTACTCTCATGCAGCAACAAACTTCAGGGGCGGTTTGTTGCTCTTGTGGGGCTCCTCTTGCTCCAGGTGCGTTGTTCTGCCCTCAGTGTGGTAGTCAGCAAAATGCTGCTCCAATTGGAAATGTTTGCACCCGATGCGGAGCCGCAATTCCCCCTTCATCAAGATTTTGCCCAAAGTGTGGACAGAAAATTTAATCAAAATAATCAACATTATGAACGCAAAAAAGATATATCGTACTTTAGCCATACTATTAGGTTATGGGCTTATTATTGCCTGTTTTATTCTTTTTGGCCAATCACTTGAAAAGAATGTAAGGATACTTGACATCATAATAACCTGTTTGGTCTTTACCCAATTCGCTATATTTACTATTTTCCCGTTGCTTAATCTTAGCAAACCTGCACAAAAAGAGGTGGGTATGCTGGGAATCCATCTGGTAACGATGAATATCTTCTCGTTGTTAGCATTGGGATGGATGATTTGTGGTATGCTGTTTCAGATACCTTTCAAACACCAATTGATAGGACAATTGGCTATCCTTTTCATTCTTTTCATTGGGCGTTATGCGACATTCCGTTCAGGTGAAAAAGTCCAACAGATTTATGATAAGGAGCAGAATATTATGAAGGGTAAAGTGTCGCTTCGAATTGTTATGGATAATCTCATGGACTATTTGGCTGCTGTTAAGGATTTGGATCCATTAATTACACAACGGCTTCAGTCTCTCCATGAATCGATGCGCTTTATCACGCCTTCAGATAGCAACGAAGCAAAAAACTTCGATGGACAATTTGTCCAGTCAGTGGAAGACCTAAAGGTTTTGGTGAGAAACACCACAATGAATAAGGAAAGAATAGAGGAAGAGGTCGGACGACTGGAAAGAATCTTGGCAAGAAGAAAGAAATACTAACTCATAAAACAAATCCCCATGGCATCAACAGGAAAAATTTTTGATGATTCTAGTAATATTTATCAGGATCAGGCAAAACTATTATTCAATTACTATGAACAAGCCGCAGAACGTGTGGTTCGCCAGGAAGAGGCTCTTGAAAAACAAATCCAAGAATTAAAAGAGGATAGAGACAAAGTTGAACTTCAAAAGAGTGGCGCTTGGAAATGGTTCCTTACGATAATAGCTTTTTTTATGTATTTTGTCCGTAAAAACCAATACGACAAACAGATTGAAGCTATTGATGGAAAGATTGCAGACAAGAAAAAAGAATACGATAACATTTTCAGGGATTATAAGGTCACCAAAATGGGTGTGGCCTATGTCCCAGTTGCCCAACAGATAGCCTATGAAGACAAGTGCTTTGTCGTTGATTATGCAGGCAATGTACCCAATTCTCGTGTGAGTTTGCAAATGTCGCGTCAGAACGACTTACTTGTTGAGACGATGTCGCAATTGGAGAAACTCACGACGGAAGCTCCAATAGTGGAAACATCCAATGAAGCGGAGAACATTGATACCAACGATTATTCTCTTTCTATTCAGGAGGTAAGTCAAAGTGACTATATCGGAAAACTTGACCGCTCAATCCGAACAATTTCCTTTTGCATGAATGATACGGAAGTTAAGTCCGTCGATTTGCCTTTGGTGGCTGACAATAGTGAATATCTCACTTTTTTGAATGAACATTCCACAAACGACCCTGCGGGACACCCAGTTGTCAATGTGTTTGATGATAAACGCTATAGCAGAGAAATAGATGATTTCTGCAAGTTGAACAAACTAAAGGATTCCTTGTCGAGTGATACAGAACAATTTGAAGACATTCTTAAGCATCTGATGCACACGATGGCAATGTCGGTGCAGACAATTTCAGCAATGAAGTTGGCATCTACAGACAAAGTGGTAAACAGTTCAAACGATTTGTTGTTTAGGATATTAAAGGCACCATACAACCATTATTCACCGCTTTTGGAAGCTGAGGAAATCAGACGAATAAGGAATGAACATTTTGATTATTCTGATTCGATTCAAGGATATGAACCATTCCAACTACGAGAGAGTTCCAGAGTGCGTTATAATTTGTTCGCTGATGAATGGACTGCCGAGGATAACAGCCATGCAAGCGTTCCTTTTGGTGTCCATCAGATTTATGAGGAAATCGTAGCACCTATGGTTCAACGTCTTATGATGGAAAACCGAGTTGAACGTATTCGTATCTATGGTCAAATCCACGACCAAAAAATCAGTTATCTGAACAAATGGCATCAGGATGTTGATGCATTCTACCGTTCCAACCATGCCGAGAGCGCTGACATTATTAATAATATGCAGCAGACATTAAGCGAATATGTGGAAGCGTATAACACTCTGTCACAGCTTCAAAAAACCCTCGACAGTATGGGCGAAGAAGGCGCATCGTTGGATAAAACCATTGTGGAGAAACAAGAAAACAGTATGGAGGTTTTGACTGCATTTGAGATGCAAGCACAAGAATTCAAGAAAGTGCAGGAAGAGTTTAGCGACTATATGGATCGCCTCCAAGAGGATATTGCACTTAAGGCTGAAAGATTTGGCCATGTTGAGTTCTATGACGCGCGCTTGCAAGATGGCTATTCCAATTCGATGGCAGTTGCCGCTTCGGAGGTTCAAAACCTTGATGAACGCCGTAAACCTCTCGCTATGACAAATCCTCTCCTCGCAAAAGAATCTGTTTTGTTGCCAGAGCCAAGTGTCGAAGAGATGACTTATGAGCATTTGTCACTCAATCTTCCTTCTATTGCAGTCAATGCTTTGGATGCTGTTAGTCGCATTGCTGTTGAAGACGCGAAACAAACATTTAAGGATGACGGTGTGTTTGAGGAACAAAACGATGTTCATTCGATTCCTGAAAATGACGAGGCGATGATGCCTAATATTCCGGAAGATGAGGATGTCCCTGATATACCAGAAGATGAAAATGAGAATGAAGAAGAGGATGCCCTTGATATTCCGGAGGATGAAGATGACGACATCCCAAGCATTCCTGAAGAGGAAGATAACAACACATTATAATGAATAGGAGTAAAGAATATGGCTACATTAATTCCTTGTGAGGTTGATACCACTCCTATGGCGGCTGAAATACAAAGTGTTTCCAACCATGTTAAGGGTACTACAGCAGCGGTTGTGACCATGCAGAGTGCTGTTGTTGCCGCAGAGATACAAAGTGCAAATAAAGTTTGCAGCAATGTTAATAGAGGTTTCTTTACTTTGGTACGGTCTCAAATATCCCAAAAAATTGCCAACAAACAAAGCCGCGTGGAGGCATTGCTTATGCAATTAGGCCAACAGAAACGGCAATTGATAAGTATTAAGTCTAATATGGAGCGTGAGTACGGCCGTATAGCAGAAAGGTACTTGAAGATATTCACAAGTGTCAACAAAGAATTGGAACAGAGAATCCGTCAAGTTGACCAACCTGTATTTGAGTTGGTGAACAAACACATGGCAACTTCGTCTAACAGAATGAATGCCTTGACTTCATGGGTTGTGACTTCACAGACTGAAGGAATTGAACAAAGTCAGCAAATTCTTGTTTCCAAGATGAAGCGCAATACACAGCTTGCTTTGGAACAATCAACAGATTTTCTAGCTCAAATCGGAGAACAACGCGCTCTGACAGAAAAGATTTTGATATCCAATCCAAAAGGCAATGCCGAGCAAACTTGTCAAATTCCTGTTGTGATTTGTGAGACCATCAATGATGTTGCTGGCATTCCTCGGACAGATGTATCGACTCCTGATGGATTATCTGCTACTAATGCTAGCCAAATCTTCAATACGGTAAGAGATTCGGATGAATTAAAATGGAAACAAACGGAAGCAAACGCTATGGTATCTGAAGAGTTTAGCCGAATCTTAGAAGCATCGAACGTGTCGCCCCGTGTGAAAGACATGATCAAAAAGATGTATGCGTCTGCTGATTTTGAAACACTATAATAAATGCAGTTATGAGTTATAGTAGACGTTTTAGGAGAACCGTAGAAGTTCCATATGAGAAGACAGAAATAGTTAGATACCCAGCTTCACAAAACGGTGGCAGCATGCCAGTAACTGTTCGTGGAACTGCACGGGAACTTGTAGAAGTAGATATTCATGTTGACACTTCTCCGTTTGATTCGAGTGTAGTGAATTGCAACCAACACATCAATGGTTTGACTGCAAGCGTTGGAGCATTGAATACCGCGCAGTGTGTGGCCATTGCAGATAATGCTGAAAAAGTATCGAAAACCATTATTGATGGTTTTTTCCATACGGTCAGAACTGATTTGTCAACTCAAAAGGTGGAATTGGAACAGACTATCGAAGCGAGGTTGATACTTCTGCGGCAACAAGCAGCTTCCCTTAAAGAGAAACAAAAGACAATGGCGGAAGATTATGCCCGTACAACTGCAAGGTATCAGAAATTGTTCGCCGACTTGAATAATGAACTTTCTGTTCGAGTTCATCAAGCTGATCAGCCTGTGTTTGATTTAGTGAAAGAAGTGGACACACAAAGCGACAGAATGCTTCACACTGACATGGTTCAGACTGCGGTAACAATGAGTAAGGAAAGCAGCATGCTCCAAGCACAGATTAGCGCGGCAACGGTCAAGCATCACGCTTTGGAATCGATGAATAAAGTCCAAGATTTTCTCGTGTCTAAAGCGAGAACAGAGAGAACAATTTTGGAGTCGTGTATTGAAGGTTCAGGTAACGACTCTTATCTTGTACCTGTTTGCTATTTGAAGACTGTGTCCGAAAACCAAAATATCGAAAGCCAATGCATAACACCTAGTTATTATTCTTTTAAGAATTCTGGATTGCAGAAAAAACTATGCGATTGTCTTGAAAATGTGAATTGGGAAGGAGATAGTGAGAATAATATTGAACTATTGAATTCATATATTCAAACGGAAATAGCCAACAATATTGCAGGCGATGATAACCATTCTCGGCGAGTCAGGGAAATGATAAATCAGATGTTAAACAAATAAATTAGTAAATATGAGTAATTTGAAAGAAGTTCATGTCACGGATACAAATCTCCGACTTGACAATAATATAGTTAAAGGTGGCATTTTACCCAATAAGATGTCGGAACTATCACGTACAGTTACAGTTGTAGGCGAGACTGTAGTTGAAGGACCTATCTATGCCAATAAGTTGACAATAGAGGCTGCTCCACTTGAAGTGAAGGGTGCAGTTTTCACCCAACGTGAACTGTATATTAATAATGACGTTGTGGGTGATGTGATGTTCCGCAAAGCAGTTGGGTCAGCCTCTTCGGTGGTTACAAGAGCCATGAGATGCAACACAACTTTTTGCTCGGATGTCAATGCGAAAAGTATTACGCTATGCAACACTTTTGTATCGGGCAGTCTGTATGGCGATGAAATCGTCCTTGAAAATTGTGTTGTCATTGGTGGCGTCTTTGCCACCCAGTCTCTATTTGCAAAAGATTGCATTCTTGGCACTTTCATTTCTCCGTTCGTTGAATTGGATGGTGAAGTGAATCTTTTGTTGCCTTCTGTATTTAGCGTAGAGCGTGTAAACTATACAAAGACGACACGTCTATTCTCGCTTGCATTAGCTGACCTCGGATCTTTATATCGTCATAAAGATGAAAGTGCAGAAAGTGGAAAGATAGAAATCAATCTAGCATCGGATGATTTGCGTACAACGCTTACTGATGGAGAACAACAACGTTCACTTCATAGCTATAGCGTTGTGGGTAAGGTTTTGGCTGCGGATTTGATAGACACAGATAAGTTCCAAAATCATTTCTTGCTCACAGCGGCAGCACTTGGGTCACAGCTTCTCAAGACATATGACCTTGGTGTAGATAGTGATGGGAAACCTGCAGTTTTGACAATAGAACGTATTCGAGCCTTTTTCTTTGACATTCTTTTGGGAAAGATTAAGGTGAAAAACCTTGATGGTTCGTTTAGCATAGAACAATTTGCTAGGACTATGTAAATATGATTTAGATGAACTATTATTTTGTTGATAAAAACAGATCTCGACAAGGTCCTTTCCCGCAAGAAGAACTTCTCGCTCATGGTGTTGAACCTGACACTTTGATTTGGCGTAAAGGCATGGAGAAATGGGAGAAAGCCAAAACAGTGCCTGAAATAGCGAGTCTTTTCAATGAGATTAATTCTAAGGCAGACACTTCCATTCAACGACCTATTGTACTCCAATCACAACAGATAGAAGTAGCTCAAACGAAGTGTCGAAAAAAGTGGCCGATATTTTTAATCAGTAGTTTATGTCTGATTGCTGTGGTTGCAACCTTGTTTTTTGTGTTAAATGATATCAATGGGAAAAGTAATGTAGGGGTGGCCTCTCAAAAAAGGAAACAGACCACCTCAACAGGCGATCCCTTTTTCACAGTGGGAGGTGTATCTTTCGTGATGAAACTTGTCGAAGGTGGTACGTTTCAAATGGGCAGTGGCGATTATGAAACTGATAATGACGAAAGACCTGTTCATAGTGTGACTGTGAATTCTTTCTATATGTGTGAGACAGAAGTGACACAGGCTTTGTGGAAAGCTGTTGTTGGAACATCGGTCAGTCATCAGCGTGATATGGTCGAACACTCAAAGCCATTGCGAGGTGTAGGGGACAGTTATCCTATTTATTATGTAAATTGGTATGAGTGCCAAGATTTCATCTACAGACTGAACCAACTTACGGGAGCAAACTTTCGTTTGCCCACAGAAGCTGAGTGGGAATATGCGGCAGGGGGAGGAAACAATAGAAATGGATTTGTGTATTCTGGTAGCTATAGCCTCAGTAGTGTGGCCTGGTATACTGAAAATAGCAATGTTTCGTCTCATCCTGTGAAGAGCAAATCGCCAAATCCACTTGGTCTTTACGATATGAGTGGTAACGTGTGGGAATGGTGTCAGGACTGGTATGGTTGTTACAATACAGGGTCTCAAACTGATCCCTCAGGCCCTTCAAGTGGATCGAAACGTGTGGTACGTGGCGGCAGTTGGTACTCTCAATCTTCTTTTTGTCGTGTATCGAAGCGCCATAAACTTGATCCCAGTTATAGGGATACTTGTTATGGACTTCGTTTGGTCATGGATTATAGATAATCGACAAATAGGGGATTGATTTTGAGATCGCGGTGTTTCTCGGATTATCTTATTGTTTGAAGAAACTTACTTTATAAGGTAATTTTTAAAATTGTTATACCTTTGTGGCACCATAAAACAAGACACAAAAGGGAGAGAGTTGCTTCGCCAGATTGTTGACTAGACTCCTCGGGATTTGATGTAAAAAACGGCCAAAACCCAGCCACTTGTGGCGACACCACAAAAACAAACAACCAGTTTAGTCAAACAGAAAGAATTAAACGACAATCCCTAAACTAGATGGGATGTTAAAGAAGCGGGGAATGTCGCAACGGGACCTCGCTAGAAGCACGAAAAAGACTGAAGCCGAAGTGTCACGATGGCTTGGCGGAACACACAACTTCACACTACGCACTCTCGCCAAAATATCAATTGTACTGGGTGAGGACTTGATTAAAATTTGACGGCCACGGGTTGCTTCTTGCTAAAATTACCTTGATTGAGAACATTTTGCTATTTTTGCAACCAAATTCCATCCCATGTCTAGAAACGAACAAGAACTTCAAGGTGTCACGCTGTTAGGGAACCAAAACACCCATTACAGCTACGACTATACCCCCGAGGTGCTGGAGACTTTCGAGAACAAACACCCGGAGAACGATTATCTGGTGACCCTCGACTGTCCAGAGTTTACCTCACTGTGCCCCAAGACGGGTCAGCCTGACTTCGGACACATTATAATTAATTACATTCCTCGCACGCTGATGGTGGAGAGCAAGAGCCTGAAGCTCTATCTCTTCAGCTTCCGCAACCATGGCGACTTTCATGAAGACTGCGTGAACATCATCATGAAGGACCTGGTCAAACTGATGGATCCCAAATACCTGGAGGTCATCGGCCTGTTCAATCCTCGTGGCGGCATCTCCATCAAGCCTTTCGCCAACTATGGCGACGCCGATCATCAGGACTTGGTGAAGCAACGTTTAATTTCAGCATTCCACAACTCATGAAAGACGCGGTGATTATCATATCGGGAGGCATGGATTCCACTACGATGTTGTACGAATTCAAGGACGAGATCGCGTTGGCCATCACCTTTGATTACGGTTCCACCCAGAACGGACGTGAGCGGATCTGCGCCATCACGCACTGCCAACGCTTGGGTATCAAGCATATCGTGGTGCCACTGGAGTTTATGCACCGCTATTTCAAGAGCGCCCTGCTGATGACCGCTGCCGACATCCCTGATGGCAATTACGATGATGAGAACATGAAGTCAACGGTAGTGCCTTTCCGCAACGGTATCATGCTGGCCATCGCTGCAGGCATCGCCGAGAGTAACGGACTGAAGCGTGTGATGATTGCCAACCACGCCGGGGACCATTCCATCTATCCAGACTGTCGCCCAACCTTCGTCAATGCGATGTCAGAGGCCATGTCGGCAGGAACGTATGATAACATCAAGGTGTGGGCGCCTTACACGTATCTGAGCAAGAAAGAAATTGCCGAACACGGCAAGGCTCTTGGCCTGGATTATAGCGAGACCTATTCCTGCTACAAAGGCGGTGAGAAGCACTGCGGCAAATGCGGCACCTGCCGCGAACGCATCCAAGCCCTCCGTGACGCCGGCATCGAAGACACTACCGAATATGAAACCCTACCGAGCTATAACCCCTAACGGGGTAACTGACCAACTGATCAACTGATTAACTGACCAACTGAATATGTATTACGTAAGAAAAACCCTTGAAATATCTGCTTGCCACCAGCTCTACCTCGACTATGAGAGCAAGTGCGAAAACCTTCATGGCCACAACTGGAAGATCAACGTGTATTGCCGTGCCGAACATCTCGACAGCAATGGCATGGTGTGCGACTTCACCTTGATCAAAAAGCTTATCCATGGCAAGATCGATCATACCAACATCAACGAGGTGCTGGACTTCAACCCGACGGCCGAAAACCTGGCCCATTGGATCGTCGATACCGTCCCGAACTGCTATCGTGCCGACGTGTGGGAGTCGAGGGATAATAAGGCGTCGTACATCAAAGACGATGCGCCGCAGAACTTTGATTAATGGAACGGCGAATTAAACGAATTTTACGAACCTAATCGAGTCAATTCGTTTAATTCGTAAAATTCGCCGTTCGGTTTAATTCGTAACATTCGCCGTTCCTCTCTTCCATCCCATGTATAAGATAAACGAAATATTCCACTCTCTTCAGGGCGAGGGCTTCCACACCGGGACGCCCGCTGTCTTTGTGCGCTTCAGCGGCTGTAACTTGCACTGCGCTTTTTGTGATACGCAGCATCAATCAGGGAAAATGATGACCACCCAAGCAATCATCGATGAGGTCAACAATTATCCAAATGCCCCGCTGATCGTCTTGACGGGAGGCGAACCTTCTTTGTTTATCGATGAGTCCTTTGTCGCGGAACTAAAGCAGAAGACAGGCAAACGTATTGCCATCGAGACCAATGGCACGCGAGCATTGCCAAATAACCTCGACTGGGTGACCTTCTCACCTAAAACTGGATTCGACGGGGGAGACGCAGCACCATGTGTTTTAAAGCAATGCGATGAATTGAAGGTGGTCTATCTCGGTCAGGATCTCAAACAATACGATGGCATCACAGCCACCTATCGATTCCTTCAACCTTGTTTCTCGGAGAATGAAATGCAACGTCAGGCTAACATGAAAGCTTGTGTGGATGCGGTATTGAACAACCCCGGCTGGCGACTTTCCCTCCAAACCCATCGTATCCTCAACATCCGGTAATCGTCATTGCGAGCGATAGCGAAGCAATCCAACCCGCAGCGACTGCTATCGTCCACTATAAATAAGAAAAACCGCCGGTTTCTTGTTCAGATCCCCTTTGAACTTCTTCCATTCGGCAACGTCCTGACTGATGATCAGTTCGTCCTCGCAGGTAAGGTTACAGGCGACGCACACTTGGGTGGAAGGGTGGAGGTTCTTGCATAAATCGGCGATCATGGCGTTGTTTCTGAAAGGCGTCTCGATGAAAAGCTCGGTCTCGTTGTTGGTCATGGAGCGCCGTTCAAGGTTCTTGATAGCGTTCTGCCTTTCAGGGCTCTTGATGGGCAGGTAGCCGTGGAAGGCAAAGGCCTGTCCGTTGAAGCCTGAAGCCATCAGTGCCAAAATCATGGCGTTGGGGCCAACCAGCGGCACCACCTTGATGCCGGCGGAATGGGCAAGATCCACGACCAATGCACCTGGATCGGCCACGCAGGGGGTACCGGCTTCCGACATCAGTCCCATATCCTCGCCTTGCAGACAGGCGCCGAGGTGCTCCATCAAGTCGAGGTTGTGGGCGTTGTGTTTGTCAAGTTCGATGAACTCGATGTCGTCAATGGGATTGTCCATCCCGATACGGCTCAGCACACGGCGAGAGGTGCGGGTGTTTTCCACCACGAAATGCTTGAGCTTTTTGACTATGTCCAGTGTGCCAGCGGGCAGCACCTGTTCGGGTTTTGTCGCCCCTAACAGGTTGGGTACCAGATAAAGCTTTCCGAAAACCATGGGAGATCAGATGAGGATTTTCTTTTCGATTTCAGCCATCATCGCCTTGAACTGCTTGTCGGTGTCGATGCGGTCAGAGACGGTCTTGCAGGCGTGATGCACGGTGGCGTGGTCCTTGTTGCCGCATTGTTGTCCGATGACCGCGAGGCTGCAGTTGGAGTACTTCTTGGAGAAATACATGACGATCTGGCGGGCTTGCACCACCTCGTGCTTGCGGGTGTTTTGCGACAAGGTCTCCATGGGGATGGAGAAGAAGTCGCACACTACGTTCATGATGTATTCCACTGAGACTTCTTTCACCGAGTTGCGGATGAAACGCTCGATGATTTGCTGGGCGAGCTCGATGGTAATTGCTTTTTTATTCAATGAGGACTGTGCGACCAATGAGATCAGCACGCCTTCAAGCTCACGGATGTTGGTCCGTACAGTGGAGGCGATGTACTCGATGATCTCGTCGGGAAGGACGATGCCGTTGGTGTAAAGCTTGTTCTTCAAGATGGCGGCGCGGGTGGAGGCATCGGGCATCTGAAGGTCGGCCGTGAGACCCCATTTGAAACGGGAGAGCAGGCGGGGCTCCATGTCTTGCAAATCCACAGGGAGCTTGTCGCTGGTCAGCACTAACTGCTTGCCATTCTGATGCAGATAGTTGAAGATGTGGAAGAAGGTCTCCTGGGTCCTGGTCTTCTTGGCGAGGAACTGGATGTCGTCGATGAGCAACACGTCAATCATCTGATAGAAATGGACGAAGTCGTTCAGGTTGTTGTTCTTCGAAGCGTTGACAAACTGGTTGATGAATTGCTCGGTTTGGACGTACAAGACGGTCTTGTCGGGGAACTTATGTTTGACATGCAGGCCGATGGCGTGGCAAAGATGGGTTTTGCCCAATCCGGTCTGGCTGTAGATCAGCAGGGGGTTGAATGCCGTCTTTCCGGGATTCTCTGCGATCGCGAGACCTGCGGAACGCGCCAAACGGTTGCAGTCGCCCTCGATGAAGTTGTCGAACGAATAGTTTTCGTTGAGCTGGGAATCGATCTCCATCTTTTTCAGACCAGGGAAGATGAAGGGATTTACTGGATTCTCCGACAGGTTCTCAGGAGCTGGCCTCCCCAACGTGTTGTTCTTGACATCGTTACGGTTGGTGCCGGGGACAACAATGCGATAGGTCTGGTCGCTGCTGTCCATGATGATGCTGTATTCCAGCTTGCCTTCCGTGCCAAGCACCTTCTTGATGGTCTTTTTCAACAAGTCGAGATAGTGCTCCTCAAGCCATTCATAGAAGAACTGACTCGGGACTTGGATGGTCAGCACGTTGTTCAAAAAAGCGATGGGGACGATGGGCATGAACCACGTAGCATACACCTGCTCCGAAGTGTTGTCCTTGATGATTTCAAGGCATTTTCTCCATATCTCATTGTGGTTCTTGACCATGGATCTTTGAAGTCGTTTTTTTCGCTTGTTTTGAGACTGCAAAGATCGTAAGAAAAAGTTAATAAAAAATTTTTTTTGCTATTGACTTTGTAGTTTTTTATGCATAAAATACGAAGGTCAAGTGTTGTAAAAAATTATTCAAAATGTAAATAACTGATTTACATTGTTTTAAGAAAAGTTACTGTGAGACCGAAAATGTTTTTAAATTTGGCCACAATTCTCTCTGCCTCGTTCTTTCTTGTTGAAAACTCTAGGTAACAGTCCATTTCGAAGCGGGGGTTCAGCTGCTCCAAATTCTCCTCTTTCATGATGCGCATCACGTCATTCATCAAGGTGTAGGGGAATTCTAAACTATAAATTTCGTTAACGGTTTTTTCGACGATTTGGGCATTGTCGAGGGCTTCACGGGCTGCCGTCTTGTAGGCGTTGATCAGCCCGCTGACTCCGAGTTTGATGCCACCGAAATATCTGACGACGATGACGCAGACGTTAGTGACGTCTTTTGATAGGATTTGGTTCAGGATCGGCTTTCCTGCGGTGCCGGATGGCTCGCCGTCATCGGAGGAACGGTAACAGGACTTGTCGGGGCCAATCATGTAGGCGTAGCAATGGTGCCGCGCATCGAAATACTTCTTTTTTACCTCGGCCAGGGCTTTTTTTACATCGTCTTCGCACATCACCGTGAAGGCAGAAGCGATGAACTTGCTTCCTTTCTCTTTGTACAGCCCTTCTCCTGGGGCGTCCAACATCTTATAGGTGTCGTCGAACATCATGGATTCATCGTTATTAATAGTACTGCGATGATGGCAATGACTAGGCCGAGATAGTTGGTCCAAGTGAGCTTTTCCTTGAATAGGAGCCATCCAGCCAAAGCAGTAAGGCAAACGACTCCGATGTTGTAAACCGGGAAGAGCACCACGTTGTCGAACACACGCATGGCTTGATATACCGAATAAGTGGAGAAGAAGTTGACCGCACCCAGCACGACACCTCCTAAGGCGTTTTTCCACTGCCATTTCGATTTGCCCTTCAGCAGGTCGTATCCCATGAGTAGCACACTGAATACAAAGGAAACACCATAGATGAAGGCAACCATGAAGGTGGGGTCGTTTTCGTGTCCATTTGCGGTTTCGGTGATCTTCATTAAGACATCGCCAATGCCCGTGCCGAAGAATATTAAAATAGGTAATAAGACGATAAGGGTCGTCTTTTCAGTATTGACTTGTTTTTTATCCTTGCCACCCACGACCAAAAACAAGGCTGTTAGGGCCAGTACGATGCCCGCGACCTGTGTCAATCCAAGGGCTTCCTTTAGGAAGATGACGCCAAACAAGGTGGGGATGACTACCGAAAGCTTGCTTGAAAGCGAGGTGACAGTAACGCCTGAACGTTGGCTGGAGACTACCATCAGCACGTAGGTCAGGATGAACCAGAAACCAGTCAGGGTGGAGAGCGGAAACCAAGGCTCCGATACGGGTGAGGTGAGGGCTCCATTGGCAGCACTCATTGCAAAGCCGATGACCGTAGCTGTGGCGTAATTCCAAGCCAATGCTTGGTGGTTGTCGAG
The DNA here is from genome assembly GCA_902800965.1 of uncultured Bacteroidia bacterium. GTDB lineage: Bacteria > Bacteroidota > Bacteroidia > Bacteroidales > F082 > Limimorpha. Next base: position 38,268 of record CADCGK010000014.1, on the reverse strand, counting down.
TTCAAAACGCTTGAACAGGCGCATGACCACGAAGATGGCGGTCGAAAACAGAATGGCGAGAATCAAGTAGATCATAATGGGGCAAAGATAAAAAGAATTTGGAAGTCAGAAGACAGATGTCGGAAGAAAGAAGTATTTTTGCGTTGTGATAGGTTTTAATCTCAATAAAGCGAAACGGCATTTTATCGAAATGCTTGCAGATCAGTTCCCTCAACGTGAAGCGGAGCAGCTGATGCGCATCCTGCTGGAGGATCTTTTCGACATCGACTTGAAGCGCCAGCTGATGGAACCGAAATTGCGTATCGATGAGTTCCAATATGCACAGCTTAATCATGCCGTGGAAGCGTTACTCGAAGGGAAGCCCGTTCAATACGTCACTGGCAAGGCTTGGTTTGACGGCTTGCTTCTCCATCTGGATGAATCCGTGTTGATTCCGCGGCCTGAGACGGAGGAGTTGGTGCAAAAAATGTCGGAGTGCCTCCCGTCGGATCGCCCCATTCGGATATGGGATATCGGCACAGGGTCGGGGTGTATCGCCATTGCCTTGTCGAAACGTTTTCCGAATGCTGAAGTAAAGGCCTTCGATGTTTCGGAACTGGCACTCGTGGTTGCCCGTGGAAATGCTGAACGGAATGGCGTGGATATAGATTTCATCTGTGATGATGTGCTGCATCCCCAGTCGGAAAGTTGGAACCAGCCCGTGGATGTGGTAGTGAGCAATCCTCCTTATATCAGAGATTGCGAGCGATCTTCTATGGATCGCAATGTCGTTGATCATGAACCTTCAGCCGCATTGTTCGTCCCTGATGACGATCCTTTGCTTTTCTATCGGCAGATTCTCACTTTGGCCCAGCCTCAATTAAACTCCCATGGCGTCGTTTGGTTTGAGATTAACGAGGCCATGGGAGAGGAGATGGTCCGGCTTTCCAGTGAGCTGGACTATAATGTTGAATTATTGGAAGATTATAACGGAAAGCCGCGCTTTGCGTCGTTGCGACTGCCGCTTATCTCTTAATCTTCCTGGTCACTACTCCTTGTTCCGTCAGGAATTTGATTACATAGATTCCCTCAGGGAATCGTTTCAAGACCTGTTCGGAGTTGTCTGTATTGGTGCTGGCGTCATAGATGACCTGTCCCAACGTGTTGACGATGGTAATTCTCTTGATGTAGGTCAGCTCGATGTTCTCTTCAACAGCCATGACGGTTTTGTCAAGGCATTCCGACCAAGCGATGCTTTGCCCGCGATCGTTGCTGATACCGTATTTATATTGTCCAACTGGAAGAGCATCCCAACCATAGTCCATATAATGCGCTTCGGTGACGTTTTCAGCGATCAGCTGTGGGTTGTTGCCAGTGCAGTCGTCACGATACACATTGAACGGATTGCCTACAGTAATATCGTCGATATAGAAGGCGTTGTCATATTCGCCCTCGGCAAGTTGGTTGGCGTATTTCCACTCAAGTTGGTGGTTGCCTGGTGACAGCGGGAACGAGAAGTGGGTCCAAGGCACGGAGTCCTTAATGGCTTCTCCTTGCAGCACATTGTCGATGAGGAATCCGCCGCCGTTGAGCGGGAAACAGCTGATGCGGGCTTCATAGCTGATGACGCAAGGGATGGGCACGTTGACTGCCAAACTGAGGCTGCTTGAGGAGAACATTCCCGTGTTGGTTGACTTGGCGCAATAGTTGCCACTGTGCGGATTGTTGGTGGTAATCACCCAAGGGCTGGTGGCGTCGTTGAGCCACAAGTTCTGATAGAAGTCGCCCGACTCGAAGCCGTCATAGATGCTGTTGGGCATATTCCAAGATAGCTCCACGCGCTGGTTATTGATGACTTCGGCATCGATCTCAACCGCTTTTTCAACAAGCACGTAGTTGGAAGGCAGGGTGGTAATGCCGTTGTCGAGAATGGCATTGACGTAATAGGTATAACGGCCACCGTAATTCAGATGGTCGATGTAATGTTCCTCGGTGAGGCCGTTGGCGATGCGCAGCCCGTTGCGATAGACCTCGTATGAGACGGCCATGGCGGGTGCTTCCCAGTTCAGCTCAACCTGTTCGCCATTGAAGTCGGCGGTAAGTTGGGTGGGGCCATGATAGAATAGCGCGTTGATGGCGGCCAAAGCGTCGATGCGGCCTGAACCTGTGATGTTGTTCTTTTTGTAATTTCCGATTTTCACGGCGGTGAGCTCGATGATGGAGTCGATCTGGGCGGGGCTCAAGTTGGGCTCGGCTTGAAGTAGCAAAGCCATCACACCTGAGGCGCAAGGTGTCGCCATGGAGGTGCCGTCATATTCAATATAACCGTTGCCAGTCTGATAATTCAACGAAGTGATATTCTTTCCGGGAGCGGAGATGTCGGGACGAATAAGACCTGGCTGGGAGGCATCTCCATTCTGATATGGATAATCATTGTAATCGCCAATGAGATCACCAGATGTCCATGTCACGGGGCCTATTGATGAAAAGTTGCAATGTGCGTCGTTGTTGTCGGTTGCCCCGATGCAGATCACAGCGGTTTTGCCACCGGAGATAAGATTGATTTGGTCAGGATGGAGCCAAGGTGGGGGACAGTTGCCGGGTGCGTTGATGTTGTTTGGTATGGGGTTGGCATATTGGGCATCTCCTACATTGCCTGCTGCCACAGCCGTCGCTATGCCGGCTTCGTTGACGGATTCAAACACCTCGCGGTAAATGCCCATTCCTCCAACGCCGGGTTCACCTGCAGAGATGTTGATGATGTCGGCACCATGGTTCATGGCAAAGTGGACGCCTGAAATGACATCGGCATCTGTTCCGTAACCGGTTTCATCCAGTACTTTGATGGCCATGATCTTAGCGCCAGGTGCAATGCCGGTTTGTGTGCCACCGTTGCCTTGTCCCGCGATGATGCCAGCCACATGGGTTCCGTGGCAAAAGTCATCCATCGGGTCGTTGTCGTTGTGGACCATATCGCAGCCGTGATGAGGCCAGTCCGTACCGCCGTCCCACATGCTTCCGGCAATGTCAACGTGGTTATAGTCAACACCGGAGTCGATGACGGCAACAACAATGCCGCTGCCATCGTAGCCTGTGCCACCATTATAGTTCCAGACAGCTGGGGCGTTCACCTTGTCGACATGCCAAGCGTTGTCCTTGGAATTCACGGGATTTCCCTTTCCAAAGTCGGGGACCATCTTTCTTGGCTCGTCACGATAGACATAGTCAACGTCGCTGCGGGCTGCTAGCTGCTCGATGGCATTGTCGGTAGCCATGCAAGCGATGCCGTTGAAAGCCCAGAAAGGTTCAACGTCCTGAACATCTTCGTTGAGGCTGCCAAGTAAATGGATCACGCCTTCTTGGGAGGCCTTGCAAAAGGCCTGATGATCTTTGATGACGAATTCGCGGCGCTGTGCCTTGTCCATGAACTGGGTCTTGCGGGCCATGCCGATTTCGTCGTACTGTTCTGTCATAACCACGATAACGTGATGGAGCTCTTTGTTCTGTCCGAACATCATGCCGAAGCAGAAAAAGAGAAGTGCTGAAAGGAATGCTTTTCTCATTGTGTTTGGATTTGTTGCTGCAAAATTACTTCTTTCTTCTTACTTCTATCTTCTTGCTTCTAAAAAAATCTTACTTTTGCCGCGGCGATGAGAGGGACTGTCGCGGGTCGGGAAAGCCGGCGCGAGGAAAGTCGGGACAGCACAGAGCACCGTACTTCCCAACAGGAAGGTGCCCGAAAGGGTAACAGCAAGTGCCACAGAAAACAACCGCCTCTTTTGAGGTAAGGGTGAAAACGTGAGGCAAGAGCTCACGCATCGGATGGCGACATTCCGATGGGGTAAACCTTATGGGCTGCAAGTCCAAGTATAGAGGCAATGGCCGCTTCGGCGGCCGAACGGGCTGCTCGTCCGTCGCCTCAGGGTAGGGCGCTTGAGTCTGCGGGTGACCGCAGACCTAGAGAAATGACAGTCGCCCCGCAAGGGGAACAGAATCCCGCTTACCACTCTCATCGCCTTTTTCTCGTCATTGTAAGCGTAGCAAAGCAATCCAAACAATTTTTTGATTTTCCTACCGTTTTCTAAAAAACTATGCGTATCTTCGTGCCAAATTTTTGTCAAATGAAAATACGGTTTTTACATATCGCCATCGTGCTTTTACTAACATTGTCAGCTAATTCATTACCAGCCCAAAAGCATATCGCCAATTATGATCCGGAAGCGCTTTATGACCAAGGATTGACCTTGTTCAACCATGGTGAATACGGAGCGGCTTTGGAATCGTTTTCGAAGTATCTGGATCTTGTGGAGGATAAGAAGCTCCAAAAAGCGGTGGACGCCCAGTATTATGTCGCCGTTAGTTCCCTCTATGCCGGCCAAAGCGATGCTGAGGCCAAGATCACAGCTTTCGTGAATGACAACCCTGGTAGCACCTGGGCGCGACATGCCAACTTCCTGTATGGCAACGTGCAGTTCGGCAAAAGGAAATACGCCGAAGCCCTTGCGCTTTATGCCAAGACGCCCTCGGAGACGCTGACGAGAACAGAGGCTCAGCAGATGCAGTTTAACATGGCGTATTCTTATTTGCAACTAAATGAAGTTGACAAGGCCTTGCCACTTTTCCATGCAACAGCGCTCAACGAAGGGAAATACCAACAGGATGCCAAATACTATTACGCCCATATCCAGTATTTAAAGGGGAACGACTTGGAAGCCCTTCGCTATTTCGAACAACTTCGTAGCCAGTCGGTTTATGCCAAGATTGTCCCTGCCTACATCATGCAGATCAATTACCGCAATGGCAATTACCAAGCTGTGTTACAAGATGGCCCAGATGCAGTGAGAAATGCTGATAACAAACGTAAAGGTGAGGTGGCATTGATGGTGGCGGATGCTTGCTTCCAGGATAAAAACTACCAAAAGGCATTGGAATACTACGATATCTTTTCGCGCAACAGCACAGGAAAGGCCATGACCCGCGAGATCTTTTATCAGATGGGCGTCAGCAAAATGAGGACGAATAACCTTAAGGGTGCAATTGCTGATTTGCAGAAGGCGGCCAGCGACAAGGATACCATTGGACAATATGCCTCGTATTATTTGGCTTCGTGCTATGCCGATGCCGACCAACCCAAATTTGCCCGTAATGCTTTCTATTCTGCCTATTCCGCCGGATTCGACAAGCAGATCAGTGAAGATGCCTTGTTCAACTATGCTCATCTCAGTATGACGCCTGGTGCCGATCCTTTCAATGAGGCCGTTGCCCACCTGGATGCCTTCATCGCCGAGAATCCTCGTTCTCAACGTCGTGCCGAAGCGGAAGAACTGGCAGTTTACTTGTTGCTCAATACGAAAAACAACGACCAGGCACTGGCGCGATTGGAGAAGATGCGCAAGAAGAGTCTGGAACTGAAAGCTGCCTACGATGAGTTGCTGTTCTCCACAGGTATAGATCATTTCCAAAATCAGCGCTATGACAAGGCGCAGTCTTGTTTCTCCAAAATCCTCAAAGGCAACCAACCTGGCAACAGAAAAGCCGAGGCAACATTTTGGTTAGCTGAATCTGCCTACGCTGCGCAGGATTTCTCTACCGCCGAACGCTATTTCAAACAAGTCAAAAGTAACGCCTCCTCAAGCCGTGAGCTGGCGACAATGGCAGATTACGGCTTGGGCTATGTCAACTACCAGAAGCCGGATTACGATGAGGCAATTGCCAATTTCAGAAGTTTTGTACAGCGTTGTGACGATCGACAATCAGACCTGAAGAGCGATGCCTATATCCGTCTTGGCGACTGCTTCTTCGTGGACCGCAGCTATGACCAAGCCATGAATTATTATGATCTGGCCACCCGTATCAACAAGAGAAATGCGGACTACGCTTTGTTCCAACAGGCTCTTTGTTACGGTGCCAAAGGTAATTCGAATCAGAAAATCAACATGCTGGACGAGATGATGAGGACTTATCCCAGCACCAACTATTACGATAGGGCCTTGTTCGAGATCGGCAATACACACCTGGTTTATGGCGACAAACGTTCCGCCATAGCAGCCTTCAACCGACTGATCAGGGAACGCCCGCGCTCGTCCTATACGCGTCAGGCACTGATGAAGGTCGGTATGATCTATTACAACAACAACCAATACGATCAAGCGTTGACCAATCTCAAGACCCTTGTCCAAACCTATCCGAACACCGACGAATCGCGTGAAGCCATGTCGATCATCCGCAATATCTACATGGAGCAGAACAACCTGAATGCCTATTTCGGCTACGTCGAATCGTCAGGATCAGGGCAAGTTCAAGTCACCCAGCAGGATTCCTTGGCCTTTGCCAATGCTGAGAACTTCTATCTCGCCGGCCGCTATCAGGATGCGGAAAAAGCATTAAAATATTACTTCGATCATTTCCCGAGAGGAGCCTATTCCTTGAAGGCCCACTACTATGCTTCGGAATGTGCGGAAAAGGTGGGAACCGAAGCGGATGTAAAGACGCATTTGAACTATATCGTGAACCAATCGCTTAACGACTATACCGATAACGCATTGCTGAAACTGGCACGCATCGAATACGATCATGCCAACTATAGTAAGGCTGGACAATATTACGGCCGACTCGCAAATATCACAGAAGAACCTCTGCGTAAGCTTGAGGCACTTGAGGGTGGCATGAAGAGCAATTTCTTCATGGAGAACTATGACAGCGCCATCGAGATGGGAGAGAGCCTGAGCCAATCAAGGGATCTGACTCCAGAACAAGTCAACCAGATCAACCATATCGTTGGAAAGTCGTATGTGATGAAAGGCAATTATGCAACGGCTGCGACTTGGCTTGACAAGAGTGCTAATGCCGACAGGACGGTTTATGGAGCGGAAAGCGCCTATTATTCGGCACTGGCCTCATTCAAATTGAATAATCTCGATGACGCCGAAAACAAGGTGTTCAACATCTCGGATAGATTCTCGTCACATGAATACTGGGTGGCAAAGTCCTTCATCCTGCTTGCGGATGTCTATGTCGCCAAAGACAATGCGTTCCAGGCTAAGGAGACGCTACGCAGCATCATCGACAACTGTTCCATCCAAGAGCTGAAAGATGAGGCGCAACATCGTTTGGATCATATCAAAGAATAATTTTTAGATAAAACCAGCATACCATGCATGTTAAACATATTCTTCTGGCTTTAAGCATAACCCTGAGTTTGGGCGCTTTTGCCCAGCATAACGAGGAAGTTACCATCGAGGGAACCTATCGGCCCAAAGTCAATAAGGTAAATAAGATCCTCATGAATCCCGAGACTCCTAAACAGAGTATTGAGATGCCAAATACAGAGGTGAATGTCTTGGACGTCGATCACCGTTTTCGTCTCCATCTTGATAAGTTGAGCCCTTTGAATTACAATAACAGGAAGGGCCAGGGCGATGACGCTGCGAAGAACTTCTTGATGGCGGGCTTGGGCACTCGGATATCCCCTGTTTTCCTATATAAACACAATTCCAACCTGACCAAGAACTTGGGTCTGGGCGTGGGTATCAAGCACTTTTCCTCTTGGCTTGGCATTAAGGATTATGCTCCTTCCGGGTTCATGAACAATGCTTTCGACATCGGACTTACCAGCAGTAAGTATAAAGACGTCCAGCTTGGAGGCAATGTGTATTACAAGAACGACATGTATCATTACTATGGCGTTAACCTGACGGAACATCCATTGTCAGAGCAGGAAATCGAACAATTATGTCCCCGCCAGACCTACAATACCATTGGCGCTCATTTTGGAGTGATTCCTACCTCCACACGAGTGGGGGAACTGAACCATAAACTTGATTTGGATTATAGCTATACGTTTAATAATACTTATGCAAGTGAGCATTATGCTGGATTAGGGTATGGCCTTGCCTATAACCAAAATTGGTGGGGCAACAAGAACCATCCTCAGAGGATTGGCATGGATTTGAGTTTCCAATATGGGGGTTTAGTGATGAATGAAGGTTCCTCCTTGAATCATCGTATCTTGTTAAAAACCAATCCGTTCTTTGAGATGAAAGACGAGTTCTATCGCTTGCATCTTGGTTTCCGTTTCGATTTCGGAATCAATGGAGAGGATAAGCATTTGTGCATCCGCCCTGATTTGAGCGGTAGCCTTTTCGTCTTGAACAAGAAATTGGAGTTCTATGCTGGGTTAAATGGTGGTTTCAAGATGCTGACGTTTAGCCAGATCATTGAAGAGAATCCCTTTATGGGACATTGGACGCCACTGCTGTTCCAAAATGTCAAGCTTGGTTTTGACGGGGGTGTGCGTACCAACATCATGGAAGTAGTCGATCTGCATCTGGGTGTTCGCTACCGTCGTGTCGAGAATGATCCTTTGTATATTCCTTATGACGACAACACGTTTATGATGGCTTATGACGAAACACAAACGGTTAGTGTGTTGGTTGACACGCGTGTGAAACTGCGCAACAGCCTCACTGCCGATTTGGGATTTGTCTATAACAACTGCTCCCCGACAGTAGCGGAATGCGCTTGGTATCGCCCCACAACAGAAGGCAAATTGAAACTGACCTACGATGCTAATGAAAACTTGGCCTTTTGCACTACCTTCCTTTATCAAGGTGGACGCTATGCCAAGCCATACAATGGCAGTGCATTTAAACTGAAAGATGTCTTCGACCTAGGTCTTGGTGCCGACTACCATATCAATGAACAGCTATCTGTGTTTGCCCGGCTTGACAACCTGCTCAACCAGAAGTATCAGCTCTTTTATGACTACCCGGTTACGGGTATCGAGTTCTTTGCGGGAATGAAAATGTCATTTTGATTGATTTTGATTTTTGCCCATTTTTCTGCCTTTTAAGGCATTTTCAATTGAAAACAATTTTTTCAACTTTTTTGGCGTACATTCGCCAAAATTGCTTATCTTTGCTCCTTCAAAAAAAGCACAACAATTTTTATTGAGAAAACACAATGACTGAAGAAGAAAAAAGAGAATTAGCAAGCGAAGAATACGGTGCCAATAAGATTCAAGTGTTGGAAGGTCTTGAGGCGGTTCGTAAACGCCCGGCCATGTACATTGGCGACGTGCATTTCCGCGGCTTGCACCATCTGGTCTATGAGGTAGTGGATAACTCCATTGACGAGGCGATGGCCGGATATTGCGATAGAATCACAGTGGATATTCTGGAAGGTAATGCCATCAGCGTCCTCGACAACGGACGTGGTATTCCAACCGGCATGCATGAGAAAGAGAAACGCTCGGCATTGGAGGTCGTTATGACGGTGCTTCATGCTGGTGGTAAATTCGATAAAGGATCTTATAAGGTGTCTGGCGGTCTTCACGGCGTCGGTGTCAGTTGCGTCAATGCATTGTCAACGCACATGACGGCTGAGGTTTATCGTGAAGGCAAGATCTTCCGTCAGGAATATGCCTGCGGTAAGCCTCTTTATGACGTGAAAGTGGTGGGTGAGTCAACCTTGAACGGCACCCGCATCACCTTTCAACCCGATAGCAGCATCTTCCTTCACACCGAATATGATTACGACACCTTGGCAAATCGTATGCGTGAGCTGGCTTACCTCAACCATGGCATCACCATCGTGTTGACCGACAAGCGAACTCAGTTGGAAGATGGAAGCTATCGTACCGATACTTTCTATTCCGAAAACGGATTGACAGACTTTATAGGTTATCTCGACGCTAATCGGGTGAAACTTCTCCCTGAACCGATCTATATTTCAGGAGAACGTAACAATGTCCCTGTCGAGATTGCTCTTGAATATAATGCAGAGTATTCCGAGAACCTGCATTCATACGTGAATAACATTAACACCATTGAAGGTGGTACTCACTTGCAAGGTTTTCGCTCTGGCTTGACCCGATCGTTCAACACCTATGCTGAAAAGAATGGCCTGTTGGAGAAGTTTGAGAAACAGAAGGTGAAAATCACACCTGATGACTTCCGTGAAGGTCTGACGGCAGTGATCTCCGTAAAGGTTCCGGAACCACAGTTCGAAGGCCAAACCAAGACCAAACTCGGCAATGACGAGGTCATGGGTATTGTCAACTCCATCGTCGGTCAGCAGTTGTCTGATTATCTTGAGGAACATCCAAAGGAAGCCAAGTTGATTTTCGACAAGGTGGCTTTGGCAGCCCAAGCCAGACAGGCGGCAAGAAGCGCCCGTGAGAAAGTGCAGCGCAAAGGCGTCCTTTCCAGCTTCAGCATGCCGGGTAAGCTTGCCGACTGTTCCGAGCGCGACCCCGCCAAGACCGAGCTTTATCTCGTGGAGGGCGACTCCGCAGGTGGCTCCGCCAAGCAAGGCCGTGACCGTACCTTCCAGGCCATCCTTCCGCTGCGAGGCAAGATCTTGAATGTGGAGAAAGCCATGCAACATCGTGCCTTTGAGAGCGAGGAAATCCGTAACATCTATACCGCTCTGGGCGTCTCCATCGGTACGGAAGAGGACTCGATGGCGCTGAACCTCGACAAGCTGCGCTACCACAAGGTCATCATCATGACCGATGCCGATGTGGATGGTAGCCACATCACCACCTTGATCCTGACCTTCTTCTTCCGCTATATGCGTGAACTGATCGAGAAAGGCTATGTGTATTGCGCCACGCCGCCGCTCTACCTGATTAAGAGAGGTGTGAAACCGATTTGCTACTGCTGGACCGACGAAGAACGTATCAAAGCATACGCTGAACTTACCAAAAACGGTACAGTGGGTGGCTATGATGTCCAGCGCTACAAAGGTCTTGGTGAGATGAACCCCGAACAGCTTTGGGAAACCACCATGGATCCTGCCAACCGCACTCTCCGTCAGGTGACGATCGAGAACGCCATGGAAGCTGACCATATCTTCTCCATGCTGATGGGCGATGATGTGGCCCCGCGCCGTGAGTTCATCGAGCAGAATGCCACCTACGCCAACATTGACGCGTAATTGTTTTTTTTTTCATAGTATTTTGCGTTAATTCCCGCCTGATGAAGGCGGGAATTATTTTTTTCATAAAAACTCAAAAAAAAGTTTCCCCAAACGCATAGTTTTTCACTATTTTTGCAATAATGAGTATTAGACTTAAAAATTTCCAAAAATAATAACCGAAAAATCTTATTGAAAATGAAAACATTGAAACTGCCCCGCATTTTTGTGCTTTTCATGGGAGTGGTTCTTTTGTGCATGATGGCCTCGTGTACCAAAGGCGGAAAACAAGGCTCCCAAGGACCAGTGCAAAATTTCAGCCTGATTGATGTTGAACCTAATTACACCGCTGATCAGGTTCAATTTGACGTCAAAGTCTTCTTTACCCAACCCGTTGAGGAAGAAGAGGCTTTGAAGATCTTCGATCCTGATTTTGTGAAACAATACGAGGTGACGGCCAACTATCTTGGCGATAGAAGGTACAACTTCTCGCTGAACAATATCAAGAGAGGGAACGCTACTACGAAAATAGAGATGGTGCTCGATGGCAAACCGTTGAAATCGAAATCAAAGGTCAGTAAGGAACTGACAGTGTATGCCAAAAGCAAGTTCGAAGCTGTCGATATCAAGGTTGACAAGGAAAACTGCGTGGCCACCGTCTTCTTTACCCAGCCTATTAAACAAACCAACATTGACGGTTTTGTGGATGTGACACCTCAAATGGGCTTCCGTACTGAAATCGTTGGTAACAAGATCGTGTTTTATCTTGATAAGTCAAACATTTCAAGTGGTGAGCTTGCGAATGTCAAACTCAAAGTTGCTGGCGGAATTAAGGATGTGGAGGGCAATTCACTTAAGGAAGCCAAGACCTTCACTTTCGATCTCACTGATCTGAAACCCAAGGTAAGGTGGACTGAAAAGGGTGTGATTGTTCCTGAAGTCGGCGACGCCACGGTATATTTCGACGCTATCTGCTTGAACTCGGTGGTCCTTCGTGTGGTTCGTGTCTATGACGACAACATCCTGGCCTTCTTCCAAGAGAACGATCTCGACGATGAATATGGCATCAGAAGAGCAGGTCGTTTGGAGAAAAAGGTAACCATTGCTCTCGATAACCCGAATCCACAACAGTGGAAGACTTTCCCCATCGTGCTATCCGACTATGTCGATGTGAAGGCAGGTGACATGTACCAGCTCATCCTTGACTTTGGCCCGGCAGACTATGCTTTTGCGACCGAAGAATCCAAGAAACTTTCGCTCGAGGATGAGGCGCTGGAAGCTAGCTATTGGGACGGAGAATCATACGACTTCAAACTTCAGGATTATAACGGTGATTGGAATGACCCCTTAAGCGCCACCTATTATAATTATGTGGAGCAGAAGAAGAATGTCCTGGTTACCGATCTCGCTGTGACCGCCAAGATGGGCGCCGAAGATGCCATCGATGTGTATGTCTTCAGCATCTCAGACGCTAAGCCAGTCTCGGGAACGGAAGTCAGCGCCTATAACTACCAACGACAGCTGATCACTACCGCCCGCACTGACGGTAAAGGTCATGCTCATCTGACCTGCGCTAACCGTCCTGCCTTCGTAGTGGCCAAAGACAAACAGGGAGGCCAGTCGTACATTAAGACAAACAATGGTGAGTCGTTGTCATACAGTAAGTTTGACATCGGTGGTGAGACCATTGAAAAGGGTATCGCAGCGTTTGCCTATACCAACCGTGGTGTGTGGCGTCCCGGCGATGAGCTCCAACTCAACCTCATGCTTTCCGATCTGGACTCCAAGCTGCCCGCCGACTATCCGGTGGTCATGGAAGTTTATGATGCCTCCAACCGCCTCTATTCCCGCCTATCTAACAATAGCCCGGTCGGCGGTATCTACACCTATAATGTCAAGACCAGCCCGAACGACGAGACTGGCTTATGGAGAGCTTGTTTCAAAGTCGGTAACACCGTCATCAATAAGTATCTGAGAGTAGAAACCGTGAAACCCAATAGATTGGAAATCAAATTCGAGACGCCAGACGTCATCAGCCTTACCAATCCGCGGAACGCCCAGCTGAATGCAAAATGGCTCAACGGCCTAACCGCTTCAGGCCTCAAGGCTAACATCGATGTCAAGATTCGTCAAGGACAGACCACCTTCAAAGGATTCCCAACCTACACCTTCGGTAACGATTCAGAAAGCTATTATTCCGATGAGTTGACCTTGTTCAACGGACCGCTTGATGGTCAAGGCAATGCCAATATCAGCTTTGATCCTTTGAAGACACTCCGTGCCGACCAGATGATCAATGCCACTTTTGCGATGACTGTCTTTGAAGCTGGAGGCGATTTCAGCCTGGCTTCTTCAACTGCAAAGCTGTCTCCCTACGAAAGGTATGTGGGCGTTGAGATGCCTGAAACTGAATCCAAGTATGGTAGCTATTATTTCACCAATCGGAATTGGACCTTCCCGATCGCAGTGGTAAAAGAGGACGGCGAACTGGCCAGATCAACCATCGCGTTGGAATATCAACTCTATAAGCTCGATGGCTATTGGTGGTGGTCAAGCGAAGATGCATACGCACTCCAAAAATACGTCAGAGGCACCTACAAACATCCTGAGATGAATGGTGTCCTGACTTGCAACAACGGCAAGACCCAACTGCAAATCAACGTCCCGGACGAGAAATGGGGCTTGTATCTGTTGGTCGTGAACGACAAAATCGGCGGCAACACCTTTGCCAAGGTCATGCGCTTCGACTGGAATTATGGTGCCATCCACTCGACAGGAAGTTCCGACGCCCCGATGCAGCTGGCAATGAGCAGCACGCAAGAGAGCTATAAGGTGGGTGAGAACATCGTCGTGAACTTCCCATCCAATGAGAAATCAAGAGCTTTGGTCACGGTAGAGTCCAACGACAGAGTGCTTCAAAGCATGGTGCTGGACAACCTTGGCACTGAAGGCAAAGTGGAGATCAAAGCCACTGAGGAGATGATCCCGAATGTCTATGTCTATGTGTCGCTCTTGCAGCCTCGCGACGCTGGCAACGACATGCCGCTCCGCATGTATGGCGTCGTTCCGGTGAAGGTGGAAGACAGCAACTTGCAACTGAAGCCGGTGCTGAATGTTCCTGAGAGCTCCAATACCAAGAAGAAGATCCAAGTGACCGTTCAGGAAGAGAACGCTAAGGCGATGACCTATACCTTGGCCATCGTGGATGAAGGCATCCTCGGCTTGACCAATTACTCCACTCCGAATCCTTACAACTACTTCAATGCGAAACAGTCGTTGAAAGTACGTACCTGGGATAACTACAAGTACGTTATTGACGCCTTCTCTGGTGAGCTTGGCACGGTTTACGCCATCGGTGGTGACGGCTTCATCAACCAGGAAGTCACCCTTGACAAACGCTTCAAGGCTTACGCAGTGACCTTAGGACCTTTCGAACTGAAAGCTGGTAAGGGATCGGTCAACACGCATGAATTCGAGGTGCCTCAATGCTCTGGCGCTCTCCGTTTCATGGTGGTGGCAAAGGGACAAGGCAAGTCGTTTGGTGCCGCTGAAAAGCAGATGAAGGTGATCGACCCGATTACGCTCTATGCTTCGGCACCACGTGTCACAGCTCCTGGCGATGAAATGAACCTTAAAGTCCAAGTATTGGCGCCCACCATGAAGGGCAAAGACCTTGCCGTTACTGTGAACAACAAGAATCTCGATGCAATCGGCTCGATTCCTTCTACTGTGAAGGTGGACAACAATGGCGAGGCCATGCTGGTCATGAAGGTCAAAGTGCCGAATACCTTAGGCAATGCTACGATGGATGTCAAGGTCTCGGGTGCCGGCTATGATGCCCAGACCACGACTGAGATCCCGATCCGTATGCCGTATGCCGAGAAACGCAAGACCTATACTAAGGAAATCGCTCCCAATGCCACAGAGGCAATCAACTTCGACATCCAAGGTCTGGCAGGCACTCAGGAAGGTAATCTCACCGTCGCTTCTCTCGTTCCGGTGGACATCTACAGCCGCCTGAATTACCTCACCACCTATCCATACGGTTGCCTCGAGCAAGTGGTTTCAGCTGCCTTCCCGCAGTTGTACATCAACCACTTCATCCAACAGACTGAGGAAGATGAGAACAAGACCCGTGACGCCATCCAGAACGGCATCTCCAGTCTGAAGTCATACCAGAAATCCGACTTCTCGCTCACCAACTGGGTGGGTGGCAGTTATGTCGATCCATGGACGGAGATCTATGCCCTGCATTTCATTGTGGAGGCCAAGAACCAAGGCTTCGACGTCCCCGCCTATCTGCTCGATGGCATGATGAAGCATCAGGCTGACGTTGCCAAGGCATGGAATATGAATCCCGACTTCAAGCAAGGCGAGACCATCCAGGCTTACCGCCTCTTTGTGCTGGCGTTGGGTGGTGCTCCTGAGATGGGTGCCCTCAACCGCTTCAAGGAGCTGAAGATGAACTACAGCCTGTCATCCATGCTGACCGCCGCCACTTACGCCCAAGTGGGTAAGAAGAACATGGTGGCCCAGTTCTGGCCGGCCATCAACGAAGGGGAGAAGATGTCGGATTACATCTCTTCCTTCGGTTCTGCTACTCGCGACTTGGCCTTCATGACTTACTCGGAGATGCTCTGCAGCAAGGACGACAAGTCGATCCAAGGCCATATCAACGACCTCTGCCAGATCTTGAACAGCGGCCGTTGGCTCGATACCCAGTCCACCGCTTTTGCCCTGTTCGTCTTGGGTAAATACGCGGAAAAGGTTGGCGCTACGAATTCCCCGATCTCTGCTTCTGTCAAGTTCAATGGTGACGCTCGTACGCTGAACACCAATATGGGTTCAACAGGTTATGCCGTCATTCCAAAGATTGGCGACAACAAGGTGGAGATTACCAACAACTCCAACCAGAAGCTGACAGCCATGGTTTATACCAAGACAGCTGTTGCGGAATATGAAACTCAGGAAAGCGGCAACTTCATCAAGATGAAGGTGGATTACTTCGACAAGCAAGGCGCCGCCCTCAATCCTGCTTCGTTGCCGATGGGCACGGACTTCACCGTGGAGATTACCGTGGAGAATCCTAGCGATTACCGCGTGACTGAACTGGCGCTGTCATATTATCTGGCATCCGGCTGGGAAATCATCAATGAACGTCTGATGGACGGTGGCTCTGAATCACAAGCCGCCAAGCATACGGATATCCGTGATGACAGAGCTTACTTCTTCTTCGACCTCTCCGCTAGATCAAAGAAGACCTTCAAGCTCAAGCTGAACGCCACCTACGAAGGCTCGTTCATGTTGCCCGCAGTTCGTTGCGAGGACATGTACAACAACGACATCTACTACCAGGTGCCGGCTCGCCCGGTAGTGGTTCGTTGAAGTTCTGAGAAGTAACTTTTAAACGATCTCTAGATGAGGAACGGGAAGAAGGGCTATCGTGTTCTGAAAATCATAGGCGCGGTGACTCTCGTCCTGTTCCTCCTCTTTTTGTGTATCCCCGTTCCCAAGTTTGAAGATCCTTATTCCACGGTGTTGACTGCCAAGGATGGGGAACTGCTTGGGGCAAGGATTGCCGATGATGGACAATGGCGTTTCCCAGCTACGAACAACTATTCGGAGAAATACATTGCATGCGTTCTCGAGTATGAAGACCAGCAGTTTTTCCGTCATGGCGGTTTCAACCCCGTCGCTTTCATTCAGGCCTTGATCGAGAATTCCAGGGCGGGGAAGGTGGTCAGGGGAGGAAGCACCATATCCATGCAAGTGGTGCGCTTGGCCAGGAAAAACAAACCTCGTACCTACGGCGAAAAGATTCTCGAGGTCATACTGGCCATGCGACTGGAGCTGCACTATTCGAAGAAGAGTATCCTTGACATGTACGCTGCCCATGCACCTTTCGGCGGCAATGTGGTGGGCATCGATGCGGCGGCGTGGCGTTATTTCCATACCACCCCCGACCGCCTTACCTGGAGCGAAGCGGCATTGCTTGCAGTACTTCCTAATTCTCCGGCATTGATCCATCCGGGACGTTCAAGGGGGAGACTGTTGGATAAGCGCGATGCATTGCTTCTGCGGCTGACGGAGTCGAAAGTCTATTGCCCCAAAAGATATAATGTTCCCAAGTTGAGCAAGGAGGATTGTGAGTTGGCAATGTTGGAAAGCTTGCCAGACAAGCCTTTCGATATGCCAATGCTGGCTTATCATTACCTTGTGGGTCAAGAAAAAAAACACAAAGGTGAGCAGATCCATTCCGATCTGGATTATTATCTCCAACAGAGCATCATGGACGTCATGGACCGGCATCATCAAGCCAATGCCCAGAATCAGATAGAAAATGCCGCCGTGTATGTCATAGATTATCTTAATAATGAAGTGGTGGCCTACGTGGGCAACAATGCCAATGCCAAGGATGCGTCCATGGTGGATATGGTCAAGGCGCAGCGATCCACCGGCAGCATCTTGAAACCCTTTTTGTTTGCCGCCATGTTGGATGAAGGCACGTTGCTGCCAACCATGCTGCTTCCTGATGTGCCGATGAGCCTTTCTGGCTTTACCCCAAAGAATTATTCCGGCCAGTATTGGGGTGTGGTTCCAGCTAATGAAGCACTACAACATTCATTGAACGCTCCCTTTGTTCATCTCCTTAAGGAATACGGCCATCAGCGCTTCCATTCTTTGTTGAAGCGTCTTGACATCTCTGGCATTGTGTTCGACAGCGACCATTATGGTCTTTCGCTGATTGTCGGTGGTGCGGAGGCTTCACTTTATGATTTGGTGAATGCGTACGGCAAGATGGGAAGGAAACTTGCTGCCGCAGTGAATGAGAAGTTCAAGGAACCAGTCCCTGAAGGAATTTCCCCATTCTCAGCTGATGCCATTGCCATCACTTTCGATGTGATGAAGGGGTTGACACGCCCGACCAGTCAGATTGGTTGGAGCGGTTTTTCTTCTTCCAAGCAGGTGGCGTGGAAGACAGGTACCAGTTTCGGATTCAGGGATGCCTGGGCCATTGGGTTGACGGACCGTTATGTCATCGGTGTGTGGGTTGGCAATGCTGACGGTGAGGGGAGGCCGGGCTTGACGGGAGTAGGCGCTGCAGCGCCACTGATGTTTGACGTGGCAGGACTGCTGAAAGACAGCTACACATATCCTGCAGCTACAGCATCCGCGATTGAAGTGGAGGTTTGTGCCGAATCGGGTTATCCCAATTCGGAGATCTGCAGCGATGTTCGTAAGGTCATGATGCCGAATGTGGAAATCAAAACAGGTGTCTGTCCCTACCATCAGAAGGTGTTTCTCGATCCCACCAGGCAGTATCAGGTGTTGCCTGATTGTTATCCAGTGGATCAGCGTTGCTATGAAACATTTTTTGTGCTTCCTCCAGTCCTTGAGTGGTTCTACAAGAAACATTCCGCCAAGTATCGCCCTCTTCCTGCATTGTATCCCAGCTGCGCTACCGCTCATCCAGACGAGATGATGGCCTTCGTCTATCCCAAGTCGGATGCCCGCGTTAGCATTCCTATCGGCATCAAAGGTGACCGGCAGCAGGTGATTTTTGAAATCGCACATCGGAATCCCAAGAAAACCATCTATTGGACTTTGAATGACGTCTTTATCGGAAAGACGCGTCTGAATCATCAGATGCCAATCGATGTGGAGAAGGGCAGTTATGATTTGCGCTGTGTCGATGAAGACGGGGTTGAACTCCGCAGGAAGATTGTTGTAAATTGATTTTTTTTCTTATCTTTGCAGATTAATTACAATTATAGCTTATGTCATACGATAACGATAAATTTGTTGGCGAAGGTTTGACCTATGATGATGTGCTCTTGGTCCCTTCCTATAGTAACGTTCTTCCCCGCGAAACCAGCCTGAAGACAAAGTTTACCCGTAACATTCAGTTGAATGTTCCCATTGTCTCGGCTGGCATGGATACCGTGACCGAATCCCGCATGGCCATCGCCATTGCACAAGAAGGTGGCATTGGTGTGCTTCACAAGAATATGACCATCGGCAAACAGGCTGCCGAGGTGAGAAAGGTGAAACGTGCCGAAAACGGCATGATCACGGATCCGATCACTATCCATGTGGATGCTACGGTGAGGGATGCCCTTAATTTGATGGCCGAATATCATATCGGTGGTATTCCTGTGATCGACAGCCATAACTGCCTCAAAGGTATCGTCACGAACCGTGACCTCCGTTTTGAACGCGGTTTGGATCGTCCCATCAGCGAGGTGATGACCAGTGAGAACTTGATCACTACCACGGAAGTGTCGTTTGAGAAAGCTGCTGATATCCTTCAGCAATACAAGATTGAGAAGTTGCCTGTCGTTGACAAGGACAACCATCTTCTTGGTTTGATCACCTATAAGGACATCATCAAGGTGAAGGCACGTCCCAATGCTTGCAAGGACAGTCGTGGACGTCTTCGTGTTGCTGCCGCTGTGGGCATTACCGCCAATACGATGGAGCGTGCCGATGCTCTTGTGGAAGCTGGCGTGGATGCTCTCGTAGTGGACACTGCCCATGGCCATTCACAAGGCGTGATTGACATGGTGAAGGCGTTGCATGAAAGATATCCTAATATTGACATTGTAGCAGGCAACATAGCTACGGGTGAAGCTGCCTTGGCGTTGGTGGAAGCTGGTGCCGACGCAGTTAAGGTTGGCATTGGCCCTGGTTCCATCTGCACCACCCGTGTCGTGGCTGGCATCGGAGTCCCTCAGCTGACTGCGGTTCTTAACGTGGCCAAGGCCTTGGAAGGCACGGATGTCCCCATCATTGCTGATGGTGGTATCCGTTATACCGGCGACATTGTGAAGGCATTGGCTGCTGGAGCTTCTTCCATCATGGCTGGTTCCCTCTTCGCTGGTGTCGATGAGTCTCCAGGTGACACCATTATTTTTGAAGGCCGTAAGTTCAAGACTTATCGTGGCATGGGCTCGCTTGAAGCCATGCAGGCTGGCTCCAAAGACCGTTACTTCCAGGATATGGAGGATGACATCAAGAAACTGGTGCCAGAAGGCATCGCCGGTCGTGTTCCATATAAGGGCTCGCTCTCGGAAGTGGTCTATCAGATGGTTGGTGGCCTCCGTTCTGGCATGGGCTATACAGGATCGCATACCATCGATGAACTCAAGAAAGCCAAGTTCATTAGGATTACCAGCTCGGGTATCCTTGAAAGCCATCCACATGATGTGACCATTACCCAGGAGGCACCTAACTATAGTAAGAGATCCTGATATTTCTAAATTTAATCTCATAATAGCAATGAAAGGAATATTTAATTTCAAATCCGCAATCATAGCCGTTTTTGTATTCTCTGTCCTTGGCGCATCAGCCCAGTCCAAACTCGACAAGAAAGTGCTTATGACCATTGGCGACCAAAAAGTCACAGTGAAAGAATTCACCGATGTGTATGAAAAGAACAACATGAAAGGTGATGTCATCGAGAAAAAAACTGTTGACGAGTATTTGGATCTTTTCGTGAATTTCCGCATGAAGGTCATGGAAGCGTATGAGATGAAGCTTGATACCAATGCGAAGTTCAAAAAAGAATTAGAGGGCTACCGTAAGCAGTTGGCAAAGCCGTATTTCACTAACGAAGAGATTAGTGAAGAGCTTGTGGAAGAAGCTTATCAACGAAAACAGAAAGACATCAGAGCCTCTCATATTCTCATTACGTGTGACAAGCACGCGTTGCCTTCTGATACCTTGAAGGCATATAACAAGGCTATGGACATTAGAAAGAAAGCCTTGAAAGGTGAAGATTTTGCAAAGTTGGCCGATACTTATTCACAAGATCCTTCTGCCCGTGGACAAAAAGCCACAGACAAGACTCCGGCACGTCCTGGGAATCATGGTGATCTGGGTTATTTCACTGTATTTGATATGGTTTATCCTTTTGAGACTGGAGCTTATAATACAAAAGAAGGTGAGATTTCCATGCCAATTCGTAGTGATTTTGGATACCATATTATCAAGGTTACCAGTGTAACAGATGCGCTCGGCGTTATCAATGCTGGACATATCTTCCTTCAGATTCCTCTCGATGCCTCTGAAGAAGATATTAACAATACTAGAGTCAAGGCGGACAACATTTATAATGAGTTGGTTGCGGAGAATGGAAAGAATTGGAACGACCTGGTAAAGAGATATTCCGATGACCGTGGCTCAGCTGCTCATGACGGCACTTTGAGTCCTTTTACTGTAAGCCGCATTGTCCCTGAATTTGTGGAAGCATTGAAACAACTTAAACCAGGTGAGTTTTCTAAACCTGTACGTACAAATTATGGGTATCACATCATAAAACTCATTGGCAACTCCAAGTTGGGAAGTTTTGAAAAGGAGAAACAAGCTATTGCCGAGCGTGTGGAAAAGGACATGCGTTCCAAAAAAACTGAAGATGTTGTGCTGAAGCAAATCATGAAAGACTATAATTTCAAGTCCAACGACAAGAACGTCGCCGCATTCATGTCCACAGTGGACAGCACCATCCTCACTGGATCATACGTGCCCTCTAAAGAAGCGGACATGTCGGAAGTGCTTTTCAGCATCGGAAAGACTGATGTTACTGTGGATGATTTTGTGAAATACATCAAAAGCAAACAAACTCCGCAGAGATATGTATCCATTCAAACTTACGCTTACCAACTCTATGAAGCATTTCAGAGCAAAAGGATTTTGGACTATGCTGATGAGCATCTGGAAGAAAGATATCCTGAATTCAAAGCGCTGGTTAAAGAGTATAATGACGGAATTTTGTTGTTCGATTTGATGAACAAAGAGGTTTGGAATAAGGCCGTATCTGACACAGCTGGTCTTAGAAACTACTATGCAAGAAACGCTTCAAATTACATGTGGAACGAGAGGGTTAAGGCTTGCGTCATCACAGTTGACAAACCGGAATCGTTGCCCAAAGTCAAAGAATACCTTGCTGAGGGTGTGTCCTTCGACAGTCTGAGAAGCACTTTGTACCGCGATAACATTAAATATGTCAAGGTTCATAATGGTTTTTACCAGAGAGGTGACAATCAGTTTGTTGATGAGACTCCATGGAAGCCTGGTGTAATGAAAGAAATCCCCTCCACGGTGGATCAATCTACAGTGATTGTAATTATTATTGAAGTGAGATCGCCAGAACCGAAGACCCTGCGCGAAGCCAAAGGTTTGGTCACCTCTGATTACCAATTGGAAATTGAAGGAAAATGGATGGATGCGCTTCACAAGAAGTATCCGGTGGTTATTGACGAGAAAGTACTTGAAAAAGTCAGAGCACTTTATCAATGAGGATCTCTGGATTCCTGCTATCGGTCATATTACTGTTGTCCGCCGCTGGCTGTCGTGATTATCTGATGAAATCCGACCGTATTGTGGTGGCAGAGTGTTATGGACATAAGCTGTATGCCGAGGATTTGGAAGGGGTGGTTCCTGCTGATGTCGGTAGAATGGATAGCCTTTCCAGAGTCAATGCATTTATCGATTCTTGGATACGCACTCAACTTCTGATACATCAGGCGGAAATCAACCTGCCTCCGGAACAACTTGACTTTTCAAAACAGCTGCAGGACTATCGCAATTCATTGACTATTTATGCTTATGAATCCCAGTTGATAGAACAATATATGGATACCATTGTCAATGAACAGGAAATCGAAACCTATTATGAGGAACACAAAGAGAATTTCCAACTTAGGTCAACCATGGTGAAAGTGGCCTATGTCATCTTGGACGAGAGCTGCAAGTTCATGAAAGACTTTAAACAGTTGATGAGCAGACGTGATACATTGATGATGAACCAATTAGATGAGCTTGTGGAACAATATGCAGTTTCGAGTTTTCTGGATGTGGATGAATGGGTAAGACTTGACGATTTGCTTTCAAAGGTTCCTTTGGAGATTTTCAATGCGGAAAGTTTTTTGAAAAGGAACCGTTTCGTTTCTTTTGAGAAAGATAATTTTGTGTATTTGGTGCGATTCGAGGATTATTTGATGGAAAAGAGCGTTTCGCCTCTTGAAATGGAAAGTGATAATATTAAAAGTATCATATTGCTGAAGAGAAAAAAGGAACTGCTTCAACAGATGAATGCTGACTTATATGAAAGAGCAAAAAATGAAAAGGTTTTTGAAATATACTAAAGTTGTAATCATGGAGAAAAGAGTTTTGCTGTTTTTTGTTGCGATTCTAACTGCAGTCACTGTCTTTGCTCAAGGGCAGAAGACGCAAGTAGTTGATAAGGTGGTTGCTGTGGTTGGAAAAAATATCATCTTGCAGTCTGACGTGGAAAATCAGTATTTGCAGTATCGTATGCAGGGAAACATAGAAGGCAGCGGTTCTGCCATGCGCTGTGCCATTCTTGAAGAGTTGCTGTTTCAAAAACTGATGTTGAATCAGGCAGAAATGGACAGCGTGAATGTTTCAGACAACGAAGTGGAATCCGAACTTAGTCGACGTATCAGCGAACTGATTGGCCGTGCCGGCTCTCAGGAGAAACTGGAATCAATCTTTAATAAGACCATGTCGGAGATAAAAGACGAGCTTCGCCGTCTTGTTAAGGAAAAGATTTTGCAGGATAAAGTGAGATCGGGTATCCTTGAGGGTGTAGTGGTTACCCCAGCCGAGGTGAAATCGTTCTACCGTAATCTTCCGGAAGACAGCCTTCCAATGGTGGGCGCAGAGTACGAGATCATGCAAATTGTGAAACGTCCTCCGATCAGTATTGATGAGAAACTAGCTGTGAAAAACCAGCTGTACGAAATCAGGAAACGTATTTTGGAAGGTGAAAGTAGTTTTTCAACCATGGCCATTCTATATTCCGAAGACCCTGGTTCGGCAAAAAAAGGCGGTGAGTTAGGCTTTACTGGGCATGGTGAGTTTGCTCCTGAATTCGAAGCCGCAGCCTTTAACCTTCGTGATGGAGAAATCTCTGAAGTTATTGAAACTCAATTTGGTTACCATATCATCCAATTAATAGAACGCCGTGGAGATTATGTAAATTGCCGTCACATTCTAATGACGGCCAAAGTGCCAGTGGAGGCACTTGAGAAAGCACAACACGAACTGGATTCAGCTGCCTTGCTGATTCGCAATGGTGATATGTCTTTTGAAGAGGCTTGCAAAAAGTTTAGCGACGATGACTCAAAGACGAATGGTGGATATATTGTCAATCCCATGGCGGGAGGCTATAGAATTGGGCTCCAGGATATACAGGAACTGGAGAATTATCCGGGATTCAATGAATTCAAGAATCTGGCATTTGTTGTCAGCAAACTTAATGAAGATGTAGTGAGTGATCCCGTGCCTATGGTTACCAGTGACAACAAAGATGCATTCCGACTCGTGATGGTAAAAAAGAAATATCCTGCTCATAGAGCAAATATTGAGGAGGATTATTGGCGTATTCAAACTTGGGCGCTTAACCAGAAGAATCAACAAGTGATTCAAGATTGGATCAGGAAAAAAGCCAAAAATGCTTTCATCCGTATTGATGAAGATTTTGCTGATTGTGGTTTCCAGTTTGATTGGCAGGGCAAGTAAAACGGTTAGATTTCTAAGATAATGTACAGTTCAGATGTTGAAGGTGCGAAAGCCTTGGTTGAGAAATATGAAAGGCTGCGCAAAGAAATCGGGAAAGTGATTGTTGGCCAAGACGAGGTTATCCATCACACCGTGTTGTCCATTTTTTGCCAGGGTCATGTGTTGCTCGTTGGTGTGCCTGGCCTTGCCAAGACTTTGCTGGTTAATACCATCGGACAAGCTTTAGGGTTGGGCTTTAGTCGTATCCAATTCACTCCCGACCTGATGCCTTCTGATATTATTGGCACTGAAATTTTAGATGAATCCCGTCAGTTTCGTTTCATCAAAGGCCCGGTGTTCTCTAACATTATCTTAGCTGACGAAATCAACCGTACTCCTCCCAAAACCCAAGCGGCTCTACTTGAGGCTATGCAGGAAAAAAGTGTCACGGTTTCTGGGAAAACATATCAACTTCAAGAGCCTTTCTTTGTTCTGGCTACACAGAACCCAATAGAACAGGAGGGAACCTATCCTTTGCCTGAAGCTCAATTGGACCGTTTCATGTTCAATCTGCTGTTGGATTATCCTTCCTACGAAGAAGAGGTGGAGATTGTTAAAAGCACAACTGTGGGGAAAGACGTGAAAGTGAACGCTGTGCTCTCTCCTGAGGAGATTGTGTATTTTCAGCAGTTGGTACGTCGTGTTCCAGTTTCAGATCATGTGTATCAGTATGCCGTTTCTTTGTCCGCTAAGACTCGTCCAAATACGACTCAAGCACATGAATGGGCAAACCGTTTTTTGAGTTGGGGAGCAGGCCCTCGCGCTTCTCAGTATCTGATTATTGGAGCTAAAGCGAATGCTTTGTTGAACGGCAAATACTCTCCCGACATCGAGGATGTCCAAAAAGTGGCGATTCCGATATTGCGTCATCGTATTATCAGGAACTATACCGCTGAAGCAGAAGGGGTCAGTATCGAAAATATCATCAACGAGTTGATGAAATAAAAACAGCTTGGAGACTCAGTCTCCAAGCTGGCTTAGTTGTTTCCAAATTTATCTTATAAAACTTAGATAGCTGGATTCGATGAGATTTTTCTCTTGGCTTCCTTGGAGAAGATGGAGAAAAAGTCGCGGTGAAGGATGACGGAAATGCGCATCAACAATTCTGTATCAATGTCCTGACGGCGGAAAATGTTGTACACGTTAGTGCGGTCGCAATCCAGTTTACGGGCGAGCCACGAAACAGTGCGTTCCTGATTCTTCAACTCCTGTTGGATGAGCGTTCCGATGAAGATGGCGTTTTCATCGCCTTCGGCGGCAGTGGCCCTTTTAGCTCTGGGCTTTCTAGTGCCTTTTTTGGTTTCTTTGATCTCGTTAGTGTTTTCCATGTTAATTGTTGTTTTGTCGGCATCTGCTTCAATGCCAATGTTATATCTAATGATTATTTGTATGTCCTATTGCTTTCTTTTGAGCTTATTATTTTTGACTAGAATCTAATTATACAATGCAAATATAGTAAATAATAATTCATATTGTCGATTAAATAATAATTTTATTGAATATATATCATTATCATATTTTAAATTATTAGTAATCAACATATTAACATTGTAATTTAGAATTAATATAAATTATTCATCAATAAGAAATACGGCAATCTGCCGTGGGCCGAATACATTCTGAACCAATTCTTGTTCAATGTCATAAGTCCAGGTTTGACCGGTAAGGATGACGGCTTGACTGGCTTCTTGGGAGCTGAGCCTACTTTTCAGGCGCTGTAAAGCCTCTTTCACACTGCTGACTATTTGATCAGTTCGTGCAAGTATCAGCAGAACATCAGCATCGGTATAGGCTTTCCGAGAACCAGTGTTGTAGTCAGAAATGACAATGCTTCCTGTTTGGGCGATGAGGTACTCGCAATCGTTGATGCTAACGAGTTTGTGCTTTTCTTCTACCACAGGCTCTTCGCTATAATTCAAGCCGTATTTTTCCAATAAAGGTTGCATTTTTGGGCTTGAACACCATAAGGGGTCCCATCCGTTTTGAGGCGCTAATTGTTTCATGCAATCGCCGAATTCAGCCTCATTTTCGAGATAAATGAAAATACCGCCCATGTCCTTGAATTTCTGGACAAAGGTGATGGCATTGCCATCCTCTTCTTTTATTGGTTTCCAGGTGTCGCTCTGCAAATCAATATCCTGAAATATAGCTTCTGGTTTTTCGATAATGGCATTTCTTATCATGGCAAGGATTTGCTCCTTGTTGGTAGTGCCTTTATCAAGCCCCTTCCTGTCCTTCATGATGCTCCTCCAGTTTTTGTTCATTGGTGTTTTCTTCATTGTTGTTGTCCCATGGACGCTTTCCGAAAATGAGCTCCAGGTCTTCTCCAAAGATAACTTCTTTTTCAACGAGTTTATTGGCAAGCTGCGTCAGTCCATCCTGATGCTCCTTCAAGATTGTCAAAGCTTCCTGATAAGCTTGCTCGGCCAATTTGCTGACTTGTTTGTCGATGAGCTCAGCTGTCTTTTCGCTGTAAGGTCTGGTCAGGCTGTATTCTTGTTGTCCTGTTGAGTCGTAGTAGCTTAGATTGCCAATCACATCGTCAAGGCCGTAGTAGGTGACCATGGCATAGGCTTGTTTGGTGACTTTTTCCAAATCGGACAGCGCTCCGGTAGAGATCTGTCCGAAAACGACTTGCTCTGCGGCCCGTCCGCCCATGGTGGCAACCATTTCGTGGTATAGCTGCTCTTTCGTTGTGATCTGTCGCTCTTCAGGCAGATACCAAGCTGCGCCCAATGACTTGCCTCTTGGTACGATGGTTACCTTGACCAGAGGATGTGCGTACCGGAGCAACCAACTGGTGGTGGCATGTCCAGCCTCGTGGAAAGCAATGACTTTCTTCTCGTCAGCGGTGATGATTTTGTTCTTCTTTTCAAGTCCTCCAATAATGCGGTCAATGGCGTCCAAGAAGTCTTGTTTGCCAATCATGTCTTTATTTTTGCGGGCAGCCATCAAAGCGGCCTCATTACACACGTTGGCGATGTCAGCACCTGAGAATCCGGGGGTTTGTTTGGCTAGAAAATCACGGTCAACGTCCGGACCAAGCTTGAGGTTGCGCATGTGGACTTCGAAAATCTCTTTTCTGCCGATTAAGTCGGGGAGTTCGACGTAGATTTGTCGGTCGAAACGGCCGGCACGCATCAGGGCTTTGTCGAGGATGTCGGCACGGTTTGTGGCGGCCAAAACGATAACGCCTGTGTTGGTGCCGAAGCCGTCCATTTCAGTAAGCAATTGATTCAAAGTGCTTTCGCGTTCATCGTTGCCTCCGTTGATGGGGTTCTTGCCACGTGCTCGTCCAATAGCGTCAATTTCATCGATAAAGATGATGCATGGTGCTTTTTGCTTGGCGTTATTGAATAAATCACGAACTCGGGAAGCGCCCACGCCAACAAACATCTCCACAAAGTCTGAACCGGAGATGCTGAAGAATGGCACATTGGCTTCGCCAGCCACGGATTTGGCCAACAGGGTCTTTCCTGTTCCAGGAGGGCCTACCAGCAATACGCCCTTAGGAATCTTACCACCCAGCTTGGTGTATTTGTCGGGCTTTTTCAGGAAGTCCACGATCTCCATGATTTCCACCTTGGCTTCTTCAAGACCTGCTACGTCTTTGAAGGTAACGTTAACGGGCACATTGTCCTTGTCGAACAATTGTGCCTTGGACTTACCAATGTTGAAGATTTGACCTCCTCCGCCCATGCCGCTACGTCCTAATCCGCGCATGAAGATAAACCACATGGCGATCACGAGCAGCAAAGGCAAGATCCAAGTGAACAACAGATCCAAGCCCCAACTCTTGTGTTGCACATTTTTGATATAGACTGGATCGGTGATGCCGTTTTCTTCCTGAACCTTTTCGACGGTCTCTTCAAACCGTTCGAGCGACCCGATTTGATAGGTGTATTTGACCGCTTTCGGGTCCGCCGCCAAATAGATCTCGGCATTTTCCTTGTTGACTAACTCTATTTTGGAGACCTCACCGTTTTTCAACAATTCGATGAGTTGACCCATATCAATCTCTTCACGCTGAGATTCGTCTTTGCCAGTAAAATACAGGGCGAAAAGGACAACAGTTAGGATGATGTAAATCCAATAGAAATTGAATCGTCTCTTTCCGCCTGGCTTTTGAGGCATATTGGAATTCTTGTTTTCTTCCATAAAAATACTAAAATCAGTTGTTTTCTCCGTTCACAATCTTCTCTGCGTCAGCCCAAAGTTCTTCAAGCTGATAATAGCTGCGCATGGATTGCAAAAACACGTGTACTACGACATCCACGAAGTCGATCAAAATCCACTCGGTGTTGTCCCTGCCTTCGATATGGTAAGGCTTGATTCCGACCTTGTCTCTTACTTCATCGATGATTTTATCGGCGATGGCATCGACCTGGGTCTTGGAATTGGCATGACAGATCACAAAATAATCGGTAACATTGGTGCCTGTTTCCCTGAGATCTAGGGTGACGATTTCTTTTCCTTTTAAGGAATCCATGGCCTCAACAATGGTGGCCACAAGCTGTTCAGTGTTTTCAGACTGATGTCTAATTCTCATTGTTAGATGTTTCGTTAGTTTTTCTAATAAAATACAAAAGTACACAAAATAGTTTGATTGTTGCCATTTTTTTTAGTGGGATATGGCAAAAAATGCCTAATTTCGTGCATCCAAATAGAAGCACGCATGAACGAACTGAATAAAATGTTGTCGGAAGTCAATACTTTCATTTTTGATTATGATGGAGTGATGACCGATGGCACGGTATATATGGACAGCAACGGCGATCCGCTCAGGACTTCCAATGTGAAAGATGGATACGCACTTCAATTGGCAAGTAAGCTGGGCTTTCACCTCGCTGTTATTTCTGGCGCAGTCGTTACCAACATTACGAAAAGGCTGAACATGTTGGGCGTCAAGGATGTGTTCACAGGAGTCCCCGATAAAGTGTTGAAACTTGAAGAATACATGGAGCAGTACCACTTGACCCCTAATCAAGTCATCTATATGGGGGATGACATTCCCGATCTCAAGGTGATGCAAAGGGTAGGGGTGCCCGTATGTCCTGCCGATGCCGCCGAGGAGGTGAAACAGATCAGTGCTTATATAAGCCACTGCCCTGGAGGACGCGGTTGCGTTCGTGATGTGATTGAGCGGACACTCAAGATACAAGGGAAATGGCTGACAGCCGAGGCTTATTCATGGTAAAAACAAGTAATGATGTTGGAACATCTTGAAAATTATACGGTAGTCCTTGCTTCGAAATCTCCCCGCCGTCAGGAGTTGCTGAAAGGAATGGGGGTGCGCTTTGTTTGCCTAACTAAAGAAACACCTGAGGATTATCCGGAAATGCCTTTCAAAAAGGTACCGGAGTATCTGAGCCGGCAGAAGTCCCTCGCTTTTACCGATGAAGAGCTGCCTCCGAACTATCTGCTGATCACGGCTGATACAGTGGTGATCGCTGAAAACGAGATTCTGGGAAAACCTGCTGACCGTGAGGATGCCATGAGAATGCTGCACGTACTCTCTGGAAAGTCGCATCATGTTGTGACTGGAGTCACGGTGAGGACAAAAGATAAAACAAAAACGTTCTCGGCCATATCCAAAGTCACCTTCGCTCCGTTGGATCTTGAGGAGATGGCATATTATGTGGATCGTTACAAGCCCTACGACAAAGCCGGTGCCTATGGCATTCAGGAATGGATTGGCTATGTGGGCATCTCTGGACTACAGGGGTCATTCTATAATGTCATGGGATTACCCACCCGAAAATTGTATCAAACCTTGAAAAGTTTAAAATGAACGTTATCGTGGAACAAGCTAAACCCCTCATATTGATCACCAATGACGACGGCTATCAGGCCAAAGGCCTGAGAAAACTTATTTCCCTGATGAGGCCTTTGGGAGATCTTCTCGTTATTTCAACGGATAAGGTGATGTCAGCCAAAGGCCATTCCATCACAACGACACCCACCTTGACTGCCGTTTTGATTGATCATGGACCCGGCTATAAAGAGTATCTTTGCAATGGGACACCTGTCGATTGTGTGAAGGTTGCCTATCAATGGGTTTCGGATCGCATCCCCGATTTAGTGGTTTCTGGTATTAATCACGGTTCCAATGCCTCCACCAATGTTATTTATTCCGGCACGATGGCGGCTGCCATCGAGGCATGCATGGATGGCATCAACGCAATTGGTTTCAGCCTTGACTGCTATGACCTTGATGCCGATTTCGATCATCTTGACCCTTATATCACTGCCATTACCAAAGACGTGTTGGAACAAGGCCTCCCCGATGGTGTTTGTTTGAACGTCAACTTCCCAAAACGAGGAGAGGAACCGATCAAGGGATTGAAAATCTGTCGTCAGGCTAAGGCTAAATGGATTGAGGTTTACAGCGAATGTCAGGATGAAAGAGGCGGTACTTGCCTGAAACTTGGAGGCAAGTTCGTGTACGACGATCATGGTGATGACACTGACTATTATGCATTACAAAATAATTATGTTTCATTGGTTCCGACCCATTTCGATCTAACTGCCAAACAATATTTGGGAGAAATGAGCCGTTTTGAACATATATTTGAACAGATATGAGAATTAAAGATACATTTTGGATTGGACTATTGATAGGAGCAGCGGTGTTTGCCCTTTGTTTCTTGCTCCTGTCCCTGATTTCATGGGGTGAGGCCTATGCCAGAGCTCCTTACCTCTTGGCGTTTGTACCGGGCATTATCCTTTTCAGGATGGCAATGGTAAAATGGAACATGGAAAAATGCGGCAAGGGAATTCTTATGATTACCTTTATCGGCATGCTTCTCGTGTTTTTCCTTGTATGAACGAAAGAATGATGTCATGAAGTATTATATCATCGTAGGGGAGGCATCAGGAGATCTGCATGCTGCCAACCTGATTGCTGAGATCAAGGCAAAGGATAAAGAAGCAGAATTCAGAGCCTGGGGCGGAGACTTGATGCGTAAACAAGGTGCCACTATGGTCAAACACTATCGCCACATGGCATTCATGGGTTTCGTGGAAGTTGCCGCAAACCTGGGCAAAGTATTGAGCAATATCAAGGAATGCAAGGCTGATCTGCTAGCTTACAAACCAGATGTCGTGATTTTGGTGGATTACCCAGGGTTTAATTTGCGTATTGCCAAGTTTGCCCACAAGAAAAACATGCGGGTGTGCTATTACATCTCGCCTCAGGTATGGGCATGGAAACGACATCGTGTGTATAAAATCAAAAGATACGTTGATAAAATGTTGGTGATCCTTCCTTTTGAGGAGCCGTTTTATAAGGAATACGGTGTGAATGTTACCTTTGTTGGGCATCCTCTCTTGGATGAGATGTCGAAACTTGATACAACACCGCGTCTGAGTTTTGTGCATCGCAACAATCTTTCGGAAAAGAAGGAAATCATAGCATTGCTTCCTGGGAGCAGGAAACAGGAAGTGGAGCGCATGCTTGGCTCAATGTTGAAGGTGATCCCGCATTTTCCGCAGTATCAGTTTGTTATCGCTGGCGTCTCGTCTCTCGACAAAAATCTTTATCAACGGATGATCGGCGACAAGGATGTTCGTTTGGTTGAGAATCAAACATACGAATTGCTTCGTAATTCGAGTGCGGCACTTGTGACTTCAGGTACAGCAACGCTGGAGACGGCTTTGCTTGCCGTCCCCGAAGTGGTGTGCTATAAAGCCAACCACATTTCCTATCTCATTGCCAAAAACATGATCAAGGTGAAATACATCAGTCTTGTTAACTTGATTATGGATCGTGAGGTGGTGAAGGAACTGATCCAAAAAGACTTTTGCGAAGAGAATCTGACGAAGGAACTGGAGTGCCTTTTGAAAGACGGGAAAAAACAACGGCGTCTTCTTGAGGATCTTGACACACTTAAAGAACGATTGGGTAATTCGGGGGCCTCAAAAAAAGCAGCTGAAGCGATAGTTGATATGATAAAATAATAATGTATTAATTAAATATATTAATGTTTAATTAATAATTCGTAACTTGCGCCAAAATTTTGGCAATGGTTATGAATTGGAGCAAATATCCTTTTTTAAGGCTTGTTATTCCATTGGTCATTGGCGTTCTGTTGTTTGACGCCATTGGAGTGGTGAACCATGATAAGATCTCGCTTTTTATTGTGTTGCTTGTATTGTTGTCCTCGGAAATACTTCTTTCTCGTGCTTTGAAGTATCATGGTAGGTGGCTGTTTGGCGTGCTGACAATGCTCGTTTTTGCTTATCTTGGGTATTATCGATGTTGTTTGCAGGATGTCACTTCACGAAGGGAATACTTTGGCAATTTATCGGAACAATGTGGCCTATATATGGCTCGTGTTTATGATCCGCCAACTGAAAAGGAGAAATCAGTAAAAGTATTAATGGAATTGGAAGGTTTTAGAAATGACTCGTTGGAAATCAAGGTTTCGGGAAAAGTGATAGCCTATTTCCAAAAGTCTGAAGAAGCTTTGAGGCTGGAATATGGTGACATGTTGTTTTTCTCATCTCCAATTGAAGATGTACCCCCTCCACTGAATCCTGAGGAATTTGATTATCGTAAATATTTGGAAAGGAGAGGGGTGACGGGCAGGATCTATTTGAAAAAAGGGAGCTGGGAAAATACTGGTTTTCAGGAATGCAATCCGATTTTTGCTTTTGCTTATCGTTTCCGTGACCGTTTGCTGGAGGTTTTGCGAAGTAACGGCATTACTGAAGAAGAATTTGGTATAGGAGCAGCCATCCTTTTAGGTTATGACGAGAGCCTTCCCGCACAAGTGCGCCAGAATTTTGTGGCTGCCGGTGCCATGCATATCCTTTGCGTATCGGGGATGCATGTGGGTATCGTTTATTTGTTGGCTTCCTTTTTCCTTGGCTTTTTGGGGAGAGGAAAGAAAGCGGCATTCGCCAAGAAGTTGGCCTTGCTGGTCTTGATCTGGTTTTACGCCTTATTGACAGGACTGTCACCTTCAGTGATGCGTTCCGCACTGATGATTTCTTTCTTGATTGTTGGTGAATTGGTCCATCGGAAAGGTTTTGCCTTGAACTCAATCGGAGCGTCCGCTTTTGTGTTGTTGCTTATCAATCCGAATAACCTATTTGCTATTGGATTTCAGCTTTCTTATGTTGCCGTGATAGGAATTGTCTTGTTGCAAAAGAGGATATATAATCTGCTTTATATTAAAAACAAGCTGTTGGATAAACTCTGGGAAATCACTGCCGTGTCAATAGCCGCACAAATATCTACGATGCCCTTCACTATTTATTATTTCAATCAGTTCACCCCTTATTTTTGGTTGAGTAATCTTTTCATGACTCCTCTTTCTTTTTTGGTGATTTTGGCTGGCATGTTATTGCTGATGTTTTCTTGGGTTCCGATGTTGGGTGTCGTTTTTGGGAAGATCGTTTGGCTAATGCTTCGTCTTATGAATGGTGTGGTTTCAGGAGTTAAAATGCTGCCTTTTTCCTTAGTAAAAGGACTTTATATGGATGATTATCAGTTTGGTTTAAGTTTGCTGTTGCTGCTGCTGTTTTGGCTGTTTGTGAATTTGAGAAAGAAACGAATGATGATTGAACTGTTGGCATTATCAGCAGTGTTTTCGATTTCGTTGGCGTTCACTAGCCAGAAAGCGTTAAGTGAAAACCGTCTTGTTTTCTATTCATTGAGTAAACACACAGCCATAGACTTTGTTTCTAACGGCTCTCATGTTTTGGTGTGTGATGAGTCATTGCTAAGTGATCCTTCTTTGATTGATTATAGTTTGAAAGGTTTTTGGGCAAAGCAATACTTGACGATGAATCCTCCGTGTTTTACATTGAATGATGATTTTTCTGCGGAATCAGTGTGTAAAAAGGCGTGGTTGTTTTCGTTTAAAGGTGTGGTGGCAGCATTTTGGGATCCGGTAATTGCTGTTGATGGCTGCTCTCAACGGGTTGCCGTTGATTACCTGGTGGTTCGCGAGAAACAAAGGCCCGACCTTTGTCGTGTTAATAATTCATATCAAGTTGGGATGCTTTTAATTGACGGATCTGTTCCGGATTATTTGGCCTGTGAATGGATTCGTCAGGCGGAAAAATACGGTGTGCCTTATCATAATCTTAAAGACGGGTATTTTGAGTGTAAAATATATTCCTGATAATCAACATAATATAAAAATTTTGCAAAAAAAACAGAAAAAATGCTTGTGCATTTCAAAAATGGTAGTACCTTTGCATCCGCAAAGCAAAGAAATAAGGTTCTTTTTCAAGGTTGGTCCGGTAGTTCAGTTTGGTTAGAATGCCTGCCTGTCACGCAGGAGGTCGCGAGTTCGAGCCTCGTCCGGACCGCTGAAGCGCAAGTCTCGAAGACCTGCGCTTTTTTTGTATATGAACACAAAAGCTAAGAGTCGGCAGCTGTTGCTGTGCCTTTCGTTTGTCGTTTTGGTTTGGGTGGTGCTTTTTACCTGTCTAACCCATGAAGAGATGGCTTTGCGTGGTTGCGAGTACAAGGATAGGGAGGCGTATCTTGCCGACAGTGTGGTCACACTGGTCTTTGCCGGAGATGTCATGGGCCATTCTCCCATGCGGACCGCCGCGTTCAATCCTGCTACTGGTATCTTTGAATTCCGAGAGTGTTTCCAATTTGTAGAGCCTTATATTCAGGAGGCCGATCTGGCTTTGGCCAATTTGGAATACACCATGGCCGGGAAGCCATACACCTCATTTCCCTGTTTTTCTTTCCCTGATGAGTTGCTTTTTGACCTGCAGAAAGTCGGTTTTGATGTGATCTTTACTGCCAATAATCACGTGGTGGACCATGGTAAAAAAGGTGTGGATCGAACGATACGGAAATTGGATAGCATCGGCATGTTGCATGCCGGCAGTTATGTGGACGCCGCGAGCCGTGATACCACTTATCCTTTGGTGGTGGAAGTGAAAGGGATGAGGATAGGCTTCCTCAATATGACTTACGGTACGAATGGTATTAGTGTTAGGCCGCCTACGGTGATCAACATGATGGACACCTTGGAAGTGGCTCGCGATTTCCAAAAACTTGAAGAACTGGGGGTGGATCTGAAAGTGGTTTATATCCATTGGGGTAATGAATACCAATTAAAGGCGGATCGCTATCAGCAGGCTTATGCTCGATTTCTGGCTCGTCAGGGTGCGGATCTCATTATCGGAGGCCATCCTCATGTTGTTCAGGATGCGGACACTGTGTTTTCTCCTGAAGGGAAACCCGTGGTTACCTATTATTCTATGGGCAACTTTATTTCGAACCAAAAAGATGCCGATGCCAGAGGTGGAATTATGATCAGGGCACAGGTAAACCGCTTTTCAAAAAGGGTCATTGCGACAGATTACATGCCGTATTATGTTCATAAAGGGAAGATTCACGGAAAGTACCATTATTATATCATTCCAACCATACCTTATATTAATAATAGGTATGATTTTAGCCTGCCGAAGAGCGACAGTTTGTTTGTGCTCAAGCTTCATGGAGATATGACGAAACGTCTATCGAATTTCAACAAGTGGACGGATTGAATTTGCCTCGCGTCTCTTTTATTGCTATTTTTGCAAACTATTTTGAAGGAATATCATAATGTCGTTTATTGATGAAATCAACAGGCGCAGGACCTTCGCCATCGTGAGCCACCCTGACGCCGGTAAGACTACCTTAACAGAGAAACTCTTGCTTTATGGCGGCGCTATTCAGGTGGCTGGTGCCGTGAAGTCGAACAAGATACGTAAGACTGCCACTTCCGACTGGATGGAGATTGAGAGACAGCGTGGTATCTCGGTTGCAACTTCAGTGATGGGCTTTGATTATCAGGGAATCAAAATTAACATTTTGGACACCCCTGGTCACAAGGATTTTGCGGAGGATACTTTTAGGACGCTGACTGCAGTTGATAGTGTGATCGTGGTGATCGATGCCGCCAAAGGTGTGGAGTCGCAGACCGAGAAGTTGGTTGAGGTGTGCCGGATGCGAAACACTCCCATCATTGTTTTCATCAACAAAATGGATCGTCCAGGCAAAGATGCTTTTGAATTGCTGGACGAGATCGAGCAAAAACTAAATCTCCGTTTAACGCCGTTGAGCTGGCCGATCAACATGGGACCGAAGTTCAAAGGCGTTTACAGCATCTATGACAAGAGCCTGTATCTTTTCAATTCTGACAAACAGCACATCACACAAGGCATCGCTTTTGATGACTTGAATAATCCAGAGTTGGACAAGATGATTGGAGAGGATGCTGAGACCTTAAGGAATGAGACGGATCTTGTTCAAGGAGTGTACGATCAGTTTTCGCGTGAGGCTTATCTAAATGGTGATATCTGTCCTGTCTTCTTTGGTTCCGCGTTGAATAACTTCGGTGTCAAGGAGCTGCTGGATTGCTTTATTCAAATTGCTCCCACGCCAATTGGACGCGATACGGAAGAGCGTCATATTGAGCCGACAGAGGAAAAATTCACGGGTTTTGTCTTTAAGATCCATGCCAACATGGATCCTAACCATCGCGATCGTATTGCTTTCGTGAGAGTGGTATCGGGCCGATTTGAGCGTAATAAGAACTATTTCCATGTGCGCCAACGTCGTGAGTTGAAGTTTGCCAACCCCACCGCTTTCATGGCTCAAAAGAAATCGGTGCTCGATGAGGCTTACCCTGGCGACATTGTGGGCTTGTATGATGCGGGAAACTTTAAGATCGGTGATACTTTGACTGAGGGTGAGATCCTTAATTATAAAGGCATCCCGAGCTTTTCGCCAGAGCAATTCCGTTATGTTGAGAATGCCGACCCAATGAAAGCAAAGCAGCTCGCCAAAGGCCTTGAGCAGTTGACGGATGAGGGCGTTGCCCAACTCTTCACGGGCAAAATGACTGGCAGGAAGATTATTGGTACGGTGGGAGAACTCCAATTTGAGGTGATCCAGTACCGTTTGCTGCATGAGTACAATGCTTCTTGTCGTTACGAACCCATCTCACTGTATAAAACCGCCTGGATCACCAGTGAGAATGATGAACAATTGAAAGATTTTAAAACCAGAAAGGCTTTGAATCTGGCCGAAGACAAAGAAGGCAGAGACGTGTTCCTGGCCGAATCGCCGTATGCTTTGCAGATTGCCATGGAAAAATACCCTGACATTGAATTTCATTTTACTTCGGAGTTTTGATGTTTGTATTATTTTTCTATTTTTGCAAAAACGTATTATTATAAGGTATAACACTTAATATTTCTAATCATGGGACTTTTAAAAGAATTCAAGGAATTTGCCGTTAAGGG
This sequence comes from uncultured Bacteroidia bacterium, assembly GCA_902800965.1. Lineage (GTDB taxonomy): Bacteria > Bacteroidota > Bacteroidia > Bacteroidales > F082 > Limimorpha. The sequence continues at coordinate 522 of CADCGK010000014.1, read as the reverse complement.
CAATGTCGTGGACATGGCTATCGGTGTTGTCATCGGTGGCGCATTTGGCAAGATTGTCACTTCGTTGGTGTCTGACATCATCATGCCACTCATCAGTGCAGCTACGGGAGGACTTACTTTCACCGATTGGAAGTGGGTGATTCGTGAAGCAGTGATGAATGGGGAGGAAGTTGTCAAACCCGAGCTGGCACTTACTTGGGGTAACTTCATCCAAGTGATCTTTGACTTCATCATTATCGCCTTCTGCATCTTCTTGGTGGTTAAAGGCATGAATAAGATGAAGAAGAAAGAAGAGCCTGCTCCAGAGCCTGCTCCCGCTGAACCATCAGAGGATGTCAAATTGTTGACCGAAATCCGCGATTTGTTGAAGAAAGATTAAGGCTAACCCCCTCTAGTTTAAAGGCTGATCATGATTGATCAGCCTTTTTTTGTGTTTGTATTTCGCTGATAGTCAAGGTGGAGGAAAATAATTTGAAAATAAATGAAAAAAAGTTGCGAAAATAGTTGCACGTAAAGGAAAAA
>CADCGK010000013.1 GCA_902800965.1 uncultured Bacteroidia bacterium | reverse complement strand
ACCACCGCGAGTTTGTTCAGCCTCTTGGCCATATTTGAACAGACCACCTTGGGCGTAAGCGCCGATACCCATTCCGAGAACGATTGCGATTGCTAAAACTAGTTTTTTCATTTCGATATGGATTTTAATTATTCAACCACGATTTTTTGGGTCTTTACCTTTTCGCCTTGGATCAGCTGGAGAGTATAGACACCAGCGTTAGCGTTGAAGCTGACATTCTCGCTGCCGTTGATGGTCTGGCTGCTGATGGTGCGGCCGAGGACATCGACGATGTTGAGGATGGCGTTGCCTTCGTTGTTGATGACGATGTTGCCCTTGTTGTAGAAGGCGAAGCTGTCGTTGTTGCTGCCGGCAGCATACACCAGTTTGAAGCGGCTGGCGTAGTCGGTCACCTTGGCATCGAAGCTGTAGCTAGGAGTCTCAAGGAGGTCGATGTCGGCGCCAGTCATGTTATCAATAAGGTGTAAGTAACCGAACTCAATGTTCTCGTTGTTGATGCTGATGGTGTAGTTGCCATTCTTTTCAGCTTTGAAGTTGACGGGCATCTCGCCTTCGGTATCAGCATAGACCACTGCGTAGTCATTGCCATCGACAGGCATGTAGAGCTTGCTGTTGTTGCGGAAGCTCATGTGTTGCAGGTTGTGGCCTTGGCCGAAGCGGACGCGAACTTGGTCAACAGTGCCGCGGCCTTCGCTCACGGTCATGTTGAGCATGCTGCCCTTGCTGTTGGTGGGCTCGGTGGAGTACTGAACCTTACCAGTGGTGCTGTAGTTGATCAAAGCACCAGTGCAAGGAGGCAAAGGCTGATTGGATGACATCAGGCTATATTTGTTGTTGAGATTCAAAGTATAGAAATCGGCATCCAATAAATTGCCTCTTTCATCGACGTAGGTGATGTAGGCATCGCAGGAGAAGAAGTTACCCACAAGTTTCCATCCGTTCCAATCGTCGGTGGATTCACTGTCGAAGGTGTAGTCAATGGTTTCGCTGTAGTCAACGCTCTTGCCGGTGGTACCAACAAATTGAAGAGTCGTGCCTTCTTGGTTGGCATAGAGGTAACCTTCACCGTACATCAAGCCAGCATTACCATTGTCGGATTCGAAAGAGATGTGAGTGGGGCTTGACTTGTAATTGATCCATTCCAAGCCGTCTTCGGCGGTAGCATCAAAGGCATAGAGGTCGTATTCGCCGTCGAACAGATTGTCGACGCGGCTCCAGGTGCCAGATTCATGATAAAGGGTACGACCACTGAACGGACTGGAAATGAAGTAGTAGTTGCCATCGCTTGTGCCATAGCCAGTGATTTCCTTTTCCACGGTCACTCTCAGGGTGGCGGCACCTTGCTTCAGTTGGCCACCGTCCTTGATGAGGATGGAACCACCGTTGAGGTCAACTCTCTTGGCTGTGGCAACCACGCCAGCAGGAATGGTGGCAGCAGCCTCGATGCTCACTTCGTCTTCGATGGTAGGAACGCCAACCGGGAACCAGTTGTCAGCCACATCCCAATCACCAGCGGTGATGAAGGTCTTGAAACCTTCGGGGATGGTGGTGAAGCTTGAAGAAGCCCAACCGCTTTCAGTGTCGTGACAGATGCCCTTCACTTGCCATTCGTATTCAGTGCCAGCGGTCAAACCTGTGAGTTCGTATGAATTGGCGGTGGTGGTGATGTCAGCTGACCAATTGCCAGCAGGAGTAGTTGAGAAAACTTCATCCAACGAGGCGGTAGTGACGAACACGCCGATGTTTTCCTGCGGGAATGAAGCGTCGACACCTCTCATATAGAAGGTAAGGGTACCACCCAATTCCACATCGGGGATGATCAGCCAGTTGTCGGGAGTCAGCGCACCAACGCTCTGATTCCAACTTTCAGATGACATGCAATATGTGCCATTTTGATAGCCCTCGCTAAAACTGACGCGAGCCCAATTATAACCATCTCCATCATAGTCAACGGCTTGCCAATCTGATGGGACTGAGGTCTCGAAACCTTCATTAACGATTTCTTGACCTCCAGCATTGGTCACCACGATGTCGTCAATAGCCACTCTGAACATGTCGGACACATTGTAGTGGCGGATGGCGATGCTACCGTTGCCGCTATAATTGCTCAAGTCGAAGGTGTATTGAGTCAATGTACCTGTGCCAATGATATCATTGCCTACTTGTTCCCACAGGTTCATGTTGTCGTGAGCGCCGGTTCTGTATTGCAGCACATAGCTGTCGTTGTCGCCAGTCCAGTTCAACACGGCGCTGGTGGTGCCGATATTGGTGGCCTCGAGGCCTGAAGGTTTGAGGCAGCCGGTAGATTCGGTGAAGCTGAAGTTGTCAACTATAAAATAATACTGGTAATTGGAGTTGTAGTTCACAGCCACATACTTGGTCCCAGCAGGGAAGGTCTCTTCATACAGCGTCCAATCAGAAGAGTTGGTGGAAGTAATTTGTTCACCCCAAGTAAAAGCACTGGGGGCGTTGGTTGTTGTGGAATAACCAACTTTGAATGTCTCACTGCCATATGAAGAAGCATTCATATAGTAGAACTCAACGTCAATGGCTCTTGTGGTGTTAAACTCAGGAGAAATGAGATATTGGTTGTAGTCCGAAGCTTGAGAATAGGAAGAGAACAAGAAGACATTGTTACCTTCTTCGTATTGCACGACTCCAAAATTGCCTTCATTAGCAGTATTGTTACTGATGAGTGTCCAGCAGTTAATGTCATCGGTCTCAAAGCCATAGGAGTAAGGCAGGTCGAAAGCTTCGCAGTCGGTGAAGATGCTTTGGGCGTTGGTCCAAGCGCTTTGCTCGTCGCCGCAGTCAGCCTGTACCATTACGGTATAAGACGTGGCGGGTTCAAGGTTGCTCAGCGTGTAGGGGCTGTTGACGTCATTGGTTACCGTGCCGTTCACATCGATGTTATACGAGCGGGCATCGCCTTCCCAAGTCACGGTGGCGGTGGTGCCGCCTTCGTAATTCACAGCAAGGTTGGTGGGTTTGGCGCAGCTGCCTAGAGCCTCAAAAGAGAACTCATCAAGGTAAAGATAAAATGCATCATTATAGACGTACTTGATGGCAATGCGCTTGGTGCCAGCCGGGAAAGAATTGGTGTATTCTTGCCAGCTTGTTGAAGCGGTAATAATGTCGCCATAGGTAAAGCGATCGACATCGGTAGTGTTCTCGTCAGTGGTATAACCGACATAGAATTGCTCGTCACCATAGCTGCTGCTGTATTCCTTGTACCAGAAGGACACATCAACACCTTTGTCGCCACCAGTGAGTACCGGTGAAATAAGGCTTCCTGACTGCTCGGAATACTGGAACCTAAAGCCATAACTACCTGAATAGGCAGCCGAGCTGTTAATGCCAGAACTGCTACTTGTTACATTTGCAATCCAGCCATCAGTAGCCAGGTTGTTGTCTTCGAAGCCGTAGCTATACGGCAACGATTGTTGTGCTTTAGCCACGCCGAAGAAGGCGAAGCAAATAAGCATCAATGATAGTAAAGAACGTTTCATAAACAGTTAATATTTTGAATTGTTTGTTGTGTTTTTCTCTATTTAAATTGCAAAAATATGATTTTTTTTAAAGATGCAAAATATTTTTTAGGTTTTTTTTCCATAAACAAAAAAGGAGACGCATTTAAATGCGTCTCCTTTAGTTGAATGTAGGAGTAATTGAATTACTTCTCGTTTCTCTTCTTCAGGGCGTAAGCTGCGCCGAAGCCGATGAGCAAGAGAGCGCCGCCGCCAAGGGGAGTAGCGTTCTGGTTAGTGGTCTCTCCGTGGCCAGGAATAACTATCCCCACCACCGCGAGTTTGTTCAGCCTCTTGGCCATATTTGAACAGACCACCTTGGGCGTAAGCGCCGATACCCATTCCGAGAACGATTGCGATTGCTAAAACAAGTTTTTTCATTTTGTTTATGTTTTTTATTTGTTTCTTTTCAGTTCAAATCGGCTGCAAAGTTACAACTATTTTTGAAACCTGCAACTTTTTTTTCGATTTTTTTATTCAACCACAATCTTTTGGGTCTTGACCTTTTCGCCTTGGATCAGCTGGAGGGTATAGACACCGGCTTTGGCGTTGATGCTGACATTCTCGCTGCCGTTGATGTTTTGGCTGCTGATGGTGCGGCCGAGGACATCGACGATGTTGAGGATGGCGCTGCCTTCGTTGTTGATGACGATGTTGCCGTTGTTGTAGAAGGCGAAGCTGTCGTCGTTGTTGCTGCCGGCAGCGAACACCAGTTTGAAGCGGCTGGCGTAGTCGGTGACCTTGGCGTCGAAGCTGTAGCTAGGAGTCTCAAGGAGGTCGATGTCGGCGCCTGTCATATTATCAATAAGGTGTAAGTAACCGAACTCAACGTTCTCATTGCTGAAGCTGATGGTGTAGCTGCCGTTCTTCTCAGCCTTGAAGTTGACAGGCATTTCGCCTTCGTTCTCAGCATAGACCACAGCGTAGTCGTTACCTTCGACAGGCATGTAGAGCTTGCTGTTGTTGCGGAAGCTCATGTGCTTGAGGTTGTGGCCTTGTCCGAAGCGGACGCGAACTTGGTCAACAGTGCCGCGGCCTTCGCTCACGGTCATGTTGAGCATGCTGCCCTTGCTGTTGGCGGGCTCGGTGGAGTACTGAACCTTACCAGTAGCGCTGACGTTCATCAGGGCGCCAGTGCAAGGAGGAAGAGGCTGGTTGGATGACATCAGGCTATATTTGTTGTTGAGATTCAAAGTGTAGAAGTCGGCATCCAACACATTGCCATTGGCATCGATGTAGTTGATGTAGGCGTTGCAGGTGAAGAAGTTACCCACAAGTGCCCAGCCATTGAAGTCATCGGTTGATTCGCTGTCGAAAGTGTAATCCTTGGTTTCGGAGTAGTTGTTGCTCTTACCAGCGGTACCTTCGAATTCAATAGTCGTGCCATCTTGATTGGCATAGAGGTAACCTTCGCCGTACAGCAGACCAGCAAGACCATTGGTAGCTTGGAAAGCAATGTGATCGGGAGTGGATTTGTAATTGATCCATTCAAGTTCTTCGGTAGCATCGAAGGCATAGAGGTCGTATTCACCAGTAAGCATTTTGTCAACATGGCTGAACGAACCAGAGGTTTCATAGAGGGTGCGGCCGTTGAACGGGCTGGCAATGAAGTAATAGTTGCCATCGCTTGTGCCGTAGCCAGCGATTTCTTTTTCCATAGTGACTCTCAAGGTAGCAGCGTTTTGTTTCAGCTGACCACCGTCCTCGATGGTGATGGAACCCGTACCGATAGTGGCTTTGTTAGCGTAGGCGACATAGCCTGCAGGAATGGTGACATCAGCATCGATGCGCACGTTGTTATCAGCGGTAGGCAGAGCCGTGACTGCATTACCTTCGGCATCTTTCCAGTTGCTAACAACGTTCCAGTTACCCGTGGTAGCAAAGACAAACATATCGTCCTTAGTCTTGAAGAAAGAGGAAACGAAGCTGGTTTCTTCATCGCCACAAATGCCCTTCACTTGCCATGCGTAAGGCGTGTTAGGAGTCAAGCCAGTGGCATTATAGGTAGTGGCAGTGACAGGAACTTCAACAATGCTGTTCTCCGTAGAAACGTAGATAGCGAAGTTTTCAGCGGCATATTGTGGGTCTTGTCCACGAGCTTGGAAGGTCATCTGGCCACCCATTTCAAGGCCGGAGAGAATCAACCAGTTGTCAGGAGTCAATGCACCAGCGTTGTTATCATAACTTGCGGAAACGATACCGTATGTGCCATCGACATTAGAAGAAGGTGAGGAAGCAATTTCCCACATATAACCATCACCATCCAAGTCCATGTTAGAGAATTCGGAAGGCATATTGCCGCCGCAGCTCTCGAAGTCTTGGGAATAGACAACCGTTCCAGTAGCGTTGGTCACTTCAATGTTGTCAACAATCAGTTGGAACATGTCGGAAATGTCGTAGTGGCGGATGGCCACAGAACCAGTACCTTCGTATTGACTCAAATCAACAGTGTAAGTGGTCAAGGTGCCGGTGGTGATGATATCGTCACCAGCAGGATTCCAAGGACGGTATTGCAGCACATAGCTGTCGTTGTTTCCCTCCCAGCTCAAAGTGGCAGAAGTAAAGGAAACGTTGGTTTCTGTGAGATTCTTGGGCTTGAAGCAGCCAGAGCAGTTCATAGTATAGGTGGCTTGGATGCCGTTGGTATGATTGCAACCCGAGTTGCAACCAGCCGCCTCGGTGATGACTTCACCATTAGCATCATAAATCACCCAACCGTTTTCAGTGCCATAGCTGCCTGCGGTATAGACGAAGTTGACCACAGTACCAGGGCAAAGGGCAAGCTCGTAGTTAGCGGAGCCACCACTTTCAATGGTATAGGTGCCATAGACTTCTTCAGTTCTGGCATCCACCACTTCCATCTTACCACCATTCCAACCATCAGAATAGGAGTCGGTGAGGTTGAGGGTGATGGAGCACATGTCGCTGGGCCGGCAAGAAGGAGTGTAAAAGGTGTAAGCATCACTCCAATCGCTGGTTTCGCCACCTTCGCAATTGGCCTGAACCTTCACGGTGTAAGCCGTAGACATTTCAGTATCGAAGGTGTAGGGGTTGGTGACTTCGTTGGTCACAGTGCCGTTGATGTCGATGTTAAAGCTGGTGGCATCGCTTGTCCAAGTAGCGGTGGCGGTATCATCACCTAAAGTAACTTCAAGGTTTTTTGGTCTGGGGCAGTCGCTCACAGCCTCAAAGCTGAAGTCATCGAGGAAGAGGTAAAAGGCATCGTTATAAACATATTTGATGGCAATGCGTTTAGTGCCAGCTGGGAAAGAAGTGGTGTATTCTTGCCAGCTTGTTGAAGCGGTAACAATGGAGCCATAGGTGAAAGCATCGACATCGGTGGTGTTCGCGTCAGTGGTATAACCGACATAGAATTGCTCATCACCATAAGTGTTGCTGGATTCCTTGTACCAGAAGGACACATCAACACCTTTGTCGCCACCAGTGAGTACCGGTGAAATCAGGCTTCCTGAACGCTCGGAATAATTGAACCTAAAGCCATAACTACCTGAATAGGCAGCCGCGCTGTTAATGCCAGAGGAAGCACTTGTAACATTAGCAATCCAGCCATCAGTGGCCAGGTTGTTGTCTTCGAAGCCGTAGCTATACGGCAACGATTGCTGTGCATTAGCCACGCCAAAGCAGGCGAAGCAGATAAGAATCAATGAAAATAAAGATTTTTTCATTTCGTTCGATTTGTTTTTAATTTTGATTTATAATTAATTAATTGTATGATTCGGGTTTTCTGAAAACGGCGGCAAAATTAGTAATTTTTTCTTATATAGGAGCATTTGCTTTAATTTTTTTTGAAAAGAAGATGAAAAAAGTGTCGGCTTCCCCTTTAAAAAGGGGAGTTGGGAGGTGAAAAAAAATAAAAACAAATTACGGGGGAAATAAAAGTGTTCTACCTTTTATAATAAGCAGTTTATATAGTTTGGATTATGTATTAATTGATTTGCAAAAATGGTTATTTATATTAAATAAAATTGTTTTTTATTATTTTTTTATTAATTGATATAATTAATACTGAAAAGTGTTGACAATTGCTAAAAATGCTTTATCTTTGCGGCGAGAAACAAGTGAACCTTGCATCTTTAATTATTAAATCCTAAAAACGTTTTATAATGGAAAAAAAGAATCCAATCGAAGAAGCCCAGCGCTATGTGGATAACGCTAGGGTGTTATTGCAAGAAAGAGGTGAACTTGATTATGAGACCCAGTCATATCAGGATCGGAAATATGTGAAGATGGCTGGCAACACCCTTTGGAACGGTGTGCTTTTGATTTTGAACGCTACGTTCCATATTTCGAAAGCTAAAGGTCGTCGGCTTAGTATGGACGACTATCGTAATATGGTAGGTCAACGAGATCGAAAACTGTTAACGCTAGTGAATCGAGGCTATGACACACTACACCTGGCCATGGGATACGATGGCAATCAGGACAAAGATATTTGTTCGAAAGGCTTCCAGATCGCTGGAGAGATCATCGACCGCTGTGCGATGATGCTTACTGCTTGACGAGCCGCTGGGTCTGCGTCATGCTTTCGGAACGGGTCTTCAGGAGGTAGGCACCAGCGGAGAGGCCGTGTAAATCGATTTCGAACGATGTGGCATTCACCTCGCGGCGGCGGATCAAGGCACCCGTCATGTTGTAAAGCTCGTAGCTGTCAACTTTCTCTTTGCTCTTCACCTGCACGAGGTCGTTGGCGGGGTTGGGATAGACGCTGAGCGTAGTGCCAGTGTTATCGGACACGGCGTCCCATTCTCTGACGAGGGTAATGTCGTCAACCATGAGTGCGAACTGGTCCTTGCAGTTGAAATGGCGGAAGGCAATCCAGATATCTTGTCCAGCATAGTCGCGGAGGTCAACGGAGAAGTCGTACCATTGTCCCGTAGGCTTGGCAGTCATATCGGTTTCCCAAATGGTGATAAAGTCGTCGGGGTCAGTGTTGCCTTCGGTGGAGATGGCCACGCCGAGGTGTTCGTTGGGGTACATGGGATCCATGACGCATGCCTTGAAGGTCAGCAGCTGGCAGTCGATCTTATAAGGGGTCACGAGATAGTTGTCGGGCGTGAGGTTGATGCCGAGCAGCTCGTCTCTCGAACGTGAGATCAAGCTGTAAGTGTTGGTGGAATTGCCCCAGTTGCGGTTGAGTTCCCATTTGTAACCATCACCGTCAGCGTCGATGTTGGTCCACAGCATGAAGGCGTCTTCGAAGTCGAAGAACACATCGCCCTCGGGTGGAGTGGGTGGCGTTGGGGGAGCGATGGAGTCGCCCAGGGAATAGATGCCGATGAAGTTGGGGCTCGCCGGTGAGTCGCCATAGAAGCAGAGGCTGCCGTTGTAATCGCCTACGAAAGCACCGCCGGCACCGCCGTAGATCACATAGCCTGGGGTGTTGGCGAACTCCAACACGGGCGTGTTGTTGAAGGTGTTGGTGGTAATGTTGTAGTCATAAACGTAAGGCGTGATGCTGTTGTTGCAGAACATGAAAAGGTGGGCGTCTCCCTCAGGGCCGGTAAAATAGCCTGAGCCGCTGCAGTAGATGCCTGATGCCGGCACGCCAGCGATGGTGGCCACGGTCTGTCCCTCGCGGTTGATGCGGACGAGGGTGGTTGAAGTGCCGACCCAGAAGCCGTCGTTGACGGGGTCGTAGGAACAATGGCGAATGGATTCGAGCGTGGTGGTGACATAGCCGATCACCGTTTTGTTGGCGAGGTCAACGCAGTACAGCCTCGACTCGTGTCCGTCGGCGGCACTGCCACCATAGAAATACTGTCCGTCATAAGTCAGGTCGCGAAGATGGTCGCATCCGGCGATGTCGAATTCCTCTATGAGGTTGCCATCGAAGTCGTATTTGTAGAACATGGAGTTGACGGGCGGATTGTTGCCTGGCGCCTTGGAATAGGTGCTGGTGTAAATATATTGGCCGTCGGAGGCAATGTTTTGCTGACGTCCTGTGGTGGTATGGAACGAAGTCACATAATCCCACATGTCTTTGGTTTGGGCTTGCATGACGCAAGGTGCAACGAGTGCCACCATTGCAATAAGGAGTAAAGTTCTTTTTATCATGGTCTTACGTTTTAAGTTTAGTGCAAAGATACAAATTTTCCAACATCGTTCTTGATTTCGGAAGTTTATTTTGCTATCTTTGCAACCTTAATTATAAAGGTATAATCACACAGACGATATGCAAGACAAATTACAAGAATTGACCGACAGACTCTATAATGAAGGCCTGTCAAAAGGAAAACAGGAAGGCGAGGAGCTCGTGCAGAAAGCGCATGCCGAGGCTGAAGCCATCATCGCCAACGCCAAGGCAGAAGCCGCTGGCATCATCGCCCAAGCCAACAAAGAGGCTGAGGAGATGAAGACCAAGGTGGCTGCCGACGTGAAGATGGCCGCCACACAGAGCATCGCCGTCACCAAGCAGGAGATCGAGAAGATGGTGGTAACCAATGTCGCCACCCAGGGCGTGAAAGCCAACATGGGCAACGCCGACTTCGTCAAATCGCTCATCACCACCGTGGTGAAAGCCTTCAATCCCGACAACGCAGCTCCCGTGGCCCTCGACCTCATCCTCCCCGAGGCGATGAAGGCCGAGGTGGAACCTTTCGTCCAAAACGAAATCGCCAACCAATTCAAGGGCGAGGTGAAAGTCGATTACTCAAAGAAGATGAACGGCGGCTTCAAGGTGGCTCCTAAAGACGGAGGCTACATGCTCCAATTCACCGACGACGAGTTCACTCAGCTCATCGCCAACTACCTGCGTCCCGCCACCAAGAAAATCCTCTTCGGCTGATGGATAACTACGTCTATATCGTGGCCGGCTTGCCCGAACTGACCGCCACCTACGAAGGCGGCAGCTTCGACTATGCCGGCGTCAAGGAAAGCATCATGGAGCTGCTCTCCGAGAAAGACCAGCAGCTGGTCGAACTCATGGAGGAAGGCTTCGACGAGAACAGCCTCAATGCCGACTTCTATGCCAAGGCAGCCGCCTCGAAGAACCGCTTCATCCGCGAATACTTCGACTTCGACGGCCGCCTGCGTAACATGAAGGTGAACTACCTGGCTAAACGTCTCGGCAAGAAAGCCGAAGACTATACCATGGAGCTGCCCGAAGCCGACTTCGAGGAGGAAAAGCAAATCATCGAGATCCTCAACGATGCCGACTTCGTGGACCGCGAACAGCGCATGGACGAGCTGAAATGGGAGAAGGCCAGCGACATCGCTCGTATGGACTATTTCAACATGAACGCCATCCTGGCTTTCTTGGTCAAGGCCAAGACGGTACAGCGTTGGGCCGAACTCGATGAGGCGAAGGGGCAGGAGATGTTTAAGAAATTGGTTGAAGAAGTAAGAAGACAGAAGTAAGAAGTAAGAATAACATAATATGAAAACAACAGGAAAAGTTACAGGAATCATTGCAAACCTCGTCACTGTAGAGGTGGACGGCCCTGTGGCACAGAATGAGATCTGCTTCATCGACCTCGACGGCGTCGAGCTGATGGCAGAGGTCATCAAGGTGAACGGGAACAAAGCCTCCGTCCAGGTGTTTGAGAGCACCCGCGGCCTCCAGATCGGCGACAAGGTTGAATTCCAAGGCTACATGCTTGAAGTGACCTTGGGACCCGGTTTGCTTTCGAGCAACTTCGACGGCCTGCAGAACAACCTCGCCACCATGGAAGGCGTGTTTCTGAAACGTGGTGAATACACCAAGGCCCTCGATGAAGAGAAACTATGGGACTTCACGCCCATCGCCAAGGCTGGCGACCAAGTCATCGCCGCCGACTGGCTGGGCGAAGTCAAGGAAGGCTGGCTGCCTCACAAAATCATGGTGCCATTTAATTTCGTTGGAACGTATAACGTTACAACGATAGCTCCTGCTGGCCAGTATAAGATCACCGACACCATCGCCACGCTGACCAACGCGGAAGGCGAGGAGGTGAAGGTGACGATGATGCAGAAATGGCCCGTCAAGGTGGCTGTGGGCGGCTATGTGGAGAAACCTCGTCCCTTCAAGGTGATGGAGACGGGTGTGCGTTGCATCGACACGCTGAATCCTATCGCCGAAGGCGGCACGGGCTTCATCCCTGGACCTTTCGGCTGCGGCAAGACCGTGCTGCAACACGCCCTCGCCGAGCAAGCCGATGCTGACATCATCATCATGGCGGCCTGCGGCGAGCGTGCCAACGAGGTCGTGGAGATCTTCACCGAGTTCCCCGAGCTGAAGGACAAACACACCGGTCGTTCGCTGATGGAGCGTACCATCATCATCTGCAACACCTCCAACATGCCGGTGGCTGCCCGTGAGGCTTCCGTCTATACGGCAATGACCCTCGGTGAGTACTACCGCGCCATGGGTATGAAGGTGCTGCTGCTGGCCGACTCCACCTCGCGTTGGGCACAGGCCCTCCGTGAGATGAGTAACCGTCTGGAGGAGTTGCCCGGTCAGGACGGCTTCCCCGTGGACCTCTCGGCCATCATCTCCAACTTCTACGCCCGTGCAGGCTATGTGAAACTAAACAACGGCCAGTCGGGCTCCATCACCTTCATCGGAACGGTGTCGCCTGCCGGCGGTAACCTGAAGGAGCCTGTCACCGAATCCACCAAGAAGGCAGCCCGTTGCTTCTACGGCCTCTCGCAGAACCGCGCCGACAAGAAACGTTACCCTGCCGTGGATCCCGTGGACTCCTATTCCAAATATCTCGAGTATCCCGAGATCATAGAATACCTGGATGCCAAAATCGAAAAGGGCTGGGTTGACAAAGTTACCAAAACGAAATACATCATCCGCCGAGGCAAGGACGCCTACGAGCAGATCAACATCTTGGGCGATGACGGCGTGCCGATGTCGTACCACGAGCAATACTGGAAGTCGGAACTGATCGACTTCGTCATCCTGCAGCAAGATGCTTTCGACGACATCGACGGCTCCACGCCATTGGATCGGCAGAAGTTCATGCTCGACCTAGTGCTTGATATCTGCGACCGCAGCTTCAAGTTCGACAACTTCGAAGAGTGCACGACCTATTTCAAAGGGTTGATCAACACCTGCCGGCAGATGAACTACTCCGAGTACCAGTCGGAACAATTCTATAAATACCTGAACCAGCTTAAGGAGGAACTGAACCATGAGTGAGAAAGCCTTTCAACGCATCTATACGAAACTGAGTGCCATCACCAAGGCCACCGTGACCCTTGAGGCCCAAGGCGTGGCCAACGACGAGCTCGCCCTGGTGGCGGGACGTCTTGCCCAGGTGGTGAAGATCAAAGACAAGAGCATCACCCTGCAGGTGTTCGGTGGTACCGAGGACATCCCGACCAATGCCGAGGTGACCTTCTTCGGTGAACCTCCTACCTTGAACGTCAGCGAAGACCTTGCCGGCCGTTTCTTCAACGCCTACGGCGAGCCTATCGACGGCGGCCCGGCCGTGGAAGGCGAGAAACGCCAGATCGGCGGTCCCTCCGTGAACCCCTACAAGCGTCGCCAGCCATCACAGCTGATTCCCACCGGTATCGCTGGCATCGACTTGAACAACACCCTGGTCTCCGGTCAGAAGATCCCCTTCTTCGCCGACCCCGACCAACCCTATAACCAAGTGATGAGCATGGTGGCCCTCCGTGCCGATGTGGACAAGATCATCCTCGGCGGCATGGGCCTGACCAACGACGACTACCTCTTCTTCAAGAACCAGTTCGAGAGCGCCGGTGCCCTGCACAAGATCATCAGCTTCGTGAACACCACCGACCAGCCCCCTGTCGAGCGTCTGCTGATTCCCGATATGGCCCTGACTGCGGCGGAGTACTTCGCCGTCGATAAGAACGAAAAGGTGTTGGTACTGCTCACCGACATGACACTATATGCCGATGCCTTGAGTATCGTGAGTAACCGTATGGACCAGATCCCATCCAAGGACTCCATGCCGGGTTCGCTTTACTCCGACTTGGCCAAGATCTACGAGAAGGCTGTACAGTTGCCTGATGGCGGTTCCATCACCATCATCGCCGTTACAACGCTGAACGACGGCGACATTACCCACGCTATTCCTGATAACACAGGATATATCACCGAAGGGCAGCTGTTCCTTCGCGCCGACCCCGACTCGGGCAAGGTCATCGTTGACCCGTTCCGTTCGCTGTCGCGTCTGAAACAGTTGGTGCAGAATAAGAAGACCCGCGAGGACCATAGCGCCGTGATGAACACCTCGGTGCGACTCTATGCCGATGCCGCCAACGCCAAGACCAAGTTGGAAAACGGCTTCGACTTGAGCGACTACGACCTTCGCTGCCTCGACTATGCCAAGGAATATGCCACACGTCTGCTGGCCATCGACGTCAACATCTCCATCGAAGAGATGCTCGACACAGGCTGGGAACTCTTCGGCAAGTATTTCACCAAGGCTGAGACGGGACTCAAGGAGAAGCTCATTGAAAAGTATTGGAAAGCCGTAGAGAGATAAAAGATAAGAGATAAAAGATAAAAGATAAAATTCTATGGCAATTAAGTTCCAATATAACAAGACCTCGCTGAATGAGCTGAACAAACAGCTCAAGACGCGTACTCGGGCGCTTCCCACGCTGAAGAGCAAGGAGAGCGCATTGCGTATGGAGGTCAAGAAGGCCAAGGAGCGTTCTGAGGGACTTGTTGCACAGTTGGAGGAACAGCTTAAGTCGTATGAGTACATGGCCCGGCTATGGAATGAGTTTGAGCCAGGGCTGATCACCGTGACCGACGTCAAGCTGAAGACCGTGAAGATCGCTGGCGTGCCCGTGCCGTCGTTGGAAGAGGTGCTCTTCGACGTGAAGGACATCAACCTATTCACCAAGCCGATGTGGTATGCCGACGGTGTGCAGATTCTGAAGAACCTCGCCAAATTGGGCATTGAGTCGGAGATCTATACCGAGGTGAGCCGTGTCTTGGATTATCAACGCAAGAAGACCACCCAGAAAGTCAACCTCTACGAGAAGGTGCAGATCCCAGGCTATCAAGAAGCCATACGCAAGATCAAACGATATATGGAAGACGAGGAGAACCTCTCCAAGGCTTCCCAGAAGATCGTGAAAAACAAACATATAGCAGAAGAGGAGGCGGACCATGGTAACTGAAATGACGAAATATGACTTCATCCTGCTGAGCGGTGACGCTGATGCCTTCCTTGAGAAGCTGCAGTCGGTGGGCGTGATGGACATCACCCGTTCCATGAAGCCTATCGACGAGAAGTCGGAGAAACTCTCCAACCGAGCCGAGATCTACCGTAAGGCCATCGCAGCCCTCAAAGAGGTGGCGCCGGCCGAGTTTGCTGAGAAGACCTACGGCGACTTGGCAGTGAACGTGCTCGAGACCGTCAAAGGCAAGGAAGAAGCCCTCAACCAACTCGCACAACTCAACAAGACTCTCGATGAGAATCTTGCCTGGGGCCGCTTCAACGTGAACGACATCAAACGTCTCTCCGACCTGGGCCTGAAGCTGCATTTCTACAAGGCTAAGACCACCTCCATGGATCCTGCATGGAAAGAACAGTACGCGCTGAGCGAGATTGCCACGGATGGGAACTACACCTACTTCGTGGTGGTGTCGGACCAGGAAGGCTACGACTTCCCGATGAAGGAGTTGCCTGCACCCGAGAAGGACTGCAGCACCCTCGAAAAGGAAATCGCAGCGCTGAAAGACGACATCGAGCAGAAAGACAAACACCTCGCTGAGCTGAAATGCCATGAGGGTGATCTCCGTAAGGAGATGGACCGTATTGCCTCGAAGCTCGACCTACACCTGGCCCACGTGGCTGGGGAGAAGGCCGCCGAAGACTATGTCACCGTATTCGAAGGCTTTGCTCCTGCGACGACAGCGTCATCGTTGCGCGAGATGCTGGACCAAGAGAACGTGTTCTATGTGACCGACAAAGCTAAGGTGGACGACAATCCCCCGATCAAGCTGAAAAACAACAAGTTCGTTTCGATGTTTGAGCTGCTTACCGACATGTACGGCCGTCCCAAGTACGACGAGTTTGACCCGACGGTGTTCATCTCCATCTTCTTCATGCTGTTCTTCGCCTTCTGCATGGGCGACATGGGCTATGGATTGGTACTTATCATCGCGGGTCTCGCCTTGAAGAAAGTGCTGGGCAAGATCGCCCCGCTGGGCATCACCTTGGGCATCGCCACCACCGTGGTGGGATTCCTGTTCCATACCTTCTTCTCCGTCGATATGCTTACCTGGAGCTGGCTTCCCGAAGCCGTGAAGAAATGCATGTTGCCTTCCACGATCGCTGGATTCGACGGCACGATGGTGCTTGCCATCATCGTGGGTATCGTGCACATCTGCCTTGCCATGATTGTGAAGACCTACCAAAGTACCAAGGTAAAAGGCTTTGCCAACTCCTTGGGCACTTGGGGCTGGACCCTGCTCATCGTGGGTGGCGTCATCGTAGGCGGTCTCGCCTTGATCGGCGTCATGGATTCGGTGGTGACCAAGTGGGTCATCATCGGCATCGGTGTGCTGTCGGCGTTGGGCATCTTCTTCCTCAACGACCTGCATCGTAATCCGCTGAAGAACTTCGGTTCGGGCTTGTGGGAGACCTACAACACGGCTACCGGCTTACTCGGCGATGTGCTGAGCTACCTACGTCTATATGCCTTGGGCTTGGCAGGTGCCAAACTCGGTGAGGCTTTTAACGCCATCGGCTTGCAGGCCTTGGGTGATGGTGGCGTCGGCTGGGTGTGGTTCATCCTCATCGTGGTGATCGGCCATACCTTGAACGTCGCCATGTGCGTGCTGGGCGCCTTCGTGCATCCATTAAGACTTAACTTCCTTGAGTTCTTCAAAAACTCCGGTTACGAGGGCTCAGGCAGAACATATAAACCGTTAAAAACTGAAAACTGAAAACGGAGAACGGAAAATTCGTTTAATTAGTAAAATTGGCAGAAAAATAAACAATCAACAATTAAAATATCAAAGTTATGTTAGCAACAATTTTAGGTTATCTCGGTTTAGGCCTTGTGTTGGCCTTGGCAGGTATCGGAAGTTCAATCGGCACTTCGACGGCGGGCAACGCTGCCGAGGGCGGTCTCAAGAAACGTCCTGAAGCTTCAGGTAATTTCATGGTGCTGTCGGCATTGCCGGCTACCCAGGGTATCTATGGCTTCGTGGCTTTCTTCATGCTGCTGAGCAAGCTGAAGGCCGATCCGAGCCAGGGTCTCATCATCTTTGGTGTGGGCCTTTGCGTTGGCTTGGTCTGCATGATCTCCGCCATCCGTCAAGGTCAGGTCTGCGCCAACGGTATTGTCGGCGTCAGCCAAGGCCACAACGTGTTCACCAACACCCTGATTTACGCTGCTCTTCCTGAGTTCTACGCAATTCTGGGTTTGGTCGGTGCACTGATGGTTTAAGACGCACTGCGTCATTGCGAGCGATAGCGAAGCAATCTAGCTTGACACGAATTGGTCAGGTTGGATTGCTTCGCTTCATTATATTCCGCTCGCAATGACGATCCCGATGTTGTCTTTACCACTGGAACAAATTGATGCCGAAGGTGAACTCGGCGTAGTCGATCACTACCTCGTGGACTTTCATGAAAGAACCCACGAACATGCGGCGGTCTTCGCCGATGTAGTATTTGAAACCTAAGCGACCATAGAAGGTACGGTAACAGGGTGGGAGGTACGTGTCTTCGAAATTGCTCTCCGACGATTCTGCCAGCCCCCATGTCTTCTTCTGGTCGGTGCCGTAATAGATGCCATGCCAGAGATAATAGGCGCCGCCGAGGCAGAAGGCGAAACGGTTGTAGTTGATCTCAAACATTGCCGAGGGAGCCAGGTGCAGACCGCGCGCAAAGCTGTATTCCATCAACGGGACTGGATCGTCACCGGTGAAGAATTCGTGTCCATCGTTGTACATCTGATGGGCTTTCTCATACATCCGTTTGGTCTCGCCCGTCCAACCGAAATCAAGGGCGACGTCATAGCTGAATTTGGGATGGAACTGTCGATGGATACCAACCTGGATGACGTCGGCGAAGTAATAGGGACGCTCTGACGGCAGGTCGGGTAGCATGGTGCCGTCTGCAGCTTGATAGCTCCTCATGTCCTCGTTGGTCTGAAGAAGTCCAACGGCATTGCTGGCAAAGACGGCAGTTGTTTTCGTGAACTCCGGACGTGGCTTTTCCTTGGGGATGAGCTCGGGTCTCCCGTTGGGATGGTAACGTAGTCCCACTAACCAGCTGAACACATTGATGCCGCAGTTGGGAAGGCGAAAGGCAGCGTTGGAAGAGTGGGAGAACTGATAGCGTACCAGAAGGTCGAGGTTATCCTCAATGTTGAAGGTGGGACCAGCGTCGATGGCCAGATGCACGTTGACCACGGAGCCGATGAACTCGTCGCCGTGTTTGGTCCAAAACGAGAGCCCGCCCATCAAGTCGTAGTCGAATGACCAGTTTTTGCCACGGTATAGATGGCCATTGATGAAGCCGCCAGCCGAGATACAGTCTCCAAGCGGGCGCCAGTTTTGGCGCTCATAGCCGTTGACGTCGCGATCGACGTATAGGATGCTATCGACATGGTTCTTCTCCAGACGGAGGAAGGCACCGTAAGAGAGGTAGTTGAAGTCCTTCTCCCATTGAGCCCGGCCATCCGTTTGCCGCGAAACGCGCAGGTCGAGGCCATATTGCGGCAGCACCTTCATGTAGGCATGGCGTTCTTCGAAAGGGAAATACTTTCCAAGTCGAACGTCAACTTCCCAGATGTTGCGCGGGTCATCCCAGAGTGAGGTTTGGGTTTGTGAAATGGCGATGAGGGAAATCAGGGTAAAAAGGGAGAGGAGGATGGGTTTTTTCATTTTTTGTGGGGGGGAAAAAAAGGTTAGAGGTTAGAGGTGAGAGGTTGGAGGTGGGTACGTCATTGCGAGGCCTTTGGCCGAAGCAATCCAGCTTGACACGAAATGGTCAGGTTAGATTGCCGCGTCGCTCCGCTAAGCTCCGCTCCTCGCAATGACGCAAAGCGTGGGTTTATTTCTTTGACCAACTAGTTCCGTCTTTACCGTCTTTTAATACAATATCATACTTGGCCAGCTCATCGCGGATGAGGTCGGAGGTGGCCCAGTCCTTCTTGGCGCGGGCTTCCTTGCGGATGTCGATGATGGTCTGCATGAGGCCTTCCACCAGGTCGCCATTGCCTTCAGCGGCGTTGTTGTCGAGAAGTCCGAGAATATCGAACACGAACTCGTTCAAAGTCTTGTTGAGCAGCTCCAGTTCCTTGGCGTTGATCTGTACCTTGCCGTCCTTGATGGTGTTGACGATACGTACCAGCTCAAACAGGTTGGCGATGACGATGGGACTGTTGAAGTCGTCGTTCATGGCATCGTAGCAGGCGTCCACGATCTTCTGGATGTCGAGGTCAGCGGCGCCTTCGGTGGCTTTCAAGCCGGAAGCTGTCTTCACGCCTTCCATCAGGCGGTTGTAGCCCTTTTCGGCGGCTTGCAAGGCTTCGTTGGAGAAGTCGAGCGTGCTGCGGTAGTGGGCTTGTAGGATAAAGAAGCGGATCGTCATGGGATTGTACGGTTGGGCAAGGAGGGGGTGATTTCCTGCGAAGAAATCGTCCAGCGACATGGCATTACCCAATGATTTGCCCATCTTCTGGCCGTTGATCGTAATCATGTTGTTGTGCATCCAATAGACCACAGGTTGCTTCCCGTTGGCTGCCACGGATTGTGCGATCTCTGATTCGTGGTGGGGGAACATGAGGTCCATGCCGCCGCCGTGGATGTCGAAGGTCTCGCCAAGATATTTGCAGCCCATGGCGGAGCATTCCGCATGCCATCCCGGGAAGCCGTCGCTCCAAGGGGAGGGCCAGCGCATGATATGCTTAGGCTCGGCTTTCTTCCATAAGGCGAAATCCACAGGATTGTGTTTCTCTTCCTGACCACTCAGCTCGCGGGTGGTGTTGAGCATCTCCTCGAAGTTGCGTCCCGAGAGGATGCCGTAGGGATGTTCCTTGTTATATTTCTCGATGTCGAAATACACACTGCCGTTTTCCACGTAGGCATATCCGTTGTCGAGGATCTTTTGCACCATGGCGATCTGTTCGATGATGTGTCCCGAGGCGTGCGGCTCGATAGAGGGACGCAGCACGTTGAGCTTGTCCATGGCAGCATGGTAGCGGTTGGTGTAGTATTGTGCCACCTCCATGGGCTCGAGGTTCTCGAGGCGGGCTTTCTTGGCGATCTTGTCCTCGCCTTCGTCGGCGTCATGCTCCAGGTGACCGACGTCGGTGATGTTGCGCACATAGCGCACCTTGTAGCCTAGATGCTTCAGGTAACGGAACACCAGGTCGAAGGTGATGGCGGGACGGGCGTGGCCGAGATGGGCGTCGCCATAAACGGTGGGGCCGCAGACGTACATGCCGACGTGCGGAGCGTTGAGGGGTTTGAAGGGTTGCTTGCAGCGCGAGAGGCTGTTATAAATGTACAAGGTGTTTTCCATGTCGATGATTTTAATGGGCTGCAAAGATAAAAAAAAGTTCAAAAAAAATTAGGAATATTGTCGATCGTATGGTCTGTTTCTCTATATTTGCAGTCTAGAACACTTATTTTATTCACTTGAAGTTGCGCCCGACACGAATCAGGGCATAGTACTATGGCAGAAAACACTAACAAAAATGGTCTCGGCGTTGCCGGTTTCGTTGTTTCATTGGTGGGTTTCCTTCTTTGCTTGATTCCTCTTATCAGAATCGTGGGCGCCATCATTTGCGGTATCGGCTTCATCCTGGCTCTGATTGCTGTCTTCAAGAAGCCCAGAACCATGGCTATCATCGGTCTCCTTCTGGCTATCGCAGGTTGCGTGATCTATTACATCAAGTACTCACAGGCTATGCATGCTATTAATGAAGCTGTACAAAGCGGTATTCTGAACGGCTTGGAATAATTGTAGCATTAAGCTAAGCATAACACAAGCACGGGCGTTCTTGTCCGTGCTTTTTTTATGTCCGTTCACGACGTAAAAAAATGAAAAAACCTGTTCAGGCTATCAATGCTTTTCGTACCTTTGCGGCCAAACGTAATATTTCAAATATGAAAAGAAAACTTACATTTTTATTGGCCATCAGCTTTATTTGCTGCCTTTCTGTTTCTTATGGCCAGACCAGACTTGCTGTTCATCCTGATTCACAAGATGTTGTTATCCTTTATGAAAACGACGTTCACTGTGGTGTTGACGGATATGCCAATTTTGCTGCCTTGAAGAGTAACATGAAAGCGACTCATAAGTACGTCACGGTTGTTTCCAACGGTGATTTTGTACAGGGTGGAAGTTTGGGTGCCGCTTCGCACGGACGTAACATCATTGATATTATGAACGAAGTGGGCTATGATTACGTTACGTTGGGTAATCACGAGTTTGACTATGGCATTCCCCGCCAGATGGAACTGATGGAGGAACTCCAAGCCGAATGTCTCTGCTGTAACTTCAAGGATCTCAGGACGGGCAAGCCGCTCTATGATTCTTATCGCATTGTCAATTATGGAGATTTTGACGTGGCCTTCCTTGGAATGTCCACACCATACACGATAAACTCTTCAACGCCAACTTATTTCAAAGACGACAAAGGAAACTATATTTACAGCTTCTGCATCGAGAATTTCTATGACGTGGTTCAAAAAGCTGTCGATGCAGCCCGTAAAGAAGGCGCTGAATACGTGGTGGTTCTTTCCCACCTTGGCGATGAGAGTGAAGGTGAAGGCGGTGTCAACTCTCCCAGCATGATTGAGAATACCTACGGTATCGACGTTGTCCTTGACGGCCACTCCCACAGTGTGATTCCTGGCACTATCATGAAGAACAAGAAAGGCGAGGACGTCATCCTCACCTCCACGGGTACCAAATTCGAATACATGGGTGTGCTCACCATCAGTCCAAATGGAAAATTCACGACGGAGCTTATCCCGACTGCAACTTATAACAAAGGAGACTATTCGGTACTGAAGCTTATCAGTAGTATCAAGGAAGGTTATAAGAAAGTCTCCGAACAAGTCGTTTTCACCAGCGATGTTAAGCTGGCCGCTTATGGTAACAAAGGTGATCGCCTCGTCCGTAATCAGGAAACCAATATCGGTAATTTCTGCACTGACGCCTACAGAACGGTGTTTGGTACCGATATCGCCTTCCTCGGCGGCGGCAGCATCAGGGCTGACCTGCCCCAAGGCAACGTGACCTACAACGACCTTTACACGATGTTCCCCTTCGAGAACGGCACCTGCAAAGGTGAATGCACGGGCGAATTGCTGCTCGACATCCTGGAGTTCTCAGTATCCATCGCCCCAGGTGAATTCGGCGGCTTCCAACAGGTATCAGGTCTCAGGTTTGAATACGACTCCAGCATCCCGTCTCCCGTCGTCTATAATGCCCACCACGACTTCGATGGCGTGAACGGTGAACGCCGTGTGAAGCATGTCGAAATCTTGAACAAGGAGACTGGTAACTATGAGCCTCTTGATCCAAAGAAGATCTATACTTTCGCTGCTTCCAGCTATGTGGCCATTGACCATGGTGACGGCTTTGCCATGATGGATCGCTGCACCAACATCCAGGACTTGGGTGTCCTTGATACCGATATCATCCTGAACTTCTTGGAAAACTACAAGAACAAACATGTTGGCACTGAATATGAAAGCCTCGAAGGCCGTATTAAAGATATCAAGTAACTTTTAAAAACAATTATACAATGTACACGAACTTTCAAGAATATCTGAAGAAGGAATTGGCTCAGATCGATGCCGATGGACTCTACAAGCGTGAACGTATCATCGAGAGCGCTCAAGGCGCTGAAATCATGGTTGGTGGCAAGGTTTGCCTCAACTTCTGCGCTAACAACTATCTCGGTTTGGCCGACAACCCAGAGCTGATCCAGGCTGCCAAGGACGGCATGGACGCCCGTGGCTTCGGTATGGCCTCTGTGCGTTTCATCTGCGGTTGTCAGGACCTCCACAAGAAGCTGGAAGCCAAGATCGCTGAGTTCTTCGGCACCGAGGACACCATCCTCTATGCAGCTTGCTTCGACGCCAACGGCGGTGTGTTCGAACCCCTTCTTGGACCCGATGACGCCATCATCTCCGACGCCCTCAACCATGCTTCCATCATCGACGGTGTGCGTCTCTGCAAGGCCCAGCGCTTCCGCTATGCCAACGCCGACATGGCCGACCTTGAAAAACAACTGCAAGACGCTCAAGCCTGCCGCTTCCGCCTCGTCGTCACCGACGGCGTGTTCTCGATGGACGGCAACGTCTGCCCGCTCGACAAGATCTATGAACTGGCACAGAAATACAACGCCATGGTGATGGTTGACGAGAGCCACTCCGCCGGTGTCGTCGGCAAGACTGGCCGCGGCGTGACCGAGCACTTCAACCTCCGTGGCAAGATCGAGATCCTCACCGGCACCCTCGGCAAGGCCTTTGGCGGCGCCATGGGCGGCTTCACCACCGGTCGTAAGGAGATCATCGACATGCTGCGCCAGCGTTCCCGTCCGTACCTCTTCTCCAACTCGATGGCTCCCGGCCTCGTGGCTGCTGGCATCCGCATGTTCGAGATGATGAGCGAGACCAACGCCCTTCAGGACAAGCTGCACGCCAACACCGACTATTTCATCAAGAAGATGACCGAAGCCGGCTTCGACTGCAAGCCTTCACAATCCGCTATCTGCGCCGTGATGCTTTACGATGCCCCGCTGTCACAGAAATTTGCTGCCAAGCTGCAGGAAGAAGGCATCTTCGTCACTGGTTTCTACTATCCTGTGGTGCCGAAGGGACAAGCCCGTATCCGTGTGCAAGTGAGCGCCGCCCACGAGCGTGAGCACCTCGACAAGTGCATCGCCGCCTTCGTTAAGATTGGTAAAGAACTGGGAATTTTGAAATGAGGTGATAGTTTGGAGTTGTTCAGTTGTTCAGTTGAAAGCCGCTGGACAACTGAATAACTCAACAACTGAATAACTGAACAACTATGAAAAAAATATTGATTGTTGGTTCCGGCGGACAGATCGGAACAGAATTGGTGAAGAAGCTCCGTGCTACCTACGGCAATGAGAATGTGGTGGCCTCGGATCTTCGCCCTTTGACTGGTGAGATCGCCGAGAACGGTCCTTTTGAGCGGATCGACTCGACCCAAATCATGCAAATCGTCGATGTGGTGAAACGTTATAACATCGACACCATCTATAACCTCGCAGCCATCCTTTCGGCCACAGCCGAGAAGAACCCCATGCTGGGCTGGAACGTCGGCATCGGCTCGTTGGTGAACTGCCTTGAGACCGCCCGTGTGTTCAACTGCGCCGTCTTCACGCCGTCATCCATCGGCGCTTTCGGTGCCAGCACGCCCCACGACAACACGCCTCAGGACACCATCCAGCGCCCGAACACCATCTATGGTGTCACCAAGGTCACGGGTGAGTTGCTGAGCGACTATTACTTCACCCGCTTCGGTGTGGACACCCGCAGCGTCCGTTTCCCTGGCTTGATCAGTAACCTGACCTTGCCTGGTGGCGGTACGACCGACTACGCAGTGGAGATCTACTACGCTGCCGTGAAGGGTGAGAAGTTTTATTGCCCCATCAGCAAAGGCACCTACATGGACATGATGTATATGCCCGACGCCCTCGATGCCATGGTGGATATCATGGAAGCCGACCCGAACAAGCTGGTGCACCGTAACTCGTTCAACGTGACAGCCATGAGCTTCGACCCGGAGATCATCTATAACGCCATCAAGAAGTATTATCCCAATTTCGAAATGGAGTACAAGTTCGACCCGATCCGTCAGGCCATCGCCGACAGTTGGCCGAATAAGATGGACGACAGCTGCGCTCGCAAGGAGTGGGGTTGGAGTCCTAAGTACGACCTCGATAAGATGACGGTCGATATGATCGAAACGCTGAAGAAGAAGTTGCTGTAATTACAAGGCGGTTTGTTTAGCATAGGATAGCGGGGATGGTTTGTCCCCGCTATTTTTTTCATCGTTGTTTAAGGCCTAACGGCCTAACATTATAATTATGGCCGTTGTTTTCTACCGAGCTTTACCCCCTAACGGGGGATCCCAATGATAGGCCGTTAGGCCTTAAAGCTCGGTAGAACGGGAAACGGAATGGTTATTCCCTAGCGTGGGACATGGTAGGCCGTTAGGCCTTAAAGCTCGGTAGAAACGACGTGGTTTAAATCAATACGTTTTTGAACACATACCGTTGATCATATTCTACACCAAACCGCTCTAATATCTCTATATATTCGCTGACAAATGATTTTCGGCGGTGATGCTCCTCTTGTCGGGCGATATAATTGCAAACCATTGGAATTTGGCTTTTGCTATAAGAGAACGCTCCATACCCTTCTTGCCAACAAAAACCTGCTTTTACCAAACGATTGTCTTTGATCCAAAGGGTGGAACAACGTTTCAATTCCTGGACTAAGAGAGATAAAGAATCGTCAGGACGAAATCCAAAGAAGAGATGGACGTGGTCTGGCATTCCGCCGATAGCTAACATTTTATGACCTTTGTTTTGGAGGATTGCTGTCAAATAATGATATAATCGGTCTTTCCATTCGTTATTGATGAGCGACAGCCTGTTTTGGACGGCGAAAACGGTTTGAATGTGAATTTGTGAATAGGTGTTTGCCATAATATAAATGTTTTGTGTGCAAATATATAATTATATTTTTGATTCAATATATTAATTGTTGATTTTTCTACCAAGCTAATAAGGCCTAACGGCCTAAATAGGATTCGTCTATGATTTTTACCAAGCTAATAGGATCTGATTTGCGAGCTCTATTTCCGTTGATGATTTTGGTATTATTAGAAAAAAAACTATCTTTGCGGCTTTAAATTTCCATTGAAATGAAGAACGAGAAACTGAAGCAGAATATTCTGGCCTATCTGTATTTGGTGCTGGGATCGGCCCTGTTTGCCGTGGGCGATGTGATGTTTGTGAATCCATATCACCTTGCTCCTGGCGGCGTGTATGGTCTCGCCAACGTGTTCAACGCTTTGTGGGGGTGGAAGATCTCCCTCGCAGGCATCTGCATGGACATTCCGTTGCTC
The DNA here is from genome assembly GCA_902800965.1 of uncultured Bacteroidia bacterium. Taxonomy (GTDB): domain Bacteria; phylum Bacteroidota; class Bacteroidia; order Bacteroidales; family F082; genus Limimorpha. Next base: position 45,679 of record CADCGK010000013.1, on the reverse strand, counting down.
ATCATCGGCACGATCATCTTGGGTCCAAAATTCGGCATCAAGACGGTGATTTCTGTTATCTTGATTCCGGTATTTACCTTTATCTTGGAAACTTGGTGGGGCTATGCTCCGCTCATCCACGACGGTGCCTTCTTCGATGCCGAGATGCAGTCTTCCTTGTTCTTCATGGATGGTGAGGTCCAGCGCTACTTCATGCCTGACTTCTTCCTCAACACGGTCGTTTCAGGCTTGATCTACGGTGTGGCCATCGGCGTGATTTTCCGCTCGGGCGCTACTTCGGGTGGCTCCGACATCATCGCCATGATCGCCCACAAATACACCAAGATCAGCTTGGGTACCCTGGTGCTCATCGTCGATAGCATTATCTCATTGACCACCCTCGTGGCCTTCGAGGACATCCGCCTGCCCATCTATTCCATCATCCTGATCTTCATCGAGAGCAAGATCATCGACTTGGTGGTGGAAGGCGTGAAGAGCTATAAGACGGCTTTCGTGGTCACCGACAAGGTGGAAGAGGTGCGCGACTTCATCATCAAGGACCTCGACCGCAGTGGTACGGTGTTTGCCGGCAGCGGTCTCTATAAAGGCGCTGAGCGTAAGATGATCTATGTGACGCTGAACCGTAGCGACTTGGTCAAGCTGAAGGCCAACCTCCGCTTCCTCGACCCGAACGCTTTCGTCAACGTGATCGAGAGCTCCGAGATCATGGGCAATGGGTTCAAAGCTTTACCTACGGAATAAACTTAACTCTATAAAACATGAAAAAAACACTATTTGCAGTTATTGTATGTCTTGCATTGATGGCAACGGCTTGCCAAAATACGGGCAAAGGAGACAAAGAAGCTGCCTCCAAAGAAGTTGAAGCACAAGTTAAACAACGTGTCGAGCAGATGATGCAGATGCACGAATACTGTGATGCAGATAAGCTTCTTACTGCCGATTTGCTTGCTTTGCAGCAACAAGCTCAAAGCGTCCATTTTTGGGCTGTCTTTTTCCCTGGTTTCCAATGGGATCTCGGCGTGATGGATGCGTGTTCCGAGAAGCAGGAAGTGAAAATCGAGGGCATCAAACCGATCGACTCACTGCATTGTGACGTGGCAATGCGTTATGTCGATGAGGGCTGCTACGATGATCCTTATACGCTGAAACTCCTAAAAGAGAATGGCGAATGGAAGATTGACGATGTGTTCTATAACGATGGAGAAAACACGCTACGGGATGACTGTAAGATGTTTTATGATGACGTGGTGGATTCCTATCGCACGACTTCACCTAAAGAAATCATGGAGTTTTTCATGAATGAGGAACCATTGGAAGAGCATTACACGGATCCGGAATGCATTTATTACAACAATCCTTCAGCCATCTCGCAACTTATTGAAGAGATAAAGAATTGTCACGAGCTCTTCAGAGAGAACCCTGAATACACTGAAGAATACGGAAAGCAGATCGAATCGATGATTGAACGTATTGCAGCTCACATTTAATGCTGTTGAAGGAGCACTTGCTCTATCACAACAGGGAAATACGCCTGCTCCAATTGGTGGATCTTAGCCGCCAGGGAGTCAGGCGTTTCTTTTTCGTCTAGTTTGGTGTAGGCCTGTAGGATGATCTCTCCACTGTCGTAGATCTCGTTCACATAGTGGATGGTGATGCCGGAGAAGGCTTCTTTGGCCGCCACAACGGCCTCATGCACATGCTCGCCATAAAAGCCCTTCCCGCCGTATTTCGGAAGCAGGGCAGGGTGGATGTTAACGATCTTCTTGGGGAAGGCTTTGACGAGGTCCTCTGGGATCTTCCATAGGAAGCCGGCCAATACGATCAGATCAAGGTCAAGGCTTTTCATCTCTTGGATAAAGGCCTCGCTGTTGAATTCCTGCCGGTTGATCATCCGCAATGGGATGCCCAGGTTTTTGGCCCGCTCGATGGAATAGGCCTTGGGGTTGTTGCAGACGACGTTGACGATCTTAACCTCGGGGTTATTGGCGAAATAATCGGCAATGCGCTGGAGGTTGGTGCCGTTGCCGGATACGAAGATGGAGAGGCGTTTCATTATCTGATTTTTATGATGACTAATTCGTTTTTCTTTAGATTGAACCACACCAGATAGCCTTCGTTGACCTTGCGGAAATTGATGGGCTTTTCTTCCACTATAAGTGGGCGGCTGCAGAGCAACGTGAGTCCCTCGATGGTTTCACCGTTGTTGAAGAGCGCTATGGTGTTGTCGTCAAGTATCGAGTAATCCACCTGGAGGAGCTTTTCGTAATAGCTTAAGTATTGCTCTATGGTGGTGGGTAGGATTTTCTTTTCGTCGCGGAAGCTGGCAAGCTGTTCCAAAGCGAAGTTGAAGCCAGGCATGGCTTCGGCATTGCCGTTTTCATCGTATTGCCAGAAGGCGCGCCAAGGATCGGACCAGGCAGGGTAGATATGGGTGATGAAGACGTTGTGGTTGTCGGCTAGTCGTTGCAGACGCTTGTCGTCGAAATAATAGTGCCATTCAAGGTCTTGGTTTACCTCCAATGTGGAAGGCGTTGACCAAAGCAGGAAGTCTTTGTCTCCGTTTGGTAATGTGGTGATTTGCCTGTTGGGCAGGGCGTCGCTGAATCCGTCGTAGGGTTGGACTAGGTGCCCGTCGAAATGCAGGGATTCCATACGGTTCTCCTCGTAATAAGCATTCCAGAGATAGCGTACGCCATTCTTTTTCCAAAGCTCGGCGGCGTATTGTGGAGCGTCGGGCAGTAACCCGTCGCAGACCATGTCTTCTCGGTTTTTGTCGGGACCGTTGTTGTAACCATGGTCGATCCAACTCTTTGTGCCGAACTTCCGCTTCATGAATTGCATGGCTTTCGGGAACTCATCTGGGATGGTGGTATATACCTCGGGAGTGTGAAGGCAAATCTCAAAACCTCTTTTCTTGATGGCTTTCAATAATCTGTAGAAATCCTTGTCGGTTTTGATAGAGGCAACCAGCCCCGGAAAACGTCCATTGCTGATCTTGGCATTGGTTACATGGTCGGGATTCCAGTAAAACACGCTCTTGGTGACGGGGATGTTGTAATAACAGAAACCGCCAACGGCGTCTTCAGGTCTAGTAATGCTTTCGTTCCCGAACAACACAGCGCGGTGGGTGCGGATGTCGGTCCAATCGGCGTGTTCGGTGAAGATGAAGGCGCTCAGGTAGCCATCCCAGACTGGCATGAGGCGAGGCAATTCTTTTGGTGGACGCCCGTACTCGGTGTTCCCCCAATAAAGGTTGATCTCTCCTTGCAACACTTCACCTGCCTTGACGTCACGATAGGAGATGTCTTCGAAATAGTCTGAGGTGTCGGATCGCATGGGGTAATGGAGCAGCGGATGGTCTCGCCAATAGTCGATGTTGAAACAGGCAGTGCGACGCTCGGTGTCGAGCTGCAGCGATGAGATGCCGATGTTGTGGTAGGTGCTAATGGTAATGCTGTCGTTGGTGACGGTAAAGCCTTCCCTGTCGAGATAATAGGATGGTTGCAGATGGGTGCTGTCGATATGCTGGTTCCTTCTGTAAACAGTGATGTCGCCATTGGGTAAGGGCATTATATATGCCAAACGAAGCAATTTGACGTCTTCTTTGATGCGTGACTCAACTCTTACGATTGATGGCGGGTATGCTTCAATGTTAGTTTCAACAATAGAAGGGTCGTTGATAGTATCACCTTGAGCGTTAATGAATTCTACAACAGGGATCAGATTCAGATTAGGGAACCACTGGGATAAGGCGGTCGAATCAACCTCCACTTGGGTTTGGTAGGTTGGTGCAGAGAAAGGCTTGATTTCAAGTGTTGCATTGTCAAACCAAAGGTTCTCGTTTTTCCTGTTCCAGACAAAAGTGCTGATCTTGCCATTGCCGATATAGTCGGTAGGGAAGTTGAGGTTAAGCGACAATCTTGACCATGCGGCCGTGTCACTGACGAAATCCGCCAAAGGATAAGACTGCCAGTATTTGTTGCCCGTGCTGTCGTCGATGCTGAAAGCGATTACGGCTTGCGGATCGGTGTTTTCCGTTCTGAAAAGCACCTCATACTGGATGTTGATGTTCTTTTTGGGGTATTGTTCTCCAGCGTTGATGGTGATTCCCAGTCCGTATTCCATGGTGGAATCGCACACACACACGAAATTGCCTTCGAGTGCGGTGCTGTCGGCCACGATACGAAGGTTGGTCCATGGCGGATACCAGTCGTATTGGTTTTCAAAATCGTTGGAATACAGCTGGGCTCTTGCGGAGAACCCAGCTGTGAATAACATTATGATGATCAATATGGTCCGTCTGAGACGCATTCAATCCACGTTTTTGTGGAGGAAGGAGTTCTCGGAGCTGATTCCTTTGCTTGAGGCGGAGTATTGTGAGACTTCCTCTTCCACGACGATCTCTTCGTAGTTCATGTCGCGGCGCATGTAGGCAGGCTGGCGCTCGAGTTCCTCAAGGCCTTTCTGGGTCTTGAAGTTGAGGCTCAGGGCTCTGAGGCGGTTGCGTTTCAGTTCTTCCTTCGGATCGTAGGCCTTTTCTTTGGGCTCGTCCATCACCAGGGTCTCGACTTCCATGGTTTCGTGTTGCGAGTTAGTCGTGGTGTCGCCTGTCGTGGTCACGCTCAGGTTGCTGATCTCGAAGCTGTCGTCATCGTTCTGGTTGTTGAAGGGGTTGTCGAACACCTTGACGCTGGGTGTCGAGGGCTCCTCGTGCTTGAACACTGGGGCGTCGAAACGAAGGGTCTCCTGGCTCTCGTTCAGAGAGTGGACGACCACTCCGGTGTGCTCTTCTTCTTCGACTTCAGGTTCTGGCTCTGCCACGCAAGTCGGGGCTGGTTCTTCTTTCACCACTTCCTCTTTCGTCTCAGGCTCGTTGAGGGCGTGGACGGTACGGCCAGTGCTGGGTGCAGCTGGAGTGTTTGTCGTGGGTTGCAGCGGGACGACTTTAGGTTCTGGATGCGGAGTGGCTTCTGCTCTCCTGTAGTTCTTGCTGTCAAATCCCGTGGCGATGAGGGTCACGCTGATGTCTTCGCCCAGCGACTCGTCAACGCCGTTACCCCAGATGACGTCGGAGGTGTTGCCGCAGGTATTCTGGACATATTCGGTGATCTCCACCACCTCGTCGAGTGACACCTCGTCGGTGCCTGATGTGATATAGAGCAGGATATTCTTGGCGCCTTCGATATTGTTGTCGTTGAGCAGGGGTGAGTTGATGGCGAGTTTGATGGCTTCCTCGGCTCTGTTTTCGCCTTTGGCACGTCCGGTGCCCATGATGGCCTTGCCGCTGTCCTTCATGACGGTCTTGACGTCTTCGAAGTCCACGTTGACGTAGCCAGTGACGGTGATGATTTCGGCGATGCCCTTGGCGGCGGTGGTCAACACGTCGTCAGCCTTCTTGAAGGCTTCGGTGAGTTTCATATTGCCATAGGAGTCGCGGAGCTTGTCGCTGCTGATGATGATGAGGGTATCGACGTTTTTCTTCAGTTCTTCGATACCGGCTTGTGCCTGTTGCTTGCGGCGACGGCCTTCACATTCGAAGGGGATGGTGACGATACCCACGGTGAGCAGGCCTTTCTCCTTGGCGATGCGAGCTACGACAGGGGCAGCGCCAGTGCCAGTGCCACCTCCCATACCGGCAGTCACGAACACCATCTTGGTTTTTTCATCAAGGATCTTGTCGATTTCCTCTTCGCTGCTGAGGGCAGCTTCACGGCCTACGGCGGGGTCGTTGCCAGCACCCAACTCGCGCTTGCCGAGGTGGACTTTGGTGGGGACGGTGCTCCTCATGAGCGCCTGATAGTCGGTGTTGCACAACACGAAGTCAACACCTTGAATGCCTTCTTCAAGCATGTGGTTCACAGCGTTTCCGCCACCGCCTCCAACGCCGATTACCTTGATATAGTTGGCGGGTTTCTCACACAGTGGTTTGAACATGTCGTTAGTATAGCTTTCCATAGTCTTATCTGTTTTTTCTTGTTATTCCTTGATTTCGTTTTCCTCGGAGAAGAATTTGGTAATGATGTTGGTGATGTCGAAGAAACCGCGTCCGCTTTCTTTCTCTTTCTTGGGCTTTCTTCTGGTCCTGCGGGGTTCCTCAGGCTGGTCTTCAATCTCTTCGGGTTCAGCGACTGGCTGCGTTGGGACTACAAAGATAGGTTCTTTATGCTTTGCTTTCTCCATTTTTTCCTGATATTCTGCACGTGCGATGCCTTCGATGACGAGGCCGATGCAGGTGGCGTACATGGGGCTGGCAAGCTCCTTGACAGTGTCTTCGGCGAGATGTTCGTTAGGATAGCCGATCCTGACGTCGAGGGCGGTCTTAAAGGAGGCGAGCTGCTGGATGTGTTTCATCATGGCGCCGCCGCCAGTGAGCACGATGCCGGCGATGAGATGATGCTGTGAGTTGACCTTCTGGATCTCGTAGTTCACCAGCTCGAAGATCTCCTCCATACGGGCTTGGATGATGCTAGCCAGGTTGCGGAATGAGATCTCCTTAGGTGCTCTGCCGCGGATGCCTGGGATCGACACCAGCTCGTCCTCGCGGTTCTCGCTGGCCACGGCCGATCCGAACTTCACCTTCACGTCTTCAGCATAGCGACGGATGATGGCGCAGCCTTTGCTGATGTCCTCGGTGATGATGTTGCCACCGAAGGGGATGACAGCGGAGTGGTAGATCTTGTTCTCGTGGAAGATGGCGATGTCGGTGGTGCCGCCGCCGATATCGACTAGGGCGACGCCAGCTTCTTTCTCTTCCTCGTCGAGCACGGCTTCTGCCGAGGCGATGGGCTCCAGGATCATGTGGTCCATCTCGAGGCCGGCGCGCTCGATGCATTTCTTGATGTTCATGGCAGCTGCGGTCTGTCCGATGATGACGTGGAAGTTGGCTTCCAGCTTGCTGCCCAGCATGCCCTTCGGGGTGGTGCCGATCTCGCCGTCAACGAAGTATTCCTGTGGGATGACGTCGATGATCTCCTCGCCGGGCACCATGTTGATCTTCCAAGTGTCCATACGGAGCTTCTCCAGCTCTTCGTCGGAGATCTCTTTGTCGCGGTCGTCGCGCATCATCACGCCGCGGTGCTGCAGGCTCTTGATGTGCTGTCCGGCGATGCCGACGTTGACCGACTTGATATCGACGTTTGACTGTGCCGATGCCTCGTCAACGGCCGTCTTGATGGCGTTGACGGTCTCGTCAATGTTGGTGACGATGCCTCTGCTTACTCCTGTGGAAGCGGCTTTGCCGTAGCCCAGGATCTCAATTTTTCCATTGGCGCCTTTTCTTCCAACGATGCATGCGATCTTGGTGGTGCCGATGTCTAATCCGACAATGATTTTTCCTTCACTCATAGTTTTATTATTTTGTACACACGATTTGATTTTTGTATTTCAAGTTCAAGGTCTTGAACGGCTTCAGCTCGTCCGTGCCGCCGTATTGCTCCAGCAGCGTCTTGAGTCGGGATAGCCTTTGATCCACCGCGACGGTGTCGCCAAGGATGACTCTGGCTGAGACGTTGTTGACCATGAGTTCGTATTCGTTGTAGTTTTTGTAGATCTGTCCGATGTTGCCCGCGAGGAAATCGTCTTTCTGGATGGCCTTGGCAATGGTCAAAGCCTCGGGGATACCGGTATCGGCATAAATGCTGTCGGTGATCTTCCCGTTGCCTTTCGGAACAGGGAAGTGGAACTGTCCGCTGGCGATGATCATGCGTGGACTGTAGTTAGGGCTCGATGGGATGATGACACCTTCTGAAGTGACATAAACGGAGCGCTTTTCCTGATTATAGACACGAAGCACGGGCTCGAATTCCTTCGCTTGCATCATCAAAGTGTCGTTGAGCCCGATGAAGGCGCTGGAGGTCTCAATCCATGGGTTGTCGCTGAGCAGCTTGTGGATCTTCATCATGTCGATAGAAGAGATCTTGGCTTGCTGCTCCAGGCCGCAGATGGCTTTCGCGTACGACAGGACGGTGTCTTTGTCCACGAATCCGCGGTCATGGTTCCTCTCCAGTTCGAAAGTGATGCCTTTCAACGGCGTGTTGAGGTACCAGTTGCGGCCATAGATGAAGAGTACGACGAGAGCGGCTCCCGTGATCACCCATAATGCTATTTTCAGAATCTTCTTCACCATTGGCTGATCATGTTTTGGAGGGGTTCAACAAAGCGGTCGATATTGCCTGCACCCATGGTAACCAGCAGTTCTGGCTTGCGTGCTGCGATGGTGTCGAGCAGGGCTTCTTTTGGGCAGAGGCATTTGTTTTTCAGGTTGATCTTGTCCAGCAGAGCTTGGGAGGTGACTCCCTCGATGGGCAGCTCCCTGGCGGGGTAGATGTCGAGTAAAATCAGGTCGTCGGCCATCGCCAACACATTGGCGAAGTCTTCCATGAAATCGCGTGTACGAGTGAAGAGGTGCGGCTGGAAGACCAAGGTTACCCGTTTGCTGGGGAACGATGCTTTTATGGCCGACAGACAAGATTTTATTTCTTCTGGATGATGTGCGTAATCATCGATGTAACAATGTCTTTCGTTCTTGACGCGGACGTCGAAGCGACGTTTCACGCCCGTGAAAGAGGCCAAGGCCATGGCGATGCCGTCGGGGTCGAGGCCGAGCTCCAAGGTGGCGGCGAATGCTGCGGTGGCGTTCAACACGTTGTGGACTCCGGCCATCATGAGATGGATGGGAGTGGAGGTCTCTTGGTAGTGGATCTCGAAATCGGTCTCGCCGTCATGTTGGCGGATGTCCGTTGCTTGGAAAGCATTTTCTTGCCCAAAGCCGAAACGATAATGAATAGCTTCGTTGACCTCGAGCGGCAGGTTTTCTTTGCTGATGACGCAGCGTTTGGTAAGGTTGGCGAAGGCGTTGAAGCTCTCTTCCAGATGCTTCTTGTCGCCGTAGATGTCGAGATGGTCGGCATCGATGGAGTTGATGATGCTGATGTCCGGATCGAGGCGCAGGAAGGAACGGTCGAACTCGTCGGCTTCCGCCACCAGCACGGATTCGGTGGTCCTGCCGAGATGAAGGTTGCTACCGAAGTTGTTGGCGATGCCTCCGATGAAGGCGGTCATGTCCACGCCGTTTTCGTTGAGGATATGGGCGACCATGGCGGTTGTGGTGGTCTTGCCATGGGTGCCTGCGACGGCGATGGTGAAGTGTTCCTTGGAGATGGCTCCCAGTGCTTCTGAGCGTTTCATCATCGGGATGCCGCGATGGCGTAGCTCTACGAGCTCACCGAGGTCGTTCGGCACGGCAGGAGTATAGATGACAGCGTCAATGAGGGCTGGCAACAGGCTCGGGTTGTCTTCATAATGGATTGCCATGCCCTCATCTTCCAACTGTTTTGTCAATGGGGATGGTGTCAGGTCGTAGCCGGCCACCGCGATGCCTTGGTGATGGTAATACCTCGCCAGGGCGCTCATGCCGATGCCGCCTATGCCTACAAAATACACGCTTTTTATCCCTTTATTCATTTTTTCTACCGATTCTACCGAGCTTTAACCCCTACGGGGTATCTCTTCTTCCTTCTTACTTCTGCCTTCTAGCTTCTTTAATAATTATTTCCACAATGTCGTCAGCTGCATTGGGACGTGCGAACTTGGCGATATTGGCTTTCATTTCGTTTTGTTTCACCTTGTCGTTGACGAGCTCCTGCAAGGTCGGGATAAGTTTCGTCTCGGTCTCGCTGTTAAGCACCATGATGGCGGCGCCTGCATCGACAAGCTGCTGTGCGTTCTTGGTCTGATGGTCTTCGGCTGCGGTGGGCAGTGGGACGAAGATGACGGGTTTCTGCACTAGGGCGAGCTCTGAGATCGACATGGCACCGGCCCTAGAGATGACCACATCCGCCAACGAATAGGCGAGGTCCATGCGGTCGATGAAGACCACGGGCTTGACTTTGTCGGTCAGCTGCAGCTCGTGAATCTCCTTCTGGGCCTGTTCGTAATAGAGCTTGCCGGTCTGCCAGATGAGTTGCATGTCGCTCTCCTTGAACTTTTCGAGTTGTGCCGAGATGCCTTTGTTGATGCCCAAAGCGCCTTGGCTGCCACCGACGAGGAGAACGACGGGTTGCTCGGCATTGAGGCCGAAATACTCGGCGGCCTCACGGCGGTCACAGTTGCCGTTGATGTTTCCTCTCAGCGGGTTGCCCGTGAAGTGGATCTTCTCTTTTGGGAACCACTGCTCCAGGCCGTTGTATGCCACGCAGATGGCTCTGGCTTTCTTTCCCACGTTGCGGTTGGTCTTGCCAGGATACGAGTTCTGCTCCTGGATGATGGTCGGGATGCGAAGGGCGTTTGCAGCGGCCAGAGTGGGACCGCTGGCGAATCCGCCGACACCGATGACGGCATCGGGCTTGAACCTTCTCAAGATCCTCGCTGCCTTGTTCATGCTGTTGAAGATTTTCAAGGGAAGGATCAAGGCACTGGGATCTTTGGTGAAACCGCTGATCCACAAGCCTTCGATCTTATATCCCGCCTTGGGAACACGCTCCATCTCCATCCTGCCTTTGGCACCGATAAACAGGATCTCCGCCTCGGGAATCCTGCGCTTCAGCGCATCCGCAATGGCAATGGCAGGGAAGATGTGCCCGCCTGTTCCGCCTCCACTAATCACAAATTTCATATCTAGTTGTTCAGTTGTTCAGTTTCCAGTTGTTCAGTTGTTTCCTCTTCACTCCCCACTCCTAACTCCTCACTTTTCATTTTTTCCTCCTCACTCCTCACTTCTAACTCCTCACTCTCTATGCTCTTGGTCACACTCAGGATCATCCCGATTGCGAAGCCGGTCATGAGCATCGATGAGCCTCCCTTGCTGACGAAGGGCAGCTGCTGTCCTGTCACGGGCATCAGTCCAGTGGAGACGCCCATGTTGATCATGGCTTGCATGATGAGGATGAAGGCGATGCCGAACGACATCATGGCGCCGAAGCTCAGAGGTCGTTTCCTCATGATTTGTATGGCTCTGGTGAGCAGGATGATGTATAGGAGCATGACAAAGATGCCTCCTGCCAATCCGTATTCTTCAATGATGATGGCGTAGATGCAGTCGGAGAAGGGCTGGGGCAGGAAGTTACGCTGTGTGCTCTTGCCGGATCCTTTCCCGAAGAGGCCTCCTCTTGCGACGGCGATCTTGGCGTACATCTTCTGGGCGTTGCGGTCGTCGATGTGCAATGGTGAATGCTCTGGGTCGAGACCAGCGGCGATCTTCGCCTCTTTTTCCAACCTGGCGGCTTCGATACGCCCTTGCCAAGTCTTCACACGGCTGACCCTCGGTTTCTTCTTGGCTCTCTCCTGCAACTTGGCGTCTTCGGGATGCTGTTGGGCGGCGGCCACTACCTTCTCATATCTGCTTTGTTTGATGCTGGCAACCATGTCGTCGGTTAGGATGTACAATCCCATGCCCAACACTGCGATGCCGATCAACGCCATGATATAGCTGAACTTGATCTGTCCGATGAACAGCATCACGATGCAGACCACGAAAAGCATGGCAGCGGTAGAGAGATTCTCAGGGAAGATGGGCGCCACAATCAGGATGATGGGCAGGAAGATGGGGACAATCAAGTCCTTGAATCTATAGTCTTTTGTGTTCCAGACGACAATGTATTTGGCTAGATAGGTGATGAGAACGATCTTGGCCAACTCGCTGGTCTGGAATCCCATGATGCTTCTCGAAGCGCCATTGATGCGGCTGCCAAAGAAGTAGGTGAAGATCAGCAGGATGAAGCAGAACAGCAGCACCAGTTCGATGGCTCTCGAATAATGCCGGTAGTTGACCTTCGAAGCGACGAACATCATGATGAAACCTCCGATCAAGGTGGCGGCATGCTTTAGGAGGACCTTCTCGTTGTAGGCTCCGATCCTGACATGCGCCTCCGAACTGGTAGCGCTGTAAACCGCCAGCAAGGAGATGACACCGAGGATGAACATCACCACCCAGATGACCCTGTCGCCTTTCAATATCTTGTTGATCCAGCTCACTTTAATTCAGTTGAAAGTTGATAGTTAACAGTTGGCAGTTAAGTGTTTTACTTCTTCTACGAAAGAGCAGCCTCGTTCGGCATAGCCTTGTTCCTGGTCTTTGCAGGCAGGCGAGAAGAGTACCAGATCGTTTTCGTTGGCGATGATGGAAGCCATGTTGACGGCTTCGTGGATGGATGCGGCTTCGTAGATTTCATCTACCACACCTTTGAAGGTCATCTTGATGTTTTCTTTCTCGTTGCCGAGGCTGATGATGGCCTTGACGTTCTTCTTCGCCGTGTCGATGAGCTCACTGTAGTTGTTGTGGCATGAGCCTCCCACGATCCAGATCACAGGGTTGACGATGTTCTCGAAGGTGAACCAAGTGGCGTTGACGCTTTCCGCCTGCGAGTCATCGTAGTACATCACGCCGTCGATGGTGTCGATGTACTGCTGACGGTGCGAGAGGGTGTTGAGGTCGCCCATACAGTTCTTGATGCTCTCTTTTCTGATTTCCAGAATCTTGGATGTGATGCTGGAAGCCATGTTTTCTGGTCTGCGCTTGGTCAGGTTTTCCGTTTTCTCAAATAAGTATCTCATCTCTATATATCTTTTATCTTTTATCTCTTATCTTTTATCTAATCTTCAACGTCAATATCGTAAACGCCGCCAGCAAAATGCTCACAATCCAAAACCTCATGGTGATCTTGGCTTCGTGGTGCAAGTCGCCGTGGCCTTTGTATTTCACGGTGCATCCAGGATCCACCTGTGCGATGTAGTCGAGCGAAGTGCGGAAATGGTCGTGTATGGGGGTGCGTTTCCAAATCCTGCGGTGGATGCCTTTTTTCTTTCCTGTCTTGTAATAGAAGCGTTGCAGGATGACGGAGATGCTCTCGAAGAGGAATACGCCGCAGATGATGGGCAGCAGCAGCTCCTTGTGGATGATGACGGCCGCCACGGCGATGATGCCGCCGATGGTCAGGCTGCCAGTGTCGCCCATGAATACCTGAGCTGGGAAGGAGTTGTACCAGAGGTAACCCAACAGGGCTCCCACGAAGGCGCTGAGGAAGACGAGTACTTCTTCGGTGCCGGGGATGAACATCAGGTTGAAATAGCTTGCCGTTCGGGCGTTACTGGAGATATAGGCTAGGATACCTATGGTAAGCGCCATGATGGCGGTATTTCCCGCCGACATGCCATCCATGCCGTCGTTCAGGTTGGATCCATTGGATACGGCTGCCACTGCGAACACGGTGACCAACACAAAGAAGACCCAGCCTAAGATGTACATCCAGTTTTCACCGGTCCATTTGAAAAGGTCGGCGTAGTTGAGGTTGTGGTTCTTCAGGAAGGGGATGGTGGTCCGGGTTGACTTGACGTCGGGGCTTTTGACGACGATCTCTTGGTTGTTCTCGATCTTGAGCTGTACGGTCTCGTTCATCTGTACGGCAGGGCTGAAACGCAAGGTCAGTCCCACGATGAGGCCCAAGGTGACTTGTCCTGCGATCTTCACCCAACCGTTGAGGCCTTCCTTGTTCTTCTTGAAGGTCTTGATATAGTCGTCGGCGAAGCCGATGGCACCGAGGAGGAGGGTCGTGATGATCATCAGGATCATGTAGATGTTGTGCAGCTTACTGACCAACAGGCAGGGGATGAGGGTGGCTGCGATGATGATGATGCCACCCATGGTGGGTACGCCTGTCTTCTTGACATTGAATGGATCCAACTTTTCGTCGCGTTGTGTCTCCTCGATATGCTTCCGCTTCATCCTTTTGATGAAATACTTGCCATACCAGATGGAGACGATGAGTGCGAGGATGGCGGCGGTGACAGCGCGGAAGGTGACGTAGGTGATCATTCTCGCGCCGGGGAACCCGATGGTGTCAAGATAGGAAAACAGGTAGTATAACATGGTTTATTTCTCCTTCAATGCGTTGGTTAATTCTTCTTTGTCGTCAAAATGTCTCTTCACTCCTTTGATGATCTGATAGTCCTCGTGGCCTTTGCCTGCCAGCAGGATGATGTCGCCTTTCTTGGACAGCGCCACGGCGGTGCGGATGGCTTCGCGACGGTCGGTGATGGAGAGCGTCTTGCGCATGTCGTCGTCAGAGAGGCCCTCTTTCATCTGGCGTATGATCTCATCGGGATCCTCGTCGCGTGGGTTGTCGCTAGTGAGGATGACCTTGTCGCTGAGTTTGACAGCGATGGCAGCCATCTCAGGGCGTTTGCTGGTGTCGCGGTTGCCTCCGCAGCCCACGACAGTTAGCAGTTGGCAGTTGGCAGTTGGCAGTTGACCTTTTACTTCGTTGATGGTCTTGAGTACGTTCTCGAGGGCGTCGGGCGTGTGGGCGTAATCGACGATGCCTACGACGCCACAGTCGCTGTGAACCATGTCGAAGCGGCCGTTGGCGCCTTGCAGCTTGCTGATCTCCACCAGCAGCTCGTCTTGGTCGAAGCCAAGCGACAAGGCAGCGCCATAGATGGCGAGGATGTTGCTGGCGTTGAAGCCTCCCACGAGACGGGTGAACATCTCCCTGTCGTTGACCTTCATCAGCATGCCGTCGAAGTGACTTTCCAAGACCACTCCCTTGAAGTCGGCGTCGTGTTTTAGCGCATAGCTCAGCTTCTTGGCTCTGGTGTTTTGGAGCATGACGGCTCCGTTCTTATCGTCGAGGTTGGTGAGGGCAAAGGCAGTTGCCGGCAGGTCGTCGAAGAATTTCTTCTTGGCGTTGCGGTAGTTGGCCATGGTCTTATGGTAGTCGAGATGGTCATGGGTCAAGTTGGTGAAGATGCCTCCTGCGAAATGCAGTCCCGCGATGCGGTTTTGGTCGATCGCGTGGGAACTGACTTCCATGAAGGCGTATTCGCAGCCACGGTCCACCATCTTCCTGAGCAATGCGTTTAGCTCAATGGGGTCGGGTGTGGTGTGCGTGGCAGGGATGACCTCGCGGTCGATGATGTTCTCGATGGTGGAAAGCAGGCCACAGGCGTATCCTGCCTCAGTGAAGAGTCGATACAGCAGCGTCGCGATGGTGGTCTTGCCGTTGGTGCCTGTCACGCCGGTCAGCTTCAGTGATTTCGAGGGGTTGCCGTAAAAGTTGGAGGCGCTCATGCCCAGGACGTAGGCGCTGTTGGCAACACGGATATACGTCACGTTTTCGTTCAGGCTTTTCGGAAGCCGCTCGCAGACGATGGCCTTGGCGCCTTTTTCCACGGCCATGTCGATATAGTCGTGGCCGTCGCTCTGGGTGCCTTTGACAGCAAAGAACAGGGTGCCTTCGAAGACCTTTCTCGAATCGAACGACACATCGGCAATGTCGAGATCTTTTTTGCCAATGATCTCGTCCAAATTGCAGTTGACTAATATATCCTTGAGTTTCATTGCTTTCCTAGTGTTAGAGTGATTAATCTTCCTGGCTGGAGGGTGTCGCCTGGTTTGACGGATTGTTGCATGACTTTGCCATATCCTTCAAAGGCGATGTTCCAGCCCATGTTTTCAAGTAGGTAGACGGCGTCCGTGATGTTCATGCCTTTCACGTTGGGGACTCTGAGCGAGTCGAACTGCATGGGGCTGATGACGTATTTTCCGTCTTCTTTGGAGAAGGAGGTCGTTGTCCATTCACTGCCCAGCGAGTGGTCGGTATAATCCAGGCCGATGCCGGCCAGATAAGCCGCTGCCTCAGATTGATGTCGGATGGTGCTGTCGGCTTTTTTGACGTCGTTTGCCTCGGCATCCATCATGCCTTTGATCTTGGTGGCATAGACACGGTCGGCGATTTCCTTGAAGGCAGGAGCAGCGACCTTACCGGCGGAGTAGAATCGTCCTTTGGCTTTGCTGATCACGACGATGCAGCTATAAACGGGGTTCTTCGCTGGGAAATAGCCGACGAAGGTCACGTTGTAGTCGCGTTCCAGCCTGCCTTCGGCGTTGACCCACTTGTAAGCCTTCTTCTCCACGTTGTAGAGCTGGGCCGTGCCTGTCTTGCCTGCAATGCCGTATTCGGTGCCGCGAAGCATCTTGGCAGTGCCGCGGAGCACCACGCCTTCCATCATGCTCTGGATGGAGTCGATGGTCTTCTGTGAGGCGATATGTTCTTTCAGCACCACGGGTTCCATGGTCTGGAGCGTGATGCCTTCTTTTCTGATTTCTTTGATGAATTGGGGCTTCAGCATCTTGCCTTCGTTGGCCACTGCGTTGTACAAAGTGAGGATCTGCAGGGGAGGCAACCTGAGCTCATAGCCGATCGACATCCAAGGCAGGGAGGTCTTCGCCCAGTTGTTCTTGTCGTAGATGGGATGCTTGATGTAGGGTTTGGCTTCGCCAGCCATGCCGGTGCCTAGCGGGACGTTCAAGCCCATGGCATAGAGGCTGTTGACATAACGTTCTGGATGGGCACCGAAGTAATCGGTGATGAGCTTGGCGGTGCCTTTGTTGGACGACTGCTCGAAGACTTCGCGAATGGTGACGCGTCCGTCGGAATGTATGGTGTGGTCGTCGAACATTTTCTTGCCAGAGAAGACCAGGGGACCACTCCCTATGTTGATATGGGAGTTGATGTTGAGGTCTGGGAAGTTCTCCAGCAGCACGAGCATGGAGGCGAGCTTGAAGGTGGATCCTGGTTCGATGCCCACGCCCAATGCGAAGTTATAGAGCTCCTGGCAGCGGTTGGTCTGCTTGTCGCGTTGCAGGTTGGTAATGGCTTTGACGTCGCCAGTAGCCACTTCCATGACGATGGCGCAGCCTTGCTCGGCTTTGTTTTCGACGATAGCATGACGCAAGGCGCGCTCGGCGATGTCTTGGATGCCGATGTCAAGGGTGGAGACGATGTCGTTGCCGTCAACAGCTTCGATGTTGTTCGGGTCTTCAAATGGGATCCAGACGCCATGATGCAGGTGGCGCTGGCGGTGATGGCCGTCCTGGCCGCGTAGGATGGAGTCGTAGGCGCTCTCGAGACCTACCAGCTTGCCGTCGCTGACATAACCGATGGTTCTGCTTGCCAACGATCCGTAAGGATGGATGCGCTTGAACTTGGGCTGTGACTTGGTCAGGCCGCCTTTGAGGTTGCCCTTGTTGAGGATGGCGAAGGTCTCCATCTCACGGTATTGGCCCAAGGTGACGTTGAGATCGACGAGGAAGTAGCGCTTGTTGTTGTTTCTCGCCTCGATGAGGCCGGTTTTCCAGCGTTCCGCCGACCTTTTCGGGAACATGCCTGCCAACTGTTTGCTCAGCTGATCGACACCGTTGTTGAAGACGCTGTCATCAATGACTTGTGGGTCGATGCCGACTTCGAAAATCGGGACGTCGGTGGCAAGCAAACTGCCGTCGCAGGCGAGGATGTCGCCCCTGGAAGCTTGCAGCGTGTCGAACCTGGTCTCCACCTGGTCCGCCAAGGCACGCAGCTCGTCACCCTCCTTGGTCTGTACCATGACGGCTTTGACCAAGATGAGGACGCCCACAGCCAAAACGGCGAGGTAAACCAAAAAGGTCCTAATCAAACATCTCGTTTTCGGGTCGCGCTTCATTATCAGTTATCAGTTGTCAGTTATCAGTTATCAGTTATCAGTTATTAGTTTTTCTTACTACTCTTGTCTCCAATGACTCTTTCAGGCCTTCATCGGCAAGTTTGTCGATCAGCACTTTCTGTGTCGATTCCCTTGTGTAGGCGGATTTGGCATAGATATATTCCACGCGAAGGTCGCGGAGGAGCGTGGTGTTCTTTTTGATGGACCGGCTGGTGCTCTCTGCAATGTAAGCATTGGTGATGATAAGCATCAGCAATACTGTCAGATAGACCAGGAAGGGGAAGATCTTGGAGAAGTCTTCCTTGGTGAGGAAGCTGCCTCCCAAGATGCTCATGATGGTGTTGCGCCCGGATGCTTTGTTCTTTCTCTCTCTCTTCATGGTCATTTCCTTTCTGCGATTCTGAGTTTGGCGCTGCGTGCCCGGCTGTTGTTGGCGATCTCCTCTCCGGAAGGCACGATGGGTTTGCGGTTGATAATAATATAAGGTGTCAGCGCATTGCCGAAGAAGTCTTTCTCTTCTATGCCTTCTGCGTTGCCTGTCTTCGTGAAGTTTTTCACCAGCCTGTCCTCCAGCGAGTGGTATGAAAGCACCACCAGCCTTCCGCCGGGTTTGAGCACATCGGCGCATTGCGACAGGAAGCGCTCGAGGGCGTCCATCTCTTGGTTGACTTCGATGCGTAGGGCTTGGAAGATCTGCGCCAGCACTTTGTTCTCACGGCCATGAGGAAGACGGCTTTGTACGGCCTCCTTGAGCTGGTTCGTAGTCTCGATGGGACTGCTCTCCCTGGCCATGATGATGTCGGAAGCCACCAGATGGGCGTTCTGCACCTCGCCGTAGAGGCTCAGCACCTTGGTTAGGGCAGCGTGGTCGTATGTATTGACCACGGTGGCGGCATCGACGGGGTTGGACTGGCTCATCCTCATGTCGAGCTTGCCATCGAAACGGGTGGAAAACCCTTTCTCGGGAGTGTCGAACTGGTGGGAGGAGACGCCGAGGTCAGCTATGACACCATCGATCTTGCCGTTATGGTATAGTTGGATGAAATTCTTGAAATAGCTGAAGTTCTGCGGGATGAAGGTGAACCGTTCGTCGTCAATGACGTTCTTGGCGGCATCTTCATCTTGATCGAACGCATATAGATGTCCAGTGCTGAGTCGCTCCATGATGGCGCGCGAGTGCCCGCCGCCGCCGAAAGTGACATCGGCGTAGGTGCCCTCGGGGTTGATGTTCAGCCCTTCAATACACTCGTTCAACAACACTGGGATGTGATACATTGGGAGTTAGGAGTTAGAAGTTTAGGTTGGAGAACAATTCTTCGACGCCTTGAGCCAGGTCTTCGGTGCTGATCTCGTTGACGCGTTCGTCGTACTTGGCCTTGTCCCAGATTTCCATGTTGGTGAACATGGAGTCGATGACGATGTCTTTGACCAAGCCGCTGCGGTCGAGCAGGTCCTTGGGAATCTGGATTCGTCCGCTGGCGTCGAGCTTCACGCGTTTGACTCCGTCGAGGTATTTACGCATGATGTCGAGCTTGCGGCGGTCGAAGGTGTTGACTTGCATCAGGATGTCGCGGCGACGGTTCCAGTCACTGGCCGTATAGAGCTCCAGGTAGGTGCCGTGCAAGCCTGGACGTAGGACGAAGTCCTCTTCGGCCTGGCTTCCCAGCTGCTCCCTGAAGTCGGCGGGCAGCATCAATCTGCCTTTCGAATCGAGCTTGCAAGTGAATGTTCCGGTAGGGTTACTCATATCTTTTTGTTTTTCGATACAAAATTACTGCATTTTTCCCCATTTTCTTCCATTTTTTCCCACTTTTTACTTGATTTTGGCCGGTTTTTTATCAACATAGTTATCAACAGGTTTGTTGATTCATGTTAATTTATTGTAAATCAAATAAATAGTTTTCAACAATAAAAAACTTTGTTGATAATGGACGTTAATTTGAAAGATGTTTTTAATTTTGTCAATTAAAACTATCGGTCATCATGGAGGACAAATACGGTAATTTGATCGATTTCAGGAAGATTTTCGAAGCCAAGGCGCCCAAGCTGATGAAGAGGATGCCGAATTGGCTGTTCCGTCGCATACAGCGTTTGCTGCATGAGGAAGATATCAATACTATCTTAAGCAAATACGGTGACCTTCAGGGTGTTGAGTTTGACCAGGCGGTGGTCAAGGACTTCAACCTACAAGTCGTGGAAAAAGGCGCTGAAAACCTCACGGCGTCTCAACGTATCGTGGTGGCATCCAACCATCCGCTGGGCGGCCTCGACGGCATCGCCCTCATCGGCACAGTGGGTAAGTACTGCCCCAATCCAGTCACGCCGGTCAACGACTTCTTGATGTTCATCAAAAACCTCCAGCCGATCTTCATCCCCGTCAACAAAGTAGGGAAGGGCGTCGCCAACAAGCAGGAGAACCTGCGCTTGTTCAACGAGACCTTTGCCGGCGACCGTGCCATCTGTTACTTCCCCTTTGGATTGTGCTCTCGTAAGGTTAGAGGCGGTAAGATCATGGACCTCGACTGGAAAAAGACCTTCATCGCCAAAGCCAAGGAATACCAACGCGATATCATCCCGACCCACATCGACGGACACAACACGAAGTTCTTCTACAACCTGGCTAGGTTGCGTAAATTCTTTAAAATCAAGGCTAACATCGAAATGGCCTTCCTCCCTGACGAGTTCTTCAAGCAACGCAATAAAACCCTTACCATCATTTTCGGCAAACCGATTCCCTATCAAGTCTTCGACAGCCGTCATACCGATGCGGAATGGGCCGAAATACTACGTTGTTTCTCATATAACCTGGCTAACGATCCTGAACTGGTCTTTGACCCTGATAAAGACTATCCGATGCCATGATTTAAATCCGTTGCCATGAACAAGATTATAGATCCCATATCAGTAGATAAGATTCTTGAGGAACTGACCCTTGATCGGTTCATCAGGAAGACTAACAATGGCAAGAACGAAATATACATTGTCAACGCCTTCAATGCCCCCAACGTCATGCGTGAGATCGGACGTCTGCGCGAGATCAGTTTCCGTGACTCGGGTGGGGGGACAGGCCTAGACTGCGACCTTGATGCCTTCGACGATTGCGAGGAAAACTATTTTGAGCAGCTCATCGTTTGGAATCCCTTTGACAAGGCCATTGTGGGCGGATATCGTTATCTGCTTTGCGATAAGGTAAAGGCTACTGCTGACGGTCGTGTTGATACGCCTACGGGTGAACTGTTCCAATATTCGGAGAAGTTTATCGAAGAGTATCTTCCTGTTACCATCGAGCTGGGTCGCTCGTTCGTGCAGCCTGAATATCAGCCTTCCAAAAGCCTCTCCAAAGGCATGTATTCGTTGGACAACCTCTGGGATGGACTGGGCTATCTGGTGACTTTGTTTTCGCAGGCGAAGTATTTCTTCGGTAAAGTCACGATGTATCCACAGCTGGAACGCGAGTCGCGCGACATGATCTTGTACTTCATGAAGAGCAACTTCCCCGATCCTGACCATCTGCTCAAACCCTGGCCGGAGCTCAACCTGCCTATCATGATGGACGAGGAGAAACTTAAATCCATCTTCACAGGCAATAATTATCAAGAGAATTATAAGATTTTGGTAAAGAGTGTGCGTGAACGTGGTGCCGCCGTGCCGCCGCTGGTCAATGCCTATATGAGCCTGTCATCCACCATGCGCTCCTTTGGGACAGCGGTCAACCCCCCGTTTGGTAATGTGGAGGAGACGGGCATCTTGGTCACCATCAAGGATATCTTCAAGGAGAAATATGAACGCCACGCTGCCTTTGATCCGAATGAAAAACCTTTACACCTAAGCTGATCCCATGATTATCAAAGACGCACATTTCGTATCCAGCAACTCGAAGATCGACAAGCTACCCAAGGACAACATGCCGGAATATGCCTTCATCGGCCGTTCCAACGTGGGGAAGTCCTCGTTGATCAATGCCTTGGTTCAGCGCAAGGGTTTGGCCAAGACCTCTTCGACACCGGGCAAGACCATCGCCATCAACCATTTTGTGGTGAACCACAGCTGGTATCTTGTTGACCTTCCGGGTTATGGCTATGCACAGCGTTCCAAGAAATCGAGGGAGGAATGGCGGGTGATGTTGGCCAACTACATCTCCAGAAGACGTAACCTTATCTGCACCTTCGTGCTGGTGGACTCCCGGATCGAGCCTCAGGACAGCGATGTCGGCTTCATGGAATGGCTGGGCGAGAACCAGGTGCCTTTCTGCATTGTCTTCACCAAGGCCGACAAGATCAGCAAGGCGGAGTTGAACAGGAATGTGGAAGCCTATAAGCAGCGCCTGTTGGAGGATTGGGAAGAGCTGCCGCAGCTGTTCATCACCTCGTCGGAGACCAAACTCGGCAGGGAAGAGATACTTGATTTCATTGAAGGACAGAACAAGGAGCTGGAGGATTATCTCAAAACCAAAGGACTTTGAATTTGTAACAACTGATCAACTGAATAACTGATTAACTAACAACTTAAAAACTCAATCTTATGTGGGGAATTCTCGTATCATTAGTGATTGGAGCTCTTGCTGGTTGGATTGCCGGTAAGATCATGGGTAAAGGCATGGGCCTTTTGATTTGCATCATCGTCGGTGTCATCGGCGGTTTCTTAGGCAGCTGGATTTTTGGCACAATAGGTCTTGCCGCCAGCGAGTCCTTCTGGGGCAGACTCTTGGTCGGCACCCTCGGCGCTGTAGTGCTGCTGTTTATCCTTTCACTCTTTAGAAAGAAAAAGTAACACAAAGTTAGGAGTGAGGAGTTAGGAGTGAGGAGTGAGGAGTAACTTTTATCCGAAGGTTTACTCCTCACTCCTCACTCCTCACTCCTCACTTCATACTAATTCTTGTGATTCCCGCGCCTCCGGTCTCTAAAGAGGCGTCAGCGAAGCTTTTCACATCATGGTCGCGGCTGAGGAATTCCCTGATCAGTTTGCGCAGGATGCCGTTGCCCTTGCCGTGAAGGATGCTTACTTCCTTGATGCTGAGCAGCTTGGCTTCGTCGAGGTATTTGGCCACGGCATCGAGGGCTTCTTCGGCACGTTTTCCACGGACATCCAAGGTCAGGTCGAAGTGTTCGGCCTTCTCGCTGAGGGTATCGGAGAGTCCCGACTGCCATTTGCGGATGGCTTTGCGGCCTTCGGCGCGACTCACCTTGCGGAGTTTGTCGGGTGAAGTGCGTAGCTTCACGGTGTCGAACAAGATGGTGGCATCGGTGTCGCTGATGGACACGATCTCGCCAACAATCTCCATCTCGTCGATGCACACGGTGTCGCCCACCTTCAAAGCGATGTCGGTTTCTGGTTTTGGTTTCTTTGGTTCTGCCGCTTTCTTTGCGGTTTCGGCGATCTCTGCTTTTGTCTTCCTCAGCGCTTGACGGATCTCCTTGGTGCGCTCTTTCTCGGCTTGTGCCTCCTTGATTTCGCGGATGGTGCGTTCGATGCTGCTGTTGGCCTTGTCGATGAGTTCCTGCGCTTCGTTGGCGGCATCGCGGAGATATTGTTTCTTTTTGGTCTCCAGCTCGTTAAGCAACTTCTTGTATTTTTCCACCACTTCGGAGAGAAGGGTGTCGGCCACCTGAAGCTCACGTTCTTTCTTCTTGATGGCTTTCTTATCGACCTCAAGCTGTTGCAGCTGCTGTTCGAACTTCAGATGCTGGTCGCCAGTGATGTGGGCGGCATCGTCGAGGATGCGTTCAGGGAAGCCGGTCTTGCGGGCGATCTCGAAGGCAAAAGAGCTACCGGGCTTGCCGGTGACCATGATGTACATGGGTTGCATGAACTTGGTGTCGAACAGCATGGCGCCGTTGATGATGCCTTTGTGATGGTCTGCCAACAGTTTGAGGTTGGCGTAGTGGGTGGTGACGATGCCAAAAGCCTGTTTCTTATTGAGTTCCAATAGGATTGCTTCGGCGATGGCGCCGCCTAGCTGGGGCTCGGTACCTGTACCGAATTCATCAATGAGAAACAGGGAATTGTTGTTGGCGTTCTCCAACAGCACCTTCATGTTGCGCAGGTGTGAGCTGTAGGTGGAGAGGTCGTCGAGGATGCTCTGCTCGTCGCCGATGTCGATGAACAGGCTTTTAAAGAGGCCGCATTCGGAATCGACGTGCATGGGTACGCAGAGTCCGCATTGCAACATGTATTGGATGAGTCCCGTGGTCTTGAGGCAGACGGATTTGCCACCTGCGTTGGGACCTGAAATGACCAAGATGCGGTTCTCTTGGTCGAGGTTGAGATCCAGCGGAACGATGTATTTGCCTTGCGATTTCAGCTTTTGCTCCAAAACGGGGTGTCGTGCCTGGATCCACCTGAAAAAGGGCTCGTCGTGTATGACAGGCTTGATGCCGCCAATGCTTTGGCTGAGCAGTGCCTTTGCACGGATGAAGTCAAGCTGTCCTAGCAGTTCCCAAGCCTTCAGCAGCTCGGGCAGGGAAGGACGGATGCGGTCGGTAAACTGCAACAGGATACGTTGCACCTCGCGGCGTTCGGCATACTCCAGTTCCTTGATCTCGTTGGAGGTCTCCACGATCTCGGAAGGCTCGATATAGACGGTCTGTCCCGTTGCCGACTCGTCGTGGATGAAACCTTTCAAGGCGCGTTTGTCGCCAGCGTGGACGGGGATGACCATGCGACCGTCGCGGATGGTGATCTCGGCTTTAGGATCGACCCATCCCGAGGTCTTGGCATCGCTCATGATCTGGCGGATGCGCCGTTCGATGCCGCCCGTCTTGCGATGGATGTCACGTCGGATCTCAGCCAGTTCAGGGGATGCGTTGTCGGGCATCTCGCCTTTATCATCGACGAGGCGGTTGGCTTCGTTAAATACGACAGGATCGACTTCGATGCCATCGGTGAGGGCGCAGAGCTCAGGGTAGTCCTCACGAGCCTCGCTCTGCCCGAACTTCAGGATGTAGCTCAAGGCATTCAGCGAGGGCTTGAGGGCGAACAGGTCTTCCAGGCTGATGCTCGTCCCTGGAATCCTGATATGTTGGAACGCTTCGCGCAGGTCATGGTAGTCCCTCACGGGAAAGGGTACGCCGTTTTGCAGCAGCTGCATGAACTCCACGGTCTGGTCGAGGCTCCGCTCGATGGCTTCGCGATCGTTGCTGAAGTCCATCGTCTCGGCGCGTTCCAGTCCCATGGCGCTGATGCAGTGCCCCTTGACGGCTTCCCGGATGTGGGTGAAACCAATCTTCTGCTCGAAGCGTTCCGGATAGATCATATTATGATGATACTATTTTTTTTAAGCTGATTTGAATCAATTGAAACCGAAGCCACGGAGAACGGTCATCACGCGTTCGTCAGTGGGATCGTCGATATCCTCAGAGCCAACACGGACTGCCATTTTGCGGTCGGGGTTGTAGGTGAAGAAGGACAATTTGTATTTCCCGATGTTGGGGATGACTTTCCAGGTGTAGTCGCCTGTGACGATGTCTTCCAAATAATCTCCAGCGGGATATTTGGTGAGGAATTGATCATAGTCTTCCTCAGTCCAGTCCTTAATATTGAAATCGGACCAGTCTTCCAAGTATTCGATACCCATCTCGGAGTAGGCGTTGCTAACCTTCCATCCCTCGGTGGGAAGGTTCAAATGCCAGTCGTAGTGGTCCCAATTCGTGGTCTCAGGGGCGGCGGGCTCTTCAACGACGGGTTCTTCTACTACGGGTTCGTTTTGTGCTTGGGGTTCATTGGTTTTGGTGTTGTTGTTGCCGCATGCGGCGAACAGCATGGCAGCGGCTGCTGCGATAAATAATGCTTTTTTCATGATTAAAATGTTTAGGTTTTTTGCGGGTGCAAAGATAGCATTTTGTAACTTTTCTCTTGAAAGAAAAGTTACCAAAAGTTCAAGGCCAAAAACATCGGCCTGCCGCGCAGCCTCTCTAAGTGGGTGATTCTCAAGGCGGGGAGTGCCTTCGTGCCGAAGGCAAACGCTCCGCTAAAGCTCCGCGCCCCGCCCTGAGTCTCAACCCACTTAGTTCGGCTCTTGGGCCGGCACTGCTCCTGTTTTTGGCCGTTGCCCACGCGCCCAGCCCGTGACGGTGGGTTGTGCTTATTGGAAGCGTCGGGTACGTCATTGCGAGCGTAGCGAAGCAATCCACAAACTACTTTCCGCTCTTCCGACGGTTACACTCTCGGCAGAGCATCTGGCAATTCTCGGCTATGGTACGTCCGCCATCACGCCACGGGGTGATGTGGTCAGCTTCCATCTGGGAGAGCTCAAAATGCTGGCCGCAATCGGTACAGAAACCCATCTGTTTTTCGTAAGCCGACAGTTTCTGCGCATCAGTGAAGGCACGAATGGACAAATGCTTCTCCTTGCGAGTAAGGATGTAAGGATAAATACCCGTCTTCTTGGTTACGTCATCATCAAGGATGAGACGCTTTACCTCTTCATCGACCTTGTGGTAGTCGATCACTTCGTCTTTGTATTGTTTATAAAGAATTCCCCACTCAACTCCTTTCATGATTTTCTTGCGTTCCTTGGTCGGGCGAAACGTGGTGTCAACCCAGGTGATGACCGACTGGAAGAACTGCCACAAAGGCGCAGCGTTTACATCGTGCTGATGGTTCGACATATAGAGCTCAATGTTGCCGTCCGAGATCCAGTCAATGGCGGTTTCCAAATAATCCTGGCGAATGGCTGATCCTGTAAGGTAATCGCTACCGATTTTTGCTGCTGGACATCCGTTCTTGCTGAAATAGCGTTTGGCGTCGGACACCCAAGGCCCAGCATACACTGCGTTGCGCAACTCCTGATCTGTAAGTTCCTCGCCTGCAATGTTGATGGTCTTGAACCATTTTAACTTTTCACTATCGGTACCGCTACAGATGTAAACCTGCAACTCATAGTTGAGAATCTGATCTTGTTCGTCTTGTTGGAGATTATGGAAATAGCGGAAGTCGAAAGCAAAGTCGCCGTTGACGTATTGGCAAATACTGATGGTGCGCTGCTGCCCGTCAATGATCTCGAAGGTTCCGTCCTCACGAACCGCCCAATACATCACATTGAGAGGGAAACCCTGCGTGAGCGTATCGATGACGGCATCGCGCTGTTTCTCCTTATAGACGAATTCACGTTGGAAAGGCGGACGCACGTCGAGTTTGCCGTCGTATGCGCGCACTCCGTTTTCGTTGTTGTCGACGTAGCCCTTTGTGAGGTCACGGACAGTGATGTGATGCAGTTCTATCTTCATAGTTTATTATATTTTGCTTGTTCTTCGGCTGCCATTGGCAGTTCGGATTCTTGTTGTTGATATTCGATAGGTTGACGGCGACGGATAAATATCCTCTGATAAACCACATGTGCATATCCATCCTTGTCTAACAGATATGGATTTTGTATTCTCCATGTCTTATCCTGCTTTTTAAAATTGTCAGCCATTTCTTTTGTTGGCGGAGTATAGAAGGTACATTCTGCTTCCGCCCACTCAATATCTCCTCCTCGCCATATAATCTCAAACTGATTCGGATTGTATTTATCAAGAAATGTCACAGGAACTCCCATAGCTCCATAATAGTCACAAGGTATATCTTTATATGAGTCCACATTTATAGCATCGTAATTATCGTATTTGGGATAATCTTCTGGCGAATATTTTTTATACAAGATAATATCTTCATTATGCTTCGATACTGGTAGATTTGTATACCAACAAGATGTTGAAACACGAGCAATTTTTTTACCGTTTTCGATATGATGATATTTTTCAAAGCTATCCGGCACATAAAAAAACATCCCTACATTGAAATTCGTGTAACCTGTTCTGATCTGATCTTTTTGAAACAATCCAAATATCTCTTTACAGGCTAATGAATTAGTGTTGCCAATAATCACATATTGTTTTTGATATTTTACCAACAATGCAACATATTCTCTAAATAAAGAAAATGGCGGATTCGTTACAACAATATCAGCTTCTTTGAGCAATTCCACGCATTCTGGCGAACGAAAATCGCCGTTGCCTTTCAAACGCGACAACACATTCTTGTCATTTTGAATCAAATATTGTACATCAGTAAGATTCACTGCACCGTCACTATTATAATCCTTAACTTCTGTAATTTCTACTTTATATGCAATCTTCTTAGGTTCTTCACCCATGTCATCAAAAAGCAAAGGAAGCTCATCACCAGCAATAGGCGAACCATTATAGCATGTCGCTATCAGTTTTTTCAAACCGAAAAAGTTGAAATTCAGTGCAAAAAATTTGAAGAAATTACTTTCGTATGGATCATCGCAATTACAAAAAACCACTTTATCCTTGAAATACGGCTTATAATACTTGAGTTCTTTCGAAATATCACCTAATTGAGTGTAGAATTCATCTTTTTTAGCACGCTTTGCATTCGTTAAGTCAACTCTCGCCATATTGATTGATAGTTTCGCACGCTATCAATCCGCCAACGCAAAAAGGAAGGTGCAAGCCCCTTATTGCGTTTAGCTGAGAGGCGGCCTCGGACGGAAACCTCTACAAGTAAACAAGTTGCCTGCACCTAATCGGCACAAGCATTGCATTATTCTACTCGTGAGGTCTTCCTGTTGAAAGACTGCCAGATATTATTTCTGATTGTTTATTTCCAAATAGTTTCCGAGGCTCTTGGCTAAACGCGAAATAATAGCTAATGCTTTGTTTTATAATATGTTAATAATTACTTTTTTTCTTTTTCTAAAATGTTTTATTCACAATCAAGTTCACTGATATATTGCTCTATCTGAGTTTTCAAGGGTGCCAAATCGTTTTCAATCACCGACCAAACTTCTTTTTTGTCAACAACATTATAGCCATGAACGATAAAGTTTCGCATACTGACGATTTCTCGCCAAGGAGTTTCAGGATGCTCATTGCGAAATTCTTTGGTCAGCATGTTGGCAGCCTCGCCAATAACAACCAGTTGGTAAACGATGGCAAAGAAACACATTTTGTCGCTTTCGACCTGCTCAAAGGTTTTCCTCTCGGCAAATTCATAGATATTGTCGATTCCTTCAAGAATATGAAGTAGCCTTGCCGTATCTTTAACTGGCTCTCTCATAAATCAAAACCTTATCTTTTTCAGCCGATTCACGGACAAAAGGTAGCAGGGTGCCCTCGGTGATCAAATCAACTTTTTTACCTAATAGATCCTCCAAATCCAAGGCGATGCCAATATGTTTCAACAAACTAACGCCTTTGCCATTCTCTTGGTCGAACACCACCAGAATGTCCACATCACTGTCAGGATGTTGTTCTCCTCTGGCATACGAGCCAAACAGCCATGCCTTCAACACAGGTTGGGTCTTGAAGTACTCGGCTATAAGCTGAATCATCATTAGAGTTTGCTTACTCATGTTGGGCAGTCGTTGAGAAATGGTAATGCAAAGATACACATTCCCCCAACAAATGCAAACAAAAGCAGGAAAAACCGCCACGGGATGGGCGCGCAGGCCACGGCCAAAAACTGGAGCAGGGCTTGCCAAAGAGCCGAACTAAGTGGGTTGAGACTCAGGGCGGGGCGCGACGCGTTAGCGGAGCGTTTGCCTTCCGCAGGAAGGCACTCCCCGCCTTGAGGATCACCCACTTAGAGAGGCTGTGCAGCAGGCCGATGTTTTTGGCCTTGATTTTTTGGTTACTTTTGCATCAAGGCAAAAGTAACAATAATTATCTTTGCAAAAATTCTATTCCACTATGATCCGTCTCGAAATCTGTGCCAACGGCATACAATCCCTGCGTAACGCCATGGACGGCTGCGCCCAATGTGTTGAACTCTGCGAAGCTCTCGAAGTAGGAGGACTGACGCCTTCCTTCGGAACGCTAGCCAAAGCCATCGACCTCTCCTTCATCCCCATGCGGGTGCTCATCCGACCGCGACCGGGCAACTACATTTATAATGAAGAGGAAATTGATATCATGAAGACCGATATCATGCTCTGCAAGAAGCTGGGCTTCGAAGGTGTGGTGATCGGCGCCCTCAATGACGATGGCATGCTCGACGTAGCAGCTTTGAAAGCCCTCATGGAAGCAGGTGAGGGGCTGAAATTCACTTTCCATCGTGCCATCGACGCCTGCGTGAATCCCTTGGAAGCCATGGAACAACTCATTGACTTGGGCTTCGACAAGGTGCTGACATCAGGTGGCAAACCTACCGCCGAAGAGGGCATCCCGATGATTGCCGAGATGCAGCTGCGTTTCGGCGACCGCATCGCCATCATGCCTGGCGGTGGCATCAACTTGGGTAATGTGATGGACATCGTCAACCAGACGGGCGTGGTCAACGTGCATGCCTCGCTGGGCCACTGGGTGCCGCGATTCAACGAGAAGCTCTATCCCAACCAGGTGGATAACACCGGCGCCTCCATGGTGTGGACCGAATCAAATTACGACATCATCTACGAAATGGAAAAGCTGATTAACCCATGAAACGAATCGCTTTATTCCTCCTCATCTTAGTGGCTTTGGCGTCCTGTACGAACCGCCAGTACGTTTTCGAACAATACCTCGACCGTGGCTGGACGTTGACCAGCGACACGCTGGCACCAATGAAAAACTTCGCCGTTCCCTCTGTGGTGCAGCAAACGCTCTCAGACGCTGGCGTGATCCCTTATCCATACAGCGGCACCGTCGAGAATGACCTGCTATGGATCTCCAACCATCCTTGGACCTATACCACACAATTCAATGTCAAAGGCAACATGCTGAATCAGGAGGTCGTGGAGCTGGTCTTCGAGGGCATCGACACATACGCCTCGGTGACTTTGAATGGCGAGAAACTATTCGATGCGGATAACATGTTCCGCACTTGGAAGGTGGATGTGAAGCCTTTCCTGAAAGAAAAGAAGAACCAGTTGGTGGTGACCTTCCCTTCATACGACAGCGTGCAGCAAGCGCTCTATGATCAGTGCCGTCCTCGGTTTCCTGAGAAATATGCCGTCACTCGAAAGGCTCCTTATCAGCATGGCTGGGACTGGGCACCGAAATACAAGAACATCGGTCTGTGGAAGCCCGTCAAGTTGGTCGCTTGGTCGGATGCCAGACTTGAGAATGCCTATATCGTCACCAACGAGATCTCTGAGACCCAGGCCAAGCTGACGCTGCACCTCGATGTGGAAAGTTCTGCCAATGGCGAACTGGTCGCTGAGATTCGTAACGGCGGCAAGCTGATCCAAAGCTGCCCCTTCCAGATGGATCAAGGCAACCAACATAAGATGTTCGGCTTCACCATGGAGGATCCCCAACTGTGGTGGCCTAACGAGATGGGTGAGCAAGCGCTCTATGATTTCGAGATTGTGTTGAAAGATGATGATAAACTATTGGATTCCAAGATAATCCGTACAGGCATCAAGACTTTCCAGATGGTGCAGGAGCCGGATGCTAACGGTTTCTCTTTTTATTTTAAGGTGAATGGCGTGCCGTTTTATGCCAAAGGCGCCAACTACGTCCCTGAGGAGATGATTGAGACGTGGATCGACAATGATTGTACGGTCAACTTGCTCCAAGAGTCAAAGAAAGCGCATTTCAACATGCTGCGCGTATGGGGCGGTGGCATCTATCCGTCGGATGACTTCTTCAATAGCTGCGATTCCCTCGGCATCCTGGTTTGGGAAGACTTCATGTATGCCGGCACTATGTATCCATACGATGAGGCTTTTTTGGAAAATGCCAAGATTGAAGCCTTAGAACAGGTGAAACGTCTTGCCTCGCATCCCTCTTTGGCCTTGTGGTGCGGCGGCAATGAGATCTCCGAAGGCTATTACAACTGGGGATGGCAGCAGTCGCTGGGCTGGTCGGCGGAAGACGACCAGGCTATGAAAATGGGCTATGACCGCCTTTTTGAGACCATCCTTCCCATGGTGGTCGATACCTACGACGGCACCCGTCCCTACTGGCCGAGCTCACCGTCGAAAGGCTGGGGCAGACCCGAGAGCCTGACACAGGGCGATGTCCATTACTGGGGCGTTTGGTGGGGTGAACAGCCTTACGAGATGTACCGCGAGAAGGTTGGTCGTTTCAACAGTGAATACGGCTATCAGTCCTATCCTGATATTCAAACCCTGAAAACCGCTGCAGGCGATGATGCCGAGTTCAAGGCGTTGTGCGACTATGAAGGCGACGACTTGTATGCGCTCATCAGCAAGAATGCCTTCTTGGCAGCACATCAGAAACATGCCAGAGGTGCCCGACAGATCAATGATTTCATCGAACGTTATTTTCCCAAGGCAAAGACCTTCGAGGAATACGTCTATCTAAGCCAACTTTCCCAAGCATACGGCATGGAAATCGCTATCGAGGCGCACCGTACTGCCAAGCCTTACAACATGGGCACGCTCTATTGGCAGCTCAATGATGCCTGGCCTGTGACTTCCTGGTCGTCCATCGATCATTCTGGCAAACCCAAGGCCATGCAGTACAAGCTGAGGACGCTCTATGCGCCGGTGTTGCTGTCCTTTGACCAAAACGACCATCAGGTGTATGTGACCTCCGACTTGATGCGGGGCATCGATGGCATGATAACCGCTTCGGTGAAAGATTTCAATGGTAACCAGCTGTTTGAACAAAAGGTAAAGGTTGACATGGGCGCTAACCAAAACAGAAAGTTCTACGTGGAAGGGTTGCGGGAATGCTTGCAGAAGGTGGATCCAAAATCGGTTTATGTGAAACTGGAGCTGTCTGAAGGCGAGAAGCCGATGGCTGAAAGGTTCTGCTATCTGGTGTATCCAAAGAATCTCAACCTGCCCGAAGCCAAGCTCGATCTCTCTGTCCAGCAAGAGGGCGATGTCATCCATGTTGATGTGAAATCCGATGTCTTTGCCAAAGATGTCCAGGTGTCCAGCACCAACCGTTATGGCGTTTTCTCTGACAATTATTTCGATTTGGAGGCTGGCCAAACCCGCCGCATCACCTACAAATCCGTCGTTTCGGAAGATAATATCGATTTTTCTGCCCGAAGCTTGTAACTTTTTTGCTGTTTGTTCGTCTTATAGTTGTTTTTCGGAAAGCAACAAAGTAATTAAAGAACAAATAAACAGATAATACCATGAAAAAACTATTCTTTATCGCGATCGCTTTGTTTTATGCGAGCATCGCATCAGCGCAAATCAACACGATTGTTGCCCGTTGCAGTGGCGACATCACCCTTAGTCAAGGTCAGGAATACTCTTGTGAACCGCTCTCCGGTAATTGGAAAATGGAGGACAGCGTGCTCTATTTGAGTGGCTCCGAAGACTTCTTCATCACCTTGAATCGACTGGATTACGTGGAACTCAGCGGCTCAGGCGACATCGTCACCAAGGGGACGTTTAATGGCAAGGACCTCAAAGTGCATCTGTCTGGTTCGGGCGATATCGTGTTGGATGTTAATTACGACAACATCTATGTGTTCATAAACGGAAGCGGTGACGTGGTGCTCCGCGGAGAATGCGATAATCTCATCGTAGATGATCAAGGTTCAGGCGATGTCGTTACCAAGAACCTGAGAACTTCCAATGACATGACTGCCAATGCCCGTACCTTGGAGGAATTGATGGCTGAACTGGGTGCCAACCTCGATCGCCTTAACGACTCCGTCGATTGGCAGAAGTTCGAATCAGACATGGAACGCTGGGGCGAGAGCATGGAAGAATGGGGCCTTCACATGGAAGAATGGGGTAAACAGATGGAAAACCGTATGGGAAAACGGGACAACAACAAACCAGGTGCCCACTTCCCAGGACAGAGGCCGAAGGAAGAACCCAGGCACAGAAACCTACTCTTTGATCCCCATTGGGGAGGCGTTGACGCTGGTCTGAACATGCTCCTTGGCAACGAACTGAGCAAAGCGGACTTCAACTTCTTGGAGTTGCGCCCCCTGAGAAGCTGGGTGTTTAATTTCAACATCGCTGACGTGGGCATTGCCTTCAATCGCAACCATGTCGCTGGTCTCTATACCGGTATCGGTTTGGGATGGAATAACTACAGCTTCGACAATCCGGTGTGGTTGGTTAAAGGCGATAATGGCTTGGAATATGAATTGATCGACGAGAGCGTGGAAGGCAAACTGAAGAAAAGCAAGCTCGGCATGCTCTACATCCAAGCACCTTTGATGGTCGAGGTAAGACCAACCCGTGGATTCTTCATCGCAGCAGGTCTCACCGCCGGCATCAAAGTGGATACCTGGATGAAGATCAAGTTCATGGACAGATACAAAGAAAAGGCCCATAGCGACTATTACTCAAAACTGTTCAAGCTGGATGCCACCTTGCGTGCCGGCGGAAACGACATGGGCTTCTTCGCCAGCTATAACATCCTTCCTTTGTTCGTTGAAGGCAAAGGCCCCGGCGTGCATACCTTCAATGTTGGCTTTAGTTTGATATTTTAAGAAGAAACATACCTTGTGACACGTTCTCAATACAACCATTGCGTCGATCAGTACGCTGACGGACTGTTCCGTTTCGTCTTGGCCTCCTTGCACAACCGCATGGAGGCCGAGGACGTTGTACAGGACAGCTTCGCCAGGGTATGGGAACGCCGTCACCAAGTGGAATACGAGAAGGCAAAATCGTATCTCTACACTACCGCCTACCATCTTGTCGTCGATCAGACGAGGAAACGCCATCAGGAGACCACCGTGGAGGCGCTTTTTCAGATCCCTGACAAGAACACGAACACCTATCCTGACGTCAACGAGATCCTTCATAAGACGGTGGCTTCATTGCCTGAGGCACAGCGCACGGCTATCCTGCTCCGAGACTATGAGGGCTATAGTTATCAGGAAATCGGCGACATCACCGGGCAAACCGAGGCACAGGTCAAGACCAACATCTTTCGCGCCCGCACCGCCCTACGTAACGTCATTAAAAGTATGGACAACATCATCGACATAGAACCATGAATACAGAACCCAACCTCGAAGAATATCCCAAGCTCACCCCTCCTGATGTGGTGTACGAGCATAAGGCATCGCTGAAAAAGACTGTCGTGATTCCTTTATATGCAAAGATTGTCGCTGCCGCAGCTGCCGTAGCGTTGCTGTTCGGCATCTTTTGGCTTCGTTCCGGGCTGCCTGAGCAAGAGCTGGTGGCTGAACTGAATGCCGTCAAAGTCGATGTGTTGGAAACGGAAGAATCTTATCCTTTGGCAGAAAGCCAGGCTCGGTTTGTCGTACCCAAGAAGGCTGTCAAGCCTTCAGTGAAGCCGAAGATGCAAGAGGTGTCATACGAAAGAGTCGAGATGTCCCTGCTTACTGAGTTGCAGCCAAAGACAGCCCTCATCTTGATGCCGATGGACTATCAGTTACTACAGGATGTCGATATCTTCTATGCCAGCAACGATCTTGTGACGCCCATAGAAGAAGATGACTACGAAGAAGACGACTACGAAGAGGAGATGTCGCTCGTAGGCAGAAGTATCTATAAATGGACGGATGGCGAACACGACAGTTTCGCCAGTATGGTCAGCGAAGGCTTGCAGTCGTTTAAGACTGAGATGGCTTCGATCGCAACGACCATACAATCATCACGATCCCAACTACGACAAATGGTACGCTAAGCCATTGTCCCATGTCGAACGTCATGCTCTTTTCAAACTCCACTTGGACGTTTTTCAGGAACTCGATGGCAATACGCGAACCGAAGATGATGATCAAGAACGTGCCGAACATCAATCCGGGACGTTTGTCGCCGATGTCGCGCTTGAAGAACATCCACAGCAGCAAGGCCATGGCCACCAGGCAGAAGAATGCCTCATAGAGTCCCGTGGGATGACAGGGAAGGAGCTCTCCGTTGGGGCCTGGGAACTGCTCGTTGCCGCGTACGAAGACAAAGCCCCAAGGCAGGGTGGTGGGAGTGCCATAGATCTCAGAGTTGAACACGTTGCCCAAACGGATGAAGGCACCGACCAAGCACACCGGGATGACGATGCGGTCAAGGATCCAGAGGTAGGTGATATGTTCTTTTTCGCCTTTCTTTTTCTCGGTTTTCTTGTTGAAACGACGCACATAAAGCCAAAGCCCGATGAGGATGCCGATGGCACCACCGTGGCTGGCCAGTCCTCCTTCCCAGATCTTCAGGATCTCGACGGGATGGGAGAGGTAGTATTGGGGTTCATAGAACAAGCAATGTCCTAGACGTGCACCGATAACGGTGGATACCAACATATAGATCAACAAGGAATCCAAAGAGCCTTCTGGCATTTTTTCCTTCTTATATACCTTGCTCATGAGAAGGTATCCAAATAGGAATCCCAAGGCCCAGCAGATGCCATACCAACGTACCTGCAACGAACCCAATGAAAAAGCCACTGGGTCAACGTTCCATGTGATGTAATTCAAGACCATAGTTAATTCAGATAATACTTTTTCAAGTAATCGTTGATAATGCCATTCAGTTGATTGAATAGATCTTCGCGTTTGAATCTCTGTGCTGTTACTTGCATCTGCCTCAGGATGCTAACTTGTTCGTCGATTTCGTCTGAGTAATATTCTACGAAGCGTTGTTCCATGTTGCCATAGTAATCCGCCTTGTCGCAGCAGTTTTTCACCAGTTTGCGCATGAATTCGTCTCCCTTGTCCATAGCGCCACAGCTATAGTACAGTTCAGGGAATTGGTACAACCTGAGTTCAAATGGGAATTTTTCGTTGGGGAAGAACTCCTGATATTTGTCCATGACGATGATGGCGGAGTCATACTCGTGATGGTTCACCAAGGCTTGAGCCAGGCGTGAGTAACTTTGGCGCGCGAACTCAGAGTTGCGGACACTTTCGCGGTCGGGCACTACATCGTCTTCGTTCAGGTTGCCCCATTGTGCCTTGTTGACCAACAAATCGTAACATCCCTCGCGGTACACGCCTCCGAGACCTTTGTAATAGTCTTCGGCTTTTACCGGGATGAAGCGATAGGAGAGGCCTTCCATGTGGAGGTATTCTTGGATGCCAAGTACCGAAGCCATGTCACTGAACGAAGTGAAGTACACGGGACGTTCCCAGTTGTTGCTGGCCATGAAGTCGAGGAGCAACAAAGCGTTTTTATAGAGATAACTGTCCTTGATTTCCCAGCAGATCTCATCTACAATCTTATCCTGCATGCTTTCGGGTACAATGCCGTTGCGGATGCAAGCTTCTTTGTCAACCGTGAGTTTAAGGGTGCGTACTGGGAGATAATGCGTTGAGGAACCATTGGTGTAGTATTTCACCGCTTTGGGGTTGTGGATGAAGTTGATGACATCCTTCAGCTCTACATACTGGCCTTTCAGGCTTTCTTCCTCGATGACGCGGATCGACTCGTTGACGCCGTTGTTGTATTCACTGGGGCTTAAGGTCAAAGACAACTTCTCTGAGTCATACACCTTGCGGCCCATTTGGTGTGCATACCAATAGCCGGAAGAGAGCATGTAGTTGACTACGCGCACATCGGTGCGGAACCCTTCCACTTCTTGGATGTACCACAATGGGAAGGTGTCGTTGTCGCCACGGGTAAAGATGACGGAGTTGGGCGGCAGTTGTGACAGATAGTTCTTGGCCCAGTCGTGAGCCGAGGTCTTGCCACCACGGTTGTGCTCGTCCCAACCTTGTGACGCCATGAGGCATGGCACAGCAACGAGGCAGATAAGACCAACCAACACAATGGTCACCATGTTCTTGCTCTTGGTGAGGCGCTCAATCCAGTCGATAAGTGCCAGTACGCCGAGTCCAATCCATATTGCGAAAGCATAGAAAGAGCCTGCGTAGGAGTAGTCTCTTTCACGAGGCTGGTAAGGTGTCTGATTCAGATAAATCACGATGGCGAGACCTGTCATGAAGAAGAGCAGGAAGATGATCCAACTTTGTTTCAGGTCTTTGCGCAATAACCAGAAAAGACCGCAGAGACCGAGGATGAGAGGCAGGAAGTAGTACTTGGTCCTGCCGGGATTCTTCAAGCAGTCGGGGATGTTTCTCTGGTCGCCGAGACGTGCTTCATCGATGAAGTTGATGCCGCTGATCCAGTTGCCGTGCTCCAACTCGCCTTGGCTTTCAATGTCGTTCTGTCGGCCAACAAAGTTCCACATGAAGTATCGCCAATACATCCAATTGCATTGGTAGTTGAAGAAGAACTTCAGGTTCTGGCCGAAGGTCGGCTTGCTGACTACCTGTGTGGTGCCGTCGATGGTGCGGATAGTGGTTTTGTCGCCTTGTACCATGCCGCGCTTGTCTTTGCGGTAACTCTCGTACAGTGAGACGTGCTTTGGCTGGTTGCTCCACATGCGAGGGAAGAGGGTCTTCATCTCGGAAGGATATTCGGGCTGTGTATTGCGCTTGTCATCAGTGATTACATAACGTCCGGCTTTCTTGTCCTTCACGTAGATGGGTTTGCCGTCAGAGGCATCAGAGATGGGAGCGTTATAGTAAGGGCCGTAGAGCAATGGCCATGAACCATACTGTTCACGGTTCAAATATGAAAGCATCGAAAGGGCATCCTTGGGCTCGTTTTCATTAATAGGTGTATTGGTGTTGGCTCTGATGACCAGCATGAAGAACGAAGAATAGCCGATCAGGATAAACATGAACGACAATACAGCGATATTGCCAATCACCTTCTTACGTTTGGTGGTGTAAAGCAATCCCCAGACAATGAGGCCGATCAGGATGGCGAAATAGATGATGGTTCCGAGGTTGAACGGCGCACCTAGGCTGTTGACAAAGAAGAGCTCCATCTTGCCTGCCAGATTCACAATCTGTGGGATGAGGAAAGAGTTGATGAGCCACAGCAGCACTACCGACACCACGCCAGCCAGCACAAATCCCCAAAACGTGGTCTTCTTCCACTTTTTGAAATAAACCACATAAACGAAGGCAGGAATACATAGCAGGTTGAGCAGGTGTACACCGATGGAGAGGCCGATGAGGAAAGCGATCAAGATGATCCAACGGCTGCTTCCAGGCTCGTCAGCGACACGTTCCCATTTCAGGATGGCCCAGAAAGTCACAGCAGTGAAGAATGACGACATGGCATAGACCTCGCCTTCAACAGCGTTGAACCAGAACGACTCGGTGAAAGTGTAGGCCAAAGCGCCAATGGCAGCTGCGACCAACACACCAACCTTATTGCGTGTCGGAGACTCTTCTCCCTCTTTCATCCATATCTTGCGGGCAATCATCGTGATGCTCCAGAAAAGGAAGGTGATTGTCAAACCACTGCAGATGGCAGACATGCTGTTGACCATCATGGCAACTTTAGTCACGTCGCCACCGGCAAACAAGGTGAAGAAACGGGCAATCAGCTGAAATAAAGGTGCCCCAGGCGGGTGACCTACTTGCAATTTAAATGAGGTGGAAATGTATTCTCCACAGTCCCACCAACTTACAGTGGGCTCCATGGTGATGAAATAAATGATGGTGGCAAGGATGCCAACGATCCATCCAATAAGGTTGTTCAGCTTCTTAAAAGTCATGTCTTCTTAAGTTGAGAATGCAAAAATACAAAAAATATCAAAAAAAACTTGCAGTTAACGAAAAAAGCCTTACTTTTGCAACCGCATTCAGATGAATGAAGGTGTCGAGTGGTGTAATGGCAGCACTGCAGATTTTGGTTCTGCCTGT
The DNA here is from genome assembly GCA_902800965.1 of uncultured Bacteroidia bacterium. GTDB lineage: Bacteria > Bacteroidota > Bacteroidia > Bacteroidales > F082 > Limimorpha. The sequence continues at coordinate 6,655 of CADCGK010000013.1, read as the reverse complement.
CAAGGTTCGAATCCTTGCTCGACAACTTAGTGTGGAAGATTAGAAAACCTGCTACGAATGTAACAGGTTTTTTTATTGGTTAACGAAAAAGACGCGGCAATCCAAAAAAACAATAGATTATGATAAATAAAGAATTGATAGCGAACCTAGTAGAAGAAGCCATTCAGGATACTGATATGTTCCTGGTGGAGGTCAAAGTGAAACCTGCCAACGTCATCGAAGTATATGTCGATGCTGATTCAGCCGTCAACATCGACCAGTGCGTGACCATTAGCCGTTACGTTGAAAGCAAAATGGATCGTGATACGGAAGACTTCGAATTGAGCGTGTTCTCGTGGGGCTTGAGCGGTGCCCTTAAACTCGACCGTCAACTTGATAAATATGTCGGACAGGATGTCGAAGTGAAAACCAAGGAACAAGGTAAGTTTCAAGGCAAACTGGTGAGCTACAATGAGGATAATGTTGAGATTGCCCCAGCCCCTAAGAAGACCTCTAAGAAAAAAACCGTTGAAGAGCACCCCAACCTTATCCTAGCTCGTAAAACAACTGAACTGAAACCTGCTATAGTCTTTTAAATCTTTGAATATTAAATATTTAAATCATATATAATGGAAAACTATAAGTTAGTAGAAACCTTCTCAGAATTCAAAGAATTCAAAAACATCGACCGTGAGGCCATGATGCGTATCATCGAGGATGTCTTCAGAGGCATGCTGAACAAGAAGTTCGACACCGATACCGAGGACTTCATCGATATCATTGTTAACGTTGACAAGGGTGACTTTGAGATCTATCACAACCGCACTGTGGTTGATGATGACGAACTCGAAGATCCGCTCCGTCAGATCAAACTCTCTGACGCCATCCGTATCGAACCCGACTTCGAGGTGGGCGATGACGTCTCCGAGATCCTGAAAATCGAAAGCTTTGGCCGCCGCGACATCCTCGCCCTGCGCCAGAACCTTCAGACCAAAATCAGCGAGTACCAAAAGGAGAACATCTTCCAGAAGTACAAAGACAAAGTGGGTGAGATCATCAACGCAGAGGTCAACCATGTTTGGAAGCGTGAGATCGTGGCTATCGACGACGAGAACATCGAGCTCATCCTGCCCCGCAGCGAGCAGATCCCGTCCGATATTTATAAGAAAGGTGAAAGCGTCCGCGCCATTGTGAAGAGCGTTGAAAACGTCAACGGCTCACCGGTTATCACCCTCTCGCGTACCTCCGAGGTCTTCCTCCAGCGTCTCTTCGAGGCCGAGGTCCCCGAGGTCTATGACGGCCTGATCACCATTAAGAAGATCGTCCGCGAACCTGGCCAGCGTGCCAAGATCGCCGTGGAGTCCTACGACGACCGTATCGACCCCGTCGGCGCCTGTGTCGGCATGAAGGGCTCTCGTATTCACGGCATCGTCCGCGAACTCCGTAACGAGAACATCGACGTCATCAACTGGACAACCAACCCGACGCTCTTCATCACCAGAGCCCTCAGCCCTGCCAAGATCACTAGTATCGTTCTTGACAATGAGAACATGCTCGCCAATGTGTATATGGATAACGACCAGGTGAGCCTCGCCATCGGTAAGGGCGGCTATAACATCAAACTCGCCGGAAAACTTACAGGTTACAATATCGACGTCTATCGCAACAGCGAGATTACTCCTGACGAGGAAGACGTTGATCTCCAGGAGTTCTCCGATGAAATCGAACAGTGGGTCATCGACGCCCTCGTGGGCATCGGCTGCGACACCGCAAAACAAGTGCTGGCCATTAGTCCTGAAGAAGTGGCCCGCCGTGCCGATCTTGAAATCGAGACCGTCAACAACGTCTTCAAGATCCTCAAGGCTGAATTTGAAAATGATAACTAAAGGAAGGAGGGAACATGTCCGAAGAATCAAATATCAACATTCGTTTGTCGAAAGCGGCAAAAGAATTCAATGTGGGTAGGGAGACCATCGTGGAGTTCCTCACTAAGAAGGGATTCCAAATCGATCCGTCGCCCAACACGAAACTCACATCGGAGATGTATGCGCTGCTTGTGAAGGAATACCAAGGTGAAAGGGAAGTGAAGAATGAGGCGAAAAAGCTTGGTGACCTCTCCTATAAAGGAGGCTCCGTTTCCGTGGATTCGACTGTGCAATCGTCTGCAAAAGACAAAGATGAAGATGATAATGAAGAAGTTTTCATCCGCACCAGTACCATAGTCAAAGATACCCAACCCAAAGAGGTGAAGACCGAAAAGCCTAAAGAGAAAGAGACTCCCAAGCCCGTTGCCCCTGCCGAACCTATTGAGGAGAAAAACGAACAGGAAGAAAAAGAAAGTCCGCTCAAGGTGGTTGGCAAGATTGACCTCGATAGCTTGAATGCCAAGACCCGTCCTGACAAGAAAACCAAAGAAGAAAAACAACGTGAAGCCAAGGAGAAAGCTGAACGTGAAGCAGCCCAAAAGAAGGCTGAACGCCTGAAAGCTGAAAGACAAGCCGAAGAAGCCAAGAAAGCCGAAGCTGAAAGGAAAGCCCTCGAAGCGCAAAAAGCAGAGGAAGCTAAAAAGGCTGAGCAGGCTGCTGCTGAACCTAAGTTTATCAAGACTGAAGTCAAAAAGCTGGAAGGCCCCAAGATCCTCGACAAAATCGAGCTTCCCGACGAACGCAAACGTTCCAAGCAACAGCCCGTGGCCTCTTCCGAAAGTGGTGACGCCAAGAAAAAGAAACGTAAACGTATTGGCGGAAAACCAGAAAACGCGAAACCCCTGCCATCAGAACCCGCTAAGAAGAATCCTAAGAAGGAGAAGGGAAAACCGCAACCTAAACATGAAGAAAAGGTGGAACTCTCCGATGAGGAGATCTCGAAGCAGATTAAGGATACCTTGGCCCGCCTCTCTCCGATGGGTAAGTCCAAGACTTCAAAACACCGTCGTGAGAAACGCCAGCAAGTCGCTGGCAGCATAATGGAGGAACAGATGCGCCAACAGGAGGAGCAATCCATCCTGAAGGTCACAGAGTTCGTTACCGCCAACGACTTGGCTGTGATGATGAATGTGCCAGTGACCAAGGTCATCGCTACTTGCATGGGATTGGGAATGCCTGTCTCTATCAACCAACGCCTCGACGCTGAAGCCCTTTCGGTAGTGGCCAGCGAGTTCGGCTATCAAGTTGACTTCGTCAGCGCCGACGTACAAGAAGCTATCGCAGAGACCGAAGAGGCAGACCGCGAAGAGGATATGGTGCCCCGCGCTCCCGTCGTTACCGTCATGGGTCACGTGGACCATGGTAAGACCAAACTCCTTGACTATATCCGTAACACCAATGTGGTGGCTGGCGAAGCTGGCGGTATTACCCAGCACATCGGTGCTTATGAGGTGACCACCGCTAGTGGCAAAAAAATCACCTTCCTCGATACTCCTGGTCACGAGGCGTTCACCGCCATGCGTGCCCGTGGTGCCAAGATGACGGATGTCGCCATCATCGTCATCGCTACCGATGACAACGTGATGCCTCAGACCGTCGAAGCTATAAACCACGCTCAGGCCGCTGGCGTTCCCATCGTGTTTGCATTGAATAAAATCGACAAGCCTACCGCCAATCCTGACAAAATTCGTGAACAGCTGTCTAAAATGAACATTTTGGTCGAAAGCTGGGGCGGTAAGTATCAGGAACAGGAAATCGCTGCCAAGACAGGTCTCCATGTGGAAGAACTGCTGGAGAAGGTGCTGTTGGAAGCCGAGTTCCTTGATCTTAAAGCCAACCCGCACAAACTTGCCAAGGGTACCGTCATCGAGTCGGCTCTCGACAAAGGACGTGGTTATGTGGCAAAGATCTTAGTGCAAAGCGGCACCTTGCGCATCGGCGACATGGTGCTGGCAGGTACTACCTATGGTAAGGTAAAGGCCATGTTCAACGACCATAACCAGAAAATCACTGAAGCTGGTCCTTCCACACCTGTCCTGCTGTTGGGCCTTAACGGTGCTCCACAGCCAGGTGACACCTTCAACGTGATGACTGACGAACGTGAGGTGAAGGACATCGCTAACCGCCGTGAGCAGCTGCAACGTGAGCAGACACGCCGTACCAGCCCACACATCACTCTCGATGAGATCGGCCGTCGTATCGCCATCGGCGACTTCAAGGAGCTGAACATTATCGTCAAGGCTGACGTGGATGGTTCTGTGGAAGCTTTGTCTGACTCCTTGCTCAAGCTCTCCACCGAAGAGGTGCAGGTCAATGTCATCCACAAGTCCGTGGGTGCCATCAGCGAGTCGGATATCATGTTGGCTTCTGCCTCCAACGCCGTCATAGTGGGCTTCAATGTGCGTCCTACGATGCAGGCCCGTAAACTGGCTGAACAGGAGAAGATAGATATCCGTCTTTACTCCATCATCTACACCGCCATCGAAGAGATCAAGGCCGCTATCGAAGGCATGCTGGCTCCTGAGATTGAGGAGGTGGTCACTTGTAACCTCGAGATCCGTGAGACCTTCAAGATCAGTAAGGTTGGCACTATCGCCGGCTGTATGGTCCTCGACGGAAAGATCACCCGTAACACGAAGATCCGTATCATCCGTGACGGCATCGTGATCTACACTGGTACGCTGGGCTCCCTGAAACGTTACAAGGATGATGTCAAGGAAGTCGCTGCAGGTATGGATTGCGGTCTGAACATCGAGAACTTCAACGACATCAAGGTCGGTGATATCATCGAAGGTTATACCGAAAAAGAAATCGCCCGTAAGCTCTAAGCTCCGGGCGATTTCCTGAAACAAAAAAAAGCGGTCGATTGACCGCTTTTTTTGTTGCCGTGTCGAAACTTTACTCGACCACAATCTTTTGAGTTTTGATGTTCTCACCTTGGATGAGTCGAAGCGTATAGACGCCAGCTTTAACCTTGATGGCTTTATTGTAGCTGCCGTTGATGATTTCAGCACTGATGATACGTCCAGTGATATCGATCATCTCGAGGGTGGCTTTGCCTTCGATACCGTTGATGATGAGGTTGCCGTTGTTGACAATGGCGAAGCTGCCATCAATCATATTCTCGTTGGAATTGGCAAAGGTATCACTAAACACCAGACGGAAACGGGAAGCATAGTCGGAAAGACGTGCATCGAAAGTGTAACTTGGATGTGCCATCAAATCGACATCGTTACCCAAGAGGTTGTCAATGAGGTGGAGGTATCCGGTCTCAACGTCCTCGGTGTTGAACTTCAAGGTGTAAGTGCCTTCTTCAGAAGCCTTGAAGTTAAGGGGTATCTCGTTCGTCTTATCGTCGGCAGAAACCACGGCGTACTCTTTGTCATCCTGTGGGATATAGAGTTTGGTGTGGCTTTCGTTCAGCATGAACTTGGGTAGCAAGCCACCTTCGCCAAGGCGGACGATAGCGCGGTCAACCACGGGACCACGGTCCTTGTTGACATTGATGACCAGGCTTTTAGCCTTTCCGGGGTTTTCGGTGCTGAAAGTCACCTTTTCATTGTTGTTGGCAGCGATGACGAAGATGCCTTGCATGGGACCGATCTCGTTGCCTTCACCTGCTATGATTTCGGCACCATCGGCAGGGTTCATGACATAGTACTCTTCACGGTCGATGTAAGCAGTTTGTTGGAAAGGATTGCCTACGAGATTCCAGCCTTGGAAATCAGCGGAAGTATTATTAGTCTTGGTCAATGTGACCTCGCCGTTGCCATTGTAAGGAGCACCAACAAAGGTAATGTCGGCACCTGTGCTGTTGGCATAGAGGTAGCCCTTGCCAGCCTCGAGGTTAAAGTTGCCGTCAGCACCTTTGTAGTTGATCCATTCCAAGTCTTTATCTTGGTCAAAGTAGTAAAGGTCGTAGTCGTCATTGGTCATGTTCAGCACATTCTCAGGGCTGACTTCAGCGTTGAGTGGAGAAGTGATGAGATAGAAACCGCCTTCTGCAGTCCAAGGATCGATTTCTTTGGTGAAGGAGGAACTGAAGGAAAGGGTAACACCTTCCTGACCAAAATATATTTCATTATGTGGTTCTCCAGTAAGTAGGGTAATATTGCTGGAGCATAAATCGTACTCGCGAGAACTACTATGGTTGTACATCTTAAAAGTGACGGGCTCGTTGGTGTTGTCATAGAACACCTCTAACTCTATTGTCGGATAAAGGTCTCCCTCGTTTGTGTTATCAACCATAAAAGTGTGACCACTGAGATCACTATTGACAAATGCAGCAATCTCCACTTCAGCCCAGTTGTCTGATGCAGTAATGAATTGATTGTCAATTTGGATGTAAGCAACAATTATGTCATGATCTTCGAAAAGATTACTGAAGCTTTCATTGTCTTCTGGCCAATGAGATTCATGTTGAGCAAAGATTGATCCGTAAAAAGCGATCAAAGCAACCAATATAAATAATACTTTTTTCATAGTACGTAAGTTGTTCTTGTTGATTGTTTTAAAATGCAAAGATATAAAATATAATTTTTAATGCTATTTTTCCTTAGTGTTTTTTTTCATTATCGGATTATTTATTGTTAGATGATCCGAAGGTGAAGGTGCGGTTGTCGTTTGAAACCGACTGGTAGATATAGCCTTTCCCAGGTTCAAGGTTGAAAGGAGTGCGCCAGCCATTGCCGGTGTAGGTGGAACTGCCTGTTTTAGACTTGACGATATCGCCAGCGACAGGGAAGGAGCCG
>CADCGK010000012.1 GCA_902800965.1 uncultured Bacteroidia bacterium | reverse complement strand
ACAGCGCCACGGCGCAGACGGCGTTCTCGATGGTGGCGCCGTTCTTCAGTTCGAGATAGCCCTGGAGGTAGTTGCCGTGGACGGTGTGCTGGTGCAGGGCGCTGTTACCCCACACTTGGATGCCGGGCCACATCTCTTCAGAACACAGGTTTGTCAAATGGCCACCATCAACAATCAAACGGCCGCCAGGCTTTACTATAACTTTAGCATCCGAAGACAGCTTAATGTTGGATTCAACCGTGAGAGAAGCTCCGTTGTTAACGACAATATCACAATTATAAAACCCATTATTTTGCCATGTTTCATTGCTGTTAATTGTGATTTCGCAATTATTTAATACTTCTATGTCTTCTTGATAGGGAAGATACCCAAAAGAAGTGACGGTAAATGTGATGTCACCGACTGCCGAAGGATTGATGTTGGTAAAATAAGCAGTTGCACAATTTTGTTGGTTTCCGGTTACTTCTTGTCTTTCGTAAACATCCCCTTCTTTGTACAAGGTTACCACTGCATTCTTACTGTAATCCAAATTATTGATTGTCATCTGAAAACAATTGTTTCTATTCAAGGCAGCAGATTGAGGTTCTATGGATACGGACAAATTCTCGGGAATACAAGTCCAAAGACTACATTCAGGATCGCCAATTAGATTGTGGTTATAACAACTATATTTCGGAGTCGTGTGTTGAGTAGTTGCTGTCAAAGAGTGTGTTGATTTAGAGATGAGTTCCAAATAACCAAAACGAGGATAAATCTGGTCAGATGCATATTCAGATAAAAGATCTGTAAAAACAAGATAAAGGTCTTTTGATGCTCCAACAATACCCTGTCTATTGTTCCCGAAAAAAGCAATACCTCCTGCAAGATTGTCAACAGTAAAAGATTCTCCCGTATTTCTAGCCCCGTTGTTGTTAATGGAACTCGTCCTATCAAATGGACAAATCCAACAACTTACTGTATATATTACAAAAGGATAATTATAGTTGGTTAGATTATCCAATCCATTATTATTATCTAGCATAGCCCCAGAATATGGATGAAGTTCCTGTGCCTGTAATTTCCATTGTGGATTATGTCCAACGCCATTCATCATTGTTGCGAATCCACTTTCACCATTACCGGTTCCCCCATGATTAAAACAACTCATCAAGCCATAATGATGTGTATTCAATTCTTGTATAATATCAGAACCTTTTGGAAAAACAGGAGGAGTACTGTTATAATCTGGTGATTCTTTCCATATAGTATGATTAAACATGGTTAAATGAGACGCAACCTCTTCGGCCTCTTCCTGAAATTGACATTGATCTGCTTCAGTCATGAAAGAATGAGTTAGATATGAAGCGTTGCCATTACCAGGTGTTTTTTCATATAGTATTGTTTTATTAATCCAATTTGCAATATCTTGGGCGGAAGAACACAATAACCTTCCAACATAAATCTCTGGTGTAAAATCTGGAGCATCGTTTGAAAACTCCCCGTAGCATGAATCATGATCAACATTCCAATTCCCAGAAAAATCGGAAAAATAAAGATCTGTTGGGATTATATATTCATTATTTATAGTATTATCCTCGGTCCAGCCGTACCTTATGGGCATATCCGGTTGATCACCTGCTAAAAGAGCATACATCGTCCCTTGTTCGTGTGCTTCAGATAGATATTGTCTCAGTTTTCCCGCATTGTCGTAGATTGCATCATCGGGGAACAACACATCCCCAACATAATGGCTTAAAATATCTTCTATGGTTACAACTCCAATGTCAATACCTTTCTGTTTTTTCCAAACCACAAAATCAGCGAAAGCTGACACGAATCTATTGGGAGTTATAATCACATATTCATAAGCGAGAAGACCAGATGGGTGTGTAACCTAATTCTTCAACAATGGTTGATCCAGAGTAGAAATTACTGATCTGATCCGTATTCTCAACAAGTTTAAATAAGATTTGATCATACAATGTTTGGGACTGGCTTAGCCTTTTTATCGGGATGATGGATCTTGGGGTTGTATCGGGAACCAAATTGATTGTCACGTCAAATGAGGTTAGCATTCTGATTTGCCCTAGAGACGGATAATACTCAAATGGACAGATACCGATTGTTAAGATATGACAATTCCTGTCAAAGAATCCATAATTTAGGGAGACCACGTTATCAGAGGGAAATACACTTGAGGAACTGTAAATCTGAGCATTCGGAAAACAAAAACCAGGAGCCTCACAATTAAGGCATAGTGGAATCGGCTTTTGTACAGGATAGACTGGATAACTGATGTTGAAGTTTGAGAAAACCTTATTGGTTAGGGTCACTTGATTCGCTTTTTTATCAATAGGGATGATAAAATTGTAATACAATACTGGTAGCTCAGGATTCCCAGTATCACAAGTTCTGTTATGCTCACTGGCATAACGAACTTTTGTAAATAATAAGGTATCAATAGAAATGGTATTTAACGATAGACTATCGGGAAAATAGTTGAAATTGTGTTGAATTTGTGCTTGTGGTATTGCTATGAGAGGAAGAAATAGTACCAGAATGAACAGAAAGATGTAGTAAAACTTTTTCATGGTAATTTAATTTACTTAATAATCATTTTTCCCGTAACCGTCTTCATGTTTTCTCCCGACAACAAATAGAAATACAGCCCCGCTTTTAGATCTCCTTTTTTTATGAAATAAGACGACATGCTTCTTACATTATCTTTTTTCACAACTCTTCCGTCCGAAGAGATTATGGTCAGTTCTTCGGCATCCAATTGGCCAAAATCCAATGTCCCAAATTCAGAGATAGGATTAGGATAAAACCCCACCCTCCCATTGGGAGACACTGGTTCAGAAATACTGGTATAATCTACTCCGACAAATTCAGGGGCCGTATAGATTATTTCCCCGTCTTGTAGTATTTCAACCAACTTGTAAACGGGTGCATTAAGAGGGATGGATTGTATTGAAAACAACAATCCGAAATTGCATCCAACACCCTCAATCCATTTGTGATCATAGTAATGCGGCCCTTGTTCACAGTTGTCATCAAACCAGATGACTTTCCTGTTCATGTCATTTATCACCGTCTCCTCTGTCAAAAACACGGTTCCCGGTCTTCCAAATCCTTCCGGAAAGGGGAAAATATCGCATTCTTCAAGAGAAAAATCATATAGCAAATAATCCGTCTGGTCTATTAGATTTAAAAACAACGGCCCAATATAAGATATACCAAATGGGAAAAAATAACATTTTCCGTCTTCATCTTGACGAATACCACCAAAACACTTACCCTCTATCGGAAAACAAAAATGTGAACAATAGATGACTTTTTTATAATTCATGGAATTTACAATGGTGTCACCTTTTATTCCAAGTTGAAAAAACATGGAATCGTTCATTGTGAGAGATTTATAATAATGCACCCAAGCTGTGTTTTCCAGGGGCAGTTTCTCCCAGGTGTGTTCCTTTTCGGTTTTATCCTGTGCCTTTGCCGTACCAGCCACTGCGAGCAGCAAGAGAAGGAATACTTTGGTAATAATGTGTTTCATGTTGTTCTTGTTTTGATGGTTTCTTTTGTTACACGCAAATATAAGCCTTAAAATCAGCTTTACGAACCCCTATCCGAACTTTTTTTGCTGGATATAAAAATAATTCGTTGATAATGAGTGTGTTGAAAAATTTTTATTACGAACTTTTTTGAAAAATTACGAACTTTTATTGTGATGTTGGGACGAAAAACGATATATAGGGATGAAAAACAGCGGTTTTCAGTGCGCTTTCACCACTTTTTCGGTGTAGTTTTCCCCTCTCTCCATGACAACGCGCAGTGTATAATTCCCAGCGGGCAGGTTCTCCATTCCGATGTTTTCGAGGTTGCTGTCCTGGGGTTTGATCAGGCGACCCTGTAGGTCGTAGAGCTCCACGGCTTTCGGGATGACGTCGGGGGAGTAATGGATGTTGAGCCGGTCGCTTACGGGGTTGGGATAAATAATTAGTAAAGTGTTTTCCCCGTTTTCCTCTATATCCCAATACAAGCTGGTCTGACCAAAGTGTAAAGGGTAATTGGAAATAGTGCAGAAGCAGGTTTCTCGTATGGTAAGTAAAGCGTTTTGAGGGTTGGTGCCAAATTCAACGTATCCGTCCCACCAACCGTAATAATAATCTCCATCCTGTTGGATGCGCATTGCAGCACGTAACACGTATCTCATAACATTGTTCTCGAATACCCGGTAAACACCGAAACAAGATCCCCATGGTATAGATGCATCATCAAATGCGATATCTGGGTCCTGATACGTATAAGGATAGTCGGGGTCGGGATTGTAAATACAAGCTTCCCAGCCATTTAAAGTTGTATTGTCAACAGTTCCACCACTGCCTTCCTGAAAATAGAATTCAGGTATTCCGTCTTCATTAAGGTCAAAATAATGCGGTTCAAAGCCTATCATGGTTACTCAAAGTAAAAAGAATTCTTTTCATGGTTATTATAATTAGTCGTTATTAATCATCGGGACAACTATGAAGAAGCACTGTCATTTCACTTCCTAATTGCGCGGTGAAAGGCCCTGAAATTTGAAATTCATCCGAAACCCTAAATGTAAATCTATCGTTTGAAAAAATCTGAACAGATTGTTCCGAGGCTGTAATATCGATACTTCCCTTCACGGCATGATCAAACTGGTTTAAATCTGTTTGATTGGCGATAACAACATCGTTCTGACAGTCCCAGTGGAGCTGGTTTATCTTAACATAGTCAATAACCATTTCACCATTTCCTTTCCATTCAGGTTGTTAAATAGTTATAGATATAGGGCTATCTTTGGAATTCTCCGTCAGCGTATCCGAAGGCGTTCTCCAGGACGATGGTATAAATTCCTTCATTTAAAGCTGTGATTGGTATGGCAACGAGCTGTTGGATGGCGGTGTTCACCACGTCATTGTAAATTGTCAAGCCGTTGGGGTCATAGAGGGTAATGCTTACGGCACCGAAGTCACGGTGGAATTCCACATAAACATAATGGCCGTCAACGTAAGCCTCTATGTCGTTGGGGCCGGCATTGGTGTCAAGTTGGCCGTTGATAATAAGTTGTTGAGCAGTAGTAGGGGGATCTGTAGGATCGCTTGTTGCCGTGACACATAAAGCAAACAAGCAAAACAATAAAAGTATTTTTGTTCGCATGGCGAATATTTTTTTAAGTTGCAAGCAAAAATAGGCTCTCTAAACTACCATACGAACCCCTTTACGAACTTTTTTCGGCGATCATGAAAATAATTCGTTGGAAATGAATTTGTTATAAAATCAAGTTTACGAACTCTTTTTGAAAATTTACGAACTTTTTTTGGAGGCGCTGCGGTTTTTGGGACGAAAGGCCCGTATTTAGGGACGAAAATCAGGCTTGTTTTGGGTCTTTTCCTTGGTTTTTTGTCGCAATTTGTCGATTGTATGGATGTTGATGTCGAGCAACAACGCCTCGTCCTGGCGCGATACATCAAAATTTGACAGGATCAAATCCTTTCGTTCCAGTTCGGTAAGGTCAGGATACAACCTTTCCATGTTTTGGCGCTCTTCGGGATGGAGCTTGAAAAACACCTCTTCGATGGCCTCCCACGGCGTTTTTTTGCCAAAAACGGTTTTGCTAAGTTCGTCCAACAAGGTCTTGTCATTACTATTCTCCATCACGACGGCAACCTTCTGCATGGTTTTCCCTTGTTTTGAAAGTGTGTCGTAATATTGCTGGATATAATAAAGAGCACGCTTCTTCGCCTCTGCCTCCTGTTTTGTCTTTACGGCTACCCTGTGCTGCGACACAGCCAAGGCTATTGTCAGCAATAACAGCAGTCCGCCAACGATCACGATAACGCGCTGCCTGTTGGCAATTTTGCGGTTCAGCGCGTTTTGCAAAGCTTCATAGTCGTATTTCTGCTGGATGCGATCAGCATTCCTTTCGTTTCTGGAGTCTAATATCTGGAATGTCAAGTTCTCGGTTTTTTTTCTATAATCAATTGCCGTTTTCAAATTGCCATTACATTCTGCAAAATCAGAAAGGGCTTTGTAAATAGAGAGTAGGGTTTCCTTTTTATTAACATTGGCTTTATAAAGTTGTTCTTCTATTATTTCATAGTAATACCGTGCAGAATCAATATTCCCTGAAGTCATAAAAACATTGCCGAGATTAAGGTAGTTCAGCAGACGCTGCTCTTCGTTCTCTGGATTCACAAGCCTAAGGCATTTTAGGGCATTGTCATATTCTCCCTTTAAATTATTCAATACGGCTAAGTTGTTTAAGGCTTTCCTTTTCGCTATGTTTGAATGACCGAGATCTGCATCTAGCAAGCTTTGCTCGAAATAGAAAGTTGCACTGTCGTATTCCTGAACCAAAACATAACAACAAGCCATCATGTTTGCCGTTAAAGCTTTTTCGTCGTACTGTTGTCCAAATTCTGCAAAGGCATTTTTGAACAAATCCAAAGCAACCGTCTGCATGTAGTCATCGTAAAACATCCGTCCCATCTGATACTGTGCCCTCGCCACGGCAAGGCTGTCCTGAGCCTTCTTGCCATAATGCTCAGCTTCTTTGAACGACTCCATGGCCTCGGCTTTGTCATATTCCTTTTCTGCATAGCCGTTGTAAAGCGCAGCCAAAGCTGCCTTTTCGTATTGTTTCTTTTCGGCAAAATAAGACGAAGCCTCAGCGAGACCCGGGATGAACAGCGCCGTATCTTTCTCGCCGTCTCTATAAACGGAATCGGCTTGCTTCAAAGCCGCCTCCATGCGCTCCGATTCACGAGGGTAGGGGTCGCATGCCATGAACAAAACAGCGACAAAGCACAACCCTATTAAAACAAAACGTTTCATCAATGCAAAAATACAAAATCTAGGCATGAGCGAATCATAACAAAAGAGAATATTCTTACCTTTGCGCCAAACAAATTCTATTATTATGGCAGAATACGACGAAAGCATCCCATTGGAACAACAGATGCGCTCTGAAACGACAGAAAAAGAAACCGACAAGAAATGCCCTAATTGCGGTGCAACCGTGTTGTTTGACCCAGCATCGGGAAAAATGCATTGCGACTATTGCGGCTATGAATGCGAGCTGCCCAGTGCCGATGCGGAACATGAAGTGTACGAGATCGACTTCGAGTCGGCTGTAAACAAGGAAAGCTGCGAATGGGGAGCAGAAAAGAAATCGGTGGAATGTAAGAGCTGCGGCGCCGTTTCCATCTACGATGCCCTTGAAACCGCTGCTGTGTGTCCCTTCTGCGGCTCCACCCAAGTGATGCCAGCCGCTACCGACAAGACCATTGCTCCTGGCGGTGTATGTCCTTTCGTCGTACCCAAAACCACAGCAGGCGAGAAATTCACCAAATGGCTCAAGAGAAAATGGTTTGCTCCAAAAAAAGCGAAACAGAGTGCCAACCCCGAAGCGTTCAAAGGCGTGTATCTGCCTTACTGGACCTACGACGCACAAACCACGTCCAACTTCACTGCCAAAGCTGGTTATGACCAACAGGTAAGAAAAAAAGACGGTGGTTATGAAACCCACACTACCTGGCGCCATGTTAACGGTGTGTATCAAGAGTTTATCGACGATGAGACCGTGTTGGCATCGGAACAACATAAAAAGTCGGGCATCAAATATTGTGAACCCTTCAAACTTTCGAAACTGGTGCCTTACAATCCACAACTGTTGGCCGGATTCGCAGCAGAACGCTATTCCATCGGCTTGAAAGACGGTTGGGAAATCGCTAAGACATCCATCCAATCCAAGTTGAGATCCAACATCAATACCTACGTCAAACATCACTGGGGATGCGACCGTGTGAGTTCCGTGAAATTCTCCACCTTGTATAATAACATCACTTACAAGTACATTTTGTTACCTGTTTGGATTTCTTCCTTTAAATACAAGGAAAAGACCTATCAGTTTGTGGTCAATGGACAAACCGGCAAGGTAGGAGGCAACTCGCCAGTATCAGCTCTCAGGGTAATCATTGCCATCCTCATCGGAGCTGGCATCATCGCTGGACTGTATTTCTTACTAAGGTAAAGGAAGCTTTCAGTTTTCCGTTTCCTTCGCCATCTGATTGAATGACTTGGGAGCCATTTCTGGCATCTCACGCATGGTGAAGTTGCTTTTGCTTACCAATTGTTTGACCTCAAGTTTCTTGAGCCATTGCGGACAATCCATCTTTTTTCGGGACTTGCAGTGGCTTATCATAGACCTTACCAAAGCTTCAAACTTGGCGTTGCCAATACGTTCTTCGGCTATGATACGCCGGTTTTCAATCACCAAATCCACAATCGGAATCTTTACTGGACATACCTCTGTGCACCGACCACATTGAGTACACAGATAAGCAAGTTGATAATATTTGTCAAGACCATACATCAAAGGTGCCATCACAGAGCCGATGGGACCAATATAAGGAGAGTTGTAGGCATAACCGCCAATATTCTTGTATATCGGACAAACACTGACACAAGCCCCACAATGGATACAAGACAATGATTTCCGAATCACTTCGTTTTCAAGTAAATCTGTGCGGCCGTTGTTTAGCAGTATCACATACATTTGCTCAGGACCATTGCCATTAATTGAAGGTCCACAAGTAATGGAGTTGATCGCAGTCATGTGATGACCTGTCGCATGAGCCGATGATAGCGGCAATAAAATGCTCAAATCCTCCATGGAAGGAATGACCTTTTCAATACCGGCTACAACGATATGAATCTTAGCTGAAGCACATGATTTCAGTATGTTTCCTTCGTTTTCAGATAAAGCAACACCACCGACATCAGCCAATAGGAAATTTGCTCCGGTAATACAGACTTGTGCCTTGGCCATCTCCTGAGTAATCTGGTGACGGATGAAATTCACCATCTGTTTTGTGGTACTGCCGAATTTCAACTTGTAATGTTCATTCAACACACCATTGATTTCCTCTTTCGAAAGATTGATGGCAGGATACATCGGATGGTAAGGCACTTGCCCTATAGCCTTTAAAACATACCTGGAAATATTGTTTTCAAAAAGGAGTTTGTTGTTCTCTTTAATGAGATCATTGAGTCCGATTTCATCCAATACAATGGAATTGGAACGAGTGATAGCTCTGATTTCACGCTTTACCACAATATCGCGGATCATTTCTTGAGCATCTTCAGCATCCCGTGCCCAAAGCACTGTACCGCCATTGTCTTGAAAACGTGTTTCAAAATCAACCAGCAGTTTTTCCATATTCAACAGCGACTTGTTGCGCAATTGATAAGCTCTTTGGCGCTCCAATTCACTGTTTTTATAGTTATCCTTGCTGTTGGCAAAGCGTTTTTCAAAACAACTTGTGTTGTAATTCAGCAATTCATTGTAACTCATAAGCATCAGTCTATCTGTTCAATTTTCTCGACACGACGGGTATGACGTCCGCCTTCAAAAGGAGTGGTCAAAAAGATCTGAACCATTCGCCATGCCTGATCAAATGGTATGAAACGCCCAGGCAATGACAAAATGTTGGCATCGTTGTGTTGGCGTGCCAACTTAGCAAGTTCTTCGTTCCAACATAAAGCCGCCCTTACATGTGGATGATGGTTGGCAGTCATCTGGGCACCATTGCCACTGCCACATAAAATAATACCAATGGGATACTCTCCATGCTCAATAGCCTTGGCCAAAGGATGAATCATATCGGGATAATCTACGCTTTCTGTACTATGGGTTCCATAGTCTTTTACTTCATAGCCGGCTTCCTTGAGTTTTTCAATCAAAAACTCTTTCATCTCATAGCCGCCATGATCCGATGCTATAGGAATAATTTGGTTCATTTTTACCTCTGTTCATAATTACTTCGCAAAGGTATGTTTTTATCCGAAGACTCACAATAATAACCCTTTATTTATGAGCCTTTTAACTTTTTGTCGTTTTCTTACTATTAATTATAAATTGTTAATTTTTAATTACTTATAAACTTATCAACAGCTTTATTGTTGATAAATTCTTATAAAACAGATTGGGTGTTCATTTAAGAAACAGAGAATAATTTTTTCCCCGAAATAAAAATAAATGAACACCAAAAAATTGAAAACGATATGATACTTATTTCTACAAAAAATTTTTTCATTTTTTTCTTTGAAAATTCGAACTGCTTGAAAATGAAATTTCTGATAAAAACAAATTTCTTTAAATAACATTTCAATCAAAAAAAACAAGATTTTTTTCAAAAAGTTATGCGATTGTTCACAAACATATTAATCATTCAGTCAACAAAATTTTTATAAAAAATTGATGATGAATTAATGATAGATGGTTGAAACCCCCCTCGGTTCAAATCGAAGTTTTTATTAGTTTTGCATTTTGAGATGAAGGATGATTGTTATGAATAATAGGATAGCTTTAGCATTGATAATCACGCTGTTTTCCTGTGTTTCAGTTGTGGCGCAGACTGAATACAAAGTATTCAGGTATGCCAACGACAGTATTTCAAGTGAAGGCACTTTACGTGATGGCAAACCAGACGGCTATTGGAAGACCTATTATGAGAATGGACAGTTGAAATCGGAAGGTGACCGTAAGAATTTCATGTTGGACGGTCTGTGGATCTTTTACTCAGAGGAAGGGGATACCACGCTGGCTGTCAATTATCGCAACGATTTAAAAAACGGAATCCGAAAAACATACCTTTCAGATGAAATTCAGGAAGACTATTTTGTCAACAATGTCAGGAGCGAACAAAGCCGTCGTTACGATAGAAAATACCATTTGCTACAAGTAATTCCCATCAAAGATGGTTATGAACACGGCATCTCACCTGTGTATGACACCACTGGCAGGCTTATTGAGATCATTACCTATAAAAAAGGCTTCCTCAATACAAGGGAAGTACTGAACCGTTATGACAAACAAGGCCGGAAACATGGCTATTGGAAGGAGTTTTACGACAATTTTGCGCTGAAATCGGAAATCTATTATAAACATGGTCTTCGAGACGGCTATTACAAGCTTTATGATGAAAAAGGAAACCTGAAACGCATCACGAAATATGTAAATGATGTGGAACAAGTGATTGAAAGTGAGACAAAGCCATTGCAGATGCAGCATGAATACTATCCTAACGGCCGTGTCAAAAGAGAAGCTTCGTTCCGTGGCGGCAAACGTGAAGGCACTTGGCGTGAATTCGATGAGAACGGTAATGTAATCAGCTCACAGATCTATAAAAACGGTCGCTTGGTCCAATCTGGCATCATGGACACTGATGGCACCCGCCGCGGCGAATGGCTGGAGTTTTATCCCGACAGCACCTTGCGCGCCCAGGGACTTTTCATCAATGGAAAGAAATCCGGTGTATGGAAATACTATTATCCCAATAAGGTGTTGGAACAGGTAGGCAACTATAAAGACGGTCGTTTTGATGGCACTTGGACATGGTATTACCCCTCTGGAAAAGTTCAGATCAATGAAGATTTCTTCGACGGAGCACCAGAAGGAAAATACATTGAATACGACGAAGATGGGAAAGTCATCGCAGAAGGATCCTATTTCGATGGCATGAAAACAGGTAAATGGAAAGAACAGTCGGGCGATGTGTTTTCAGAAGGAGAATACCGCAACGACCAGCAAGTAGGGGAGTGGGTATCCTATTATTCCAACGGGAAGCTGGCTTTCAAAGGCAGTTTCAAAGGTGGTTATCCCGATGGAGAGCATCTCCATTACTACCCTAACGGCAGGCTTCGCGAGTCACAGACCTATTCAGGCGGCATCCGAAACGGTGTCTGGAAAAAATACCTTGACGACGGCGAACTCTTTCTCGAAGAAACATATCAACAAGACAAAGACGAAGTTCTAAGATCCACCCTCTAATTCGCTTAATTCGTAAAATTCGCCGTTAAATTTCGCCGTTATGAAGATCGCCATTGCCGCCCCAGCCCGTAAAGTAACTCCTGATGAGATGGAATTTGCCATCCGTTGGCTCCATGACCATGGTTTTGAATCGGTTTTCGACAACCGTTTGTATTCGGTCGATAACATTGCCGCCGGCAGCGATACTTTACGTTGTTCCATCATCCAAGAATACATGGACCGTGACGATATTGACGCCATCTGGATGGCACGTGGCGGCTATGGCAGCATACGCATCATCGACAAACTTGACTTTTCGAAGTTCATGAAGCATCCCAAGCCCATCATCGGTTTCAGTGACGTCACTGTGTTTCATGGCAAGTTAAGCCGATTGGGCATCCCTTCCATCCATGCCTCCATGCCTCATATCTTGGCCAACAAGACCCCTGAGGCCCTTCAGTCGCTCATCGATGCTTTGACAGGAAAACCCCTTCATTATGAATGGCCTTCGTATCCGTTGAATCGCCTTGGCGATGCTGAAGGTTTGATGGTAGGAGGCAATCTATCCGTGTTGTGTGGCATGTTGGGTTCCAATTCTTTCCCCGAAACAGATGGCAAAATCTTGTTCCTAGAGGATGTTGATGAATACATTTATCATGTGGAACGAATGATGTACGCCTTGAAACGTGCTGGTAAACTCGATCATCTCAAAGCGCTTGTCATCGGCGGTTTGACTGACATTCACGACAATCCCGATCCGTTTGGAAAGACGGTTGAACAAGCCATTTTCGATGTGGTGAAGGAGTACGATTACCCCGTGTGTTTTGGTTTTCCAGCGGGTCATCAAGCTGAAAACCGGGCGATTGTTTTAGGAAAAACTGCAATGATTAGAATTGGGAAAGAAAACTCACATTTTCTGCAGCACCTTCCGTAATTTATCCTCACGTGTGAGGCATTCGTAATCGCAAAACGTAATGCCCATATAAGTGGCGATCTTCTTTAAATCCCCAGTCGGGTCTTTCTTCAACGAGAATATGTAGGAGTTGCAATCCACCCCCAACAGCACTTCCTTCAAGGCACTTACTTTATACACAATCTCATTGAACATGCTTTCCGAACTGATACCACTCTTGCATTCGATGACATGCATCTGGTTGTTCTTGATGAAACAAACATCCAACTCGTTGTTATGCTTGATATCGGTACAACCGTCAATGCGCACGCCCATGGCGATGTCGTCGGGTTGTACCACAGTCTTGATGAGATGATAGACATACTCCTCAAACCATCCTCCTGTCAAGTATTCAAGTTCCTGTTGGCTTAGCACACCTTCTTCCTTTGGGATAAACTTGATGAAATCCAAGAACTTGCCCAGATTTGGTACGGTTGTCATGCTTTCTTTGACAGGCTGTTCCGCTTCAGCGATCTTCAGGTATTTCCATCCACGGTATTTCTCCCGTAATACATCTAAAATCCTGTATTCATTGCTCCTTATTTGCTGCTTTGCAAACAGGTTAAACATTTGTCGTGCCTTGGTTTCATCGGAGATGGGTGGCTCCAAGTTTTCAAGATCGTGACTCAAGCCATAGGCATCGAAATATTCGGCCAGGTTCATCTTGTATTTGATGGGTATGATCTGGTCGTCGTTGTCGTAAATGCTATTGTCGAAGATCGTCCTTACGATGATGTTTTGTTGGGTTTGGGTATAAAAGAAAATGCTGTTGTAATTTGAAAACACATGTTGCACCGATAGCGCCATGTATCGGCTGCCGCCTGCCAGATTGACGTAATATTGTGTTTCTTGGTTGACGCCGTTATTGATGGTGCGGCAGATGCGTTCGTAGGTATAGCTGTCGGCGATACGCCTGAGCACAATGCGCTGCACCAAGCTCGGATCGATTTTCAATACCTTGACCAAAGGGGTGATACAATCGAAACTGTCGTTGGCCGAGACAAAGAGCAACCTATCGCCTTCCTCAAAGTATTCTTTCACAAAGAGGTAAGCGGCGATAGGATGCTCGCGAGTGATGATATTGACTAAAGTCTTAGACATTATTTCTTGATGGCTGCGATGCCGGGCAGTTCTTTGCCTTCGATGGCTTCGAGCAGGGCGCCACCTCCTGTGGAGACGTAGCTCACGCGGTCGGCAAGTCCGAACTTGTTGATGCATGCCACGGAGTCACCACCACCGATAAGGGTAAAGGCTCCGTTTTGTTCGGTAGCTTCCACGATGGCTTCAGCCAAGGCGCGGGAACCTTCGGCAAACTTGTCGAACTCAAACACACCGCAGGGACCATTCCAAAGCACGGTCTTCGACTGTTTGATGATGCCGGCGTAGAACTTGCGGCTCTCGGGACCGCAGTCCATGCCTTCCCAGCCGTCGGGCACGTTCATCGGATCGACCACCATGGTGTTGGCGTCGTTCGAGAACTTGTCGCCAGCCACCACGTCGAACGAGAGATAGAGGTTGACACCTTTCTGCTTGGCTTTCTCGATGATATCCAAGGCGAGGTCGAGTTTGTCCTCTTCGCAGATGGAGTTGCCGATATGTCCACCCAAGGCACGCTTGAAGGTATAGGTCATGCCGCCGCAGAGGATGAGGTTATCCACCTTGGTGAGCAGGTTCTCGATGATTTCGATCTTCGTGGAGACTTTCGAGCCACCCATGATGGCGGTGAAGGGACGTTGGATGTCGTTCATCACCTTGTTGACGGCGGCCACCTCCTTGCCCATCAGGTAACCGAACATCTTGTGGTCGGCATCGAAATAGTCGGCAATCAGCGCTGTCGAAGCATGGGCGCGGTGAGCGGTGCCGAAGGCGTCGTTGATGTAATACTCGCCATAGCTGGCCAGGGTCTTAGTAAACTCCTTCTGCGAAGCTTTGATGGCTTTCTTAGCTTCATCGTAGCCCTCTTCGCCTTTCTCGATGCCACGCGGCTTGCCTTCTTCCTCGGCATAGAAACGGAGGTTTTCGAGTACGAGCACCTCACCGGGTTTCATAGCGGCCACTTGGTCGGCGGCTTTCATGCAATCCTCAGCGAAAAGCACAGGACGATTCAAAAGCTCAGAGAGGTGAGCGATGATAGGTCTGATGGAGAACTTCGGGTCCGGATTTTTCTTCGGACGGCCAAGATGTGACATCAGCACGACCATACCCTTGTCATTCAAAACTTTGTTGATAGTCGGCAGGGCGGCACGCATACGGGTGTCATCGGTGATGTTGAAGTTGTCGTCCAACGGGACGTTGAAATCGACGCGGATGACCACGCGTTTGTTTTCAAAATTTACTTGATCGATGTTCGTCATGACAGTTTATAGTTGTTCAGTTATTCAGTTGTTCAGTTTTTTCTGGGACTACCATATTGATGGAGGAGGGAAGGATTTCGAAATCGAAGGGGGAATTGGTCAAGGTTTCGCCTTCGGTTTCCAATAGCAATTGGTGTGCTGGAATCGATACAATACGGATCTTCTTGCCTCGGTAGGTAGTCACCTCTTTGAGTTTATCGACAAAGGTGCCGTCATAGATGTTGTTGATGCTGGCAGCAAATTTCACCATGCTCACTTTTTTGACCACCGTGATATCGAACAATCCATCGTTCGGGATGGCCTTCGGCATCATCATCATACCGCCGCCATTGTATTTTCCATTGCCGACAGACAGACTCAATATTTCATCGTCGAAAACCCGTTGATCGTCAATATCCAGCTGGACATGCACGCATTTAAAACGCAAGAGGCAATTGGCCGTGTTGAGCATATAGCGTACGGATCCACCTTTTCCTTGTGATTTCAGTTGATTGGTACGGTTGCAGACCATCTCGTTCAGTCCCGTGCCGGCGGCATTCAGGAAATATCTCTCTTGAGGATCTCCGTTGTTGTAATAGGTCACTTTGCCGACATCATGTAAGATCGTATGTCCATTTTTTAAAACGTTTACGTTCTCTTGATGATCGATATTGAAGTTGAAAGTCCTGCGCCAATCATTGCCCGTTCCAATGGGGATGATACCCATGGTGATTTCCGATGTCGGGAAACGCTGTTGGGTAAAAATGCCGTTGATGACCTCATTATTCGTACCGTCGCCGCCGATAGATACAATCTTTTTATAGCCTTTCTCTGTGATGTTTTGTCTGACAATCTCTATTGCGTGTTTCGGATATTCGGTCAAAACAGCGTCATATTCCATGCCGCTGTCATCAAGAAGACGCTTTATCTCTGGCCAGTCTTTACTGCATTTCCCTATGGAAGCCTGCGGGTTGACAACCACCAGCCACTTGTTGTTTTTTTCGTCCATTGCGCATTTTATAAAAATTGCTCCAAAGATAAGAACTAAAAGCTTACAATCAAGCTAAAAAAGAAAATCGCTAATTCAATTAATTGTTGTATCTTTGACGCTTTGAATTAATATGATACTATGAGAAGGATTTTGCTTTATCTGTTTTCATTCTTTGTTTCAGGAATGATGTTATATTCTTGCAGCACGGATGTTGATCTTTATGCTGATTATAAGGATATTACGGTTGTCTATGGTTTGCTTGACAGCGGCAAGGACACGAATTATATCAAAATTAACAAGGCGTTTTTAGGACCTGGAAATGCTCTTGATATAGCCTTGATTGATGATTCTTGCAATTATCCAGGCAAGCTGGATGCCAAGCTTATTGAATACAAAGGGAGTGCAACGGGTAGCAATTATCATCAAACCCGTGTGTTACCATTGGACACCATAACGATTTTCAACAAAGACCTCGGTATTTTTTATGCACCTAAACAGCTGGTGTATTATACAAAAGCAAAGTTGAACAACAATACCGAAAACAGCACTTATAAGTATGAACTACAAATTGACAGGGGCGATACACTTATCACCGCTTCAACGGAGATGGTCGGCGGTTCAGGTTTCACGGTGTTTTTGTCACAACTAGATTTCAGCTCTGAATACGGAAGAATCAAATGGCAACGTTGTCCAAATGCCGCTATTTATGAACTTATACTCAAGTTTTATTTCACTGAAGTTGGACCTACAAACGACTCGGTACAGCGTTGCATGACTTGGTCATTGGGTACTTTCCCAGCATCAAGCCTGACCGAGGAGTCTAACTCTTTAAGCATCCAGTATAAATCCTCTCTATTCTTCCCCAATCTTGCTTCTTTCTTAGGCAATGATACCACTAAGAATGTTGATCGTTTAGTGTTTGAGCCCTCATTAGTACTATCGATTGCAGCAGGAGGTGATGAATTGTATAATTTCATTTCTGTCAATGGTCCATCCAGCAGCATAGCTCAGAATATCCCAGAATATACAAATGTTAACGGTGGTTACGGAGTGTTTTCTTCCCGTACATTAATGGAAAAAAGAGTAAAACTGCACAATCGTACTTTTACAGAATTACTTAAACGCGAAAACTGGCATTTCCGTCAGGCAAGATAAAGTTGAAGCAACACAAACTAAACTAATTATATGGAAAACAACAAAAAACTCTTTGAGGAATTTCCACCAGTAAGCACCCAGGAATGGGAAGCTGTCATCGAGAAAGACCTCAAAGGAGCAGATTACAACAAAAAGTTGGTTTGGCGCACGGCCGAAGGCTTTCAAGTGAGGCCTTACTATCGTGCCGAGAACCTGGCCGACATCCCGTGGACGGGCATGAACCCCAACGAATTCCCCTACGTCCGTGGTAACAAAACCGAAGGCAACGAATGGCTTGTGCGTCAAGACATCACCGTGAAAGATGTCAACGAGGCTAACAAAATCGCCCTTAACGCCTTGAGCCGCGGTGCTAACAGCATTGGCTTCAAGCTGGAGTATGACAAGGCCTACACCGCCGTCGAGATCTCAGCTTTGCTGAATGGCATCGACCAAAAAGCTGTGGAGATCAACCTCTACAACAACAAATACCATCTGCCTTTGCTGGAGATGATGTCAAAGATTCCGGGTATCAAGGGTTCACTCAACTATGATCCTTTGACCCGTTATCTCCGCCGCGGCGTATGGTATGTGACTGAAAACACCGACATGGAGTTGGCTTATATCATGGTGAAAGCCGAGATGCCTGGTTTCGATACCATTGGCATCAACGGCCATGTGTTCACCAACGCTGGCGCCACCATCGTACAGGAAATGGCCTTCAGCCTCGCCGTGGGTGCCGAGTACCTCGACAAACTCACCGAGAAAGAACTGACCATCGACGAAATCGCACCCAAGATGCGCTTCAACCTCGCCATCGGACAGAACTACTTCATGGAGCTGGCCAAGCTGCGTGCTTACCGCCTGCTGTGGGCCAACATCGTGAAGGCTTACGGCGGCAAGGAAGAGAATGCCAAGATGCACATCCACGCCACCAACGCCGAACTCGGCATGAGCCTCTACGACGCTTACGTCAACATGCTGCGTACCACCACAGGCACCATGTCAGCCGTCCTCGGCGGCGTGGACTCGTTTACCGTGATGCCGTTCGACACGCCGTTTGAGATCCCCACCGACTTCGCCGACCGTATCGCCCGCAACCAACAGCTCATCCTCAAGGAAGAGGCCCACTTCGACAAGGTGGCCGACCCCGCCGCAGGTTCCTACTATATCGAGAACCTCACCGAGAGTCTCGCTGCTGCTGCTTGGGACTTGTTCAACAAGATCCAAGACGAAGGCGGCTATCTCGAAGCCGTCCGCAAGGGCATGATCCAGGGCCTCATCAAGGAAAGCGCCGCCAAGAAGTTCAGCAATGTGGCTACTCGCCGCGAGACCATCTTGGGCACCAACCAGTTCCCGAACTTCACCGAGACGATGAAGCTCAACCCGCAACCTTGGGTCTTCGAGGCAGACGACCGTCGCGACGAAAATGCTGAAATCGAAACGATCGTCACCTTCCGCGCTGCACAACAGTTCGAGAAGCTGCGCTTTGCCACCGACGTCTATGCCCAAGACCACAAACGTCCTGTGGCTTGGATGTTCACCTACGGCAACCTCGCCATGCGTAAGGCCCGTGCCAATTTCGCCTCCAACTTCTTCGCCTGCGCCGGCTTCCAAGTCGTCGATAACCCAGGTTTCAAGACCTTGGACGAAGGCATCGCCGCCGCCCGCGAGGTGAAACCCGAAATCTTGGTCATCTGCTCCTCCGACGAGGAATATGGAGAAGGCAATGCCCTTCAAATCTTCGAAGCCCTTAAGGATGAAACCATCGTGGTGCTCGCCGGTAACCCCGAAGGTACCGCCGACATCCTCAAAGAGGCTGGCCTGAAGTATTTCATCCACGTCAAGAGCAATGTGCTTGAGACCTTAACGGAGTTCCAAAAGCAATTAGGTATAACAAAATGAATACTGGGTGCGAGATTTTGGTCATTAGCTGTTTGCTGTTAGCTATTAGCCTGGCAACCAGTAAGCTAACAGCTAATTGCTAATAGCTAACAGCTGAAAAAAGTCCCGCGTCAAAAAAATGAAAGGATTAAACGATGAAACCGAATTATAAAGATATCAATATCAACGCTATACCTAAGAACAACAGTATCATCCTGCCTAACGGCGAGCCTTGGGAGACCCACGAGCACATTATGGTGAAGCCTGCCTACACCGAGAAAGACCTCGAAGGCATGGAACACCTCAACTACGCCGCTGGTATCGCCCCCTTCCTCCGTGGACCTTATTCAACCATGTACGTGATGCGTCCTTGGACCATCCGTCAGTACGCCGGTTTCTCCACCGCTGAGGAGTCAAACGCCTTCTACCGCCGTAACATCGCGGCTGGTCAGAAAGGTCTGTCCGTGGCCTTCGACTTGGCCACCCACCGTGGCTACGATGCCGACCACGAGCGCGTCATG
This sequence comes from uncultured Bacteroidia bacterium, assembly GCA_902800965.1. GTDB lineage: Bacteria > Bacteroidota > Bacteroidia > Bacteroidales > F082 > Limimorpha. Next base: position 210,019 of record CADCGK010000012.1, on the reverse strand, counting down.
GGCGACGTGGGTAAGGCTGGCGTTGCCAAGTACGAAGAGTTGCAAGGCACCATCCAGAACGACATCCTGAAGGAGTTCATGGTGCGTAACACCTATATCTATCCGCCTGAGTTCTCGATGCGTATCATCGCCGACATCTTCGAGTTCACCTCGCAGAACATGCCGAAGTTCAACAGCATCTCCATCTCGGGTTACCACATGCAGGAAGCTGGTGCTACCTCCGATATCGAAATGGCTTATACCTTGGCCGACGGTTGGGATTACCTCCGCACCGGTGTCAAGGCTGGCTTGGACATCGACGCCTTCGCACCGCGTCTGTCCTTCTTCTGGTGCTCGGGCATGAACCACTTCATGGAGATTGCCAAGATGCGTGCCGCCCGTATGCTGTGGGCCAAGATCGTCAGCACCTTCAACCCGAAGAACACCAAGTCACTGGCCCTGCGTACCCACACGCAGACTTCCGGATGGTCGCTCACCGAGCAAGACCCGTTCAACAACGTGGCCCGTACCTGCATCGAGGCTATGGGTGCTGCCCTGGGTCACACCCAGTCGCTGCACACCAACGCCTTGGACGAGGCCATTGCTCTGCCCACCGACTTCAGTGCCCGTATCGCCCGTAACACCCAGATCTACATCCAGGAAGAGACCAACATCTGCCGTGTGGTGGATCCTTGGGCAGGTTCCTACTATGTGGAGAGCCTCACCAACGAGATCGCCCACCGTGCTTGGGGTCACATCCAAGAGGTGGAAGCCATGGGTGGCATGGCCAAGGCCATCGAGACGGGTCTGCCGAAGATGCGTATCGAAGAGGCCGCTGCCCGCAAGCAGGCCAAGATCGACTCGGGTCGCGAGACCATCGTCGGTATCAACAAGTACCGCCTCGACCATGAGGATCCTATTGAGACCTTGGAGGTGGACAACACCGCTGTGCGTGAGTCGCAGATCAAGCGTCTGAAGGAACTCCGCGCCAACCGCAACGAAGCCGACGTACAGCGTTGCCTTGACGCTATCACCAAGTGTGCCGAGACGGGCGAGGGCAACCTCCTGGCTTTGGCCATCGAAGCCGCCAAGTGCCGCGCTTCGCTGGGTGAGATTTCGATGGCTTGCGAGAAAGTCGCTGGTCGTTACAAAGCAGTAATCCGTTCAATTTCAGGAGTGTATTCTATGGAAACGAAAAACGATGCAAGATTTGAGGAGGCCTGCCGTAAGGCCGACGAGTTTGCCAAGTTGGAAGGCCGTCGTCCGCGTATCATGATTGCCAAGATGGGTCAGGACGGTCACGACCGTGGCGCCAAGGTGGTGGCCACCGGTTATGCAGACATTGGCTTCGATGTCGATATGGGTCCTTTGTTCCAGACACCCGCCGAGGCTGCCAAGCAAGCCGTTGAGAACGACGTCCACATCATGGGCGTGAGTTCGCTGGCTGCTGGTCACAAGACTCTCGTGCCTCAGGTGATCGCTGAGCTGGAGAAGTTGGGTCGTCCCGACATCATGGTCACCGTGGGTGGCGTGATTCCCGCTCAGGACTATCAGTTCCTCTATGATGCTGGTGCCGTGGCCATCTTTGGCCCTGGCACGGTCATCAGCGACTCGGCCATCAAAATGCTGGATCTGTTGATCGCCGCAAGGAAACAGGCCTAATAGCCACGCTTCGCGTCATTGCGAGCGCAGCGAAGCAATCCAACCAGACATGAAATGGTTTGAAAAATCCCGTCAGCGATGGCGGGATTTATTTCTATGTGACAATCAAGCAATCTCGAAATCTGTTGAGGAGATAAGGAATAATCCCGAAAAACAAAATTTTTCAATAAAATTTATTGTATTTCAAAATTAGTTACTACTTTTGCAGTCACTATGAGAATCGTATCACATAAAAGATTGGTCGATTTTTACGAATCAGAAGGCCATTCCGATGCGAAGACGGCCTTGGAACGCTGGTATGAAATCACCGAAGAAGCAGAATGGAAAAACCTTTCGGATATCAAGGTTGATTTTCCGGCAACGGACTATGTTGGGAATCAACGTTATGTGTTCAATATCAGGGGAAACAAATACCGTCTTGTGGTGGTGGTGAAATTCACGATAGGCCATGTGTTTATTCGGTTTGTGGGCACCCATAGCGATTATGACAAAATTGATGTTTCAACAATATAGGAGGAAAGCGACATGAGCAAGATCACGAAAGAACAGTACGAATTTGCATTGGAGAGAATCGAAGAATTGTTACCGTTGGTGACGGACGAGACACCCGCCAACGACCGCAACGCCATCGAATTGACGATGATGTCGGATGTCGTAATCGAATACGAGAAGGAGCATTATCCCATCGAGAAGCCGTCTGTGGCCGATTTGATAGAATTGTCGCTCGAAGAAAAAAAGATGACACAGAAGCAGTTAGCTTTTCTTATCGGCGTAAGTCCTTCGCGAATCAACGACTATGTGACTGGTAGGGCAGAACCAACCTTGAAAATCGCCCGCCTACTTTGCCGCACTTTGAACATTACGCCAGCTGCGATGTTAGGGTGCTGAAAAATTTTACTGTATGCAAAATTTATTTCATAATTTCGCAATTGATTAAAGATTTAAAAAAATGGAAGATATCAATAATGCCCAAGACGCCATCTTGAACAATGTCGCAGAAACCCCGACAAAGAATAATGGACGAAACGATTTCTGGAAAAGCCTGCTTCGCACGGTACTTGGCATTTCCATCTCCATAGTCCTCACCTTCGGCACTAATGCATTACTGCTATATCGTTATGCAGCCAAAGACCGCAAGATGACCGCCATGATGGTGATGGGTAACATAGAGACCTTCGCTAACCATTTGGATCAATGCGCCGATCACATGGGTTGGAACGATACGTTGGCCACCTATCTTCTCGCCATACCTATCGATTCCCTTGACTTTGTTGACCAAAACCAACTCCTCTACTGTATTAATAATGTTACAGCCTATTACACTTTAAACCATGACCAATCGGCGGAGAATATCTTCTCCAACTCGATCGACACATGGAAAAACATAGGAATCTTTGAGTTTATCGAAAACACGGGACAGTGCTTTGCCGATATCAAAAACATAAAAGAGATTTACGATGATTTTCTCAATACTACAGACCGCGTCAGGAGCCGAATGATACAAAACCTTGAAGCCTGTCCAGGCAATTCGCTGGGTTCCAAGGTAATGCACGACAAAGAATACCGGAATCATTTGGCACACATCCACTCCCAGGCGGAGTATTATCACTATCTCGCGTCATACGTTCGTTGGAAGAATGCCAAAAATATGCAGTTGATGGGTGTTTCTGAAGAAGAGTTGAAGCATTTCATCGAAGAAAGAGACAAAAAACAAATCACCATCGGTGATGCTCCGGAACAGGAAATGTTCCGTACCCCCGTCATCAATGCCGACAGTTTGCCTGACTTGAAGGATTGGCTGAAATCGTTTTAAAGTGATAAATTGATGAAGACAATATATAAAGCTCATATCCTATTTACAAAGGAGAAAAGCCGTTTCGAGGTTTTCGAAAATGGCTATATCGCTGTAGCTGCCAATGGACAGGTAATAGGAGTGGCGGAAAATGAACAGGAATGTGAAAAGTGGAAAGTGGGAAATGAAGATATAGAAGTCATCGATTTCGGAGACCGATTACTGATTCCCGCTATGAACGATTTGCATGTGCATGCTCCGCAATATCGCAACCAAGGTCTCGCAATGGATTTGGAACTGTTACCTTGGCTCCAAAATTATACCTTTCCCGAAGAGATGAAATATGCCGACTTGGGTTATGCTGAGCGGATGTACCGCCGCTTTGTCCACGACTTGTGGCGTTTCGGTACCATGCGGGCTTGTGTGTTCGCCACCATCCATACCGAAAGTACCCGTCTGCTGATGCGACTATTCAAAGAGGCGGGCATGGGAGCTTTGGTAGGCAAGGTAGCTATGAACCGCAACTGCCCGGAAAGTCTAAAAGAGTCGGTGGAAGAGATGGTGAAAGGGTATGAGGAACTAATTAATGATTTTAGAATCAATAATTTAGGATTTAGAGATGAAAAAATGTTGGTGGGTCCGATCATCACGCCCCGTTTCATCCCTTCGTGTACGCCAGAAATGCTCCAAGCCTGTGGAGAATTGGCCGCAAAATATCAGCTACCCGTGCAATCGCACCTTTCTGAAAACCAGGACGAAATTGCTTTAGTGAAAACCTTGGAAAAGGACAGCACCTGCTACGGCGATGCCTACAACCGCTATTGCCTCTTCGGTCAGACGCCTACCGTGATGGCGCATTGCGTTTGGACCAAAGGCGAAGAGCTAGAGCTGATGAAACAAAACAACGTGATGGTGGCTCATTGTCCCACCTCTAATCTTAATGTGGCTTCGGGTATGGCGCCTATCAGGCATTTTCTCGACGAGGGATTGCAAGTGGGACTTGGCAGCGACATCAGCGGAGGCCACGACTTAAATCTCTTTCGCATCATGGTGTATGCAATCCAGGTGAGCAAAATGCACTATCAGCAGAACCATGAGCAGCCGTTCCTTACCCTATCGGAAGCCTTCTGGATGGCCACCAAGTCGGCAGGGAACTTCTTCGGACAAGTAGGTAGCTTCGAGCCTGGCTATGAGTTCGATGCACTTGTCATTGACGACAGTGACCTGAATCACGATAACTATTCATTATTGGAGCGTCTGGAGCGAATCATCTATTTAGGTGACGACCGTCAGATCGTTCACCGCTTCTGTTGTGGGAAAGAAATCACAGAACCGAAAATTACTTGCGGTAGCTGATAGCAAACAGCGTCAAGTCGTCGCTCTGTTCGGCATCACCGACGAAATTCTGCACGGCATCTGTCACCGTCCCGATCAGTATTTCAGCGCTTGTTGACGGGGTGTTAAGCACAGCCACCACATTGTCCTTTCCGAATTGAGCGTGGTCTTTGCCTTCCGCCTCTGTCAATCCGTCGGTATAAAGGAAAAGGGTCGTGCCTGGGGCGAGTGTTTTTTGTTGCATTTTATAATTCCATTCAGCCATCACACCCAAAGGAATGTTGGATTCAATGTCCAAGAATTCCGGTTGATCTCCACCCAGTAAGAGTGGGGCTTCGTGACCCGCATTGCAGTAGGTCAGTTCGCCCGTAGTGAGGTCCAGAACACCCAGGAAGAAGGTGGCGAACATCATCAACTCGTTTCTTGCCGACAAGGCATCATTGAGCGTAGTGACGATCTTCTCTGGGCGAATCTCATTGGCGACTTGTGTGCGGAACACCGCGACAATCATCGCCATCCACAAAGCACTGGGAAGTCCTTTTCCAGAGACATCGCCAACACAGAAAAACAGCTTATCATCGCGAAGGACAAAGTCAAACATGTCGCCGCCTACCGCCTTGGCAGGTGTTAACATACCATAGATGTCAATGTCGTTCCGTTCAGGATAAGGAGGATAGGTCTTTGGCAGCATCGCCATCTGGATTTTGCGGGCGATATCCAGTTCGTTTTCCAGCGATGCACGTTGGGCGGTAGCTGTCGTAAGCTTGTCGATATATGAGGATAGCGAATGCTGCATGTCCTCGAAAGAATCCCTCAATAGGCGTATTTCGTCGTTTTGTTTGATTTCAGGAAGCGGTGTGTTGAAGTTGCCTTTGGCGATTTCCTCAGCGGAAGTAGCCAAGTATTTGAGGGGACGTGTGGCTCTACGGGTTGACAAGCCGCTGATGAGGGAGGTCACCAGCAGGCCGATGCCCATCAGGAGCAAGATGATGGTCGCAATGACTTTGCCTGGCCGATACAATGCCGATGTCGGAACGACGATAGCCATCGACCATCCGGCTCGCGACAATGGGCTGTAATAGACAACGGACCGGATTCCATCCATATAGGTAGTCTTGCTTGACTTTTTTCCTGCCAGCATCTCTTCTCCGATCTGCCGATATTCTTCCGACATCTCCGTTCCCGCGAAGTCGAAGTAACTCCCCGTCAAGGTCCTTTCCATTTCTGGATGAGCGATATAGACACCGTCGCGACCAAGGATGAAACTATAGATCCGTTCGTTATCAAACCTCTTTCTGAAATAGCTTTTCCGGTTCACTTGTTCATTTAATCGAGACAATTCCTCGTAAAGCCATTGCAGTGGAATGTCGGCCCCGAATACGCCGACGGTGTTGCCTTCATTGTCCACGACAGGTGCAGAGAAGGTGCACAGAATGGTCTTTGCTCCCGCTTCGTCATAATAAGGATCCGACCATTGGCCTTTACCTGTTTCCAATGTCTCCCGAAACCATTTGGCATTGAGGTAGTCGTGTTGGTCAGACCCAATTTGCAGCCGCTCAATCTGTCCATTGTCACGTCTGGCGACGTATGGTTCGAACCAGCGTCCCTTTTCCGGATAATAATCCGGATTGAAACCAACTCCATATCCTACAATGTGAGGATTCAGCAATAATTCCTTCTCCAAAGCATTGAGAATCTCTTCGGGTGTTTCCAAGCTCTCTTGTATTTCTGCCAGGTTGTTCACAGCAGAAACCTCTACTTTATCAAGCATTCCTTCCACCTTGTCATTGGTGGTTTCGAGAATGTCCTGATAGTGGACGCTGGTTAAATCCGTAATTTCTTTTTGGGCAAACAAGTATATCAGACTGGAGATAAAAGACATCAGCAGTAGCATCGACAGGACAATCCGTCGGGTAATGCGTCCGGAAAAGGAAATCATCTTCATATTCTATTATTTAAAGTCCCCGACCACCTCCAAGGCTTCAGCGAGCATGTTGACATCCTTCACATCGATGCGCTCGAAGACGGGTTTGATCTTGTCGATAGTAGCCAAATGAACCAACAGTTCATTGTTGGGTAGTTCCTCCAACAGCCCTGTTGGGATTTTGTCTCTCATCATATTCAGCGCCATCCTGACCAGGCCATCCATACCGAATCCGCCAGCATATCTTACCCGTAGGTCAGTGCCGACAATATCCAGCACTTTCAAGTCAATGCTGACTTTTTTCCTCATGATGCCGAGATTCAATTCATACAAGACTTTTACTGTCTTGTTGTCAACAAACTCAAAACTGATAGGTTGTTGGGTCTGCTCGCTAATGAGCCGTTGCAGTTCCTGATATGAGATTGATGCTTTCATAATTCACCTACAAAAATAAAAATTATTATCTTTGCGCCTCTGAAAGAAATTACAAACACCATATCATGAAAAAATTTTTCTCCTTTGTCACTATCATCGCTTTGGCTGCTGTAATGACAGTTCAAGCCCAAAACCGCAAACCAGACTGGGCACGTTGGCACTATCTCTCTGAAGAAGAGATGTACACTCCAGTCAGAAATGAAAACTTCACTGAAACCCCACCTCCGACAGGTGAGCCGCGTTTTGTGGGCGAGTTCGAGCCGATGCAGGGCGTTATGATCCGTTACCCCCTGGGCATCCCCACCAGCCTCGTGGTGGATTTGGCAAACAACTGTCAAGTGTATTGCATTGTCAGTTCTTCCTATCAGAGCAGTGCCCAAAACAGTTTCCAGAATGCCGGCGTTAACATGAGCAATGTCACCTTTGTGAATGCCCCGAGCGATTCTTACTGGGTGCGCGACTACGGTCCGTGGTATATCTTTGAAGACCGTCATCCCGCCATTGTCGATAATCGCTACAACCGTCCACGTCCCAACGATGACAACATGTCGCAGGTGTTCGCCAACTATTGGAACATCCCGATGTACGGCATGAATTTGGAACACACCGGTGGCAACATGATGGAAGACGGCCGCGGTCACGGTGTGAGTGATGAGCTTATTTTGAATGAAAACGGCAACAACGAACCCAATGTACGTCAAAAGATGCGCGAGTATCTCGGCATCGATCCCTATCATATCACCATCGACCCGCAAGGTGACTACATTGCTCACGTTGATTGCTGGGGTAAATACCTTGCTCCAGACAAGATTTTGATTGCCCAGTTGCCTCAAAGCAATCCGCGTTACCCATATTATGAACAAGTAGCCCAATACTTTGAGACCACCAACTGCTGCTGGGGTTATCCTTATAAGGTCTATCGTGTCCAGGAACCAGGCGGTTCTACCCTTGCTCCTTATACCAATAGTTTGATCCTCAATAAATCGGTATATGTACCCATGGGCGACATTGCTAACTATAACACCCAAGCCATCCAAGTGTATCAACAGGCCATGCCAGGCTACAATATTGTTCCAGTTTATAATTACGACTACTCTATTAGCTGGGAAAACACCGATGCTCTCCACTGCCGTACCCGTGGCGTGATGGACTTCCACATGCTGTTTGTGGATCACCGCGAGGTGCTTCATGGTGAGCAGGAATGGCAGGCTGCCTATCCCGTGGTCAGCAAGTTCATCGCTTACAGTGGACAAGAGCTGAAGCAGGATTCACTTCTTGTTTACTATAAAATCAATAGTGACGATTATCAGGTGGCACACATGACCACTACTGGCAATCCCGATGAATATGTCGGCTACATCACTGGCTATCAAAGTGGCGACACCATTAGCTACTATGTGTTTGGCGCCGATGAGTCGAATCACCGTTATACTCAGCCGGTATTTGCCGAACTGGATCCCCACCAATTCATCGTGGGAGGCTTCAATCCCTCAGGCAATGTGGTGATCACTCCAGATACCTTATGGTTCGATCAGATGGGTCAAGATAGAACCTTTACCATCATCAACGATAATACCGAGGCGGTCACTATTCAGGAAATCGAACCTGAAGGTGGTGCCCTGAACATTTGGGAACCTTCTCTTCCCGTCACGCTTCAACCTGGTGAGTCCGTCACAGTGGTGGTAGGTCTGCAATATGCTCCATTGAAAGACGATTATCTTGCATACAATATTGAGATCAATACCACTGTAGGAACTAAGAATGTGGTGGCTATGGTGGTCAGTGAGGCCTATGACATGGGCTTGTATATCCCGGGTGCTCCTGTCGTTGAGTTGACCGTCAACGAACCCCAAGCCATTCCTTACGTGGTCAATGGCAACTATGGTACGGGTGCTCCTATTGTGATTACCGATATCTACGAGGTTGAGAATCCCTTAGGAATATCCTATTTGGAAATTACTCCTGAACACGAACTGCCTTATACTTTAAGCGGTGGTGAATCTTTCCGATTCACTGTGAGGCCTAATGCCCAAACCGCCAAAGGCCAAATTACCACTTTTGTTTTCGTGGAATCAAGTGATGGAAGACTGGAATTTGCAGTCACAGTCGATGAAACACTCGTGAGCGTCACCGAAATCTCCGCCGAGACAAAGCTCTATCCCAACCCGACCTCAGGTCAGTTCATCGTGGAAAACGTGAATGTGGCCAAGGTGGAGGTGTATAACCTTGTGGGACAGAAGGTTTACGAAGCTGAAGGCAAAGAGATTGGCATCGACGCTGTCAACTGGAACAAAGGCATCTATCTGGTCAATATTATCAACCAGAATGGTGCTGTGGAGACCAGGAAATTAGTGGTAAAATAAGAGCACGACAGCCGTCGTTTCTCTTCGCAATGACGAGAGAATTCGTTAAATTCGCCGTTAACAATTCCGTCGTTAAACGTCGAACTTGAACTCGGCGTCAAACCAGCCTGTATCTTCTTTTAATAAATCGTATTCTTCACCGGTGAGATGATCCACGACGTGTACGGTGCCTTTGATATCGTCGTAGGTAAATGTGAACTGCGAGTTCACGTCGTCTAAAGGAACGTCCATTTTAGTTGTTAATACTGTTGAGGCTGCAAAATTACTAATATTTCTGAATCACAAGCGGTTTCCGTAGACAATCTTTGCGAATTTGTTTTTGGAACGCCCTTGCCTGGTGAACATGTTTTTGGCTCTTTCGCCGACTTTTGACAAGTAAGACAAAGCAGCAATGAAGCCTGTTTCGTCTTGTTCAGTAATGCGTCCGTATTTGTCTTTTTTGTCCGCAAAGATGATGATATTATCCAAAAACCAATTCTTCACACAAGAGCCGTCGCCGGAATAAAAGAAACAAAAGTGATTGTTTTTGTTGTTCCAAGGCTCCATGTCGAAAGTCAACAGATATTTGCTTTGCAGGATGCTTTGGTTAATGGTGTCGGTCCAGATACTTTCCCAGTTCTCGTTGTCTTGTGAGATGCCGATTCCTATTACCCCTTTGTGCGAGGTGTCGTAGACTTCAACACTGTGGTTGAATTGCACCATGATGTAGTCGTATTGGTCCAACACCACTAACGGAGAGGTGAGCATGGTGGTGCCGTTGAAGTTGTAGTCGGGATACATCTGCATCTCATGTGCCTTGTTGCCTGCATTGGCAGTGTTGGAGATGTACCATACCACCCACTCGTCACCGCCTACATCCCAGCCTTCGTTGAGCCAAGGACTATAGAAGCCTTCACACAGCACTACATCGCCTGTTTGAGCCATCAAGGGCATGGCTAAAACAATCAGCAGTAGTATGGTCAACAAACGTTTCACACCACAAAATTAGGAAAAACAAAGAAAAACGTATCTTTGCACATCCAATTAATGAAAAACATGAAAAACAAAGCTTTACTATGGGTTGCCATTGCTTTGGTGATGGCGGCTTGCACCGACAAAGAACCACAATTTAAAATCAACGTAAATCTTGCCAATGCCGACGGTCAGACGGTCTATCTCCAGAAGGCCGGTCAGGTGCTGGATTCAGCAGTCATCCAAAATTGGGATGCCGTGTTCAACACGCCTGTTTGCAATGACAACGAGATGTATGCCATCATGCTGAAAGGGTGGCGTCGTCCCTTCCCATTCTTCACTGACCACAAAGATATGACGATCGAGGGTGATGCCCAGAATCCCAATGCGATCATGGTAAAAGGCTCTGAGACCCAAGCCCGTCTCGACGCTTTCACCAAAAGCTATAATGAACTGGAAGAAAAACTGGAAGCCGACAGCACCGTCAATCCCGCTGACGGTGAGGAGATGCTAAAGATGCACTGCTTCGACTATATTTGGGAAAACCCCAAAGACCCGGTCGCGCATTATGTGATGTATCGTTACAAGTGGGCTTTCGGTCCCTGCGAGTTGCGCACCATGATCGACAACATCTATCATGCTGACAGCACCATTACTTCCACCAACTTGACGATGGCTGAAGAATATGTTGAGAAGCTGGAGCGTGTACAAGCTGGTCAGCCCATCATCGATTTCACACAGAACGACCCCGATGGCAACCCTGTAACGTTGTCGCAGTTTGCCGAAGGAAAGTTGTTGTTGGTTGATTTCTGGGCTTCGTGGTGCCCCGACTGCCGCAAGGAGAACCCCAATGTGGTGGCGGCCTATCAGAAATATCACGAACAAGGTTTTGACGTGTTGGGTGTTTCGTTCGACACCAACAAGGAAGCTTGGCTTGCCGCCATCGAAAAGGATGGCTTGACTTGGACCCATGTTTCCGATCTCCAAGGCTGGAACAATGCCGCCGGTGCTTTATATAGCATCGCTTTCATCCCTCAAAACGCCTTGATCAAAGACGGCGTGATCGTCGCCCGCAACCTCGAAGGCGAGGAGTTGATGAAAGAAATAGAGGCGCAACTTTAATTTTTTTAGAATAATTGTCAACAGATTAATTATTTAATTATTTTTTATTATTTCTTTGTAGTTAAAAATACATAATTATCTATGAAGAAACAAAGCAATCGTATTAGTACCGAAATAATTGAAGAAAGATTTATCGTTTTACGAGGTCAAGAGATCTTAATTGACAGAGATGTAGCTGAGTTATATGGCGTGGAAACTAAGCGTGTTAACGAAGCGGTAAGAAACAATTTAGAAAAGTTTCCAGAAGGATACTATTTCACGTTACAACCTGCTGAAAAACAGTATGTGGTCGAAAATTTCGACCGGATGAAACCACTCAAGAATTCCACCTTGGAGCCAAAAGCTTTTACCGAAAAAGGTCTTTATATGCTCGCCACCATCTTAAAAAGTCCAATAGCCACGCAAACCACTTTGATGATTATTGAAACATTTGCCAAGGTTCACGAACTGGCAAAGAACCTTCAATCCATCCAAAATGAAATAGACACGACAAAGCAAAAAAGTCTAATATCAAGAGCAGGAGAACTACTTGGCGATTTATTATCGAATGATTCGGGGGTGTCCGAATCAGAATCTTCAATAGAATTAAACTTTATGGCAGTTAAGATTAAACATACCATCAAGCGAAAAAAATAGGATTCGGTGCCCAAGCAACGAAAGGGGGATTGGGATAATCCTCTTTGTCGTATTCCAGCGGCATGCCGTCACTGATCCTTAAGACCTTGCCGCCAGCAGCGGTAAGGATAGCATCAGCTGCGGCTGTGTCCCATTCCTTGGTCTTGCTGTAACAGACATACACGTCGGCGGTACCATCCACCAGACGGGCGAACTTCAGGCTGCTGCCTTGGCTGTCAATAACTAAATCGGGATGAGCAGGACGCAACACCTTGTCGATGTAGGCATCCACCTCGGGGGTGCGGTGAGAGCGACTAACAAGAACGGTAAAGGGTCGTTCGTCATTGCGAGGAGCGAAGCTTTGCGGAGCGACGTGGCAATCCAACCTGAGTTGTCCTTGGCTTGAGTCAGGTTGGATTGCTTCGGTCGTTCCTCCCTCGCAATGACGAAGTGCCGCCCAAAGTTGTCCCGTCACGGGCGCATAAATTACCCCTAAGACAGGTCTTTTGTTTTCAATCAGAGCGATGTTGACCGTGAATTCGCCGTTGCGTTTCACGAACTCGGCGGTGCCGTCCAGGGGATCCACCAGCCAATAACGGCCGAATTGCGAACGGTCAGGAGGCAAGTCCTCCTCGCTGACAAAAGGCAACCCCGTCTCTTTCAGCGTCTCCTTGATGATGTTGCTGGCCCTCAGATCCGCTTGGGTCACCGGCGAGGCGTCATCTTTCGTATAAACCTCGAAAGGCTGTGCATAAACCTCCATGATGGCTTCACCCGCCAAACGGGCAGCCTTGACTGCGATATCCATCCATGTTTTCATGACGCAAAAATATAAATCACACATAGTTTATTTATAATAAACTAATAATTTTTTTCCGTTTTTTATCCTTTATGCGCATTTATTCTACTAATTTTGCCGCCGATAATTTAATGATATGACAAAAAACTTAGTAATTGTTGAGTCTCCTGCAAAAGCCAAGACCATTGAAGGATTTTTAGGAAAGGATTATACCGTTAAATCGAGCTACGGACACGTCCGTGACCTGAATAAGAACACCCTCAGCGTCAACATAGAGAAGGATTTCGAACCAGAATACGAAATCAGTGACGACAAAAAGGCGCTGGTGACTGAGTTGAAGAAGCTCTCCAACCAAGCCCAGACCATCTGGCTCGCATCCGATGAGGACCGCGAGGGAGAGTCCATTTCATGGCATCTTTACGAGGCTCTGGATTTGAAAAACAAAGACACCAAACGTATCGTATTTCACGAAATCACCAAGTCGGCGATCTTGAACGCCATAGAGAACCCACGTGACATCGACATGGACCTGGTGGCTGCCCAGCAGGCTCGCCGTGTGCTCGACCGTCTGGTGGGTTATGAACTGTCGCCCTTGCTTTGGAAGAAGGTGAAACCATCCCTCTCCGCAGGTCGTGTGCAGTCAGTGGCCGTCCGCCTCATCGTGGAACGGGAGGAAGAGATCAAGAACTTCGTTCAGACCAGTGCCTACCGCATCACAGCCCAATTCTCATTCATCCAAAACGGTCAGGAATACACACTTGCCGCTGAAATGCCCAACCGTTTCGAGACCGAGGAAGAAGCTCGCGCTTTTGTGGAATCATGCGTCAAGGCCAGTTATAAGGTAGAGAACATCGAGAAGAAGCCGGCATCACGTTTCCCGGCACCTCCGTTCACAACCTCGACCTTACAACAGGAAGCCGCCCGCAAGCTGGGATTCTCGGTGGCTAACACCATGCGTCTCGCACAGCAGCTTTACGAATCCGGTAAGATCACCTACATGCGTACCGACTCCGTGAACCTCTCTTCGCTCGCCTTGGGCATGGCCAAGAAGGAAATCACCGAGAACTACGGCGCAGAATACGTGAAGACACGCCAATACCAAACCAAGACCAAGGGCGCCCAGGAAGCCCACGAAGCCATCCGTCCGACCTATCTTGACCAACATACCATCAAGGGTACGGCCGATGAACGCCGCCTCTATGAACTCATCTGGAAACGCACCATCGCCTCCCAGATGGCCGACGCACAGCTCGAACGCACCAACGTCAACATTGGCATCTCCTCTTCCGACAAGAAGTTCACCGCTACCGGCGAAGTCATTTTGTTCGACGGTTTCCTCAAGGTGTATATGGAGAGTTACGATGACGACCGTGCCGAGGATAAGATGAGCGTGCTGCCTCCTATCGAGGTTGGTACCATGCTCGATCTGGAAAAGATGGAAGCCCAGCAGCGTTACACCCGTCATCCGCTCCGCTACACCGAAGCCAGCCTGGTAAAGAAGATGGAAGAACTTGGTATCGGCCGTCCTTCAACCTACGCCCCCACCATCTCGACTATCCAGAAGCGTGAATACGTCACCAAAGGCGATGTGCCTGGCGTGACCCAACAATACAACGTCATCACCCTTAAGAACAACAAGATCACCGAAAAGAAGGGCAAAGAGAACTATGGCGCCGAGAAAGGCAAACTGCTGCCTACCGATATCGGCGTGCTGGTCAACAGGTTCCTCCTGCAATATTTCGAGAGCATCATCGACTATAACTTCACCGCCAATGTGGAGAAGGAATTCGACAAGATCTCGGAAGGTAAACGCGAATGGAACAAGATGATCAAGGATTTCTACGCCGGTTTCCACAAACAGGTGGTGAGCACGACGGAGAACTCAGGCAAGTTCAGCGGCGAGAAATTGTTGGGCGTGGATCCTGCAACGGGCAAGAACGTCTATGTGAAAGTCGGCCGTTTCGGTCCAGTGGCCCAAATTGGCGACACCGAGTCGGAAGAAAAACCCCGTTTCGCCGGCCTCCGCAAAGACCAGAGCATCGAGAGCGTCACCTTGGAGGATGTGCTCAAGTTGTTCGAGTTCCCACGTATCCTGGGCCAATTCGAAGGTAAGGAAGTCAGCGTTTCGGTGGGTCGTTTCGGTCCCTACGTGAAACACAACAACGCCTTCTACAGCTTGGCCAAGACCGACAATCCAGCTACGATCGACATAGAGCGCGCCATTGAGATCATCGGCGAAAAACGTCAAAAAGACGTGGAGAACACCATCTTGACTTTCGATCAGGATCCTGAAATGAAAGTGCTGAATGGCCGCTTCGGTCCGTACATCTCCTACAAGAAGAAAAACTACCGTATCGGCAAAGACGTCGATCCCAAAGCCATGACCTACGAAGACTGCCTGAAACTGGTGGAAGCCGATCCCAAGACTGCTTCAAAGAAAACGGCTCCTGCCAAGCGCAAGGCGGTGAAGAAGTAACGGCGAATTAAACGAATTAAGCGAATTATAAATCTTAAAAACAATAAAACAATGGAAAAAAAAGACCTTCTGAAAGACGTTGTCGAACACATCGACATCAAAAAGTATGACTCAACTGAATTGATCAATGCCATGCGCAAGATGTCGTTCACTTCGCGTGACACGGCTCGTGCCGCTGACATCCTTTGCCAGATGATCGCAGAGAAAGACTGCACCAACATCCTCACCATTGCCGGTTCCACTTCAGCAGCTGGCTGCATGCAGGTGTATGTTGAGATGGTTCGCAACAAGATGGTGGACGCCGTGGTCAGTACAGGTGCCAGCATCATCGACATGGACCTCTTCGAAGCCCTTGGTTACAAGCATTACATCGGCACCAAGGAGAATGTCATTCCCGATACAAAGCTCCGTGAACTCTACATCGACCGTATCTACGATACCTTTATCGATGAAGAAGAGTTGCAAGCCTGCGACCAAGCCACTTGCGACGTGGCCGACACCTTGGAGTGCCGTCCCTACAGCAGCCGCGAGTTCCTCTATGAGGTTGGTAAATGGTTGGCCAACGGTCACGGCGTGAAGAAGGAAAGCCTCATCCAGACCTGCTACGAATGCGGCGTGCCGATCTTCTGCCCCGCCTTCAGCGACAGCTCAGCTGGTTTCGGTATCGGCAAGCACCAGTGGCTCCGCAAGCAAGCCGGCAAGCCTTACGTGAGCATCGACTCTGTGGCCGACTTCCTCGAGCTGACTGAAATCAAGATGAACAGCCCTCAATCAGGCCTCTTCATGGTCGGTGGCGGCACCCCCAAGAACTTCGCACAAGACACGGTCGTCTGCGCCGAGATCCTTGGTCACGAAGTGCCTATGCACAAATACGCCATCCAGATCACCGTGGCCGATGTGCGTGACGGCGCCTGTTCGTCATCGACGCTGCTCGAAGCTGGCTCATGGGGCAAGGTGAGCGAAGAGCTCCAACAGATGGTCTATGCCGAAGGCACCACCGTCATCCCCGCCATCGTCAGCTATGCCTACCACAACGCACCATGGCAAGAGCGCGAGTATAAGAACTGGCAGAAACTATATAAAAAATAATACGGTAACAGCATCCGTAGGATGCTAGCTCTATAGGAGGGTGATGTGACACCTCTCCTATAGAGCTATCATCCGCCTCAGGCGGATGACATATTTGTCGCAATTCTATATGGATATAAGCCTGTTTTTGGAGCCGGTGCCGGACAAGTGCTTCACCGCCAATGTCCGTCCTGGTAAAAACACCTTCGGGGAAACCCTTACCGTCTATAAGAACGAAGAGGATTTCCCCGACTTGGAAGGCTTTCAGCTGGCCTTGATCGGCATCAAGGAAGAACGTGGCGCCGTCGATAACCACGGCTGCGCCGACGGTGCCGACTATATCAGAAAAGCTTTCTACAAACTTTTCAACCACTGGGAAAACGTCAAGGTAGTCGATCTGGGCAACATCAAGACCGGCCAGGAAATCTCTGACACCTATTATGCCTTAAACCAGGTGCTCACCGAGTTGCTGAAGCTTCATATCCTGCCGATCCTCTTCGGAGGAAGCCAGGATATGACCTATTCGATGTATCAGGTGTATGAGCCCACGGGAAAGCTGATCAACATCGCCTCCATCGATCCGCTGTTTGACCTGGGCAACGACAACGAAGGACTGAACTCCCGTTCTTACTTAAGCCACATCATCCTGCATCAACCGAACTTCCTGTTCAACTTCACCAATATCGGATATCAATCGTATTATGTGGATACCGAAAGCATCGATCTGATGAAGCAGTTGTTGTTCGACACCTATCGTCTGGGTTCGCTGAAGCAAAACATTGAGCTGACGGAGCCGCTGATCCGTAACGCCAACATCGTCAGCATCGACATGAGTGCCTTCCGTGCCGCCGATGCACCCGGTGTGAAGAACGCCTCGCCCAACGGCTTCAACGGCGAAGACGCCTGCCGTATGACGCGTTATGCAGGATTGAACTTCAAACTCTCTTCTATCGGGTTCTTTGAATACAATCCCCATTACGACATCAACTCCCGCACGGCCAACTTGATCGCCGAGATGATATGGTATTTCATCGAAGGCTACAGCAGCCGTCAGGACGACCTCCCGACCACGGAAAGCAACGATTTCAAGCGTTACAACGTACAGATCGGCGAAGGCGAGGAAAACGTCGTGTTTCTGTGTCACAAGACCACAGGAAAATGGTGGATCGACATGTCGTTCATGCATGCCGACGACCCGCGTTACGAGCGGCATCATTTCATCCCTTGTTCCGTGGAGGACTATGAACAGGCCATGCGCAACGAGCTGCCCGACAAATGGTGGCAGTTTTACCAGAAATTGATGTAACTTTGCGCTGATGGAAGCCGAAAAGATCATACTTGGCGTTGACCCTGGCACGATGGTGATGGGTTACGGCCTTGTCCGGCAGAAGGGCAAGGAGCTGAGTATCATCCGCATGGGCGTGTTGAAGCTGAACAAGCTGGAAAACCAAGCCATGAAGCTGAAGACGATCTTTGAGCGCATGCTGGAGATCGTCGAGGAATACAAGCCCGATGAGATGGCCATCGAGGCGCCTTTTTTCGGTAAAAACGTACAGTCGATGCTAAAGCTGGGTCGTGCCCAAGGGGTAGCCATGGCAGCCGCCTTGTACCGCGACATTCCCATCTTCGAGTATGCGCCGCGTACCATCAAGCAGACCATCACGGGCAACGGCAGCGCCTCGAAGGAACAGGTGTCGAAGATGCTTCAAGCCATGCTGAAGTTTGAGGAGATGCCCAAGTATTTCGATGCCACCGACGCCTTGGCTGCCGCCGTCTGCCATTTCCTCGACCGAGGCAAGGACGTCAACTATACCAAGCCGAAACACAGTCGCAAATCGGCCAGCTCCCAATGGGCGCAGTTCGTCCAACAGAACCCCGACCGCTTATCAAAAAAACCTTAAAGCCATGAAA
This sequence comes from uncultured Bacteroidia bacterium, assembly GCA_902800965.1. Lineage (GTDB taxonomy): Bacteria > Bacteroidota > Bacteroidia > Bacteroidales > F082 > Limimorpha. The sequence goes on along the minus strand of CADCGK010000012.1, from coordinate 191,587 downwards.
AGAATCAGAGTCATCGCCGTGCTGCTTTTGATGTTGGTGACCGCGGGTCCCACCTGGGCCGTCTTCTACGAAGAAGATATGAAGACCACTTTGTCCATCCTGTTGCAGGAGCTGAGACAGACCCAGGAGAAGTTCAAGCAGTTCAGCGCCGCGCAACGTACCAATGAAAGGCCTAAGAATAACCAAAGGAACAGCAGAAGGGTGGACCTGGACGAACTCACCGAGCAGTGCAACGCCCTCTCGTTGATGCTGTATTCACAGTCGGCTTACAACTATACCTTCGACCTTACCTACGCCTTGGATCAGGTGTCGAAGCAATACAACGAGTTCAACACCAAGATTCAGCCCTACGAGCAACGGCTTTCGATGATGCAGTCTGGCGAAGACCGTTATACACGCTTGGCCAGGACCCTGAGGAAGATGCCCGACAATCCCGAATACAACGCTGTCCGCGACAGCTGCGTGGTCATCGCCGAGCAGATGGCATTGTTCTATAAACAAGGTCTCAGCCGGTTGGAAAAAGACAGCGATCGCTACGAAGAGTTGGAAAAAGACCTTGACGCTGCCTACGAATATGCCCAGAAAAGTTATGAAACCGTTCAACAGCGCATCTTTCTGAAGGGCCAACCCAGCCTTTGGTCGATGCTGCAGCAACGCGATTTCTATTTTCCGAGACTGCGTCAGGAGGTAACGGACAAATATGGCTCCACTGATGTTTCCGATGTCGCTTCCGCCAGAGCCTGGAGCGGCTCATCCGTGTTGTTGTTTGGATTGATGGCCTTTGTAGTTTTGGTATGTTGCTTTTTGGTTGCCTGGCTGATTTCATGGTTTTGTTTCCGTTTCATGCCTTTCCTCCAGAAGGACCTCTTCAAGACACGCCGGAGGATGATCACCTTGCTCTTGGGCATCATCTTCTTCGGCATCTTCTCTTTTGTCTTGGGATCACACAATAACCCCTATTGGATGTTGATCTCTAAGCTGTTACGGCAATACACTTGGCTGTTGGTCGCCATCTTCCTATCGTTGCTGATCCGTACCGAGAGCAAATTTACCCGCAACACCTTGGCGGTCTATCTCCCTAGCTTGTTGCTGTCGTTCATCACCATTCTTTTCCGCATCATCTTCATCCCCAACACCTTGCTCGCTTTCGTATTACCCGCTTTGTTGCTGATCTTCGCCATCTGGCAGTTCGTTGTCAACGTGCGGCGCAACAAACGCGTGCCGAGGCCGGACATGTTCTATATGTGGATCTCCTTCGGCGTGATGGTGGTGGGCTTCATCATGGGCATCTGTGGCTATTCCATGGCCGGTTTGTTGCTGCTGATCTGGTGGTTCTTCCAGCTGACGCTGTTCCAGACCATCACGGCTTTGTATGTGCTGTTGAAAGGCTATTACGACGGCAGGGTTACCAAGCTCAAAGCCCGTTATCACGAGAAGAACCCTGGGCTTCCGCTCAATGGGGAGGGTGCTTTCATCGAAGTCACCTGGCTGTACGACTTGTTCAAAGGCGTTGTGATGCCTTTGGCGGTTATCAACTCCATCCCGATGAGCGTGTTCATGGCCGGCGATGTGTTCAACATGAGCGCCACTTTCAGGCGGATCTACTATACACCGCTGCTGCATTTTGAAGGCTGGTTCTCTTTGTCGCTGAGCCATCTTTGCATCCTGATCGGCTTGTTCTTCTTCTTCCGTTATTTGGTTTATCTCATCAGTTCGCTGTTGCGTGTGCAGAAGATCAGGAACACCTTGAAGAAACTTAACAAGGATGTGGAGATCAAAGAATCCGATGTCAACCTCAGCTTGGCCAACACCTTGATCTCGGTGCTTTGCTGGCTGTTGTACATCATCATCGGATTCTCCCTATTGCAAATCCCCACTTCCGCGCTAACGGTGATCACCACCGGTTTGGCTGCAGGTATCGGTTTTGCTTTGAAGGACGTGTTGAACAACTTCTTCTATGGTGTGCAGCTGATGTCGGGTCGTGTCCGTGTCGGCGACGTCATCTCATGCGAGGGCGTGCGTGGTGTGGTGCGCCGTGTAAGTTACCAGACCACCTTGATCGAGGAGGAAGACGGTTCGTTGATAGCCTTCACCAACACCAACCTGTTCTCAAAAAACTTCAAGAACCTCACGGGCGGCAAGAACTACGAGATGCTGAAGATCCCGGTAGGGGTGAAGTATGGCACCGATATCGAGAAGACCCGTCAGGTCATCTTGGATGCCTTGAAGCCCTTGCAGAAGAAGGACAAGTTCGGTCGCGACATTGTGGATCCGAAGCGTGGCATCGACATCCGTTTCGACAAGTTCGGCGACAGTTCGGTGGATCTGATCGTGTTCTTGTACACCACGGTGGATACCCACTACACCTTCCCGGCGCGCGCCAAGGAATTAATCTACAATGCACTGAATGAGAACGGCATCGAGATTCCGTTCCCGCAGACCGACATCTATGTGAAGTCAATGCCAGATTCTACACCATCGGCTACCAACTAAACATTAAAGTCCCCACAACAGGGTGGTTGATATACACCGGATAGCCTATGGCCTGTGCGGTATAGTCTTTCTTGAAGTGGTTAGTCAAGCCATACCCTGTGGAGAGTTTAAAGGTAAGGTTATTGTAAGTGACACCGATGCCATAATTGAATGAAAGGCCTATCCAACGCCAATTGGCAGGAATACCCGAAAAGGTACCGCCAAAAATGAACGCATTACTATTCAGGTTGCCGCTACCTTTACGAAACACCACAAAATCAACACTGGGACCGGCAAACAAAAGCAGTTCGGTAGAAGTGCTCAGTTTATCATGGTACTGGATCATGACGGGTACCCGTAAGGTGATGTCATTGGCTCCCATCTGCACTTGTTGACCACTGTCGTTCAAACCGGAATAATAGGGTCTGCTGTATTCGGCCCATATTCCTGTTGCGATGCCCAGAGGCGTTTTCCCTAGCATTTTTTCATATTCGAAGTCAATGCTAGCGCCAAAAGCCATGGTTCCCTGCTCACTGATAAGATAAGACATGGAGACACCGTTGCATTTGAATGTCTTGCCCATCAAGCTTGCACCAATGGAGCGATTAGATCTTTTTTCTTTGGGTTGGTTGTCGGATAAGCTTCCTGCAGAAGCGCTGACGCAAACAAGCAATGCAACAGCCAATAAAATTGTTTTATTCATAATTTGATTGTTTATATATTGCAAACGTTATTTTTTGTATTTCTTAAGCAGGTCTTTCAGCTGTTTTTGATAGGTCTTCGCTTCGAGCGGGCTGCTTTCCCTGGCGGCGGTGGCCACGTAGGCGAGGTTATGGTTTTTCGAGTCAACGATGATGATACCGTTGCGGGTCACGTCCTTGTAAGGCACAGTGTAATAGGATCCCATGGTGAGGATGCCGATGGCGATGCCTTTGGCGATCTGTCCGGCATAGTTGCCGGTGGAGCGGGTAAAGCCCCAGTTATAGGCGAGTACCCCGAAGCGTTCGTTGCGTGAGCAAAGGATGGAATCGACGGTGGGTGGAACAGGGATGTCTTTCGGTCGGATGTTCCGTTCCAAACAGGTCATGATGAAATAGATCTCGTATTGGATTTTATTGTTGATGACGCTGTCTTCGATAAGGAAAGTCTCAGAAACGGGCAGGGTTTTATCGTTGTTCAGTTCCGTTTCAAAGAGCGCTTTTGCTATTTTCGTCAGTGAGTCGTTATAGACGATTTTGTTGCCTTTTTCGATGACCCCTACATTGGCCAGTGTCTCAAACATTGTCATCTGCCGGATGTCAGCGCGTGTCACAGAGGAGACAAAGCCTTGGGTGCTGCACGAGGAGAAAAGGCTGACAAGCAGCGGAGAGCAAAGCACTAAGGCAAGAAGGGTAAATGCCTTTTTCATGATGAAATAGTTTTAATTACTTATAAGCGATGTTCATAACCGACTCTCAACAACCAATTGAGTTCATAATACCCCACTAAACTATTGGATGGTCGGTTTTGCAAAGAACAGCCAGCAGTATTAAGAAGGCCAATACGGAGATGATCTTGATGGTTGAGTTCAAGACGGCCACCCAATTCAAGGTTGATACCGACGAGTAGAACATCATATGTTTCAGTTATATTACCGAAGCCTTTTTCTAAATAAGGTCCCACGGCTAGGTAGAACCAATTATGGTCATATTCCATGCGGACAGGCAAACGGAGATAATGGCCTTTAAGGAGAGTGTGATTATAAGTGTTGTATAGGCCGTTATATCCCGTATAGCCTTCATTAATGAAACGGAACTGATAGTCCAAGCCGACAAGCAACGACCAGCTATTTGTCAGACCAATTTTTGCATCGGCACCTACAGCGCCAATCCAATGTTGAACACCAATTGATTTTTCCGGGAATCCACCCCAGCCGCCGCTGAGGTGTCCGATGATGGAAACGGGTTGTCTGCCGAATTGAGCGGCAGCAAACAGCGGTAACAAGACCGCCAAAGCAAGGAGGGTAAATGTCTTTTTCATGGTAATATGATTTTTTGTTGTTTTTTAGAGAGGTAAAGTTAACGAATTGTTTGATTTTGGAATGTTTCATTGTAACGTTTTTATAGTAACGTCACAAAAATAAAACAACCGACAATAAAAAACTTGCTTTTTCTAGTGGAAAATAGTTGCCAGTTTTTGATTAATAACCTGTTTTACAATGATTTATAAATAGACTATTGCTTCAAGACAAGCTCTCTGAAGTACACCTGCAGCGATTTGTCAGTGCCAAAAGCTTTCTTCAACTTCACAGATCGTTTAAAGATGGTTGAATAATCGCAATGTAGCAATGCCGCAATTTTAACATTCTCGAGATTTAGCAAACTAAGCATACATTGATTAATCTCGTTACCATTGATTCTTGGATACTGCATGCTTAACATTTCACTAAATCCATGAAAATGGTGCTCAACAGCAATTGTTAGTTGTGATAGCTGATTCTCATTTAACCGTAATTGTGAATAGTAGTCGCTTTTAACGTCCCTTTTGATAGTTACATCTTGTAATAATCCAATTATTTCTTGGCAAATGGATTCGTTCATGAAATCATCAAGACTGCCCCATGTTTTTTGACGCTGTTGCATATTCAACTGCAGCAGCAGTTTTTCTTTCTCCTTTTTTTCTGCCTCCAAGGCTTCGTTGCTTTCTCTCAACCTTCCTCCTAAAGCCTTAATCTGTGTTTTATGACGATGCTTCCGGTTTTTATGATAAATGGCAAAACCGACCGCCAACAAAACCGTCAAACCAACCACCGTTCCCACCATCCTTTTTTTATAATACTTCTGCCTCAGCTGACGGGCATTATCCAGCTGTTTTTGTATGTATGCGCTATATAGTTCGGCAAGTTGGGATTTTATTTCACTTTTGTTTTCCTCTTGATTGGCAAAAGGAACTAAATAATTAGCATAAGTCTCAGGATTCTTTCCTTCATACTTGCAGATTTCAGCCAACAATTCCGCAGCTTGTTTTTTGGAATTGATGACCGAGGATTTGTCAAAAACCTTATTTAAATATTTCCAGGCAGAATCATATTGTAGTTCGTAAAAGAAGATTTCGCCGACAACTAAACAACGTGAGTAATACTCTTGTTCACTTTCGGCCATAGCCAACATACAATAAAGTTGTTTTAATGGTTCTTGCGGTTCTTTTTGTTGATTATAGGACAATAAAGACCGAGCTGTTGTAATATCCCTGTAGGTAATATTATTGGTGTCTGGAAGTATTGCCAGGGCTTTGATGTAATAAAAAGCTGCACTGTCCAATTGTTCCATCATATTGTAATTCAGGCCTAATTCATCAAATATCCATGCGATATGCCACGGTTCAGTATCATGCTTATAATAATACGGTAAAGACTGTTTCCCAAAATAAATGGCTTGCGCATGAAGGAACTGGTCGGAAAACAAAACGCAAAGATGTGTTTGTGCCAGTGCCATGAACTTCGCCTTGTTGCCAACTAATTCATCTTCATCATAATGCTCCTCCATGATTTCCAAGGCCTTCAGGTATTCCTGGCAGGCAAGGACCACACTGTCCATCTCATAATATCCCACACCTTTAATATAATGTGCACGGGCGGATAAAAACGGACTCCCCACCGAATCGAAATACTTCACCGCAGCCAACAGTTCCAGGCGGTTCAACTGGGCGGAGTCGTTTTTGTAAAGCGCCTCGGACAGGAGCAGCTGATAATAGGGGTTGTCCATCGGCTTTTCCAACAACAGGGACAAGGCACTGTCGGGACGAGTCTGCATCAGGGTGTCGATCACAGCTAGTTCCTGCTGTTGTGGTACAGACGGTGTGCACACCGTCCCTACAGGATGTTGACAGGCCGCCAACACCAAGAAAACAATTGCCCCTATAAAACACCGCAGCTTCATAGGGGCAAAGATAATAAAAAACAATTATCCAAACAACTCGGTAGCCAGGTCGTAAACCGTGGCTACTGGCACCACCTCGATGTGGAAACGTTGGGTGTCGAGGCCTTTGGCGTTGTATTTGGAAATGAAGATCTTCTCGAAGCCGAGTTTGTCGGCCTCGGCGATGCGTGCCTCAATGCGGGTAACGGCGCGGATCTCACCCGAGAGGCCCACCTCAGCAGCGAAGGCAGTGCGATTGTCGATGGGGATGTCGGCGTTGGACGAGAGCACGGCGGCGACTACGGAGAGGTCCAAGGCGGGATCGTCGCTGCGGATGCCGCCAGCGATGTTGAGGAACACGTCCTTCATGCTCAGACGGAAGCCGGCGCGTTTCTCCAACACGGCCAGCAACATGTTCATCCTGCGGGTGTCGAAACCAGTGCTGGAACGTTGCGGGGTGCCGTAGGCCGCGGTGCTTACCAAGGCCTGGGTCTCAATGAGCATGGGACGCTGTCCCTCCATGGTGGCAGCGATGGCGATGCCGCTCACCTCCTCGTCGCGCTGCGAGAGTAGGAACTCGCTGGGGTTGGTGACTTCGCGCAGGCCGTTGGCGTTCATCTCGAAGATGCCCAGCTCCGAAGCGGAACCGAACCTATTCTTGATGGTGCGAAGGATGCGGAAGCCGTAATGACGGTCGCCCTCGAACTGCAAGACGGTATCGACGATATGCTCCAAGATCTTGGGACCGGCGATGCTGCCGTCCTTGGTGATGTGGCCGATGAGGAACACGGGCACCTGGTAGGTCTTGGCGATCTTGTTCATCTCGGCAGCGGTCTCGCGGATCTGGCTGATGGTGCCCGCCGTAGCATCGACGTAGGGCGAGCTCAACGTCTGGATGGAGTCGATGATGACGATGTCGGGCTGCACGTCCTTGAAGTGTTTCAGGATCTCCTTGGTGTCGGTCTCGGTGAGGATGAGGCAGTTCTCGTTATGGATGCCCACACGGTCGGCGCGCATCTTGATCTGGTTTTGGCTCTCCTCGCCGGAGATGTAAAGCACCCTCTTGCCACTCAGCTGCAAGGCCGTCTGCAGGAGCAAGGTCGATTTTCCAATACCCGGCTCGCCGCCCACCAGCACCAACGATCCCAGCACCAATCCACCACCTAACACTCTGTTCAGTTCCTCAAAAGGAAGTGTAATGCGTTGTTCCTCAGCGTTTGTTATTTCTTTAATCGGCATTGGAACGACTTCTGTCTTCTGTCTTCTGTCTTCTTGCTTCTTGCTTCTTACTTCTTTCTCTTCCACGCACGTGTTCCACTCGCCGCAGGCAGGGCATTTACCGAACCATTTCGGCGACTCGTTGCCGCACGACTTGCAGAAGAATACGCTTTTTTCCTTGGTTGCCATTTATGAGTGTTGTTTTTTCTTGTTGGTGGAGGAGAAGAGATAGAGGATGGAAAGGATCAGGAACAGGGAGACGGGCACGCTGATGAGGATGCGCAGCAGGGCTTGTCCGACGAGATGGAAGCTGAAGCCTTCGAGCATGAAGAGGGTGAAGTTGTGTACAAAGACCATGCACACGGAGTAACGCAGGAACCATGCGAATCCCAGCTGGTTGACGTTGGGTTCCCTGATGTTCTCGAATTTCTGACTGCCCGACACGATTCGGATGATGGCGGGTCGGCAGAAGGCCATCAGGGTGGTGGCGCCGGCGTGCATGCCCAGGGTGCCCATGAAAAGGTCGATGACGAGACCGATGCCAAAGCCCGACAGCAGGAGCTGCCAGCCTGGCATGTTGATAGGCAGCAGCATCACGAAGATGAGGTAGATATAGGGATGCACGTAGCCGCCGAGACGGATGTGGTTGACGATCAGCACCTGGGTGATCACCAGCAACACAAAGCGTATGATGTTCATCAAGGTCCTGTTCATTGTTTCAGTTGGTTTTTAGTCAAGGCGTCGAGTTCAGCCTTGTTGGTATGATGGATTACATAGACGTTTTTCAAGGAGGAGAAGTCGGTCGAGAACCTGATCCTGGCCCTGTTCAGGGTGCCGCTAGGCGAGGGATCCAGCTCCATGACGGTGCCGGCCATCAGGTTTTCGGGGAAGATGTAGGAGTAGGAGCTGGTGACGACGGTGTCGCCCTGGTGCAGCTTCAGGTGGGTCGGGATGCCGTCGATGTAGCCGTAGCGATAGTTGGTGTTCTCCCAGCGCAAGGTGGCCAGCTGGTCGTCGTTGTTCTTCAGGCGCACGCTGATGGTGGCGTAGCTGTGCAGCAGACTCATCACGGAGGCATAGTGCAGGCTGACGTCTGACACGATGCCCACGATGCCATCGGAGGAGATGACGCCCATGTCCTTCTCGATGCCGTCGGCGCTGCCTTTGTTGATCATGATGTAGTTGTTGGGCCGGTTGACCGTGTTGTTGACGACACGGGCCGGGATGAACTCATAGATGGTGTCGGCGTTGACCTCTTCGATGAAGCCCGTCAGGGTGTCGGTCACCACCGACAGCTGACGGCGCAGCATGGCATTCTCCTCGGCCAGCTCGGTGTTGATCTTCCCCAGACGGAAATAATCCCCTATGCTGGTTCCCGTCTCATAAATCCTTCCCACGATGTCGTTGGTCGTATTGATCCTCTTTTGTCGGTGGAAGTTCTGGGAGTAGGTCAGCATTATGATACACAGCACTTCGAGCACCAGGAAGAGGAGGACGAAGTGGTGTTTCTGTATGAATCGTATGAGGTTATACATTATTTGATCAAGAAGGTGAAGCGGTCGAAGTTCTTCAGGGCGATGCCGGTACCTCTTGCCACGGCACGGAGCGGATCTTCAGCCACGTGGATCGGCAGCTTGGTCTTGGCGGCCAGACGTTTGTCGAGGCCACGGAGCAAGGCGCCGCCGCCGGTGAGGTAGATGCCGGTACGGAAGATATCGGCAGCCAGCTCTGGTGGTGTGAGTTCCAGTGCGTTGAGCACGGCGGTCTCGATCTTCATGATGCTCTTGTCGAGGCAGTGGGCGATCTCGGAGTAATTCACCTTGATCTCCTTCGGGATACCGCTCAGCATGTCACGGCCCTGCACGGCGAAGTCTTGCGGCGGGTTGTCGAGTTGCGGGATGGCGGCGCCGACTTCGATCTTGATACGTTCGGCGGAGCGTTCACCCACGATGATGTTATGCTGCTTGCGCATGTATTCCTCGATATCGGCGTTGAAGTCGTCGCCGGCGATACGGATGGACTTGTTGTTGACGATGCCACCCAAGGCGATGACGGCGATCTCAGAGGTACCGCCTCCGATGTCGATGATCATGTTACCCGTAGGTTCTAGCACGTCGATGCCGATACCGATGGCGGCAGCCATAGGCTCATGGATCAGACGCACTTCCTTGGCGCCGGCCTGTTCAGCGGAGTCCTTCACGGCACGTTCCTCCACCTCGGTGATGCCCGAAGGGATGCAGATCACCATCTTCAGGCTGGGCGGGAACAGCGTATTCTTGAAGTTGATCATCTTGATCATCTCGCGCATCATGTGCTCTGCAGCCTGGAAGTCGGCGATGACACCGTCGCGCAGCGGACGGATGGTCTTGATGTTCTCGTGGGTCTTGCCATGCATCATCATGGCTTTCTTACCCACGGCGATGATCTTCTTCGTGTCGCGCTGGATGGCCACGATGGAAGGTTCATCCACAACGACCTTATCGTTATATATGACAATCGTGTTGGCCGTTCCGAGGTCAATAGCGATTTCTTTGTTCAAAAATGAAAAAGCACCCATTTTGTCAGTTATTAGTTGTTCAGTTGATCAGTTGTTCAGTTTAATGTTTGAAATGGCGGTAGCCGGTGAAGACCATGCTGATGCCAAATTGGTCGCAGCAGTCGATGGACTCTTGGTCGCGGACGGAGCCGCCAGGTTGTACGATGGCGGTGATACCAGCTTCGTGGGCCAGTTTCACGCAGTCGTCGAAGGGGAAAAAGGCGTCGGAGGCCAGCACGGCACCGTGAAGGTCGAACCCGAAGGAATGGGCCTTCTCGATGGCTTGGCGCAGGGCATCGACGCGAGAGGTTTGGCCAATGCCTGAGGCGTACAGCTGTCCGTCCTTGGCCAAGGTGATGGCGTTGGAGCGGCTGTGTTTGACCACCTTGTTGGCAAAAACCATATCGTCGGTCTCATCTTGTGTAGGCGTGGCTTTGGTGACCACCTTGAAGTCGTCGGGCGTTTCCGTGTGGAGGTCTCGTTCCTCGATGAGATAGCCGTTCAGCGCGCTCTTCACCATGACACGGTCATATTGGTCTTCTTTCAACCTCAGGATGATCCTGTTTTTCTTGGAGAAGAGCAGCTCCAACACACCGGTTTCGTAGCCTGGGGCCACGATGACTTCCACGAAGAGCTTGTTGATTTCCTCGGCGGCAGCCATGTCGATGGGACGGTTGCACACCAGCACGCCTCCGAAGGCCGACACCGGGTCACCAGCCAAGGCAGCCAGATAGGCTTCCTTCACTGTGGGACGACAGGCGATGCCGCAGGGGTTGTTGTGCTTGAGGATGGCGAAAGCGGTGTCGTCGAACTCACGAATCAAGGAGAGACCCGCTTCGAGATCCAAGAGGTTGTTGTACGACAGCTCTTTGCCGTGCAGCTTCTCGAACAAGGCATCAAGGTTACCGCGGAAATAACCCTTCTGGTGGGGATTCTCGCCGTAGCGGAGCTCGTTGTCGGGAGCAAACCAACGGTGGATGGCCGTGTCGTAATGCGAGCTCTCCGCAAAGGCGTAACAGGCGAAACGACGACGATTCTCCAGCGAGGTCTCGCCCTGTTGCGTCTTGAGCAGCTGGATCAGCTCGTCGTAATGCTTCCTGGAAGGCACGATGAGCACGTCGTTGAAATTCTTCGCTCCGGCGCGGATCAACGAGATGCCGCCGATGTCGATCTTCTCGATGATGGCGCTCTCGTCGGTAGTGCTGGCCACGGTCTCCTCGAAAGGATAGAGATCGACGATCACGAGGTCGAAAGCGGGGATCTCGTACTGTGCCATCTCACGCTGGTCCGACTCCAGCTGGGTTCTGCCAAGGATGCCTCCGAACACTTTCGGATGCAAGGTCTTCACACGGCCGCCCAAGATAGAAGGGTAACTGGTCAACGACTCCACTGTTTTCACCGTTGGATCCAGATTGCGGATATAATCGAAGGTTCCGCCAGTGGAATAAATCTGCACCCCTTGCTCTTTCAGCAACGAGACTACAGTGTCAATTCCAGTTTTATAAAATACTGATATTAAAGCAGTTTTGATTTTTTTCAAGAGACTAAAATTTTGGAAAAATGATAATGCAAGATTATTAAAAAAACAGATAGCATGCAATGATGTTTTCAAAAAAAATCCACTATTTTTTCAACAACAGGCTTATCTTGAAACTGATTAAAATGTGAAAAAATAATCAATTGATAATCAATTAATTACAAATAAATATCATTCTAAATAAAAAAACTTATAAAAAGTGAAAAAATAATTCTTATTTTTACAAATTCAAAATTAGGCGATGGAAACAAAGTGGATTTTAAATAAATCGGTTGACAACCAACAGGTTGCCGAAATCGTCAAGGCGCTCAACATTGACGAGAACCTTGCCACTTTGCTTGTACAGCGCGGAATCACGAACTATAACGAGGCAAAAGTTTTCTTCCGTCCGGCGCTCAGCCAACTCCACGATCCTTTCCTGATGAAGGACATGGATCGGGCGGTGGATCGTGTGGTGCAAGCCATCGACAATGGGGAGAAGATCCTGATTTACGGCGACTACGACGTGGACGGCACCACCGCCGTTGCTTTGGTCTATACCTACCTCAAGAAGTTCTTCAAGAAGAAGAAGATCGAGTTCTATATCCCCGACCGCTATGACGAGGGTTATGGCATCTCTTTCAAGGGCATCGACTATGCCGCTGAGAACGACTTCAAGCTGGTGATTGCCTTGGACTGCGGCATCAAGGCCGTGGAGCGCATCCAATACGCCAACGAAAAGGGCGTGGATTTCATCATCTGCGACCATCACCGTGCCGGCGACGAGTTGCCTGCTGCAGTGGCGGTGCTCGACCCCAAACGTCCCGACTGCACCTATCCTTACAAGGAACTCTCGGGCTGTGGCGTGGGCTTCAAACTCGTCACGGCGCTCTCCATGCGCAAGAACCTGCCCATCGAGGAAGTCTATGAGCTGCTCGATTTGCTGGCGGTTAGCATTGCGGCCGACATCGTCCCGATTACGGGAGAGAACCGTGTGTTGGCCTATTATGGCCTGAAACAGCTCAACAAGAAACCCCGTCCGGGCATCGAAGCCATCTTGCAGCATGCCAACGTCTATCGCCGCGAGGAAGATCCCGATCGTGTGGACGGCGAGACCACCAACGTGCTGACACGTGAATTGACCATCAGCGACCTGGTCTTCTTGATCGGTCCTAGAATTAACGCTGCAGGACGTATCGACAAGGCCTCCGACTCGGTGCGTCTGCTGCTGGCAGAGAAGCACGAACATGCCGTCAAGCTTGCCGCCAACATCAACGAGCTGAACGACACGCGTCGTGAGTTGGACAACGGCATCACGGAGGAGGCGCTCAACATGATTGCCGACGACGAAGAGCTCCGTAACGCCCGCAGCACGGTCATCTTCAACGAGAACTGGCACAAGGGCGTTATTGGTATCGTGGCTTCACGTCTTACCGACTACTACTACCGTCCGACCATCGTCCTGACCCGTGCCAACGATCTCATCACCGGTTCGGCACGTTCCATCAAAAACTTCGATATCTACGACGCCATCGACCATTGCTCCGACCTGCTGGAGCACTTTGGTGGCCATAAATATGCCGCCGGCCTCTCGATGAAGCCCGAGAATGTAGAAGAGTTCCGCCGTCGTTTCGAGGCTTATATCCAGGAGCATCTCACCCTTGAGGATCTGGTGCCCGAGCTAGAGGTCGATCTGAAGATCAACTTCCACGACATCACGTCGAAGTTCATGCGTATCCTCAACCAGTTTGCCCCCTTCGGTCCGGGCAACTCGGCACCGGTGTTCTGGTCCGACAACATCGTGGATACAGGCGGCTCGCGTCCCGTGGGCGGCCACAAGCACTTGAAGCTGACCGTCCGTCAGCTGGGTGACGAGGACAACACCGTGTTCTCAGGCATCGCTTTCCAGAAGGGAGACCTCTTCGCACGCGTCCATAGCGGCGAGCCCTTCAGCATTTGCTACCATCTGGAATACAACTACTGGCAAGGCAAGACGACGCTGCAGCTCAATGTCAAGGACATCAAGTTCAAGGACAGCATTTAATCTCCGTCGTCAATCAAATAAATTTGATAAAACCGCTGATGATAAAGTAGAGTCCGAACAGGACCAATCCCACACCGATGATGATGTTCAAGATGCGGATGCGTTTCGCGTTGAAGAACTTTTTCAGGAAGGAAGCGCCTTTGGCTTTCAGCAGGTCGCAGCCTAGGCAGGTGGCAAGCACGATGGCAAAGAAGAGCAATATCTTGAGTTTGTTGCCTTCCATGGTTCCTGCCGTGATGGCCACGGTGCTGAACCAGAAAATCCATACGAAGGGATTCAGGATGTTCAGCACGAAGCCTTTGCCGAGGAAAACGAACCATCTCGGGGTGTCGTCGTCCTTCTTGAAGTTCTCCTTGTTTTCATCGATGATCTCGTCAGTTCGTTCCTTGATGCCTTTGAAGTTGTCCTCCTTGACTTTTCGGGTATAGGTGAAGATGCCGAACAGGATTAGGATGATGCCCGCTCCGAGGCTGAAATAGAACATCTCACGTTCGCCGTTGGCCACCACCTGGATGGAGGTCAGCACGCAGAGCGACACCATCAGGACGTCGTTGAGGCACACGCCCAGCGCGAACCATGCGGCCTGACGGAATCCACGGTGGATGCTGGTCTGGATCAAGGTGATGAAGGCAGGACCAAATCCAAACACGATGGACAAGGTAAGTCCCAGGACAATGGCATCAAAGATAAACTTAAACATATTCTAACTTCTTTCTTCTGACTTCTGGCTTCTTACAAACTCTTCCCACATCTCATACCGTTTTCCTTTCAGCACTCTTGGGAACTTGGTAGCACCGCCCCATTTGCCGATCTTCTCTTCCATGAAGTCGTAGAAGACATGGGTGGGCAGCACGTCAACAAACAGCTCCTTGATGGCTTCGGTGCGTTCCACCGCATAGTCGTCGTTGAGCTTGCATAGGTATTCGTCGATCTTCTTGATGGCGACCTGTGGGTCGATCTTGTCGTCGGTGCCGAGGTACCAGTGATGGGCGTACATGGTCTCGTGCTTGATGCCCGCCACGGTGAATTCGGTGATGTTGACGTTGAGATCATTGGCCATCAGGTCCACGGCTTGGGTCATGTTGTCTTGGGAGAGGTGCTCGCCTGTGATGCTCAGGAACTGCTTGGTGCGGCCTGTGATGGCGATGTTGACCCCTCTAGGACGTTCCCCAAAAAGCGGTCCTTCGGGAGGAAGGAACTTGATGGTATCGCCGATGAGGTAACGCCAGGTACCGGCGCAGGTGGAGAGCAGCAAGGCGTAATCGACATTTTCCTCCACCTCCTTCAACGTCAGGGTTTTCGGATGTTCCTTGATGTTGCCGTTCTCGTCGAAGTTCTCCTCGTTGAAAGGTACGAACTCGAAGTAGATGCCATTATCGACAAGAAGTTGCATCACGCGTTTCTTCAGATCGACTTGGTAGGCGATGTAGCCTTCCGAGGCCAGATAACTCTCGATATAGACCACCTTTTTGCCGAATAGGCGCTCGAAGCTCTTCTCGTATGGCGCGAAGGCGACGCCGCTGTGGACATAGACCATCAGGTTCGGCCAGAGGTCGTGGATGGTCTTCAGCTTGTATTCCTTGATGATGCGTTCCAGCAGGATCTGCACCCATGCGGGCACGCCCACGATGACGCCGATGTCCCAGGTAGGAGCGGCCTTCACCATCTCATCGAGTTTCTCCGACCAGTCCTTGATCTTGGAGATACGCTGACCGGGCTTGTAGAAGAACTCGAACCACTTCGGGATACGACCTGCGGAGATGCCCGAGAGGTCACCGGCATAGTAACCGCCTTCACGGCTGTATGACAGGTCGGTGCTGCCGCCAATCATCAGCACGCCGCGGTTATAGAACTCCTTTGGGAAGTCGTAACGCACGGCGGAAGCCAACTGTCGGATGCTCGCCTTGGTGATCTTGGAGTTCAGCTCACGGGTGATCGGGATGTATTTGCTGGAGGCCTCGGAGGTGCCGCTGCTCAAGGCGAAATACTTGATCTTTCCAGGCCAAGTGACGTTGTGCTCACCGTTCAGGGCGCGGTACCACCACTCATCGTGCATCTTGTTGTAATCGAACACGGGTACGTTGTTGCGGAAACTCTCCATGACATTTCTGGAGAGCAGGATTTCCGTAAACTTGTATTTTCTGCCGAAGTCGGTGAACTGCGCCTTGCGGAGTAGTTTCTTCAACTCTCTTTCTTGGGCTTTTACCGGGCGGATGGTCTTCTGTTTCAGCTCAACGGGGATGTTTTTCAGTTCCGCGGCGGTCTTGACGATAGTTCCAAATAATGGGGATGGCATAAGTATTTGTTTGTAGATGGCTGCAAAAATAGGAAAATTATTACTTTTGCACAAGAATCAATTTCATTGAAGTGAAAAGTCGGTTTTTCATCCTGTTGACGATGGTCATCCTTGCCTTTCCGGTGTGCGCCCAGCAGCTGGGAGGTGGTCTGATTTTAGGTCCGACATTCTCAACGATGAACCTCAGTGGTGTTGACAGCACCCGTTTCCGTACCGATTTCTGTTTCGGTGCCCGTGTGGCGTTGATTCCTCAGCGTTCCGTGTTCGGTCTGGAGCTGGATGTGATCTATTCCCGTCAGGGTACAGGCATGAAAGCGGTGACCTTGGACAACGGAAACAGGGTGAAATGGCTTGAGAAATCCTCCTATATCAACATTCCTTTGCTGCTGAACGTGTATTTCAGGAAGTGGACGGAAGACGACGAAGACGAGTCACGTCTGGTACGGCTTCGCGTGGGGCCGCAGATCGGTTTTTGCCTGAAGGGCGATGAGGTGGAAAACATCAAACAGCCCAAGAAGACCGTCCAACATATCCATCCTTGGGAGCTCGGATCCTTCAATAGGATCGATTACGGCATCACGGCGGCAGTCAGCTATTGGTACGTAGAAGTGAGATATACCTACGGTTTGTCGAACGTGTTCAAGACGGGTGAAAAATCAACGAACCACGTGATCAGCATCACGTGGTCCGACATTTGGTAAAGCCTCCTGTTTATTGTTGGGGCTCTTCTGGTTTTGGTTCTTCTGGTTGGGGTTGCTCGGTATAGGACTGTTCATAGCCGATAGGCTGTTGCGGGATCACCAGGGCGCAGATGAGATACGCGATGACGCCGGTGGCGCAACTGACGAAAGCGAAGATGATCCATAATAACCTGATCAAGGTAGGGTCAATTTCGAAGTATTCGGCGATACCTCCGCAAACTCCAGAGATTTTCTTGTCTCTTGTCCGATAAAGTTTCTTGTAATCACTCATTTTTTACTAATTTTGCAGCCCGTATCATAGCAAAAAATATACCATCATCATCCCCATGAGTCAGAATATTTCAAAACTCCGCAACATCGGTATTGCAGCGCATATCGATGCTGGAAAGACCACCGTATCAGAACGTATTTTGTTTTTCACCGGCGTGAACCGCAAAGTGGGTGAGACCCATGACGGTCAGGCTACCATGGACTTCATGAAACAGGAGCAGGAGCGTGGCATCACCATCGCCTCTGCAGCCATCACCGCCCATTGGAACGACCATCAGATCAACTTGATCGATACTCCCGGTCACGTGGACTTCACCGTCGAGGTGGAGCGCTCGCTGCGTGTCATCGATGGCATGGTCGCAGTGTTCTGCGCCGTTGGTGGCGTGGAACCACAATCAGAGACCGTTTGGAACCAAGCCGATAAATACCGCGTGCCCCGCATTGCCTTTGTCAACAAGATGGACCGTACTGGCGCCGACTTCAATGAGGTCGTTGGTCAGATGCAGAAGTATCTTGGTGCCAACGCCGTGCCGCTGCACCTGCCTATCGGCGCTGAAGCCACCTTTGAAGGCATGGTCGATCTGGTACAGATGAACTCGGTTCGGTTTGTCGAAAAAGAACGCATCGTGGGTCCTATCCCGGAAGCCATGATGGAACAGGCACAGGCCGCTCGACGCAACCTCATCGAAAAAGTCGCCGACCTGGATGACGACGTGGCCGAGCTGTATCTCGAGGACAAGGAGATCCCCACCGACCTGCTCATGGCAGCCATCCGCAAGGCCACCATCAAGCTGATGATGGTGCCCGTGCTTTGTGGTGCCGCCTATAAGAACAAAGGCATCCAGCTGCTCCTCGATGCCATCGTGGACTATCTGCCTTCGCCCAAGGACCTTGGCGCTGTCATCGCCCATGATCCCTATAACGAAGAGAAGACCTGCCAGCGCAACCCATCGGAGAACGAGCCTTTCGCCGCTTTGGCCTTCAAGCTCATCAACGATCCTTACGTGGGTCAGCAGACCTTTATCCGCATCTTCAGCGGCAAGCTCACCAACGGCATGAGCGTTTATAACACCAACAAGACCAAGAGCGAGCGTGTAGGCCGTATCTTCCGCATCAAGGCCAAGGAACGCGAGGAGATCAACGAAGCCGGTCCAGGCGAGATTGTAGCCCTCGTGGGCATGAAATACACCCGTACGGGCGACACCCTCTGCGACGAGAAAGCCCCGTTGATGCTCGAGAACATCCATATCCCACCGGCGGTCATCGAGATGAAGGTAAACCTCGAGGACAAGAAAAACCGCAGCAAGCTGAGCGAGGCGCTGGCCAAGCTCTGCAACGAAGACCCGTCATTCCGCGCTCATTTCGACGAAGAGACCGAGGAGACCATCATCGCCGGCATGGGCGAGCTTCATCTGGAGATCCTCGTCGATCGTCTGAATACCGAATTCAAGGTGCCGGTCACGGTAGGTGCGCCTTCCGTATCGTTCCGCGAGACCATCACGGCGCCGTTCGAGTGCAACTATAAGTTCTCCAAGCAGACCGGCGGCAAGGGCCAGTACGCCCATACCGTCATCCGCTTCGAGCCGAATCCGGGCAAGGGCTTCGAGTTCGTCGATGTCACCAAGGGCGGCGTGATTCCGAAGGAATACATCCCATCGGTGGAGAAAGGTCTGGCTGCAGCCATGAACAAAGGCCCCTTCGCGGGCTATCCCGTGGTGGATGTCAAGTGCGTCCTCGTGGACGGCAGCTCACACCCAGTGGATTCGAGCGACATGGCCTTCCAGCTCTGCGCCCAGATGTGCTTCAAGCAGGCCTTCATGAAAGCCAGCCCAGTGTTGCTTGAGCCTATGATGAAGGTGGAGATCAACACCCCAGACGATTACATCGGCAATGTGACGGGCGACGTCAACAAACGCCGCGGCCGCATCGAGAACATGCGTCGTTTCCGTAAGGGATCGCAGAAGCTGGATGCCTTCATCCCGCTGATGGAGCTGTTCGGCTATGCCACTGCCCTTCGCAACCTCACCTCAGGTCGCGCCAACTATTCGATGGAATTCTATCAATATACGCCGACCCCGAAGGACAAACAGGAAGAGATCGTGAAGGAGAGGTCAGAGGTGAGAGGTTAAAGGTTAGAGGTTAGAGGTTAGAGGTTTTTTTCACCTCTCACCTCTCACTTCTCACCTCTAACCTTGATTGAGCCACTGGCAAAAGTCCTTGGTCTTCTTGAACTCCTCCAGCACCCATTCCACGAGGTTTGGACTGTAGAGGTGTTTGTCATCCACTTCTTTGACCAGCAGGTAATCGCGTTGCTTTAAATACTCAGCGTATGGATGGTCTTTGGGATAGCCGTTAGGTACCCGTTTCAAGGCGCTGTGTGTATCCAGCGTGAAGCCTTTGGCCTTATTGATGGCTTTCTGCAAGGGTTCGCCATTGTATAGAATTTCCTCACGGACGCTTTTCAAAGTCTCGGGATAAGGCATGTACATACCCGTGCAGAGCATGTTGCCGCTGAAATAGTCCTCTGATTCCCTAGGCTGTACCTGAAAATAATACCCACTGAGCATCGACTTCTTTCCGCCTTTGCACACGAAAACCCCGAAATGGGTCTTGTAAGGCCGTTTGTCAGAAGAGAAGCGGGTGTCGCGGTAAAAGCGGTAGGTGCAATCTTTCAGCGTTAACCCTTGCATGTCAGGGTCGAATTGGGCCACACCGTCGATGATCTGTTCGGCGATGGCGTTAAACTTCGTCTGGGCGCTTTGGTATTCCTGTTTGTGCTCGTGAAACCATTCGCGGTTGTTGTTGTGGAGCACATTGGTGAGAAAGGTGATGATTTCTTCCATCTTTATCCGTTTTTGAATGGACAAAGATAGTGATTATATTGAAGTAATCAATCACGAAACCATCAAGGCACACCGGTTGATGATGTCGTTGGCGAGACGAAACCCCGCATTACAGACATTTTTTTCAGAAGTTCCATCATAATCCATGGAGAGATGCATCACATTATAGCTGCTGTTAACCAAGGCCAATAGTTTTTTGTCTCTTTTACTTACTGCCGCATAATAGTCGTTGACATCAACTCTTGTGCGGCGATCTTTTCTAACCTGAAACACAGCATCCAAGGCCAACAACACCGAATGCCACAGGTAATGTCCAGCCACTCTCACATATTTATCGTCTTCATAAAGATTTAATTCTTTGTTATACCGCCCATTTTCCCTAAGGGTTTTTTCAGCGTTATCAACATAACGTCTCGCCTCCTTGATCAAATCCTTTTTCATGAGAAACTTTTTTATTAATACGCTGCAAAAATAACCATAATTTTAAAAAATTCAATAGAAAATATGTTGAAATTTTGGATACATTTTAAGTTTTGTGTAAAAAATAACATGGACAAAATAGGTTTCCTATAATTTTTTAAATAGTTGATTATCATTAATCTTTAATTAGGACTATCCGAAATGATAGGGACATTTTCCATCGCTTTCCTAGAAACCTCTTGACAAGTTGTTTTTCTCTTTAATTTTGCATCAACAACAATTCGAAAAATGAAACTACGATTACTAATCTTCTTATTGACCTGCGTTGTGTTGACCGCTTGCAACACCCAGACCAAGCGGATACAAAAGGCCCAAATCCTTTATGAAGAAGGTTTGCGCCTGCGCCAGCAACGCCAATCGGAGGAAGCTGCAGAGAAGTTCTTGCAAGGGTTGGAATCATTGCAGGCTTGCGAAGAGACTCCAGAAGTCCTGCAGCTCGAAGGCCTGCTATGCGACAACCTTGGTTCGATGTATTTCAAACACGGACTCTTTGAGGGTGCTTTTGAGCAACATCAACAGGCTTTGGCTTGTTTCCGTCAAACTGCTGACTCCACAGGCATGATGAACGCCTACCGCAATAGCGGCCGGGCCGTCAGGGCACAGGAGCAATACACACCAGCTAAACACTACTATGACTCGGCCTTCAGCATCGCCACTTTGATTCACGACCAAGCCATGTTGGGCGACCTCTATCTGGAAATGGGCCGCGACTATTACATGGAGACCGGCAACTTTACCAAAGGCATCGAGAATGTCAACAAGGCACTGGAAATCGGGCTTAGCGATACCGATACCGACATCGCCCACATGACATTGGGCATCCTTTATTATT
Organism: uncultured Bacteroidia bacterium; assembly: GCA_902800965.1. Classification (GTDB taxonomy): domain Bacteria; phylum Bacteroidota; class Bacteroidia; order Bacteroidales; family F082; genus Limimorpha. Next base: position 170,483 of record CADCGK010000012.1, on the reverse strand, counting down.
ATTCGAACGATTTTGAGCAAGCAAAAAACTTTTTGAACCAAGCCCTGCGAAGCGAGCGTCCCGGACTGAAAATGTCGGTCTATCAGACGCTGTATGCCATTGCCTACACCGAGGGCGACTACAAACAAGCCATCCAATACCAACAGCTGTTTTCGACGAACTTGTTGGAATCGGAACAAGAGCATTCCAGCGAAGTCATGCTGAGGATCAAGTCGGAATACGAACTGAAAGCCCAGCAAAGCGAGCTAGAGAGTCTGCATCGCAACCGCGACTTGAAGTTGTATCTGATTATCGCCTTGGTGTTGATAGCTTTGTTGGTTATTCTTTTGATTGTGAGAAAGATTGTTAGCGACCATAAGCTGAAGATGGAGCAGTTTGGTCGTCAAGTGGAACGCGACCAAAATCGCATCCATGAGTTAGTGAGCGACATGGAGACCTTGATCCGCACTAACGACGAACTGCGGCGCAACCAGCAGACCCTCTCGCAGAAAGAGCTGATGATGACCGAGAAGATCATGGCGCGTAACAAGGTGATGGTCACGGCTCAAGCCCTCAGCGAACAGGTGAACGCCGACACGCTCAACTTCGAAATTACCGACAACGACTGGACCGACTTCATCAACCTTACCGACCTGATTTTCGATGGCTTCTCACAACGCTTGCTACAGCTCTTCCCCAAGCTCGGCAAGTGGGATGTGCGCATCTGCTGCCTCTCCAAGAACGGTTTCTCCAATCAGGTGATTTCCATCCTTTTGGATACCCAAACCGACTCTTATTACAAACGCAAAACACGAATCAAACAAATGAAAATGAACCTCGGGGACGACAACCGGTCGTTCGAAGAGATTGTCAACGCTGTATAAATCATTAAATCCAATTTGAATATGAAAAAGCAAATCTTACTGATTCTCATGATGGTTTTGGCCGTCAACACCATTAAAGCATATGATTTCACCGCATACGCTCCATCAGGCCAGTTGCTCTTTTGCAATATCTTGGATCAAGACAACCATCTGATAGGATTAACCAAAGGCACTCCTCAACCCACTGGTGACTTGGTTATTCCCGAGACTATCCACTGCAATGGTGCCGACTGGACGGTGACAGAAATCTTAGACGAGGCGTTTAGTGAAAGCACCATCACATCGGTGGTTATCCCCAATACCGTCACGGACATTGGAAACCAAGCGTTTTACCTCTGCACCTTGTTGAGCGGTACCGTGATCATCCCAAATTCAGTGAATACCGTGGGATATTTGGCATTCTGCCGTTGCGACCTTATGACCGAGGTGGTGCTTCCCGAAAAGGACGTAACCTACGGTAACCAATGCTTTCTGACCACGGGTTTGACTGGAACATTGGTGTTGCCGGAAGGGCTTACGGTGATCTCGAACAGCATGTTCAGCAACAATAATAATTTGTCCAATGTAGTAATTCCAAATACCGTAACTACCATTTCAGGCGATGCTTTTTCCTATTGTGACAATATCGAGGCAGTCCAGATTCCCAGTTCGGTTATCACAATCGAAAGAAACCCGTTCCATAGTTGCGAAAAGATCGAGTCGGTATCCGTTGAAGAAGGGAACCCGGTTTATTATTCCGAAAACAACTGTGTCATCAACCAACTCACAAATACCATTGTAATTGGCTGTAAGAACAGCGTGATTCCCGAAGGAGTGCTGGCTATTGGTCCTTTCGCTTTTGGTCAATGCGGTCTTACCAAGATGCCGGAAATCCCATCTTCAGTGACCACTATCGGAGATCATGCTTTCTTCAGTTGCAATGACCCTGGCTCGTTGGTCATTCCCGAGACGGTGACCGACATTGCCCCGGAAGCCTTTATTTATGGCCGATTCTCTACAGTTACCCTTCCCCAGTCCATGAATACCATTCCTTATCGGTTGTTTGGGATGTGCCAGTGGATGGGCGAGGTGACCATCCCCGAATCAGTCAGCTTCATCGATAGATTGGCTTTTTCCAGATGTACGAAACTGAAGAAAATCTATGTCTATAATCCGGTTCCACCAACAATGGACACCCTTGTTTATTATCATTCTTTCGACCAAGTGCCAAGGAGTGCTACCGTCTATGTGCCTCAAGGCTCACTTTTAGCCTACCAAAATGCCCCAGGATGGAACAGGTTTTCCAACATTGTGGAAATGGGCATCTTCCCTATTGGAACAGAGTGGTATTATGAGATCAAGAATGCTGATGGCAGCATCACTTACCAGCATTTGGAATATGCAGCCGATACCACCGTCAACGAAGAGCCGGTTCATATTTTGGTGCGCATCAATACTCTTTATGACAAAAACCTGCATGAGGAGAAGTCGTACGAATACATTTATGAACGTGATAACAAGGTGTATTGGTGGAACAAGACCTTGAATGAATTCACAATGTTGTATGATTTCGCAGCCCAAGTGGGTGATGAATGGGAAATCAAGGTTGGGACGGAGCTTTTACCAATGCATGTGGATGAAGAAGGTATGGTTGATTACAACGGCCAGACCTATCGGACCCTCACAGTGAGCGATCCCCAAGACCTGTTCAGTGGCACCATCATCTGTGGCGTCGGCCACGAAACCAGTTTCTTCCCGGAGCGCTTGATGACCAAAGGAGACGACTATCGCGTGGGAGGCATGCGCTGCGTGTGGCAATATGGACAATTGATCATCCAGACGACGGAGACAGCTTGTGACGAGGTGTATTTCAATTTCCATTACGATGTTGACGAACCCACCGCGGAGGGATTCCAGGTCTATCCCAATCCCACCTCGGGCATCATCACCGTCTCAGGAACCCAATCCGACGAATATCGCATCATCAACCTACAGGGTCAAACGGTATGGTCGGGTACGTCATTGCGAGGAGCGGAGCCGAACGGAGCGACGAAGCAATCCAATCTGACTATCGATGTTTCATCCTTACCCAATGGAATGTATTTCATCAACGTGAATAATCGAACAATCAAGTTTGTGAAAAGATAAGAGTAACGGCGAATTTTACGAATTTTACGAATAATTCGCTTAATTCGTAAAATTCGCCGTTCAAAAACCCTAAGTCATGAAAACAATTAGAAACATCTTTGCTTTGCTGTTCATGGTGACAGTAGTGGCTATTTTATCCTCTTGTGGGAAAGACCCTCAAATCTACGGTAAATGGAAAATTGTCAACTTCACCATAACGAATGGCGAACAATCGGAATCCATTCCAATCGGAGAAGGAATCACTATGGAATTCAAGAAAAACGGAAAGGTTGTCCTAGCTATGGGTGGGGAAGAAGCTGCCAAGGAATACACGCTTCATGGAAGCCATCTCGTTTTGAAGGATTGGTATTCAGAGCACATTATTGAACCGGGAGTTGATGTTGTGAACTCATACGATGTCTTGGGAACCATCAACATACTCACGAAAACCGATCTAAGCATTGAGTTATACTTCAGTGACGAGGCCTTGGAGACGATGGAAGAGGAGGATTGGGCCTCGCTTCGCGCGATTGTGGATTTTGAAAGGCTGTAAAGAGCGTTACTTCTTGGGTTAACGTCATAGGATCACCTCAGGACGACATCCGAGCACTCGTGACAGTGCGAGGACCGACCGTACTTCCGCTTTGGTGATGTCCTGGTCGCCCTGTTCGTAAGCTTGAATCATGCGAAGTGAAACCCCTGACAAGTCAGCTAACTTTTTTTGAGTGAGACGGGACTGCTTGCGGATGGTTTTCAGTGGGTTCTTTCGGTGTTGGAGACCTTGCTCGATCAGCGCATCAGCTGTTTTTACAAATTTGGAAAGGTCGGCCTCATGCAAGGTTGGATAAAGCGAAAGCAAGGTGTTGATGTTTAATCCATTGCTTTTAAGAAACGAAAACGATCGGGCACGATACCATTGATAATAGGCCAACGCCCAACCGGCCCAATATTCGGGGGTGCGGTCAAAAGGTGCGTAGGACAGGACGGGCACCGTTTTGTCAAGGGTTTTATCCAAAACCAGTTGCATCAACTCCATCCCCGACAGTCCCGACAGGTAACGGGGATTGCCCGCCTCGATTTGTGAGGCGACCCCGCTTGACAGAAACATCTCGTAAAACAACATTAGGTCGCAATGCGCGGCATGGACGGCGCAGTCGAACATGATGCCGAGGTTGTTCATCACATCCTCAAGATATATGTGATTATAGGCGTGGGTCATCGGTAGTCCATTTTTGTCTGAGAATATCAATCATATAGATGGCATCAACTGGTGATGTTGTGGTTTTTTCTTTCTGGAAATCTTCTCTTGCTTTTCGGTCGCGGGCTTGGCGTTTCGGGTAGTACAGACTGCTGTCAACGGGGATGCTTTCCTTGAAATGGATGCTCGCAAACGCTTTTTCACTTTTCAATACGATTTGTTCCCCCAGGTTTCCTAAATGCATTGCTTTTCGCAATTGCTCCAATGAGATAGTGTTGTTCAAGAAGGCATTGGCAAAAGAGAAGTAAGAATCATCGGCCCGATAACCTATGATGATATCGTAAGGCTTGTAGTCGGGTAAAAAATGGTTCAACAGGTATTGTTTTGCTTCTGTGGGCAGTCCTTGGGACAGGACAAACGTTCTGTTTTTCAACAGTATCGAGAGCCAATTCAAGATATGATAGGGTTTTTGATTTAGATGGAGGAGATTCAATCCCTCCAAGTCAATCTCATAGCTGTTGGCAAAGCCATCGCGTTGTTCCGTACTTGCCCATTCTTTGGCGAGCTCAAGATTTTCGGTACAATAAAAGCCCAATCCGTAATCATTCTTCGGATTTCCCACTCCAAAAACGGGCTTTTCGATGATCTTTGTCGAACCGTGATAAATGACAATCGATTTCATAAACTATCGTTATAACGAGACTTTTTGCAAAAATAGTATTTTTACTATTATTTATCAATAATTTACAGAAATAATCTTTACGGCAAATATATTACTAATTAAAAAAAAGTCAATAGGTTTATTGTTGATATTTTGGATACATTCTTAAATAATCTATACTAAATTATTTATTAATATCATAAAAATCAACGTGTTAATTCAATAGTTTTTCAAAAAAATATGTATTCAATGATTTAAGCCGTTTTTTCGATGAAATATTCAATAATTTTGTTCCTATGAAAAGATACTTGATCATCGTTGTGTTGCTATGCCTGGTTGGAGGCCTCCAAGCTCAGGACTTCTATAGGACCAAAGGCAACCGCTATATCGCCGATATTGCCTTTTCGGGAAACCAAGTCCTTGTGCTGGAGAACCGAAGCCGCAACTCGGTGCTGAGTCTGCTCGACCTTGAGGGAAACAAGCTGAGCGAGACCGAGTTCCAACAACTGTATGAGGAACTGTATATCGACCCCTTCGGGCATTTCTTGCTGATGAATCGCGATAGCTGTCTGCAGGTGTATTTCGATCATCAGTGGAAAGCCTTGCCTTTGACGACGTTCTCCAAACAGGAATTCAACGACAAAGTAGCGAGATTTGTGCTGGAGTTCAACGGGGCCAATGTGCTCCGCAGCATGGTTTACGATAAACACGACTACCACGTTCAGGAATTTCACGGACAAACACAAACCTATTCGTACATCCTGAAAGACGATCCAGAAAAGAAAAACCATCCTTTGTGCCGTTTTATCAATACGGCAGCTGTAGAGATGTGTCAGGATCAATTGAACAGGATCATCGCCATGTACGACCATGCGGTTCCTGTCGGGGCCAATGAACTGCGAATGGGTACTTGGGATGGTGACTTGCGACGCCTGAACAAAACCTTAAACATCCATCTTCAGATCCTGTGGTACCGTCAAAATGTTGCTAAAGAATACCATACGGCAGCCTTGAAATACAACGATCTTCTGCAATTGATCGACCTACAGGGACTCAAGATCGTGGAAGTTGACAAGGATTTCAAGGTGTCCGATCCACGGCCGTTGAAAATCCTGTCGGAAGAATCTAGTTTTAAAAACCAATTCCTCACGGATGAACTCATGGGTAAGACCTACGGACTCTTTGTAAAGGATGGCATGTATTACCTTGGGCTATACAACCCGGCAAAAAACACCGTAGGCATCATTCACAAAGCGTGCTCTAGCATCTATCCGAGGGCTTTCAAGGTGCACGGCGGATATGCCTACAGTGTCTATTTCGACGCAGGACGGAGTCAAGGAGTGCTTCAAAGGGTAAAGATTTAAGAATGATTTGGGCATGAGGCAACTGCTGAAGAATATATGGCTTTTTATCAGAAGGTTAGCATTGCCTTCGTCATTGCGAGGAGGAACGACGAAGCAATCCAACCTGAGTTGTCTTGGCTATTTTGGGTCAGGTTGGATTGCCGCGCTCCACTGCGTTTCGCTCGCAATGACGGCTGTCGTCCTCTTTATTACTAACCCCATAAGTGCTCATCCAACTGATAACCCAGAACATCGGCTGAACATTGGCACCGACTTCTATTTCGAAGGACAACAGGATTCTGCCAAAGTCTATCTGGAACAAGTGTTTTTAACCGACACAGATGAAAAGATGACCGCAGCAAGATATCTGCTCGATATCGCCATTGCTCAAGGCGACACGCCGAAAATCAACGAATATGCGCTGTTCTTGGCGGATAACTACGACCTTTCCCTTAACCAAGAACGGAAGCATGCCCGCCAGCGATACCTGCTTATCGGAGCAGGAGCCTTGTTGGGGCTTTTGGTGATGGGATGGGTGTTGCTTCAGTTGCGTAAAACCAACAACCAACAACGCAGGGCGTACGACCAAGAACGTGAGGCTTTTGACCAACAATTGAACGAGGCGCAATCCGCCATCGAACGGCAGACTTTCGAGAATCTCCAACGGCAGGCCAGGGAAGTCCTTTCACGAGGGAGCCAGCGTAAACGCATTATCGAAGCCTTCAATGCCACTTATCCCAAAGCCTACGAGCGGCTAAAAACCACCTATCCCGACTTGAGCGAGCAGGAATACGACTTATTGATCCTTAACTTCCTCGAATTCCGCATCAAAGAAGAAGCTGAAATCCTAGAATTAAGCCAAAACACGGTGATGAAATACCGCTCAAATCTGCTGAAAAAGGTAGGGAAAGACCCTGTTTCAGCGGTTTTGAATGCTATGCCAACATCTTAGCGCAACGGTCGATGATATCGTTGGCAAGACGGATTCCTTCGCTACAAATGCTTTTGCTTGGAGTGCCATCATAGTCCATAGACAAGTGCATGACGTTATAGCTGCTGTTTACCAAAGCAAGTAACTTGCGGTCCCTTTTTCTTACCGCTTCGTAATAGTCGTCAACGGCCACACGGGTGCGTCGGTCGGCCCTCACATGAAATACCGCATCCAAGGCCATCAGTACAGCATGCCACAGGTAATGTCCCGCCGCCCGTACGTATTTTTCATCCTCATACAGTTTCAGTTCAGGATTGTAACGTCCGTTTTCCGAAAGTGTCTTCTCTGCATTGTCAACATAACGTCTTGCCTCTTTTATCAAATCTTTTTTCATAGAAATGTTTCTTTTATTAATGCTGCAAAAATACGATCATTTTTAAAAATGTCAATAGTTTTGCTGTTGAAATTTTGGATACATTTTATATTATTCTATACAAAAGTAAAAATCAACTTGTTGATTTTCATTAAAATATAACAATTTTTAATCAATAAAAATCTATATCACAAAATAAGACCCTATAAAACAAAAGAAACGTAACATAATTTTGTAGTGATGAAATCCTAACACCGCATCGCTATGAAAAACACTCGATTTTACTTGCTGCTGGTATTCTTTCTTTTTCTCCTGAAGGCAATGGCCCAAAACAATGACCTGAAACACCCTTATATGGTGGCCAAAGAAGATGGATACAGCTATCGTTCATTGAATAAACTTCTTTGTCTGGACAGTCTGTATATCGGCACTCAATTCGAAGATAGTTATAATGATTTGCTTAGTATTCTGTATTCTAGAGTTGGACATTACAAAGAAGCCATGCAAAAGGCTGAAAAAGGCAAATTGTTTTCAGACAAGATGCGTTTAGCCAAGAACTATGAAAATGTGATAACAATACCTTTGTCGGTAGTGATGGACAGCATCATCGAAAACAACCGTGTCATCATGCTTAACGAGATGCATTTTAATCCCCATAGCAGGGCTTTTATCATCAGTTGGTTGGAAAAATGTTACCAAAACGGATACCGTTACCTTGCCGCCGAAACCTTATTTGCGAAGGACTCCTTGGTGAACGAGCGGCGCACCGTGCTACTAGGTGAGACGGGCTTCTATTGCGACGAACCTGTTTTCGGCGACCTATTAAGGACGGCACTCAACATGGGCTATACACTGGTGCTCTACGAGGCCGATGGTTGGGGCGTTGACCGCGAGAGGAATGAGGCAGATAACCTAATCAAGAATATTCTTGACAAAGATCCCGAAGCTAAGTTTTTGCTTTTAGGAGGTATGGGGCATATCACCGACCGCAAAGGGTGGTCGATGATGGGTGGTTTTTTCAAAGAAAAGGCAGGCATTGACCCGTTTACGATGGATTGCAGCGTCATGACTTTCTCTGAACAATACGAAAGTATGGACTCGTTACGTACCGCGTTTTTTGACCGCATTGATGCCATGCCCATCCGTGAGCCGATTATCTGTTACGATACCGTGAAACGTATTTATCCAAACAATTCAGGCATGGATGCCACCTGTTGCCTGCCCCGCACGCGCTTCATCGAAGACAACATCCCCGAATGGAAACTCTACAACGGCAAGGTGCTTTACACCATCGACCGCCGATACATCGACAAAAACGGTTTCCCCGAAGGTTGCGTGAGCGCGTTCCTGAAATCGGAAGGCGAAGCATGCGTCCCCATCGACCAGTATATGTATGGCAAGGATGAAAGCGAGTTCAAGCTGGCGCTTTACAAAGGCGAGTACTTACTTCGCTTCGACGATGGGAAGGAATACAAGTATGTCTATCTGTCATTATGACGCCTGCACGGTGGTGTAGTGGTCAATGATATGAAACATTCAAAACACGTCAATATGAGAAACACTTGTTTTTACTTGTCAACGGCACTTTTGCTTCTATTGCTTGTTTTTACAGTTCGGAGCACGGCTCAACAGCGCTCTGTCATCCATGGTAGATGTATCGACTTGAGAAAGCAACCGATCCAAGGCGTGAACATTTATTCCACTGACTCGCTTCTGCTTTCGGTCTCCGACAAGAATGGCAGATTCACTGTGAATAAAGTCAAAGTAGGTGACACCTTGTGTTTGTCGCACGTGACCTACGAATACACTCGGTTTGTCATCGAGCAGGAGGATTTCGCCAAGAAAGAAGTTCCAATGATGTTACTGGAAAACGCTTACGGATTAATGGAGGTAGAGATTGTTGGCTCGGCACCTGTAATCGCTTATCGAAACAGGGTAAATAGTGTTATCGATTACGAAATCAACGACATGGGATTCTACATGATTGCCTATCGGCAGGATGCCAACTGTTCTTTGTTGCACACGACGATGAATTTTGACACGCTTTCGGTGCTGCCTATCCGAAGGAAATTCCAGCGGCTTTATAAGGATGTTTACAATCAAATCCACCTGATCGGCAATGACTCGACCTATCAGATTGGTCATCGGCAGTATCGCGGCCAGTATATGAACATGGAGCTTTTTTATGGTATGCAACGGGATGAGTTCTACGCCTTGATGGGCAACAACGTGCTTGCCAACGACAAGGTGTTTATTGTGGCTGACTATGGAGATAACGGACAGGAGATTTATTACAACTATTACGAGATTGACAGCCATAAAGGGTATTTTATGGAATATGTCAGCGACAATGGAGGTCTCGACTTGGCGGAAAACTACCGCAAATTCGGCGGCAGGGGAGGCAGTCTGTTTCTTAAAGCAATTTATGATCCAGTGTTCGAGACCAACGATACCATTTTCCTTTTCAATTTCGAGGCCGACAAAGTCATTTATTTCAACCACGAAGCGCAACGTCTTGGGTGGAGCTGGATCACTTTTCATCGGGAAAAGACTTGGGATAACAAATGGCAGATGCGTAAAGAATGGAAGAAGTTGGTATTGTTAGATAAGGTCCAATCCAGATTCTATGCAGTGTTCGAGGACGATGGCGTCATGATTTTGAAGAGAATCGATCTAAAAACAGGCAAAGCCGATGAGGTAGCCAAATTAACAGGGTTTCCTTTTGTGACTAACCCTCAAGTCCACGATGGGGTGCTGTATTTCCTCTATTCCAAAGAGGATAACCATGCAAAACAACTGTATCGAATGAGAATTAATCAAGATTTATAAGACCGCATCACTATGAAAAACACTCGATTTTATTCTTTTTTGATAATCCTTCTATGGATGCTTGCTTTTACGGCCAATGCCCAAGACCGTCTCTACCTTCAAGGTGTATGCGTCAACGAAAAAGGCCGTGCCATCGAAAACGTAGGCGTTTATGTGAATGACTCACTGCTGATTTCCATAACGGATGAAAACGGACATTTTGCCTTGTCGCGCCCCGTGGTGGGACAAAAGATCCGCTTTGCCCATATCGTTTATGAGCCGATGACTTACACGATCAAGGAAAAAGACTTGATTGGGCAGGAACTCAAAATCGAGATGGAAACCAAAAAACACGAGTTGTTGGAGGTGGAAGTGATCGGTAATGCCCCTTACATCGCTTTCGACAACCCGGTGCGGAGCGTGCTCGACTATGTAATCGCTGATGATGGCATCTATCTCGTCGCTTATCGTAAGCGAAACACGGCACTGCTGCATCTCTCGTTCGAGATGGATACGCTTCATGAGTTGAAGATCTCATCCGCCTACAAGAATCTCTATCGGGATTTCTACGGCTTTGTCCATGTTGTCAGCACCGAAAACGCCTGCCAGGTGGGCTTCACCGAAACCTCCGACGGACGAAAAAAGGACATGTTTCTGTATGCCCCCATCTCGCTGGAGAATTTTTACAAGACCTACGGACCTATCGTGGCGGCCTCTGATAGCGTGGTCATCACGGGCAGGTATGCTTTTTATGGCACAGAGCAATACTATTACTGCGTCACCCCGACTGCTGACACAATATATTTGCTGGAGCACATTGTGGATGAGAAAATCCGTGACGATATTATAGACCTCTTTCGATTCGGCGTTGATAGGTTTCATTATTATGCGCTCAACTTCTATCCAACGATGTTTTACATTTACAATCCCATCTATTGTCTCGACAACAAATTTTACCTTTTTGCTTATGCTGATGATAAAACTATCGTTTACGATGCCGTTGGCAAGGAATTGGAGCGCTATCCGCTCGTTTATCACGAACAAACAAGATGGGATGGCACTAAAGTGCAGGACGGGCGTTGGAAGAAAAGCATGATCGTTGACCGGGCACAACGGGAGTTTTACTCGTTTTTTGTTGATGACGGTCTCTATACTTTGATGCGTATCGATCTGCCTACAGGTACCGCCACGCCTGTCCTGGATCTCAGCGGCTATCCCTTTGCAGAGATGCTAAGGGTACACAACAGGGTGCTGTATTTCCTTTATCCTACTGGGAACAATCATCGGCAGGCTTTGTTTCAAGTGAAATTGGAGTTATAAGAAAAAAACCTTAACTTTGCCCAAATTTCAAATTTAGCAAAGTTATCATGAAACGACTTCTTCTATCACTCGCCATTGTTTTGACCTCAGCGATGGCCTTCGCCGGAGAAGGGATGTGGATCCCGATGCTCCTTCAGTACAACGAGAAAGAGATGCAAGAGATGGGCATGCGTATCACTGCCGACGACATCTATTCCATCAACCACAGCAGCTTGAAAGACGCCATCGTGCTCTTTGGCGGTGGCTGCACGGGTGAGATCGTCAGCGACTATGGTCTGCTGCTTACCAACCACCACTGCGGCTACGACTACATCCAACAACACAGCTCGGTGGAGCACGACTATCTCACCGACGGCTTCTGGGCCATGGACCGCTCGCAGGAGCTGCCTTGTCCTGGCCTGACAGTCATCTTCCTCCGCGAGATGCGCGACGTGACCCCCCAGGTGCTCAACGAGGTCACCAGCGAGATGACAGAAGCCAAGCGCCAAGCCACCATCAGCGAGAACATCAAGAAAATCATCGCCGAGGTGGAGAAAGAAACCAAATACAAGGCTTCCGTCAAGCCTTTCTTCCTTGGCAATGAATACTATCTCCTGCTGAACGAGGAATATACCGACGTGCGTCTGGTGGGCTGTCCCCCGAGCAACATCGGCAAGTTTGGCGGCGACACCGACAACTGGGTTTGGCCCCGCCATACGGGCGACTTCAGCGTGTTCCGCGTCTATGCCGGCAAGGACGGCCATCCTGCCGATTACAGCGCCGACAACGTTCCTTACAAGCCCGCCAAGCATCTCGAGATCTCGCTAAAAGGCGCCGATGAGGGCGACTTCGCCTTCGTGTTCGGCTATCCTGCCCGTACCAGCGAATACTTGCCATCCATCGCTGTCAACCAAGAAGCCAACGTCATCGATCCCATTGCGGTCGATCTTCGCGGCAAGATCCTCGACATCTACAACACCTATCAGGAGAAGGACAAGAAGGTACGCATCCAGTATGCTTCCAAGCATGCTGGTCTCGGCAACGGCTGGAAGAAGTGGATGGGCGTCACCGAAGGCATCAACCACTTCCACGGCGTGGAGAAGAAGCAGGCCTACGAAAAGGACTTCATGGAATGGTGCAACGCCAGCCGCCAGCGCTATCCCTATATCGGACTCTTGAATGCCTTCGAAAAGAAATACAAAGAGCTGGAGCCTTACCGCGTGGCTTATACCTATCTTTCCAATGCTGGTTTGAACATCGAGTTGATAGACTTTGCCGGCAGCTTTGGAAGGCTGTCGCGGGTCACCAAAGAGACCCCGCAGGAAGACATCGACGATATGGTCGCTTCACTGAAAAATGCCACCAAAGCCTTCTTCAAGGATTACCATCAGCCGATCGACGAGGAAGTGGCCAAAAGCATGCTTACCGAATACCTCAAGCAGCCTGCCGATTTCCGTCCCGGTTTCCTGAACGAGATCAAGGATGTGGACAGCTACGTCAACGAGCTCTTCAGCAAGTCGATGTTCGTCAACGAAGAGAAAGTCAACGAGTTTCTGGATGGCTTTAAAGCCAGCAAGGTCAAGAAACTGCAGAAGGATCCTGCTATGAAGGCCTATCAGAGTCTGATTGAGTTCTATCGCAACGACGTGAATCCCAAGATGGCTCCCATCAACAAAGCGATCGATAGCTTGCAGCGCATCTACATGAAAGGCCAGATGGTGATGGAGCCTGAGCGTCGTTTCTCGCCTGATGCCAACTTTACGTTGCGCGTCACCTACGGCAAGGTGGAGGGCTTCAAGCCTCAGGACGGCAAGACTTTCCGTCATTTCACCACGCTGGAGGGCATCATGGAGAAGGAGAACCCCGACATCTACGACTATGTGGTGGAACCCAAGCTGAAGGAGCTATACAACAACAAAGACTATGGCCGTTATGCAGATAAGGACGGCACCATGCACGTCGCTTTCACTGCTAGTGTCCACACCACAGGCGGCAACTCCGGCAGTCCCATTTTGAATGCCGATGGTCGGCTGTTGGGCCTCAACTTCGACCGCTGCTGGGAAGGCACCATGAGCGATTTGGTCTATGATCCCGACATCTGCCGTAACATCTCGGTGGATATCCGTTATGTGCTCTTCATCATCGACAAGTTTGCCGGTGCGAAGAATCTCATTGCAGAAATGGACATAGTAGAATAAGTCATGAGCCAATTCACCATACGTCCCGCAAAACCTGAAGAAACGAGTCTTGTCCTTGACTTCATCAAGAAACTCGCCGTTTACGAGAAATGCGCCGATGAAGTCGTAGCCGACGAAGCCACGTTGTACAACTCATTATTTGTCGAGCGTTCCGCTGAGGTGGTCTTTGCCGAGGAGGACGGCATGGTTATCGGTTTCGCCTTGTTTTTCCACAATTTCTCGACATTTGTCGGTCGCAAGGGCTTGTATCTCGAGGATCTGTTTATCCTTCCCGAGAAGCGCGGCAGGGGCTATGGCAAGGCTTTGTTGAAATACCTCGCCAAGCTTGCCGTGGAGCGCAACTGCGGCCGCATGGAATGGATATGCCTCGACTGGAACAAGCCCGCTTTGGCTGTTTATCGCAGCATCGGGGCTATCCCCATGGACGAGTGGAGGGTGCAGCGATTGGACGAGAATGCACTAAAGGCTTTCGCTGCAGATAATTAATCAACTCAGCAGGCCCCCATTTTATTTCATAATCCGCTTTTTATTATCTTTGCAGATTAGTCGATGTGTCATGGCAGAGAAACAAGGATATTTGGATTTCGATGATTTTGACGGTGAAAGGGCGGGCCCTTTATGAAAAAATGAACAGTCAATCTATCACCCATAAATAAAGAAAAAAAATGAAAAGATTCACATTGTTATTGGCATTCGTTGCCATCGTCGGATTTGCCTCGGCACAGAACTGCTGCGGTTCAGCAACATGCCCGCATTCAAAACAAGCAAAAGACAAGACCATGAAAACCTTAGTAACCTATTTTTCGGCTTCGGGCGTGACCAAAGGAGCCGCACAAGAATTGGCTGGCATCATCAGCGCCGACCTCTTTGAGATTGTTCCTGAACAACGTTACACCGATGCCGACCTCGACTGGCGTGACAAGAAATCGCGTTCCACCATCGAGATGAACGACAAAAGCTCACGTCCCGCCATCAAAGACGGCGGCAAGGTCGATCTGAGCAAGTACGACGTGGTGTATGTGGGCTTCCCCATCTGGTGGTACACCGCCCCGACCATCATCAACACCTTCATTGAGGCCAACGACTTCACCGGCAAGACCATCGTGCCGTTTGCCACTTCGGGTGGAAGCAGCATCAAGCAAGCCTGCAAGGACCTTGCGGCCGCCTATCCCAAGTACAAGTTCGGCGAAGGCAAGTTGCTCAACAGGATCGACAAGGCCGATATCGAAAAGTGGGCTGGGGCTGTCAAGTAAGTCTTTTTAAAGGGTGTGATAGACGTCATTGCGAGGAGGAACGACGAAGCAATCCATAGAAGCCGGGGTTCTCACAATGACGTCACAGTGCCCCGATCAGGAGATTCCACACCAGAAACCTCAGAAACTTGCCGACGAGGAGCAGCACCATGGTTCCTAGCGGCTTGGCTTTGTAGAAGCCCAGTGCCAGGGTGATGATGTCGCCGACGATAGGTACCCAGGCGAGAAGGGCGAGCCAGATGCCGTAGCGATCCACTTTTTCTTTTTGTTGTTCCAGTTTTTCAGGCTTGACTTTGAACCATTTCTCGATCCATTCCCATTTGCCGATGCGTCCGATCCAGTAGGTGGAGACGCTTCCGAGCCAGTTGCCCAGTGTCCCTACGATGAGGCAGGCAACAGGATTCTTCGTGGCCACCAGCACCGCGATATACAATGCACTCGAGCTGATCGGCACTAGGGTCGCCGCCAGAAAGGTGCCTATGAACAGGCCCAACAGACCGAGACTTTCCAACCAGGACATGAGGTGGGGTTTTAGGGTGCAAAAATAGCGTATTTTATAAAAGCATAAAAATGGCGGATGTCGTCCGCCAAATTGTTTTAGTTTTGCAACATGTACGAACATTGGGAGATATACGCCGACTGGAATCCGTGGCACGGATGCACCAAGATCAGTCCTGGGTGCAAGTACTGCTATGTCTATCGTCAGGATGCAATGTATGGCAGCGAGATTTCCAGCAGTGAATGCCGCAAGACGGGTAATTTCAATCTCCCGGTTAAGCGGAAGCGCGACAAGTCGTGGAAGATTGAGAGCGGAAAGATTGTTTTCACCTGCTTCACCTCAGATTTTCTGTTGAAAGACGCCGATGAATGGCGTCCTGACTGTTGGCAGATGATGCGTCGCCGAAGCGATTTGTGGTTCTTTTTCTTCACCAAACGCATCGACCGTTTCATGGAGTGCGTGCCCGACGACTGGGGTGACGGTTATGACAATGTCATTGTTGGCTGTACAGTCGAGAATCAAGAGATGGCCGATTACCGTTTGCCCATTTTTCTGTCATTGCCCATCAAGCGCAAGAGCATTATTGCCTCGCCCTTGCTCACGGCCATGGACCTCACGCCCTATTTGAACGAAACCATCGACGAAGTGTCGGTGGGCGGTGAGTCGGGCGTGGATGCCCGTCCTTGCGATTACGATTGGGTCCTTTCCCTTAGGGAGCAATGTATCGCCAAGGACGTTGCTTTCCGTTTCCACCAGACAGGTGCCCATTTCATCAAGGACGGCAAGATGTACCGTGTGCCACGTTGCTACCAACTCAGCCAGGCCCACAAGGCCAACATCGATTACAAAATCGGCAAATACCTCGTTCCCGAAACGGTGAAGTTCCAGTGGAGGGAGGAGGATTATCATGATTAAAACAATGGAATGAAGATGCGAAAACTTAGAGAAATAGCGGGTTATGTCCTTGGAGGATTGATGTTTGTGCTGCTGATCCCGACGGTGATGTGGCTGGTTTCGGGACGCCCTGGCCTAAGATTTGAGGTTGTTCCAGTTGTCAGAGTTGTTTTTTCATTTATCTTAGCGTTGCTAGGCCTGTCGCTGAGCATCTGGTCCATTGTATATATGCGTCACAAGGGTGATGGCAATCCCATGGACGCCTTTGGCCACGAGGTCGCTCCCCGCACGAAGCACCTGATGACCGAAGGTCCCTACCGTCTGAGTCGCAACCCTATGCTCTCCGGGAGTTTCATCTACTATGCCGGAGTGTGTATCTGGCTTTGGACCTGGCAGGCACTGTTAGTCTTCGTGGCGTTCATTGCCATCATGATGCTGCAAGTCTTTTCTGAAGAGAAGAGGCTTCGGAAGGATTTCGGCGAGGAATATGAAGATTATTGCCGGAGGACGGGGAGGTTTTGGCCTTAGTTGTAGTATCTGAAATACATGAATTGTTACATGTTTGGGTGAAAATTTCTTCGAGGATGAAACATTCGGCCCTCTTTTGCTACTTATAGGTGAAGTTTAAAAACAAGTAGCTATGACACCAACTCGTGAACAATTCAAAGAATTCATTGCCGCCGTGCAAAAGGCGCAGCAAAAAGAGGACAACTTAAACAAAGCATTGAAACTGATTTGGGATGATGACCAACACCAATACACCCCTTTCTACATCTCCCCATTTTGGGATGCCGTATACAAGGCTTTCAACATCATGTTTGGCTTAGAAGATGATCAATACGGCGAAAACGAACTCTACTGGTGGTTGGAGCAAGCACCCCAAAACGAGGCAAAGTACTGGATTGATAAGAAAGAATACAACGTCAACGATATTGACGCGTTCTATGATTTCTTGGTTGAAAAGATTTGTTGATAACTATTTCCTTAATTCAAAAAAATATAAGAATTATGGGAAATTGTTGTATTTTTACAAGTTAATTTGGAATATTTTTCTTTATTCATGGACGACTTTAAGAATTTAGAAATCAATAACTTCAGAATTGTTAAGCATTTGAGGTAAAGTGGATGTGACAACTAAACAGAAAGAATCATGACTGCAAAGGATTTACACGAACGCCCATTTGACGAGGGAACTATCACCAAACTAGAAATATTTGAAAGTTATGCAAAAGAATGGTTGCCAACATTTGTCATGAGTTGTCCAAACAAAGAATTGTGGATTTTTGATTTTTTTGCAGGACCTGGTCGTGATATAACAGGTGTCGCTGGCAGCCCTATTCGTTTGCTGCAGCAAGTAAAAGAACAATCTGGTAATATTTTCAGTAAAAAATGCAAAATACACGTATGTTTGAATGAATATGCAAAATACAAGTATGATGCGATGAAATCTTGTTGCGAAGAGTTTATCAAAGATGAAAAAGAGTTGACGAGGTTAAACAACAAGTTTCTTTACCTGCATTATCGTAATTGTGACTTTGCAGATCTCTTTCCCAAAACATTAACTACAATAGCAGCACACCCAACTTTGGTTTTCCTGGACCAAAATGGTATGAAATTTTTAGCCGATAAGTACCTTTTGGATTTAGAAAAACTGGCTCAAACGGACTTTATTTACTATTTATCCTCCTCTTTTTTTGTAAGATTTGGAGAAACACAAGCTTTTCAAACAAATCTTAGCATAGATATAAGTAAGATTAGAGAAAACCCGTATAAGTATGTTCATAAAAGCATACTTGAACAACTAAAACATAGATTACCCGAAAAATCCGATCTAAAACTTTATCCCTTTACTATAAAAAAAGGCGCTAATATATATGGGATAATTTTTGGGGCAAAACATCCTCGAGCTGTTGATAAATTTTTAAAGACAGCGTGGGATAAAAACAATATCAACGGGGAGGCGAATTTTGACATTGACGATGATCTTGAAAAAACACAATTAAGTTTATTTGATGGGAAACTTCCAAATAAAACAGAACGGTTCCAAAATGAACTTCAGGAGAAGCTGTTGCAAGGTGCTCTTCAAACAAATAAAGAAGTCTATGATTACACTTTGGAATGTGGACATATATCAGCACATGCTTCTGACAAGATAAAACAAATGAAAAAAGAAGGTTTAATAGATTATACGGGAAGGTCTCCTTTGGTTAATTACGAACAAGTTTATAAGAATAATAGAATAATTACGTTTCAAATAATAAAGAGGTGAAAACGACCAAAATAGAATGGACTGATAAGACGTGGAACCCTGTAACGGGTTGCACCAAGATTTCGCAGGGGTGTGCCCATTGCTATGCCGAGGTGATGTCGCGCCGTCTGAAGGCGATGGGACTTGAAAAATACGCCAATGGTTTCCAAGTCACCCTGCATGACGAGTGTCTTGATGAGCCTCTTGCTTGGCGGCAGCCTCACACCATCTTTGTCTGTTCCATGAGCGACCTCTTCCATGCGGACGTTCCTTTCTCTTTTGTGGATAAGGTAATGGACACCATCCGCCACACGCCGCAACATCGGTATCAGCTGCTTACTAAACGTGCCGACCGCATGGCGGAGTATTTCCTCACCCACGATGTGCCGCAGAATGCATGGCTTGGCGTGACCGTGGAAGCACAAACCTCCAAGCCACGCATTGACTGTCTTCGGGTCTTGGACGCGCCCATACGTTTTCTTTCCTGTGAGCCATTAATTGAAGATTTGGGAGAATTGGACTTGACTAATATCGACTGGGTGATTGTAGGTGGTGAGAGTGGCCAACAAGCCCGCCCGATGAAAGAGGATTGGGTGCTCAGCATCAAACGCCAAACCGAGTCGCAAGGTGCTGCCTTCTTTTTCAAGCAATGGGGCACTTGGGGAGCCGATGGCGTCAAACGCAATAAACATAAAAACGGAAAAATGATTGAGGGCAAAGTCTTACAGGCGATGCCGGTGTAAGTTTCAGGTTTAACCATAGACAAAACAGCAGTTGCTGAGTTTTCTCAGTGACTGCAATTTTATTTTTGAAAGATGCTATCTTTAGACCGTTGTGCTTTAGATAGCATTTTTTCATCTTCGCATCATGAAAAATGATGTAAATATTGCGTTTGGCCGACGCGTTACTGAGTTGCGAAAAAAGGCCAGTTTATCTCAAGAACAATTTGCCTTCAAATGTGATATTGATAGAACATATATAGGCACAATTGAACGGGGAGAAAAAAGTCCCACGCTAAACACTATTGAAAAAATTGCTCGAGCTTTGGGTATTTCAAAAAGTGAATTGTTTGATTATTAATATTTTTGTTATATGGAGTTACAGAACCTATTTGATCAAGTTATTGCTTTTGCTCAAGAGTGTGGTATGGAGCAAAAGACGAGTGGAAATCCTAAGGGTAATACCATCGTTCGAGACAATGCAACAGGTAAACAGAATAATCAAGAGGATTTCTTGAAAGGTGCTTATTTTGGATTTATACGAGACGAAGAAGAATACAGTGGAGGCTACCACGATTACTCGCTTGTCTTTTTTCCACAGATTGACAACAAAGCATGTATCGTGGCATTTGGAGTAGGTTCGCTTGGCTTTGCTAACGATTATGATATTGCGACATTACCTTGGGTAAGACGTCAGTTCTCTAAGCTGCGCCAAGATGGCTGTAAGGCTTATTTCAAAAACGACTTTAGCGATATAGAAAATTCGTCTTTGGATTTAATGGCTGAAATAAAAGAGAATTATCCCCAATTAAAGAAGGTTATTGATACTTACAAAAAGGTGCTACCCGCCTCACAGATATTGGATTTCTCAGACGACACAAAAGACGAAGAGAATCTACTGACGATAAAACGATGGATTGCGACATACGCTCTGATACGAAATTGGGCAAACAAAACACAGATGAAAACAGTTAAGAAGTTTTTACCCCAAGATAATAGAAAATATTTGGGACCATATCAGATTGATTGTATCTTGCGACACAATAAATTTGTTGTTTTACAAGGTGCACCGGGTACTGGTAAAACATATTCGGCACTAGAAGTTGCCAAAAAATTTGATATTATACATTTTGAGCAGTTCCATGCCGAGACAACCTTTTCAGATTTTGTATATGGAATACGTCCTGTCTTAAATGCAGATAAATTATTATACGAACCAAATGAGGGCGTTCTCTATCGTGCTATCAAGTCTGCACAAGACAATTCAAACAAAAAGGTGTTGTTGATTATAGACGAAATAAATCGAGCCAATCTTTCAAATGTATTAGGACCTGTTTTCTACCTGTTTGAGAAAAATCAATCTAACCATAATTATACAATAAAAGTTGGTGATGCAGACCTGGAAGTTCTACCTGAGAATTTATTTGTGATTGCCACAATGAATACAGCAGACAGGAGTCTGGCTGTCGTAGATTTTGCTTTGCGCAGAAGATTTACTTGGATAACACTTAAGCCCCACGAGATTCAAAGCTTAGACTTCCAAAAGGATTATTTCAATGATTTCGAGTCTCTTTTTCAGAAATACGCCACGGACGACGAACTGAATCTTCAGCCAGGACAGTCGTATTTTATTGCAAAAGATGAAGATGAAATGAAGACACGTCTCGAATATGAAATAATGCCGTTGATGAAAGAATATTTTAACGAAGGGTATCTATTGAAAGCCAAGGATGAATTTAGCAACTATTTCTACAACAAACTTGGTGTGTTGATGTATGAGTAAGAAACAGTCCTCAACATTCATTTTCCCTGTACTTCAGACTAATGTTGTCTCTTTTTCATCTCTTAATGAAGCATGGGACGAAGACAAGCGTTATCCAGAAACAGCCGTTCAAAAATTTCTACTACGAAATGCTGAGACGTTTAAGTTTTTGGAGATAAATGCCATTGGTGAATATGCTGATAGCGGAAAGTATGTGTTGAAACTTACTACCTCAAAATATATTGGTTGCGTACCTTTGTTATCTCCTAGTACAGGTTTGCCTTCGGGGAATCTTATTGTTACGGGACGCTTTGGTGAAGACGTTTCAGAGTTGTTGTCTGTTATAGGAGAGTTTGTAGAACCTGAGTTTAATGAACGTATAAAACTGTCTTCCGGTAGTTATATTAAGCCTCCATTGTATTTTGAATGTCAGAATTTTGTTGATCGATATATTGAAGCAAAAAGGTACAAATGGCGTAAATTTGATAATGTCGAGAAGATAGAAACAAGACCAACGAACTCAACGAAGTGGGATAAATATGCATTGAATAGTTATGAACCTCGTAACACATTAAGATATCCCAATAGCTGTAATGTTCTATCCAAAAGCCATAAAGAGTGGGAAGAGTTAAACTTTGTACTGGGTTTGTGTATAGATGAAATAATGTCAACCAGGACACCCATTCGTTCTCGGATGGCATACATGGACAAAATAACGAATTTATTGAATACGTTTAATCGTCATTCTGTTCATGCGGTATCTGAAGTGAAGATTCACATGTCAGACCCTGTTGTCGTAAAGAAACTCAAGGAGGTGGCAAACAGAGTACTACAAAATGCATCTAGTTCTCAAAATGCTTGGCGCTTAGATTTTGCTCAGTTTTTCGAGCGTTATGTGCAATATTTGTTAAAGGAAGTGGCAAGGAGCAAAGGTGCAAGGATTGTATGCAATCCTCATTTTCCGATATTTGGTAATAGACCAGCATGGAGCTTGAAATATATTGAACCTGATATTATCATTGACAAATCTGACGTCCAGTATATTATTGACGCAAAATACAAGTCACATATTTATCAAATAAATGGTGACAGCGAGCAACTAAGAGAGACATTCCGTGAGGATTTCCATCAGGTCTTGGCATATTCATCATTTTGCGGAAATAAACAAAAGCATGCTATGCTCATTTATCCTTCCGATCACTTCGTTTCTCGAGAGTTAGATATACTTAGTGGCATCAATGGCTATTCTGCAAAAGCATATCTCGTTGGAATTCCCTTGGAGAAATCAGATCTAGAAGAAACCAAGCGGAAGCTGTCTTCACTTATCGTCTTGTGACCGTTTATGTTGCGGAGAAAAAGAATGGTCTTTGGTGATGATTGCGATGTAATGTCAATAGCGGTTTTTGATTTGAGATCTTGATATGCTTTTTTGCGCTTCAAGTTGGAATGAAACAATGTGAAAAATTGTATCTTCGCAAAAAAAACATTACTATGACTCGCGTCCTCGGCATCGGAGAAACCGTCCTCGACATCCTCTTCAAGGATGACCAACCCCTAAAGGCGGTCCCAGGCGGCTCGACGTTCAACAGTATCGTCTCGCTAGGAAGGGCAGGGGTGAACTGTGCCATGGTGACGGAAGTGGGGGATGACCACGTGGGCGATCTGATATGCAACTATCTGAAAGAGAATGGCGTTTCTTCGGAATATGTTTTCCGTCGCGAACACGGCAAATCACCCATATCGTTGGCGTTTCTCGATGAGCATAACGATGCACAATATGTGTTCTATAAAGATTCATCGCCCGTTGCACTCAGCGGAAAGCTGCCAGAGTTTAACAGCGACGACGTGGTGCTATTTGGGTCTTTCTTCGCCATCAATCCAGCCATACGTCAAAAAGTGGTCGGTTTGCTGCGTAAAGCACACGAAGCGGGGGCGTGGCTTTATTATGATGTCAACTTCCGCAAAAACTATATCGCCGATATCCCTGTCCTGAAGCCAAATGTCGAAGAGAACATGAGTTTGGCCAACGTGGTGCGTGGGTCGATGGAGGATTTCAACTATCTGTACGGCCTGAGTGACGGTGATGCCATCTACGCACAGGTGAGTTGCTATTGCAGCACCCTTATCTTGACCGACGGCGCTCGTCCGATACGGGTCTATACACCCGAGGGTTGCGAGACATATTCCGTGCAGCCCATCGAAACAGTCAGCACGGTCGGAGCGGGCGATAACTTCAACGCCGGCTATATCTACGCCAAAATCATTGCCTCAACCTCTCATCTCTCACCTCTCACCTCTCACCTAATCATGATGGCCCAACGTTGGAGCCAAGACGTCTGCCGCCAGTTAGGTAATAACATCAGCGACGAATTGGTCGCATCTATTCATAAATGATAACGATATGATCCAAAAACATTGCCATTCATGCGGCGCACCGCTCATCGAAAAGCCCCTGGAAGGGGAGGGCATCGTGCCTTACTGCCCCCAATGCGAGGAATTCCGTTTCCCCATGTACAACGTGGCGGTGAGCATGATCGTCATCAACGAACAGACTGGGGAGATCCTGCTGATCAAACAATATGGACGGCCGTTCTTCATCCTCGTGGCAGGCTACGTGAATCGTGGCGAACCACTGGAACACGCCGTGGGCCGCGAGATCAAGGAAGAGACGGGGATGACGGTGAGCCGCGTCAGGTTCAACCGTACCAGCTTCTTCGAGCCGTCGAACACGCTGATGTGTAACTTCACGGCCTTCGTGAAAGATGCCAGTGAGCTTTCACCCAACAGGGAGATCGACTCCTATCAATGGTTCACCCCAGAGGAGGCTCGGCAGAACATCCGCCCCAACAGCCTTGCCGAACGGTTCCTGAATGCCTATCTTGATGAATTTAAATAATTAAAAACCTACAAAAACTTATTCGATTAATACTTTTGAACATGAAAAACAAAGTCAAAAAACCCGGAGACTACTCTTGGGAAGAAAAGCACTATTATTCGGAAGACCTCCCTCGTAATGGCTATATCAAATGCGATATGGGTGGACAGTTCGATTACCTAACAGAGATGTGTTATTGGCGTCGTCCCAATGGGCACCAGCTGGTGGGCGTCCTGATGCAGATAGGTTATGAAGGTGAAAAATGTGATGCGGTGATTCTGTTTTACGACTTCGACCCAAAAACACAAGTGATGTCACCCGACACTACAATCCATCAAACCGTCATGAAAATCGTGAATAACCACCCAGGCTCACTTTTCTTCGAATTACCTAAAGAAGGGAAAGACATCAATGTAACGGCCGTGCGTTGGACCATGGAAGACGATTTCGTTTATGATGATTTCTTGCTCAAATGGAATGGCAACTCTTTTGACGAAGCAAAAATTGAAATAGAGGTTGAATAACCACGGTAGGACAATGATCCTTGGTAATGTCGAATCCTTCGGGTAAAGTGATCTTATAGGCAAGCTCGCCTTCAGGGAATGAACAAACTGTTTCATAGCTAAAAGCAATAATTATAGAATATAAAGATAACTGAAAATACTGTATCTTCGCACCATCATGAAATCAAACTTACTGTTTCAAGCGTTAACCAAGTTTTTTCTCGGGGTAATTCTCCTCGGTCTCCTCATCTTCCTTCCTGCCGGCTCGTTCCATTATTGGCAAGGCTGGCTGCTGATGGGTGTCCTCTTCGTGCCGATGTTCATCGCGGGACTTGTCATGATGGTCAAGAATCCTGAACTGCTCAAGAAACGGCTGAATGCTAAAGAACAGGAAAAAGAACAAAAGACGGTCGTAGCCTTGTCGGGCTTGCTGTTTGTGGCAGCTTTCGTTGTGGCTGGCCTCAACTGGCGTTTCCAGTGGCTGGTGTTGCCCAACTGGGCGGTATGGGTAGCCGCGGCGCTCTTCCTGGTGTGCTATGGCCTATATGCCAAGGTGCTGCGCGAAAACACTTACCTCTCACGGACTATTGAGGTACAGGAACACCAGAAAGTGATCGACACGGGCCTCTATGGGGTGGTCCGTCACCCGATGTACATGGCTACCACCATCCTTTTCCTGATGATGCCTCTGGTTTTGGCCTCACCGATTTCTTTCGCCATCATGCTGCTCTATATCCCTCTTATCGCCAAACGCATCCGTAACGAAGAAGCAGTCTTGGAACAAGGCCTAGAGGGCTACAGCGAATACAAACAACGGGTAAAATACAAGGTTTTGCCTTTTATCTGGTAATGTTATGACCGACCACCTCACTCCCGAACAACGTCACCTCGTGATGTCACACATCCACGGCAAAGGCACCAAGCCCGAGCTGAAGGTGCGGCAATGGCTATGGCACCACGGCTACCGCTACCGTCTCAACGTGAAGTCGGTGCCTGGCAAACCGGATATCGTGATGCGGAAATACCATACGGCGATCTTCGTGAACGGGTGCTTCTGGCATGGACACCAGGTGGAGTTGGGAGTTAGGAGTGAGGAGGGAGGAGTAACCAATTCAACGTGTTGTAAGATTCCAGAAACGAATCGAGAGTTTTGGGTGAACAAAATCAAAAGGAACCAAGAACGGGACCAAAAAAACTATCAAGTGCTTCATGATAACGGATGGCAGGTGATCGTTGTTTGGGAATGCGAGCTCAAGCCGAAACGTATCGAGGAGACCATGAATCGAGTAGAACTCCAACTTAATGACTACTTCCTTAAGCTTCATAGCCATAAGCACATTCCTTTCACCTACCATCAAGAAACCGAAGTGCCCCTGGCGGCAGAAGAAATCAATTATAACAGAAATTAAAACTGACCAATGAAACACGTATTACAAACATTAGGGATCACTACCTTGCTGCTGGTATTTCTTTCCAGCTGCGGCAACCAGCCAACTCAAAACAACTACCAACAAGAAAAACAGGAAACGACCATGAATACCGAATTGAAACCTTTCGATGTGCAAAAGGACTTTGCCGACAATGGCTTCACCTTTTTTACCAAAAACCTTATCCTCTGCTCGGGCGATACCACCGAAAGCAACGCCATGACCATCGGCTGGGGCGGCATCGGCAACTACCTCGGACACGACCGTCCTGCCGTAACGGTGTATGTGGCCCCAGCACGCTACACGTACGAATTCATGGAACGCCATCCGCGATTCACCATCATGGAGTTCGACAACGACGAGGTGTGGCAATATATGGGCCGGTACAGCGGTCGTGATGGCGATAAAGCCGCCGCTCTAGGACTGCATGTGGCCTATACGGAACACGGCACGCCGTATTACGAGGAGGCCAAAACGGTGATCGAATGCGAGACCATGACGGCTTGGCATCAGACGGAGAAAGACTTCCGCAACAACACACCAAAAAAATGGTACGACGGCTTCGAAGCAGGTATCCATACCGTCTATATCGGAGAGGTGATTGGCGCTTGGAAGAGATGAGGACCAACATAATGAAAGCGCTCTATCATTCTCCTGTTGGAACCATCATCTTGGTCAGCGACGGCACGTCGTTGACTGCGCTGGACTTTGGGCAATCTCAGGATGTGAAAGACCAGCAAGACCTCCCCATCTTTGCTGAAACCCGTCGTTGGCTCGACCTTTATTTCAGTGGCAAAAAGCCCGATTTCACGCCTCCATTGAAACCGCAAGGCACCCCTTTCCAACAAAAGGTGTGGCATGAGCTGCTAAACATCCCTTACGGCGCAACGGTGAGCTATGGCGAAATCGCCCGACGCATTGGCTGCCGCTCGGCACAAGCCATCGGACAAGCCGTGCATCGCAACCCCATCTCCATCATCATACCTTGCCACCGCGTCATCGGTGCCGACGGCTCTCTCACAGGCTATGCCTCGGGCCTCGACATCAAACAACGACTATTGCAAATCGAGCAATAAATAAAAATCTTTGTATATTTGTGCCCATCAATCAACATAAACAATTCAAAATGAAAAAGATTATTACTGCAATAGCGATGCTTTTGTTTGTTGGCATGAATGCCATGGCTCAAGAGACCACTTATAATAAAACCGACTTCGTCCCTGGCGACGAAATCATCTTCGACGATAACTTTGAAGGTGAGCGAATCGGCGAATTCCCGATGAGCTGGGATTTGGGAAACGGCACAGCAGCAGGGACGCAACGTGATTGCCTTCACCGACAACGGTCTGGGACAGGTGATGCCGCTGATGAAAAAGAAATGGGATTGGCTGCCAGAGGTATTCACGGTGGAGTTCGACCTCTACGTGGCTCCGATGAATACAGGGGACGAGGAGGAGACAACGCTCGATATGAGCATTTATTTCGGCGACCGCGGCGATGACAGCTACTATAACTCGTCGAGCTATGTAAAGTTCTGGTACAGGGAAGACGGGTCGTGCAGCTTGTTGTGGAGCCTGCTGAAACCGGATGGGGATAACCAATCAACTGGAGAAAAGATGCTGGGGCTGAACCCGGGCAACAGCGACTATCTGGAAAAAGACAATCCAATAGTTCCCGGAGAGTGGAACCACTTCGCCTTCTCGTTCAACCAGCGGGCTTTCAAGGGCTATGTGAACGGCGTGCGCATGATCAACGTGCCGGCCATGAAGGCCCCTGGCTACCTGTTCTTTGCCAGCGGAGCGTTCTATCGCTACACGGGGTTGAGCAATGTGCGCATTGCCCAAGGTGCCGTGCCGCTCTACGACCGCCTCACCACTGACGGCAAAATTGTCTCCTACGCCATCACCTTCGAGACGGGCAAGGCCGACCTGAAGCCAGAATCCATCGTCGAAATCAACCGAGTGGCCAAACTGATGCAGGAACACCCCGAGCTTGCATTTGAGGTGCAGGGCCATTGCGACAACACCGGCACCGATGCCGTGAACGATCCGCTGAGCCAACAAAGAGCTGAAGTCATCGTGAATGCCCTCGTGAAGCAAGGCATCGCACAATCACGTCTCACGCCCGTAGGCAAGGGTTCCCATGCTCCCATTGCTCCTAACGACACAGCGGAAGGCCGTGCCAAAAACCGCCGAGTGGAGTTCGTGAAGAAATAGAAGGACCGCTAAAGTTACTTCATCTTGAACTCCAGCACGCCGCCTGCCATGATCTGCTGGTGGCTGAGCTTGTAATCCTTTATCATTTTCCCATTCAGTTTCACACTCTTGACGTGAATGCGTTCAGGCGTCTTGTTGGATGCACTGATGACGAAGTCCTTGCCGTTCTCAAGGTGTAACGTGGCCTTGGTAAACAGCGGTGTTCCGATGACATACTCAGCGCTTCCGGCATGGAAAGGATAGAAGCCGAGACTGGAGAAGATGTACCAAGCTGACATCTGGCCGCAGTCGTCGTTGCCGGCATAGCCGCAAGGCGTGGCGCGGTAGAACTCGCGGCGTACCTGCTCCACCAACTCCTGGGTGCGTTCGGGCTTGCCTGCGAAGTTATAGAGATACACGGTGTGATGGCTTGGCTCGTTGCCGTGGGCATACTGCCCGATGAAGCCGCTGGCGTTGCCGTTGACCTCACCCGAAGTGGCGTTGAGACTGAAGTTCTCGTCGAGTTTCTTCAAAAAGCCTTTCTTGCCACCGAAAAGGTCGATGAGGCCTTGTGGATCCTGTGGCACGAACCACATATATTGCCAGGCGTTGCCTTCCACAAAACAAGGCTGCTCGTACGAAAGCGGGTCGAAACCATCGAGCCAGTTTCCGTTCTCGTCCTTCGGACGGAAGAAGCCCGTTTCTGGGTCGAAGAGGTTCTTGTAGAACATGCTGCGGCGATAGAAACGCTCGTAGTCTTCGGTCTTGCCCAATTTCTTTGCTACCAACGCCACACAGGCATCGTCAAAAGCCTGCTCCATGGTAATGCTCACGCTCTCGTCTTGCAAGGTCTGAGGCATGTAACCGTATTGTTCCCAGATCTCGAAAGGCGAGTTGAAGTGGCTCCTGGTGCTGCTTTCGACCATGGCTTGATAAGCCTCCTCGACATCGATACCGGGAAGCTCGGCGAGGATGGCATCAGCGAGCACGGGGATGGCGTGGTTGCCAATCATGCAGTAGTTGTCCTGTCCCCAGAGGTCCCAAATGGGCAGGTAGCCATAGGTTTTGTGGTGAAGCACCATATCCCTCACAAACTGTGCGGCGATGTCGGGTGCGATAAGGGTGTAGAGGGGATGGGCGGCGCGGAAGGTGTCCCACAAGCTGAAGGTGCTGTGATAGGTCTGTCCCTCGGGCATCTGCTTGATCTCGAAGTTGGTGTCCATGTAACGGCCATCCACATCGCTCATCGTGTTGGGCTGCATCAACACGTGGTACAAGCCCGTGTAGAAGATGGTCTTTTGCTCGTCGGTGCCTTCGATGTCGATACGGCTGAGTTCTTTCTGCCAAGCATCGTGGGCGGCTTGCACGTAGTCATCGAAGTCCCAGCTGCTGGCTTCGGCCGCCATGTTCTTTCTGGCACCTTCGATGTCCACGGGTGAAATGGCCACTTTCACCATCAGTTCCTGTCCTCCGGACTGGTCAAAACGAAGTGCGGCACGAAGTGTCCGGCCGTTCACCACGTCGCTATTTTTGCCGATGTTGAGGTCGCCATTCATGAGCAGGTGTTCTTGGATCGGCTTGGAGAACTCGGCCCTGAAATACACTTTGCGCAGTTTGGCCCAACCCGTGATGACGCGATAGCCTTCGATGGTGTGGTCATCGACGATGCGGATCTGGGCTTGTATCACGTCGTAGCTACGGCGCTTCGAGTAATAGGCCTCGCCACGGAAGGTGCCACGGTCGAGATCCAGTACCACGAATTGGGGATTGCCTCTTTGGAAGGTATAGCGATGGATGCCTGTCCTGGTGGTAGCGGATAGCTCCACATTCACCTTGCTTTCTTGCAGCGACACCTGATAGTATCCCGGGCGGGCCGATTCGGCATCGTGGCTGTAATGTTGGCCAAAGTCGGCGGCTTTCAGCCGCTCGGGGGTAGGTCTGCGGGTCAAAGGCATCAAGCTTACGTCGATGAGGTCGGTGCAGCCTGTGCCGCTGAGGTGGGTGTGGGTGAAGCCGTAGATCACGTCTTTGTTGTAGTCATACCCTGAGCAAGGGTCCCATGTCACCATTTGTTCCGTCTCGGGACTTAGCTGCACCATGCCTTGCGGCATCGTGGCCCCAGGGAAGGTGCTGCCGCTCAAGGCTCCCGTCTCGTCGGTCTGGGTGCCGATGAAGGGGTTGACGTACTTTGTGTAATCACCAGCGCTTTGGGCGCTCAAAAACAAAGGAAACAGCAGCAATAAGACAGCCAAAAAACGGCGGCCGTCATTGCGAGCGATAGCGAAGCAATCCATTTTATTATTATTCTTTGACGATTTTCATAGTTCTGGTTCCCTGTTCATTCGAGATCCTGGCGATGTAAATGCCGGAAGCCAGACGGTTCATGTCGAGATCCAGACAACCTTCGCGGAACTTGGCAACAGCCACCTTCCTTCCAAACAGGTCGTAAATCACTGCGTCACCATTGGTAATCACAACAGCTTCGATTACGCCAACGCCGCTTTCATTGCCTACATACACGTCATCGACATACACGCCATTGCCGTTGCCACCATTGGCGATGGCGTCAAAGCCGATTTGAAGTTCTGCGGAGGTCTCTGGAAGTGTCAAGGTTTCCGTCTCCCATTCGTTTGAAACATACTCGTAAGTGCTTATGACATGCCACATATCCGATGGCGACGTGCGATAGGCCACATACAGATAATCCGCCACACCTTCATTATGTGGCTGTTTATGCTTGAACTGCAGGACGGGGTTGGTGACGGCGGTGATATCCAGCGGAGCGGAATACAGCAGTGCTTCTTCGCCCATCCAGAAGAAATTGGCAGTGTTGTTCAATATCAGATAACCTGGATCGATAGCCCAACCATAATTGCCTGATGAAATCTCATCCGTCCAGCAGATAAACTCTTCGGAGGCTTCGAAGTCATCGAAATAGGGCTCATCGTCAGTTACGACAATCACATCGCAGGGGGTCTTGAAGGTAGCAGGGTTCGACCAACCCGACTCCATTCCATCACCGCAGATGGCTTTTACGGTAAAGGTGTATTCTGTTTGTGGTTCCAGTCCCTCTATCAAGAATGGCAGAACATCGGTAGGCTTCTGCGTGCCGTTGATGTCCACGAGCCAGCTCTCTTCGTTGCCCGTCGTTGACCAATGGAGCAGTGCCGAAACCGTCGTCAGGTTGGTAGCTTCCAGATTCACGGGACGGGCACATCCCATGGCAGGGGTAATCTCAATGTTGTCAACGAAAATATAATAGCCTCCGTTGTTTAGTCCCAAAAACGAAATCTGGTACGTTGAGGAGATATCGGGCAATTCAAAGTTAGCCTCATAGTAATTGTTCCAGTCGTTGACACTGTAGGTGTCAAGGTCGTGCCAAGCGTCTGATTCGGAGGTGCGGTAGCTCACTGTAAGTTCGTCGTAAGGTGGATAAAGTGCCATCATGGCATAACTGAAACTTAAAGTGGCGCTGCTAATATCCGACATGTCGAAAATGGGTGAGATAAGCCTGGCTCTATCGCCAACTGCAGCATTTTGGAAGGTAGCCGCATTGTTCACCACCCCCCAATTTGCGGATCCAGTAGCCTCCACCATCCAGTCACCCAGCGTGCCCGACTCGAAATCTTCAATGTAATTCTGCCCATTAACGATGGGAATAACGGTTTGTGCAAAAGCGTTTGTGATACCAAACACCAAGAGTAAAGCTAGTAAGGTAAAGAGTTTGTTTTTCATGTTTTTATTCTTGTTTCTGAATTGATTACGCTACAAAAATAAAAACATTCTTCAACAAATCACCGATTTCGGATGAAATTGTAAAGCTCTTTTTTCGAAGCATCAAAAGTGAAGACTTCGTCGATCAGGAAGTAGTTGTTGGGATCGGCACAACGGCGATAGGCGTATTTGGCAAACTCCAACCTATTGGACTCAAAGTTGAACAACTTGCAAATATTGGCAATCTGGCGGGTGCTCATGGGGTTGGCGGCGATGATCCGCTCCGCCGTGGCAAGACGCCTTTCATCGAAGTTTTCGTTGTTGATGATACGGACAGCCTCGTTAAAGTCCCTAGGATTCATCCCGATCTCTTCATGACGCGGAACATGATGTTTAGAATGTCCGGGCTTAATCATCGGTCTGGGATGATACTGTCCGGCTGGGGTTGGTGAACCGTGGTGGTGGCGTTTCCCGAAAAGACCTGACTGGGCGGTCGCTGGAACCACCAACAGCAGCAGAAAATACAAAACGAGCTTTTTCATGGCAGGGGTTGTTTATGGTTATATTATTGACAACCAACAAAATTCATACCATCCCAAAATAGTACTGTCCTTTTCCCTCAGTCGCCTTCCCGTATTGGATGGCGTTGGCTGGGCAGTGGTGGTAGCATCCCATGCACATCGTGCAGTGGCCGTTCCACTTCGGATGGCCGTCCTCCAAGGTGATGTTTTGCAAGGGGCATACCTCCACGCATTTGCCGCAGCTAATGCATTTTTCGGTGAAGCGGTACTTGCTGTCGTCGGTGGCGTATTTGTTGAAGCTCTTGTTGATCAGATGGCTTTTCAGCCAAGCGAAGCCGCCCACGGTCATCTCCGAGAACTTTTCGTTGTTGATCAGTCGTGGGATGTTTCTCATGACCGAGGCTTTGGCTGCTTCAATTTTCTCCTTGGCCCGTTCTTCCGTGTCGAGCTTGAACCCGGGCATGCCAATGTAGGTCTCGGGCATCTGTAGGCTGAAACAGGCTGACAGTTCCCAACCTTTCTCCTTCAAGGCATTGCGGAAGATTTTCTCAGTCTGGCCGCACTGGTCGCCACAGGTGCAGGCGAAATAGACATAATCGGGCTTCTCGGCAAACCGGAGTTGTTTCACGAAATCGAGCACCAAACGTGGTGGCGCCCAGGAATATACGGGGAAGACGAAGCCCAGTTTCTCGCCTTCCGCCAAGGTGTAGTCGTAACGGCCTTCCCGTGCCGCCTCTGGGATGAAAAACTGGGTGTCGTTGAGCCATTGGGCCAGCGTCCTAGCTACATAGCGGCTGTTGCCGCATCCGGAGAAATAAAAAATCATGAATGTTTTTTTTATGAAAACACAAAATTACAATTAAATATTTTTAATTTTGCAAAATAGAGGAAATAATACATAATTAAAAACAAAGCATATGAGAAACTTTACTATCGCAAATTTAAAGAAAATTAAAGGCTTGACGCTTGTCGCGTCCTTGCTTTTCTTTACTCTGGGGGCAATGGCCCAAACCGGCACGCCCGCAAAATCTTCTGAGTTGCAAGTCCTTGCGTATTATTACCCCGATGTCAACTATGCCAACGGCTCATCTGCCAGGGTGTTTTGGGGCATGGATTTGGACCAGGACACTATTGATTTCGAGAACGGGGCTTTTCCTACCACCTGGCTTAACGAAGGAGATTATCCTTGGGTGGTGACAACACCCAGATTGGATACCACAGCATGGAACGGCACTCACTGCATGAAAAGCGGCAACGCTGGCCAGGGGAATTCCACCTCATCCATTCAGGCCTCGGTTTATTTTCAGCAAAGCGGCACCATCAGCTTCATAGCCGGTTGCTATGGAGAAGAAGGCTATGACTTTTGCGAATTCTATATCGATGGCAAGAAGAAGTTCATTAAAGACACCACTCAACCATCGTGGAATTATTACTCCTATGACGTTTCCCAAGGTTTTCATACCTTCAAATGGTCATACACGAAGGACGTTAGTTTGGATTCTGAATACGACGGCTTCTATGTGGATGACATTATCTTTACCAATATTGGCGGAGCAAAGGCTAATAACAATGTCTATAATGTCTATCGCTCCCTATATGATGCAGCTACAGGCGGTTCAATCGGCGCAGTCGACACTATTGCCGAATATGTGACAGATAATCAATGGATAGACACTACCTGGGGGGATCTTCCGGTAAACAACGAGTATCAATATGGTGTAGAAATCCTTTTCTCTACTGCCCAGATAATCTACTGGTCTAACATCTTACCCAAACCAGAGCCGGTGAACTACACTATTACCGTTACGGCAAACCCGGCCGACGGCGGAACGGTCAGCGGCGGCGGTTCTTTCGCATATGGCGATACCTGTACTTTGACGGCAACACCCAACGACGGCTTTGAATTCTACCGTTGGTTGGTGGACGGTTTGCCGGTCGGATATGACGAAGAATACTCATTCATCGTCACAGAGGATGCCAACATTGTGGCTCGTTTCGAACGCCCATCGTTAAGTAGTGAATTTTATGTCCGACCTGAAGGTAGCGGCGAGATAGAGATGATCGGTGCTGATGAGGAGGATGACTGGGTTGTCCATTACCTCGATACAATTACCCTGCGAGCCATACCCAACATGGGTTTCAGTTTTGTTAAATGGGAAATTTACGGTTCAGAATTAGTCAAGGGCGGAAACACCAAAGACGCGGAGCTTTCATTCTATAATGACACGATTACGGTAATTTTGAATGATGATTTCTTGAATAGTATTTTTGGCGAATATGTCTTTGACGGCGATATCATCGAAGGAATGGGTCCCGGCTCCGTTATCATATTTGCAGCTGTTTTTGAAGAAGGCATCGACGGCTGTATGCGTCCTAAGAAGCTCACCAACACCGAAGTGGGTCCCGACTTTGCAACCCTCAGCTGGGATGAAAAAGGCGAAGCCGAGTCATGGTACATTTTCTATCATGACACAACTCCGACCCCCACAGTTCCAGAAGATTCGTATGTGCAGGTCAACGAAAATCCTTGTACGATTTGGGAACTCCTGCCCGAAACCACTTATGAGGCATACGTGGTTTCTTCCTGCGGTGTCGAGGATGGTGTTCCGAACAGATACCTGACCAGTGATACCATACGTTTCACCACCCTCGGTCCTTGCCCGACCCCCTTGCATGTGGAAGTGGACAGCGTTGCCGGCTGCACCGCCGTGGTGAAATGGATGGACTACAGCGACAGCTATCTTGTGGAAGCAGGTCTTCTCGACCTCATGGTGAACGAAAACTTCAACAGCGGAATTCCTTCCGATTGGGACAACACTACAAATTATCCTTGGAGGGTAGTTGACACTTTAACAAATGCCAATGGCGGCTTCTGCATGATGAGCGGCAACCAAGGTGTGGGCAGTTCATCTTCCTCCATTTCTGTCACTGTGACCTATAGCAGCGATGGCATCGTGGAATTCGATGCCGAATGCAGAGGTGAAGGCGGTGGGGAGTCTGTTTGTGACAAGTGCATCTTCTCCATTGATGGCGAAAACAAATTCTCCTATGGTGGAAATGTTGAGGGCTGGAAGCACTACAGCTATAACGTTCCGGAAGGAGAGCACATCTTCACATGGTCTTACACCAAAGACGGCTCAGTTGATCCCGAGGGTGACTACTTTGCCGTTGACAATGTGTTGATGAGAGGAGAAGATATTGAATGGAACAATTCCTTGTCCGTCGAGGAAGCCCAATGCACCATCACCGGCTTGACCCCGCTTACCCCATATGCCGTGCATGTCCAGGGCATCTGCGATAACGAAGAAACCGAATGGAGTAATCTTATATACTTCACCACGAACGATGTTCTCTTCATCACGGCCAGTGTCAATCCCACTGGGGCAGGTACGGTTACAGGTGCGGGAGAATACCATCTAGGCGACACTTGCACGCTGGTGGCCACAGCCAACACCGGCTACATTTTTGCCAACTGGACAAAGGGAGGCAGGATATACTCCGATGAAGAAACCATCTCGTTTGCCGTGTCTCAAGATGCTGAATTTGTTGCCAATTTCGAACGGATCGAATACTACCTAAGCCTATCACCGGCTCCTCAAGATGGCGGCTCTACGGAGTTCCTAAATGACAGCATCCAGGTCTTCCATTACGGTGATGAAGTCAGCATCAAAGCCACACCTAACCAGGGATACAATTTCGTAAATTGGACCGTATGGGAAGGTAATGATGAGATTGTCTTAACCGCCAATCCCAACTATAACTTCACTATTGGTGGCAATAACCCTGTTACCACTCTGTATCCAGAAGGTGGTCAGATCGCTTTGATTGCCAACTTTGAGATGCGGAACTTAGATATCACCGTCACGACGAATCCTGTTGCTGGCGGCACCGTCCAGGTGAGTGATACAATCTTCACTGGTGGCACCTTTGCCTACGGCGAAACACTTACCATGAACGCTATTGACAACGAGGGTTACACTTTCCGTGACTGGACCAAGAACGACACAGTGGTTTCCAATTCAAGAACGCTTAACATCACGGTAACAGAATCTGCCTCGTACGTCGCTAACTTCACGCTGAACAGCTACGCCATTGACGCCACGGTGAACCCGGCAGTCGGTGGCACGGTCACAGGCACTGGCACCTACAATCATGGACAGAGCTGCACTTTAACAGCTACCGCCAATACAGGCTACCATTTCTTGAACTGGACGCTGAACAACCAAGAGGTTTCAGATTCTGAGAACATAACAATCGAAGTAACTGAGGCTGCGAACTACGTGGCGAACTTCGAGATCAACAGTTATGATATCACTGCGATGGTGTCGGTCAACCCGACTGATGGCGGTACGGTAAATGGCGCAGGCACCTACAATTATGGACAGACTTGCGACCTGACTGCTATACCAGCCATAGGCCACCACTTTGTGAACTGGACCAAGAACGGCACCCAGGTGTCGACGGATCCCCACTATAGCTTCGTGGTGACAGGTGAGGATACCTATGTGGCGAACTTCGAGCTCAACAGTTATGACGTCACGGCGATGGTGTCGGTCAACCCGACCAACGGTGGTACGGTGACCGGCACGGGCACCTACAATTATGGACAGACCTGTAACTTGACGGCCGTACCTGCCACAGGCCACCACTTTGTGAACTGGACCAAAAACGGCACCGAGGTCTCGACTGATCCCAACTACAGCTTCGTAGTGACAGGGGAAGATACCTATGTGGCAAACTTCGAGATCAACAGCTACGACGTCACGGCGATGGTGTCGGTCAACCCGACCAACGGTGGTACGGTGAACGGCATGGGTACCTTCACTTATGGACAGACTTGCGACTTGACGGCTGTTCCCGCCGAAGGCTTCCACTTTGTGAAGTGGACGAAGAACGGCACCCAGGTCTCGACCAACCCTGTTTATTCTTTCACGGTTACCGAGGAAGCAAACTATGTGGCTTACTTCGAAATTAATAGTTACGCGATCACGGCCACAGCCAATCCTACTGATGGTGGTACGATCACTGGTGCTGGCACTTACGACCACTTCGAGAACTGCACGCTGACGGCTACTCCGGCCACTGGCTATACCTTCCTCAGATGGACGAAGAACGGCACACAGGTGTCAACCAACCCGACCTATACCTTCCAAGTGACAGAGGCAGCAAGCTATGTTGCCCAATTCCAGTTGAACAGCTACGAGATTACAGCCACCGTCAATCCTACCGATGGTGGTACGATCGCTGGCGCTGGTACCTACAACCACTTCGCCAACTGCACGCTGACGGCAACTCCTGCCACAGGCTACCACTTCGTGAAATGGACGAAGAACGGCACTCAGGTCTCGACCAATACCAGCTATACCTTCGAAGTAACTGGCGCTGCTAGCTATGTGGCCCACTTCGAACTGAACAGCTACGCGATCACTGCCACTGCGAACCCGACAGCTGGTGGTACTGTCGCTGGTGCTGGCACTTACAACCACTTCGAGAACTGCACGCTGACGGCTACTCCGGCCACTGGCTATACCTTCCTCAGATGGACGAAGAACGGCACTCAGGTGTCAACCAACCCGACCTATACCTTCCAAGTGACAGAGGCAGCAAGCTATGTTGCCCAATTCCAGTTGAACAGCTACCAGATTGCAGCCACTGCCAATCCATCCGATGGCGGTACGATCACCGGTGCCAACACCTATAACCACTTCGAGAGCTGCACATTGACAGCAACCCCCGCCACAGGTTATCATTTTGTCAACTGGACTGAAGGCAACAATGTCATCTCGACAGAAGCTACCTACAGCTTCACAGTGACTGGAGCTAGAACGCTAGTTGCTAACTTTGAAATCAACGGCTATACGATCACGGCCATGGCCAACCCGATCTCAGCCGGAACAGTAAGCGGTGCTGGTGACTTCAACCACTTTGAGACCTGCACGCTGACAGCTACTCCTGCCGCAGGTTATTACTTTGTGAGATGGACTAAAGGCTCCGAAATTATCTCCACAGAAGCAGTCTATAGCTTCGAAGTGACAGAATCTGCCACTTATAAGGCACATTTTGCAAAATACACCTATGCCATCACAGCCGAAGCTAATCCTGAAGAAGGCGGTACGATAAGTGGTACGGGTGAATCGTTCTACTACAATACGACATGCCAGCTGATTGCAAATCACAGTACTGGATACCATTTTGTAAATTGGACTCTGGACGGCGTCGAAGTGTCAACCAACCGCATTTATAACTTCACAGTCACTGAATCAGCTCACTACATTGCCAACTTCGAGCTCGATACCTTTGAGATCACTGCAAGCGTTGATCCTGAGGAAGCTGGTACCATTACTGGTGCTGGAACTTACAATTACGGAGAAACCGTCACGCTGACTGCTGAGGCCAATACTGATTTCAGGTTCGAAAATTGGACCGAAAATGGTGAGGTTATTTCGGAAGAGGCGACACTTACATTTACTGTTGAAGGCGACAGACAACTGGTTGCCCACTTCATCAATACTGTAGGCATAGCTGAAAATGACGCTTTGACGGTCTCAATCTACCCGAATCCTGTTAGCGACAAGTTGACTATCGAAACATCCGAGCCTGTTAAGATGGTTGAGATTTACTCCATCAATGGTGCTTTGTTAGCCAAACAGGTCAACTGTTCTGAAAAGATTGAAATCAATGTTGCCAATTATGCTTTCGGTACTTACATGATTCGCTTGACTACCGACAATGGCGTTGAAATCAGAAAATTTGTGAAGGAATAATATAAACAACAAAAATTCTTGCCATGAAACGTAATTTAATCATTCTATATCTCCTGAGTTTTTCGTTGTTATTAGGACTTCCTTTAACTTCGATGGCTCAGAACGAAGAGCCTCAGACCATAGTGGACCCTTTGACTGTTTCAGGAACAGTCGGGACCCAGATCACCTCATCGTGGAATAACGCCGACCTGCATTACAACTCGCCGTTTTCGGCCATTGCATATGCCAATGCGACATTTAACGTCTATGGTATCAGCGTTCCGATGAGTGTCAATCTCATCAATGTGAGTGCGGAGCAGTTCACCTTGTCCCGGCCGAGCTTCACGATCAACTTCAGACCTACCTGGAAAAGATTCACTTTTTACCTAGGTACGGCAGCCATGAATTTCTCCAACTACACCTACAATGGTATTTCCTTCGATGGTGTTGGTATGGAGTATCGTGGCAAGAAGTTCCGGTTTGGAGGTTTCTACGGCAATTTCAACCATGCCACCACCTTCCGTACTAAACTCGAAGACCGCGATGCCATCCAGTTCCTTTCCGACTCGTTGCTCGGTATGAACAATGTGGCCTACACGACCTTCCCTCAATTCAAACGTAACGCCTATGCCGCACATATTGCTATTGGTAGTCTGCGTAACTATGTTGACCTCAGCATTCTCCATGCCAAGGATGACCTGAACAGTTTGCCGTCGCAATGGTATATGTACAACGTGTTTTCCTCCGAAGTGATTGACACCACGCTTATCATGCGCGACTCCACAATTAAAGGAAAGGAAAACTTGGCGTTGGGTTTGAAAGGTCATTTTAGCTTTGGCAAATGGGCAATGTTTGAAGCCAACTTGGGCGCCAGCTTCTATACTCCCGATATCACTAGGGATGAAGTGGTGCTCGAAGGAGGCGATGATGTCGCCGTGGCCAATAAAATCATGGGAGGATTTCGAAAGTCGGGCTTCTTCAATGTCCGTTATGGCAGTGAGGTTCGTTTTGCCGGTGACGCTTTGCTGAATCTGAACATTCAACCTGTCACAGCAACCTTCACTTACCGCTTTGTGCAACCCAACTATACTTCCTTGGGTGCCAACGGATTTAATCAAAATGCCCAGACTTTCGGTACTAATATCTCTACCACTTTGTTAAACAATACCGCCTTCTTGAGTTTGAATGGCTATCTGCAACGTGATAATTTGGACAAGAAGCAGTTGTTCACCAATCAGGTGGGTTCTTACTCTGTTAGCTGGACCAACTTCTTTAATGAGAATATAGGTCTGGCTGTCTTGTACAACGGCGTGACGCAGAAACAGAAAGACGGCGTGATGGAGGTTCCCGAAGAGATTCGTCTCAACCAGATTACCCATTCTTTGGATATCTCTCCCAGTTACACCTTGTCGCTCGACAACGAGCATACTTTCGGTGTGAATTTCAATCTTTTGCAGAACAAGAACCGTAACAAGCAATTTGAAGGGACGAACTTTAACGTCACCACCACCAGTTTCGGTCTTGGTTATGAAGTTTATCTTACCGGCTCCAAGGTCTCGCTTGATGCCAACTACGACTACTCCCTGTCACGCTCTCCAGGCAATAACTATAACTCACATTGTCTCTCGGGCGGAACCACCTATAACTTCATTGAAAAGGAAGATATGACGCTTTCTGGCAACGCTAGACTGACGATGGCCTATAACGTTGAGAAGACGAAAGCGGAAGAGCTGACGGACTCGGAAAAACAGGTTCTGAACCGTCTTGCCCGCCGTGTTGGTGCCGAAGTTGGTGAAGAAATGACCAACGACTTCTCTGTTGCAACTCGTCTTGGTGCTTCTTTGAATTATAAGAACCGCCATTATGCATCCCTCTTCTTTTCTGTCAGTAATTACAGCGACAACATCATCATCGGACAGCACGTGGCTGTGAGTACCGATGTGCGTATGATGCTGGAGTACAGCTATAGCTTCGCTTCACGTCTGGTTAAGTCAAAAAAAGGTAAATAATTCAGAATCATAAAGACAAATTAATATGAAACGCTTATTACGATTTTTAGTTTTAGCTGCTACTCTTGTTACTGGATTGACAACTGTATCAGCCCAGACAGTACAGGTGCTGTTGACGCCCAAGGTTGCTTCCTTGCCATCGACAGTGACCAGTTATTTGGATGATCCGTTCCATTACTTCAACGCAAACTTTATCGTGACCGGTGCTCCAAGTGAGGGTATCGACGTCTACTTCAACATGGAATTTTCTGTCAATACCGCTCCGTTCTATGTCCGTACCCTGCCAGGTACGAAGCCTATGCTGCCTATCCATCTTCGCGAGGGAGTCAATAGAATGACGACCGATATCTTACACACTCAAGTGGTAAACCGTTCGGAAACCAATTTCGATTATAGCAATCCGCTCAACGCCTTACAGTTACCCGAAGGCACCTATGAGCTTTGCTTGGATTTTTATAATTGGGAAACAGATGCTCTGATTGAACGCATCGGACCTTGTCCTTCTTTCGACATCTGCTATTCGGGTTCTGCACCCGAACTGGTTTCTCCTTTGGCAGGAGCGCAGCTGAACTTGAATGGTATCATGATGGTGCCACCAACCAGGAAAATCACTTTCTTTTGGACACCAGTCATCTCCAATTGTTCCACCAATCGCACTCGATTCAAGTATCAACTGAAAATGGTGAGAGTGCTGAATGGTCAGAACTATCAAGATGCCATTAGGTACAACCCCACTGTGTTTTCCACAGAGGTGCGCAACCAAAACTATGCAGTGTTGGACACCTTACTTGACATCAAGATACAATTGGAACGCGGTGCGCTTTATGTGGCTCAGTTGCAGGCTGAACAGATCAATAAAAGCAATTCGGGAGATAACTTCATCATCGCTAATGACGGCAAAAGCCAGCCGATGCCTTTCTACTGGGGCACTGATGAGTATCTTATCAATACCATTACAGGTAGTTACACCAACAATAACTACCCGAATGGAAACATGGGAGGAAAGAAAACCAACGCAAAAAACAGATTTTCAAGACAATATGGTTTTGTTTTGGATGACGAAAACGAGGAAGGAGAGATTACTGAAGGAGTGGAAGGCCTGACCCTTTGGGATGGTGGTGTTGAAGAAGTGTCGGAACTGGATGCCATTATTGAAGAGATGCAGTCTCCGCGGATCGTTGGATTTAGTCCCAAGCGCCATTATTTACCGAGCGACGGCTATTACACTATTCCTATGAACGACGATTTAGAGGTGAGTTTCATACCTGCACGTCATGAATCGTTCAAGAATGTCTCCTATATGATTGAGCTATATAATTATATGGACGGTGGCGTTGACAGCATCACTGCCTACGAGCCGATCTACAGAGAGGTGATTGAAAATGTTCCGGATCACAATGAATTGATAAGCCAAAAACTTGAAGGATGGGGTACAGAGTTAGAACAAAGCAGTCTATATTATCTGCAATTAACAAGTTCCTTTACGACTAGTTATTGGGATTATATGATTGCGGACACCAGCTTCTATGTCAACGAAATGTTGGCGGAACACGTTCACGACACTGTCTCGCGTGAGTTCATTGAGGAAGAGTTGATGGTTCCCAGCGGAGTTTTCTTCCAATGGGGTGACGATCCCAATGTACCGGGCACCACTACACCGCAATGGAAGGCTCCTGTGGATCGTACAGGTGATGATATCTATGATCCAGTGAACTATGAGCTTCCCACCGCTGTGCCTGAGATTAAGAAAGCTGATTCATTTCAAGTTTCTTGGGCACCTCTCAAGAATGTAAAGAAAGGTGATAAGGTGGAGTATGAAGTGAATGTCTATGAACTGAAGTCAGGTCAAACCCCGGAAGAAGCTGTTGTTTTGAACGATGTGTTGGTCACACGTACCGTAACCGATGCAACAAAAATCTCCGCAAGTGATTCTGATTTCTTCAAGGTGTTCTCCGCCAAGAAGACATACGTGATGACACTTAGCACTTCCGTCAACAGTGAGAGCAACTTCTACCACTTTGAGAATGGTAACGAAGCACTGCCAATTATCTTCAAGATAGTAAAGTAAAACTCGCAATGACGAGGCTACTTCCAGAAGTTTTTGGAGAAAATTGATATCAACGTAAACAGCTCCACGCGACCAAGGAGCATAAACAACACAAGGATCCATTTGACGATCTGTGGCAAGAAAGCGTAGGTTCCATAGGGGCCTACGCTTCCTATTCCTGTACCAAGATTGCTCAAGGTGGAAATGGTTGCGCCGACCGAAGTGTTGAAATCAACACCTAAAGTTAGCAAGGCGATAATACCGATGATGAAAATGAAGAAATAAACGAAAACAAAGGTCATTGTCTTGAAAATTACATTTTTGGACAAAGCCTTCTTGTTGATTTTCACGGGAATGACAGCGTTGGGATGAAGGATACGCTTCAGCTCTAAACTGGCATTTTTGGTAAAAATCAAATGACGGATGATCTTGATGCCTCCTGCGGTGGAACCGGAACAAGCTCCGATAAACATCAAGTACAGCAGTAGCACCCATAAGCCCACTGGCCATGCGGTATAGTCGCAAACAAAGAATCCTGTCGTGGTCAGGATCGAAACAACGCTGAAAAACGAAGTTCGGATCGAATAACCCACGTCGGCTTTCTCCATGAAGATCAAGGCTAAGGCCAACAAAGTGCCTACCGTGAAGATCATGATCACGAAATGCTTGAATTCTTCGTTTTTGAACAGCGCCAAGGGGTTTCGAACCAAAGTGATGAGTAACAAAGTGAAGTTGCAGCCTGACAAAGCCATGAAGAAGGTCACCACGACCTGTGAGTAATGGGAATAATTGGCGATGCTGCTGGATCGTGTGGAAAAGCCGCCGGATGAAATAGTGGTCATGGAATGGCACACAGCGTCAAACAAATCCATGTCGCCCCAGTTCAGCAAGAGGGTCTCCAATAGGGTAAAGAAGACATATAAGCCCCATAGCCTCTTGGCGGTGTGCATGGTGCGTGGATGCAGTTTGTCGTAGTTGATGCCGTTCATCTCGGTCATAAACAACTGCATGCCGCCGACGCTCAAGAAGGGGATGATGGCTACGGCAAAGACGATGATGGCCAAACCACCAATCCATTGGGTCATGCTGCGCCATAGCAGGATGTCTTTTGGTACTGCCTCGATTTGAGTGAGGATGGTAGCGCCGGTAGTGGTAAAGCCAGACAAAGCCTCAAAGAAGGCGTCGGTGAAGTTCGGCACGCTC
Source organism: uncultured Bacteroidia bacterium (assembly GCA_902800965.1). GTDB lineage: Bacteria > Bacteroidota > Bacteroidia > Bacteroidales > F082 > Limimorpha. The sequence goes on along the minus strand of CADCGK010000012.1, from coordinate 126,091 downwards.
TTGCTGAGCAAAAAAGGCAGTCCACCGAACACAGACATCACCAACCAAGAAATACAAATGGTGATGACACCTTCGCGGTGGTTGATCTTCTGACCTTTTACCTTTTTGGTGGCAATACACAGGATAAACCCCGTCAGTACAGTGATGAGTGCGGAGAAAGGCATGCTGAACGCATTGATGCCGTGATGGAAATAAGTCACCGGCAGGAGGGTCAGCATGAAAAAGCCCTCGATGAGCAACAGGAAACCCTGTATGCGCAGCAAAACAAAGAGACTTATTTTACCAGTCGCATTCATCGATGGAAGGCATTAATGAAACAGTCGTTCCACGGCGGGGATGGCGTTGGGCAACGCCAACACCACAACACGGTCGTCTGTTTGTATCTCGAAATCTTCCGTGGCAATATAACTTTCCCCGTCGCGTACGATACCGCAGATAATAGCATCGGAAGGCATGGGCAGCTTGCCGATCATCTTGCGGGTTACCGCAGAACCTTGTCGCACCTCGAACTCCACGATGTCGGCGTCGATGCCGCTGAGGCACTTCATGGAAGAGACTTTGGCGCCCAAAGTGTAACGCACCATGTAGGAAGCGGCAATGAGCTTCTTGTTGATGATGCTGTCGATGCCGATGTTCTGCGAAATGTCGATATAATCGATGTTCTCCACCAAAGCGATGGTCTTCTTCACACCGAATGTCTTGGCCTGCAGACAGGTCAGGATGTTGGTCTCAGTGTTATCGGTGACCGCAATAAAGGCGTCCATGCCAGCGATGCCTTCTTCCTCCAGTATGTCAAGGTTACGGGCATCGGCATTGACCACCAAGGCATTGGAGAGGTAATTAGTGAGGTCGGTGCAGCGTTCCTTGCTCTTCTCGAGAATCTTGATGTTGAGCTCGTTCTCAAGACGTTTGGCGGTGATCCTGCCTACACGGCCGCCACCGACGATCATCACGTTATGGATATTGATCTGCTTCTTGCCGCTGAGGCGGATGATGTCCTTGATGGCGTGCGGCTTGGTGACCACATACACCATGTCGGCCAGCTGGAACACCGTGTCGTCTTGTGGGATGAAGGTGTTCTGCCTGCGGTGGATGGCGGCGATACGGAAGTCGATATGCTGGTATTGTTCGGTGACTTCTTGGACGCTCTTTCCGATGATCTCGGCTTCCGATTCGAGCTTCACCATGAACAGCTGCAGCTTGCCGCCCGAGAAGTCGTAGGTCTCCAACGAGGCGTTCTTCTTGAGCAGGGAGATGATCTCCTGCGCTGCGATGTCTTCTGGCGAGAGCAGCCCGTCGATGCCCAGGTCTTGGTACATGCGCCACACCTCGGGACTTAGGTTCTCCATGGTGTTGACGCGGGTGATGACCTTCTTGGCGCCGAGTTTCTTGGCGATGATGCCAGTAAGCAGGTTGATGTGCTCGTCGTGGAGCACGGCGATGACGAGATCGGCTTTGCCTACGTTGGCCCTTCGCAGCACCGAAGTAGAGGTGGAGTCGCCCGTGATGGTCATCACGTCGGAATGCGACTCCACCATCTTCAACAGCTCTTCATGAGGGTCAACGATGGTGATGTTGTGGTTGTCGCGCACCAAGGCTTCCGCCAAGTGCAGCCCAACTTCTCCGTCTCCAGCAATGACAATATCCATTTTTCAGTTGGCAGTTAATCAGTTAGCAGTTAGCAGTTAGCAATTAGCAGTTAGCAGTTACTTCATGAAGCCTTCGATGATGTCGGGGATGCCGTTTTTGTTCTTGTCGCCCAACAGGCCACCACCAGCGTTGCCGCCCAGGCTGCCGCCGATGCTGCCACCACCGAGGAGGCCGCCGAGTAAGCCGCCCAAGCCGCCAACACCAGTGTTGGTGCTCTTCTGGCCTTTACCGATAAGACCAAGGAGCATAGGAAGGATGGCGGAAAGGATGCCGCCTGCCTGGTTGGTGCTTACACCATTCTTTTGAGCCAAGGCCGTGATGAAGTTATTGGAGTTGCTGCCCAGGATGTGCCCCAGGATCTTGCTGCCGTCGGTCAGGCTGGCACTGCTCAGGTTGATGCCGTCGCCGAGGTGGCTTGCCAAGGCACCAGCCAATGACGATGCGCCGCTTTCGGTTGCGGTGTTCTTCTGCATGGCCCCGATGAGGGTCGGCAAAGCACTCGTGATCACGGAATTCACCTGGTTGCTGTTCATGTTGAATTGTCTGCCCATGTCGCTGACAGCGCTACCGGCTGTCAAGGCACCTAAAATGCTATTGAGATCCATAGTGTGAGTTTTTAAGTTGTTCAGTTAATCAGTTGTTCAGTTGCAAAGATAACCTTTAATTGAAAAAAGACCTAAAAAACTGATATTTTTTTATCTTTGCACGTTTTTCAAAATAACATCACTATGGAATCAACGAACAAACACTTCAAGCGTTACACGGTAACCACGGCCTTGCCATACGCCAACGGCCCTGTCCACATCGGTCATCTTGCCGGCGTCTATATCCCTGCCGACACCTACGTCCGTTATCTGCGAATGCGTGGCGAGGAAGTGCTGTTTGTCGGTGGTTCCGACGAGCACGGCGTGCCGATCACCATCAAGGCCGAAAAGGAAGGCTGCACGCCACAGGATATCGTGGACCGTTACCATGCCATCATCAAGAAGTCGTTCGAGGAGCTGGGCATCAGCTATGATATCTATTCCCGTACCTCTTCGAAGATGCACCGTGCCACGGCCCAAGAGTTCTTCAAGAAGCTTTACGACGAAGGGAAGTTCATCGAGAAGGAGACGGAGCAATACTTCGATCCTGAACGCCAGAAGTTCCTTTCCGACAGATATATCGTTGGCACCTGCCCGAAATGCGGTGCCGAAGGCGCCTACGGCGACCAATGTGAGAAATGCGGCAGCTCCCTCAGCCCCGATGAGCTCATCAACCCGCACTCGCAGCTTAGCGGCGCGGCCTTGGTGAAGAAGCCGACCAAGCACTGGTACTTGCCCCTTGACCAATACGAGCCTTGGCTTCGCGAGTGGATCCTCGAAGGTCACAAGGAGTGGAAAGTCAACGTCTATGGCCAGGTGAAGAGCTGGCTCGACGGTGGCTTGCAGCCCCGTGCCGTCACCCGCGACCTCGACTGGGGCGTCCCCGTCCCGATCGAAGGTGCCGATGGTAAGGTGCTGTATGTGTGGTTCGACGCCCCTATCGGCTATATCTCCAACACCAAGGAGATCTGCGAACAACGCGGTGAGGACTGGGAGAAGTGGTGGAAAGACCCCGAGACCAAGCTGGTGCATTTCATCGGCAAGGACAACATCGTGTTCCACTGCATCATCTTCCCCTGCATGCTGAAGGCCTACGGCGACTACATCGTCCCCGAAAACGTGCCCGCCAACGAGTTCCTCAACCTTGAGAACGACAAGATCTCGACCTCACGCAACTGGGCCATCTGGCTGCACGAGTACCTCCAGGAATTCCCGGGCAAACAGGACGTGCTGCGCTATGTGCTCACCGCCAACGCACCCGAGACCAAGGACAACAACTTCACCTGGAAGGACTACCAGGACCGCAACAACAACGAGTTGCTGGCCATTTTCGGCAACTTCGTCAACCGTACGCTGGTGCTGACCCACAAATACTACGAAGGTGCCGTGCCTGCCTTGGGCAACCTCAACGATACCGACAAGGCCGCCATCGACGAGATGAACGCCTATCCCGAGAAGATCGGTCGCCTCATCGAGAACTACAAGTTCCGTGAAGGCCTCGCCGAGCTGATGAACCTTGCCCGCCTGGGCAACAAATACCTCACCGACAACGAGCCTTGGAAGCAGATCAAGACCGACCCTGATCGGGTGAAGACCGTGATGGCCGTCTCCCTGCAGATCGTGGCCCATCTGGCCATCCTGAGCGAGCCTTTCCTGCCTTTCAGCGCGCATAAGTTGCAGCAGATGATCGGTTTAAAGGTCAATGGCTGGAACGATGCTGAGAACACCGTTCTGCTTCCTGAAGGCCACGTTATCAACCAGCTGGAGCTGCTCTTCGAAAAGGTCGAGGACAGCGTGGTGGAGGCGCAGCTGAAGCGTCTCGACGAAATCAAGAAGGCCAACCAGCTGAACGCTTGGAAGCCTGCCGAGGTGAAGCAGACAGTGAGCTTCGACGACTACATGAAGGTGGATGTCCGTGTGGGCACCATCCTGGAATGCCAGAAGGTGCCTAAGGCCGACAAGCTGTTGCAGTTCCTCATCGACGATGGCATGAACAAGCGCACCATCGTGAGCGGCATCGCCAAGTACTACACCGAACCTGAGAAGCTGGTGGGCAAACAGGTCTGCTTCATCGCCAACTTCGAGCCGCGCAAGCTCAAGGGTGTGGTCAGCGAGGGCATGATCCTCTCCGCCGAGGACAAGGACGGCCGTCTCGTGCTGCTCACCCCAAGTGACTTAGTGGCACCAGGTTGTTCCGTAGGGTAATCTTTCGTTATTGTGAATGATGTTTGACCGGTACGAGGAGGAATGACCGGTACGTCATTGCGAGGAGGAACGACGAAGCAATCCATTTGTCGAGTCTTATGGATTGCCACGTCGCTCCGCTAGGCTCCGCTCCTCGCAATGACGGCTATAGCCCCACTGGGCTATCGTCAGGTAACGATAAAAGCGTCCTCGATGTGTTCGATATGCTCTCCCGTGTCGGTGATCACGATGGAGACGATATCGAACCGTACCTCCACATCCAGGTTTTTATACCGTACGTAGGCGTCGGCGGCCCAGATAAGCATCTGTTGTTTCATGGCGCCCACGGCGATATCAGGTTCGCCGTAGGTGTTGGATTTGCGGGTCTTTACCTCGACGGCCACGAGGGTGTCGCCGTCCAGCGCGATGATGTCGATTTCTTTATGTCCTGACCGCCAGTTGCGTTCGAGGATCTGGTAGCCTTTATTGATTAGATAGTTGACGGCGAGGTCTTCGCCGAGTTTTCCGAAGTCTTGGTTGTTATTCATAGTTATTGTTTTTTGTCATACGGGTAGGGTACGTCATTGCGAGGTAGGAATGACCGGTACGTCATTGCGAGGTAGGAATGACCAGTACGTCATTGCGAGCGTAGCGAAGCAATCCACTGTTGTCGTGTCTTGTGGATTGCCGCGTCGCTCCGCTAGGCTCCGCTCCTCGCAATGACGGCTGTCGCACCCTTGGGATCCTCTGACGGCTGTCGCACCCTTGGGATCCTCTGACGGCTGTCGCACCCTAGGGATCCTCTGATGGCTGTCGCACCCCGAGGCTATTCAAGACGGCTGTTGTTCTCGTCATTGCGAGCGTAGCGAAGCAATCCACACTCGTCAATAATGGATTGCCACCTTGCTCCACTCCTCGCTGTGATGTGAATTCTTCGAAGTAGCCCAGTTTAGTAACTTCGTAATTAGCAGTGAATGACATCGGGTGTTTTTTCATCTTGTGTTCTATAATCCTCTCTTTTAGATTTGACGTAACACCAGTATAAAGTGTTCCGTTTGGCTTGCTGAATAGAATATAGACGTAGCTTGTTTTATACATATATAAATCATATTTTTTGCAAATATAGTAATTATTAATATATGTACGTTGTTTTGTTAAACGTTGTTTCAGTCATTACGAGAGAGGCTTGACTGATACGTCATTGCGACGAAGCCTTGACCGGTACGTCATGGTGAGGTGGAAATGACCGTTCTCGTCATTGCGAGGAGGAACGACGAAGCAATCCACTTGTCGTGTTTTATGGATTGCCACGTCGCTCCGCACAGCTTCGCTCCTCGCAATGACGGCTGTCGTTCCCTCGAGGCTTCCCATGAGGCTATCGTACCTTAGGGATCCCCATGACAAAAAAAACCGGTACCGCAATCGCGATACCGGTTTTTCTTCTGACTTTCGTCTTACGACTTCTGTCTTCTTACTTCACCACAACCTTCTGGGTCTTGATGTTGTTGCCGTTGATGAGGCGGAGCATATAGACTCCGGTGGCGGCGTTGACCTTGGTGGTGGCGTTGCCGTTGACGGTCTCGGTGCTGAGCACGCGGCCGGTCATATCGACAACTTGCAGGGTGGCTTCACCTTCGTTGTTGATGGTCCAATCGTTACCATTGAAGAAGGCGAAGTTGTTGGCGTTCTGCTCGTTGACGCTGCTGTTGGCGCTGAACACGAGGCGGAAGCGGCTGGCGTAGTCGGTGACCTTAGCCTCGAAGCTGTAGCTCGGGTTGGCAATCAGGTCGATGTCGGCGCCGGTCATGTTGTCGATGAGGTGGAGGTACTCCATCTCAACGTTTTCGGTGTTGACGCTGAAGGTGTAGGTGCCGTTCTTTTCAGCTTTGAAGCTGACAGGCATTTCACCGATTTCTTCAGCGTTGACGATGGCGTAGTCCTTGTTGCTTTGTTCGAAATAGATCTTGGTGCTGTTGTCGCGGAGTTGGAACTTAGGCAGCTGACGGCCTTCACCGAAGCGGACGATGGCACGGTCAACAAGCTTGCTGCTGTTGGTAATGTTCAGGGCGAGGTTGGCACTCTTGCCAGTAGCTGTTTTGCTGAAAGTCACGGTTTCGTTTTCACTTTCGGCAACCACAAAGATACCCGTCATAGCAGCGACTTCGGTGCCAGCCACATTAGGTGTGACATCGATATCAGCACCACCCTCTGCCATGGTGTAGAAAGCGTGGTTGGGATAGGCTTTCTCGCCCCAGGGGTTACCCACGAGGTTCCAGCCTTTGAAGTCGATAGCGGCGTCGTCATAAACCAGTTCGATAGTGCCATCGCCAGTGTAAGCTGTGCCAGTGAGTGTGAATTCACCGCCAGTCTTATGGGCGTAGAGGTAGCCCTTGCCAGGCTCGAGGTTGGTGAAAGCGCCTGCTTTGTAGTTGCGCCATTCATCGTCTTCTGCTTGGTTGAAGGAATAAAGGTCGTATTCACCAGTGGTCATGCCAACGGTTGAAGGATCCACGGTGACAGGCGAAGCGATGAGGTAGTAGCCGCCGTCACTGTTGCCATAGCCTTCGATGGCGAGGGTGTACTCAGCAGGAGTATTTTCAACCTTCTTGTAGAGTTGGATGGCCTTTTGGTTCGTGTATGACGAGCTCTTGTAGTAACGGAAACGTGTTTGATTGCTGGCAATATTGTAGCGCAAATAAGCACCTCCCGAAACAATATTTGCATTACCATCTTCGTCGAACGAAATTGTGTTTGTATATGCAGTTGTAGTGCTTGAAGCCAATCCGTTTGCATCCGAAGTTTGGCCGATATAGTATCCGCTTGCACTCTTGATTGTACCTGCAGTAATATCAATTGTAAATTCCGCGGCAGCGGTTTCACTAGTAATATCAATTTCGTCATCGTTAAGGATCACTTCGATTGTATTGCTAGCTGCATCCAGAGTCTCCAAACTACCGTCAAAAGCTACAGACCCTTCTTCATAAACAATGAGGTATTGACCACTGGTAAGATCAGCTGTAGAGGTCACTTTGACGTACTTGTCACCTGTGACAGGGGCCACAGGAGCGGCTTGGCTGATGGTGACGAGGTTGGAATAGACCAAGTTGGTCTCGTCATCCATAGCGTAAACCTTGAAGTAAGCCGTGCGGGCATCAGGACCTTCGTTTTCCACCATATAGTAAGAAACCACATAGCCTTCACCAATTTCAGGGTCTTGTTCGGCCACCAGAACCTCAATCCAGTCTGGTTGAGTAGTTTCTTCACCTTCAGCATCGCAATATTGGATGTCGAAATCATCCATATCGGTGATGGTCAGGTTTTCGTATGTGAGAGCCAAAGTGCCGTCGTGTTCTTCGGCATCCTCGTTGACTTCATCAGGATTAACAGTAATGGAAGCTACAAGAACAGGAGCTACGTATTCAGCAAGAACGATATTGCCCAAAGCGACATTGCCAGAGGATTTATAAGTATAAACCCACTTGATGTAGCGGACGTTTTCGCCCAAGTTGTCGAATGATTCATGTTGAGTATCACCAAGCTCAGTGTAAGTCTCCAAATCTGTATAGGTCACACCATCTTCTGAAATCTGCACAGTGAAAGTACTACCGCTGAAGGCGTTACCCTTAATGTCAAAGGTCAAGGTGCCGGGACGCTCGTTGAATTTCAAGATGGCATAGTCTCCAGTGCCGTCAAACTTCATGGCAGGTGAAGAATTGTAGGTTCCCAAACCTGAAACCGTGAAACCATTGGGCAGGTCACCAGTACCATTACCATCGTATTCAAACGGCAGAGTGGCATAATCAACCACATATTGAGCTTGGTTGACAGTGACGATGGCATAAACTTCTTCCAAATTATCATCAAAAGTATAAACCTTCATGTAAGCCGTGCGGGCTGCGCCGTCGTTGGCATCGATGATGTAAGAGAGTGTGTATGCATCATTTTCATCATTGATTTCAGCATAAATCCAGTCGCCAGGATAATCAGGATCAGTATCTTCGAGTTGGTTGCCATTGGCATCGCAGAAATAGTAATCGAAGCTGATGAACTCTTCGATGTTTTCATAGGTCAGAGCCAAGGTGCCTTCTGCACCAGCAAAGGGAGCACTGATCGTGTTGGGGGTGACGGTGACGGAAGGCTCGACGACGACCACTTCCTCAATGTCAGCAGCGCTGCGAGGAAGAATCTCCTTGGTGTTGTTGTATTGTTGGTACACACCCGTGATGTTGTAGGTTTCGCCATCTTCAAGAGCTTCAAAAGCGTAGATTGCATTGTAAACCTGAAGAGTGGTGGTACCATCGGTAAGATAATACTTGTTGTTGTTCACGCTGCAAATCAGTCCTTCGTAATGAACCAAAGCGCCGGTATTGACACCAGCAAGGTCAGCCATGGCGACATTGGCAGTCGAGACAGTGCCACCTGAGGTGATGGTAAGATCTTCTGCATTCAAATTGATAAGCTCGGCAAAGCCATTATATTTCTTCAAGGTGCAAGAAACGGCAGTACCAGAAAGGATATCACCTACAGCATAGTCGTTGTTCATGTCTGTGCCATAGATAACGAAGCCGTTGCCATTGTTATCCGTGACAAACACGTTATTTCCATTGGTGGAAACGCCAGAAACCACCCAGTTGTTGAAGGTAACCAAAACACTTGTCTCGGTATTAGTAGCGGCTTCAAACAATGCAGGGATTGAACTATAAATTACAGGAGCGGCAGTTTGCGTGATGGTAACATTGTGGGTCAATATCTCGCCATCATAAAGGTATCTCATCCTAATAATGCCTTCGCGGGATACGGTGTTGGGGTTAGTTTCGGTATTGAAGATTACCACGCCGTTATCAGCCATTGGATCGCTAATCCAACTCTCGTTTTCATCAACGGTTAAATAGCCTCCCTGCACAGGATTGTTGATGGTGTAGTTGAACGAGCCTGAAGTGGCATCGTAAGGGATAGTCACACCATTGGCAGTGATGGAAGGATCGGTTGAAGGTAAGCCTAGAGTAATGATAAACTTGCTGATAGTCGCATAACTTGATGCATTTGAAGGACGCGACATGGTAACAGTTTGTGAAGAGCCCGTCCATGTTGTTGTCGTATTATCATATCCCGTCGGAGAGAATGTCAGATCACTATAGGAACCTGAAACCGTAAGCGCGATGCTTATAATCTCATAACCTTCTGGAGCAGTGAAGGTCAAATTGTTGTCCTTATAGAAACGCATGGCAGTTGAATTTGCATACGTTGAACCGCTTCCTTTAGTCCAATTCAATGTTACATTATCCTTGCTTCCTTCCAATTCGCTATAAGTATCTCCGCTAAATTGGCCATCTTTGCCCCAGAATTCATAATTTGGAGTGATTTCGATGGTGGTAGGCTGTACGTAAGGTTCACTACTTGTTACTGTAAGTTCGTAGGTTGCTGATGATGAACCATAAATTCCGCTTTCACCAGCATAACTCGCTGTGATAGTAGTGGTGCCAGCTGCAACTAATGTCACTGCACCACTGTTATCAATAGTTGCAATATTAGTATTACTAGAAGACCAAGTAACAGCAGCTCCGCTAATGACTGTATTGTTGGTGTTTTCTTTTACTGTTGCGCTCAAAGAGCCGGCTGCTGTGCCTGTGTAAACATCAGTGTTGGAGATGTCGGAATCATCGATGGTGAGGGTGGTAGCCACGGGTTGTGAACCGCCTTCAGTGATTTCAAATGTCACTTCCAACTTGGAAGTTGTACCAGTAGCGGTTCCAACTTTGGTTTGGAAAAAACCTCCGCCAACTGTTGTACCTGAAGAAGGTTGGGCGGTAGTACCGTAATAGGTGGTAAATGTACCAGCAGAACTAGTGACGGTAACATTAGTGATAGTACCTAAATCGGTTGAATTATAAATATAACCATTGCTTTTTTGCCATTGCATGTTGTTGCCGTTCTTCATCACCTGATTAGAAGTCCATGAAACTTCGTAAGTGTCGGTAGCGTCTGAGATATTGACAGCGTCAGATGTCTTTTCGTTGTTGTTTGCGGCATAGCTGGTGGTATTAAAATCACTAGCATCAATCGTAAGTTTGTAAGTTTTGGTGGTTTGTCCCCTCATCCCCATCGGGATAGCGAGAATTGCGAGCAGCGCGAAGGCTGCAGTAAGGATTGTAAATCTCCTTTTCATTTCTTTTTACTTTGTTTTTTAATGATTAATATTTTGTTATTTACTTATTTTTCAGCTTATTAGATAAATCCGTGGGATTCTCCCAAAGCGGCTGCAAAATTAGGAAAAAAATCGTATTGTTCGACGAGCGATGATTATTTATTTTTAAAGACCTCAAAATGATCTACTTTCGGGAAAAAGCGTACCTTTGCAACCATGAACATCGCCGCACTAGTTTCGGGTGGAGTCGATAGCTCCGTGGTGGTGCCCCTGCTCAAAGAACAGGGCATCACACCCCATATCTTTTATATTAAAATAGGTATGGAAGGAAAAGAAGACCTGTCGTCGTGCCCATCGGAAGAAGACATCGAAATCACCACCTATATCGCCAAGAAATACGGCTGCCCCTTCGACATCGTCGATCTGCAACACGAATACTTCGAGACAGTCGGGCGCTACACCATGGAGATGGTGCGCAAAGGCCTCACGCCCAACCCCGACGTGATGTGCAACCGCTGGATCAAGCTGGGCGCCTTCGAAGAGAAAGAAGGCCATCACTTCGACAAGATCGCCACGGGACACTACGCGCGCTCGTGGGAAGACGAGAACGGCATCTTCTGGCTCGGCACCGCGGCAGATACCTTCAAGGACCAGACCTACTTCCTCGGGCGTATCACCTACGCCCAGCTGAGCAAGGTGATCTTCCCCATTGGCGACCTGCCCAAGCCTAAGGTGCGTGAATTGGCCGCCCAATACAAGCTGCCATCGGCCGAACGCCACGACAGCCAAGGCATCTGCTTCCTGGGTAAAATTAACTATAACGACTATATTCGCGAATATGTCGGCGAGATGCCAGGCGACATCGTGGAGCTGGAGACGGGCAAGAAGCTGGGGCGCCATAAGGGCTTCTGGTTCCATACCATCGGACAACGCAAAGGCCTCGGCCTCGGCGGGGGTCCTTGGTTCGTGGTCAAGAAGGACATCCCGAACAACATCGTCTATGTGTCGCAAGGCTACGACCCCGTGGCGCAATACACCGACATCATCCCATTAGGCGACCTCCAGATGATGAATCCCGCCCTGCACCTCACCGAAGGCATGCGGGTGCGCTATAAGATACGCCACCAACCGGAATTCACCTTGGGTACCATCCATATCACCGAACAAGGTGCCGACATCGTCTCGGATGTGGCCATCTCAGGCATCGCCCCAGGACAGTTCGGGGTGCTCTATCACGAGACAGAACCGTTCGTAGTAGGCAGTGGAGTGATAGTGGAGAAGAGTGAGGAGTGAGGAGTGAGGAGGAACGCTAGGCGTCATTGCGAGGAGCGGAGCTGTGCGGAGCGACGTGGCAATCCATAATTGACGAGTGTGGATTGCTTCGTCGTTCCTCCTCGCAATGACGTACCCGCCGACAATTCCTCCTCACTCCTCACTCCTCACTCCTCACTAAACGAAGGCCACGGCTGGGTCTTGGGTAGGGGCGCGGTGATGTCAATCTGGGTCTTTTGTACGGGATGTTCGAATGAGATGCGATAGGCGTGGAGGCAGATGGAGGCATCGGGGTTGCTCCGCGGATAGCCGTATTTCAAATCGCCCTTGATGGGACAGCCGATATGCGCCAGCTGGCAGCGGATCTGATGATGACGGCCAGTGAAAAGCTCCACCTCCAAAAGGTAATAGTTGTCGGACTTGCCCACCAGGCGGTAGCTCAGACGGGCTAACTTGGCCTCCTTGGTGCCTTCGGGGACGACGTACGACTTGTTCTGCTTTTCGTTCTTCACGAGGTAATTCTCCAGCACGTCGGCGTCCTTCGGGGGGCGGTTCTTCACGATGGCCAGATACACCTTGTGGAAGTCGCGGTCCTTTACCTTGACGGTCATCCGCGAGAGGGCTTTGCTGGTCTTGGCAAACACCACGGCGCCACTCACAGGACGGTCGATGCGATGCACCAATCCCGCAAAGACGTTGCCCGGTTTGTCGTATTTTTCCTTGATGTAATCCTTCACATCGTCGAGCAGGCACACGTCGCCCGTCTTGTCGCCCTGCACAATCTCCGAAGGGAGCTTGTTGACGACAATCAAATGGTTGTCTTCGTATAATATTCTATCGTTGATTTTCATTTTTTTATAGATTGCCGCGTCGCTCCGCTCCTCGCAATGACGTACCCGATTCTACCGAGCTTTAACCCCTACGGGGTAACTCTATTCTACCGAGCTTTAACCCCTACGGGGTACTCCTACTCCTCACTCCTAACTCCTCACTCCTCACTAAAGAACTACCACCGCTCCTCCGCCCTTGGCCAGATGGAACTTAATGGTGTTGCCCCAGATTTGGAGCTGTTCGGTTACATAGTCCTTGCCCACGCGGTTGGCGTTGGGGCCGTCGCGGAAGATCTTGCCCGACTTGGCGCCGCTTTTCAATGCGGTGATGTCAACCTCCATGTCGCGTTCCTCCCAGTTGGTGATGGCGCCGATGTACCACTTGTAGCCTTTCTTACGGGCGACGACCAGGTATTCGCCCACCTTGCCGTCGAGTACGACGGTCTCATCCCAGGTGGTGGGCACGCTGGCGATGAACTTGGTGCATTCGTCCTCCTGGAGGTAGTTGCTCGGACTGTCGCAGAGCATGTTGAAAGGCGACTCGAAGATGACGTATTCGGCCAGCTGGCGGCAGCGGGTGCCTTGGCTCATGGGCTCGGTATAGACGGCGGCGAAGCAGTTCTTGCAGGCGTTCTTCATGGCGCCTTGGGTGTAGTCCAACGGACCGGCCACCATGCGGATGAAGGGGATGGTGACTTCGTTCAAGACCAGGTCGCTGTTGTTGTCCCACTTGGCCTGTTCCAAGCCGTACACGCCTTCGAAATTGAGCACGTTGGGGTAGGTACGGCTCAGTCCAGTGGGCTTGTATGCTCCGTGGAAGTCGATAAACAGGTGGTATTTGGCTGCCATGGCTGCCATGCGGTAATAGAAATCGACCACCTTTTGGTCGTCGCGGTCCATGAAATCGACCTTGAAACCTTTAATACCCAAGTCGGAGTAGTATTGGCATACAAGTTCCATGTCCTTGTCGATGGAGGCATAGCCAGCCCACAGCACCAGTCCCACGTTACGTTCCTTGGCGTATTGCACCAGCGCCTTTAGGTTGATTTCCGGAACCACCTGGAAGAGGTCGGCCTTCTTGTTGACGGCCCAGCCTTCATCCAAGATGACGTATTCGATGCCGTATTTGCTGGCGAAGTCGATGTAATACTTATAGGTGTCGTTGTTGATGCCGGCCTTGAAGTCAACGCCATTGACATTCCAGGCATTCCACCAGTCCCAAGCTACCTTGCCGGGCTTGATCCAACTGATGTCATCGACACGGCAGGGAGAGGCGAGTTTATACACCAAGTCGCTGTCGGCCAGATCCTTGTCGTTTTCCGAGATCAACAGGCATCGCCAAGGGTAGAACCGCTTCCGGTCCACCTGTGCGACGTAGTTCTCCCGTTCCTTTACCAGATACTGCAAGTTGTTGTGTCCGCCTTGTTCCTCGGTCTTTGGGTAGCCTGCATGGACGGCGGTAAAGCCTGTCTTGCCTTTCTCGTTGCGGAGATAAAGTCCCGGGAAGTCTTCGAGGTCGGCTTCAGTGATGACGACTTTCTTGCCGTCCTTCAGCTCGACCAACAGAGGCAGGAAGGCCAGTTTCTCGGGATCCATCTGGCTCAGGTTGACATGGGTATAGGTGTTCTCGAAGGAGTTGTAGAACTGTTGGTTGATGATGTCGCCTTCTTGTCCCGCGCGTCGGAGCACGTAAGGGATCAAGGCTTGGTAGTCGGCGTCGAAGTTGAAGTCGGCGATCTCCGAAACCACATTGAAAGGCTTGGCGATTCCGGTCTGGAAACGATAGGCGACGCCTTCGTCGTAGGCACGGAAGATCACCTTGTATAGTCCTTTGAAGGTGAGTGCCAGCTCGTTATAAAGGTCTTCGATCTCGTTTCTCTTGTAGAAATTGGCCTCAATGATCTCGTCCACTGAGGTTCTCTTGTCCGATAATGCCTTGGCGGGAGCGCCCAGCACGGTGCCGTTGTCGAGCTCCATGCCGATGGGTGAGTCGGCGAGCACCACGGTGTTTTCGTGCATCACGGAATAGCTGAGTTGGTCGCCCGTGTTGATGGTCACGGTGATCTTTTCGTTGGGCGACTGCAAGGTATATTGTTTCTGGGCGACAAGATTTATGCTAATCAGCAAGAGAAAAGCAAGAAATAAGACTTTGTTTTTCATATATTTATTATTTTTGCATCAAAATTAGCACTTTTAGACATGACAATCTTATTCATCGGCTACCAAGAAATCCTTCTCATCGCATTGATCGTATTGCTGATATTCGGTGGCAGGAAAATCCCAGAGCTCATGCGCGGTCTCGGCAAAGGTGTCAAGAACTTCAAGGACGGCATGAATGGCAAGGACGAGGAAGTGAAAGAAGAAAAGAAAGAAGAGTAAAGTGGATTGCTTCGGTCGTTCCTCCCTCGCAAAGACGTCTAGTTTTCCTCCTCACTCCTAACTCCTCACTCCTAACTCAACTCAAACTGTTCCAGGAACTTGAGGTCGTTTTCAAAGAACAATCGCAGGTCGTTGATGCCGTATTTCAGCATGGCGATACGTTCGACGCCCATGCCGAAGGCGAATCCTGTATATTTTTCTGGGTCGATGCCGCTGGCGATGAGGATGTTCGGGTCGCACATGCCGCAGCCGAGGATCTCCACCCAACCGGTATGTTTACAGATGTTGCAGCCTTTGCCGCCGCAGATGTTGCAAGAGATATCCATCTCCGCCGAGGTCTCCGTGAAGGGGAAATAGGAGGGACGGAAGCGCACTTTGGTGCCTTCGCCGAAGAACTCCTGCACGAAGTGGTAGAGGGTCTGTTTCAGGTCGGCGAATGAGACGTTCTCGTCGATGTAGAGGCCTTCGATTTGGTGGAAGATGCAGTGGGCGCGGGCCGAGATGGCTTCGTTACGGAACACGCGGCCTGGGGCGATGACGCGGATGGGTGGCTGTTGTTTCTCCATGGCGCGCACCTGGACGCTGGAGGTGTGGGTGCGAAGCAGGATGTCGGTAGGCTTGTTCTCGTTGGGGTCTTTCTGGATGAAGAAGGTGTCTTGCATGTCGCGTGCCGGGTGGTCGAGGGCGAAGTTCAGCGCGGTGAACACGTGGTAGTCGTCTTCGACTTCTGGTCCTTCGACGATGGTGAAGCCTAGATGGGAAAAGATCTCGTTGATGTCGCGACGTACGATTGACAGAGGGTGCCTGGAGCCTTTCATGTCGTTGGCGGGCATGGTCATGTCGAAGCCGGCGTCGGAGCTGTTCTGGGTCTCAAAGCGTTGCAGCTGTTCTTCGACTTTCTCGGTCACGGTGTTTTTCAGCTCGTTGAGCTTCATGCCCATCTCCTTGCGGAGCTCTGGGGCCACGGTCTTGAAGTCGGCGAACAAGGCGGGGATGACGCCTTTCTTGCTCAAATAGGTGATACGGAAGTTTTCCAGCGCCTCTTTGTTCTCGGCCTGGAAGTTCTTAACTTCGTTGAGTATTTGTTCTATTTTCTCTTTCATGGGGTTGAGGGTTAGTGACAGCAGCTTTTATCGTCACTTTTTTCAATAGTAATCTTGTTGATTGTCACGGGTTCCACGGGTACATCCATATAGCCGGTCTTCACGCCAGCGATCTTATCGACCACGTCGAGGCCTTGGATGACTTCGCCGAAGACGGTGTAGTCGCCGTCGAGGTGTGGGGTGCCGCCCACGGTCTTGTAGGCTTGGCGCTGTGTGGCGCTGAAGATCTTGCCCAGACGTTCTTCGTAGATCTCAAGTTTCTTGTCGTCGAAGACTTGGCCTTGGACGATGTAGAACTGTGAGCCGCTGGAGGCCTTCGTGGGGTTCACCTGGTCGCCTTGACGGGCAGCGCAGAGGGCGCCTTTCTTGTGGAAGTGGTTGTCGCGGAACTCGGCAGGGACGGTGTAGCCGGGATCCATCCGACCGTCGGCGTTCTGACCGCCTTGGATCATGAAGTTCTTGATGATGCGGTGGAAGGGCGAGCCGTTATACCAGCCTTCGTTCACCAACTTGATGAAATTGTCGCGGTGCAGCGGCGTGTCGTTGTACAACTTGGCTTTGATGGTGCCTTGAGAGGTCTCGATGACCACGATGGTTTCTTTCTGTTGCGCCTGGCAGCACAGTCCGGCGAAAATGAGTGTCATAAGGATAAGCTTTTTCATATTTTTTACAGTTATTCTCTTAGGATGGAGTATTTGATTTCACATTTCATCTTGTTTTCCTGGTCGGCATCGGGACCGGCGATGATCCAGCGCTGGGCGTTGAAGGAAGCGCCTGTGATGCTGAGGTACAGCCCTTGACTGTAGTCGGGGTTTTGGATGACTTTCTGCAGGTATTCCGAGATGCGGAAGGTCACGTTTTTCTTGGTGCGTGAATAGCTGCCACCGTAGTAATTGGAGCCTTCGAGGTAGTCAGGAAGGACGGTGGTGCCGCCGTCGGTTTTGATGTTGAGTAGCGCCAAATTGGTTGGCGGAGTAAGGGTGCTTGAGTCGATTAAGGCCTCTGAAGCTGGAAGAATGAGTTTGGCTTCGTTGATAATCAGGTGTGTGCCGTCTTCAACAAGTCCGTTAGCCCATTCTGCGAAATCAGGAAAAGTGATGACGGACCTGATGCCGCCCATAGACTGCAAGTATAGCTGCTGTTGGCCCAAGGTCTGTTCTTCTTGGATTACCTGTTGGATAAAGTCGGTAGAGCCCAAACTGTAGTCGTGCTGGTATTGGTTAAAATAAGTGTCTTCAGAGGTGATATAGAAGTCGTAGCGCATCTGCGTCTCAGCATCAGGAGTCTCGCGGTAGTAGATCTTCAACTGGGTCACTGTGTTGCTGGTGGGGTTGATATAGCAGATGGCGCCGTTTTCGATGACGCTTTCGCAGCATATCTTGAGGCCAAAAAAGAAACGTTTGAAGCTATCAGGGGTGTTGTACACCATGCTGTCAGCGGCAGCGAGATCTTCGCCTAAGCTGGTCATCAAGGGAATCCTGATAGTGGGTTGGTTGATGGTGTCGTGGCCAGCAACAGAGATGGTGGTTCTGGGATGCGGATGGAACTGGAATCCATTGGCAAGGTCGATGCCCTTGTCGGGCACTTCGCTGAACTGATGGTACTGGGCGGTGGAGGACAGCGAGTCGGCGAGTTCATAGACGTGGACGGTCTGCAGCGTGGTGGTGTCGCCGTAATAGCCGTTGACACATAGTTGCAGCACGACAGAGTCGATGACGGGATTGGAACCGAAATATTGGTGGGTGGAAGAGAGATGCAGCTGTGTGTAGATATTCGCGTTGGTAAGTCCCATCACTGGATCCATCATGGAACCGAGCAGCACTGTGGTCATACCTTTGGTCGTCATTGAGTCGATGGTCTCAGAGTGGCAGGTCATCACGACGGAATCGGTGTAGAACACGCCGATATTGTCGCCAGATGGTAGCAGCCCGTTGCCGATTTGTTCCGTAGTCTTGCTGCAGGAAATACTAAAGATAGCTAAAGCGCCAATAAATAGCGCTTTAAAAACTTTTGAAAGAAGATAATGTGTTTTCAATTTGCTAATCACTTGCTGTTTAAAATCTGATCATAGAAAGCGTTGTAGGCTTCTGCATAATTGTCCGGACCTTGATATTCAAGAATGGGCTTGTCGCAGCTCTTCAGGTATTCGGCCACCATTGGGTCGATCTTCTTGCTCCCCAAGATGATGCCGTCGGAGTGGTCGATGGCGGACTTGGTGATATTGACGTAAGAAGCTTCCTTGAAATTTTTGAGGTCTTTGGCGTTGATTCCTGGAAGTTTCACTTTTTTCTCGAAGCCTGACTTCAGCTGGCCTTTGAAGGCGTCATCGTAAATGGAATATATGATTTTTGACTCGTTGAACAGGGGGTTGTCCTTGAAAGCCTTCTTGATGAAAATAGGCATAAGGGCAGTCAACCAGCCAGTGCAGTGAATGATATCGGGTGACCAGTTAAGCTTGCGGACGGTCTCGATCACGCCTCGGTTGAAAAAGACGATGCGGTCGTCATTCTCCTCGCAGAACTTGCCGTCGGTGTCATATATGGTGTATTTCTTCTTCGTGAAGAAATCATCGTTGTCGATGAAATAAATCTGCATCCTGGCTTTCTGGATCGAGGCGACTTTGATGATCAGGGGGTGGTCAGTGTCGTTGATAATCAAGTTCATACCAGACAGCCTGATCACTTCGTGCAGCTGGTTGCGCCGCTCGTTGATGTTACCGTATCTCGGCATGAAAATCCTGATTTCTTTTCCTAATTCCTGAGTTGCTTGGGGCAGGTTTCTCCCCAACAAACTCATGGGGTTTTCCGGCAAATAGGGGGTGATTTCCTGATGTACAAAGAGTACCCGATGTTTGTTCGTCATAGTGTGCAGTTAGAGATTAAATGCAAAGTTACAAAAAATAATCGAAATACGAAAAAAATATTTTATAAACATTATCTTTGCCTTTTGAAAAAAGTACGTTGTATGGAAATTGAACACTTTGAGAATCAGGAACATGAATGGGATTCCAACCTAAAAGTGGCCGAAGGAGTGGATCAACCGGTGCAGGTGAACCCTCAGGCGTTGGAGCGTTTGCGCCGCAACCAACAGCAGCTGATGCCGCTCGATTGGTATGTCGATGGCATCCTGAAAGGCGACCGTGTGGCGTTGAGTAAAGCCATCACTTTGGTGGAAAGCGCCCTGCCGAAGCACCAGGAGTTGGCCCAGCAGATCATCGCGGCTTGCCTCCCACATTCGGGGAAGGCTCTGAGGTTGGGCATCACAGGCGTTCCAGGCGCAGGAAAGAGCACCTTCATCGAGGCTTTGGGCATGTACCTTTGCCGCAACGATCACAAGCTGGCCGTGCTGGCCATCGACCCTTCCAGCCAACGTTCCAAAGGTTCTATCTTGGGCGACAAAACCCGCATGGAAGAGCTTTCCGTCCATCCCAACGCCTTCATCCGTCCTTCCGCTTCCGCAGGCACCTTGGGCGGCGTGGCTCGCAAGACCCGTGAGACGGTAATCCTCTGCGAGGCCGCAGGCTACGACACCATCTTCATCGAGACCGTCGGTGTCGGACAATCCGAGACGGCGGTGCATTCCATGGTGGATTTCTTCCTGTTGATTCTCATCAGCGGTGCCGGAGATGAGCTTCAGGGCATCAAACGCGGCATCATGGAGATGGCCGATGGCATCGCTGTCAACAAAGCCGATGGCGACAACGTGCTGCGTGCCGAACGCGCCGCCGCCGAATGCCGTACCGCACTGCATCTCTTCCCCATGCCGGAATCAGGCCAGGAAACCAAAGTGCTCACCTGCTCTTCTTTGACAGGTTATAATGTCGAAGCCGTCTGGCAAATGGTGTATGACCACGTGCAGGCCATACGTGAGAACGGCTTCCTCCAACAAAAACGCTCCCAACAAGACGTCCAGATGATGATCGACACCATGGAGTCCGCCTTGAAATCGGATTTCTACCAGAACCCGCTGGTCACCGACCTCCTTCCCTTGATCGAAAACGACGTCCGCAACCAACGCATGAGTGCCTATATAGGCGCCCAAAAGCTTTTGGATGCATATTTCAACATGCTGAAAAGGTAATTTTATTGGCAAATCCCAAAATAATGCCTATCTTTGCCCTCCCAAAGAAGCTTCTGGCTTCTTACTCCTGACTTCTAAATTCTAAATTAATATGGATCAACGCATTGCAATGAACCCCAACCTGCTGGTACAGTATCTTCAGAAACCGGCAGCCGAATTTACCCGCGCCGACATCATCCGCTACTGCGAGGAAAACGAAATCGAATTCGTGAACTTCCACTATTGTGGATGGGACGGCAAACTCAAAACCTTGAACTTCGTCATCCATAGCGCCGAGCACCTGGAGAACATCCTCTCCGCCGGCGAGCGTGTCGATGGCTCCAGCCTCTTCCCCTTCATTGAAGCTGGTAAGAGCGACCTCTATGTGGTCCCGAAGTACAAGACCGCCTTCCGCAACCCCTTCTCTGAGGTGCCTACCCTCGACATCCTCTGCTCGTTCTACAACCGCGACGGCGAGCCCTTCGAGAGCTCCCCAGAGTATATCCTCCGCAAAGCCCACCAGGTGTTCAAGAAAACCACTGGCCTTGAGATGCAAACCATGGGCGAGCTGGAATACTATATCATCGCTGATGACGAGGAAATCTACGAAGTGCCCGACCAGAGAGGCTATCACGAGAGCGCCCCGTTCAACAAGTTCACCGAGTATCGTGTGGAGGCCATGCGTCTCATCGCTCAGGCTGGTGGCTTGATTAAATACGGTCACTCTGAGGTGGGTAACTTCACCCATGAAGGCAAGGTCTATGAGCAGAACGAGATCGAATTTCTTCCTACCAATATCGAAGACGCCGCCGACCAGCTGGTGGTGGCCAAGTGGATCATGCGTCAGCTGGCTTACCAGTACGGCGTGGTGCTGACCTTCGCCCCGAAGATCACTGTGGGCAAGGCTGGTTCAGGCATGCACGTCCACTGCAAGTTCACGAAGGACGGCAAGAGCGTCATGGTGAACAAGGGCGAACTCAGCGACTATGGCAAGCGCGCCATTGCTGGTTACATGGATGCCGGTACCTCGCTGCCTGCCTTCGGCAACCCCAACCCGCTGTCGTTCCTCCGTCTGGTGCCTCATCAGGAAGCCCCGACTTCACTGTGCTGGTCCTATAGCAACCGCAGCGCCTTGGTGCGTGTGCCGCTGGGCTGGATCAACAACGGTAAGGACATGGTGGCCAACTGCAACCCGCTCGAGAAGAAGTCGAACCGCGACTTCAGCGACAAGCAGACCTTCGAATGGCGTGCCTCCGACGGCTGCGCCGACATGTACCTGCTGATGGCTGCCCTCTGCGCCGCTGCCCGTCACGGCTTTGAGATGCCCAACGCCCTTGAGGTGGCCGAGAAGACCTACGTCGGCCTCGGCGTGAACATCCACGATGCCAAGAACAAGAAGGTGCAGGAGAGCCTCGAACAACTTCCCGACAGCTGCGTGGCCGCCGCCAAGGAGCTTAAGAAAGACCGCAAGATCTACACCGACAAGGGTGTGTTCTCCGATGCCATCATCGACTACATGATCAAGTTCCTCAGCGACTTCAAGGATGCCAACCTCCGCAAGGAATTAGGCAACGACACCGAGAAGATCATGAAGCTCGTGAAGGAAAATATTCACGTAGGGTAAAAGGTTAAAGGTTAAAGGTTAGAGGTGAGAGGTGAGAGGTGAGAGGTACAATTATCACCTCTAACCTCTAACCTTATAAAATGGCTGCAATCTGGTCGTAATAGTTCTTGCTGACCGGGATGCGCGCAGCATTCGGAACATCCAAAACAGCATAGATGAAGTCCTTCTCTTTTTGGAGGACTTCAACTCTGTTTTTATTGACGAAATAGGAGCGGTGGCAACGGATCAGGCCGTTTTTGGCGCAGGTTTCCTCAATGCGTTTCATGGAATTGCGGAGGATGTAGCTGCTAATTTTGCCTTCGTCCATATAATAGATCCGCAGATAGTTCTCGTCAGACTGAATATATAGCACCGATGCTTGTGCGACAATTAGCTTCATGTTGCCACGCTCATCATAAAAACGGATTTTTTCGTTAAATGACTGATGGGCGCTGTCATCCAAAGCCTCTTCCTTCTCCAAGATGGTGAAGTGCTGGTACAGAATGATATAAGGGCTGATCATGGCCATGGCGAGATACACAAAGGAATAGCCGAAAAACATGAAATAGGCTTCGATCTTATGGGTGACCAGCCACAGGTACAAAGCGGAAAAGCCAGAAGCAAACACGATCTCAAAGAGACAAAGGAAAAGGTAAACCCGTTGTGTGATCTGGGTTTTTCTGCTGATGAACATCATGGAAAGCCTTGAAGCCAACAGGATACCGAGGATGATGCAGAACACCATCACGGCATGGAAAGAATACCTTGAGAAGGTA
The DNA here is from genome assembly GCA_902800965.1 of uncultured Bacteroidia bacterium. Taxonomy (GTDB): domain Bacteria; phylum Bacteroidota; class Bacteroidia; order Bacteroidales; family F082; genus Limimorpha. The sequence goes on along the minus strand of CADCGK010000012.1, from coordinate 103,506 downwards.
ATGTCGTAGTTCTTAAACGCAAAAGGGCAAAACAGCAAAAACAATCCCAGGGCAAACAGCGGAATGCCGATCAAATGTCCCCAAAAGGCATTGATGTTGAAGATGTTCTTAGGCGGTTGCTTCATAGTCTTTTTTAGGATTTAGGAGTTCTTCAAGGCAATTGCGTTCGTGCATTTCAATCTTCTCCAGCATGACATCGATGGTGGGCGTGTTGTCGAGGTTCATCACGTAAGCATGGACGACGTCCTTGATGTCGCGGATGTTCTTGATGATTTGTCCAAGGCGCTCATCCGTGATGTGGTTGCGGATGATGAAGATATAGTCGATACGCGGGTTGAGTTTGAGGCAAAGATGGTCTTTGTTTCTTAGAGACACTAAGTTATATGCGTTACGGTTCTCGCCTGCATTATAATAGAAAAAGGCGTATGGTAACACATTGTCCAAATGAATCTCTTTTAGTCTTATAAAATTGAATTTCAACGAATTGCCGATATGATAAGCCAATTTGTAATCCGGTAAGACCGAATTAATGCCGATGATGTGAAGGTCATCAAATGGCGATATGATCAGCTTATTCTTTTTCATGGTCGGCTTTTATCGTTGTCACTAAGTTCTGTTCCAGCAGCATGTTCCAGGTCTTCTCTGAGGCGAGCTGCTCAGCGCCTTTGATGTTGAAGTCGGCACCCATTCCGTATTCTTCACCGTCGATGACCACGACCACGTGATAGAGTCGTTCGTGGTTTTCGCTTTTCTCGTTGACGACTTTGAAGTTGACGTGTTTCTTTTCCTTCTGTGACCATTCCAGCAGTTTGCTCTTGAAGTTCACGTCGGTCTGCTCCAGTTGGTCCAAGTCGATATGGATTCTGATGATGCGGTCGATGAGAATGTGTTTTGAGAACTCATAACCTCTGTCGAGATACAGTGCACCGACAAAGGCCTCGAAAGCGTTGCCAGTCATTGATTTGAAGTTGGAGTGGCTATCGTGCGAGTAATGGATCATCTTGTCGAATCCGAGTTTCTGCGACAGCTTGTTGAGCGAGGCTCTGCTGACGATGCGAGAGCGCATCTCGGTGAGGAAGCCCTCTGCTTTGGTGGGAAACAGTCGGAAGAGATAATCGGCCACGACGGCGCTCAGGATGGCATCGCCAAGATATTCGAGTCGCTCGTTGTTGAGCTTGTAGCTGCCGAGGCTGCTTTCGGACGCGGATTTATGGGTAAATGCCAGCTGGTACAGGTTGATGTTTTTGGGGCGAAACCCGAAGTCGTTCTTGATGAAGTCCGACAGGGCTTTGTCTTTAGCGTTGCAATGTGCAAAAATATCCCTCAATGCCATTGCGCGGAAGATTAAAGCGTGTATTTCTTGAAGAGCAGCGATGTGTTTTGTCCGCCGAACCCGAAAGCGTTGCTGAGGGCGTAGCGGATGTCGCGTTTGCGTGCTGTGTTGAAGGTGAAATCGAGTTTCGGGTCGATTTGCGGGTCGTCTTCAAAGTGGTTGATGGTGGGGGGGATGATGCCTTTATGCAACGCCATGATGGTGGCGATGGCTTCCACGGCGCCAGTGCCTCCGAGGAGGTGGCCGGTCATGGATTTGGTGGAGTTGAGGCTGATGTTGTAGGCATGGTCGCCGAACACCTTTTTGACGGCGACGATCTCGGCGAGGTCGCCTTGCGGCGTTGAGGTGCCGTGGGTGTTGATGTGTTCGATCTCCGTCCTGTCGATGCCAGCGTCTTTGATGGCACGCTCCATGCTGAGGCAGGCACCATAGCCTTCCGGATGCGGAGCGGTGATGTGATAGGCGTCGCCCGACATGCCGACCCCCACGAGTTCGGCATAGATGTCAGCGCCTCTCTTCAGGGCGTGTTCCAGCTCTTCCAGGACTACGCAGCCGCCGCCTTCGCCCATGACGAAACCATCGCGGTTCTTGTCGAACGGACGCGATGCCGTCGCAGGGTCGTCGTTGCGGAGCGACAGCGCATGCATGGCGTTGAAACCGCCGATGCCCGCCTCGCAGATGCCTGCCTCGGCACCGCCAGCCAACACAGCAGTGGCTTTGCCAGTGCGGATCAGGTCGAATCCGGAGACGATGGCGTGAGATGAGGATGCACAAGCCGATACCGTGGCGAAGTTCGGGCCCCGGAATCCGTATTTGATAGAGATCACCCCGGCAGGGATGTTCAAGATCATCTTGGGGATGTAATACGGACTGAAACGCGGGACGCCGTCACCTTTGGCGTGCTCCATCACCTCGTTATAAAAATGGGTGACACCACCGATGCCGGCAGTGAGCACCACACCCACCTCGTCGAAGTCAGTGTTGACTGGGGTGAGATGGGAGTTTTGTACGGCTTCCTCGGCAGCAACCAGCGCAAACTGCGCAAAGAGGTCGTACTTGCGTACGTCCTTCCTGTCGAAGTAGTTCAAAGGATCGTAATCCTTGACCTCCGCCGCGAAATGTGTCTTGTAATTGGTGGAATCGAAACGAGTAATCGCACCAACACCGTTTTTCCCGCTGATCAAGCCTTGCCAAAAGTCCTTGACATTGTTTCCAACAGGGGTGATGGCACCGAGGCCAGTAACGACTACTCGTTTCAACTCCATGATAAATTATGCGTTTTTCTTTTGTTCTTCTTCAATCAGTCTGATGACATCACCCACAGTGACGATGTTCTCCTGTTGATCGTCCGGGATGGCAATGTTGAACTTCTTTTCGAAGTCGAGCATCAATTCGACAGTGTCCAAAGAATCAGCACCAAGATCGTTAGTGAAGCTGGCATCCATAGTGACTTCTGAAGGGTTGACGCCTAATTTCTCAGCGATGATAGGAATAATTTGTTCTGCAATTTCTGACATAGTTTTCTAATTTTTTGTTTAACAAAGGCGCATAAAATTCACTGGAAAAGTAAATTATTTTGCGTCAATAAAATTCTCTCGTTTTCAAAAATCGTTGCAAAGATAATCTAATTTTCCAATATCATCCAAATTTTTCGTTTTTTTTCCTATTTTTACCTTCAAAATTGAATCTATGGACCAACCCGTTAAAAAATTGTTTCTTCTTGATGCTTATGCATTGATTTACAGGGCTTTCTTTGCTCTGAGCAAACGTCCGGCAGTCAACTCAAAAGGCATGAATACTTCGGCCGTCATGGGCTTTTTGAACACGTTGTACGACGTGCTCCGTAATGAGAAACCTACCCATATCGGTGTTGCCTTCGACCTGTCGGCGCCTACCGTCCGAGCTCAGGAATTCACCGAATACAAAGCCAACCGCGAGTCCATGCCCGACGACTTAAGGGCTTCCATTCCTTATATCATCCGTCTGATCCAAGGGTTCAACATCCCGATTTACGCCGCCGAAGGCTATGAGGCCGATGACGTCATCGGAACCCTGTCACATCAAGCCGAGCAGAAAGGCTTTATCACCTATATGATGACTCCCGACAAGGACTTTGGCCAATTGGTCACGGACAAAGTCCTGATCTATAAACCTGCCAAGTTCGGTATGCCCGCCCAAGTGTGCGGACCGAAAGAGATCTGCGAAAAATATGGCATCAGCGACCCAAAGCAACTCATCGACATCCTTGGGCTCTGGGGCGATGCCTCCGACAATATCCCGGGCATCCCAGGCATTGGTGAGAAGAACGCCTCCATCCTTGTGGGTAAATATGGCAGCGTGGAGAACCTGATCGCCCATGTCGATGAACTTAAGGGAAAACAGGCCGAAAACGTCCGGAATTTCGCAGAACAAGGTCTCATGTCGAAACATCTGGCCACCATCATGCTTGACGCTCCTGTGGAACTCAACGAGGAGGAACTGGCGATCCATCAGCCCGATGTTCCTGCCTTGATGGAACTGTTCGACGAACTGGAGTTCCGTACTTTCAAACAGAGGTTTATTAGGGACTATGGGGTAGTTAGGAGTGAGGAGTTAGGAGTGAGGAGTAAGGAATCAGAGATGGGACAGCCTTTGTCGAAGCAAGCGGACCGACAGCCGTCATTGCGAGGAGCGGAGCTTGGCGGAGCGACGCGGCAATCCAATACTACCGAAAGTGGATTGCTTCGCTACGCTCGCAATGACGTACCCACTCTTGTTCTTTCGTCAGACGAATTCCAATGGGAATCCCAACGTCCATCTATCGAGAATCCTGAGATCGTCAAAGTGGGTTATAACTTAAAACCTGTCCTCACTGGCCTCCGCAAGCATGGCATCGTCCCACAAGGCACCTTGTTCGACGTCATGATCGCACATTATCTCATCGAGCCGGAACAGCGGCACACGCTGGACTTCCTTGCCGACGTCTATCTCCACAAGGAATACAATCCCATGGGCAACCTGTGGAATCCTAACGAAGGTGATGACATCGTCAAGGAACTCTATCAGGTCTTCCTCCCCATGCTCAAGGAGAACGGCCTTGAGAAGCTGTTTTACGAGATTGAGATGCCATTGGTCACGGTGCTGAGCATCATGGAAGAAAATGGCGTGAAGATCGACAGCCAGAACCTGCATAACATCAGCGATGAGTTTGGTCAGCACATCCGTGAGCTGGAGGAGCGCATCTACGACATGGCAGGGGTGAAGTTCAACATCGCCTCCCCGAAACAGCTAGGCGAGGTGCTGTTCGAGAAGCTGCAACTCGACGCCAAGGCCAAGAAGACCAAGACGGGACAATATGCCACGGGTGAGGAGGTGCTCCAGAAGCTGGCTGGGAAGCATCCCATCATCAACGCCATCTTGGATTATCGCTCTTATACCAAGTTAAAATCGACTTATCTCGATGCCCTGCCAGCGCTGATCAGTCCCAAGGACGGCCTCATCCATACTTCTTTCAATCAAGCGGTGACAGCGACGGGACGTCTGAGCTCCAACAACCCCAACCTGCAGAACATCCCTGTGCGCACTGCCAACGGACGTGAGATCCGTCGTGCCTTTGTGCCTCGTAGTCCAGAATACACCCTGATGGCCGCCGACTATTCGCAAATCGAACTGCGTATCATCGCTCATCTCAGCGGCGATCCAGCCATGATCGCCGACTTTAACCTTGGTCATGATATCCATGCTGCCACCGCCGCCAAGGTGTTCCACGTGCCGCTCGACCAAGTCACCAAGGAACAGCGAAGCCGCGCCAAGGCAGTCAACTTCGGTATCATCTACGGCATGTCGGCTTTCGGCTTGGCAGAGCGTATGGAGATCTCACGCGGTGAAGCTGCCGACATCATCAAGAAGTATTTCGAGGAATACGCCGGCATCAAGGAATACATGAACCGCAGCATCGCGCTCGCAAAGGAGAGAGGCTACGCTGAGACCATCTTGGGTCGCCGCCGTTACCTCCGCGACATTAACGCTGCCAACGGAACGGTGCGCAACTTCGCCGAACGCAACGCCATCAACGCGCCCATCCAAGGCTCTTCGGCCGACATGATCAAGATTGCCATGATCGGCATACAACAGGAACTGACACGGCTAAAGATGCAATCCAAGATGATCCTCCAAGTCCACGACGAATTGGTCTTCGATGCCCATCTCGACGAACTCGACTCGCTGAAAACCCTCGTCAACGACAAGATGGTGAACGCCTTGCCGCTCTCGGTGCCAATCATCGTGGAGATCAATACCGGCGAAAACTGGCTGGAAGCGCATTAGAACGGCGAATTTTACGAATGGGACGAATAAAGAACGGCGAATTTTACGAATTAAACTAATTTTAATGAAGTAATTCGTAAAATTCGAATAATTCGCCGTTATAATTCGCCGTTATAATTCGCTGATCCACTTAGTAACGCAGGGAATCCTTTTAACTTCAAGCGATGGAAGCCCGAAGTTAATGAGTATTCCAAGTCTTAAGCCGCTTGCTTTTAGATAGTTATATACTTGAGCATAGCATCTCAAAAGCCTCTTGATAAATAGCTTCACTAAAACCACAGCCAAGGACTTTATGAACTTCCATTGCTGCGCCGACGATGCGATAGGATTCTTTCTTGTAAAGTACTTGAGTATCTATTATGTTCATTTAATTTTTTCGCAAATATAAAAATTATACTAATAATATAACAATAATAATTAATACTTATTTTTTAATAATTCGTTTAATTCGTAAAATTCGCCGTTAAAAATTTGTTTAATTTGTAAAATTCGCCGTTAAAAATCGCTCAATTCGCCGTTAAAACAACTATCTTTGCAGCATGCCGATCCCAAGGGAAACAGTAGATCAGATCCTGCAAGCCGCCCGTATCGAGGAGGTGGTGGGAGAATTCGTCTCGTTGAAGAAACGCGGGGCGAACTACATCGGACTGTGCCCTTTCCACAACGAGAAGACGGGCTCCTTCAACGTGAACCCTGCCCGTAACATCTTCAAGTGCTTCGGCTGCGGCAAGGGCGGCGACTCGGCCAAGTTCCTCATGGAACACGAGCATATCACCTATCCCGAAGCGCTCCGCTATCTCGCCAGGAAATACAACATCCAGATCGAAGAAAAAGAGCTGACGCCAGAAGAACGGATGGCCCAGACCGAGCGCGAGAAGATGTTCAACATCAACGCGTTCGCCGACAAGTTCTTCGTGGATACCTTGTGGAACACCGACGAAGGCAAATCGGTAGGACTGGAGTATTTCCGTGAGCGCGGCTATCTCAACCCCATCATCGAGAAGTTCCATCTGGGTTACAGCCCCGAAAAATGGGAGGCCTTCACCGAATACGCCAAGCAGAACGGCTACGATCCAGAATTTCTTGAAAAGGTGGGCTTCTCCATCAAACGGCAGAACGGCGAGTATTACGACCGCTACCACGGCCGCGTGATGTTCCCCATCCATAACCTCACGGGTAAAGTCATCGGCTTCGGCGGACGTATCCTGCAGTCGGATCCCGAGAAGAAGCTGGCCAAGTACCAGAACTCGCCCGAGTCGGAGATCTACCAGAAGAAAGAGACGCTGTACGGCATCTATTTCGCCAAGAGCGCCATCGTCAACAAAGACGAATGCATCTTGGTGGAAGGCTATTTCGACGTCCTGCGGATGCATCAGCTGGGCATCGAGAATGTCGTCGCCAGCTCGGGCACTTCGCTGACTACGGAACAGATTCGGCTCATCAAGCGCTATACTAAGAACATCACCATGTTGTATGACGGCGACGCTGCCGGTATCCATGCTGCTTTGCGTGGCACTGACATGATCCTCGCCGAGGGCATGAACGTCCGTGTGGTGGTACTGCCTCCTGAACACGACCCTGATTCCTTCGGGAAAGCCTATCCCATCGAGGAAGTGGAGCGTTACCTGAAAGCCAACGTCAAGGACTTCATCCGCTTCAAGACGGAGCTGCTGCTCAAGGATGCCGCCAATGATCCCATCAAGAAAGGACAGGTGGTGCGCAATGTGGTGGAAACCATCTCGGTGGTGCCCGACCCTATCTTCCGCATCGCCTACGTCAAGGAGACCAGCCGTCTCATGGACATGCCGGAAGAGACGCTGATGATGGAGCTCAACAAGCTGCTTCGTGCCAAGTTCAAGAAGTCGCTGGGTGTCGAAGGCGAAGTGATCCCCGACGAGCCAGTTACCACACCGCCACAGGAAAAGCCGGAAGAAGAACTGCTCCCCGTAGGTTATTATCAAGAACGTGAACTGGTGAAACTGCTGCTGATCTATGGCTCAGAGAAGATCGTTGACATCCGAAAGAATGAAGAAGGACAAGAAGTGGAGGAGGAGCTGTCCGTGGCGCAGATGATCATCGACGATTTGCTCAACGACGAGATCGTGTTCTTGGATCCCGTCAACCGTAAGGTCTTTGATATCTATGATCAGGCGCTGAATACGGATAAACTGCCTGACGATCAATATTTTATCTCAAACGAAGATGAGCAGGTCTCGCAGCTGGCCACGGATTTGTTGATCTCCCCCTATAAGCTTGACCAGTGGGAGAAACACGGCATTTTTGTGAAAAAGGAAGAAGACATGCTCAAGATGGCGGTGCAAAGCGCTATCTTACGTTATAAGGACCAGATCATCGATGCACGTCGCAAAGAGATACAAGATCAACTGAAACTTGAACAAGATGTTGATAATCAATTGATATTGTTGAAGCAGAAAAAACGTTGGGATGATCTCAGGGTACAAATCAACAAATTGTTGGGAATCGTAATAGCAAAATAAAAATCGAGATACAAATGGGAATGTTTAACAATCGTAAAAGATGGCGTGTTCCGGCTGGGCAAGAGCCGACAGCCTTGGACAAAAGAGTGATGGCTTTTGAGAGTCGCGGTGCCTTGGTGCCGAGACGTTCATTGATTCGTACCCCAGAGGAGATTGAGGGTATCAAACGGAGTGGTGTCATCAACACCGCGATTCTCGACCTGGTGGGCGAGAAGATCCATGCGGGCATGAGCACCTTGGAGATCGATGAGCTGGTACACAGCTACACCATCGAACATAGCGCCATCCCTGCCACCTTGGGCTATGAAGGCTATCCCAAGAGCGTCTGCACTTCCATCAACGAGGTAGTATGTCATGGTATTCCTTCAGCTAAAGAAATCCTGAAGGAAGGCGACATCATCAATGTGGATTGCACCACTATTTTGGACGGCTTCTATGCGGATGCTTCACGCATGTATGTCATCGGCGAGACCACGCCACGTAAGCAGAAGCTGGTGGACGTGGCCAAGGAATGCCTCGAGATCGGCATGGCTGCTGCCAAGCCCTTCGGCTTTGTGGGCGACATCGGCAATGCCATCGAGCAACATGCGCACAAGAACGGCTTCAGCGTGGTGCGCGACCTCTGCGGACATGGCGTGGGCATGAAGTTCCATGACGACCCCGAGGTGCTGCACTATGGCAGGAAAGGCACGGGAATGCTGCTGGTGCCGGGCATGGTGTTCACTATCGAGCCGATGATCAACATGGGCACCTGGAAGGTCTTCATCGACAGTGCCGATGGTTGGACCGTCATCACCGAAGACGAATTGCCTTCTGCCCAATGGGAACACACCTTCCTAATGACCGAAACCGGGCTGGAGATACTGACTTATTAGTTAGGAGTGAGGAGTGAGGAGTAAAATCTCCCCTCTCCCCAGGGAGAGGGGCCGGGGGTGAGGTCAATTTTTAACGTATTTTTTGGTTATCCCATCAACTTGGATGAAATAGATCCCGGCGGGCAATGCCGACACATCAATGGTTTGGGAAACCTGTCCCGTCATCAGGATTTGGCCCATCACATTTGAAATCCGATAAATGGATGGTTGTGGGAAATCAACATGCAACACACCCGTGGTAGGATTGGGATATACCTTCAGCTTGTCTTGGGCGATCTCTTCCACGCCCCAATTGCCATAGACCCTCATCTTCATGGTGACGGGAAGATGGTCCGACGCATCGAACAAGGCTTCGAGCACATCGGCAGGGACGGAATTGTTGCCGTTCTGGTCGATGCTTTGGTTGAAATGCTTTCCGTCGTTGCCCACGGCATAGTAGGAACCGCCGACATATCTCAGATTGTTGAATCCCATATAGATCTCGTCCGACATCAGGATCATGTCGAAACGGTCATCCATGCCGCCGGAAGAGAAACACTCGTTGGAGTATCTTCTCGTGGATTGGGTATGGAAAGGCGCAAACCGGTTGTTGCCGTTCCATTCTCCTACGCCTCCCACGTTGGCAAGGGGATCGACAAAGAGTGCGTCGGAGTTCGAGTAGGTGCGGGTTAGTGTTTGATAGCCGCCTTCATTGGCACCATACATGTTGAAATCGCCCATAATCAGTATGTTGTCGTTGGCATAATGCTGGTTGATATAAGCCATGACGGTTTGCATCGTGGCAGTGCGATCGGTTGCGTATGACATGCCTGCCTTGGGGTGGGCCACGATGCAGACTAACTTGATGGTGTCGCCCGACTGAAGGCTCGTCGTCTTCAGATATAGCTCGTATATGTCGGTGTCCCTGGGTCTTGTGCGAAGTGCCAGATGGCTTTTTAGCACCAGCTTACGTGAATCGTAGAAGATGTGGTTGATAATGCTGCTACTGGCGTAGTTGATGATGTTGTCTGTCTTCCAGTAATCCACGCCATTGACATTCAGGTTGTGTCTCAAGAAATCGTCTTGCAGTTGCTGTGTTTTACCAAACTCGCAAACGGTGAGGATGTCGGGCTTCACATAGTCCATCAAGGTGCGGATGCATTCGTCCTTGCGTTGCGTGTTGTTGTTCGTCTCGTAACAGTCGGCGTAGCTGCTATTAAAATTGCCGTATTGCAGCAGGTTGTATTGCATCACGGTGAGAGTGTCTTGGGCCTTGACACCCAAAATCACAATCAAGGTGACCAGAAAACAGAAAAAACGTCTCATCTTGATATATTTATACGCAAAAATAGTTAATTTTGCCATGTCATCAATAAAAAATACCAATATGAAAAAACTTACTTTGATTGCAAGCTTGTTAGCAATTGTCTTTTGTGTGGTTTCCTGCAAACCCGATTCGAAGGACAGTTATAAGAAATTTGTTGGCAAATGGGGCGTTGAACGTCTTGAATATTATACTATCGACTATGCTGGAGATCCCATCCCGAATACGGTTGAAGTTCATGAATTCACACTCAATGATCCCCATGATGGCATCGACTTGATCTTTAGAGACAGGAAAAAAGGTGAAATGTATCGTCGTGACATCGACACGTTCTACGTTCAAATCAGCTTGGATCCCGTGGAGTTTGACACCATCATCAACCCTGACACTACGGTGGTAATTCCATTCGATTACACCTATGACGATGATGAATCCACCTTGATTATGAAGATGTTAGATGACATGAGTACTTTTATGATGGTTGTCAGCAATTTCTCGGAGAACTCGTTTACCTACGTCAACGAATATAAGGCCAACAGGGTGGAGAAAGCTTTCCTGAAGCGTATCAGTGATGCCGTACGCTCTCAGAAGTCAGCCTCCAAACCGACCTATAGGCCTCGGAAGCCAGGCTCTTTCATGAGCAACTGACTTTATTCGGTCAATGATGTGAAGCCGAATTGGGTCACATCAAACAGGCCTTTGTCGCTCAGTTTCAATTCCGGAATCACCAGCAACGCCATGAACGAAAGAGTCATGAAGGGGCTGTATAGTGTACAGCCGAATTCATGTGCCAACTGGTCGGCACGCTCATAGTCTTCTGCCACGCGTTGTCCCTCTTCCAAGCTCATCAGTCCGGCGATAGGCAATGGTAACAAGGCAAATTCGGTTTCGCTACAAGCCACCATGCCGCCTTTGGTATAGACCAATAGGTTGACGGCACGGACGATGTCTTCATCAGAACAGCCCACGGCCACGATGTTGTGACTGTCGTGTGCCACGGAGGTGGCGATGGCACCGCGTTTCAACCCGATGTTATGGATGAAACCGATGGCGGGTTTGGAAGGTGTATAACGGTTCATCACCACCATTTTAAGGATGTTGCGGGTGGTGTCGCTCACCAAGTTGCCATCTACCACTTTCGGGTTTGTGACGATGGTGTTGGTGATGAGGTTGCCATCCATGCAGGCTATTACTTTGATTCGCTTACCTTCGTCTTTGACGCGCAAGTCTTCAGGCGACAGCGTCATGGCGTGGAAATTGTTGCAAGCCTCTTCTTTGCGACGGGGCATGAGCGATATGCCGTTCTCTGCCACCATTCTGCCTTTGATGTAGGTTTGTAGTATGTTGAGGTTGGTAGGGTTGTCCACCACGATGAAGTCGGCGTCGTCGCCTTGTTGGAGGAGTCCCACATCCAGATGGTAGTGTTTCACTGCGTTGAGCGAAGCCGCCCGTAGCACGTCCATGAGCTTATAACCCTTTTTCAGGGCGCGTTTCACCAACAGGTTGACATGTCCTTTGATGAGGTCGTTGGGATGCATGTCGTCGGAACAGAACATGAGTTGATCGGGGTACTGCGCCATCAGCGGGATCAAGGCGTCGAAATTCTTGGCGGCACTGCCTTCTCGGATCAGGATCTTCGTGCCGAGTTTCACCTTTTCCAGCGCATCATCCATGGCGTAGCACTCGTGGTCGGTGCTGATACCTGAATCGATATATTTCTTGATGTCGCCACCGGTTACCATGGGGGCATGGCCGTCGATGGGCTTGCCATTTTTCTTGGCAGCTTCCAGTTTTTTCAGGATATCTGGTTCATCGGCAAGCACGCCAGGGTAGTTCATCATCTCGGCGAGATAGTAGATGTCGTCGCGTGCCATGAGCGTTTTGATGGTTTTGGCATCGAGCGTTGCGCCTGACGTCTCGAAAGGAGTGGCGGGCACACAGCTGGGAGCGCCGAAATAGAACTTGAAATGCCCACGTTTTCCGCTTCGTATCATGTAGTCGATGCCTTCCACACCCATCACGTTGGCAATCTCGTGGGGATCGCTCACCGTGGCTACCGTGCCGTGGCATACCGCCATCCTGGCAAACTCGGAAGGCGGCACCATGGAGCTCTCGATGTGGATGTGCGCATCGATGAAGCCAGGTAGGATGTAACGCTGTTCGGCCATCGGCAGCTCTACGATCTCAGTGATCTTGCTGTCGTTGACGGTGATACGTCCGGGATAGATGCGGGAATGGACCAAATCGACGATCTGTCCGCTCAATGAAAAGTTGTTTTCGCTCATGATGATGGATTATTTCTGAGGCAAAGATAATCAATCCTATGCAAATCCGTATCTTTGCAAAAACTGATCTTATGAACAACACTCCACTTTATCCTGTCATCCGTCTCCACAAAGGCAAGGAGGAGGCGGTGCGTCGTTTCCATCCTTGGATTTTCTCAGGTGCCATCGCCTATGGTCCGGAAGGGCTGCAAGCTGGTGATACAGTCACGGTGACTGATTATCAAGACAATATTTTAGGCACTGGTTTTTGTGAGACGGAAAGCATTGCCGTAAAACTGCTTTGTTTCGAGAACCGCAAGATCGACGAATGGTTCTTTTTGGACAAGATAAAAGCTGCTTTTGAGGTGCGACGTACCATAGGGCTGATTGACAATCCTCATACCAATTGTTATCGTCTGATCCATTCAGAAGGCGATGGCCTGCCTGGTCTGATCGTTGACATTTATGGCCATACGGCAGTGGTACAGGCGCAAACGGAAGGCATGGCCCTGCATCTGATGGAGATCGTTAGGGCATTGAAGTTAGTCCCCGATCTGAAGTTGGAGGCGATTTACAACAAAAGCGCTGAGGCCATGAGACGCATGGGAAAGGAAGATGCCATTGAGGACGGCTATCTCTTCGGATCCCGTTCGGATGATCCGGTCCTGGAAAACGACATGCGTTTCTTGGTGGATTGGGAGAACGGTCAAAAAACAGGCTTTTTCCTCGACCAGCGCGACAATCGTGCACTTGTAGGACGGTTTTCTCAAGGCAAGACGGTGCTTAATGCATTCGGTTATACAGGTGGATTTTCGATTGCAGCCTTGCAAGGAGGCGCAAAACGTGTAGTTACTGTGGATGCCTCGCAAAAGGCCATGGAGGCTGCTGAAGCTAATATAGAGCTAAACGGCTATGCCAAGGAGGATCATCCTTGTGTTACCGCTGATATGAAGGATTATATCAAGGAGATTGGGGATGGAGAGTTCGATGTGATTGTGCTGGATCCACCTGCGTTTGCAAAGCGGCATCAGGACAGGCACCGTGGCTTGCAGGGCTATCGTTTTCTCAATGCCGAAGCCATCAAGAGAATTGCCAAGGGAGGCTTGTTGTTTACTTTCAGCTGCTCGCAAGCCGTTGACAAAGCTACTTTTCAAGGAATCGTGACGGCTGCCGCCATCGAGGCGGGACGCAAGGTGAGGATTTTGTATCAGCTCTCACAGCCGGCGGATCATCCGATCAATATCTTCCATCCCGAAGGAGCTTACCTTAAAGGGTTGGTATTGATTGTTGATTAAGTTTTTTTTGAAGCGGGTAACAAAAAAAGGGTGGTCAATTTGACCACCCTTTTTTAATGTGACGCTGTCAATGATTATTTGACAACAGTCACGCGTTTCACGCTCATACCTTCTTCAGTGTTGATACGAACCATGTAGATACCTGGCTTGTACTGGCCGAGGTTCAGTTGGAGCATATCAGCATTGACATCAGTGTCGTAAACCACTTGGCCGAGAGCATTCACCACAGTGATGTGCTTCATGCCGGCAGCTTCGATGGTCACGTTGCTGTTGGTCGGGTTAGGATAGAGCACCACCTTGCCGTTAATGTCGTTCACGCTTGTGACGTTGACATCAGCATACACAGGCTCGGATTCGCAGTTCGGATAGACTGCGGTAACGCTGAAGGTGTATTCACCTGGGTTACCAGTCATCTCGACATAGTATTCGAGTTCGGTGATACCGGAGACGATGGTGTCGCTGTAGAATATGTTGTAGTACAACACATCATCAGCATATTCGCAGTCCCAAGTGAGGGTTACGCCATAGTCATCAGCGGAGTTGTAAGTGTATTCAGCAACGAGGTTGTTGACAGGGATGCACTCGTACTCGACTTCAGCGCAGACCGGGCATGACATTGCAAAGTATGTAGTGTCAAGAGCACCGTCGTAAACCACTCTCACGCAGTATTCATTGTCGCCGGCAGGAGCGTCGGTGTCAACGAAGGTAGTGGTGGTCAACGGAGTAGTGCCGCTGATGAGTTCACCATTACGGAACACATAAGCACCGAGGATGCCAAATTCGCCAGGAATTGGGCCAGGACCAGGAGTTCCACCTTCACCAACGAGCTTGAAGGCTCCACCATAAGGTGTGCTAGAACCAGTATCGGTAAGTGAGGTCCAAGCACTACCGTTGTACTGCAAGCCGTTACCAGTGTTACCCACGCCTGGGAGAGCTTCCGGAACTGCCCAAGGACCGCTTGAAAGAGAACCAGTCAAGCTCCATACCAGATAGTAAGTACCAGCTTCGAGGCTGATGTTCAAACCACTGGCTGTGATGGCCATGATAGGACGTGTGGTGCCAGAGGCGTCATTGTCGGAACCACGGTAGCAGTTGGTGAACGAAGTAGCAGTCATGATGTTGGTGGTAACATCACCCCAAACGACTGTACCGCCGGCATTCGGAGCGCCGTTGTAAATCTGGGCGTACAAACCGGTGTAGGTTGAAGAGGTGGTTGAACCAGTCTGATAACTGTAAACTTCGATTTCATTGATGGTGGTAGCTGCAGTCAGGGTGAAGTCATCAGCAATCATGTAGCTGCTGGTGTTGTTGCAGTTCGGTCCCCAAGTGGATTGAGAACCTTTGATCCATGAAGCGTCAGCACCATTGGCCATCGCACCTGGGTCGGTCACGAAGTGAGGTTCATAAATGACAGTTCTGCCGCCCTTGGTACTGGTTGACAGTTCAACGTCATCAATCCAGACTTCGTATGCATCGTAGTTGACATCGTGGAAGGCAATCCAAACAGTCTGACCAGCGTAAGCGCTCAGGTCAACACTATGAGAACGCCAGTTGTCATATCTGTTGTTAGTATGACGGACTGTTGCGCCGCTGTTGCCAGTACCCTTGGCGGCACCGCTCCAGACTTGTGTGAAGTCGGCTGCTGAGGCCGGGGTAGCTGCGGTAGAGACGCACACTGAGAAGTTCTCAGGATAGCTGTCGTTGGCGTTGTCAGCAAAGAATGTCAAGGTTGAACCGTTACCGATGCTGTAAGCTTGAGGAGTGATGAGGTAGCTGTCAGTGTTGTATGCACCAACATAGTCAACGAATGAGTAGCAAAGGGCAAAGCCTGAACCACCGTGAGCATGTGAAGCATAATCATAGCCACCAGGGTTATTGTCGCTATGGACCCATTCGCCACCGTCAGAATTGAGTGTCAGTACTGTCCAGCCATTCAGGCCACCTTCGAAGCCTTCAGTGAATGAAGATCCACCTCCTGGAGGAGGAGTTGGGCCAGAGCCGTTAGGCATCTCCCAAGAGATGTTCACCACGTTCTCGCTTTGTTCAGCGGTCACGTTGGAAGCTGCATCAAAGTTCTCGCATGAAGTGTAGGTCCAGGTGTAGTCAGTCCAGTCGCCCATGCCAGTGGCATAGATGCCAGCCACTGAAGTGGTGTGGACGGAACCTTCCTCGAAGCCTTCCACATTGTGTTGGAAGTAACCATTGGTGGTCTCGCCTTCGTAAACACCATCGAGCATGACCTTGAAGCTCAAAGCACCACGATCAGCCTTAGCACCATCCTTGGCAGCAACAGCCAGAGTGATATCGTCAACATTCAGGCGGAACTGGTCGTAGCAATCAAAGTGACGAATAGCCACATAGATGTTCTGGCCTGCGTAGGCGCTCAGGTCAACAGTGTATTCATACCATTCACCAGTCACATTCATGCCACGTTCAAGCTTGTTGGCAGGAGCCTTGGCAGTCATCACCCATGATTGGAGGGTGGTGAAGTCAGAAGCATTGGTGTTGCCAGTTGTTGAAACGGCGACACCGAACTTTTCTGCTGGGTAGCTAGCATCTTGTGCGCAGGCCCAGAAGCTGATGGATGAGTACTGACCTTGAGGTGATACGAGGTAGTTATCAGGTGTAACACCAACAGAGCCATCGTATGAGAATGATGTCACAAAGCCTTGGCTACCGTTGTGGCCGGTTGTTGTCAATCCAGTGGGACGTACATACCAATCGTATCCATCATTATTGGCATCAATGGTTGTCCAGTCAAGGATTTCTTGTGCAGCGAAGTCAGCTTCGAAGTCGTAGGTCACAGAGGTGGTAGGACCAACAGGACCGACAGGTGTAGTGCCACCGCTGGTAGCGCCAGACCACATAGCCCAACCGGTAGGTGAGACATAGAGGTCAGCAACGGGACCAACGATCTCCATCAACGTGATGTTGAAGGTCTCTTCGTTGTCGTCAATTGTTACAGTTTCAGTGTAGTCTGTGAATTCAGTCATGGTAGCGCTGAGTTCATAGTCACCCTTGCGGACGTTTTCGAACACTACAATGCCAGTTTCGTCAGTTGTACCGGTGAGTTCACCCAAAGCAACGTTGACGCCAACAGGAGTTTGACCGTTGTTCAAGATTACCTTCACTGTAACATCTGAGTACATATCCTTTTCGATCGTGTTGGACCAGAGGATCTCTGACAGACCATCGCCAGTAGGAGTCGGGATGACAGGAGTCGTACCGCTGCCACCAGCAGTGATGGTAACATCGTCAATCCAGATCTCGTATGCATCTTCGTTGACATCATGGAAGGCGATCCAAACTTCTTGGCCTGCGTAAGCACTCAGGTCAACACTGTGAGAACGCCAGTTGTCATATCTGTTGGTGGTATGACGAACCATTTCGCCACCTTTTGCTTTACCCTTGGCACCACCGCTCCAAACTTCTGTGAAGTCGGCTGCTGAGGTTGGGTTAGCTGCGGTTGAAATGCACACTGAGAATTCTTCTGGATAATCATCGTTGGCGTTGTCAGCCCAGAAGCTAATGGTTGAACTACCATCGATGCTGTACTTCTGAGGTGAAATCAGATAGCTGTCAGTATTGTAAGAACCAACATAGTCAACGAATGAGTAGCACATGGCAAAGCCTGTACCGCCGTGAGCATATGATGTATAGTCATAACCGCCAGGGTTATCATCGCTATGGACCCACTCGCCTTCACCAGTATTGATCGTCAGCACGGTCCAGTCGTTGAGGCCGCCTTCGAAGTCATAAGTGAATTCATCGCGGTTCTTGGAAGGAGCGTTGCCTTCGTAGTAGGCTTGGATACCCCACTGGTAAGCACCGTATGGGAGATCTGCCCAAGCTTCATCGAGGTAGCTGAAGGTGTCTTCGCCAGGTTGAGCGATGCAGATAGGTTCTGCAACATCTTCACCGTTCTTGATGTCTCTACGATAGAGGTTGAAGTGTTGGAAGCTACGATCGTTGCGGACAATTTCCTTAGAACCTCCAGTGGCCAAGGTGATGTCATCCAGATTGAGGATGAACTGGTCGGAGCAGTTGAAGTGACGGATGGCCACATAGATGTCCTGACCAGCATAATCGCTGAGGTCAACAGTTTGTTCGTACCATGCGCCTTGAGCTGTAATGCCTCGGATGTCGCGTGAGTTCTCTGAAGCAGGTGCTGGAGCGTTCTTGGCAGACAACGTCCATTCTTGGATGGTGGTGAAGTCGGCCTGGTTGGTGTTGCCAGTGGTTGAAACGGCCACGCCATAGTGTTCAGCAGCATAGGTGGCGTCTTGTGCGCAGACATAGAATCTGATGAGAGCACCGTCTTCGGCTGAGATCTGAGGTGACACGAGGTAGTTGTCAGGATACAAAACTGCACCAGTCTGGTTGGCATAAGAACCGGAAATTGCATAAGCTTCAGAAGCGTTATGGCCAGTACCGGACAGGCTTACGCCAGCATTGTGATAGATACCAGGATTCGAACTTGAAACCCAAACATTACCATCGCCGTCAGCATCGATGGTGGTCCAGCCCATCAAAGTGCCGTCGTCGAAGTTATAATCTGTAGCACCAACAACCGGAGGTGCGGGAACATCTTGACGGTACATGGTGATGTCGTCAACATAGATGCAGTCGTCATTGCTGTTCACGGAACCATCCTTCTCGTAGGTCCACTTGTAGGTGTGAGTGCCTTGGGCAACAGTGTATTCTTTGTAAGCATACGGGTTTTGGCCGCTGAGGGCTGAACCTTGTTCTGTTCCGTCAATATAGAAGTGGAACTTGTCATAGTTGGACTCAGAGGATGTTCTTACCCAGAAGCCCATCTTTGCATCGAAAGGAACATCGACAGTAGCTTCAATGGCTGAGATGCCGCTGGCGACAGCTTCGCAAGTTGACTTCATGCAGTAGGTGCCATCGTGCGGGTTGGTTGTGGTGATAGCCCAAGGATAGGTAGCGGGCAGGGTGAATTCGGCTTGGCTGAAGTCGCCAGTCTCGAAGTCAACAACCATCTCGCCAGGAGTCCAATCCCATTCCACGAGCACGTTGTTCTCGTCGGTTTGTTCCGTAGCACGGATTTGTCCAAGCGGGAAGTAGTATTCGTACACGATGATGTCGATGCCTGTAAGGACGTCTTCGAAAGCAACGGTCACAGCAGGACCAGGAGTTTCTTGATAAGCGTCGCTGTAAGCATAGGTCTGGTAGTTACCAGCGAGGACTTCACCAGTGTAAGCACCGTTCTCGTCGGTTGTGAAGGTGAAGCTCTGCTCTTCTCCGTACTCGTCAGTACCACGGTATTCAACGGTCACACCAGGAACCACGGTGACTTCGTCTTGTTCATAGACGGTACCGCTCACGTTGCCATTGCCAGTCATCTTCACGATGATAGGTTCTGACAGTTCTGATTCGCCTTCAGCATACAGAGAGGCAATCTGGAAGTTGTAACCAGTCATGTTGTATGCAAGACCTTCAACAGCATATTCAGTGCCAGTGATAGGTTCTGTGTTGATCTTCACACCGTCCTGATAGAGGTTGTAGCCCTGGAGGGTACGGTTGGCTGTCCAAGTGAATTCAGCTGCATCGCCAGGATACAGGTTTTCGCTAACAACAGCAAAATCTTCGACAGGATCAATTATGGTAGTGAAACCAAAGACTTCGCTTTCGGTTACACCAGCGCTGTTGCGCTCATTGATCTTGATGAAGTAGGTCTTGTTGTTTTCGAGGGATGCAACAATAGCTGATTCAACCAATTCGTCAGTCCAGTCGATGAGAATGTCGGTGGGCGGGAACTGAGTTCCAAAGAGCACTTGCATCTCTTGTGTGTAATTTCCAAGAGTCCATTCAAGGATCAAAGGAGCGGTAATATCAGTATCTCCATCAATAGGCCAAATCATAACTGCCGGTTCTGGAGCAGGGACGTCTGTGACAGACATTTCGACGGAGAAAGGAGCTGTTGCAGCAGCGGCTACCACATAGTAGGTGCCAGCGGGAACGAAGGTTCCTTCAGGAGTCTCAGCGCGGTTGCCCTTCATGGCAATGCTTCTCTGAGCACGTGATTCTTTCGTCACGTTAGTCTCGATAGAAGAAAGTTCACCAGCTTCTGAACCATTGAGTTTTCTCATGTTCAGGGTTGGGTCAACAGTCAACTGACGGCCGGTAGGAAGCTCTAAGAATTGCGTATAAATAATAGGAGTGTAACTAGAGGTGCTATACCATGTCTCGAGTGTGGTTGAATACCAAGCCATACCAGTGGGATCCTCAGGCGTTACTCCACAATAGAATCTGCAGCAGTCTGTGACAAACATGATCCAAATGTTCTCTTGATCACCCAAGAAGAGGGGCTCGTCAAGGACGACATCGAAATATTGGCCAGGTGTGTATTCAGCATCCTGAACATATACTACGTTGTTGATGTCAGGTTCGTCACCACCTTGTAAAATAAAGAGTTGATAGTAGGTGCTAGCATAGGTTTCCGGCAGAGCAAATGTTTCAACAGTCGTGATAGCACATGCGCCGAAACCATTTTCCTGTAAGTAGGATGCTGGAATTTCGTAGCCAAAAGCCACACCAGTCCAAGAAGCACTGCCCAGATACGTACCAGAACCAGTCCAATCATAATAGAACCAGGTGTTGATAGGACCAGGTCCAACAACAGGACCTTCATAGGTATAGGCGTTCTCCTCATCAGGACCTCCGACTTCTTGGAAGTCTTCAGTATAGATGGCGCTGACGCCACTGTTGCCGACATTGACATTCAGCATGGCGTCCTCATCCAGAGTCACTTTATAAACAGCATCCAGGGCATCGGTAGCGGCGCCGGGGATGTTGTAGTTATGGTGGATCGTTGCAGGAGCGTTATTTGTGTAAGGGAATGAGGTCACTTCTTGAGCCATTTCCCAAACGTCTGGAGTTTCTGCAGTGTAGAGGTTAGCATTCACGTTGAAGGTGGTGAATTCCTTTGCACCTTCGAACATCACCAGGATCTCGCCTGTTGTTGCGCCGGTAGCTTCGGTTTCACCGATCGTTATTTCAGCGGGGATGGTTTCTTTGTAACCGATAGCAGCTGGCAACTCGGCAGAGGCAACGAACGGAGCATTGGCCTCGATAGAGCTGATGGTGCCTGAAGTACCATTATTGTAGATTCCGAACTGGAAAGGAACCATCCAAGCGTTGTTGGGACGATCACCGAGATCCAGGATAGCTGGGTCGGTGGTAAGGGTAATGCTCGGAACGGTACCTGCAGTGTATTCGAATGTGGCCTTTGGCAGGAAGTCGTATGCAGTTGCCGCACAGGAATTCAATGCTGTACTGCTATAGCCTTGAACACTGGCGCCTGTTACAGTTTCGCCATACCAATATACTCTTGAGTAACTGCCTTTTGCTATTTCATAAACACCAACAAGCAAGTTTCCGCCTTCATAGTTGTAAGGAGTGTCGAAGGTAACCACCATTTGGTTGCCGGAAACGCTCAAATTACCTGTGTAAACAATGGTAGCATCTGTTGTTCCGGTATAACTGCTGATGGATGCATCAGCTACTTCTTTCACGAAGACTTGGAAGTTAGCGGAACCCCATGATACGCTTGCAGTTTGAGCATAAAACGTCAACTTGGAGATTTGTCCGCCAGTCATGATGCCTAATTCAGATGCGGGATACACCATCTCACACTTGTTAAAAGCATCGGCCCAGTAACCATAGATAGGAACGTTTTGGTTGGTTGTCGTTCCATTATGGACTGTCAACTCATCTGCTCTCATTACGCCTGTGAAGGCGAACAAGAACATCATCATAGTTAGGAATACTTTTTTCATAATTGAAAATTTAGTTAATACTTATTATTAATTGATATATTGATTTCAATTTCAAGTTCAATAAGGAGCGTCGCTTGTCGGGCGACGCCCCTTATATTAATAGGTGTACATTATTTTGTCACAACCACGCGTTTCACGCTGGAACCGTTCTTGGTAGTGATGTTAATCATATAGACGCCTGCTTCGTAGCGAGCCATGTCGAGGATGATTTCATCGCCCTTCACAGCTTGGTTGAACAGCATCTGGCCGAGGGTGTTCAGCACGCTGACGCTGACCATGTCGGAAGCCTGGATATGGAGCTCGCCTCTGGTCGGGTTAGGATAGATGTTGCTGAAGATTTCGTTGCTGATGACGCTGGTCAACGGCACTTGGATCAACAGACCCATCGGGCAAGAGACGTTGTAGTTGGCATCCACATAGACCACTTCATAGAGGTGTTCGGCATAGTCGGTAGCGGTGACTGTGTAGGTGTCCTCGGTTGTTGCGCCAACCACTTGACCGTCAACAAGGATGTTGAACTTGCCAGGTACGTAGGTCGAAGCACCAGCAGGAGCGCTACCGGTTTCGATGTAGGCGCGGAGGTTCCAGTTACCATCGATTTGTCCACCGGAAGCGGATGAGATGGTGTTGTACCATTCCGAACCATCAGTTGAGATGCATGAGCCGTTAGCAACACCTGGGCCGTTGTCGATGGCTGCGACATATTGACCGTTGGTATTGTGCATCACAATCCACACGCTTTGTGATGCATCAAGGCTAACAGGTGTTTCCATATCGATTTCGATATAAGCACTTGTGCCGCTTACAGTGTAATTCTGAGTGTAGAGCAGAGTGCCAGGAGCTGAAGTGCCACCTTGGTAGATCATAAATTGACCAGAGTGAGCTGCATAGTCGAAGTATCCAACCTTTGTCAGTTTGTCGCCTTCGTAGCTGCCGGCAGGCAGTAAGATACCCCAATAGAATCCGCCACCTGAGGTCAGGCCAATAGCGTCAGCGTTGACACCATTGTCGTAGTAGTACCAGTTGCCGTCATCGGTAACGGAAGTGGTGTAATTGCCAAAGCCTACACCGGCATTGCTGAAGTTACCACCACGGAACGAGCTTCTTGTTCTGTTGTCCATACTCAAGACGCCCATGTTGGGTTGATACAGGCTCTTGCCTCCAGTGACGGTGACATCGACACCGTCGTTGCTGCCATACATGCTCACTGTAAATTCATAGGTATGGCCACCTTCGAACACGTAGTCGTCATAACGGCCACCAACGTTACCGTTACCAGCGGCAATCCAGATACGATCGCCAGGAGTCGGGTTGGTGATGCACCAGTCGTAAGTGCCAGCGGGGATGGTGATCTCAACAGTGTTGTTCATAACCATGTTGCTCGTTGAGCAGTTGCCGTCGGCATTGGTCGGGATCTTGTGGCTGAACTGAGCGTAGATAGCGTCGTTGCCAGAGCAGTTTGCGCTAAGAGCGCCCGAGGTTGGAATGGTTGTACCATAGAGTGAGTGAGTGTCGTCGAGCAACATCTGGTAACCTGTACCGTCACCCCAAACGTCGCCAGCAGTCAGCTTAACGATGACATCGCCAGTAGGTGGTGTAGGAGGAGTCGGAGGTGTTGGGACGGTGCTGCCGTTATTCCAGTGGAGGACAACATCCATGGATCCATCAGGAATCTCATCATACCACAAGGAGTCGACCTGTGTTTCAACAGCGTCGCAGCCGATGAAGGTGAAGTTAGCAGTTGTCCATGGGCTCATGCCGGTAGTGTAAACCACAGCGACTTTTGCTTGGTAAGTCTCACCAGGAACGAGGTCTTCGGTATTGAGTTGCATGTAATTGTTGGTGGTTTCGCCTTGCAGAGCGTCGTTCATATTGACGATGTATCTTTCGGCGACGTCACCAGCAGCAGGAATCATGTTGGTCCATCTTGCGAAACCGGTTCCAGAGACGACGAAGTTGTCAACAGGAGCGAAGATCTCGCTGAAGTGAGCAGTGATAATGGTGTCGTTCCAAATGCTGACTTCAGCTTCGGTGAGGTCTGATTGCATGCCTTCGAGAGCCACGGTGACTTTGTATTCGCCCTTGCGGAAGTCTTCAAACACCACAGCGCCTGTAGTATCGATGGTGCCGTTGAAGTTGATTTCTTCGTTAAGGTTGGTGAAGGTGACGGTAGCGCCTTCGATAGAGCCTGTGGAGGCAACAGCGTTCACGGTGACTGCAGTCTTCATATCCTTAGGCAGGACGTTAGACCAGGTGATGCCAGTGTTAGGATTGTCGTTAGTGGCTCCGCCGAAGGTGATGTCAAGTTTGATATTGTTCTTCACATCCATAACGGTTCCGTTATAAGTCGGTGCGAGCGGGTTATAAGGAGCGCTGTCTTGGTAGATGCGGATAGCCTGACTTGGGGCACTAAAGGCATTGTAAGAGATAGAAGAGGTCCATGAACCTGTGAGGTCGTTAACAACCACGGCGAGGTTGGTTCCGTCAAACATGAATGGGTTGTCGAATGTAATAGTTGTCCAATCGTTGGCAACCATTGCCACATTACCTGAATACACAAGGTTTTCAGCGGTGGCAGTAATCCAATCGCTGGCGCCGGTGAAGCTGGTCTTTTCAGTATTGATCAGATAGATTTCGAGGTTACGGGTGATAGAACCGACTGCGTTGAAGGAGATGCTTTCGATGAGGCCACTGCCGCCAATTTCTTCACCTGTATAAATCTGTTGGGTGAGTGAGTGGTTGTATAAGTTATAGGTTGGCAAGTAGTTGGTGGTGGTAGTAGGAGTACCGATGGTCACTTCTTCACGAGTGTCACCTTTTGCGTCGCCACCAGGATAGACAGCCTGGACACCATATTGATAGAGACCGGGTTCGACGTTGTTCCAGTCGAAGTCGGCATACAGGGTGTCGGTGATGGGCAGGTTGCTGGCGAGTTTGATGGAGTCAGCAGCTTCAACACCATTCTCTTTCAGGATAGCCTTTCTGTAGAGGTTGAAGTAAGACACTTCGCGGTTGCCCTTGGTGCCGTTTGAGAGTTCGATGTCATCAACGACCATGATGTATTGGTCATTGCAGTTGAAGTGACGGATGGCAACGTACTTCTGGCCAGCGTAAGCGCCGAGGTTAACAGTGAATTCGTGCCATGTTCCGAGTTTAGCACCCTTGCCTTCGCGTGAGGCAGGGCCGCCATTGTTGCCGCCTGACTTGCCAGTCAGCGTCCATTCTTGTACTGAGGTCCAGTCGCTGGTGCCGTTGTCGGAGACAAACACGCCGAAGTGGTCAGCAGCATAGGTGGCGTCAGCAGCAGCAGCCCAGAAGGTCAGCGTTGAGCTTGAGGAGAGGGTGACCTGAGGCATGACGAGGTATTCGTCAGGAGTGAGGGCGCCCACGCCATTGATGAACGAACCGCTGCAGATAGCATTGCTGCCAGTACGATACCAGTCGAGGGTCATGCTTGCGTAGTATGTCCACGTGGTTGGGATAGCGCTGGTCAAGCACCAAGTGTAACCGTCGCTGTTGCCATCGATAACGTTCCAACCACTGGGCAATCCGCTTTCAAAGCCTTCGGTGAAGGTGCTGGCGCTACCGCCGCCACCGCCGCCGCCAGGAGTTGACGGGGTGAAGTCATGCATTGACCAAGTGATCTTAGAAGTGGAAGGATCCAATTCTTCGGCGTATACCTTATATACAGGATTGTAAACCTCGTGCATGACGAAGTCAACAGTTTGAGTGGCTTCGTTGGCGAGGACAACGCTTTCTGAGTAAGCGTTTTCGAGGCCTTCGAGTGAAGCCATGCCGGTGTAGGTACCGCACTTGACATCATTGATGGTGTATTTTCCAGTAGCATCGGTGGTGCCTTGGAATGAAACGGAGTTGTCGAACTCGTCCTTACCGCTGAATTTCACAGTGACGCCTTCGAGGGCATCGCCGCTGTTCAGTTCGGTGACGGTGCCAGTGAAGGTGCCATAACCAGAGACCTGAACGGTTGCATGGCCATTATCAAAAGCAGATTCACCTTCATCATAGACAGCGGTGACATGGATTTCAAGACCTGGCTCAACATTGTAAGGAAGGTTGGTGAGAGTGTATTGTTTTTCGAGGATGAGCTCGGTGTTGGCTTTTACAGGTTCTGCTTCGCCATTCACATAATACACGTTATAACCTCTAATGCCACGGCCATTTTTGCTGCCACAGGTGAAGGTGGTCTTCGGCAGGAAGCTGGAAGCATTGAAAGTAGCAGAAGTAACTGAAGAGCTGTTATATCCGTAAGCGGAGCTGCCAGAAGGAGCTGCAACGCCATAGAAAGAACAAGAATGATAGGTGCCGGTAGCCTGTTGTTCAAAACCTACCAAGAGATTGCCTCCTGTATATTGATAAGGTGTAGTGAGGTTAATGACCATTTCAGAACCTTGGCCGTCCACTGCTCCAGTGTAAACCACGGTAGCATCGTCTGAGCCATGGTATGATGACAAAGTGGTGCCATCAACTTCTGTCATGTAGACCTTGAAGGTAGCAGGAGCCCAGCTGCCAGTTGAGGAAGAACTGACGTAGAATTTAAGAGAGGTGATTTCGCCGCCTTGCATCTCTTCGAGCATTTCAGCGGGATAAATCATTTCATTTCTGGTATAAGCATCCATCCACAAACCATACACTGGGATGTAGCTGCTGGTAGTTGTACCGTCGGCAACGGTCAGTTCGCCGGAGAAACTAGCACCACCACCAGGATTTTCACCTTTCCATTTCACCAAAGTGCTTTCGTCAGTGAAGATCTGTTCTTCAGTGACCTGGACTTGGGTAGGAGCACCCAAAGTGGTTGTGAATCCGAAGAGTTCGCTGGTGAGTTCGTTTGCGTTGTTTCTAATGGAGATTCTCCAGAAGAAATGCGTGCTGGGAACCATGTATTCAGTAACATCGATATAGCTGGGGGCAGCAGGATAAGTTTCATCGATGGCAGTCCAGTCAATAAAGACCTCTGGAGGATAGGTTGAACCGAATTCAATCTTATATTCAGCGGCGTTGGGGTCAGTGGTCCATTGCAGATAGACCTGACCACCGACGTTCATGGCGCCATACTCAGGAGAGAGGAGCTCGAGGGTGGTCATAGGCACATTTGGATCGCCCATCACCCAAGGAACGAACTCTGGGGCAGGCATGGTGCCGCCACCACCACCAGAATATGTAAAGGTGGTCTTGGGTAAAAAGTTACGTTGGGTGAATGAAACACCATCGAGAGAGCTCGAATTGGCAGCAGAGCCACTAGCACCTGTTACGTTCTCTCCGAAGAAATAGACAAATTGATAAGTGCCATCAGTGATGTTGTACACACCAACAAGCAAATTACCACCATTGTAGGTGTAAGGCGTGGTAAATGTGATTTCCATTTCACCTACTCCAGAGGGAGCGGTAAGAGATCCCTCGTAAACAATCGTAGCACCTTCAAGACCTGAATAGGCATCGAGGGAAGCTGAAGCGACTTCCTTCAAGAAAACTTGTTGGGTGCTAGTCCATCCATTCGCAGAGCCAATGCTATGCACATAGAATTTCATGCTTGTGATGGTGCCGCCATTCATGTCGGCAAGTTCACTTGCAGGGAATACGAACTCGCTCTTCGTGTAATCATCGAAGTAGCCACCATACATGGGGATATAACCATTGTTGGCTGTCCCATCATGAACGGTCAGTTCGTCTGCTCTCAAGAAGCTTGTGCTTCCGAAGAGAGCTAGCATCAAAAAGAGAATAAGTTTGTTTCTCATAATTTTAATGATTTTGTTAATATGATAGTTAATTGTCGATTATGTTCTGTTTTTGCTTGTTATAGGCTATAATTTACCTTTAGCAGGCAAAGATAGAAAAAAATCAATTACACAACAATTAATAAAGAAAACTTTTTTTTCAACAATCAGGCGGAATCTCACTTTTTCAATTTCCAAGGGGCATCCAAATCGATGTCCCACCCCGATTTCACTTCCAGTAAGTCTTTGTATTCGAGGCACTTTTCTGGCAAAAAGCGCTTGTGGAAGTTGCCGCTGCTCCAACGGCCGTTTTTATCGTCGTCAAGGATGGCTTTGAGCTGGTATTTCTCGGGAAGCAGCTGCCGGAACTCCAGACGCATGGTGGAATCGACGATTCGCTGATCCAAAACGGCCTTCTTGCTGTTGAGCAACTGTACGACGACCTGGGTGTTTTCAGGCGGCACTACAGTGATGAAGATGTTGCCCAGATCGGTCTCCTTGGCCCTCCTGAACTTGAGACTGATAGAGTCGTTGGTGCGACCGCGGACACTGAAAAAGACGGAGTCTGAAAGGTTGAGGGAATAGCCCACAGAGTCGTTGCCGAAGGGCGTAATACGATATGCCATGCCATGCTCGTCAACCCGCTCAAAATGAACTGAATCGGGCAGCCTGAGGTCAATGATGGGCTCGGTGAATTTCAGCAGGAGATCGTCTCCTGGCATCAATAGCTTGTTACGCAGGTTGTTGGCTACCTTCAATGCCTTGGTTGACTTGCCTCTGGCGGCCTTGGTGTCCTTGTATTTCAAGCTGAAAACAGTGCTTTCCCGGATGGTGTCGTATTGGATGTCCACCCGAAGGCTATCCATCACCCCGGGAGTAAAATGCCAATAGAGTGTGTCATGATCTTTCGACCAAACCTGGATGAGTTGAAAATTATCATTTAACACACTTGTTGTCAATACGTTAGCGTTGTTTGCTGGCCTTCTAAACACAAAACGGAGCATACCTTCATCAATAAGTTTCTTTTCCAACAACATTTGTGTTGTGTCAACTGCTTTGAAAGCGTATAGCGTCAATTTTTGGTTTGTGGTATTGATGCTATCATATTTGGTTGATACAACTGTGTCAAGAAAAGCCACTGTTTCGTTGGGTAGATCATAATAATAGTTGGCGTTCATGTCGTTCAAGACGAAGACCAAAAACGACGCGTCGGGAAGTCCATGGAAGGTGAAATTTCCGTCTTTATCCGTCTTGGTAATGAAGTCGGGAGCTTGTTGGCAGGGTAGGAGGAAAAGACTGTCGGGGTTATTGTTGGCGTCATAGAGGGTCACGAAGAGGTCGGAGGCGGGTTTTTGATCATCGGCGTTGAGCACCTTGCCGGCAAGCGTCAAGGTGTCGATATGATCGCCAGTGGAGAAGCTATAGACGTAATCCTTGAGTTGGTTGCCTTCGTGCAGGTCTTTGATCGCGGCACCGAAATCGATGGTATAGGTGGTGTTGGGTTGCAGATCTTCCTTGAACTTGACGACCACCGTCTTGCCACTCAGCTTGATGTCGGGTTTCTCTTTTAACAAAGGTGAGATGATTACGTTTTGGTTGGCATTGTTGAGGGTCACATACTCATCGAAGGTAAGCTCGATTTTCCTTCCGTTGAATCCAGTGCCTTGATTGGCAGGCACGGCCTCCGTCACCTTGGGCGGCGTGACATCCTTGGCGCCTCCTGTCGGCGCTACCACGTTGGCGCAAGCCGAGAGAAGCAATGCGGCTGCAAGGGCGAAGAAAACGATATGGCGACCTCGAAGAATCATGAAGCAAAAATAGATAATAATTTGAGATTATTTCTTAATTTTGCATTCTTAATTCTAACTCCTGAATTCTAAATTCTTAAAAATATGTATAGAACTCATACTTGTGGCGAACTTCGTCTTGCCGACGCTGGCAAGGAAGTGACTTTGGCAGGCTGGGTCCAGCGCGTGCGCGACAAGGGTGCCCTCGTTTGGATCGACCTCCGTGACCGCTATGGCATCACCCAACTTTTATTGGATGAAAACTCCGATCCCAAACTGGTGGAACAGGCCCGTAACTTCGGCCGTGAATACGTGATCCAAGCCAAAGGCACCGTCATCGAACGCGAATCGAAGAACCCCAAAGTGCCTACCGGAGAGATTGAAATCCGCGTGAAGGAATTTACCTTATTAAATAAAAGCAAGACCCCTCCATTCACCATCGAAGACGTTAGCGACGGCGGCGATGACCTTCGCATGAAGTACCGCTACTTGGACATCCGTCGTAACCCCGTTCGCCAAAACCTTGAGCTGCGTCACCGCATGGCCATGCTCGTGCGCAACTACCTGAGCAACCTCAACTTCCTCGAAATCGAGACCCCGATGCTCATCAAGAGCACGCCCGAAGGTGCTCGTGACTTTGTGGTGCCGAGCCGCATGAACCCTGGTGAGTTCTACGCTCTGCCGCAAAGCCCGCAGCAGTACAAGCAGCTGCTGATGGTGGCTGGCATGGACCGCTACTTCCAAATCGTGCGCTGCTTCCGCGATGAGGACCTCCGCGCTGACCGTCAGCCGGAGTTTACGCAAATCGACTGCGAGATGTCATTTGTGGAGCAGGAAGACGTGCTGAACACCTTCGAAGGTCTGGCCAAACACCTCTTTAAAGAAATGAAAGGCCTGGAATTCGACCAATTCCCGCGCATGACTTGGCATGATGCCATGAAATACTACGGCTCCGACAAGCCGGACATCCGCTTTGGGATGAAGTTCGTGGAACTCAACAATGTGGTGAAAGGCAAGGGCTTCGGCCTCTTCGACAACGCCGATTTAGTGGTCGGTATCTGCGCCGAGGGCTGCTCGGAATACACCCGCAAGCAACTCGATGCCCTAACGGAGTTCGTGAAACGTCCGCAGGTGGGTGCCGGTGGCATGGTCTATATCAAATACAACACCGATGGCTCGTTCAAGTCGTCCGTCGATAAGTTCTACACGCCTGAAGACCTGAAGGTCATTGCTGACAAGTTCGGTGCCAAGCCCGGCGACTTGATGCTCATCCTCTGCGGCGAGGCCATGAAGACCCGTGTACAACTCAACGCACTCCGTCTTGAGATGGGCAACCAACTCGGCCTGCGCAACCCCGATGTCTATGCTCCTTTGTGGGTCATCGACTTCCCGCTTTTGGAATGGGACGAGGAGACGCAACGTTACTATGCCATGCACCATCCTTTCACCGCACCGAAACCCGAGGACGAGGCGCTGCTCGACAATCCTTCCAAGTGGGGTGAGATTCGCGCCAACGCCTACGACATCGTGATGAATGGTGTGGAGGTCGGTGGCGGCTCTATCCGTATCCACGACCGCACCTTGCAGAACAAGATGTTCCACACCTTGGGCTTCACCGATGAGAAGGCCCAGGAGCAGTTCGGCTTCCTGATGGGTGCCTTCGAGTATGGTGCTCCGCCTCACGCTGGTCTGGCCTTCGGCTTCGACCGTCTCTGCTCGCTCTTCGGTGGCGCCGACAGCATCCGCGACTTCATCGCCTTCCCGAAGAACAACGCCGGTCGCGACGTGATGAGTGGCTCGCCCGCGCCGATTGCCCAGGAACAGTTGGATGAATTGCAGATTGCACTGAATTTGAAATGATAAAATAATAATAAATGTAGGGCTGTCATAGTATGGCAGCCCTACATGTTTATAAATCGAATCTATCAAAAGGAAGATTATATGTGCAGATTTCATTTAGGAACCAATGATTTCCAAAAAATCTAAACACATATCCATTCACCCATAAAGGCCCATAGGTTGGTTCAATACTACTTACAAATTTATAAAAATTATTCATGTAGATTTTTTATTCAAAGGTACATATTGTTATAGAAATATGCAAGTGTATAAGTGTTTTGCTTAGTTTTCCAATAGCAAATTCCTTTGATTGTTAAATCACATTTAAGCCATTTAAATGTTTCTTTTCTCTTTCTTCTCTGTCTTGTCTATCTCTCGCTATAGAAACAGAATCGTATAGAGGTTTGTTTGTAATAGTGATAATTGAGTGTGCATCAAACCGATAACAATTTAGATGCTGTATTAATACTCGTTGTTCATCTCTGATGTACACATTTTGTAAAGCTGCTTTTTCAAATTCCTCTGTTCTTTCAAATAAAAATTCTCTGTATGGAAGAGGTTTCACAACATCATCACTGACAGAATAAATCTTTCCATTCATTTCATTCCAATTCCCTTTGCCATATTTCTCATCATATAAATTTTTCCAATAAGAAGTCGTAGATATTCTGTCTTGAAATGTTTCATAGTATA
The DNA here is from genome assembly GCA_902800965.1 of uncultured Bacteroidia bacterium. Lineage (GTDB taxonomy): Bacteria > Bacteroidota > Bacteroidia > Bacteroidales > F082 > Limimorpha. Next base: position 71,780 of record CADCGK010000012.1, on the reverse strand, counting down.
AATGCTTCTCGCTAATAATTACTATTCTCTCAACTTTATCATTGTATAACAGAGGGATGATTTCAATAATCTTTAATCCCGCTAACTGCGGTGTGTTGGTAAGAAAGATTCTTTTCTGCTTTTCAAATTCTGATAAAGAAACGCCTAAATATAAATTGCCTATTGCTGGAGTGGAATAGGGATCGACTTGTTTTAAAGAAGCGGTTGGTACGTTCGCAATAGTATCTTTTGTAGTAATAATTTCTTGGGGAGTCTTTATTCCGTTATTTGAGCATGATCCCAATACTGCAATTATCGTAAAGGCAGCAATTATGTAAAGTTTTGTTTGTGATATATTTTTTATATTTTTGTTATTAATGATGCAAAAGTAACATTTTTTAGTTTTGCAAAATAGATTTTGTTAAATTCTCGACAAATAGCGATACGAAAGGCCAATAAGCCATCAGCCCAGGGCACTGCCCTGGTATTGCTGTAAAAATAAAATTTATGAACAAGTTGTTCGGTTTTTTAGAAAAAATTCATTTATAAGTGAAATATTCAAAAAAGTATTATCTTTGCAGAGCCATCCTGATAAAGACAACTATGAAATCTGCAAAAATAATATCTATCGCAAAATCCGACAAAGTCGGATTATATTCCATTTGGTTTGAAAATGACAGCGAGTCTGAGTTTCGCAAATTCATTCAAAAATTCAAAGATAACGCCGAACTAAACAAAGACTATCAAACTATACTACAGGCTCTTGATAGAATTATTGTCAATGGAGCTTTTGAGAGAAACTTCCGCTATGAAGGGAAGATGAAAGATAATGTTGTTGCCCTTTCAATAGATTCAAAAAAGTTGCGTTTGTATTGCCTTCGTATTTCTGATCAAGTATTAATTGCTGGTAATGGGGGCGTGAAAAACACTCGCACCTACAATGAAAGTGAAGAATTGAGTGGCTACGTGATGGATTTGCAAAAATTTGATGAATTGTTGAAACAAGCACAAGAAGATGGCTCTATTGTAATTGAGCAAAATGTGATTACTGGGATTGAAGAAAAAACCTTTTTATTATGATCGAGATACATGACCCTGTTTTCCAAGAGGAACTCTCCAAGATTCCTCCATTGACCAGAGAAACTTATTTTCTCACTGATTCCATAGCATCCAGAATTGAATCTGTGATGAAAGAAAAAGGTATTAACAAAAAACAACTTGCCCAACTCACCCATAAAAAGCCATCGGAAATTACCAAATGGCTTGGAGGAGGACATAATTTTACGTGTAAAACACTTGTGCTCATCTCCCATGCGCTTGGAGAAAAAATCATTCAAGTAGTTCAATAACCATATTATTTTTCTATTTTTGGAATTCAAAAAATAACGATCAAAATATGAAACGCTTATTAGTCCTCACCGGTGGCGGCGACTGCCCGGGCCTCAACGCCGTGATTCGCGCCATCGTCAAGAGAGCTGCCCAAGAGAAAGACTGGGAAGTGCTCGGCAGCATCCAAGCCTACAACGGCATCCTGTGGGAACCCACTGAGGTCGTTAGGCTGACGCCGGAGGTGGTGCGCGGCATCCACTTCCGCGGCGGCACCATCATTGAGACTACCAACAAGGGCGGCCCGTTCAACTGGCCCGTCAAGAACAACGACGGCACCTGGAGCACCGTGGATCGCTCTGACGAAATGCTCCGCAAGTTGCAATACATGGGCATCGACGCGGTCATCAGTATTGGCGGCGACGGCTCGCAACGCATCTCGCAGAAGCTCTACGAGAAAGGACTCAATATTATAGGTGTTCCCAAGACCATCGATAACGACCTCTCCATGACGGAATGCACCTTCGGTTTCCAGACCGCCGTGCAGATTGCCACCGAGGCCGTCGATAAGCTGGTCACCACAGCAGCTTCGCACAACCGTGTCTTCATCCTCGAGGTGATGGGCCGCGACGCCGGATGGATCGCCCTGCACTCGGCCATCGCCGGCGGCGCTGAAGTTTGCCTCCTACCTGAGTTCCCTTACGACATCAACGTGGTCAAGGAACGTCTTGAACGTCGTTTCAACCACGACCGAGGCTTTGCCGTCATCGTGGCCTCCGAAGGCGCCCGTCCGAAAGACGGACAGCAGATCTACGAGATCAGCACCGAGGTGGGTTATGAGAACAAGAAGCTGGGCGGCATCGGACGCGCCCTCATCAGCCAACTGAAGGCGGCCGGCTTCAAACACGACCTGCGTGAGACCATCTTGGGTCACCTGCAACGTGGTGGCGTGCCGATTGCCTACGACCGTGTGCTTTCATCGGAGTTCGGTGTGAAAGCCTTCGAGATGGTGCTCAACGGACAGTTCGGCCAGATGGTGGCCTACCACCACCCCAACCTCGTGGCCGTGCCGTTGGCCGAGGCCATCGCCAAACCCAACTTGGTCACCATCGACAGCGACTTGGTCAATACCGCCAAAGGCGTTGACATCTCCTTGGGTATTTGAAATACGGCAAAAAGGAACGGCGAATTTAACGAATTTAACGAATTGATTTAGTTTTAAAATTCGTCCAATTCGTAAAATTCGCCGTTAAGATTTTGTTCCATTCGTAAAATTCGCCGTCTCTATGAAGAATAAGTACTACGTCGTCTGGAAAGGCCGCACCCCGGGCATCTATGATAACTGGGAGGCTTGCAAAAAGGAAGTCGAAGGCTTCCAAGGGGCGTTGTATAAAGGCTTTCCCGACCGGGCTAGTGCTGAGGTGGCATACGCTCAAGGCTATGATAAGGTGAAAGGTGAGAGGTTAGAGGTTAGAGGTAAAACACCACCCCTCACCTCTCACCTCTCTGCTTTAACCTCTCCCTTCATCGCTGTGGATGCCGCCTGTTCGGGTAATCCGGGAAAGATGGAATACCAAGGGGTGTTTGTGGCTCTTGGAGAGGAACAGTCGGTGACGACGACCTTATTCAAGAGTCCGGTATTTGAAAACGGAACCAACAACATCGGTGAGTTCCTCGCCATCGTCCACGCCTTGGCTTGGCAGAAACAGAAACGGACTATGTATCCCATCTACAGCGACTCCGTCAATGCGCAAAAGTGGGTGCGAGAGAAACAATGCCGGACCAAACTGCAACCAAACGAGAAAAACGCCTATCTTTTTGAGTTGATAGAACGTGCCGAGAAATGGCTCCGTGAGAATGAGGAGTGGATGAAGGAAAACGCCATGACCATTCCGGTATTGAAATGGAAGACAGAAATCTGGGGAGAAATTCCAGCCGATTATGGTCGCAAATAAGAAAAACATTATCTTTGCGTTTTAATCCCCTGACGGAAAATGCTGAAATACGACTCCTATTATTTCCAATGTCCGTGCTGCCATGCTTGGCTTGAAGGCCGTAACCTTAAGTCGGAGCTGGTCAATGAGGCGATTCTGTACTCCGATGGGAAGGTGTTGTATGACAACTACATCACCACCCGTCAGAAGATGATTCTTTGTCCTTCTTGCGGCCATGTCTTTTGGGTCGAGAATCCGACAGAGCCCTTCATCACTTGGGACAAGCCCGAGGCGGCCGTGTATTCATGGAACACCTGGCGTTTCTTCGGCATCAATTTCTCGGACAACAAAGGCAAGCTGGCGCTGATCAATCACTATCAGTATTTCCTGAAGAAGAGCTCCTACGACCCGAAGAAAGAGATCTACCTTCGTCGGCTGTTATGGTGGGCGTATAACGACCTGCACCGTAATTTTCAGTACATCCGCTGGAAGTATTTCCTCAACGGATTCATGAGTTATGGGGTGTGGTCGAGCTATCGCCGCATGCTGTTGGAAGGAGAGAAGCTCTTTTTGAAAAACCTGAAGAGTTTCAACGAGAACCTGAACCGACTGCTTGTCCTGCTTGAGAAGCACCCGAGTGAGCAGATCGACTTGGAATTGCCCGAGATCTATCGTGAGATGCGGCAGTTCGACAAGGCCAAGGAGCTACTCGACCAGGCGTCGAGCCGTACTCATTTCACCAATCAGATGCTCAAGCGTTCCAAGTGGAAGGACGGAAGGGTGTTTATGGTGACGGGGTAGGTGAGAGGTTAAAGGTTAGAGGTTAAAGGTTAAAGGGGCCTGATGGGGTTCCATTAAAATATAAAAGAGATGAGAACGATCGTTTTAGTATTAAGCATCTTGATGATGACCGCTTGTGGCGGAAAGGCCGACAATGTGAAAGACGGTGAGGTGGCAAATGACACCATCCAGAAGGAAGAACCTGTAGTGTTTGGTTCGTTGATAGACAAAAACAACTGTTTCATCGTGATTGACAAGCCAGCCTTGAACCTCAGTGTATATGAGGATCAGTTGGGCGACACGGTGCTCATTGCGCGTTATCCTGTTTGTGTAGGCAAAAACTACGGACAGAAGCAGAAGTCGGGCGACATGAAGACACCTGAAAGTACTTTTGAGAATCCTTTCACCATCACCCAAATCCAACCCGCTTCAAGCTGGACCCATGACTTTGGCGACGGTCGAGGTCCCATTCTTGCATACGGCAACTGGTTCATGCGGTTGAAGACCCCTGGCCATAAAGGCATCGGCATCCATGGAAGCACCAACAACGAGAGTTCAGTCCCAGGTCGTGGCAGCGAAGGTTGCATCCGTCTGTTGAATGACGATCTGGATGAGTTGAAAGACAAGTATGCTTTTGAGGGCATGAAAGTCGTCATTTTAAAAGATGAACAATGATAAGAAAAGTAGTATTATTGGTATGTCTCTTAAGCGTTGTTGCTTTCAGCTTCGCTCAGCCCAACATAACGGGTGTGTCATTCTCTGATAAAGCAGATGTTTATGGTCTGTATGAAATCTCGTTCAACCTTGGTGGCTACATAAATCCATACGATCCCGAAGTGATTGATGTTCATGCGGATTTCACAAGCCCTAAGGGGGAAACCTTTCGAGTGAACGGGTTCTATTATGAAGCCTATAATTTGTTAGAGAAAAAAGGAGTGGAGGTGAATTCGCGCAACGGGGATGACGATGGTTGGAGGATACGGTTTACTCCAAATGTGGCAGGCAAGTGGACTTTCGTAATCTATGCAAAGGATAAAAATGGTACAATGAGATTGTCGTCCTACGCTGGCAGCCCTTTGGCTTTCGATTGTCGTTCCGTTGAGGCCGAAGGCTTTATCAGGAAAGCCAACGCCCTCTTCCTTAAGAAAGAAATCTATACCAATGGTCGCCGTGAATACCGCTCGTTCTTTCCAGTAGGGCCCAATATAGCATGGTACAGCTCATCCGACTATGGCAAATACAAGAAGCCTTACGGTATTTTTGATTACAAGAAATACATTGACAAGCTTTCAGGCAATGCCAATTACATGCGCATTTGGCTCAACAGATATCAGTATTTGTCGCTTTATGGCCCTGAGCATTCCATTAGAGAAAACGACAAGCCGGTGGTGTATTTTGATTTCAGCATGAACCAAAAAGATTCCGCCGAACTCGACTTTATTGTAAGTTATGCGGCTGATCATGGCATCGCCTTGATGCCTTGTATTTTCACATTCGCTGATTTTCGCGATGACAGTGAGGGGCTTGATTCCAGTGAGAAGAATGCCAGCATGCCTAGCGGTTGGAGATACAACCCATACCACACCATCCTGAAGTTGGAACGTCCGGTGGAGTTCTTTACCGATCCTGAAGCATTGCGGATTACAAGTAACTTCATAAGGTATATCGTGGCACGTTGGGGTTATGCCACCAATATAGAAGCTTGGGAACTGTTTAATGAGGTTTGCAATATCTACAAAAGCAACGAATTGAAAGGTGGCGAGGAGGAAGCCATCCTGCAATGGCACCGAACGATGGCGGAGGTCATCCGTTCATGCGATCCATATCAGCATTTGGTTACCACATCGTTGGGAAGCGTGAAGGACATGAAAAGATTGTCGGAGACGATTTTTGAGAATCTTGATTTAGTACAGGAGCATTACTATAACAATATACAAAAGGTGAGGTCGAGAAGCCATATGACGCAGATGCTGTATGAAAAAACAGAGGAGATGCGTGAAGGTTATCCGCAAACGCCCTGTTTTGTTGGAGAATACGGCTTGAAAAATACTGCATCTGGAATTGATTATCTCAGTAAGGATCCCCATGGTATTGACATACACAATTCATCATGGTCCTCGTTGTTCTCCGGGGCAATAGGACCAGCTTCGTTCTGGTATTGGAGGCAGTTGGACAAGTTGAACCTTTATAGTCTGTTCAAGCCGTTGACCGTTTTCTGTAGTGGTTTGCCAATGCTTTCTGACGCTTTCACTCCTGCCACTACTGGAGTTGTTGAAGGTTCGTCGTTGGTTTATCCCGATCAGATTCAGACGTATTATCTGATTAATAATGAAGAAGATACAATACTTGGATGGTGTCAGGACATGGCTTTTGCATACCAGTCGTTGCGTCGGTTGACAGATGTTATCGGTAATGATGGGCATTTTGTTAACGATGGGGTGAGGGACTCTCAAGGTTATGTCTATACCTTGGATCCCTCGGTTAAACCCGATGCAGAATCTATCAGTGGAATCATCAGAATTCCAATGGGAAAACAGCGTCGTGGCACGCGTTATCAAGTGAGATGGTACGACACTGAGACTGGATTGGAAATACCTTCTGAGGCAACAGAGGCCGTGGTTCGTTATCGTCTCTTCCAGGGCAGGCAACTCAGGCTTCGTTTCCCCGAATCTCTCCGAGATGGCTCTAGTTACGCCAACACTTTTGGTGATGCGGCCTTTGTGATTTATAAAATCAGCGATTAAGCAACCCGTTGATGACCGCGCTGGCGCAGAAGATGCCGAAAGCGGCAGGCATATAAGAGATGGTGCCTACGTTCGACACCTTGTTTTGTTCGTTGACGCCCTCGGTAATGACGGCGGAATCATCTACGGGTTCAGGTGAGAACACTGTGGTGATGCCATCGAAAACGCCAAGCCTATGTAGCCGTTTACGAATGTAGAAGGCCAGTCGGCAGTGGTTGGATTGGCTGATGTCCGAAATCTCGATTTTCTCAGGATGAAACTTGCCTCCGGCGCCCATGCAGCTGACGATGCGCTGGTTGTTTTGTTTGGCATAATAGAGGAGAAACACCTTGGGAGCCACTGTGTCGATGGCATCTACGACATAGTCGTAGGGCTTCGACACCAACTCGATGATGGCATCGTCTTTCATGTATTGGTTGATAACCTCCAGCTCGATATCGGGGTTAATGTCGCGGATACGTTCTGCCATGACTTCGGCCTTGGGGCGGCCTAGTGTGGAGCACAGGGCGAGGAGCTGTCGGTTACGGTTGGTGACGTTCACCACGTCGCCATCGACGAGTGTGAGCTTGCCGATACCGGCGCGTGCCAGCTGCTCAGCAACGTAGGCACCTACGCCTCCCAAGCCCACTACCAGCACATGGCTTCGTCGCAGCAACTCAAGGTTATCGTCTCCGATGAGCAGTCGAGTTCGGTCTCTCCAGTCTTCCATGTTGTGAGTATTAAGCGCGCAAAGTTAGCGAATATTCTTTCTTTCAGCACCTCCAAGGGAAGGTTTAGCAGTTCAGCGGCCTTCCCATAGATTTCCTGAATTGATCTTTCCGACACATCCGTCTCCAGAAATAGTTGGTCCAAAGGTATGGATGATATGGTTTTTGTGATTTTCCTGTTCGGGTAAAATATGCTTTCGCCGACGGAAAGGCAGATGCCGCGCTCCGTCAGTTGTTGTGCTTCCTTGATTGTGCCATTGAATCCATGAATGATCCAGGTTTGTCGGGGCTGGTGCTTTTTGTGAAGGCAGAGGATGTCTGCAGATGCCTTGACGTTGTGGATGATCAACGGCTTTCGGTATTGTTCGGAGAGCAGGATATGCTTTTCAAACACCTCTAGCTGATGCTCGATGGTCTCTTTGTGATTGCGGTCGATGCCAGTCTCGCCGATAGCGATGATCTTGTTTTCTTTCAAGAGGGATTCAAGGAAGGTAACAGGACGAAGCCGCCAAGGGTGGATGCCGAAGCAATTCCATGGTTGCTGATGCGTGTGAATATCAATAAAAGGCACTTCCGAATGATTCATCTGGCAAAAATAACTAATTTTGCCGACAAATACATGGTGATGCAGCGATATAGAAGTTGGATTCTTCCCATAGCGATTTTGTTGGGCGTTTTCTTCCACGAATACATCGTGGTATTGGCGCCTGCACTGCCTTATTTGATTGGGTTGATGCTGTTTTTCTCGTTCAATTCATTGGATGTCAGAAAGATGAAGTTCAGCATGTTTGACTTTTGGCTGTTGCTTTTCCAATTGGTCGTTTCAACGGGGGTGTATTTGGCATTAAGGCCTTTTGACGAGATTGTGGCCGAAGGCGCTTTCATCACCGTGTTGGCTCCGACAGCGGCTGCGGCCATCGCCGTGTCGCTCATCTTGGGTGCCAATATCGGCATGATGAGCACTTATCTCATTGCCTGCAACCTGATGGTGGCAGTGGTAGCGCCTTTGTCGTTCACACTCATCGGTGCTGATCCGAACATTTCGTTTTGGGCCTCGTTCTTCGCCATCCTGAAAAAGGTGTTTCCTTTGCTGATTGCCCCCTTCATCTTGGCAGTGCTTACCCGTTGGCTTTTCCCGAAGGCCAACGAAGCCATTAATAGGCACAAAAACATCTCCTTTTATATCTGGGCGGTCTCGTTAACGGTGGTCATCTCCCGTGCCATCGGGCTGCTGCTTACCCAGTTCCAAGCCCACAGGATGATGTTCATTTGGATGGTGGTGGTGTCCATTTTCCTGTGTTTCCTACAGTTCTTTGTGGGACATCTTATCGGGAAACGTTATGGCGACCGTGTGGCTGGTGGACAAGCGTTGGGCCAGAAGAACACCGTGCTTGCCATCTGGATGGCGCAGAGCTATCTCAACCCCTTGTGCAGCATTGTCCCTACGCTTTACGTGATCTGGCAGAACCTTTACAACAGTTTCCAGATGATGCAAAAGGATAGATTTAAAAAAAATTACTAATTTTGCAGCCCCAAATTTTAAACTTATAATGACAGAAAAAGAAAACACTGGCAAGCGTCCGCGCACCAGAAAACCTGCAGAGCACAAAGAAGAATTCCTGCAGGGCAAGTCCTTCAGAATTTCTCACCGTGACGGTGACGAAGAAGGAAAGAGAAGAGAAAGAAAGTTCGGCGACAAACCGAGAGGCGAGCGCCGTTTCCACGATGACGAGGAGAGACCTCGTCGCAGATTCAACGACGAAGAGCGTCCAAGACGTCGCTTTAACGATGGAGATGACCGTCCAAGACGTCGCTTTAACGACGATGAGGAACGTCCACGTCGCCGTTTCCACGATGACGAAGAGAGACCGCGCAGCCGTCGATTCGAGAACGACGAGAAGCCCCGTCGTAAGTTCAACGACGAAGAGCGTCCAAGACGTCGCTTTAACGATGGAGATGACCGTCCAAGACGTCGCTTCAATGACGATGAGGAACGTCCACGTCGCCGTTTCCACGATGACGAAGAGAGACCGCGCAGCCGTCGTTTTGAGAATGATGAGAAGCCCCGTCGCCGTTTCCACGATGACGAGCGTCCACGTGGCCGTCGCCGTTTCGAAGACCGTGAGGAGGAAGAAGCACCGAGAAGAGGCCGTAAAGGCTATGTCCGCGAAAAAGACCCGATGTACGACCGTCCCGCCGCTACTGGTGAGATCCGTCTGAACAAATACTTGGCCGACTGTGGCGTCTGCTCACGCCGCGAAGCCGATGAGCTGATCAAAGCCGGCTGCGTCACCGTCAACGGTGAACTCGTCACCACCATGGGCTACAAAGTCAAGACCGGTGACAAGGTGGTTTATGGAGGACAGACCCTCAACCGCGAGAAGCTGCGTTACATCCTGCTCAACAAGCCTAAAGGCTTTATCACCACCGCCGACGATCCGGAAGGCCGCGAAACCGTCATGGAGCTGGTGAAAGGCGCCTGCAACGAACGTATCTTCCCCGTAGGCCGTCTCGACAAGAACACCACAGGTCTGCTGCTGCTCACCAACGATGGCGATCTGGCCAAGAAGCTCACCCATCCCAGCAGCGAAGTGACCAAACTCTACCACGTGGTCCTCAACAAGCCATTGACCAGAAACGACATGCTTCGTATCTCCGAAGGCATTGAACTTGACGATGGCTTCATCTCTGCCGACAGCATCGCCTACGACGCTGATGACGACAGCAAGAAAAGCATCGGTATCGAGCTCCACTCAGGCCGCAACCGCATCGTCCGCCGTATCTTCGAACATCTCGGATACGAGATCGAGAAACTCGACCGTGTGATGTTTGCCGGCCTCGACAAATACAAACTCCCGCGCGGAGAATGGCGCTTCCTCACCGATCAAGAGGTGGCCAAGCTCAAGAAGATTTGATGGACACAAAGCAATTCATAGCGGAGCATCTCAATGACGATGTTCGCGAGTTGGCTTTGAAATACAGCAATGCCAAGGTCGATATGGCCTTGGCATTGCGTCAAATAGAGGCTCGTCAGATCCTTCGGAAGAAGGTCCCGTCGTGGAGCGACAATGAGGAGCTGCTTTTCCCCGCACATTTGTCCATCGAACAATGTTCCTCGGAAGATACTGCGCGATACAAGGCTTCCCTGCTCCAAGGGCAAACCTTTGCAGACTTGACGGGCGGTTTGGGTGTGGATTGCTTTTTTATCTCGAAAAACTTTCAGCATACCGATTATGTGGAACAAAGCGCTGAACTATGCGCTTTGGCTGAACATAACTTTACGTCATTGCGAGGAGGAACGACGAAGCAATCCAACCTGACAATTTCGAGTCAAGCTGGATTGCTTCGCTGCGCTCGCAATGACGACTATCGGCTCCAAATTTTTAACGAATCAGCCGAAGACTATTTAACCCATTGCGCCCCAGTTGACTGTATCTTTATGGATCCAGCCCGTCGTGATGTTCATGGACGGAAGACCGTTTCCATCTCCGACTGCACGCCTAATGTATTGGAGCTGCAAGACTTGCTGCTACAAAAAGCCCGTCGTGTGATGTTGAAGCTCTCGCCAATGCTCGACATCAGCAAGGCATTGCGTGAGCTTCATAGTGTGAAGGAAGTTCATGTGGTTGCCGTCGCCAACGAGTGCAAGGAGCTGCTTTTTCTCCTTGAGTTGGGTTATGAAGGAGAACCGACATTCACTTGTGTCAATCTTCAGACGGACCAGCCTTCGGAGAGGTTTACAACAGAAGAGGAACGCTCTTGTCAAGCAGTCTTTGCCAAAGAGATTTCCCAATATCTTTATGAGCCCAACACAGCCTTGTTGAAAGGCGGTTGCTTTAAGTTGTTGACAAAGCGTTTCGAAGTGCAAAAACTTCATCGCAATAGCCACCTTTATACTTCCGATCGCTTGATTTCTGATTTTCCGGGACGTGTTTTTACTGTGGAAGCTTGGGCTCCTTATAACAAGAAGGTCAGGCAAACCTTGTTGGCAGGCGTAGAAAAAGCCAGTATCGCTGTTCGTAATTTCCCGCTCTCGGTGGCCGAATTAAGGAAAACTTTGAAGATTGCCGACGGTGATGAACTGTTCCTTTTTGCCACGACGTTGGTAGGGGAACAAAAAGTCATCATTTCCGCCCGTAAAGCAAAGAAGTTCGGGAATTAATTGTATCTTTGCAAGTTTAATCCTTGTAAGGAATGTACGCACTTTTCAAAAAAGAAATCAGTAATTTTTTGAGTTCCTTGATTGGCATCATGGTAATCGTGGTGTTTTTGCTAATCACAGGGCTTTTTCTTTGGGTGTTTAAGAGTGATTTCAATCTGTTGACGTATGGGTATGCCAACTTGGATGGCTTGTTTATTTTGGCTCCTTGGGTATTCTTGTTCTTGGTACCTGCTGTGACGATGCGCAGTTTTGCCGAGGAAAACAGGACGGGTACCATTGAGATGTTGCTCACCAAGCCGCTTTCCGATTGGCAGATCATCTTGGCGAAGTTTTTGGCCAGCGTGGCTTTGGTGCTGCTATCCCTTATCCCTACGGCAGTTTATTATTTCTCGGTTTATCGTCTGGGATTCCCAATGGGCAATCTTGACAGTGGCAGTATCATGGGATCCTATATTGGACTCTTCCTCTTGAGCTCCAGTTTCGTGGCAATAGGCATCTTCTGTTCCTCGGTTACCAACAACCAGATCCTCGCCTTTATCTTGTCGGTCTTCCTTTGTGGCTTCATCTACATCGGGTTTGAGTTCATTTACTCGCTTTCGCTTTTCGGCAGCATCGACTTGTTCATCCAGCGTTTGGGTATGGCAGCCCATTACAGTTCCATCAGCCGTGGTGTGGTTGACACTCGCGACATCCTTTATTTTGTGAGCGTGATGGCGCTCTTCCTGAGTATGACAAAACTGGTTCTTGCGAGCCGTAAATGGTAGGAGGGAAGATATGGAAAACAAACGCAAGAATCTGAAAAAAAATCAGCTGATAGCTTTTGTCATCACGGTGGTGTGCATTGTTGTGATCAACATCATTGGATCATACGTGTTTACCCGTTTCGACTTGACCAGCGAAAAGCGTTATACCTTGTCGGAAACCACCAAGGAAACCCTTCGCAACCTTGACGATTATGTCTATTTCAGAGTGTATTTGGAAGGTGACTTTCCGGCAGGCTTCAAGAAGCTGCGCCGTGAAACCAAAGAGATGCTTGATGAGTTCAGAGCATACTCGAAATATATTGATTACGAGTTTGTCAACCCATCTGAAGGAAGTAATCAAGTAGAGATTAACGAGAACTACAAACTGCTGTATCAGGCAGGCTTAAATCCTACTAATCTTATTGACCAGAACCCTGACGGCAGTACCAAACAGATGATTATCTGGCCAGGAGCATTGGTGAGCTACAGAAATGACAAAGAGATTGCCGTTGACCTGTTGGAAGACCAGATTGGACAATCTTCGGAAGAGGCCTTGAATGCTTCCATGCAGCATCTTGAATTTAGGTTGCTCGATGCCATCAAGAAGGTGACGCGTTTTATGAAACCTAATATCGCCTTTATCGAAGGTCATGGCGAACTTTCAGAAGCCGATGTTTATGATATCACCCAATCTTTATCCCAAAACTATAATGTGGGTCGTGTGGAGATTGACGGGAAAGTGGATGCCTTGATGCACCGCACCGAACCAGATTCCAAAGGACAGATCAAGGCTTTCCCCAGTTTCGATGCCATCATCATCGCCAAGCCTACCGAGCCTTTTGATGAGAAGGACAAGTTCCTCATCGACCAATACATCATGCATGGCGGCAAGGTGCTGTGGCTAGTGGAGCCCGTGTTTGCCACCATGGACAGCCTCACCTCACAGGAATCCACCATCGGCGTGGAACAGGACCTCAATTTGGATGACATGCTCTTCAGATATGGGGTCAGGTTGAATCGCAACTTGTTGCTCGACATGAACTGCGCTGCTTTGCCTATCCGTACGGGACAGATGGCGGGACAGCCTCAGCTTGAGTTCTACCGCTGGTTCTACTTTCCCCTGGTGCAGTCGGCTTCCAACCATCCCATGGTGCGTAACATGAATGCCATCAAACTCGATTTTGTCAGCTCTATTGATGCCACCACTTCAGAGGGCAACATCGTGAAGACACCATTGCTGAAGACCTCAGACTATACCAAGATTTCGGGAACACCGGTATTCATCAGTCTCGCTATGCTTCGGCAGTCACCTGATAAGCGCATGTTCCCTTCCAGAAGTCAGAATGTAGCCTATCTACTGAAAGGCACCTTCCCATCACTTTATGCCAACCGGATCACGACTGAAATCGAAGAGAGCGAAGAGATGCAATTCCTTCCTGAGAGCGTTCCTACCTCAATGATTGTCGTTGCCGACGGTGACATCATCCGGAACCAAATCGAAATCAGAACCAAGAAACCTTTGCCGCTTGGTTATGACCAATATACTCAAAACACCTACAGCAATAAGGCTTTCATCGAAAATGCCATCAGCTATTTGGTGGATGGAGAGAGCCTGCTGGACATTCGCTCACGCGAGTTCAAAATCCGTCTGCTCGACCCGGATAAAAAAGTCAACCAAAGACTGCGCTGGCAAATGGTCAACATCCTTGTTCCGACAGGGCTGGTGATCTTGTTGGGAGTCGTCATGTCGCTGATTAGAAAGAAGAGGTTTGGATCAAAGAAATAAATAACACAAATCATGAAAAATAATAAAATTGCCATTATCCTGACCATCGTGCTGCTTGCCATTGCGGTGCTGCTGATATGGAACAACCGTTATCTCACCACCTTACGTGGCGACTCAGCCGACTTTATGGTTTGGGATACTGCCTCAATCACGAAGGTCTATCTGGCCGACCGTATGGACAATGAGACCTTGCTGGAACGTCATGCTGACGGCTGGTCACTGAACAAAGATTACAAAGCCCATCCACAAAAAATTGACCAGCTGCTTTATACACTCTACCGGGTCCGTGTCAAAATGCCCGTTTCCCGCGCCAGCCACGACAATATCATCTCACAAATGGCCAGCAGAAGCTACAAGGTTGAGGTATATCAAATGGTGCCTCGCATCAATCTTTTCAATAAGATAAAGCTCTTCTATCATGAAAAGCGAACCAAAGTGTTTTATGTCGGCGACGCCACACAAGACAGCAGCGGCACTTTCATGCTCCGCGAAGGCGCTGACCAAGCATATATCGTATATATCCCTGGCTTCAGAGGCTATATCTCCACCCGCTTCACCGCCTTGCCTGACGATTGGCGCGACCATACCGTTTTCCATGAATCTTTGAACGACATCCAGTCGGTAACCCTTGAGTTTGGCGGACATCCGGAACTTGACTTCCGTGTGGAAAACATCGGAAAACACCAGTTCAAATTGACCCGTCTCGCCGACCAGAAAGAAATGCCCTTCGACACTTTGAAAGTAATTAACCTGCTGTCGTCGTTCAGTGACCTTCGCTTCGAAGCGCTGTTGAATACGGTGATGACACAACATCGCATGGATTCCATCAAGAACTCTCCCTATCTTCACAAACTCACTTTGATTAATAAAGAAGGGGAAACAACCGAGATGAAGACCTTTACCAAAAGGGTACAGCTGCGATTGGGCATCCCGGAGGAAGAGCATGATTTCGATCCCGACAGACTCTATGGACTTGTCAACGATGGTCGTGACTTGGTGCTGATCCAGCATTATATCTTCGACAAGGTGCTGAAGGATGTGACCTACTATGAAGCAGGTAACCCCATCCAGTATCAGATTGAACACTACCAGGTTCTGGAATGAAAATCCTCCTCCTTGTCATAGGGAAAACCGATGAGGACTACCTCATCACCGGCATCAAGAAATATGTCGGACGACTGGGACATTATACCCCTTTCGAGATGAAGGAGATCCCCGACATCCGCAACCGTAAGACACTGAGCGAGGAACAGCAGAAAAAAGCGGAGAGCTTTCTGCTGCTGCAACAGCTGCAACCTGGCGACCATGTGGTGTTATTGGATGAGAAAGGAAAGCAGTGTTCCTCCGTTGAGTTTTCGGAAACCATCGAAAAATGGTCAGCTTCAGGTGCGAAACGTATCGTGTTCGTGATAGGCGGTCCATACGGATTTGCACAGGAAGTTTATGACAAAGCCAATGCCCAGCTGTCGCTTTCCCCCATGACATTCTCGCATCAGATGGTGCGGCTGATTTTCGTGGAACAGCTGTATCGGGCATTTACCATTTTGAAAGGAGAGCCGTATCATCATAATTGAGAAGACAGAAGTAAGAAGTAAGAAGAAAGAAGTAATGAGGAAGCAATCAATATTTGGGATTATCATTGGGTTGATGTTGTTTTCGTCCTGTCGAGATAAGGATCTTGACATGACGGTGTTGCATAAGACCCTCTTCGATGGTGCTGCCATCACTGAGATTACCGCGGAAGACGCTTGGAACGTCACCATAGTACAGGATGCCGAGAAGTCGTTTGTGGAACTGGAATATTCCGCTTTTTTGGAAGAATACCTTCGGGTTGTGAAGGAAGGCCCCGAGCTGAAGATCGGCTTCAGTAGGTATTTGAATCTTCCGGCCAACACCGTGAAAAACGCCATTGTTCACACTGCTTCGGTACAAAAGCTCGACTTCTCTGAAGCCGTCACGGCATTGTTGGTGGGTGACTTTCCTGCTGCGATGTTGGAAATGGAACTGGATGATGCTGTCACCTGTAAAGGGGGTAGTTTCGGAGGTGTTGCAAATCTGAAACTCAATGATGCATCTACCATGGTTGATTTCTGCTTCAACGGCTTGTTTTGTTCCTTGGAACTTGATGACGCTTCCGTTTTCAAAGGTTTTCTGACGGCTTCCGACTCGATGAGTGTTCATCTGGAAGACGCCTCACGCTTGACTACGTATGGAGGCACCACGCCAGAGGCCATCGTGGGAGTCCGCGATGCTAGCCATCTCAATATGGTGAAGACCGCTGTCACCAACATGCATATCAACGTCAGCGAGGCTTCCGAGGCCTGTGTCAACGTCAGCGGAACGCTCTCAGGCACGGTCACAGGCGTCTCCAAGCTCTTTTATCAAGGCAATCCCATCATCAATGTCGATTGCGATGACTTGTCAACCTTCGAACCACTCTCAACTTCCAACTTTTAACTTTCAATTAAGAAATGGGCTCCCGCGAACATATCAAAAAAGGCTTTTCGAAACTTCTCAAGGAAGAGAAGCTTAAGACGATTGCCAATTATTTTGAGAATCCTGGTGAGGTTATCAGCTTGCTGAAGAGCTATTGGCATAGCGACAAGAAGCAGCAGAAGCTCTTCGACGAGTTTAGCGAGAACACCATCACCAATTACATCATGCCATACGGCATCTCGCCTAATGTGATGATCAACGGGAAGAATTACATCGTCCCCATGGTCATCGAGGAGAGCTCGGTGGTAGCCGCTGCCTCTGCTGCCGCCAAGTTCTGGGGCGACCGGGGAGGTTTCCACGCCGAAGTGCCTGACGTGCGTAAGGTGGGACAGGTGCATTTTGGATGGAAAGGCTCGATGGAACAGCTCCAGCAGCTGTTTCCCGACATTAAGGATCGTCTGCTGAAAGACACCGATACCTTCACCGCCAACATGAAAAAACGCGGCGGTGGCATCCTTGACATACAACTTATCGATTATACCGACAAAATCCCTGACTACTATCAGTTCCGAGTGGAGTTCAATACCTGCGATTCCATGGGCGCCAACTTCATCAACACCGTGCTGGAACAGTTCGGGCATAGCCTGCAGGACTTCTTCGCCGAGCGCATCGATCTTCCAGAGGAACTTCGTAAATGCGAGATTATCATGACCATCCTCTCCAACAACACGCCCGACTGCCGTGTGAAGGTATGGGTGGAGTGTCCCGTGGAACAATTGGATGGCATTGATGAGCATCTGACGGGAGCTGAATATGCTTTAAAATTCAAGAAGGCGGTCGATATCGCCCATATCGACACCGACCGCGCCACGACACATAACAAAGGCATCTATAACGGCATTGACGCTGTGGTCATCGCCACTGGCAACGACTTCCGCGCCGTGGAGGCGGCAGGACACACATACGCCTCGCGTAGCGGACATTACGAAAGCCTCTCCAATGTCACCATCACCGACGGCATTTTCCATTTCGAACTGGAAGTCCCGATGGCTCTTGGTACTGTGGGCGGACTCACCAGCCTGCATCCGCTTGCCAAGAAATCACTGGAACTGCTGGGCAACCCCACTGCACAGGAACTGATGATGGTGGCCGCCACCATGGGCTTGGCCAACAACTTCTCCGCCGTGCGTTCCTTGACTACCAAAGGCATCCAGGCAGGCCACATGAAGATGCACCTCAACAATATTCTCAACCAGCTGCAGGCCTCGGAAGAGGACAAACGCAAGGCACGAGAGTATTTCAAGGACAAGACCGTCTCCTACGCCGCAGTGGAGCAATACCTGGCATCGCTTCGCAAATGAATACCTATACCGCCAACGGGAAACTGCTGCTGACAGGCGAATACCTCGTCCTGAAAGGCGCTTTGGCACTGGCCATACCAGTACGTTTAGGACAAACGATGCTGGTTCGTCATTGCGAAGAACATAGCGACAAGGCAATCCAATGGCACGCCTACAAGCCCGAAGGCCATTGGTTTTCGACAATACTGAACCTCGACACCCTCGAACTAATCGAATGTGACGACCAGCCCAAAGCTGAGAAATTGTCGCAAATCCTGAAAGCCGTCCGCGAACTCAATCCCTCGGTATTTGAGGAGGGACGGTGTGCACACCGTCTCTACATCGAGACACATCTCGACTTCGATCCGGAATGGGGCCTCGGAAGTAGCTCCACCCTCATCGCCAACTTGGCACAGTGGGCGGAAGTCGATCCCTACAAGTTGTTGAAGATGACTTTCGGGGGATCGGGTTACGACATCGCCTGCGCCAATGCCCAGACACCGGTTTTCTACCAGCTGGAATACGACGAGCCCCAAGTTCGTTCTGCGGCTTTCAATCCGTCTTTTGCGGAGCATCTTTTCTTTGTTTATCAAGGTAAAAAACAGCGATCCTCCAAAGAGGTAAAGAGCTTCAACGAACGGATGCTGGATTACGACTGCCGGGACGATGTCGAAGCCATTTCCGAAATCAGCCTTGCCTTGCCCAACATTACAACAATTGACGATTTCCAGCGTTTTATGGATATTCACGAGGACATCCTCGCGCATTGCTTGGACCGCAATCCTGTCAAATTGCATTTCCCCGACTTCGAAGGCTCGTTGAAGTCACTCGGTGCCTGGGGCGGCGATTTCCTGCTTGCGGCTACCAAATGGCCTTTCGAACAGGTCAAAGCCTATTTTCATTCAAAAGGATTGGATACCATCTTCAAATATCACGAACTCTATGGATCTAAATAATGGAACAGTGAAATGGCAAAGCCCCTCCAACATCGCGTTGGTGAAGTACTGGGGCAAGAGAGGGAAACAGCTGCCGCAGAATCCTTCTGTCAGCTTCACGCTTTCAAATTGCAGGACGGAGACAGCTGTCACGTACGAGCCATCTGATGCTTTTGGCTTAGACTTCCGCTTTGATGGAAAAGAAGCCCCGGAGTTTCAATCCAAGATACAGGATTTCCTGACGGCACATCTTGAATGCTTTCCGTCGCTTAATAGGCTTCATCTCCAGATTGACAGCCACAACACCTTCCCACATTCTTCCGGCATTGCCTCGTCTGCCTCTTCGATGAGCGCATTGGTGATGTGCCTGCTCGACATCGAACGTATGGCAAGGGAAGAACAGGATATCGACATGAAACAGGCTTCCAGCCTCTCGCGTCTCGCCTCCGGCAGTGCCTGCCGTTCCCTGTTTCCCAAGATGGCTTTGTGGGGCAGCACCGACGCCTTGAAGGGCAGCACCGACGAATACGCCGTGTCTTTGGAACAGGAGATACATCCGGTTTTCAAGAACTATCGCGACAGTATCCTTATCGTCAGTGACGCCAAGAAAGCCGTCTCCAGCCGCGCCGGTCATGCCTTGATGGACAGCAATCCATACGCCGAGACCCGTTATATGGTGGCAAAAAGGAATATCAAGGACTTGCTGACTGCCTTGAGGATGGGAGACTTGGAGCGTTTTATCCAGATCACGGAGTCGGAAGCCATGCAACTTCATGCCTTGATGATGTGCTCCGAACCTTCTTTTATCTTGATGAAACCTAACACCTTGAGGATTATCAACAACTTGCATGAGTTCCGTAAGGAAACAGATATACCTGTGTGCTTCACCCTAGATGCCGGTCCTAATGTGCATGTCCTCTATCCTGACCAGCACGCCGAGATGGTGGAACGTTTCATCATGGACGAACTCGAGCAATATTGCTTTGACGGTCGTTGGATTCTCGACCAAGTGGGTGAGGGGGCGTCAAGACTATAATACGATCAACCATGAACGAGACCTTCTACAGCAAAGTCATTCTATTCGGCGAGTATTCCATGATATTCGACGGCACGGCTTTGATGATTCCTTTGAGGAGGTACAAGGCCGAATGGAAGATGAATCCCGCCTTGGATCAGCCGGGAGAACAAGCATCCAACCGAAGTATCCGCAATTTCAGGCAGTATCTTGCCAACGATGTTGAGCTGTCCCAGCTGTTCGATTTCCAGCGTTTTGACGCCGATTTGGACCAAGGGCTTTTCCTGGATTCCGACGTGCCTTCTGGCTATGGTCTCGGTAGCTCTGGTACCCTGACAGCGGCCGTCTATAAACGGTTTGCATATACTCCCATCGACGATATATTGGAGCTGAAACGGATCCTCGGTAAGATGGAAAGTTGTTTCCATGGTAGCAGTTCGGGCATCGATCCTTTGCAGTGTTACCTTAACAGGCCGTTCAAGATCACCTCAGCAGGTGCGACCATGCTGCCAGAGGATTTCATGCCAGCCGATATCCATGTTTTTTTGGCTGACACGGGAATAAAGAGCAACACCAAACCGCTGGTGCAGTATTTCAAGGGCAAGCGCGAGCATCCTGATTATCTAAATGCCTTCCAGTTGGAATATGTGCCTTGTGTGAAGGCTTGTATCGAGCAGTTGATCGAAGGTCAGAAAGAGGCTTTTTTCGCTTCGTTACGTCAATTAACTGATGGACAGCTGAGATTCCTCCGTCCAATGATTACCGATAATACCATAGACCTTTTTCTAGAAAGGCCTGATTTTCATATTGGATTCAAAATCTCTGGTTCAGGTGGTGGCGGCTATGTGTTGGGATTCACCGACGATGTGGACCGTGCCAAGTGTTTCATGGAAGGATATCAATTGATTTGGGTGTGATGAGTGCTATTCGTAACATAGAAAAAAGCATTGAGAAGTTGCTGATTACCGTCATCGACTTCTTCTATCCGCCGTTTCGGAAGATCATGCCTTTGGATCTGTTTCGTTACGGCTGTTGTGGCGGCTTGAACTTGGCGCTGGAATGGGTGTTGTATTATGTGTTCTACCATTTTGTCTTCCATGGTCGGGTGTTCGATATGGGTTTTGTTGCCTTTACGCCCCATATTGCCGCTTTCGTATTCAAGTTCCCCATCACTTTCCTGACGGGTTTCTGGTTGGCACGACATATCAGTTTCTCGGGCTCCACGTTGAGGGGAAGAACGCAAATCGTCCGTTATCTGATCGTCACGGTGGTCAACATCTTGATCAATTACCTGGGTTTGAAACTCTTTGTGGAGGTCTTCCAGTGGTGGCCGACCGTATCTTATATCATCATCTCTGTTATCTGTGTAACATTCAGTTATTTAACGAATAAATATTTTTCTTTCAAGAAAAGCAAAACAAACGATGGACAGTCTTCAGCTAATCAAGAATAAAATCATAAACACCTCTCACCTCTCACCTCTCACCTCTCACCTTCACCCATGGAAGGATATGAAAGTGGTCTTCACCAACGGCTGTTTTGATATCTTACATCGTGGACATGTGGAGTATTTGGCGAAAGCTGCCGACATGGGTGACGTGTTGGTGGTGGGTTTGAACACCGATGCTTCGGTTCGTCGTTTGAAAGGCGAGGGGCGTCCCGTCAACAACGAGGAGGCGCGCGCTTTGGTGTTGGCTTCCTTGAGCTTTGTGGATGCCGTGGTGTTGTTTGACGAGGACACGCCTTACGAGTTGATCAAAGCCATCCGTCCTGATGTCTTGGTGAAAGGTGCCGATTACAAGCCAGAGGAAATCGTTGGCTATGACATTGTCACTTCCTACGGTGGCAAGGTTGAGACCGTGCCGCTGGTGGAAGGGTATTCTACGACTTCCATTATTTCAAATTTTAAATAGAGCCAACGATGAAAAGTAAGAAATACCTTTCAATACTCCTTCTTTTGTTGTCTTGCGTTAGCCTTTGGGCTCAAATGAATCCTGGAGATTATTCCATAGACATTGAATCAGGTTCGGTGTGGTGTGGATTGACTCTGACTTCTGACGAGACCTATCAGATTACGCTTGATTGTAATGAGACCGAGGACATTGTTTATAGTGCGGTGCTTTCCTTGGGACATTATACTTGTGAGGAGGAGCGACTGATACTTCATGATGACTACTATGATTACGATATGGATTTGTCAATTATTGACAATGTGATTTCTGTGAATCAGGGATTCATCTTTTTGAACAATAAGAGCATTGAGATTTACAACCAACAACCGTCCAACATCTATCCTCCAAGCGATGATTTTTTAAATCAGCGGAAGAGAGAAATCGAATCGTTTTTTGACAATAACGACCTTCCAGAACTTCTTTTTGGAATATACTCTGACACAAACAAACTATACTCAATAAAGATAGGATGGTTCAATTGTTTTCAATTGTATTTTAAAGACGTCCTGATATTGCAGGGTAAATGGAAGCAACAAGGTAACATGCTATTATTATACGATAAAGCCTTGGGGCATGTTTTTTCTCTGGGTATTGGAAATAAAGAATTGGTGGGTATCGAAATTCCCGGAGAGTTTGGCGGACCTTTTTTTACAGTCTTGAAAATGAAATAAAACTATTTGAAATAAAATTATTTCATTTTTACCCGATCTGACTCCAGTCAAACGTCTGAGCAAACAACTCCTTATAGTGTTCCCTCAGCATCCTGTTTTCAGGCTTGATTAACTTCGGATCGTCATTGAGAATACGGATGGCGGCATCCCTCACTTGAGGAATCAGGGCACCATCTTTCTGCAGATCTCCGATGAGCATTTCGATTTGGCCGGATTGGCGCAATCCGCCTGTCTCTCCGGGACCTCGCAGTTCCAGATCCACTTCGGCGATTTGGAAGCCGTCGTTGGTGGCGCACATGGTTTTCATGCGTTTTTTGCCGTCGTCAGAAAGCTTGTGGTCGGTGACCAGGATGCAGTATGACTGGTCGGCACCACGGCCCACTCGACCACGTAGTTGGTGCAGCTGCGAGAGGCCGAATCTGTTGGCATTCTCGATGATCATGACCGTGGCGTTGGGGATGTTGACGCCCACTTCAATGACCGTGGTGGCTACCATGATCTGTGTGTTTTTCGTGATGAAACGCTGCATCTCGAAGTCCTTGTCCTCAGGCTTCAGCTGGCCATGGCAGACGGAGATCTTGTATTCCGGCTCAGGAAAGTCCCTTAGTAGGGCTTCATAGCCCTCCTGTAATGCGATCATGTCGGTCTTTTCCGATTCCTTGATCAAAGGATAAACCACGTAGATCTGCCTTCCTTTGGCGATCTGTTGTTTCATGAACATCATGATACGATAGCGGTCGTCATCATAGACGTGATAAGTCTCTACGGGCTTCCTTCCAGGCGGCAACTCGTCGATTTTCGACACGTCCAGGTCGCCATATTGGGTCATGGCTAGGGTGCGTGGGATAGGGGTGGCGGTCATCACCAGCGTATGGGGCGGGCGCTCGGTTTTTTCCCAGAACTTGGAGCGTTGTGCCACACCGAAGCGGTGCTGTTCGTCGATGATGGCCAAACCTAATTTCTTGAATATTACCTTTTCCTCGATGAGGGCATGGGTGCCTACGATGATTTGCAACGAACCGTCTTCCAATCCTTCATGGATTTCGCGACGATCTTTGGTCTTGGTGGAGCCGGTGAGCAGGGCGAACTTCACGGGCATGTCCTTGAGCAGTTCCTTGAGGGTGGCGTAATGCTGGGTGGCCAGGATTTCTGTCGGGGCCATCATACAGGCTTGGTAGCCGTTGTCGAGAGCCAGCAACATCACCATCAGGGCCACGATGGTCTTGCCGCTACCCACGTCACCTTGCAGCAGACGGTTCATCTGGTGACCGCTGCCAAGATCGATGCGGATCTCACGAATGACACGTTTTTGAGCATTGGTCAAAGGGAAGGGGAGGTGATCCTTGTAGAAGGTGTTGAAGTAGTCACCTACTTGGCTAAATACATAGCCTTGGTTGAGACTCTCGCGGCGTTTTTTGGCCCTTAATAGTTTGAGTTGGAAGAAGAGATGCTCCTCATATTTCAACCGTCGGGTGGCTTGCTGTATCTCGATGTTGTTGGCAGGGATATGGATTTGGTAATAGGCGTATTTTCTTGGGATGAGCTGTTCTCGCTGCAATAGGTTCAATGGCAGGGTTTCTGGGATGAAATCCATCACCTGCTGTAGGATCTGGCGTTGTATCTTGGCGATTTGCCTTGTGCCTAGGCCGTGGTCCTTCATCTTTTCGGTGGTATTATACACGCCTTGCAGTCCCTCGCCGATCAAAGGGTCATTGGGGTTGTATTCCTCGATTTCGGGATGAGCGAAGTTATAGTTATGGTTGAACTCGCTGGCTTTTCCGAATAGGACGTATTTAACGCCTGGCTTGAAGCGGTTCTTGATCCATTTGAGCCCACGGAAGAACACTAGCTCGATCGAGCCTGTGTCGTCAGAAAAACGGGCTGTTGCCCTTGTTGCCCTTGGAGCCCCTATGAGCTGTACTTGGTCGATAGTACCGATGAGCTGGTAATACACCAGGTCGTCGTTCACCTGCGCCACCTTGTGGATCTGGCTCTTGTCGATATACCTGAAAGGAAATTGGTTGAGCATGTCCATGAAGGTGAACACCTTGAGCTCTTTGCCCAGGATCTCCGCCTTTTTCGGCCCGACGCCTTTTAGGTAGCTGATGTTGGTATGCAACAGGTTGACTTCCATACCGCAAAGATAATAAAAACCTTTAACCTCTAACCTTTAACCTCTAACCTTTCCCCTTTTGCCCGGCTCTTGTTCACCAAGATCACTCCAGTGAAAACCAACACCGCCGCCAATACCTTCTGCCAGGTCAGTTTATCCATCCCTAAAATGATCGCTGTCACCATGCCAATCAAAGGCTGGACATAGGTGTAGAGGCTCACCACGGTGGGGCGCAGCTGCTTTTGTCCGATGGGCAACAGAAAATAGGCGATGAAGGTGGCAAATACAATGATGTAGCCCAGTTGAAGCCAATAGCTGATGTTCATTTCGGCAAACGGGAGGTGGGTTAACTCTTTGATGTCCATAGGAACGGCTACAATAGTGGAAAAGAGGAAGATCCACTTCATGAAGGTAACCACGTGGTATCGCTGGATCAAAGGCCTGAAGATGCCGAGATAGGAGGCGAAAAACAGGCAGTTGCCAATCATCAGCAGGATGCCGATGGGCTTCGATTGGGTGATGCCGTTGCCATGGACACCTATGGTATTAAGGACCAATAGGATGACGCCGACAAAGCTGATGGCCACACCTCCTGCCTTCTTCAAGGTGATGGGCTCCTTCAGGGCGATGGCCGCGATGAACATGGTGAAAATAGGCGTGGTGGAGGTGATGATGGAGGTGTCGAGTGGCGTGGTGAACTTGCTCGATTCTAGATAGGCCAGTTGGGTCAGCAAGAAGCCCAACATGGAAGCGACAAAGATGCCACAAAGATCTTTGAATGGCACCTTCTCCTTAGGGAGAAATAGCGATATGAGCCAAAACAGTAGGCAGGCTCCTACAGATCTGAAGCAGAATAAACCCAAAGAGCCGACCAACCCACTGTTGGTCAGCTCTTTGCAGATGATGATGTTGAATCCGAAAATGGTATAGGCCCCTAATACCGATAAGTGACCAAATAAGTTACCAGTTTTCAGTTTCCAGTTTTCAGTTTTCAAATCGTCAGCTTCTTAAATTATTAACTGCCAACTGCCAACTGCTAACTGTTAACTTAATACTCCCAGAGGCTCTGTTCATAGTCGAACATCTCAGTCTTGATGCGCTCTGATTCGTAGAGAGCGTCAATGTTCAAAGCGTAGGAGTTGATGTAGCGGTCGTACATGTTCTCTTCCTTGACGATGTAGCTGTCGAACACGCGCTTGGTGAGGATCTCCTCGTAGGTGCGACGTTCGGCGCCATTCTTACGGTTGGCCACGAAAGCTTCGGAGAGCACCTTACGCGTCTGGTCGTCGTAAGGAATCCAGCAAGCTTGGGAAAGACCATCTTCGTCAACGATGATGGGTCCGAGGGCGATGATTCTCACAAGGAACTGTGACAAATGCTTGTCGAAGTACCAGTCTTCTTTGATACGGAGACGAGATACGTTGACCATACGGTCTTTGAAGACAATTTCGTTGGCGACTTCCACGCCGTCACGCATGATGACAGGCGGATCACCGATTTTGGTGTTTTCCTTCTCGAAGTCATCGCGTGTCAGCGGTGTGACCATATCGTCGATATTGTTCTCTACTCGGTAGGGTGTGATACGTCCGTCAAGGATGCCATCGTAGAGCACCGTGGCGAGGTTTCTCCAGTCCTCGGTGGGGTTGACAGGATAGTAGAACACTTGGTTGATCTTCTGTCGGAAATCAATCTCACGGATGATGGTCTTTTTCCACATCACATACTCCTCGCGGATCTCCGGAAGGGGAGAGAGCTTCTTCTCGACCATGATATCCTGACGTTTCGACAGAATGCTGTTCTTGGGAGGCTTGACGTCGGTAGTCTGGGCGGTGAGGCTCAGCACCATACCGAAGAGCATCGCGGCTGTCAGTGTTGAAACAAGTGTTTTTTTCATCTTCTATGGTTTTAAGTTGTTGTCTTATTTGATTTCCACAGCAATCTGGGTGTCGAGCACTTTCTCCTTGTTGTCGTTGCCTCGCACGCGGATGGCGGTGAACACGTAGATGTCGCCTGCGTTAGCGGAGTTGAACACGCTTTTCAGGGTCTCGTTGAACCTTGAACCGGTGACCTTCTCTTCTTTCGTGGTACCAGCCTTGGTTCTGTATTTCACGGTATAGCCTGTCACGTCGTAGTGGACGCCTTCGAAGTCGAAGTCCTTCATTTCGGCTCTCACCATGTTGGCAGCGAGCAGGGCGCCTTTGGTGACTTTGCCGTCAGAGCCCACGTTGTCGATCTTGGCCGTCGGTTTGGGCAGTTCCTTCACGCGGAACTTCATGCTGCCCAGTGAGCTGCCTTGCGAGCTGACGTGCACCACCACTTCGCTGGCGCCGCCATTGACGCGGAGGTTGTAGGTGCCGTTGCCTGTACGAGTCAGGCTAGCGCCGGTGGCAGTGGCTGAGATCTCACCGCCCACACCGCCGCCGATGGCGATGGGGTTGTCGATACCGGCATACACCACGTTCATCTTGGTGGCCGACACGCTCACTGCGGGCGGGGCCACGGTGAAGCTCCCCTCAAAGGGATAGTCCTCAATCTCGTTGGTCTTGGGGTTGAGCATTGGGATGACACCGGTGTACTTGTGGGTACCTACGCCCACGTTGTATTCCAGGTCGATCACGCCCTGGCTGTTGCTGGCGTATTCCTTTTCGGGGCCGCCGTCAAAGCGCACCCGGGCGGTGGTTTGCGTGTTCTGCCAGGCGGTCACCATGGCTTGTGCGCGGTACTTCTGTCCGGAGAGGATGTAGCTGCTCTCGGCGAACACCTTGGCACCGACCTCATCGAAAGTATAGTCGTCGGCATGGATGTCTGACATCAATTCGGTGATGGCGTTCAACTCGGCGGTCTCAGCCTCGGAGATGATCTTGTTGAGCAAGGTCACGTCGGCGACCAGCACGGTATGATGGAAGTTCTCATATTCCCAACTGTCTTGCACCGCATCGGTAATGCCTGGATAGTAGCTGATCTTGGCACCATAGACGTCGCCTTCCAGAGGCAACTTCTTCATCTGACTCTCAGAATAGCCGTTTTGTTTCAGGTATTCTTTCTCACCATAGATGCTGTCGGTGATCAGTCCGATTTCATGAATGTGATCGGCGCCCATGGCCTTTACCACTTCACCGCGGAAGCGTCTGATCTTTTCAGAGAGTTCGTAGGCTTTGCCTCCGTTACCTGGACCTTCAGGGTTGCCCATCATGTATTCCGTGGGACGGTTGTAGTTGTCTCTCGACTTGACCATGGCGGTGTTGATGTCGTAAATCTTGCGGCCGTTGCGAAGGGTATCGGCTGATTTCAGCAAGCCACTTTCGAGTGCCTGGCTGGCATCTTTGCCTTCCACTCTTTTCACGAGGTCCCATTTCAGGGCTTCGACGTAGTTGATCAGGTCGTCGGCTTCCTTTCTCAAGTTCTGCGCCTGTTCCCAGTAGGGGCCGACCTTTTCTTGGTCGAGGCCATACTGTTCTTCGAAGGCGGTGTATTTTTGGTCGATCTGGTTCGACAGTGTGATGTTGGTGGTTTGGACACCTGCGTTCACTGTGTCGAATGCATCGAGGATATCTTTCGAGACATTCATGGCGAGAAGGGCAGTGTACACGAGGTACATCATGCCGATCATTTTCTGTCTCGGGGTTTCTTTAGCGCCTGACATAGTGTCGTACTCCTTTCTTTAGTTCTTGAAGTAGATTATGCCTTGATATTCATTGCTGACAGCATGCCGCCATAAACGTTGTTCAATGCGCTCAAACGCGATGACAGTTGAGTCAGTTGCTTGTTGAGCTCGTTGGCGTTGTTGGCAGAGGCGTTGAGGTTGTCCATATAGCTGGTCATCGTTGCGGCAAGCTTGCTGGAAGCGCTTGAGGTCTGCTCCATGCTTTGGAGTTGGATCTCGCAGATTGAGTTGAGCGACTGCATGCTGGTGGCCACTTTTCTGAGGGTATTGGTGTCAAGGGCGCTGAAGTCGAGCTTGTTCAACGAGTCAGTTAATTGTTGGTTGGATTTGGTATAGTTGTTGGCGAAATCGCTGATGGTTCTAGTGGCCTGTTCCATAGCCTTGGCGTAGTTGTTGGTGGCTGAGGCGGCATTTGACATGGCTTCGTCCATCAAGGGCGAGTTGATGTTGCTATTGTTGTTGACCGCGTTGCCTGTAGTGCCAAAAACAGTGTGTTTCTCACCATCCCAATCTTCCTCAAGTTCCACGAAGACGTTGTCCCATGCATAATCCACATGCTGGGGCTCGAAAGCGGAAAGGAAGAAGATGACAGCTTCAATGCCCAGACCCAATGCCAACATGAAGTCAGCGCCTTGGATGTGAGTCAGCTTGAAGTAAGCACCGACCATTACCACTGCGGCACCCCAACCATAGAAATAACCCATGATTTTCTTGAACCTTTTCGACACGAGGAATTTTTGGAATCCACTAAGTTGTTCTTTGTTTTTTGCCATGACAAATAATTCTTAAAATGTTCTTTTTTAGTTTTTTGTTAATATCTCTAAACTCTAATCTTTAACCTTTAACCTTTAACCTATTCCCCCTTATCTATAGACTCTCGAGATCCTCGGATTATCGCCCTTGTTACGGCCCATGAAGGGCTGGATGGTGCGGAAGCCGATATAGCTTCTGGCGGTATCCTGATATTCATAGTCACGAGTGGTCACTTGGATATAGTAAGAAATGTCTTTCCATGAGCCGCCGCGGATGACCTTACGTTTCATGACCGGGGGATCGTCTTCCTTGGCATTGTAGGTGTAGTCGGGATTCATGTCCCAAGTGAAGTTATAGGAGGTGGGGTCGAAGGCGCTGTTGGTCCATTCAGCCACATTGCCTGACATGTCATACAAGCCATAGTGGTTGGGGGGGTAGCAACCCACGATCAGAGTGCGCAGACCGCCGTCGGCGAGATAGTTGCCTCTCAAAGGCTTGAAGTTGGCAAGGAAACAGCCTTTCACATTGCGAGTGTTAGGACCGCCCCATGGATAGGGATTCAAACGGTCGCCGCCGCGTGCTGCCCATTCCCATTCTGTTTCGGTGGGGAGACGGAACTCTGACACCAGAGCACTCTTCTTCGAAGAAAGGAAGGAGTTTCTCAACTGAGTTCTCCAAGTGCAGAACGCCCTTGCCTGTTGCCAGGTGACACCCACCACTGGGTAGTTGTCGTACGCTTGATGCCAAAAATAACGCTCAGTCATAGGATCATTGAAGGAATAAGCGTAGTCGTGAATCCAGCATAAAGTGTCGGGATACACGTTGATGGCTTCTTGGCGGACGTACACAGAACGGTCGGTATAGCCTTGTTTACGGTTTGACCATGCACCTTTTCTGTCAGGAGTGATGCCGTTGTCGGCTTCGCCTAAGGAATAGTCGTTCGGGGTGAGGTCTTCGCCAGAGAATTCCTTCCTTGCTGCTGCACGCAGGTCAACCCAGAAGTAAGAATAATACAACTTACGGGTATCAATCTCCTTGGAACGGAAATATCTTTCGTGTTCCGGCAGATACATGGGCTCCAAAGCTTCCCTGACATCTTGGTCCTTGCTGTTCCAATCGATCTTTTCTTTCCAGTTCAGAATTGGAGGATCCAGCGTTTCGCCATTTCTTGTCTCACTGATGGCATAGACATCGGGATTGACTTCGGAGAGAATCCTTCTTGCGATGGAGTCTCTTACCCAATATACGAATTGTCTGTACTCGTTATTGGTGATTTCCGTCTCATCCATGAAGAAAGCGGAGACGGAAACGGTCTTCGGCTCATACAGCATGGCGGAGTTGATGTCCTCACCGCCAACACCCATGGTGTAGCTTCCCATTGGGATAAAAACCATGCCGTATGGGTCGGGCTGATTGAAAGAAGAGGATGATTTGCGTACGCCAACCAGTTCCCCTTGATTGCCTCTTCCACAGGATGCAAGCAGTAATGCTACGGAAAAAACAAACAGTAATTTTTTCATCTTCTTGATAATCATATAGTTGTCTATCTTCTAAATGTTCAGGGTCTATTCCAAATAACCACCAAATGTTTGAAATATTGTATTTACATGGAATTTTTTTTCAATTCATTACAAATATCTGACGCTGCGGTAGTCTCTTGGCGTCCTGTCGGTGTCTAATTTGAAACAATAACTAAAAGCAATTTCATGTGATCCTGGGATGTTGTGTCCCATGATATTGATGTCGTAAGCATAACCCAAAACGAAATCTTTGATGGCAAGTCCCACGGTAACGCCAATGGACTCCTGATGTCTGTAATTGACACCGAATGAGAGGAGGTCATTGTAGACTGCCTTCATGCCCGCATTGACTTGGAAAGAGGAGATGTTGGTCATTACGTTGACGGAGGGGATGAATTTGAATTTCGACATGGGATCAAACATGAAAGGATAACCTGCTACGAAATATAAAGTCCGATCGGTAGTGAAACTGGCTGCACTTTCGCTCTCGCCCAAGGATCTGCCTGTGGTGTTAAGCAGATTGATGCCCGAGACGCCGAAATAGAAAGATTCGGGGATCTGGAAGAACAGTCCTGCGCTCAAGTCGAAGAGCATGCCGCTTTCTTCGCCCAGTTGGTTGAGTAAGGGATCACCGGGTTGGCCGGGGATCAAAGATCCAAAATTGACGGCGCGGTTCAGCAACGAAGCCGAGACGCCGAGTCCGATGGTGGATCCGCCTAAATCGAAATGGTAGGCATAACCCAATCCCACATTGGTGTTTTTCTCATATCCCAGTTGGTCGTTCAGTACTGAAAAGCTGATGCCGCCTCCCAACGCTGGGATGGGCATGTCGCCTGTAACGAGGAGGGTCTGAGGAGCTAAGCTGTTTCCTGTATCGTCGGTGAATCCACCAGCCCATTGTTGCCTGTACAAACCAAGCAAATTCACGCCTTCGCTCAATCCGGCAAAGCCGGGGTTGATGTAGGTGTAGGAGTTGTTGTAGTTGGTGAATATCGGAGCCTGCTGTGCCTTTAATCCTGTTACGGACAGGATTGTAAAGGTGATTGCGAGGACGATTACTTTCAGTTTTGACATTTTCCGACAGACTATGAAACGAGCGGCTAAATTACAAAAAATATAGATGCAACGGTGAGAAAATTATTTGAAAAGTTTAATAACGTCGTTGCCGTTGGCAAAAATCACCAATGCGAGCACCAGAATCAAGCCAATATACTCGGCAATTTCCATGAATTTGTCGCTGGGTTTTCTTCTGGTGATGATTTCGTAGAGGAGGAACAGGATGTGTCCGCCATCGAGTGCAGGGATGGGTAGGATGTTCATCACGGCCAAGGCGATGGACAGGAAAGCAGTCAGTCTCCAGAACATACTCCATACCCAGGTGTCGGGGAAGATTTTGCCGATGGAGATGAAGCCTCCAACACTTTCGTAAGCCTTGGTGCTCGGGTTGAAGATCAACTTGAGCTGTTTCCAGTAATCGGAGATTTCGGAGAAGGTCTTGGAGAATCCCGCTGGGATGGCTTGCCAGAAGGTGTAGTCTTTGGTCTCTAAATTGAAATACTCACTCAAAGGAGCCAGGTAGGCGCCGACCACGGCGTCTTCGCCGAGATGCATGGGCAATGCAAGGGTGTCGAAATCACGGTCAACGATGATGGCAACATCTTGGTTTTTAAACTGTTTGATGTGCTTGACAAAGTCTTGGTAATATGGGGTGGGGGTGTCGTTGATGCCAATGATGATATCACCCACTTCCAAACCGCCAGCTTGGGCAGCACTGTTGTCGATGATGCCTGAAACCATGAACGGCATCCTGTAAGAGATGAAAGTGCCGTTTTGGCTGCTCAGCAGCTTGCTCAGCGCATCGTCGGGCAAGGTGACGACCATGGTCTTTCCATCGCGTTCCACCTCGATGGTCTTGGCCTTCTCGAGGATGATCTGCATCGGGATTTCCTGGAAGTTGGCAATGGTTTTCCCGTCAACGGAAAGGATTTTGTCGCCGTCACGGAGACCGAATTCGTAACCCAGACTGTCAACGGTGATACCGTATTTGTTGACTTCAGCGGTGGGTAAGTACTGCTCGCCGTAGTTCGAAAGCAGCCCGATATAGATGGCGATGGCAAGCACCACATTCATGAACACGCCGGCAACCATGATGATGAACCGCTGCCAGGCAGGTTTCGAACGGAACTCCCAATCCTTGGGTGGCTGTTTCATCTGTTCCTTGTCCATCGACTCGTCGATCATGCCGGCGATTTTATTGTAACCACCCAGTGGGAACCATCCGATGCCATATTCGGTGGAGTCACTACGGCGCCAATCGTCTTCAGGCAAGGTGTTCAAATCGATGGGTTCGAACTCCACTTCTTTTTTGCCATCCTCATTGCGTTTTTCTATCTTGTTGTATTTTTCAGGGACATTCTTCGAGAAAAACTTGAAGCGCCATCTGCCGTTCACTTTCTTGCAGCGGAAGAGAGAGAAACCCCAGTCGAAAAACAGGTAAAACTTATCCACCCTGACCTTGAAGAGCTTGGCGGCGCCGAAGTGTCCCAGTTCGTGGACAAAAATCAATATAGAGAGCGCTAAAAAGAATTGAATTACTTTAACAAAAATGACCATAATATAACTTTCCGTTTTCCTTTTTCAGTTTTCCGTTTTAAAATTGATATAATCTTGCGGATTCAACGGCATGCCGTTGTGCCAAAGTTCGAAATGAAGTTGGGGTTCGCTGATGGTTTCGCCCGACTTGCCTAGGATGGCAATGGCTTCTCCTGCTTTGACGAAGTCGCCTTCTTTTTTCAAGAGGACTGCGTTGTGTTTGTATGCCGTGAAATAGTTGTTTTCGTGTTGGATTCCAAGGGTGTAGCCGAAATCGTAGGTCCACGAGGCCACGATGACGGTGCCGTCGAGTACAGCTTTGATTACTTGGTTTTCTGTGGCGGCGATGTCAATACCATAATGGCCGTTGTTGGGGTCATAGTCTTGGATGACGGTGCCTGTCAGCGGTGTGAAGAAATTATCCGCGCCGTAGGAACGTGTGCCTTTGACTAGGCTGCTATTCATCCTCAGGTTATAGAGGTTGGCTTCTTCGAATTCCGCTCTCAAGGCAGAGTCTTGGACCGACTTTCTGATCTCTATCGTGTCGATGTCGAATCCAAGCAGTGGGGCATATATGTCGCGTTGTTCGACGCTGTCGGCGGCGAAGTCATATCCTTCGATAACCATTTTCAGGTTTTTGAAGTAGATGTCCTTGCGGTAAAGCTCCCGTTCAATGGAATCGGTGCGGCGTGTCAAGGCGTAAATCTCGCGTTCCATTTTGGATTTGTCGGAATAGCCAGGCAGGTACTCGCGCAGGGGCGTGCACAAGAGGACGATAGCGGTGAGTGCCATCGTGACGAGAAGGATGAGAGCAGTGACGAGGCCGAGCTGCATTGGGCTTAGCTTGTCGAGCTGTTGCCACCATCGGACTTTCTCTGCAGGTTTCTTGTTTTCTGTTGCTTCCGACATTGTAAGGAATTAAACCTGCAAAAATACATAATTATTGTTTATGGAATAAAAAAAGCCGACCTCATGGCCGGCTTTTTGTCATACAAAAGGATTCTTTCTTCTTCCTTCTGACTTCTGTCTTCTCAAAGGAATTACATCATTCCATCCATTCCGCCGCCCATGGGCATGGGTGGTGTGGGAGGCGTGGGCTCCTTGTGGTTGCTGATGACGCACTCGGTAGTCAGCAGCATGCCAGCGATGGAGGCGGCGTTCTCCAAGGCGACTCTCGATACCTTCACAGGGTCGATGACACCGGTGGTGAGCAGATTCTCATACACCTCGGTGCGGGCATTGAAGCCGAAGTCGTTCTTGCCTTCCTTCACCTTGTTGACGACGACCGAGCCTTCCAAGCCGGCGTTCTCAACGATTTGGCGCAGCGGCTCTTCCAAAGCGCGCTTGATGATGGCGATACCCGTGGTCTCGTCCTCGTTGTCGCCCTTCATCTTCTCGATGGCCTTGATGGCGCGGATGAAACCGACACCGCCGCCAGGGATGATACCCTCTTCGATGGCAGCGCGGGTAGCGTTCAAAGCATCCTCAACGCGGTCTTTCTTCTCCTTCATCTCGACCTCGGAAGCGGCACCCACATAGATGACTGCCACGCCACCGGCCAACTTGGCCAAGCGCTCTTGCAGCTTCTCGCGATCGTAGTCGCTCGTGGTGGTCTTGATTTGGGCCTTGATCTGGGCGGTGCGGGCCTCGATGTCCTTCTTGGCACCGTGACCGTTCACGATGGTGGTGTTGTCCTTGTTGATGCTGACCTTGTCGGCCTGACCCAGCATCTGCAGGGTGGCATCCTCAAGTTTGTAGCCCTTCTCTTCGCTGATGACGGTACCACCAGTCAGGATGGCGATGTCTTCCAGCATCTCTTTACGACGGTCACCGAAGCCAGGAGCCTTGACGGCAGCGACTTTCAGCGAGCCACGCAGACGGTTGACGACCAAGGTAGCCAAAGCTTCACCGTCGATGTCCTCAGCAATGATGATGAGCGGACGGCCGGTTTGCAAGGTCTTCTCGAGCACGGGCAGTAAGTCCTTCATCACAGAGATCTTCTTGTCGTAGATCAAAATGTAAGGATTCTCATAGACGGCTTCCATCTTCTCGGTGTTGGTGACGAAGTAGGGCGAGATGTAGCCACGGTCGAACTGCATGCCTTCGACGACATCGACGTATGTGTTGATGCCCTTGGCGTCTTCAACGGTGATGACACCTTCTTGTTTCACCTTGCCCATGGCCTCGGCGATGAGGCCGCCGATTTCGCTGTCGTTGTTGGCAGAGATGGTAGCCACTTGCTTGATCTTCTCATTGTCGCCATCGACTTTCACCGACATCTTCTTCAGCGAAGCGACCACAGCGGCAACGGCCTTGTCGATACCGCGTTTCAGGTCAAGTGGGTTGGCACCGGCGGTGACGTTTTTCAGACCCGTTCTCAACGGGGTCGATGAGTTCGATTTCCTTGGCGACCGTCACACCGTCCTTGGTGATTTGGGGAGCGCCATACGACTTTTCGATGACCACGTTACGGCCTTTGGGGCCGAGGGTCACCTTCACTGCGTTTGACAATGCATCGACGCCTTTCTTCAGGCCGTCGCGCGATTCAATATTGAAAAGAATATCTTTTGCCATGATATTTGTTGTTTATTTGTTGACTGTTGAAGTGTTGAATTGTTGTTTTGTAGAGACGTAGCGCGCTACGTCTTTACACCAGATTAGATGATTGCGATGACGTCGCTTTCGCGCATGATCATGTAATCCTTGCCATCGAGGTGGAATTCGGTGCCAGCGTATTTGCCATAAATGACATTGTCACCGACCTTGAGGGTCATGGCGTTGTCTTTGGTGCCGGGACCAACGGCGACTACTTTGCCTTGTTGGGGTTTTTCTTTGGCGGTGTCGGGGATGATGATACCGCTAGCGGTTTTCTGTTCGGCTGCGGCGGGCTCGATCACCACGCGGTCAGCCAAAGGTTTGATTGCTAATTTTGCCATAATTATTGATTTAAAGATTTAAAAATTCAAGATTTAAAGATGATTGACGGCGGGTGTTGGTCAGAATTCATGCCAAAATGAAAAAACAAAAAAAATGTCAGAATTTATGACATTCTGACATTTTTTACAGTTGTTTCGCTGTTAAGATCTATACGTCTTATTCGGCTGGCATTTCTGCTGCGGGTGCTTCTGCTGCCGGAGCAATAGGAGTGTTCAGCTCGATTTGTTCGCGCATTTGTGACTCTTGGGCACCACCAGAAGTGCTGGTCTTGATGGACATGCTTGACATCAAACACAGAACCACCAGGATAATGGCCATCGTCCATGTGGCTTTTTCCAGAAAATCGGTCGTCTGACGAACACCCATCATCTGGTTTGCGCTACCGAAATTAGAGATCAAACCGCCGCCTTTGGAGTTTTGAACCAAGACGACTAACCCAAGCAAAACACTGACAACCAGGATCAAAATTACTAAAACTGTGTACATGTCGATTTATTTGTTGTTTGTTTGACTTTCTTTTATCATTTCAATTTGGGCTGCAAAATAAATACTTTTTTCTGGATTATTCAAACTTAATTTTTCATATATTGAAATTGCTTTATCAAAATAGCCCTGTTTGAAGTATATTTTTGCTAAAGTTTCACTGACAATATCGCCTTTGTCGATGATGCTGTTCTGCGCCACGGAGATGGGGTTGTAGAACTCTGCCTTGGGTTTGGAGATGCTTGGATTTTCAGCGATGAACTTGTCAATTAATTCTTTTCGGCTCAATTTCTTTTTCGGGACTTCCGCACCCTCTTCTTTTTGAAGTTTCTCTTCTTCCATGGCTTTCAGCCTTGCCGCGATGAGGGCCTTCAGTTCGTCGAGCGACTTGCGTTTCTCGTCCAAGAGGGCCAATTCAGCTGACAGCTCCTCGTGGCTGCCGCTCAGGTTGATCTCGGGGATGATAAACATCTTCTCAGGGATGACGGCAGGATCCACCTCGGTTGCACCGATTTTTGCGGAATCGACAAACTTGAAGAAGGATGTCTCCTCTTGTTCCTTGGCGGGTTCCTGCTTGGCAGGTCTTGTCGCCCAACGTTGCCTTGCCAAGAGCGAAAGCAGTCGGAGGTTGTTGCGGTCGGCTATGATGCAGGCTGCTTTCTTCAGCTGCCCATCATACCGGTCGTCGTCTTCGTTTTGGTAGGCCATGGCCAGCAGGCATTGGGTCAGGCTGAAATAAGGATAGCGTCCGGCGATGGATTCAAGTTCCTTCACCGTGTCGCCTCGCAACATCTCGGGCTTGTTGAGATAAGCCAGCAGCTCCTTTGTTTCCATGGTTACCAGTTTACCAATGCTTTGTTGAACACGTCTTCCACGAGTGCCTCGATGATCGTTCCCGTCAGCGATTCCTGCACGGAATTCAGATCTTGGTCACTCGGATAATCTTCATAGTGTGTGAACCTTGACTCGAAATTCTTGGTCTCGTCAAAAGTGTTGACAAACCGCACGTTGACCGTGATGGTGAGTCGGTTCAAGGCGGCGGTCTGTCCTGCCGTGATGGCGATAGGCGTGGTCTTGTAATCGACGATCTCGCCCTCGAAAGCCAGGTCGCCACCGGCTTCCACCATGTCGAGCGAGGTCTGGTTCATGACGGCATCGCGCAAGGCGGTGGTGAAGTCGTTGCTCAGTGTGGGGTTAATGAGCTGCGCCTGGTTCGGGAAATACTGCACTGATACCGTCTTTGCCTCGGCGGGGATGGAGGCCCCGGAGAAGGAATAGATGCCGCAGCCGTTGCAGACGACAGCGAGCAGAAGGACGATATAAAGACGCAGTCTCTTCATTTATTTAATCCCGAATTCGTTGATCTTTCTATATAGGGTGCGTTCGCTGATACCCAGCTCCTTGGCGGCGTCCTTGCGTTTTCCGTTGTATTTCTCCAAAGCTCTCTTGATCATCTCGATCTCGTTTTGTTCCAAGGAAAGAGACACAGGCTCGTGATGTTCGTGAGGCACTTCCTCGGAAGGCACGATCTCCATGTAATCGGGCTCTATGGTGACAGGATCGTCGTGGCTAGCAGGAGCGGGCTCGATATAGCTAGTGTTGATGATGCCTTGGTGCGTCGTCAGTTCGTTGACAGTATGGCGAAGCTCGGCAATGTCGTGTTTCATCTCGAACAACACCTTGTATAATAAATCGCGTTCCGACATGCCATCGGCGTTCTCCTCTCTTTGGAACAGCACCGGCAGGGCATTGGAGATCTTGTTGGGCAGGTAACGCTCCAGCACGGTATCTGTGATGACACGCTGCTGCTCGATGATGGAGATCTGCTCAGTGACATTCTTCAGCTGGCGCACGTTGCCGTCCCAACGATAGTTTTCCAAGACTTTGACGGCTTCGGGCGTCAAAGAAATCGGAGGAATATGGCTCTTCTCGGAGAAGTCAGCGGCGAACTTGCGGAATAACAGGTAGATGTCGCCTTTTCTTTCCCTCAACGCCGGGATGTGGATCGGGATGGTGTTAAGGCGGTAGTAAAGGTCTTCGCGGAACTTGCCTTTCTGGATGGCCAAAGGCAGATCGACGTTGGTGGCAGCGACCACACGGACGTTGGTCTTCATCACCTTGGAGCCGCCCACACGGATGTATTCTCCGTTCTCCAGCACACGCAGGAGTCGGGCTTGTGTCGAAAGCGGCAGCTCCGCCACCTCGTCGAGGAAGAGAGTGCCTTCGTTGGCGATCTCAAAATAGCCTTTGCGCTCGGCAATGGCACCGGTGAAGGAGCCTTTCTCGTGACCAAACAGCTCGGAGTCGATGGTGCCTTCAGGAATGGCGCCACAGTTCACGGCAAAATACTGACCGTGTTTCCGTGCGCTGTTTTGGTGGATGATCTTCGGAAACACGTCTTTACCCGTGCCGCTCTCACCAGTGATGAGCACGGTGAGGTCGGTGTTGGCCACCTGTGCCGCGATCTCAATGGCATGGAGCAACTGTGGGTCATTGCCAATGATGCCGAAGGTCCGTTTTATGCTTTGAATATCCATTTTTTCAGTTTTCAGTTTGGAGTTGTTCAGTTGTTCAGTTAATCCAGGTTTCGAAAACTGATCAACTGGTCAACTGATAACTACCAACTTATCTCAGTACTCCATTAAGCTCTTTCTCCATTGCCTGCTGAATTCTCGCCATAGCCTTCTCAATGGCCTTGTCGGTCAAAGTGGCTGTGGTGGACATCAGGATGAAGCTCATGGCGTATTGTTTCTTGCCTTCCGGGATCTTATCGCCTTCATAGACGTCGAAGAGGCTCATCTCCTGAAGGATCTTGTTCTCGGCGGCCATGGCAACTTTCTTCACCTCTTCGAAGGTGACGTTCTTGTCGAAGATCATGGCGAGGTCGCGTCGTACCGACGGGAACTTCGACAGGGGCTCGAAGTGGACTTCGGGAGCCTTGCCGTAGTTGTCCATCAGGGTGTTCCAGCAAAGGGTCGCATGGAAGACCTCCTTCTTGATGTCGAACAGCTTCAGTGACTTTTTGTCGAGCTTGCCCAGGGTGGCAATGCGTTTGCCTTCGAGGTAGAGCTCAAGCGAGTATTCATAATGCTTCAACGCGCCTTCTTTGACTTCCAGCTGGTTCTGGTTGACGCGCAGTAAGTGCAGGATTCCCATCACATATTGCTTGAGGTCGAAGAAATCGACGGGTTTGGGTTGGTTGTTCCAGAGTTCCTGCTGCTTGTTGCCAGTGAGGAAGAGGTCGAGGTGGCAGTATTCAGAATAGGGTGCCAGAGGATTTTGGCTGTTGTCGGCTTTGGCGTTGAAGAAATAGACGTTGCCGAACTCGAAAAACTTCATGTCGTTAACCTTGCGGTTCTGGTTGAAGGTGATGCTCTCGAGGCCTCCCCAGAGCAGGGTTTGGCGCATCACGTTGAGGTCGCTGCTCAAAGGATTCATGATCTTCACGTTGCGCTCTGGATCGAAGTCGGCGAAAGCTTCGCTGTAGGCCGACTTGGTGAGGGAGTTGTTCATGATCTCGTAGAATCCGTTGGCTACAAGCATGTCGGATATCTTCTGCTGCAGCTTGTCGGCATCGGGCTTGTTGACGCGGCTGATGGAGGCATGGATGCGGCTCGGGATCTCGATGTTGTCGTAGCCATAGATGCGGAGGATCTCCTCGATGACATCGACGGGACGGGTCACATCGACCTTGCAGGTGGGCACATCGATGACCACGTGGGCGTCGTTTTGCTCCACCACCTTGCAGTCGAGGCTCTTCAGGATGTTGACGGCTTGGGTCTTGTCGATGACCTTGCCTGCCACCTTGTTGAGGTAGTCGAACTTCAAATCGACGCGGGCAGGGGTGAAGTCGCCGTTTTTCACGTCCTTAATCTCGGAGGAGATGGTGCCTCCTGCCAGTTCTTTCACCAGCATGGCAGCGCGTTTTAGTGCATAGAGGGTGATGTTCGGGTCGGCACCGCGTTCGTAGCGGAACGAGGCGTCGGTCTGCAAGCCATGGTACTTAGCCGTCTTACGGATGCTGGTGGGGTTGAAGTAGGCGCTCTCGAGGAAGATGTTGGTGGTCTCCTCGGTGACGCCCGACTTGAGTCCTCCGAACACGCCGGCGATGCACATGGGCTCTTCGGCGTTGCAGATCATCAGGTTGCGTCCGTTGAGCTTGCGCTCTACGCCGTCCAAGGTGACGAAAGGAGTGCCTTCTGGGAGGCATTTTACGACGACCTTCTTGCCGGCGATCTTGTCGGCATCGAAGATATGCATGGGCTGACCGACTTCCATCAACACATAGTTGGAGATATCCACGATGTTGTTGATGCTGCGGAGGCCGACGGCGGCGAGGCGGTTTTTGAGCCACTCGGGTGAGGGGCCCACCTTCACGCCGCTGATGCTCAGGCCTGAGTAGCGGGGACAGGCGGCGGTGTCTTCCACCACCACTTCGATGTTGTTGCTGTTGTTTTCCACCTTGAAGTCGTCCACTGAAGGGATGATGAGGTGGTATTGTGTGGTGTTCTCGCGTTGGTTGAGGGCGGCCACGAGGTCACGGGCGGAGCCAATATGCGAGGTGGCGTCGCTGCGGTTGGCAGTGAGACCGATCTCGATGGTATAGTCTTCTTCTACCGGGAAATAGTACGAGGCTGGCTTACCCACTTCATAGTCATCAGGCAGCACCATGATGCCGTCGTGCGACTCGCCCAGCTGCAGCTCGTCCTCGGCGCATATCATGCCCTCCGACACCTCACCGCGGATCTTGCCTTTCTTGATGGTGATGTGCTCCTCGCCGATCCACAACTCAGTGCCAATGGTAGCTACGAGCACCTTCTGTCCAGCTGCCACGTTGGGCGCACCGCAAACGATATGCAGAGGCTCTTCGCCGCCGCAATCGACGGTGGTGATATGGAGGTGGTCTGAATTAGGATGATCGACACAAGTGAGCACCTTGCCGACGACAACGCCTTTCAAAGCACCTTTCACCGACTCGAACGGGGTGAGGTCTTCCACTTCGAGGCCTGTCGAGGTCAGTACTTCGCTGACTTTTTCCGCTGGGTAATCGCAGTTGACGTATTGTTTCAACCAGTTATAGGAGATTTTCATTCTATTTTTTATTTTTAATTGGGCGGCAAATATACGAAAATCTGACAAAATGTCACATAAAAATATTATTTCATGCATTTTCATAAATAGTTGGGAAAAAAGCCGTATCTTTGCTCCCAAATACATTATTGAAAAATGTCTGATACTATTAAGGACTTCACGAACATCAAGCCGTTCTATGCCTCCGTGCATGGCAACAGCAGGCTGTTTACCGCCAACTACAACGGCAGGAAGGTGATCCTCAAAGCGTTGAAAGCAGAGGTTGCCGACGATCCTGAATGCAAGGAAAACTTGAAAAAAGAATACGAGCTGACCAGTGAACTCGAGTATAAGTTCATCCGCAAGGCCATTGGCTTTGAAAACATCGAGGGAATTGGCGACTGCATCGTTTTGGAATATATCGACGGCAAGTCGCTCGCCGAACATGTGCGAGTGGGTACGCTGAACGAGAAACAGATCAAGAGTGTGCTGGTTGACCTTTGTGACGGTCTGAACTACATGCACCAGCGGGGTATCATTCATTGTGATCTCAAACCCGAGAACATCATTGTCACTGCCGCCGATTCCCGTGCCAAGATCATCGACATCGGGCTTCCGGAGACGGAATACAAGACCGATCGTGAGCTGCTGATCAAGGAAAACGAGTTCATAGCTCCCGAGCTCATCAAGGGTGAAGAAGCCGATCCGCGTTCCGATGTCTATTCGTTAGG
This sequence comes from uncultured Bacteroidia bacterium, assembly GCA_902800965.1. Lineage (GTDB taxonomy): Bacteria > Bacteroidota > Bacteroidia > Bacteroidales > F082 > Limimorpha. Next base: position 29,407 of record CADCGK010000012.1, on the reverse strand, counting down.
CAAGATCATCGAATTCATCGGCGAGCGCAACATGCTGAGCCAGTTCTCCAGCGTAGCCACCCACTGCACCCAGTTTTCTAGGGAGCAGCGCTTTGACAGCATCTCGGATGTGAAGTCTGTCATCACCAAAGGCTATTCGTTATTCAAAATCATTCTATTCCTGCTTGTCTTGGTTGCACTTGGCATTGCGGCCTACATCTATGTCCCGAAGATCATAGAAAAAACAAGGACCGAGAAAGCCGAGCGTCTCATCGTCGACTTCAGTCACGAGATGGATAAGATCAACGGTGAAACAAACGCTCTTTGTGAGAAATACAAGTTGGTTTCTTTGACAGAAGCTTTAGGTTTGCCAGAAGCTTGGAAGGCCGACAGTGTCAGATTCAGCCAGCAGCTGGCTCCTTTCATGGATATGGACAGTTTGCGTCAGGTCGCATCGCTCGCCTTGGAAAAACAAAAACAAGCCATCGTCACCAGCCGCCAGCACGATTACGACGCCTTGCTGATGACGGAGTTCCGCCAAGCCACCGACAGCATCGCAGTGAAGATGAGAACCAGCGTCACTGAACCTTCCGACTCTCTGATGTTGGTCTTAGCCAATCAATGGTATCAAAAAACCCATTAAATCGAATTTCAAGTGTTAAGAAAGAAATCCATATTAGTCATTTTTGCTTTTGCCACGGCTTTGGTGTTGTTGGGAAGTTGCTCCACTAAGAGAAACACTATCACTCGACGAGCCTACCATAACCTCACCAGTCATTATAATGTCTTTTGGAATGGTGAATACAGCTTAATGGAAGGAGACCAGCAGCTGAAAAGAAACGTAAAGGATGACTATTCCAAGGTGTTAAGGGTTTATAACTATGGCACTAAGAACGATGCCATGAGCCTGAATTCTCAGATGGACCGTGCACTGCAGAAAACCTCCATCTGTGTTCAAAAGCACTCCATGAAGTTCAATGGCAAGGAACGCGTGAAATGGATCGACGATGCCTATCTCGTGATGGGTAAAGCTCACTTCTACAAGCAAGATTACATTCCTGCCAAGCGCACTTTCGATTTTGTCACTACCGAATTCAGCTATAATGACATTGCCTTGGTGGCCAATCTATGGCTTGTCAAGACTTATATTGAGACAAAGCAATATTCCAAGGCCATTGCCATCATAGAACTGCTTCAAAGCAAGATGGCAGGAAGAAAAAAACTTCCCAAGGAGTTGGTCCGAAATTTTGACCTAACCGTAGCCGATTACTATATCGCCACCAAGGATTATCGCCATGCTATCAGTTATCTCAAGACGGGTATGATGGCGACGAAGGACCGCGACATGCGCCTTAGGGTGATGTTTATCCTGGGTCAGATTTACATGGAGTTGGACGATGCCAAACATGCCACAGAATGGTTTAAGAGGGTCTCGAAGAAGAATCCTCCTTATGAGATGCTCTTCGAATCTAAGATGAACATGGCGAGGATGGGCTCCGCAGGCAATGCCAAAGAGCTGTACAAGATGCTCAACCGCATGCTTGACGACAGGAAGAATGAGGAATACATCGACCGTATTTATTTCGCGATGGCGGAGTTGGCTATGCGAGAAGGTGATGTCAACAAGGCAATAGGCTTCTATCGCGAATCAGTGGCCAACGCCAAGACCAACCGTGTCCAACGCGCCAACTCATCCTTGAAGGTTGCCTCCATCCTTTTCGACCGCAACAACTATGAGTTGGCCCAAGCATATTACGACACAGCTGTTACGGCAATGGATAAGGATGCCTATCCGGGATACGACAGCATCCGCAACATCTCCCTTACTCTCAACGACCTTGTCGGTAACTTGACGATAATCCGCGACCAAGACAGCCTGTTGAGAGTTGCCAATATGGATTCTGTCAGCAGAAATGCCTTGATTGATAAGATTATCGCTCAAGTAATCGAAAATGAGCGCATTGAAAAGGAGAGACAACAATACGAAGAACAACTCGCTCTTATGGGCAGCAGCATCGGTTCAACAGTAGTGCAGATAGACGACACCAAATCTTCAGGTACCTGGTATTTCTACAACCCGACGACTTTGGGCAATGGCTTCGGCGATTTTACCAAGAAATGGGGTATGCGTAAACTCGAAGATAACTGGCGCCTTACCGACAAACGCAATATCGGTAGTGTGGCCTTTGGCGATGACTTTAGCGATTCCGGAAAAGAAGAAGAGGAAAGTGATAAGACGGATAAAGCGCTTACTGATCACGATAGGGGATATTACCTGCAGTCGCTTCCGTTTACAGATGAACAAAAACAGCAGGCACACTTGCAGATCTCAGGCGCTTTGTATAATGTTGGTTTTATCTATCTGGACCGCCTTTCCGATTATCCCCGCTCCATAGAGGCGTATGAGAGGCTCGACACCCATTATCCTGGCAACAAAAACGAGCTTCCTGCTTGGTATGCCTTGTACAAGATGTACAATGACTTAAGTGACAAGGAGAAAGCCGACGACTACAAGAGCCGTATCCTGAGTAAATATCCGGAATCAAGCTACGCCAGCTTCATCCTTGACCCCAATTATTATAAAAAGTTGGAAGAAGAGTCGAAACAGGCTTCTGATCTTTATTCAAGGACATACGACGCTTATCAACAGGGACAATATTACCGTGTGAGGATGAATGCTGAGCGAGCCCTTGAGCTGTATGCCACCGATACGGCGCTAGCTCCTCGCTTTGCTTTATTGGATGCTGTGGCACGTGGACGTCTTGAGACTGTTGACTCTATGGCTTACGCATTGTTGAGAGTGGTCAAGAATTATCCAAACAGCAGTATCCATACCTATGCCACAACGCTTCTGCAGGATGTCAACGAAGAATATCATCTCGGTTTAGATTTGAGAGATGTTGTTGAGGGTAAGAATCCCGATGAGACAAAGAAGCCTAAATCACCTTACGTCTATGAACCCAACACCCAGCATCTAGTGGTCATCGTCTTTAACCCGAAGACCATCCGTGTGGAACCTTTGAAAGTACGTGTCTCCGACTTTAACAAGAAAGACTACCGTTTCAAGGAATTTGAGATTAAGAGCATGGTGTTCAACGAACAGATGCTGGTTTCCATCAGCTCTTTTGAAAATGAAAAGGAAGCAAAGGACTATATCACTTCCATGTTCCTGACGGATTATATCTTCGGCGGCATGGACAAGACCAGTTATTCTGTGTTGCCTGTTTCTATTAAGAATTACCCAGTTCTCTTCAAAGAAAAGAAACTGGATGAATATAAAGCATTTTTAGATGAATTTTCAAAATAATATAACTATGGCTATTGAATCTCCAGTAAGAAATCTAATTGGTAAAGGTACCGTCATCAAAGGAGACATTGAATCCAGCGGTGATATCAGAGTCGATGGACATCTCATCGGATCTCTGAAATCAAACGGTAAAATCGTTGTCGGTCAGACAGGTGTTATTGAGGGTGATCTGACTTGTAAGCAAGCCGAAATCTCGGGAATGGTCAAAGGAGTTCTGAAGTGTGAGGAACTCACCTCACTCAAAGCCACTTCGAAAGTTGAAATCGACATGATGACCAAACAACTCTTCATCGAAGTAGGTGCCGTCTTCACCGGCAAGTGCCAAATGTCACAACCGACCGTTCAACAACAGACCAAATAAGGAAAAGTTATTTTTTATGATAAATGCATTTGTTTTCCCTGGTCAGGGAGCCCAATATGTTGGTATGGGAAAGGATCTTTTCGACCATTCGTCGAAAGCTAAAGACATGTTCCATAAAGCCAACAAGATTTTAGAGTTTAAGATTACGGATTTGATGTTCGACGGCACAGATGAAGATCTGCGTCAGACGAAGGTCACCCAACCCGCCATTTTCCTTCATTCTGTCATTCTTGCCACCATCCTTGAGGATTTTCAACCCAATATGGTCGCTGGTCATTCACTTGGTGAGTTCTCCGCTTTGGTTGCCAACAAGGTGTTGACCTTCGAAGATGGTCTCCGTTTGGTTGCCAAACGTGCCAACGCCATGCAGAAAGCCTGCGAGCTCCAGCCAGGCACCATGGCCGCTGTCATCGGCATGGAAGATAACGTTGTTGAAAGTGTCTGTGCCTCTATCCACGATACCATTGTTGTCCCTGCAAATTACAATTCACCTGGACAAATTGTCATTTCAGGAACGGTGGAAGGTGTGGCTAAGGCTTCCGAGAAACTTCAGGAAGCCGGTGCCAAGAGGGTGATCCCGCTGAAGGTGGGCGGCGCTTTCCACAGTCCACTGATGGAACCGGCCCGTGTGGAATTGGCTGAAGCCATCAACGCTACCAAGTTCAACCTCGGTATCTGCCCGATCTATCAAAACGTCACCGGTCAGTCCGTTACGGATCCTGAAATCATCAAGAAGAATCTGATTGCACAGCTCACATCGCCTGTGTGCTGGACACAGACCATGCAGAACATGATCGCCAACGGCCTTAACAGAGTGGTGGAGGTCGGCCCCGGTACCGTACTGCAAGGCCTTTTCAAGAAGGTGGACCGCAACCTCGACTTGTCGAGCGCTTCCATCGAGAAACCTGCTGAATGACCTAATAACCGATCAAGATGGGTCGTAATAAAAACATTAGCCCCATCCTATGGATGGTGGTTTTGGGATTGTTTATCGGCTTTTTCGTGAGTGTTGTCACTGAGAACATCTACCTGAAAAAGCGTCCTCAAGTCATCGCCGCGAGCAAGTTCGACGAGGTGATGTATTATATTAATAATGTATATGTTGACACCATCAAGGAGTCGAAACTTGAGGAGGAAGCCATCGTCGCCATGATGGATGAGCTCGACCCACACAGCCAGTATATCTCTTTAGAAGAATTCAATACGGTCAACGACCCGTTGCTGGGCGGTTTTGAAGGTATCGGCGTGCAGTTCCGTATCGTTGAAGACACCGTGGCCATTGTCAATACCATCAAAGGAGGCCCATCGGAAAAAGTCGGCATCATGGCGGGTGACCGCATCGTGTATGTGGACGACTCGCTTATCGCAGGCGTTAAAATTAAGAATGAGGGGGTGATGCGGATGCTCAAAGGTCCCAAGGGGACCAAGGTCAAAGTGAAGAACTACCGTAGAGGCGTCGAAGGGCTGCAGGAATTCACCATCACCCGTGATGTCATCCCTACCTATAGTGTTGATATCGCCTACATGCTTGATGGCGAGACGGGTTACATCAAGTTGAGCAAGTTCTCTGCCACGACACATCAAGAGTTTGTCGTTGCTGCCAAAAAACTGAAGGATGCCGGGATGAAGCAGTTGATCTTCGACCTTCGTGGCAACGGCGGCGGCTACCTCAACGAGGCGGTTGATATTGCTGACGAGTTCCTTCCGAAAGGCAGTCTGGTGGTGTTTACTGAAGGTCGTGTCAGACCGAAACAGGCTTTCTTTGCCCGCAGGAAAGGCCTTCTTGAAAATATGCCCGTGGCGGTGCTGATTGATGGTGAGTCGGCCAGCGCCAGCGAAATTGTGGCAGGTGCTCTTCAGGATCATGACCGCGGTACCATCATTGGCCGCCGTTCATTTGGCAAGGGGTTGGTGCAGGAGCAGATCATGCTCAGCGACAAATCAGCCATCCGCCTTACGGTAGCGAAATACTACACACCTACTGGACGTTGTATCCAAAAACCTTTTACGGGTAAGAAAGAAGACTATCTATTGGAGTCATACGACCGTTATGAGAATGGCGAGTTGTTCTCCGCCGACAGCATTCATTTTGCAGATTCGTTAAAATACTACACGCCTAAGGGCAAGGTCGTTTATGGAGGAGGAGGCATCATGCCTGATGTGTATGTTCCACTGGTCAACGATAGCACGGAGTATTATTTCAACAAGATGGTGAACCTCGGATTCTTGTATCAATATGCCTTTGATTATTGCGACACACATCGTCAGGAGTTGGCACGGTATAAGAATGTAGCCGATTTCGACAGGTCGTTTCATGTTACCGACGCCATGTTCAAGGAAATGACCCTTCGGGCGGAGAAAAAAGGCTTGAAAGGAAACGAGAAGGAAAAACAGGTGGCACGTGAGGAGGCCAACATCTTATTGAAAGCCTACATTGCCCGTGATCTCTTTGACGACGAAGGCTTCTATCCGATCTACCGGAAGATGGATGATGTGCTTCAAAAAGCCTTGGAGGTATTGTCCTCAGAAAAAAAATCAGAAATTAGTTCTCATTCAATATAATTTTTGTATTTTTGCAGCCCGATTTTTAGGCAAATGGAAAAGGAAAACGAATTCTTGATCCCTGTCAGCGGCCTCGCCCTTGGCGTCCACAACTTCAAGTTCGACATCAAGGACGACTTCTTTGCCGACCTGGACTATTCCGAGGTGAAGCATGGCGCGGTGAGCGTGGATCTTGAAGTGGTAAGGGAGGAGTTGATGATGACGCTGAACTTCCACATCGAAGGCAAGGTGGAGGTTCCATGCGACCGCTGCGCTGACGAGTTTTTCATCCCGATCCAGAGCGAACAGGTGTTCTACATCAAGTTCGGCGCCGAAGAAGTCGAGGAATCAGACGACGTGGTCGTAGTGCCTGCTGAGGAGCACGCATACGACATCAGTTCTTTGGTTTATGAATATATCATCCTGTCGATACCAATGCACCGCGTTCATCCCGAAGGTGAATGTAATCCGCAAGTGCTGGCACTGCTTTCTCACGATGAGGAACCCTCGGAGGAGATTGAAGTCGAAACGGATCCGCGGTGGGCGGCTTTGAAGGATGTCAAGATTGAAGATAATTAACAAACGGTATTAACATTTTAAAATAAAAGTAAAATGGCACATCCTAAACGCAGACAGTCTCACACCAGAGGCGCAAAGAGAAGAACTCACTACAAGGCTGAAGTCCCTACAATGGCAGTTTGCCCAGTGACTGGCACCATGCACGTCTATCACAGAGCATATTATGTTGACGGCGACCTTTATTACAAAGGAAAGCTCGTCATGGCAGCCAAGCAATAACGGATTTTTTTCATAATCTTTATATTGTTTTTCCCCACTGGGCTTGTCCCAGTGGGGTTTTTTTCGTTGGTGAAGTAAAGACAATGGTCGGATACGTCATTGCGAGCGCAGCGAAGCAATCTAACCTGACTCGAAATGGCTATGACAGTTCAGGTTGGATTGCTTCGTCGTACCTCCTCGCAATGACGAAAAGCGGAATCAAATTCCAGTGTCAGCTCGGAATAATGATGGGCATCAGAGGAAATGATGGTGGGAATGCCCATTTTGAAGGCCTCTTTGAGCAACCATGGCGAAGGATAAAAGCCATTGTACCGTTTCTTGTAGATGCCTCGCGTATTGATCTCCATGACGATGCCTTTCTGATGGATCAAGTCGAGGGTTTCCAAAGCAAGTTTGCGGTACCATTCATCATCCTCATGAAAATACCGATCCCGATTATGCATCTTGATTTTGTCGAAATGGGCAATGATGTCGAATTCCTCGTGCTCAAGCATCTGGTTGGTCTGATCATAAAAAGCCCGAACCCCTTTTCGGATATCGCCGTCGAAGAACTTCATTAAACCCTCGTCGTAAATTTCCCATTTGGGACCATCAATGAACCAAAGCTCTTCTGGATTGGCAGAATGACCCACCAGATGCACCCCGCCAATCAAATAATCCAGATGGTATTTTTCTTTGGTTGCGGAAAAAGTCTCGGAAACTCCAGGGATATAATCGGCTTCCAGACCGCAAAGAATCTCAATTTGGTCTTTGAATTCCTCTTTCAAGGTGGCGATCTCAGCCACATACTCGGGCATCCGCTCGCTCTTCACCGAAAAGGTGTTGTCGAAGGGCAGGGGACTGTGCTCCGAAAAGCCCAGTTTCACCAATCCCTGACGAAGGGCTTCCTCCACATGCTCACGTGGAGTGGATTTGCCATCTGAGTAGATACTGTGTGTATGAATATTAAAATTCTGCATACTCCTCCCTCCTCCCTCCTAACTCCTCACTATCTTATAAACTTTATCTCCTCTCCTGACTACCGATTTCACGGGGATGGAGCAGATGTCACCTTTCACGGCGCTTGGTACTGGCCCATCATCGAGGCGGAGTTCGCGAATGCTGTCTTCATAGACACCGGTGGTGGGTCCGATGATCATGATGGGGTCATCGACGTTGAGGTCATGTGTTTCGATACGAATCTCGGCAACGCTCAATCTGCTGAAATAGTTGGTGACGGTGCCGATGAATTCCTTGGTCTGGGTGGCTTGCGAGCCGTATTGTCTCGACCACTCGAAGGTGCGACGCCCTAGGTAATAGCCGTCCCAGAAGCCTCGGTTATAAACGCTCTTCAGGCGTTCCATCCAAGCATCGATTTTTTCTTGGGTGAAGGTGCCTTCCTGGATGGCCTTCACCGCCTCGTGATAGACCTCCACGGTCATCTTGGTGTATTCGGGGGAGCGGCCACGGCCTTCGATCTTCAGCACTTCCACCCCAGCGTCCAACACCCGATCCAGGAAGGGTAGGGTGCAGAGGTCCTTGGGCGACATGATGTATTCGTTGTCCAAGGCCAGTTCATAGCCGTCATCGCGTTCCTTCACGTCGTAGCTGCGGCGGCAGAGTTGCAGGCAGGCGCCACGGTTGGAAGAGGCATTGAAGATATCCTGACTCAAGTTGCACTTGCCCGAGATGGCCATGCACAGCGCCCCGTGGCAGAACACCTCGATGCGCACCAGATTGCCGTGAGGACCGCGGATCTGTTGACGTTCAATTTCCTCGGTGATGTGCTTTACCTGGTCGATGTTAAGCTCACGGGCGGTCACCATCACATCGGCAAATTGGGAATAGTATTTCACCGCTTCCAGATTGGTGATGTTGCATTGGGTGGACATGTGTACTTCCACGCCGATCTGACGGGCGTATTGGATCACGCTCTGGTCGGAGGCGATAATGGCGGAGATGCCGTTGGCCTTGATGGCATCCAACAGTTGGTGCATTTCTTCCATCTCCTCATCGTAGATCACCGTGTTCACCGTAACGTAGCTCTTCACGCCGTTGGCGTTGCAGATTTCGGCAAGTTGTCGTAGGTCATCGAGGGTGAAGTTCTTTGCCGACCGCGAGCGCATATTAAGTTTCCCGATGCCGAAATACACGCTTCCAGCACCAGCTTGTATAGCAGCCGCCAGTGCCTCATAAGAGCCCACTGGCGCCATAATCTCAATGATTTCTTTCAACTTTTATCTTTTATCTCTTATCTCTTATCTTTTATCTCTTATCTCCCCCCAGTCTCTTATTCAGCGCCTCAGTCTGCGCCTCATAGCCTTTTTTGCCTAGTAGGGCAAACATGTTCTTTTTATATGCTTCCACGCCGGGCTGGTCAAAGGGGTTCACTTCCAGCATGTAACCGCTCAAGGCGCAGCCCATCTCGAAGAAGTAGATCAACTGACCGAGCACAAAAGCAGACACTTCGGGGATGACGATACGGATTACGGGTACGCCGCCATCCACATGGGCCAGCATGGTGCCGAGTTCAGCCTTGTGATTCACTTCAGAGATGCGTTTTCCAGCGATGTAGTTGAGCTGGTCGAGATCCTCGTTTTCCAGGGGGATGCGGAGTTCATGGTTGGAGTTCTCGACCGAGATCACTGTTTCAAACAAGTTGCGAAGACCGTCTTGGATGTACTGCCCCATGGAGTGGAGGTCGGTGCTGAAGGTGACCGAAGCCGGGAAGATGCCTTTGTGGTCCTTGCCGTGACTCTCGCCGTAAAGCTGTTTCCACCATTCGGAGAAATACACCAGCCGAGGCTCGTAGTTGACCATGATTTCGTTGGTCTTGCCGGCTTTATATAAAAGGTGTCTTACTACAGCGTACTCCGACACGATATTGCCATTCAAAGTGGGGTTGTTCTTGCATGCCTTCTCCATCTCGACGGCACCTTTTACCAATGCGCGGATGTCGATGCCTGCCATGGCGATGGGCAGCAGTCCCACAGGGGTTAGCACAGAGAAACGACCGCCCACGTCGTCGGGGACGATATAGGTCTTATAGCCTTTCACGTTGGCCAGTTGTTTCAAAGCGCCTTTGGCCTTGTCGGTGATGGCGACGATGCGCGAGGCGGCCTCTGTTTCGCCGTATTTTTTGATGATGTGTTGCTTCAGGATGCGGAAGGCGATGGCGGGCTCCGTCGTGGTTCCCGACTTGGAAATCACGGCCATCGAGTAGTCTTTCTTTTCGAGAATGGCCAGCAGCTCGCTCAAGTAGTCCTCGCTCATGTTGTGACCGGCATATACAATCAGAGGTTTCTCGTTGGTCAGGGAGGCGAAGTGGTTCTGCAAGGCTTCGATGACGGCACGGGCGCCTAAATAAGATCCGCCGATGCCGACAACCACGAAGATCTCTGATTTTTTGCGCAACTCGTAGGCGGTTTTTTCTATGTCGGCGATGAAGTTTTCATCGATTTCAGAAGGCAGGTTGACCCAACCAAGAAAGTCGTTGCCGGCGCCGGTTTTATTGTAAATGGTATTGTAAGTCGAAGCAATCGTCGATTCGTAAGATTGAATGCTTTCCTTGCCAATGAAGGAATTGGTGTGTGTTAATTCTAGTTTCATGGTAGAGGTATTTTTGGCAAAGATAGGAATAAAACAAGAAAATCCCTACAAAAGCAGGGATTTTCTAGAACCAAAAACCAAAATTTATGAAACCTTTAAATTACAACAAAATTTCTTCTGTTGTAAGGTCATTATGATAAGAACCGATGCAAAGATAAGGGTTTTCCTGAAACATGAGTCAATCTGATACAAAAATTTATTCTTTTTTTGTTTTTATGAATCTTTCTTATCTTTGTAAGCCTTTGTCAAAAGTAGCATTTCATGAAAAACAACAATTGGAGTTTGATTGGGTTTACCATTGGCTTGGTGGTGGTTTGGGTTTGTCTGCTGATTTCCCAAATCCATCTGGCTAACAGGGCTTTTTCCAACCAGAAGGAATTGTTTCGCGTCAAGGTTGACGATATTATTGACGAGTCAATGCAAAGGTTTGATTCCGTTGATTTGGATTTGATCAGCGCTCATATCGCAGAAAAATTAAGCGAAAAAGGCATTAATGAAGTCTTTCAGCTGGGCCTGTTTTGTGAAGATGAGAACTCTTTTCATGCTGTCTCGGACAACGCCGACGAAAAGTCTATGCTCGAAAAGGGCTTTCAATACAACTTGTTGAGCATTTCTGATGAGGAGACGCATCTCGACATACTTTATATTTATTTCCCCAATATTGAGAAGCGGTTCTTATGGGATGAATTGGTAAACCGAATCATCATGTTTCTCCTGTTGGTGTTGATCTTGCTGTGTTTCGTCAGTTTCTTTTTCATCTTGTTCAAGCAGCGTAAAATCAATTATTTCAGGGAACGCATGGTGCATAATATCACGCATGAGCTGAAAACCCCGGTGACTTCCATCAGCTTGGCCACCCAATTGATGCTCGATGATTCCATTGCTCTGGATAGGGAATCCGAGCTCTCATATCTGAGGATGATTTCTGATGAGACCAAGACCATGCAGGGGCTCTTGGAAGAGGTGTTGACCATTTTCCGTAACGAGCAGACCCAACGAGAGCGTAAGGATGTGTATGTCCACAAGCTTTTGACCACCATCGCTGAAGTGCATAGGCTCTCTTTGAATGAGTGTCATGGGGAGTTGGTTTTCGATTTCCAAGCTACGAATGATGTTGTTTCCGGCGATACCGTTCATCTGGCCAACTCTTTCTCGAATTTGATTGACAATGCCATCAAATACCGTAAAGGCCCGCCGCTAATCACCATCAGCACTAGAAATGTGGAGGATACCATTGAGATCAGTTTCAAGGATAATGGCATTGGCATTGCCAAGTCGGACCAAAAGATCATCTTTGAGGCGTTCGCAAGGGTGAACACTGACAACAAGCATTACGTAAAAGGGTATGGATTGGGGCTGAATTATGTCCAGCATGTTGTGAAATACCATAAAGGCACGATAAAAGTGGAGAGTAAATTGGGGGAGGGAGCGACTTTTATTGTATCTTTGCCATTGAAAATTTTTAAAACTACTTAAAAATGGCACAAAAGATCAACACACTTCTAGCTGAAGATGATAAGAACTTGGGTGTCATCCTTAAGAAGTATCTTGAAGCAAAGGACATCGCTGTCACTTTGTGCACCAATGGAGAAGAAGCGCTCGAGACTTTCCGTTCGGGCAACTTCAACTTCTGTATTTTTGATGTTATGATGCCTCTGATGGATGGCTTCACATTGGCCAAGGAAGTCAAGAAGATCAATAAACGCATCCCGATCATTTTCCTGACGGCCAAGACAACCCAAAAGGATGTGATCGAAGGCTTTAAGCTGGGAGCAGACGATTACATCACGAAACCTTTCAGCATGGACGAGCTGCTGCTTCGTATCCATGCGGTGTTTAACAGGACTTCAGTCGAGACATCGACCCCAACCACCTTCAAATTGGGCAATTACACTTTCGATGCTGCTCGACATGTGCTGACCAAAGGCGACCAGAGCCGCAAACTCACTTCAAAGGAGGCAGATCTGCTGCTTCTGTTATGTGAAAACATGAACGAGACCCTTGAGCGGACGGTGGCATTGGAAAAGGTTTGGTACGAGGACTCCTATTTCAACGCACGTTCCATGGATGTCTATGTCACCAAACTGCGTAAGTATTTCAAGGATGAACCCAACGTGGAGCTGGTCAATGTCCACGGCGTGGGCTTCAAACTGGTGGTGAAAGCCTAGTTTTCGATAGGGCAGGACTCGGGTAGTCTCACCGTTGTGTCGTTGACGAAATCCCAAAGCTCTTCGCCGACTGCACTGCTACTAGTGTTGGTCAGGACGATGAGGACGCGGTGTTTTTCCAAGTCCCTGATGAAGAAGGACCGGTAGCCTTTCCACCATCCGAAATGGAACACGACTCCGGGATGCTTCTCATTCATCCTCCATCCAAAGCCGTAGTTCTCTCCGCTTTTCCACTCCGGAGAGCCAGGTACGAATGCCTTCTGCTGTATGCTGTCGGGAAGGAAGGTGTTGTGCTCCACGGCCAGGCAGAACTTGTAAAGGTCATCGACAGTGGAATACATCATCTTGTCGCCCATCACCCCGTTCAGGTAGTCGTCCTCGGCTCTTTTGGGTCCTTTGCTTAGCATGATATGTCCCTGGACGTCGGTGCTGACATGGGGTTGCACCCTCTTGGAATTCCTCATGGAAAAGATGTAGGAACGTGTCATACCCAGTGGCTCGAAGATTTGCTGTTGCATGAAGTCCTCGAAATGCTGCCCAGAAACTCGCTCGACGATATTGGCTAACAAGGCATAATTGATATTGGTGTAATGGAAAGTGACATCTGGTTGGTTGTATGGATCGGGTTTGTATTGCGCATACAGTTTGACGATGTCTTCATTGTCAACGGCGATGCCGCGGTCGGGCCAGTGCTCGTCAGCCAAGGTCTCGTAACGCGATAGGCCGGAGCGGTGGTTTAGCAGATGGCGTATGGTGATGCCTTTATAGGGGAATTCGGGGATGTACTTTGTGACCAGGTCGTCATAATCCAACTTGCCTTGCGAATGGAGCAGCATGATGGCTTCGGCGGTGAACATCTTCGATACCGAAGCCAGCTGAAATTGGTCGTCAACGCGTAAGGAATCCTGCTGTTTGACGAGATTCCGCCATCCGAAAGCTTTCTTGTAGAGGACCTGGCCCTCTTCGGCATACAGCACCACGCCGTTCAGGATCCTTTCATTCCATAGGTTAGTGAAATAGCGGTCGGCCATGGCGGTGCGCTTCTCCACCTTGTCCTTGTTCAAGTCAACAAAGAGGCTGTCGGTGTTCAAGACGGGAACAACATTCTGGTGACCGCCATGCCTTCTTCCACAGAGTCCCCAGATGGCCAATCCGATCAGACAACAGCAAAATAATATGAAGTAAGTGCGTTTCTTCATTTTAAGTGACAAAAATAGAGAAAAAAACCGTAATTTTGCCGCACTTTTTAATCATCACATAATATTTCATGTCACAATTTACAGATTTTGGATTGAACTCCGCTCTGTTGAAGGCTATTGGGGAGCTGGGGTTCGAGAATCCTATGCCAATACAGGAACAAGCGATTCCTGTGTTGCTGGCGCAAGACGTTGACTTCGTAGGTCTTGCCCAGACGGGTACTGGAAAGACAGCCGCTTTCGGACTGCCGTTGCTCCAGAAGATTGACGCCTCACAGCGCTGTGTCCAAGCGCTGATCCTCTGTCCTACACGTGAGCTCTGCATGCAGATCACCAAGGACCTACGCAACTATGCGAAGTACATCCCCGAAATCCTCATTGTGCCGGTCTATGGCGGCGCCAGCATCGAGCTGCAGTTCAAGGACCTCGCCAAGAAGCCACAGATCATCGTGGCTACGCCTGGTCGTCTGCGCGACATGATCCGCCGCAACAAAGTGGATTTCAGCAACGTCAAGACCATGATCCTCGACGAGGCCGATGAGATGCTCAACATGGGCTTCCAGGAAGAAGTCGATGACATCCTCGAGTACATGCCCAAGGAACGCAGCACCATGCTCTTCTCGGCTACCATGCCGAAAGAGGTGGAAGCTATCCTCAACAAGTACATGACCGATCCCGTCAAAGTGTCCGTGGGTGAACGCAACTCGGGTACCGCCAACGTGGATCATAAGTACTATATGATGGCCGCCAAGGACCGCTATTCGGTGCTGAAGCGCATCATCGACTACACGCCTTCCATCTATGGCATCATCTTCTGCCGTACCAAGCTGGAGACCCAGGAGATCGCCGACAGCCTCATCCAGGACGGCTATAACGCTGCCGCCCTTCATGGCGACCTCTCACAGGCCATGCGCGACAACGTGATGGACCACTTCCGCAAACGCTCCCTGCAACTGCTGGTGGCTACTGACGTGGCCGCCCGTGGCATCGACGTCAAGGAACTGACCCATATCATCAACTACAACCTGCCCGACGACATCGAGACCTACGTGCACCGCAGCGGCCGTACAGGTCGTGCCGACAAACGTGGCATCTGCATCAGTCTGGTGCACCTCCGCGAGAAGCATAAAGTCAAACAGATCGAGAAGATCGTGGGTCGCCCCATCGAGAGGGCGTTGATCCCTACGGGTAAAGAGGTTTGTGAAAAGCAGCTTTTCAACCACATCGACCGCATCGAGCATGTCGATATCAACCGCGAGGACATCGACGACTACTTGCCCGTTATCTTCAAGAAGCTGGAATGGATGTCGCGCGAGGAACTCATAACTCGCATGGTGGCCTTGAACTTCAACCGTTTCCTCGACTATTACAAGGATGCTGTTGACCTCAATGTCGATGAAAAGGACGCAAACAAGGACAAGAAGGAGCGCAAGAAAGAGCGCGACCGCATGGACGAGACCATGAAGCGCCTCTATTTCGGCATGGGTAAGAACGACCATATCCTGCCGCAAAAGATCATCGGCAAGATCAACGACGTGACGCGCACCAAGAACATCCCGATTGGCCGTATCGACCTCTTTGGCGACTATTCCTACGTCGATGTCGAAGAGAGCTTCGTTCCGATGATCCTGGAGTGCTTCTCCGACCCGCGTAAGAACCCCAAAGGCATCGTGGTGGAGGTGGCCAAGGAACAGCCCAAACGCGAGAAGAAAGTCCATGAGGAGAAGAAAGAAGGCGGCGAAAAGCCTAAATATAAGGTTGAGCGTTCCCGCGATGGCCACGAGTGGCTTGACCCTGACTGGCGCGAGCATTTAGACAACATCGATGTGTTCGTTGACGATGACGATGTCCGTCCATCCCGCAAGAAACGCAACGAAGAACGTGGCTTTGGTGCCAAGAAGGAGAAGAGTTCAAGCCCGAAGAAGGAATCCCGTTCGGGTGGTTCCAAGAAGGGAAGTGGCTTAAGCTCAGGCTTCCGTTCCAGTGATTATGATATCGACGGGCCTCGTTCATCGAGAAGTTCCCGGGAGTCGAACCGTGGTCGCCGTGGTGCTGCCCGCAACGAGGAGCCATCATACTATTCTCCGAAACGTCGTGGTGGGAAGAGGAGAGGTTAGAGGTTAGAGGTTAAAGGTTAGAGGTGAGAGGTGAGAGGTGAGAGGTTGGCATCGGGTACGTCATTGCGAGGAGCGGAGCCTAGCGGAGCGACGCGGCAATCCAGCTTGACCAGAAAAGATTGGATTGCTGCCGCCCGTCCCCGGACGGTGCTGCTTTCGCTGTCAGGGGTGATGATGGGCGGCTTTTTGGCCGTTGCGACAGGCTTTTTCTATCCTGTTACAGCGGCGTTATGCGCCTTGACCGCCATCCTGCTTCAAATCCTCTCGAACCTTGCCAACGACTACGGTGACTATAAAAAGGGCACTGACAACGCCCACCGCACGGGCCCTCAGCGCACCCTTCAAAGTGGTGCCCTGACCGAGCAGCAGATGTGGTGGGGAATCGTTGTTGTTGCCCTCATTACGCTGCTTTCGGGAGGTGCGCTGCTGTTGTTGGCGTGGTTCCATCTCAGCTGGAAGGAACTCATTGTGTTTGGTGTCTTGGGCCTAGCGGCCGTTGCAGCCGCTTTGTGTTATACCTTGGGCAAACACGCCTACGGCTATCGTGGCCTCGGCGACTTGTTCTGTTTCATCTTTTTCGGCTGGGTGGCCGTGGCCGGCACCTTTTATTTGGCAGCCAACCGTTTCGATCCTTTGGTATTGTTGCCCGCCACCGCAATCGGTTTTCTCTCTGTCGCCGTGCTGAACATCAACAATATGCGCGACTGCGAAAACGACAAGGCTCATGGCAAGAATACCTTGGTGGTGAAGATGGGATTAAAAAGGGCTTTCGCATATCACGTCTTTTTGATCGTTGGAGCCTTTGTCTGCCTTACGGTCTTTCTTTGGTTGAAGCACCTTCCATGGTATGCATACGCTTTTTGGCTGCTGTTCCCTCTGTTTTTCGTGGATCTGATGACCATCCGTAAGACACTTAAAACAGGCGTTCCCGACAAGTTGCTCCCCAAGCAGGTGGTACAGACGTTTCTGCTGACGGTAGTTTTCGGGGTGCTGCTTTTAACGGCGAATTAAACAAATAATTAGAACGGCGAATTTTACGAACCCTCTAGAAATTCGTTTAATTCGTAAAAGTCGCCGTTAAAAAAAAGGACACCAATCACTTGATGTCCTTTGAATCGTCGGAGCGGCCCGACTCGAACGGGCGACCGCTTGCACCCCATGCAAGAATGCTAGCCAACTGCACCACGCCCCGATTGCTTTTGCGGCTGCAAAGATAAAAAGGTTTTTTGAATTGTGACCCACTTTGAGCAAAAAAATGTTATCTTTGCTTCATAATTGATTCTAACTTCTTTCTACTAACTTCTAAATTCTATAATAATGGAACATATCGAATGCCTCATCATCGGCTCCGGTCCTGCCGGTTATACTGCCGCTATTTATACTTGTCGCGCCGACATCAAGACGGTTGTTTATGAAGGAATGCAGCCTGGCGGACAACTGACCCAGACCACTGAAATCGAAAACTTTCCAGGCTATCCCAAGGGCATCAACGGTCCCGATATGATGGAAGACATCCGCCAACAGGCCTTGCGCTTCGGTGCAGAGATCCGTGAGGGCGAAGTCACTGCCATCGATGTCTCACAACGTCCTTTCAAGGTGACGACGGAATATGACGGCGAGTTGCTGGCCGACAGCATCATCGTCTCTACGGGTGCCTCAGCGCGTTACCTCGGACTCCCCACCGAAGAGGAGTTCAAGGGTGGCGGCGTCTCGGCTTGCGCCACCTGCGACGGCTTCTTCTATAAAGGCAAAGACGTGGCCGTGGTAGGCGGCGGCGACACCGCATGCGAGGATGCCACCTATCTCGCCAAGCTCTGCAACAAGGTTTATCTCATCGTCCGTCGTGACGTGTTGCGCGCCTCCAAGGCCATGCAACACCGTGTGCTGAATACGCCTAATATCGAGGTGCTCTGGAAACATCAGACCAAGGAGCTCTTCGGGGAACAACAGGGTTTCATGAAGAAATTGAAAGGTGCCGTTCTGTATCACAGCGATACTAAAGAGGAGCGCACCATCTATGTCGATGGCTTTTTCGAGGCCATCGGCCACACGCCCAACACTGAGCCTTTCAAAGGCATCCTCGACATGGACGAGGAAGGTTACATCATCACCAAGCCCAAATCAACAGCCACCAATGTGGAGGGCATCTTCGCCTGCGGCGACTGTCAGGATCGGATTTACCGTCAGGCCATTGTGGCCGCTGGAACGGGTGCCATGGCCGGCATCGAGGTGGAGAGGTTCCTAATCGCTAACAAATAGACCTCACCCCCTGGCCCCCTCTCCAAGGTGGAGAGGGGGGATTGAGTTAAGATTTGAGGTATGGGAGAGTTTGACAAATCCTACAGTGTGGTTCGGAACCAAATAATTAATCCGGATAAACTTGAGTTAGCTAGAGATTTTCGTAAGAATCCAACAGAGGAGGAGAATATGATGAATATCGCACTTCCGTGTTTGAATCAAGAGGAATTAGAACCTATCGATTAAGAAATGAACAATGCGACAAACAACATCTCGAAGAATTAATAGAAATAATAATAAATGACCATCACTAGCCCATCTCCCCCTCTCCACTATGGAGAGGGGGTCGGGGGGTGAGGTCCAAACTAGAAATGGAACTAACCACCCCAATAAAAATCGAATCCTTAAAACAATCCATCCTCTACGCCGACGGCCTGCTCTTTCTTGGCTCCTGCTTCGCCGACGAGGTGGGTGGGATCTGTCGTGGGCTTGGCTTCAACGCCCAAGTGAATCCCTTTGGAACGCTCTACAATCCTTGCAGCGTGGCGAATTCGCTCTATCGTCTGAAAAGCGGCCAGCCTTTTTGCCATGAGGAAGTTGTCAAAGTGGGGGAGGACTACTACTGCACTTTCAGTCATAACACTGATTTCTGGTGCCCTTCCGAAGAAGCCGTTCTCGAAAAAGTAAATCAACATCTCGTCGAAGCTCATGCCCATTTCCTTCAATCGAAGTGGGTTGTGATCAGCTTGGGCACTTCTTGGGCTTTCCGTGAGAAGATGACGGGTCAGGTGGTCTCCAACTGCCATAAGCTTCCTGCCAGCCGATTCGAAAGGACATTTCTTAGTATGGAGCAGTCAGTCGAGATCCTCTCAAACATGCTGCGATCGATTCCCGACAAACAATTTATCTTTACCGTCTCGCCATTGCGCCATCTGAAGGACGGTCTCCACGAAAACCAGCTGAGCAAAGCGGCTTTGCTGTTGGCGGTGGATCAAGTCTGCAAGGATTTTGACAACGCCCACTATTTTCCCGCCTACGAAATCCTTCTCGACGAGCTTCGCGACTACCGTTTCTATAAAGAGGACATGGTGCATCCCACCGACCAAGCGGTAAGATACATCTTCGAAAAATTCGTTCAATTCGCCGTTAATCCTTCCGAATACCCCGCGATGGCCGCCGCTGAAAAAGTAAAAAAGATGCTCCAGCACAAGCCGCTCTTCCCCGAGAGTGAGGCCTATCAAAAGTTTGAGGCACTGAAAACAAAGAAAATTGATGATTTGAAAAGCAATTATCCAGATGTATGTCTGGGGAACATCTGCTAGTCTTTTGCAAATAGCTCTACATACCCTTTCTCTAAAGGAGTTTCCGGCAGGTTTTTTTCTGAGACAACCGTGAAAACATAAACCAACTCCTTTTCGGTCTTGGCCTCTCTGATGTATTGCCGCTTCAACTTCGGCTTTACCCCTGACAATCCCAAGGTTTCTTCCATCTTCCGCTTGAGTGTTTTCTCCGGCGTATCACCGAATTCCACATGCCACCAGTAACGCCTCGTAGTCTCACCTTTGCCATTCACAACATGCAGATGAGCGACAGGATGTAGCATCTTGTTTCCACCATGCAACTCCATGTACAACGCTCGCCCCACGATGTTGCCTCGTTCGTTGACGATAGGCAGGAATTGCATGGGATTCATCTCAGGCTCAAATCGGCAAGGTTTATCCTGTTCGTCATTGCGAGGAGCGGAGCTTTGCGGAGCGACGCGGCAATCCAAAGGCATTTCGACCGAAGGGGGAAAATCCATAGTTGACGAATGTGGATTGCTTCGGTCGTTCCTCCCTCGCAATGACGAGGACAAGGGCCTGTCAACTGCCATCTGTGTCAGTTCCATCGGTTCATACGAAACTACCTCAACAATGATCCTTTCGGCACCCTTCATTTCGATGACATCCCCAGCCTTCTTTCCCGTCATGGCCTTGGCCAAGGGAGAGACGAACGAGAGTAGTCCTTTCGAAATGTCGGCTTCATCCACTCCCACAATCCTTACCACGCGCCCGTTGTAGCGCACCCAGGCTCCAAAGCTAACCGTTTCTTTGCTGGCCTTGGAAAGATCGACTTCGACTGCGCTATTGATACGACTAATGAGCAACTTCATCTTGGCTTCGATGAAGTTGCTCATGATGTAGTTGTCGCCAGCTTTGGCGTGTTCTGCCTCGAGTTTTTTCAGCTCTTCGTTGAGCGCTGCAAGCCCTTCTTTGGTGACATAATTAGGCACACCCTCAGGCAGGTAGGCCCTCAGCGGCACCCTTGGAATCTCTTCCTGATCACCTTCTTTTGTGAAAGCCCTACTCATTATTTAATCACCAACTCCTTGATGATATTGTCGCATTTGCCGACCTTCTCGATGCACCAGAGCAGGTAACGGGCATCCATGCAGATGGTACGCTGCACCTTGTTCTCGAAGCTCAGGTCGCCGCTCATGGCTTCCCAGTTGCCGTCGAAAGCCAGACCGATGAGGTTGCCCTCGCCGTCGATGACAGGACTGCCTGAGTTGCCGCCCGTGATGTCGTTGGTGGTGATAAAGTTGACAACCAGCTCGCCGTTTTCGTTGGCATAACGGCCGTAGTCCTTGTTGGCCACGAGGTCGCGCACGTCTTGAGGGATGTCGAACTCCCAGTTGCCGGGCACGTACTTGGCCATCACGCCGTCCATGGTGGTGTAATAGTTGTAGTTGACAGCGTCAGCAGCTTTATAGGGTTCCACGGTGCCGTAGGTCAGGCGCATGGTGAAGTTGGCGTCAGGATAGAAGTTGCGATCCTGCTGCATCTCCATCAGGCCTTTCATGTAAAGGCGCTCGCCGGCATTGCCGAGGTTCTGGGCCTCTTCATAACGGTCATACAGCGCAACGTAAGAGTCCACAATATTGATGCTTAGGGCGTAAATGGGGTCTTTGTCCAAGGCTTTGGGCTTCTGCAACCATTTCTCTAAACGAGCCTTGTCGGTAAAGATGGATTTCTCGAAAGCATTGGCCGCCCATTCGGTAAAATCGCCATTATTGTTTAGGCCAATGAGAATCACGTCATGAGGCATGAGATCGGTGGTGATGTTTTTGTAGAACAGACTCAACAAGGCGGCGGTCACATCCTGATCCAAGGCCATGTCATAATCCTTGAAGAAGGCGTCAACACTGGGCTGCATCTTGCTGGCGTAATCCCTGATCCATTCTTTGTCGGCCTTGGCCACGATGGAGTCGTTCAGGCGACGGAACCTGCGGCTGAAGGCAATGGCTTCGCCACCATTCCATCCGGCCTCGCGGTGGTACACAAACGACTTTTGGATTTTATCCAAGATCTGCCATTTCTGCTTGATACCCTTAAAGATGTCGCCGTATTCGGCCATACGCTTCGGGTCGGCACCTACCCATCTTGCGAAATCTTCCTCTTGGGCTTGGCGGCGTTCATAAACGTGGTTGCGCTTGAGCTGTTTCACTTGGCCGATGTAGTATTTCCAGTAGTTCGACACGCTGGCCTGCTTGGAGGCGTATTTAATGAACACCTCCTGATCGGCGTCCATGTGCTTGCGGTAGTTGTCGAGCTTGGTGGTGCGGCAGTCGATGATGGCGGGACCTTCTTCCTCGATCACGTTCTTCACGGTGTATGAAGTCGAATAACGGTCGGTAGAGCCGGGATAGCCGAGGATCATGGCATAGTCGCCAGGCTTTACGCCGTCGAGGTTGATGGGCAGGAACCACTTGCTCTTCATCGGGATGTTGTCGGCACTGTATTCAGCGGGGTTGCCATCCTTGTCGGTATAGACGCGGAAGATGTTGAAGTCGCCTTTGTGACGGGGCCACGTCCAGTTGTCGGTGTCGGCGCCGAACTTGCCGATGCCCCACGGGGGACAGCACACCAGACGGACGTCCTTGTATTCATCATATTCGAAGAGGATGAACTGGTTGCCACTGTAGAAAGGCACCACTTCGACGCGTACTTTGCGGTCGCCTTTGCGGTCTTTCTCAAGCTGACGGATGTTCTTGTCCACGAGCTCTTCACGTTCGGCCTCGGTAGTCTCAGCGGTGACGCCTGCCAACACGGCTTCGGTCACGTCTTCCACTTGCTTCAAGAACAAGACGGAAAGACCGGGGTTGGGCAGCTCCTGGCTCTTCTCATTGGCCCAGAAACCATCGGTGAGGTAGTCGTGTTCCACCGAGGAGTGCTTCTGAACATAGCTCAGGCCGCAGTGGTGGTTGGTAAGCAGCAAGCCCTCGGGGGAGATGATCTCGCCGGTGCACCCGCCGCCGAACTGGACGATGGCGTCTTTGATGCTGGGCTGGTTGAAGCTGAAGATCTGCTCGGCGGTGAGCTTGCAGCCCATGGCCTGCATCTCAGCCAGGTTCTGGCCGTTCAAGGAATAAGGCAACCACATGCCTTCGTCGGCTCTTGCTATCATCATGGATAGCATTGCCATTACAATCAATAATACCCTCTTCATAACTTTTATCTTTTATCTCTTATCTTTTATCTTTTATCTCTTATCTCTTATCCATCTCCCCACATTCGCCTCAATCCTCTTCGCCAGATCTTCCGAATCCGGAGCCTTCTCGAACTTGTGTCCGGTCACCTTTTCGTAGAGCTCGATATAGCGTTCCGAAACGCTCTCCACGTACTCGGGCGTCATCTCGGGCACCTGTTGTCCTTCTTTGCCTTGGAAGCCGTTGGCCATGAGCCACTCGCGGACGAACTCCTTCGAAAGCTGCACCTGTGGCTCGCCCTTGGCGAAACGTTCCTCGTACTGGTCGGCGATGAAATAGCGCGATGAGTCGGGGGTGTGGATCTCGTCCATCAGCACGATCTGGTCGCCGATCTTGCCGAATTCGTATTTGGTATCCACCAAGATCAGGCCTTGCTTGGCGGCGATTTCGGTGCCTCTCTGGAAGAGCTTGCGGGTGATGTCCTCAATCTGGGCATAATCCTTCTCGCTGATCAGCCCCCGGCTGATGATCTCCTCACGGGAGATGTCCTCGTCGTGGCCTTCTTCGGCCTTGGTGGTCGGGGTGATGATAGGCTCGGCAAAACGCTGGTGTTCCTTCATGCCGTCGGGGATCTGCACGCCGCAGATGGTGTGCTGTCCGCTCTTGTAGGTGCGCCATGAGCTGCCGGTGAGGTAGCCGCGGATGATCATCTCGATGGGGAAGGGCTTGCAGAGGCGACCCACGGTGACCATCGGGTCGGGGGTGGCAAGCTTCCAGTTGGGCACGATGTCGGCGGTGGCGTCGAGAAACATGGCGGCGATCTGGTTCAGCACTTGGCCTTTGTAGGGGATGCCCTTGGGCAGGATGACGTCAAAGGCGGAGATGCGGTCGGTGGCCACCATCACCATGTATTCATCATTAATGAAATAACAGTCACGGACCTTGCCGTGATATACCTTGGTCTGGCCAGGGAATTGGTAATCTGTTCTTGTTAAAGCGTTCATTATATTCAGTTGTTAGTTGTTCAGTTGTTCAGTTGTTTGTCGTCAAGGCTATCGATTCGTCATTGCGAGGGAGGTACGACCGAAGCAATCCAGCTTGACTTAGTACTGTCAGGTTGGATTGCCACGTCGCTCCGCTAAGCTCCGCTCCTCGCAATGACGTTCTCGTCGTCTTCTGTCTCCTGACTTCTGTCTTCTGTCTCCTGACTTCTGTCTTCTGTCTCCTGTCTTCTCTTATAAGCGTTGATGATATCCGTCACGAGCTTATGCCTCACCACATCCTTGTCGTCGAGCATGATGAATTCGATGCCGGGGACGTTCTTGAGCACCTCCATCGCCTGGGGCAGCCCCGACGGGGTCTTGGGCGGCAGGTCGATCTGGGTGATGTCGCCTGTGACGATGAACTTGGCGGAGCGACCCATGCGGGTGAGGAACATCTTGAGTTGGCTTCGGGTGGCGTTCTGGGCCTCGTCCAAAATCACGAAGGCATGGTCCAGGGTGCGGCCGCGCATAAAGGCCAGGGGTGCCACTTCGATGGTGTGGTCTTCGAGATAGCCTTCCAGCTTCGATGAGGGGATCATGTCGCGCAAGGCGTCGTACAACGGCTGGAGGTAGGGGTCGAGTTTGTCCTTCAGGTCGCCAGGAAGGAAGCCCAGATGTTCTTCGGCTTCCACGGCGGGACGTGTCAGGATGATCCTCCTGACCTGTTTTGCCTTCAGCGCCCTGACGGCCAACGCCACGGCGGTGTAAGTCTTGCCGGTGCCTGCAGGCCCGATGGCGAAGACCAGGTCCTTGTGCTCCGAGGCGCTCACCATCCGCTTCTGGTTGGCGGTGATGGCCCTTACGGGCATGCCGCCGCGACCGAAGACCAGCACATCGCTCTCCGACATCTTCTGCTGCAGCTCCGTGTCGGAGTTGGCCTTCATCACATCGTCAATGTCGCGTTCGTCAATTTTCCCTTTCCGCTCGAGCTGCACGGTAAGCATCTCGAAACGGTTGATGAAAAACTCCATCTCTTCCTCGTCGCCCATCACCTTCACGAAATCGCCGCGGGCGATGATCTTCAGCTTGGGAAACAGGGATTTCACTTTGTCCAGATACTTGTCGTTCGGCCCATAGAGGTCCTTGGGATCGACATTTTCTATCTGGAGTATCTGTTCTGCCATTTTTGTTCGTAAATTTTTGCAAAGGTAATGAATTGTTTTTTTTCTTTTTTTCATATTTAGTGTTATCTTTGCAATCACAAAATTTTTTTCGAGTTACAGATGGCGATCATTACGTTGACAAGCGACTGGGGTACCTCTGATTACTACGCTGCGGCGGTGAAGGGAGTGATTCTCTCACAGGTGCCGAACGTTACCATCGTCGATATCACCCACGACATCAGTCCTTTCAACGTGGCCGAGGCGGGTTTTACCGTGCACAACTGCTATCGTAACTTTCCCGAAGGCACCATCCACATCATCGCTGTCGAGACCATCGAGTCGGACGTGAATCCGCATGTAGTGGTGAAGGCGCATGGGCAGTATTTCATCTCCACCGACAACGGTATTTTCAGCCACATCCTTGATGGTGAATATGAGGAGGCGGTGTTTATCGACGTGGAGCAGGACACTGACTTTTACACTTTCAGCACCCGCGACCGTTTTGCCAAGGTGGCGGTGATGATTGCCAAAGGCGAGCCACTGTCGAACATTGGTGCCAAGCGTGAGCGTCTCAACGACGGAGGTTCTTTCTGTGCCATCGTGAAAAACAACATCATTGAGGGCATCGTCATGCATATCGATGCCTACGACAACCTCATCACCAACATCTCCAGGGAGTTGTTCAACGAAGTGGGGAAGGGGAGGAACTTTGTCATTAAGGTGAAGGGTGACCTTTATACCATCGATGAGCTATCGGAGAGCTATGACGATGTGGATCCGTTGGATCCCGTGGCATTGTTCGGCACGCACGGTTATCTCGAAATTGCCCTCAACCACGCCAAGATGGCTTCACTTTGGGGCATCGACATCCGTTCGACGATTCAGGTGGTGTTTGATTCTTCCAATCTTTGATGTTTTTTTACTCCGGGACTAAACACCGGTTTAAAAAATGCTTTCAATTTAAAAAATTGCATTATATTTGCAAGCATATTTTACAACTAATAATGAATAAAAATAATAATTTTCATTTTAGCTATTAGTTAATTCTTGAAGATAATGAAAATACCTGTTAAATTGAATCTGTGTCCAATAATTGAATCTGTATTTGAAATCAGGTTTGATTCCAATTTGGATGCTAATATTGTCTTTGCATTGATTTATGGGAAATTGAAAGATGACTTCCCAACGATAGAAGCATTACCTCTTTCTGAAGTTCCAGCATCAATGCGTGACACAGATCCTAATTTGAAATACCAACCCGCTTATAAGCTTCATTATAAAGATAATGAAAATATTGTACTTCAAATATGTGCCAAGTCGGTTGGATTTAGTTTTACCCCAGAATATTGTGGATGGAAAGAATTTCGTTCGTTTGTCAATCGCTATTTGAATGTCATCCATGAAACAGGTGTGATTGGTCGGGTAGTTCGTATAGGCTTCAGGGTTATTAATTTTATTGATGGCAATGTGTTTGATGGAGAGAAAATAAAGTTGAATATTCGCATAGGAGAAAAAGAAATTCCATATAAGGAAACAACGATTAAGACGGTTTTTTCTGAGGGAGAGTATCATTCAACAGTATCCATTATTAACCAAGCTCGATTGAACAATAGTACGCCTATCAGAATTGGATCTGTAATTGATGTGGATACTTTTTCTGTTACATGTGAACGATTTTTTGATAACGCCTCTGAATTTTTGGAAGACATTCATAAGTCAGAGAAAAAAGTGTTTTTCAGTTTGCTAACAAACCAATTTTTAGAATCACTGCAACCAGAATATGAATAAGGGCCAATTGTTTTTGTACACAAGTTTAGGAATTGTGATTGGCGGTGGAATGCCAACAAATGTTATTTATGATACTTCTGACATGGATAAAAAGAATCAGAAAACTCTTTTGTATGTCTATAGCCAACAGAAAGACCATTTGGCTGTTTATTCTGAGGTGTCTCAAATCTTGCCCAAAAAGGACTATAGGTCTCGTTATGCAAATTTGACAAAATCAAAGTCTTTTGTTGATGCATATTCTGGGAAGTCTCTAGGTGATTTTATAAAAATAGAGTATTAGTAATGAGTATGATATCAGAAGCATCAGAGAATATTACTCAAGGTAGTATAGTGGATGGTGTTGACTTTGGCTTTGGTGAAAATAACCCATTGGGAATTGTATTGAGCAATGCCTGCGATTTCATAAATGATAAAATGGGATTTGTTCTTTTAGCCAGTCTTATACCAGCAAAGAACGTTATTCTTGAATCCAAGGAATTCAAGAACAGGGTCGCAGGTGTTGGTGAAGACCATAAATTGAGCAAAACCAAATGGAACAGCAAAATCAAGCCTTTTCTTGACGATTATATTTTTAACAAAGGTGTTTCGCGCTATTATTTCATTAATATGGAGCCGATATTGGAATCTCCGCCTTTGTTTGTTGACTTTCAGCATGTTGTTTCTGTTCTTTTTGCTGAAATAAACATACTTGAGAATTTGGCACAACTTGATTCTCCATATCGTGAACAAATGATGGTTCAATTTGCTTCTTATACGGCTCGTATTCCAATAGATCGCATTAACGACACTTCTGACCTTGCTAAGAACCTGATTGAACCAGAATTTATGGTGGTTAGTAACTAGCTGCCGAGGTTGTCCTTCAAGATGTAATGGATCGTGTTCGCGTTGTTCGCAGTAACAACGACGGCATACACACCCGTGGATCCAGTCAGGTAGGTCAGCCATTGAGAGGCAGTTGTGTTTCCTGTGGTTTCCGTCACATACTCGCAGTTACCCACATAGCGCTTGGTGCGGACAATGCTGCCAATGTGCTCTTCCATAAAGATGCGTTGGTGGTCGTAGCCGTAGGTGTAACAGATGCTGTCGTTGTCCTGCTTGATCTTGTCGGCTTTGTCGAAACCGGTATAAGTAACGGTTTGCGCTGTTGCCGGGAACACCCCCTCGGCGGTTGTGGCGGCGTCCATGGCGTGGGGCCCGAGCCACACTTCTGTCAATCGGTTCTGGCTGTCGTACTGAAATATCTCTTCTAGGTTTTTCACGTGGTCTTTTCTCGAGGCTAAATTACGACAAAAAAACTTATTTCTCAAGATACCAAATACTAATCGGATTAGAATAGATGGTGTCGTTCTCTATCACGAACCTTGCTCTAATTTGATATTTTCCATAGATTTCTTTTCCGGTTTTTATTACGTCTTTTTTGCAGCCACAACAAAACAGTTCCTTAAAATTTGGTGTGAATGTCGATAGGTATGGTTTGCTTTGTCGTAAAAAAATATAACCCGGTAAATGTATATTGTGAATCGTCGTCCCTTCTGAAACAGAACATTTTTCACATGTTTCTTTTTTGTATTCAATGAAGATATAAGGAGGATCTTGAAACCTGCTATATTGCACGACACGTGGTTCCCTAATGTAATAGGGATTGCTTTCAAGATTTTTTAGCACAACAGAACATACATCATGATATTCTTTGTTACTATACAAGGTGTCTTTTGCGGTCTCAAGAAACAGTTCCAACCGATGAGACCTGTTATGATTAAAAAGCCTGTTCATGATCTGTTCTGTTGAACAGGATGTCATAGTCAAGACTAAAATTACGGTAATAATGTGCTTTTTATTAATGTCCATAACGAATATCTTGGTATTTGAAGAGAAACTCCTGACAATTGAGAATAATAGTTGTAGTTTTGAAGAATACTATTGAATTGACTCAAAGAGAGACCGTTTTTTGATGCATTACAAAGTTCTACTGCATACGATCTTGCATCACATGCAGCATAAAACTGATCATGCCACTCACATGCAGCATTGTAGTAATCCCAATCAATATTTCTCAAAGCTTTATTGATAATGAGTAGTCGTTTCATTGGAGTCATATCCAATCTGTGGTTTAACTCATGAAGATACGTTGACTTAGCATATCCATAGTCGTTAGAGAGTGCTATATCTGTAATTCTAATTTTATCTGTTTCCCAATTATAAGTACCTTCTACATTTACAGGATTACCAGTTTCATCAAATAGCTGCGGTTTGTATTCCATATTATTTTCTCCATGGTTTTTCGCAGCCCATTTGTATAGTTTCTCGTACCGTTGTTGTTTTGACAATCTTCCCCAAGTGGCATAACGATAGATGTCACTAATATTGGTTATTGCTCCGAGACCATATCCAATGTTCTCAAACACTGAATTACCCTTTTTAAATAAATATCCAAATTCACCTTTAGTTATATTTAATGAAGCAATACCGATACTGATGGAAATATCGTAGTTAAAGTTCGTCAACTTACCTGTAAAATACATCCCGCCAGAATAAATCAAAGAAGATGATGCTATCGCTGCTGTATTACAAAAAGAAAAACCAATACCTGCAATGGAAAAACCTGTCCAACTAGACAAGCCTCCAAAAACACCTCCTAAAAGCATGCCGTCATACGTATTGGAACTGCTCCAATCCCATTTTATTGGATTATACTCGCCGCCATTTGTAAGC
>CADCGK010000011.1 GCA_902800965.1 uncultured Bacteroidia bacterium | reverse complement strand
TTTTTCCTTTACGTGCAACTATTTTCGCAACTTTTTTTCATTTATTTTCAAATTATTTTCCTCCACCTTGACTATCAGCGAAATACAAACACAAAAAAAAGAGACGGCGCACTGCACCGTCTCTACAGGACATTATATTATATAATGTGTGATTATTCCTTGGTCTCTTCAGCCGGAGTCTCAGCGGGAGCTTCAACAGGAGCTTCAACAGGAGCTTCAGCTTTAGGAGCAGATTTCTTGGAACGACGGGTGGTCTTAGCCTTAGCAGGCTTCTTGGCCTCAGCCGTGTAAACGTCGTTGAAATCGACCAATTCCATCATGCACATGTCGGCAGCATCACCA
The DNA here is from genome assembly GCA_902800965.1 of uncultured Bacteroidia bacterium. GTDB lineage: Bacteria > Bacteroidota > Bacteroidia > Bacteroidales > F082 > Limimorpha. The sequence goes on along the minus strand of CADCGK010000011.1, from coordinate 114,590 downwards.
GCGCGCATGTTGGGCATGCGGATGATACGGGTATAACCACCAGGACGATCGGCGACTTTGTTACCAACTTCATGGAAAAGCTCGGTGACAGCATACTTATTCTGCAAGTAGCTGAAAACAACACGGCGGTTGGTTGTACCTTCTTCCTGAGTGGCGTTGTTAGCCGGTTTCGAACGGGTGATCAAGGGTTCGACATACATCTTCAAGGCTTTGGCCTTGGCAACGGTGGTTATGATGCGTTTGTTAAGAATCAGCGATGAAGCCATGTTGGAGAGCATAGCCTTACGGTGAGCGCTTTTTCTTCCCAAGTGATTGAATTTCTTATTGTGTCTCATCTTTCTTATTCCTTATCTAATTTATACTTGCTGACATTCATACCGAACTCAAGGCCTCTGCTACGGACGAGCTCGTCCAGCTCGGTAAGAGACTTCTTACCAAAGTTACGGAACTTGAGCAGGTCTTGTTTGTTAAAGGCGACGAGTTCACCAAGCGTTTCAACTTCAGCGGCTTTCAAGCAGTTAAGGGCACGGACCGAAAGATCCAGGTCAACGAGCTTGGTCTTAAGCAACTGACGGATGTGCAGTGAACTCTCGTCGAATTCCTCGGTAACCGTCTTCTCGTCCAGCACTGGAGTGATCTTCTCATCGGAGAAGAGCATGAAGTGATAGATGAGGATTTTGGCGGCTTCCTTCAGGGCATCCTTGGGGTTGATGGAACCATCGGTCAGGATTTCGATCACGAGTTTCTCGTAGTCGGTCTTCTGTTCCACACGGTAGTTCTCAACTTTGAAGCTCACATTACGGATGGGGGTATAGATTGAATCGATAGCGATGGTATCGACAGGTGCTCCCACAACTTTGTTTTCGTCGGCGGGGACATAGCCTCTACCCTTACCAATGGTAAGTTCGATATTCAGCTTGACAGAAGGATCCATGTGGCAGATCACCAGTTCCGGATTCAACACTTGGAAAACGTTGAGGAACTTGTTGATATCGCCAGCCTTGAACTCTTCCTGGCCACTGATGACGACATTCACTTTCTCGTGAGTGTCTTCCATTACTTGCTGTTTGAAGCGAACCTGTTTGAAATTCAGCACCATGTCGGCAACATCTTCGATGACGCCGTCGATGGAGGCGAATTCATGACTGACACCGTCGATGCGGATGGAAGTGATAGCGAAACCTTCCAGTGAGGAAAGGAGGATTCTTCTCAACGCATTGCCGATGGTAGTACCGAAACCTGGTTCAAGAGGACGAAACTCGAACACGCCTTTGGTGTCGGTTGATTCGACCATCACTACCTCTTCAGGTTTTTGAAACGCTAATATTGACATTGGTCTAGTGTTATTTATTTGTTTTACCAGGTTAACAATCAACAATTACTTAGAATACAATTCGACGATGAGCTGTTCGTTGATGTTTTCAGGAATGTCTTCACGGACGGGATAGTTCATGAATCTTCCGCACATCTTTTCGCCGTCCCATTCCAGCCAGCTGAAGCGGTTGGAGTGGCCTTCGACTGAATTGGTAATGATTTCCAAGCTCTTTGACTTCTCACGGACGCCGACAATATCGCCAATCTTAACGAGATAGGAAGGGATACTGAGGATTTCACCATTAACGGTAATGTGACGGTGGTTCACAAGCTGACGGGCGGCTGCGCGAGTGGGAGCGATTCCGAGGCGATAGACAACATTGTCGAGGCGTGATTCGAGCAGTTGCATCAGGATCAAACCGGTAACGCCTTCTTTTCTACGGGCAAGTTCGAAAGTCTTGTGGAATTGTCTTTCGAGGACACCGTAGGTATATTTAGCCTTTTGCTTCTCCTGAAGCTGGGTTCCGTATTCAGAGACTTTCTTTCTTCTCTTGGCGGCGCCATGCATTCCCGGAGGATAGTTTCTCTTTTCGAAATACTTGTCGGAACCAAAGATAGGTTCACCGAACTTACGAGCAATTTTCGTTTTAGGACCTGTATATCTTGCCATAATTCTAACTTTTTAAATGTTCAACGATTACACTCTTCTGCGTTTTGGAGGACGGCATCCGTTGTGTGGCAATGGGGTAACGTCGATGATCTCGGTCACCTCAACACCTTGTGAGTGGATCGCACGGATAGCTGATTCACGTCCTGCGCCAGGTCCTTTTACATAAACTTTTACTTTACGTAATCCCAAGTCGTATGCGGTCTTGGAGCACTCTTCAGCGGCCATTTGAGCGGCGTAAGGTGTGTTCTTCTTGGAGCCCTTGAATCCCATCTTACCGGCTGATGCCCAAGATATGACTTGTCCTTCATTGTTTGTCAAGGAAATGATGATGTTATTGAAGGAAGCTTTGATGAAGGCCATGCCTGTAGCTTCGATCTTAACAACACGTTTCTTTGTAACTTTACTGGTCTTTGCCATTTTGTTGTTTTGTGATTTTGTTTGATTAAATATGGTCCAACTACCTATTTATTACTTGGTAGCTTTCTTCTTGTTAGCGACAGTCTTCTTACGGCCCTTACGGGTACGTGCGTTGTTTTTAGTGCTCTGTCCGCGCACTGGTAAGCCGGCACGGTGACGGATGCCACGGTAGCAGCCGATGTCCATCAAACGCTTGATGTTCATCTGAACTTCACCACGAAGCTCACCTTCAGTCTTATACTCGTCAGCAATGATGTTACGGACGGTATTCTGCTCTTCGTCAGTCCAATCCTGGACTTTCTTAGCCGGGTCAACACCAGCTTTGCCCAAGATCTCCTTTGCCAAAGATCTTCCAATGCCGAAAATGTAGGTTAAAGAGATTTCACCAGCTTTATTGCTCGGGATATCTACACCAGCGATTCTTGCCATAGTATTCTATTACTTTTATGAATTTCTAATAATCAACCCTGACGTTGTTTTTCTTTAGGGTTCTTCTTGTTAATAACATAGACTCTGCCTTTGCGCTTCACGATTTTGCAATCGGCGGATCTTTTCTTTACGGATGCTTGAACTTTCATATCAATTATTTCTTTTAGATGATGCAAATTAATTCTTGTATCTGAATGTGATACGGCCTTTTGTCAGATCATAAGGGGACATCTCGAGTTTCACTTTGTCGCCGGGAAGTATTCTGATATAGTGCATGCGCATTTTACCGGAAATAGTGGCGGTAATCACCAAACCATTCTCCAGTTCAACACGAAACATGGCGTTTCCCAACGCTTCAGTAACGGTCCCTTCTTGTTCTATTGACATCTGTTTTACCATATACGATTCAAATCTAATTTCTATTTTCTTGTGTCCGAACGAATTCGGGCGGCAAAATTAGTAATTTTTTTTTAATTCGCAAGCAAGTTTTCCAGGAAATCCGCGATTTGACTTCATTCGAAACAACATCGCGGATTTCCTAGAAGCCTTTTCAATTACATTCTGCCGACACGACCTTTAATACGGCCTGATTTAGTGAGACCGTCATAGTGACGCATCAACAGATGGCTTTCGATCTGTTGCAGTGTATCAAGTACAACGCCAACAAGAATCAGCAGCGAGGTGCCACCGTAGAAGTGTGAGAACGAAGTCGTCACTCCCATGAGGCTGACCAAAGCGGGCATGATAGCCACGATAGCCAGGAAGATGGAACCGGGCAAAGTAATTCTTGACATGATAGTGTCGAGGTATTCCGCAGTCTTCTTGCCAGGTTTCACGCCGGGGATGAAGCCGCCGTTCTTCTTGATATCCTCTGCCATCTGGTTCGAATTGATCGTCACAGCGGTGTAGAAGTACGTGAAGAGGATGATCAGGACAAAGAACACGAAGTTATACCAGAAACCATTGATGTTGGTGAATGCGCTCAGGAAACCGCTGAGGTTCTCAGTCTGACGGAAACCGGCAATGGTAATCGGCAGGAACATGATAGCCTGGGCGAAAATGATAGGCATAACACCAGCAGCATTGACTTTCAGCGGGATGTATTGGCGGACGCCGCCGTATTGACGGTTGCCGACAACACGCTTAGCATATTGTACCGGGATCTTGCGAGTTCCCTGAACGAGGGCAATGGTGCCCACCATGACGAAGAACAGAACGATGAGCTCGATGATGAGGATCAAGAGTCCTGCACCGCCTTGGGTGAAGCGGGCAGCGCATTCACCGACGAAAGCGCCGGGAAGACGGGCAATGATACCGATCATAATGATCAGGGAGATACCATTGCCAATGCCCTTGTCAGTGATCTTCTCACCCAGCCACATGACGAACAGGGTTCCTGCACAAAGAATGACTATGGAGGAGATCCAGAAGAACACGCCGGGATTCGACACGTAGGGATCGAAAGGAGTGACAGCTTGATTAGGAAGCTGATAGATCACGTTGCGGATATAACCCGGAGCCTGAACGATCACGATGAGGACGGTCAGGTAACGCATCACTTGATTCATCTTCTTACGACCGCTTTCGCCTTCGCGTTGCAGACGCTGGAAGTAAGGAATAACCATACCCAGCAATTGGATGATAATGGATGCGGTGATGTATGGCATGATACCCAAGGCAAAGATGGAGGCATTGCCGAAGGCACCACCCGAGAACATGTTCAACAGGCCGAGAAGGCCGGTATTGCTGGAGTTCTGCAGGTTCGCCAGTTCATTCGGGTTAATACCTGGGATGACCACGAAAGAGCCGAAGCGATAGATGAGGATCATCAACAGCGTAAAGAGGATACGCTGACGCAGCTCTTCAATCTTCCAGATATTTTTAATGGTTTCGATCAACTTACGCATAGCTATCAGATTTTTTCGCAAGTGCCGCCGGCAGCCTCAATGGCTTGCTGAGCCTTAGCGGAAAATGCATTAGCTTTGACTTCCAGTTTAGCAGTCAGTTCGCCCTTGGCAAGAATCTTGACGAGTTCCTTGCTATGGACGACACCGTTTTCAACGAGCACCTCTGGCGTGATGACAGCGATACCGTTTTCAGCAAGTTTCTGCAAAGTGGAGAGGTTGACAGGGCAGTATTCCACACGGTTGGGGTTGGTGAAACCGAACTTGGGGACAATACGCTGCAGAGGCATTTGACCGCCTTCGAAGCCAATCTTACGTTTGGCACCTGAGCGGGCCTGAGCACCTTTATGACCACGTGTTGAAGTTCCGCCTTTTCCCGAACCTTGGCCACGGCCTTTTCTTGTCTTGTTCTTTACAGAACCTTTTGCTGGTTTGAGATTACTTAAATCCATATTATGCAGATTTATTAGTTCAACAATTAAATTTCTTCGATCTTAAGAAGGTGAGCCACCTTGTTCACCATGCCAGCCTGGCTTGGATTGTCCATGTCAACCTCAGCTGACTGGTGCATCTTTCTCAGGCCGAGAGATTTCAAGGTGTCCTTTTGATCTTGTGGTCTTCCGATACCACTTCTGATTTGGGTGATTCTAACTTTTTTCATCGTTTCAAAAGTTTTATCCGTTAAACACAGTATCCAGGTCCACACCTCTCAATTGGGCGACGGTATAGGCGTCACGCATCTTGGTGAGTGCATCGAAAGTAGCCTTCACCACCGAGTGAGGGTTGGAAGAGCCTTTTGACTTAGCCATCACGTTCTTCACGCCAACGCTTTCCAAGACAGCACGCATGGCACCGCCAGCGATAACGCCGGTACCAGGAGTAGCGGGTTGGATATAGACGTAAGCGCCGCTGTACTTGCCGTACTGTTCGTGAGGCAGTGTGCCGTTCAGAACAGGAACCTTAACGAGGTTCTTTTTGGCATCGTCGATGCCCTTCTGGATGGCTGCGGTGGCTTCCTTGGCCTTACCGAGACCGTAACCGACAACGCCACCACCTTTGGTCACCTTGGTGACGCGGTTGATGCTAACGAGACGTTCTTTGAACTCGATTTCGCTAGACTTTACTCTTTTTACATTAACTTCTGCCATAACCAATTAGAATTTAAGTCCTCCATTACGAGCTGCATCGGCCAGCGATTTCACTCTACCATGATACAAATAACCATTACGGTCGAACACGACGGTTTCGATACCGGCGGCCTTGGCCTTTTCAGCGATCAGAGCGCCGACTTTAGCGGCTTGTTCGATCTTCGTGATCTTTTCGTTTTCGATTCCGTTTTCACGGGAACTAGCTGCAGCGAGGGTTTTGCCGACTTCGTCGTCAATCAGCTGCACATAAATCTGCTTGTTGCTTCTGAAGACAGACATGCGGGGTCTGGCGGCGGTGCCGGAGATTTTCCTGCGGATTCTCTTCTTAATGTTCTGTCTTCTTTCTTCTTTATTAATTGCCATCTTACTGAGGTATTAATTTTAATTTAATGATTACTTACCAGCAGCTTTACCTGCCTTACGTCTCAGGACTTCATCCTGGAACTTAATACCCTTACCCTTATAAGGTTCAGGCTTACGCATTGAGCGGATCTTTGCGGCCACCTGACCAAGAAGTTGTTTGTCGTATGAACGCATCTTCAAGATGGGGTTCTTACCTCTCTCGTTGATGGTTTCGATTTTGATCTCCGGAGGCATTTCCATGAAGATGGTGTGTGAGTAACCGAGAGCCATCTCGAGGATTTGTCCTTTGGCTTCGGCTTTGTAGCCGACACCGACAAATTCCTGAACGGTTTCGAATCCCTCGCTGACACCCTTCACCATGTTGTGGATCAAAGCGCGATAGAGTCCGTGTTTGGCACCGGCTTCGGCGATAGCCTCATTCGGTTTGACATGGAGTTGGTCACCTTCGACTTCGAGGACCACATGGTCGGAATACTTCTGGGAGAGTTCACCTAATTTACCTTTGACGGTGATGACATGTTCTTTGTCATCGATGTTGACCGTTACGCCAGCGGGAATGGCGATGGGCATTTTACCTATTCTTGACATAATTCCAATCTCCTTTCCTTTGATTAGCTAACATAACACAACACTTCGCCACCGATGTGGAGTTTGCGGGCTTCTTTGTCGGTCATCACACCCTGTGAGGTGGAGATGATGGCGATGCCGAGTCCGTTCATCACACGCGGCAAGTTTTCACTGTCGGCATACTTTCTCAAACCAGGACGCGAGACGCGGTCGATGGTGGAGATGGCCGGGATCTTGGTCACAGGATGGTACTTAAGAGCGATCTTAATGACGTTCTGTGACTTCTTCTCACCTTCTTCGAATTTATAGTTGAGGATATAGCCTTTCTCGAAGAGGATCTTGGTCATAGCCTTCTTGAGGTTCGAAGCGGGGATTTCAACGATTCTATGCTTTGCATTGACGGCATTGCGGATGCGGGTCAAATAATCTGCTATAGGGTCTGTGTACATCTTCTTCTAATTTTAATGATTACCAACTAGCTTTCTTTACGCCTGGGATCAAGCCCTTCAGTGCCATTTCACGGAAATTGATACGTGAGATACCGAACTGTCTCATATAGCCTTTTGGACGGCCAGTGAGTTGGCAGCGGTTGTGGAGGCGGACTGGGGAAGCGTTCTTCGGCAGTTTCTGCAATGCTTCATAATCGCCAGCTGCTTTCAAGGCTGCACGTTTGGCGGCATATTTAGCGACCATTTGTGCTCTTTTGCGCTCACGCGCTTTCATTGACTCTTTTGCCATGGTTTACTTTTTTTGATTTTTAAAAGGAAGACCAAAATGTTTCAACAAAGCCAAAGCCTCTTGATCAGTATTGGCTGAAGTGACGAAGGTGATGTTCATACCATTGATATGGTTGACCTTTTCAATGTCGATTTCCGGGAAGATAATCTGTTCGGTGATACCGAAACTGTAGTTGCCACGGCCATCGAAGCCTTTGTCGTTGATACCACGGAAGTCGCGGACACGTGGGAGTGCGACGCAGACCAGACGTTCGAGGAATTCGTACATCTTGTCACCGCGCAGTGTAACGTGAACGCCAATCGGGTTGCCGCGACGCAGTTTGAAGTTACTGACGTCGTGTCTTGAGATAGTCGGAACGGCTTTCTGACCGGTGATAGCACTCATTTCCTCTACACCATAATCAATCAGTTTCTTGTCTGCCAAGGCAGCACCGATACCCTGATTGAGTGAAATTTTCAAAAGCCGTGGAACCTGCATCACGCTCTTATACTGGAATTCTTCCATCAATGCAGGCACGATTTCACTCTTGTATTGAGTTCTAAGTCTGGGTTGATAGTTCATCTTACTTGATTATTTCTCCGGTTTTCTTTGAATAACGGACTAATTTACCTGATTTTTCATCTAATTTACGTCCGACTCTCGTGGGCTTGCCGCTGTTATCGACTACCATGAGGTTGGAGATGTGGATGGGGGCTTCCTGCTTGATGATGCCGCCTTGGGGGTGTTCAGCGTTGGGACGAGTGTGCTTGGAGATGATTCTCACGCCTTCAACGATGGCTCTTTGAGACTTTCTGTCAACGCTCATCACTTTGCCTTGCTTGCCTTTGTCATTGCCTGAAAGTACCAGGACAGTGTCGCCTTTCTTAACATGTAATTTCATAGTCATTTCAATTTTAAATTACAACACTTCTGGAGCAAGTGAAACTATTTTCATAAACTGCTTTTCACGCAACTCTCTGGCAACGGGACCAAAGATACGGGTTCCGACGAGTTCACCGGCGTTGTTCAGAAGAACGCAGGCATTGTCATCGAAGCGGATGTAGGAACCGTCGGCGCGACGGGTTTCCTTTTTAGTACGGACTACGACTGCCTTTGAAACGGTACCTTTCTTGATGTTACCGCTTGGGATGGCGCTTTTCACGGTGACGACGATAATGTCGCCTGTGTGGGCGTAACGCTTCTTGGTTCCGCCTAACACTCTGATGCAGAGGACTTCTTTTGCACCGCTATTGTCAGCTACTGCGAGTCTGGTTTCCTGTTGTATCATATTACTTAGCCCTTTCGATAATTTCTACTAATCTCCAACATTTTCTTTTGCTCATAGGACGGGTTTCCATGATGCGCACGGTGTCACCGATGTTGCATTCATTCTTCTCATCATGAGCCATAAAACGGTTCGTTTTCTTGATAAACTTACCGTAGATCGGGTGCTTTTCACGACGTTCGATCTCCACGACGATGGATTTGTCCATCTTATTGCTGACAACCACGCCGATTCTCTCTTTTCTCAAATTTCTAGTTTCTTCCATTTGTATTCGTCGTTTAAAGTTATTTACTACCTTCGAGTTCGCGTCTTCTCAATTCAGTCAGAATACGGGCAATGTTCTTGCGCGTGGCGCGAATCAAATTCGGGTTCTCCAGTGGGGAGGCAGCGTGGTTGAGGTTCATCTTCACCAGCTGTTCGCGGCTCTGTTCCAAACGTTCGTTCAGATCGGCGACGCTCAAATCTCTTAATGATTCTTTTTTCATTTCTTATTCCAACTTAATTATTCGACGTAATCTCTTCTTACCACAAACTTCGTCGTTACCGGCAGTTTCTGAGCTGCGAGGCGGAGAGCTTCCTTGGCAATTGCCAACGGCACACCATCAGCTTCAAACAGCATGTGACCGGGGGTAACGCGAGCTACAAAGTACTCCGGATCACCCTTACCTTTACCCATACGGACGTCCAAAGGCTTCTTGGTGATGGGTTTGTCGGGATAGATGCGGATCCAGATCTGTCCTTCACGTTTCATATAACGTGTGACGGCTTGACGGGCGGCTTCGATTTGGCGAGCCGTGATCAGAGCCTCTTCCAGTGTCTTGATTCCAAAAGATCCAAAAGCTAACTCGTGGCCACGGAAAGCGTTGCCTTTCATCTTACCTTTTTGGGGTCTTCTGAATTTTTGTCTTTTCGGTTGTAACATCGTTACTTAACTTTTAAAGTTCACAAAAAATTATTTACGTTTTCCATTGCCACGACGTGGAGCACCGGCGGGTTTGGCAGCAGCGGGGCGCTTGGCCTGGCTGTTGACGCTTGTCGGAACCAGTTCTGGCTTACCATAGATTTCACCTTTGCAGATCCACACCTTGATGCCGAGGCGGCCGTAAGAGGTGTGAGCCTCAACCAAGGAGTAGTCGATATCGGCGCGCAGGGTATGCAGCGGGATACGGCCTTCCTTGTAGGATTCAGAACGTGCGATTTCAGCGCCGCCAACACGACCGGAGATCAAGATCTTGATGCCCTCGGCGCCAATTCTCATGGTGCCTGCAGAAGCGGTCTTGATGGCGCGGCGGTATGACACACGGCCTTCGATTTGTTTGGCGATTGAGCTTGCCACGATGAAAGCATCGAGTTCAGGTCTCTTGATCTCGTTGATGTTGATTTGCACTTCCTTGCCGGTGAGTTTGACGAGCTCTTTCTTCAGCTTGTCAACTTCCTCGCCACCTTTACCGATGATCATACCCGGACGGGCAGTGAAGATGGTGATGGTGACATACTTCAAGGAACGTTCGATGGCGATCTTTGAGATACCAGCTTTGCCGAGACGGGCGTTCAGATACTTGCGGATCTTGTCGTCCTCAACGAGCTTGGCTGAAAAGTCTTTTCCGCCATACCAATTGGAATCCCATCCTTTGATGATTCCCAATCTAAGACCTATAGGATTAGTTTTTTGTCCCATTTTACTTATCTAATTATTCAATTTATTCTTCCTTAGCTATTCTGCTGTCCACAATAATAGTAACATGATTCGAACGCTTGCGGATGTGGAATGCACGTCCGTGAGGGGCAGCCTGGATGCGCTTCAGCGTACGGCCTTCATCGACCCAGATCTCTTTGACGTAAAGGTTGCTGTCCTCAACGCGTTTTCCTTCATTCTTGGCTTCCCAGTTAGCGATTGCCGAACGAAGCAGTTTATAGACTTTGTTCGAAGCTTCCTTGGTTGAATATTGCAAGGCATGCAGTGCAAGCTCCACCTTCATACCTCTGATCATGTCGGCCACGAGACGCATCTTGTAAGGAGACGTCGGCACGTTGTTCAGATGGGCGATGGCTACTGATTTACGAGCTTCCTTGATAGCTTCAGCTCTGTTGTGTTTTCTAGCTCCCATTGTTACCTCCTAATATTACTTGTTACCTTTATCTTTATTACCAGCATGACCTCTGAAGATACGGGTCGGGGCGAACTCGCCGAGTTTGTGGCCAACCATGTTCTCAGTCACATAGACCGGGATGAACTTGTTGCCATTGTGGACGGCGATGGTCTGTCCGACGAAATCAGGAGAAATCATGGATGCTCTTGACCAAGTCTTGATCACGGTCTTCTTGCCGCTTTCAACGTTTTCCATCACTCTCTGATAGAGTTTGTAGTGGATGTACGGGCCTTTTTTTAATGATCTACTCATAGTTTTATGCGATTTTCCTGATGATTACTTCTTTCTTCTTTCGATGATGTACTTGCTTGAAGCTGCCTTTGGCGAGCGGGTCTTGTAACCCTTTGCCGGCAAGCCCTTGCGTGAACGTGGGTGACCACCGGAGGCACGGCCTTCGCCACCACCCATCGGGTGATCGACAGGGTTCATGACAACACCACGGTTGTGAGGACGGCGGCCCAACCAGCGGCTGCGGCCAGCCTTACCTGACTTCTCGAGGTTGTGGTCTCCGTTGGAGACAGAACCGATCGTAGCTTTGCAAGCTTGGAGAATCATACGAGTTTCACCAGAAGGCATGCGGAGGATGGCATATTTGCCTTCACGCGACATCAGCTGTGCATAGCTGCCGGCGCTTCTTGCCATCTTGGCACCCTGACCAGGACGCAACTCGATGTTATGAATAATAGTACCGAATGGAACCTCGCTCAGGAACAAGGTGTTGCCGACGTTCGGCTGGACGCCCTTGCCGCTGATGATTTCCTGACCGACTTTCAAGCCAGCAGGAGCGATGATGTAACGCTTCTCGCCGTCCTTGTAGAACACCAAGGCGATACGTGCGGTGCGGTTCGGATCGTATTCGATAGTCTTGACGATACCCGGAACGCCGTCCTTGTCGCGCTTGAAGTCGATGATTCTGTATTTCTGTTTGTGTCCACCACCTCTGTAGCGAACAGTCATTTTACCACTGGAGTTACGACCACCTGTGCTCTTCATAGGAGCAAGCAATGACTTTTCAGGTTTGTCGGTCGTGATCTCGTCAAATGCGCTCAATACCTTGAAACGCTGACCTGGTGTCGTAGGTTTATATTTCTTTAAAGCCATTTTCAGATACTGCTAAAAAAGTCAATTGTTTCACCTTCAGCCAAGGTCACAACAGCCTTCTTGGTGTCACTGGCCTTACCAGTAATGACGCCACTCTTGGTGTAACGTGACTTCGACTTTCCTTCGTAATTCATCGTGTTGACGGCGACAACCTTCACACCGTAGATGTCCTCAACGGCCTTCTTGATCTGAAGTTTGTTGGCACGCTTGTCAACGATGAATGCATAGCGGTTAAGCTTTTCGCTTATTGCGGTCATCTTCTCAGTAATGACGGGTTTCTTAATGATAATCATCTCTTTTCCTTTTTAAAAGTTAAACATTATCCAAGAATCTCGTCGATTGGCTTCAGAGCACTTTCGGTGATGAAGATCCTCTTGGCATTCAGAATATCGTATGTGTTCAGGTTACGAGCCAGAACCACATCTGTGCGCTGAATGTTGCGAGCAGAAAGCACCACATTGCGGTTAGGTTCGGTAAACACGAACATGTTTCTCATTCCATTGACCTTGAAGTTGTCCAGGATGTTGACCATCTGTTTGGTCTTGATGGTATCGAACGTGAAGTCTTCGACGACGATGATTTCATTGTCGTTGACCTTGCAGGTGAGGGCTGATCTACGGGCCAGCGCCTTGACCTTCTTATTCAGTTTGAAACTATAGTCGCGGGGTTTGGGGCCGAACACGCGGGCACCGCCTCTCAGCAAAGGAGAGTTGATGTCACCACGACGGGCACCGCCGGTACCCTTCTGACGGAAGAGTTTGCGGGTGCTGCCGGAGAGTTCGCTGCGTTCCTTGGACTTGTGAGTTCCCTGACGCTGGTCAGCGAGATATTGTTTCACTGCCAGATACATGACATGCTCGTTAGGTTCGATAGCGTAAATGTTGTCATTCAGCTGGACCTTACGGCCGGTGTCTTCGCCTTTGATGTTATAAACTGTTAACTCCATCTCTCAATCATTAAATATCCATTCTTGTGGCCCGGAACAGCGCCCTTCACCACCAACAAATTCTTACTTGCATCAATCTTCACGATCTGCAAGTTCGTAACTTTAACTCTATGGTTACCCATCTGACCGCCCATACGCAATCCTTTGAAAACTCTCGAAGGATAAGCGCAGGCACCGATGGAACCCGGTTTTCTCAAACGGTTGTGCTGACCGTGAGTTGCTTGACCAACGCCATTGAAGTGATGACGTTTCACAACGCCTTGGAAGCCTTTACCTTTGCTGATGCCACTGACATCGACAAATTCGCCTTCCATGAAGACGTCAACGGTTAACGTTTCGCCTAATTGTTTTCTGTGGCCTTCTTCGAAACGTGAAAACTCGCGCACCAGTTTCTTAGGAGTCGTGTTGGCCTTGGCAAAGTGACCTTGCTCGGCCTTCGAGGTGTTCTTCACCTTCTTCTCGTCGAAACCTAACTGGATGGCGCTGTAACCGTCTTTCTCAACTGTTCTGACTTGGGTGACCACACACGGACCAGCCTCGATGACCGTAACCGGAATCATCTTACCGCTCTCGTCGTAGATGCTTGTCATCCCAATCTTTTTTCCTAGTAATCCTGACATTGCTACTTAGCTTTAATTTTTTGTACTAGATAGGTTTTTTACAATTTGATTTCTACTTCCACACCACTGGGGAGCTCCAGCTTCATCAGTGCGTCGATCGTCTGGGAAGTCGAGTTGTAGATGTCGAGCAAACGCTTGTAGGTGGAGAGCTCGAACTGTTCTCTCGATTTCTTGTGAACGAAAGTTGAACGCAGCACAGTGTAGATCTTCTTGTTGGTCGGCAACGGAATAGGACCGCTGACAACAGCTCCAGTCAACTTAATAGTGTTCACGATCTTCTGGGCTGACTTGTCAACCAAGTTATGATCGTGTGACTTCAATTTAATTCTAATTCTCTGGCTCACAATAATTATTATTTATAAGATTTGTCTTTCTTAATTGATGAAATATAATCCCTTTGCCTTTTTAATGACAATGTCGGCAAGAGCTTCAGGCACCGGGGCGTAATGGCTGATTTCCATGTTGAACGTGGCGTGGCCCGATGTGATCGAACGCAAGGTTGTGATGTATCCGAACATCTCAGCCAGCGGCACGTCTGCCTTGATGACCTGGAAGCCTATGTTGGCATTGACTTCGCGCAGTATGGATCTTTTCTTGTTCAGATCGCCCGTGACATCACCAATATATTCGTCAGGGCAATGAATCTCGACTCGCATGATAGGTTCCGTCAAGACTGGACCAGCTTTGAGGCCTGCCTCCTTGAAACCGATGTGGGCGCACGACTCGAACGAGAGGGCGTCGCTATCCACCGGGTGGAACGAACCGTCGGTAAGGATGACTTTGACGCTTTCGACAGGGAAACCTGCCAGGACACCATTGGAGACGGCTCCCTTAAAGCCTTTCTCGATGGCGGGAATGAACTCGCGCGGGATGGCACCATTCTTGACTTCATCGACAAACTGCAAACCGACGACACCCTCGTCAGCAGGACCCATTGTAAACTCGATATCGGCAAATTTACCTTTTCCACCGGTCTGTTTTTTATAGACTTCACGGTGCTGAATCGTGTGTGTAAAGGTTTCCTTATATGCGACCTGTGGACGACCCTGGTTGACTTCAACGCCAAATTCTCTTCTGAGACGGTCGATAATAATATCAAGGTGCAATTCGCCCATACCAGACAGGATGGTCTGTCCTGAGTTTTCATCGAGGTGTACGAACAAAGTGGGATCCTCTTCCACCAACTTGGCGAGTGAGGTTTCCATCTTTTCGATATCTGCAGTTGTCTTAGGCTCGATCGCGACATTGACCACTGGATCAGGGAACTTGATGTTTTCAAGCACCAGCGGCTTGTTTTCGACGGTCAAAGTATCGCCGGTTCTGATGGTCTTGAAGCCCACGGCAGCGCCAATGTCACCAGCGGAGATCTCCTCCAGCGGGTTCTGTTTGTTGGCGTGCATCTGGAGAATCTTGGCAATGCGTTCGCGTTTGCCAGTACCAGTGTTCAAAACCGTTTCGCCGGCTTTCAGTGTGCCTGAATAGACGCGGAAGAAACAAAGACGACCGACAAAAGGATCGGTGGCAATCTTGAATGCCAGTGCGCAGAACGGCCCATTCGGGTCAGCCTTGCGGATTTCCTCTTGCTCGGTCTTGGGGTTGATGCCGGTCACGTGATCGACATCCAACGGACTGGGAAGGTAGTTGACGATACCGTCGAGAAGCATCTGGACGCCCTTGTTCTTGAAGGAAGCGCCGCAGAACACGGGGCAGATGTTGAGTTCCAGGGTCTCCTTGCGGAGCTGGGCGATCAACTCTTCTTCCGTGATGCTGTCAGGATCTTCCATATATTTCTCGAACAGGGCTTCATTGTCCTCAGCGGCACCCTCGATGATCATGGTGCGGTATTTTGCAACCTCTTCCTTCATGTCATCAGGGATGGCAACCTCTTCAAAATGAGAGCCGTTGTCTTCCTCGTCCCACACAAAAGCCTTGTTCTTCAGCAGGTCAACCACGCCGACGAAGCTGTCTTCGACGCCGATGGGAAGCTGAAGCGGGATGGGATTGGCGTGCAGACGCTCGCGAATCTCTTCGATAACCTTGAAGAAATCGGCGCCGGCACGGTCCATCTTGTTCACAAAGCAGATGCGAGGCACTTTGTACTTGTTAGCCTGATGCCATACGGTTTCCGACTGAGGCTCCACTCCGCCGACGGCACAGAAGATGGCGATGGCGCCATCGAGGACTCGGAGCGAGCGCTCCACCTCTACTGTGAAATCAACGTGGCCGGGAGTGTCAATGATGTTGATCTTATATGCCTCATTGTTAAGGTGCCAGAACACCGTGGTGGCAGCTGAAGTGATGGTGATTCCGCGTTCCTGCTCCTGGACCATCCAGTCCATGGTGGCAGCTCCGTCATGAACCTCACCAATCTTATGGCTGCGCCCCGTATAATAGAGGATACGCTCCGTCGTCGTCGTCTTACCAGCATCGATGTGAGCCATGATGCCGATATTACGCGTGAGGCTGAGGTTGATCATATTTTCAGGGACGTTTGCCATTGCTTCTTATTCCTTTATTAATTAGAATCTGAAGTGCGAGAAAGCCTTGTTGGCGTCAGCCATACGGTGGATTTCTTCCTTCTTCTTGAAAGCAGAACCTTCTTCCTTGTAGGCTTGCATGATTTCAGAAGCGAGTTTCAGGGCCATCGACTTCTCGTGACGTTTACGAGCATAGTTGATCAGGTTCTTCATACCGATGGACTGCTTACGGGCAGGACGGATTTCTGAAGGAATCTGGAAGGTGGCACCACCGATACGGCGGCTGCGGACCTCGACCTGAGGAGTGACGTTGGCCAAAGCCTTCTTCCACACCTCGACAGGATTCTCATTGAGTTTTTCCTCAATGATGTCCATGGCTTCGTAGAAAATCTCATAAGCCAGATTCTTCTTTCCTTTGAGCATGATGTTGTTCACGAACTTCGTGACCAGCACGTCATTGTACTTGGGATCCGGAAGGATGATTCTCTTTTTTGGTTTCGCTTTTCTCATTTCTCAAAAAAGTCTTAATTGTTTACTTGCCTCTTACTTCTTTGCGGCGGTTTTCTTAGGTCTCTTAGCGCCGTACTTGGATCTGCGCTGACGACGTCCGTCAACACCGGAGGTATCCAAAGCACCACGGATGATGTGATAACGGACACCTGGAAGATCCTTAACACGGCCTCCTCTAATCATGACAATGCTGTGCTCCTGAAGATTGTGGCCTTCGCCCGGGATGTATGCATTGACTTCCTTTTGGTTGGTCAAACGGACCCTGGCGACCTTTCTCATGGCTGAGTTAGGTTTCTTAGGGGTCGTCGTGTAAACACGAACACATACGCCACGACGCTGCGGGCATGAATCCAATGCTGGAGACTTGCTCTTGTCGATCAATTTCTGGCGCCCTTTGCGCACTAATTGTTGAATAGTCGGCATTTTGTTAGGTTTAATTTAACTGTTAGTTTTTCAATCCTATTTTTTGGACATTATTTCTTTGCTCAAGCTGAAAACAGCTCAAGATTCATGCTTTTCAAGATGTAGTCAGGGAGATTTTCGGCCATAATACAGGCCAGAAGTCTATAAACCCACGATGCAACCGCATTTATTGACACTTTGTCCGCATCGTGCAGAGACCTATAACGGTTTAGTTTTCAGGTCCCCGACCATTATCTATTAAAAGGATAAACCTTTCACTAATTCAGCGGCGCAAAAGTACAACAATTTCCTTTACTGGCAAGCGTTTTCGAGATTTTTTTTCAAAAAAAGTTGATTTTTTGATAACTTGTTGAAAATCTGTTATTTGAATAAAGAATTGAAGTGCAAATAACGAATAATGAACACGGTCTGATGCAAAAAACAAAACTGCACCATCAAAAAAATGGCGCAAAAATCACAAAAAACTTCTTACTTCTTGCTACTTTCTTCTGTCTTCTACCCTCAATATTTCACAAAACGATCCTCTCCATTACTCAGACCAAGCAACTCGCTGCGTCCGAAAAGAAGGAAGATTTTGTGATCCCAGATAAGCTCCCAAAGAATACGGCTCACGCGAACTTGGTCCTCCGCCGAAAGCTCTTCACTGGTGATCGTTGTGTTTTCGTCGGCCTTTTTCACTTGATGCTCCTGGAAAGCCATCTGTACAAGCTGGTAACACAAGTTGACAAACGTAATGCCCGTGGTGTGGTCACGGCCTTCCATCACCATATTGATCCTATCTCTAAGTTCCTCGTTATTATAGAGGAGTTGCACTGGATTTGCATCGTAGTTCATAACGGTTGTTTTTATTGTTATCTGGGTACAAATCTATGAATTTTTACCTAGATTCCAAAATATACATCAAAAAAATGACAGAATTTTACTATTTTTGCACCTTAAATATTAATTTAATGGTCAGAAGCTTGCTCTTGGTTTGGATTTTGGCGGTCATCGCCTTTTTCGTGTTATGGGCACTCATTGCACTGATGGTCAGACGCATCAGTGAAAAAAGAAGAACAAAAAACGAAGAACACGATTCCGACCTTCTAAATTCTGAATTCTAAATTCTAAAAAAATGAAATACGACGTCATCGTTATCGGCAGCGGCCCCGGAGGCTATGTGGCTGCCATCAGAGCATCACAATTGGGAAAGAAAACCGCCGTGGTCGAGAAGGCCGAGCTGGGCGGCATCTGCCTCAACTGGGGCTGCATCCCCACCAAGGCACTGCTGAAGAGTGCGCAGGTTTATAACTATATCAAACACGCCGAGAATTACGGCATCAAGGTAGAAGGCGAAGCCAAACCCGACATGGAGGCAGTCGTCGCCCGCAGCCGCGGCGTGGCCGAGACCATGAGTAAAGGCGTGCAGTTCCTGCTAAAGAAGAACAACGTGGAAGTGATCAACGGATACGGCCGTCTCACTGCCGACAAGCAAGTGTCAGTGACCGATGCAGAAGACAATGTCACCCTGCATGAGGCCGACCATATCATCCTGGCCACGGGTTCACGCGTGCGCGAACTTCCCGCCCTGCCCATCGATGGCAAGAAGATCATCGGCTATCGTCAAGCATTGGTTTTGGACAAACTCCCTGAAAGCATGGTGGTCGTTGGATCAGGCGCCATTGGCTCGGAATTTGCCTTCTTCTTCACCAGCATGGGTGTTCAAGTCACCCTCGTAGAGTTCCTGCCCAACGTGGTTCCCAACGAAGACGAAGAAGTCTCCAAACAAGTGGAGCGTTCCTTCAAGAAACTCAAGATGACCGTGATGACCGAAGCCTCGGTGACCCATGTCGACACCACAGGCGAAAAGTGCGTGTGCACCATCAACACCAAGAGAGGTGAGAAGACCGTGGAGGCCGACATCGTGCTATCCGCCGTCGGCGTACAGACCAACATCGATGACCTCGGCCTTGAGACCCTGAACATCGCCACCGAACGCGGCAAGGTCGTTGTGGACGACTATTATCGCACCAACGTGCCGGGCGTGTATGCCATCGGCGATATTGTCCATGGTCCCGCTTTAGCCCATAAGGCCGATCACGAAGCCACCATTTGCGTGGAGAAGATCTGCGGCCTCGATCCCAAACCATTGAACTATGCCAACATCCCAGGTTGCACTTATACTACTCCTGAAATCGCTTCTGTTGGATTGAGCGAAGCCAAGGCCATCGCCGCCGGCTATGAAGTCAAGATCGGCAAGTTCCCCTTCACCGCATCAGGCAAAGCTACTGCCGCTGGCAGTAAGGACGGCTTCATCAAAGTGGTGTTCGATGCCAAGACTGGCGACTGGCTGGGCTGCCACATGGTTGGCGACAACGTCACCGAGATGGTCGCCTCTGCTGTGCTGTGCCGTGAACTCGGCGCCAAAGGCGAGGACATCATCCATGCTGTGTTCCCCCACCCCACCATGTCGGAAGGCATCATGGAAGCGGCCGCAGCGGCATTTGGCGAGTGCGTGCATCTTTAATAAGTTAATAGTTGATCAGTTGATCAGTTGGTCAGTTGGAAGTTAACTGATCAACTGAACAACTGATCAACTGAACAACTATCACAATGGAGATTATAGAGACTAGAATAAAAGACTTGTTAATAATTAAGCCGGATGTGTTTCTGGATGAGCGCGGCTATTTCTTTGAGAGCTATAACAAGCAGCGCTTTCTGGAACACGGCCTCGACATGAACTTTGTGCAAGACAACGAATCGCAGTCGACGAAAGGTGTGTTGCGCGGTTTGCACTTCCAGAATCCACCATTTGCCCAAGGAAAGCTGGTGCGCGTGGTAAAAGGCGCGGTCATGGATGTCGCCGTTGACCTCCGAAAAGGTTCTCCCACCTACGGTCAGTGGGAATCGGTGATACTTACCGAGAACAACAAGTTCATGTATTGGATCCCTGAAGGATTCGCTCATGGCTTCGTCTGTCTCGAAGACCATTCCGTGTTCACCTACAAGTGCACCAACGTGTATAACAAAGCATCTGAAGGCAGCATCCGTTGGGACGACCCAGACCTGAATATCCAATGGAACATTGACAACCCCATCTTGTCTGAAAAAGACAAGGTGTCCCCTCTGTTCAAAGACTTCATCACACCATTTTGATAAGTTGAAAACTGAAAATTGAAAGTTGAAAAATACAATAGTATGAGAAAAAGGAACTTGCTTATTGCCTGCGGTTTCGCCATTATATTAATAGGTGTGACTGCCGCCATCTCTTTTAGCATTGCTCAAAACACTGAAGAGCAGGACAGCTCTTACTTCGAGACCCTAAACCCCGATGTGTTGCATTTCGAACAGATGAGCCAATACATCCACGACGTTGAGCTTCCCAAGACCATGGATTTCTGTGGAGAACCCGTGCCGCTCGACCGGTTCTATGTGCGAGAAAGCCTTGAACGCGAACTGTTGGTGAACACCTATCGTCATGCCAGCACTCTGCTTCTGATGAAACGGACCTCAAGATGGCTTCCTGTCATTGAACCCATCATGAAGAAGAACAACCTTCCTTCCGATTTCAAATACCTGGCAATGATCGAGAGCGACCTGACCAACGCCGTCTCGCCCTCAAAAGCCGTAGGCTTCTGGCAATTCCTCGAAGGCACCGGAAAGCAGTATAACCTCGAGATATACAAAGAGGTGGATATGCGCTACAATCAAGAAAAGGAGACACAAGCTGCCTGCGATTTCCTTAAAGACTTATATCGCAGGTTCAAAAGCTGGACACTTGCCGCTGCCGCCTATAATTGCGGTGGTGGAAGAATCTCCAAAACCATTGAAGAACAGCAAGTTACTTCCTATTACGACATGCTGCTTCCCAATGAGACGGAGCGTTACATCTACCGCATCCTCGCTTTCAAACTTATCATGGAAAACCCCGAGAAATACGGATTCCATATCAGTGATGAAGGCTGGTACCAACCTTTGGAATACAAGACCATCACGGTCACCGAATCCATAGAAAACCTCGCCCAATTCGCCATCGACCAAGGCACCAATCTCAAAATGCTCAAATATTACAACCCTTGGTTGAGAAGCGATAAATTGACGATTTCCGAAGGAAACAGCTATGTCATTAAACTACCGAAGTAAGAAGTCAGAAGGCAGAAGCAAGAAGAAAGAAGGGGCATGAACGAATTTTCGGAAGATAAGACGTTAGAGATTCTTGGCGCCAGGGAAAACAACCTGAAAAACATCGACTTGAGCATCCCCAGGAATGCCCTTGTGGTGATTACAGGCATCAGTGGCAGCGGCAAGTCATCATTGGCTTTCGACACCATTTATGCCGAGGGACAGCGCCGCTACATGGAAAGCTTTTCGGCTTACGCCCGCCAGTTTATCGGCAACATGGAGCGTCCCGATGTGGACAAAATCACCGGATTGAGTCCCGTGATCTCCATTGAGCAGAAGTCGGTCAACAAAAATCCGCGCTCAACCGTTGGCACCATCACTGAGATCTACGACTTCCTGCGCCTGCTTTATGCCCGTATCGGTGAGGCATACTCCTACAACACCGGCGAGAAGATGGTCCGTTACTCGGAAGAGCAGATCACCGACCTCATCCTCAAAGAATACGAAGGCAGGAAGATCATCATCCTTGCCCCGTCTGTCAGAGGAAGGAAAGGACATTACCGCGAGCTGTTCGAGCACATCCGTCAGGCGGGATTCACCAGAGTGCGCATCGACGGGGAGTTGCGCGAGATCGAATTCGGGATGATGCTAGACCGCTACAAAACACACGACATCGAGATCGTCATCGACCGCATAGAAGTTCGGGAAGACTGCAAAAGCCGCATCGGCAAGTCGGTACAGACCGCATTCAGGTATGGTAAAGGCCTGCTGATGGTCCTTGACAGTGAGGAGTTAGGAATGAGGAGTGTGGAGTATCCTTTGGATGATAATTACTCCTCACTCCTAACTCCTAACTCCTCACTAAGATACTTCAGTCGCCTCCTGATGTGTCCCACCACAGGCCTTTCCTACGAAGACCCCGAGCCCAACACCTTCTCTTTCAACTCACCATACGGCGCCTGCCCGAAATGTAGCGGCATGGGAGAAATTACCGTCGTTGACAAGGAGAAACTCATCCCCAACCCAGAACTCAGCATCAAGAAAGGCGGTCTGGCACCAGCTGGCGAATACAAAGCCGGAAGCTGGATCTTCAAACAGCTGGAGGCAATCGGCTTGAAATACGGATTCACCCTCGACACACCGATGAAGGAGATCTCCGACGAAGCCCTTGACGTCATCCTTTATGGCACCAATGAGACTTTTGAGGTAAAACGCGAGTATATCGGCATCAACAGCATCTATAAGATCAATTTCGAGGGCATCATCAATTTCATCGAGTCACAAAACAACGAGGATGCACCAGCAAGCATCGCCCGTTGGGCCAACTCTTTCATGAACCACGTTCCTTGTCCGGTCTGCAACGGCACCCGGTTGAAAAAGGAGGCGCAGTATTTTCTCATCGATGGGAAAAACATCGCTGAAGTGGCCGAGATGGACACGCTTAGCCTCTGCCGATGGATTGAGGCACTGCCCCAGAAGTTGACAGATCGTCAAAACGAAATCGGCAAAGAGATCCTTCGCGAGATCAACAAACGCGTGCATTTCCTCTTGGACATCGGCATCGACTACCTGAGCCTCAACCGTCCGGCGGCCTCCCTTTCTGGTGGTGAAGCACAGCGCATCCGTCTCGCTACCCAAATCGGCTCACAACTGACTGGCGTGCTTTACATCCTCGACGAGCCCAGCATCGGGCTCCATCAACGCGACAACCACAGGTTGATTGAATCGCTTAAAGAACTGCGCGACATCGGCAACTCCGTCATCGTAGTGGAACATGACAAGGACACCATGCTCAGCGCCGATTATCTTGTGGACATCGGTCCCGGAGCCGGACGACACGGCGGTGAAGTGGTGTTTGCCGGCACACCTGCGGAAGCCATGCAAGGCCATTCCATCACTTGCGACTACCTCAATGGGACAAGGCGAATCGAAGTCCCCAAAACGAGGAGAAAACCCCTCGAAGGCCAATACCTAACCATCAATGGGGCAACTGGACATAACTTGAAAAACATCACCCTCAGGCTGCCCTTAGGTGTGATGACCTGCATCACAGGTGTGTCAGGATCCGGCAAGTCCTCGCTCATCAACGAGACCCTCACCCCCATCCTAAGCAAGAAGTTCTACCGTTCGGTGAAAGAGCCCCTTCCCTACACCAGCATCGAAGGATTGGAGCATATTGACAAGATCATCGAAATCGACCAGGCACCCATCGGACGCACCCCTCGCTCCAATCCAGCCACTTACACTAAGGTCTTTGATGACATCCGCAAGCTTTTCGGAGAGCTTCCCGAGTCAAAGATCCGCAACTATAAGGCCGGACGTTTCTCGTTCAATGTGAAAGGTGGACGCTGCGAGGCCTGCAAAGGCGCCGGAGTGAAGCTCATCGAGATGAACTTCCTTCCCGACGTAGTGGTGGAATGCGAGGAATGCCAAGGTAAACGTTACAACCGCGAAACACTCGAAGTGCGTTACAAGGGCAAGTCCATCAACGACGTGCTCAACATGACCATCAACGAAGCCGTCGATTTCTTCGAGAACATCCCGTCCATCATACAAAAAATCAGGACTTTGAAAGATGTCGGCCTGGGATACCTTACTTTAGGCCAAGCTTCCACCACCATCTCTGGTGGAGAAGCACAGCGCGTGAAGCTGGCCACCGAACTCGCCAAGCACGACACAGGCAAGACGCTGTATGTGCTCGACGAACCTACTACCGGCTTGCATTTCGAGGACATCAAGGTCTTGATGAACGTGTTGAACAAATTGGTGGACAAAGGCAACACCGTACTCATCATCGAGCACAACATGGATGTGATCAAGATGGCAGATTACATCATCGATATGGGTCCGGAAGGCGGTGACCGTGGCGGCCGTATTCTCTGCCAAGGCACACCGGAAGAAGTGGCACAATGTCAGGAAAGCTATACGGGGCTTTATCTTAGGGAAGAGTTGAGAGGTTAGAGGTTAAAGGTTAAAGGTTAACTTTTATCTTTTATCTCTTATCTCAACTTAATCTTCTGCCCTTTCTTCAGGTGCTTGTCATCTTGAAGTTTGTTGTACTTGACGATCCTTTCGGGCTTCACGGCAAAACGCAAGGCCACATCGCGGACCGACTCGCCTTCGGCGACAACGTACGATTTCGCCTTACGGTTTCTCTTGGCTAAGGACTCCAGATAGATGATGTCACCACTGTGGAATGTCACATCATCGGGATGCTTTATCAGATTGTATTCGCAGAACTTCTTTAGCTTGATGCCAAATTCCGCAGCCATTCCGACAGGGGTCTCCCCTTCCTTGGCAAAGACGAACCTCACATGGTTGTTCTCATAGATAAAGCGCTTGTCCTCTGTCATGTCAACCAATTCGAACACGGAACGGTCTACAGGAGAATAAGCAAGTTCCAGCGTGGCGAGCTCATCTTCGGCCGTCGTTTCATCGACCTTATTGGCTTTCTTCGCTTCCTTCTCTGAGATCTTACCCATGGCAATCTGATCATAGAGATACAGCTTGTTCAGCTTAATCCGATCGATCAAGGCCTTGGCGTAAGTGGGACTGGTGGCATAGCCAGCTGCTTTAAGCCCTTTGGCCCATCCCTCATAATCCATGATGTCCAACTTGAACAAATCCGCATATCGGCTACGGGAGGTAAGGAAGATGGAATGATCCCTGAACGAATCCTCCACCTTTTTGTATTTTCTGAAACACTCGTCTTTTGCATCGTCGTCCATGGTATAGGTCTTGCCTTCCCAGCCTTTATGGCATTTGATGCCAAAATGGTTTTTTGCTTCTCTCGCCAAAGCGCTGTTGCCAGCTCCCGACTCAATGATACCCTGTGCCAATGTGATGGAGGCCGGAATCTTATACTCCTTCATCTCCCTCATGGCAATGTCCTTATAGGTTTCAATATACTCTTCAACGGTAATCTTCTGCGCCATCAAAGCTAGCGGCGCAAACAACAATAACAAGACGAGACGCTTCATCATGACAACAATGAATTAAGGATGTAAAATTACAAAACTTTTCATAATCCGCCAGTCGTATCCAATAAATTCCTATTTTTGTAAGTTTTAGTAATGACCATGGACGCAACACTTGTCTTTAACTATTTCAAAGATCTCACGGAGACACAGAAGGAACAGTTTAACCAGTTGAAAGCCTTATATTTAGACTGGAACAGTAAGATCAATGTCATCTCACGAAAGGACATGGATCACTTCTATGAGCATCACGTGTTGCATTCCTTGGCGATTGCCAAATACTTCGACATGCTTCCCGGAATGAAGGTAATGGACCTTGGCACAGGCGGTGGCTTCCCTGGTATTCCACTGGCGATCATGTTTCCCGACACGGATTTCTACCTCATTGACGGCACCGGCAAGAAGATCACAGTAGTGAATGCGGTGAAAGACGCCATTGGCCTGAAGAACGTGGTTGCCGAACACAAACGCGCCGAAGAGGTAAAGGACAAGTTCGACATCATCACCGGCCGTGCCGTGATGACCTTGCCCGAAATCGCCAACCTGGCTGGCAACAAACTCAGAATCAGAGGCGATGTCGAAGCAGGCGGCATTATCTATTTGAAAGGTGGCGATCTCAAAGAAGAGTTCCAAGCCATCTCAAAATACTGGCATTACAAAAAAGCTCCCGTCACAAAGTATTTTAAAGAAGAATATTTCGAAGAAAAATATGTGGTTCACCTTTTTTAGAATTCAGAAGACATAATTAAGAATCTAATAAATTAAACAAAATGAAAAGCTTTAAGATCACTTTAGCAATCGCAATGGTAATGGCCTTTGGCCTTGCCAGTATGGCCCAACAAGCTATGCCCACACCGTTGGATCCCAACGTCAGGACTGGAAAGCTTGACAACGGATTGACCTACTTCATCCGTCACAATGAGAAACCCGCCCAACGCGCCAACTTCTACATCGCGCAAAAAGTGGGTTCCATCCTTGAAGAAGAAACCCAACGCGGTCTCGCCCACTTCCTGGAGCACATGGCCTTCAACGGTTTGGAACACTTCCCCAAGAAAGCCATGCTTGACTATATGGAGCGCAACGGCGTAAAATTCGGCACCAACGTAAACGCTTGGACGAGTTTTGAACAAACCGTCTATATGCTCAATAACGTCCCCACCACCAATCCCGGTCTGGTTGACTCTTGCCTGCTCGTGCTACACGACTGGTCAAGCTTCATCTCACTCGAAGACGATGAGATTGAGAGCGAGCGCGGTGTCATCCTTGAAGAGATGCGCCAAGGTCAAGGTGCCCAAATGCGTATCTACGACAAGATCTTGCCTGAGATCTATCCCAACAGCCCTTACGGAGTTCCCATGCCCATCATCGGCACCGAGGAAGTCGTCGCCCATTTCGACCACCAGTATCTCCGAGACTACTATCACAAGTGGTATCGCCCCGATCTCCAAGGTATCATTGTCATTGGCGATATTGACGTTGACCAAATTGAAAACCGTTTGAAAGAGATGTTCGCCGACATCCCGGCTCCAGTGAATCCCGCTGAACGCGTTTACTTCCCCGTCGCCGACAATGAAGAGCCCATCGTGACCGTTGCTACCGATGTGGAAGAAACCAGCTATGACATCTCCATCTCCTATAAGCATGACATCACTCCCGTTGAAATGCGAAACGACATGAGCTACTGGATCGGCACCATCGTCGAACGCTTGATTTCCCAGATGTTCAACAACCGTCTGCAGGAGTTGACACAAAAGCCCAATCCACCATTCATCTACGGTTACGGCTACTATGGCACTTTCATGATCTCCAACACCAAGGATGCTTGGACCATAGCTGCCGCTGCCAAGGACAAAGAGGGTATCGATGAAGCCATGACAGCCATTGTCACTGAGAGCAACCGTATGAAGGAATTCGGCTTCACCGCTTCGGAATATGAGCGCGCCAAGGCCGACATGCTCCGCCAATTTGAGACCCAGTTCGAGGAACGCAACAAACAGGAAACCAGCCGCTATTTCAACCAAATGCTTGCCCACTTCCTTACCAATGAACCAATGATGGGCATTGAGACTGAGTATCCTTTGATCCAACAGATCATTCCCGCATTACCTCTCGAAGCCATCAACGCTTACGCCAAAGAGATGGTTACCGACAACAATATCGTGGTGGTGCTTACCGCTCCTCAGAAGGAAGGCGAAATCCTCCCGAACAAAACTGAACTGCTTGATCTCTTCAACAAAGCCAACAAAGTGAAAGTCGAAGCCTATCAAGAAACGGTTTCCAACGAGCCCCTGCTCGCCCAGCTTCCAGAACCTGGCAAGATCGCCAAGACCGAGCTTCTCAAGGAATTTGACGCCACCATGCTTACCCTGAAAAACGGCGTTAAGGTCGTTTACAAACACACCGATTTCAAAGATGACGAGATCTTGATGAACGCCTACAGCTTTGGTGGTCTCTCCGTCTTGGACCAGAACGACCCATACACTTTACAAGAACTCAACTCTCTGATGACGCTTGGCGGCGTTGGTAACTTCAGCGCCATTGACCTTCCTAAAATCCTTGCTGGAAAACGTGTCAGGGTCAATCCAACTATCAATAACTACACAGAAGGCATCAGCGGAAACTGCTCCGTCAAAGATTTGGAAACCATGCTTCAACTTACCTATCTGTACTTTAACAATTTGCGCAGCGATGAAGAAGCCTACCAATCCTACATCACCCGCAACAAGGCTATGTTGGCCAATATTGAATCCGACCCAATGACCGCTTTCAGCGACAGCTTGATCAAAGTGCTTTACGGCAACCATCCTCTCACCAAGCGCATGAAAGCTGAAGACTACGACAAGATTGACTATGCCAAAGGCTTGAAGCTGGCCGCTGAACGCTTTGCCGATCCCAACAACTTTGTCTTCACCTTTGTCGGCAACATCAACCCAGAGACTTTCGAACCGCTGGTTGCCCAATATCTGGGTGGAATGAAAACTGTCAAAAACGAAGAATCCTGGATGGATAACGGACGCAACTATCCCAAGAAAGACTATATCTGCCACTATGAAAAAGCCATGGAAAACCCCAAGGCAACTTGCTATATGTTTTATAATGGCGACATGGACTACACACCTGAAAACCTCATGAAGATGGAACTTCTGAAAGACGTTCTTGACATTGTTTACACTGAAAAGATTCGTGAGGATGAAGGCGGTACTTACGGTGTCGGCGTCAATGGCACGATACAGCAATATCCCAAGGGCACCTTCCTGATGATGATCGGATTCGAGACCAACAAGGAGATGTATGCCAAACTGATGAGCATCGCCAAAGTGGAGTTTGAGCGCATTGCCCACGAAGGTCCTCGTGAACAAGATCTCATGAAAGTCAAGGAATACAAGATCAAGCAGCATGCCGAAGACCTGGAAAACAACCGCTACTGGATGAACTGCATCCAGGCCCAGCTCCGCGATGGCATCAACTTGATGAAGGGATACAACGAATTGGTAAACAGCATCACTGGCCAAGACCTTGCTGACATGGCAAAAGTCATCCTCCAAGGTTATCACAAGGAAGTGGTTCAACTCCCCAAATAAACCGAACAACTGACTAACTGAACAACTAATAACTAATCAAATATGACAGAAAAACTCACCATGAGAGACAACGCCACCTATAGGTGGATTGCCTTGTTGTTATTGGCTTTGGCCATGTTTTGTTCATACATCTTTATGGACATTCTCTCACCCATTAAGGATTTGATGCAAACCGAGCGCGGTTGGGACAGTCTCGCCTTTGGAACCATGCAGGGTTCTGAGACTTTCCTGAACGTCTTCGTGTTCTTCCTCATCTTCGCTGGTATCATCCTCGACAAGATGGGTGTGCGTTTCACCGCCGTACTGTCCGGTGTCGTAATGCTGGTCGGCGGCTTGATCAAGTACTATGCCATCAGCGAGTCGTTCTACGGCAGCGGACTGGAAACCTGGTTCAACAACAACCTCAACTACATCCCTGGCTTCGAGGAGCTGGGCGTCTCTCCCTTCTACAGAGGCATGCCCGCTTCCGCTAAGATGGCCGCCGTCGGCTTCATGATCTTTGGCTGTGGCACGGAGATGGCTGGTATCACCGTGAGCCGTGGTATCGTGAAATGGTTCAAAGGCCGTGAGACCGCATTGGCAATGGGTTCCGAGATGGCTCTCGCCCGTCTGGGTGTTGCCACCTGCATGATCTTCTCACCTTACTTTGCCAAACTCGGCGGACACATCAACGTGAGCCGTTCCGTGGCCTTCGGCGTGGTGCTGCTTTGCATCGCTTTGATCATGTTCATCGTCTATTTCTTCATGGATAAGAAACTCGACAAACAAACTGGCGAAGCTGAAGAGAAAGACGATCCTTTCAAGGTATCCGACATCGGCAAGATCCTGTCAAGCCTTGGCTTCTGGCTCGTCGCCCTGCTCTGCGTGCTGTACTATTCAGCTATCTTCCCATTCCAGAAGTACGCTGTCAACATGCTGCAGTGCAACTTGACCCTGACCCCACCTGAAGCTGGTTCCTTCTGGGCTGGCGACACTGTCACCATCATCCAATACATCATCATGCTTGTGGTGGCTGTCTGCTCCTTCGCCAGCAACTTCTCGAAGAAGAAAGGCATGAAGGTCGGTTTGATGCTGTTGGCCGTTATTGCCTTGGTGGTATATTGCTACATGGGTTACATGCGAGGCACTGCCGAGACCATCTTCGCCGTGTTCCCGCTGCTTGCTGTGGCCATTACTCCTATCCTTGGCAGCTATGTTGACCATAAAGGCAAAGCCGCTTCCATGTTGATGATCGGTTCCTTGCTGCTCATCATCTGCCACCTTACCTTCGCCTTCATCCTACCCATGTTCAAGGGTAGCGCTGTCGGCGGTGTCGTAGTGGCATACGTGACCATCTTGGTGTTGGGTGCCTCCTTCTCGTTGGTACCTGCCGCTTTGTGGCCCAGCGTCCCGAAGCTCGTCGATGAAAAAATCATCGGTTCAGCTTACGCTTTGATCTTCTGGATCCAGAACATCGGCTTGTGGCTGTTCCCCTTGCTCATCGGTAAGGTCTTGGAGAACACCAATCCCGGCGTCGATGACCCGGTAGCACTCAACTACACTTGGCCTCTAGTCATGTTGGCCTGCCTTGGTGTTGCCGCTCTCATCATCGGTATCATCCTGAAGGCTGTTGACAAGAAGAAACACCTCGGGTTGGAAGAGCCGAATATCAAGTAAGAAGTAAGAAGTAAGAAGTAAGAAGACAGAAGTAAGAAGCCTGTCCTGGAAGGAGTATGATCCTGAAGGGGCAGGCTTTTTTTTTGATTCCTTTTTATAAAAGAAACATTTTTTTTACTTTTGCGGTAAGGTATATCTAAAAACCGATCTATATGAGAAAACTTGTACTTCTCGCAACAGCTTTGTTTACTATTACCGCTTTGCAAGCCCAATGGGTCAACAATCCCAGCGCCAACACTTTCATCGCCAACTGCGAAAGCAGTGCTGGGGAAATACGAGTCGCAACATCCCCTGATGGTGGCACCTTCGTACAATGGACCAGCATGTCGGACAACGGATGGTCGCCCAAACTGCAATACCTTGACGCCGCCGGTGTTCCGCAATGGGGCAACGATGGCGTTCACATCACTACGCCCAACCTCGCCACCTGGTCGCCCGGCTATGCTCTTGCAGCCCTCTCCGACGGCTCGGTGGTAAGCCTGTTCCGCTCTGTCGAAGCAAAGCACTGGGTGGTGAAAATCAACGCTGACGGCAGCACGCCTTGGGGCACCGATGGCATGATGCTCTTTGACGGCGAGGGCGGCGGCCGTTCCGAGCTGCTCGCCGGCGACGACGGCGGATTCTGGGCACTCGGCACCGACATGGACATATCTTACCTGCAATATGTTGACGCTGATGGAACACTGAGGCCCATGGCCACCATCGCTGACTTTACCAAGAAATGTACCAACGGCAAATTGGTTCCTGCTAACAACGGCGTCTTTGTGGTATATGCCAAACAGACCCTTCAAGGTTACACCAATTACAACAAGGAAATCTACGTCGCAGGATACAACAAAGATGGCGAACGAATCTATCCTGAGACACTGTTGCTTGGACAACAAACCGTTGGCATGAGCTATATTCACTATGCAATCTCCGACGGCATGGGAGGCTCATACGTTTTTCAATATCACAACGGCATTGGCGACGTTTACAACGTTTACGTCACGCATTTCAATGAGAACGGCGCACCAACTATCTTTGAGCCTAACGGAGTTGCAGTCCACCAACCTGACCAAAACAGTTATTTTATCACCGCCTATCCTACGGTTGACCCGATAAGCCACGACTTGCTCTTGGTGTACCGACAGACCGACTCCTATTCACAATCGCAATACAAGATTTGGATCAACCGCATTACCGCTACTGGCGAAAAGCCTTGGGGCGACGGCATTCTCGTGCTTGACAACGGCACCACACAATGCGGCGGTCTCCGTATCGATGCTTTCGAATATGGCGAAGGCTTCTCCGTGATATACCATAAGGCTGTTTCAGGCGCCTATCAGGAAACCATTGAGGCAACGGGCTTCGACATGGATGGCAATGTGGTTTGGAACACCCAGATGTGCAGAAGCACCTATCCGAAGACTGGCGACGAGAATACCTCTGGTTTCCACAATGGACAGAATATCGTGGCTTGGGTGAACGCCCAAGACGGCGGCCTATATGGACAAAACATCGGCTGGGACGGCACTATGGGAGAGGTTACACCCCCCACTCCACCAGCACCATGCGATCCGCCAACCAACTTCGATGGCGAATACATCTACACCGATGAGATGTTCGGCGCCATGGTCTCATGGGAAGCTCCTAATCCAACTCCACTTCACTACAACCTTTACCGATCCGACCTAAAAGAAGTTATTGAAATCGGCCCCGAATTCAACTCCTATTTTGAGGAGCTGGCACCTGGAGACTACCTGTACAAACTCACTGCCGTTTATGAAGATTGCGAGTCGGAATACGCACTCACCCAGACTGGCGACGACTATCTCTTCATCACCGTGACCTCTGTTCCTGAAAACACTTCCGAAAAGATTGCGACCGTCACTGGGATTTACACCATGAGCGGTCAACGCCTCAAAACCATCAACAACAAGGATTTGAGCGAAGGCCTTTACATCGTTCAGGGATTAACCGCTTACGGGAAACCCCTCACTCGTAAATTGATTGTAAAATAAATCCAAAAAACATAACAACATGAAGAAACTGATACTATTATTTGCAGGCTTGTTTGTGTTCACAACGCTGCATGCCCAATGGGTCAACGACCCAACTCAAAACACTTATATCGCCAACTCCACTGCGGATGCTGGTGAAATCTACCTCGCCACTAATACTATTACTGGTGACACTTACTTGCAGTGGTGCAGCTTTGCAGGTGGCAACGGATGGTCGCCCACCTTACAACGCCTTAACTCCGAAGGCGTTCCCCAATGGGGTGAAAACGGTATCCATATTGCAGGACACGAGTTCTCTTCCATGTCTGAAGGCGTTGCCATGGCGACCACAACCGATGGTGGCGTGGTCAGCTGTTTCGCTACCTATGATGGTTTTTCGTATGCGGTTAAGATCAATGCCGATGGCTCCTACGCTTGGGGAGAGGAGGGTGTAGTACTGTTTGACAGCCTCGGTTTTTCACGCACCCAATGTATTGCAGGCAACGACGGCGGAGTCTGGACTTTAGGGTTTGACTATTCCAGGTTGTTCTTGCAATACGTCAACGCCGATGGCACTCTGAACCCTTACGTAACTATTGAAGATAATGGCGGTCAAAGGTGCATGTACGGACAACTCACCTTGGGCAACGACAACCGTGTGTTCGTGACTTACGAAAAATGCGGTAACGGTTTTTACACTGACAAAGAGATATACGTCGCTGGATACAATCCCGACGGAACACAATTCAGTCCTGAGACATTATTGATGTCATCTCAATCCTTCCAGGTGACCTATCTCCATTACGCCATATCCGACGGCATGGGTGGCGGCTACGTTTACATCTGGCATCCAGCCTCGTACAATTTCAACGTGTACGTGTTCCACTTCAACCAAAACGGAGCTTCAACTATCATGGACACCAATGGAGTCCCAGTCCACTCCCCCGACAACAATAACTTATACATCAGTGCATCCGCTACGGTTGATCCTGACAGTAATGACATCATCCTGTTTTATGAGCAAACTGACGATTACTCACAAAGCCAATGCAAACTATACATAAATCGTATTACACCAGAAGGTGAAAGAGTATGGGACGATGGCATCCTCGTGCTTGACAACGGGTCTGTCCCTTGCGGAGGTTATAACATTGACGCCTTCGAATATGGTGGCGGCTTCGCAATTTCTTATTTCAAAGGTATTAGCCAGACATCAGGAAGCCAAGCAACTGTTGAAGCTCAAGGATTCGACATGGATGGAAACACATTGTGGGAGACCCAGTTATGCTCAAACACTTACAGTAAAACAGGGTGCGAATACACTACTGGATTCCATAACGGACAGAACATCATCGCATGGGTAAACTCAACCGATGCTGTCGGAAGCGGTTCCGGCGGCCTCTACGGACAGAACTTCGGAGAAAAAGGCGAGATGGGCGAAATCACTCCTCCCACCCCACCAACACCATGCTATGCCCCAACAAATTTCCAATGTCAATATGTATTTGATACAAACACGCAACAATTTGGAGCTCAACTCAGTTGGGATGCTCCTAGAGGATTGCCCATTAGATACAATCTGTATCGTCAGAATCTCATTACCCAAGCCACAGTGATCATCGAAGTCGCTCCCGATGTATTATCATACTTCGATGCAACCGACATCGGAGATTTCAAGTACCAGCTTACCGCTGTTTATGAAAACGGCGAATCTGATTTCGCACTGACTCCAACTGGTGAGAACTATGTTTTCGTCGAAGTCACCGGCATCCCCGAAAACGAAAAACAATCCATCGTTACCATATTGAAAATCTATAATTTGAAGGGGCAACTCCTCAACACCACCGACCTAGAATCTTTGCATGACGGTGTTTACATCATCCAAGGCCTAAACGAGAACGGTAAGCTCATCAACAAAAAGACACTGATAAGTCAACAATAACAAATCAATACTTAAAGCTATCAAATCATGAAAAAAGCATTTATGTTTGCCATCGCACTTCCATTGGCTATGACGATGGCTAGTTGTGGCAATTCCACACCTAAAGACAACAAAGACAAAGAAGAAAATCCTGAAGTCCAACAAGCTGAGCCAGAAGTAGCTCAAGAGGTCGAAGAAGTCAAGGAGCCTGCATTCCCATGGGACTTCCCGGAAGGCAACACAAACGAAGGCCTTGAGGAAGGACAATCCGCCCTCTCCATCCACACCTTCTATCCTTCAAAGCTTAAGGAATCGGACGATCCAGCAAACGAAACCTACATTTTTTATAGGACAACGGTTGCTAGCGTCGGCGATACCAAATCCATCGTAAAGGACTTTGGCTCCGATGTGGAAATGCCAAACTCACTCATCATACCGCTTCCGGGAGGCCAGACAGCCAAAAAAGGCGACATCCTCCTGACTTGGTGGCAAACCGGATCAGGCATGCAACGTGCTATCGTCACCGATGCCTCAAAACCTGACTCCCCAAAGGTTGACTACCTCGACCTGGATTACAAAGACGACGGCAAAGGCTTTGCCAACGAACACGCCAACGAGCAGATCCTGCCCAACACCTTCACGGTCCTGAAAGACGGCGAATGGCAGCCAGGCGCACAGATCGTCGTCACTGGTGACGGCAGCTATGAAGCCGGTACGCTCATCAGCTGCACTGAAGACAAAGTACTGCTAAAAGGCTTCGCAGGAAAGATCAAGGTTTTCAAGAGAAGCGCTTGTAAAGTCGTTCCTTTGAAGCAGAACCTGAAGGTCGGCGACGAGGTGTATGCCATCTTCACCAGCAGCTACAAGGCTGGCTACAAGATCAAGAAAATTGACGAAAAGATCGGACGCGTGTGGGTTGAAGGACCTTACGGAGATGACATCGTCAACATCCTTGAAGTCTATAAAGAATAAGAAAACCTATTGGTTGAAAACAAAGAAGGAGTCGTGATATCACGGCTCCTTCTTTTTGTGGGAACTGTTGGACTCGAACCAACGACCCCCGCCTTGTAAGGGCGATGCTCTGAACCAACTGAGCTAAGCTCCCAATTGCGGCTGCAAATATAGAGTTTTTTTCGCATAATTTGTCATTTTTAATATTTTTTATTATCTTTGCTTTTCAATTTTACAAATATGAAAAATAGCTTTTTGAAAAAAATACAGCAGCATCTGCCGTTTATCTTATTGATTTTAAGCCTAGTCACATGCACTTTCGCTTTTGGTGACGTGGGAAATCAGAACCGCTATAGCTCTGGCGGCGGCGACTTTGGCGATGGAGACGGCATCGGTGCATTGGTAGGTTACCTTCTTGGTCTGTTCATCAACGACCCCGTCACTGGATTGGTCGTACTGGTCATCATCCTAGTAGCCTATTTCATCCTCAGAAGAATGAAAAAGAAACAAGGCTCCGACAGTACTTTTATCAACCAACAGGTGAACAACCAAGCCAATAATGAATTTGTTTTCGACAACACTGCCTCGGTAGCTGCACAAATCCAAGCCAACGACCCGAACTTCTCATCCGACAAGTTCATCGGCTTTGCCCGCGAGGTCTTTATGAAGATCCAAGAAGCTTGGACCACCAAGGACTGGAAGCCCATCCGTCCCTTCGAAAGCGAGAACCTGTTCAACCAACACAAACAACAGCTGGATGAATATATCCGTCTGGGCAAGACCAACGTTATCGAGAAGATCGGCATCAAGCACTGCTCATTGAACTCGTTCAGGGAAGATGGTGAGAAGGAAATCCTCGTGGTTTGGCTCAACGCCATCATGCGCGACTATGTCATCGACGACGCCACCAAGAAGGTGTTGGAGAGCGATCCAGGACGCGATTGGTACATGCGCTATGAGATGGTCTTCAACCGCAAGGCTGGCGTAAAGACCGACCCGACACGTAAGGGCAACTCCGTTACCAATTGCCCCAACTGCGGCGCTCCGACCGAGATCACCTCTTCCGGTCAGTGCCCCTACTGCGGAAGCGTTGTCACCAATGGTGAACACGATTGGGTGCTTACTGATATTCATGCGAGGAGTTAAGATGTAAGAATGTTTGAATAAATTATCATTATAAATTTTAAAATAATCAAAAATGGGACTTATCAAAGCAATCGCCGGATCCATTGGCGGCACTCTTAGAGACCAATGGTTAGACCTTATCAAATGTGACAACATGGATATGGACACCCTGATGGTGAAGCAAACCACCAAGACGGGTCAGATCTCTAAAGGCAGCCGTATCATCGTGGCCCCTGGCCAGGTGGCGGTTATCTATGACTCTGGTAGCATCCTCGACGCTACCGCTGAAGAAGGTGTTTACACCTTCGACCAATCCTCATCACCCTCATTCTTTGGAGGCCAATTCGGTCCGGTCTTCAAGGAAATGTGGCAGCGTTTCACCTACGGTGGCACTCCCGCCAAGGAGCAGGCCGTGTTCTTCTTCAACATCAAGGAGATCATGGGAAACAAGTTCGGCACCGCAACACCGATCATGTTCCAAGATTGGGACCATGGCAGCTTCAACCCAGCCAATGGCCGCGAGACTCCTCTTACCTTGTACATCCGTTGCTATGGTAAATACACCTTCCGTCTTGACGATATGGCTCTGTTCATGCGCCAATACGCCAGTGTGGGCAATGTAGTCAAGAAAGACGCTCTTACCGAGCAGATGCGCAGCGAGGTGGTTGCTGCCCTGCAAGCCGTGATCAACGCCTTCGGCACCAAAGAAAACCAAGTCAGGGCACTCGAGTTGCCAAGCCGCACAGCCGACATGAAGAAACTCATGGACGAGAACGTCTTTGACTCCGACATCCGTGCTCGTGGCGTCCGCTTGGTCAGCTTCCTCATCGAATCCGTCTCCCTCGACGAACAGAGCCAGCAGAAGCTCAACGAATTTGAGGCTGGTGCCAACGCCGCTCAAGCAAGAGGTAGCATGCTCGGCACCATGAGAACCGCCGCCGGCAACGAAGCAGGTGCAGGCGCAGGCTTCATGGGCATCGGCATGGCCGGCATGGGCTTCGGCACTGCAGGTAACATGATGGGCGGCAGCATGATGCCCCCAGAGCACCCGCAATACCAGACTCAAGTTCCTAACCAACCACAAGGCGTGCCTTGCCCAAAATGCGGCACTCCTATCACAGGCAAGTTCTGCCCCAACTGCGGCGAACCTCTCCCAACACCAAAGGCAGCCAAGAAATGCCCGAAGTGCGGTACTGAGACCACTGGCAAGTTCTGCCCTGAATGCGGAACGCCAATCCCAGCTGACGAAGGTCCGAAGAAGTGCCCGAAGTGCGGCACCGAGACCACTGGCAAGTTCTGCCCTGAGTGCGGCACTCCTATTGCCTAAACCCCATTAAAAAATGTAGAGACGTGCCATAAGGTACGTCTCTACTTGTTTGAGCGAATAACGGGGTTCGAACCCGCGACCCTCAGCTTGGGAAGCTGATGCTCTACCAACTGAGCTACATTCGCAACACGATGCAAAATTAAAAAAAATAATTATGCCGATTACAGAAAGAGAAGTAAAAATCATCCAGAAAAGTTTCCAACCCAAATCCTGGAACGACGTCAAGACCCACGACTCATGGTCAGTCTTCAAGATTATGGCCGAATTCGTGGACGGCATGGAGAAAATGTCTAAGATAGGCCCTTGCGTAGCCATCTTCGGCTCGGCCCGCACCAAACCTGATGACAAATACTACAAGATGACCGAGGAAATAGCCAAAGGCATCACTAAACTCGGATTTGGTGTCATCACTGGCGGCGGCCCCGGCATCATGGAAGCTGGCAACAAAGGCGCAAAAGAAGCGGGAGGCATCAGCGTGGGTTGTGAGATCCTATTGCCCTTCGAAGGCAAATGCAACGACTACGTGGATTTCGACAAAAACATACGCTTCAACTATTTCTTCGTCCGCAAGAACATCTTCATGCGCTATGCCCAAGGCTACATTGCCATGCCTGGCGGCTTTGGCACGCTCGATGAGATGTCGGAAGCCCTTACCCTCATCCAGACAGAGAAACTTTCCGACTTCCCCGTCGTACTCGTCGGAAAAGACTACTGGCAGGGACTCATCGACTGGTTCAAGAATACGCTTCTGCCAGAAAGGATGATTAACAAGGAAGACTTCGAAATCTTCCATGTGGTTGACACCGCCGAAGAAGCCGTTCAAATCATCAAAGATTTCTACGACAGGTTCAACGTCAAACCAAACCTCGACCTTTAATGGAGATCCCTATCCAGTTATTGGACATCGAAGGAGAAGGCTTTCATGTCATGATCCAAGGCAAGATCAATGGCATGGAAGCCAACTTCTTGATCGACACTGGAGCCTCTCGCTCCGTGTTCGACCCCACTGTCATCACCAAATTCATCGAGAATCCCAACTTCGAGAAAAAAGAAGGCATTACCGCCGGCGTGGGCGGCAACGATCTGGAAAGCTCCACCTTTATCATCAAATCCTTAACCCTAGGAACCATCGAACTCTCCAACTATGAAGCCGTAGCGCTCGACCTGGAAAACATCCACGAAAACTACAGGAAGCTGAGACTTCCTGCCATCGACGGCATTATCGGCGGCGACATCTTGGTCAAGCTTAAAGCCACCATCAACTACCGTTTAAGGAAAATACGGTTCACGGCACCACGCTCCAAGGTCAAGCGCAACAAATAAACGCCTGGACGCAAGTCGGCAACCTCTAACAGGCATTCCCTTTCTCCAACCGACTGCTCACACAACACTCTTCCGAACAAATCCATAAGCAAGATCTGCTTAATGCACTCTGTATTGGAAATGACCTGGCATTGTGCGTCCACTGGATTGGGGAAGACCAAGACCGTCCCCTCTTCTTGCTGCTCAGCGATTTCAAGGTTGTTGATGGGAATCGAGGTATTGAACAGTTGCAGTCCTCCTGAGAAATTGCCCACAACGATATCCAAACGACCATCGTTGTCCAAATCCGTAATCGAAGTCGAGGAACGCATGCCAAAAGACAGGGGCATGTCATCGCTCAACTCCATCCATCGGTACGAAGCTTCACGGAACACGGCATCTGCTTCTACGCTGACACCGTCAAAAAGGAAGACCTTCCCCGACTCGGAGCCCACAGCCAATAGGATCTCATCGCCCCATTGGAATAAAGTTGGGACACTGTACCCGTAATAAGAAGTGCCATAGTCACGCACATCCACTCCACCCCAATACTCCTCACTCCTAACTCCTAACTCCTCACTCCCCTTATAAAACGAAAGCCGTCCCGTTTCATTCCCAACAACCAAATCCGCAACGCCATCATGATCCACGTCGAAGAAACATGGCGCCGACCAGGCTTTGTCGTAATGAAGATAATCGTCATCCAGCAAGGTTCCATCATGATCGTAAAGCAGCAATTTGCCCTCAGCAGTCCCAACCAGCAACTCTTGTTGGCCATCGCCATCAAGGTCATAAAAAGCAGGGACCAGACCGGTATGACCACCGAAACCAAAGGGGAAATGAGTGATCCGAAACGCTGGTTGCGTTGCCGTTCCAGCGTTTTTGAGCCACACGAGTTCAGTACCTTTGATGGACCCAACAACGATATCCAGAAGGCCATCGCCGTCCCAATCCACTATCACTGGAAATGCCCCCGTGCCGAAATCGAGCATATTATCTTGCAGAAATGATTTTGTATAAAGCCGAAAGTCAGGAGCGTCATTCGTTCCGTGATTCAGATAAAGCCAGATACTCTCAAAGCCTTCACTTGCCATGGGATCAGGATCGAAGGGCGAAACCAAGAGATCGTCATCGCCGTCGTTGTCGATGTCCGTGAAATAGGGCACCGGCATGGAAGGTAGCTTGACAGGGTATTGTGGCGGGAAATCCATCTGATTGACCATCAAAGCATTTTCCGGATCACCGCCATTAACCAACAGCGTCAACCCAGGATAATCCACATCTGCAAGCAACAAGTCAAGCAGACCGTCACCATTCAAGTCATGTATCGTGACTGTGGCGCCACGGTGACGTGTGCCGTCGGCCAACATGGTGATGCCATAACCGAAAAGGCAGGTGTCAAGATACATCATGTTGTTTTCCTCACTCTCCGCCACCCTGCCCCAACACAGATCAGCGCACTCAAACACTAGTGAATCGAGGCAGCCATATCGCTCCTTGGACAGATTCAGATGTTTCTCAATAAAAGTACCCATCACACCGAAAGTCAAGATGTCAAGATCGCCATCGCCGTCAAGATCAACCAGGGATGGATAGTCTGCATTCGTTGCAAGAATATTCACTTCTCCCCCACCTTGCCATGAAGTCAAATACGGATACTTGACCAACTGAAACCCAATATGACCATCATCCGTCACATTACGATAAACCTTGATGCCTGCCCAACCATTGGAATAAGTAAAGATATCCTCTTTCCCGTCGCCATCATAATCAGAAAATATCACCCAGTCATTAAGTTCGGGAAAGCCATAATCAAATTCAGTAGTATATTGATAATCTATTACTCCAAAAGCTCCTTTATTAATAAAACAGCTCAAACGGTTGCCATGTCGATCGAACACAAGCAGATCCTTCTTTCCGTCATTGTCAAGATCCATGCGGCCGAACTGACAAGCGTTGAGGCCACCCGACCAAGGGAAGTTGATAGTTGATAGTTGATAGTTGATAGTTTCTTGTCCTCTGGCGAACAGAACAACAAACAACAAAAGCAATATTGTCAGAAGAAAATGTTTCATGATCGGTGTTTCGACCCACAAAAATAACTATTTTTGCATGGAAAGGAATACGATTATGTCAAGAATACTCATCATCGACGACCAAGATCCCATCCGCCGTGTGTTACGCGAGATCTTGGAAAATGAGAAATACCAAGTGGAGGACGCCAGCAATGGTCCGGATGCCCTGCAGATGATCAAAGATCAGGAGTTCGATGCCATCCTTTGCGACATCAAGATGCCCGACATGGACGGCATGGAGGTTTTGGAGCAGGTGAAGGCCATCAACGACACTCCCGTCATCATGATCTCCGGGCATGGCACTATTGACAGTGCTGTTGACGCTATCAAAAAAGGTGCCTTTGATTTCATTCAGAAACCGCCCGATCTGAACCGGCTCCTCATCACGGTGCGAAATGCGTTGGACAAGCAGAACTTAAGCACTGAGAACAAAGCCTTAAAGAAGGTGGTCAGCCGCCAAAATGAGATGGTGGGCGAGTCAGCCCCCATGATGGAGGTGCGCGACATGATTGAGAAGGTGGCACCCACCAATGCCCGAGTGCTCATTACTGGAGAAAATGGCACTGGCAAAGAACTGGTGGCAAGACAGTTGCACGAATCAAGCGCACGCCGCTATGGTCCTTTTATTGAAGTCAACTGCGCCGCCATCCCTGCAGAACTCATTGAAAGTCAGTTGTTCGGTCATGAGAAAGGCTCGTTCACTTCAGCCATCAAGCAGAAGAAGGGCGACTTCGAATTGGCCAACGGAGGCACCTTATTCCTCGATGAGATTGGCGACATGAGTCTGGCTGCACAAGCCAAGGTGCTACGCGCCTTACAGGAAAACAAGATCGTTCGTGTCGGCGGCGAGAAAGAGATCCCCGTGGACGTACGCATCCTTGCGGCCACCAACAAGGACTTACGCAAGATGATCGACGAGAACACCTTCCGTGAGGACCTGTACCACCGTTTGAGCGTCATCGTCATCCATGTTCCGCCTTTGAGGGAACGCAAGGACGACATCCCGTTGCTTGTCAACAGCTTCGTTGAAAGCATTGCATCCAACATGGGTCAAGCTGTGCCCAAGTTCACCGACGACGCCCTAGAGGAGATGAAGCAGTACCAATGGACGGGTAACATCCGCGAGTTGCACAACATTGTTGAGCGATTGGTAATCCTCTGCGGAGCTACCATCACCAAGGATGACGTCATCCACTTCGGAAATCCGCTGAAGTGAGGTTAGAGGTGAGAGGTAAGAGGTGAGAGGTTAAAGGTTAAAGGTGTTCTTCCTATAAAAAAGGATAATCCTCTTGCGGTGGAACGTTTTTTGCTGTAATTTTGCACCGCTTTTCGAAGGAAGCCCCAAGTAAGATTCTTTCTTCTTACTTCTGTCTTCTGACTTCTTGAAAAAGGGGGTGACCGGTTTTGACAGCAAGATGAATTGTCACGGAAGCATGCCGAGCCTCGCAGCGAAGCTCGTAAATCTTAACTGCAAAAAAGTAATTGGCGAAAATAACTACGCTTTCGCTGCCTGATCGAAGTACAGTAGATCACTGGCTTAATCCGCCCACAAGGTGGG
Source organism: uncultured Bacteroidia bacterium (assembly GCA_902800965.1). Lineage (GTDB taxonomy): Bacteria > Bacteroidota > Bacteroidia > Bacteroidales > F082 > Limimorpha. The sequence goes on along the minus strand of CADCGK010000011.1, from coordinate 71,993 downwards.
TGGACGAAACATCCCGCAGGTGGAGATGCCTGATTCCGGCCTGAGCACGGGGTGCTAATCAATTTCGGGATCGCTCGCTCGGAGCTCCGACGTGCGGGTTAAATTTAGGAGATAAGGTCAGGTTTAGGGCGTCCGTTCCCTTGCCTGGCATGAAAACCAACGGCGGAATAAGCATGTAGAAACCTTGGTGGTTCCTTGTTTGGACGAGGGTTCGACTCCCTCCACTTCCACCTGAAAAACAAGCCGCAGGAATGATCTAGCGGCTTGTTTTTTTATTTACTTTTCCCTACCTTTGCTCCATCATTATCAAATCATAGACATCATGAAGAAGATTCTACCCACCCTTCTGTTAATCATCGGATTAACCTCATTTGCAAAAGCCCAATGGACCAGTCCCGGCAATGGCACCACCTACACCCTGCCCGACCTTGTTGCTGCCTCCGATGGCGTGGTCACCAACGCTGGAACCGTGTTCACTATCCACCAAGACCTCACCATCTCAAGTAACGACATATTGCTCATCGACAATCAAGTCACACGTATCGACGCTCCTGGCGTGCTAATCACCATCAACGGTTCCTTTACTTGCAGCCATACGGGCGACCGTGTAAAACTCTACGGAACAGAGGCCAAACAGTTTAGCATGAGGTTTGAAAATGCCACGGGATGCGACCTTCACAGGCTATACCTATCAGATGGCGCTGGCATCAAGGTTATTGAGTCCGAAGTGGTTTTCGATGACGTGAAGTTTCTATACTTCACCCGCGATTACTGCAATGCCGTGATTGACGTTTTCAACTGTGACCCCACCATCAAAAACTGTGTGTTTCAGGACAACCAAGGCGCTGCCATCAGCTCTCCTGCCAATGGACAAAGCTCGCCTCAAATCTTGAACAACACCCTAGACGCCAATGTGAACGGCATCAACAGCCCACAGATCAACCTCGGGCCTGGCGGCGAAGATACCATCCGCATCGTTGGCAATGAGGTCTTTGACCGTTGGGCGCAATACCATACTGGCGGCATCTCCGTCGCCGACCTCATGGGCATAGGTTCCACCAAAGTCCTCTTGCAAGACAACGAAATCAGAGACGGCCGCTATGGCTACAACCAACAAGGTGCTACCATTTCGTCGGTCATCATTGGAAATCAATTCATCGACAACAACCACGAAGACAACCCCATGAACGGCGGTAGCGGCATCTCCATTTACGGTACTACCACCAATAACAAAGCCATCATTCGTAACAACCTGATCACTGGCAATCTCTGGGGCATCACCGCCATCAACCTCCACGACATCGATATGGGGACTGAAGAGGACTGGGGTAACAACTCCATCCACGACAACGGCAATAGTGGTTTAATTTACGACCTTTACAACAATTCCGCTTGCGACATCACAGCTGTTGGCAATGACTGGGGCACCATCAACGAAAGCGAAGTGGAGGATCACATTTTCCATCAATTTGACAATGAGAGCTTGGGGCTAGTTACATTCATTCCCTTCATCGGCTATAACGACATAGAAGAATCCGCCTTGGAGCCTCAAGTTTTCAACCCCGCCGAGGCCACGGTTTACACCATCTCAGGCCAAAGAGTCAACGCCAAAGCTCTGAAACCGGGCGTTTACATCGCGATAATGAAGCAAGGTAAACAGACAATCGCTAAAAAAATCATCATCCAATAATTTACTCCTAACTCCTCACTCCTAACTCCTAATTTAATAACAATGTTACGAAAACTCAGAATCACACTAGCCATCATCATGATTTTGGTGATTACGCTCCTCTTCGTTGGTGTCGGCTACGGCATCAGCCAATGGATAGGATGGGCCGCCAAGATACAGTTCCTTCCTGCGCTATTGGCACTAAACTTTGTGGTATTGGCAGTTCTCATCATCCTTACCCTAATCTTCGGAAGGATCTACTGTAGCATCATTTGCCCACTTGGTATCATGCAAGACATCTACAACTGGCTCGGCGGCAAATTCAAGAAAAACCGTTTCAGCTATGTAAAAGAGCACAAATGGCTACGCTATACCGTATGTGCAATCTTTGTCGTCTGTCTGATCGTCGGATTCGCACCAGTTACCACCTTACTGGAACCCTATAGCAACTACGGCCGTATCGTCACCAGCTTCTACATGCGCAACATCACCATCTCGATCATAGCCTGGGTGGTAATGCTCATCCTTGGTGTGCTGGCATTTCTTTACGGACGTGCCTACTGCAACTCCTTCTGTCCCGTGGGCACCATCCTCAGCTTTTTCTCCAGATTTTCGTTGTTCCGCGTGCGTTTCAACGAAAGCAAATGCAAGCATTGCGGTCTCTGTGAGAAAAATTGCAAGTCCCGAGCCATCGACTCTAAAGTCGGCAAGGTGGACTACTCGCGTTGCGTAGTCTGCGGTGACTGCCTCACCAAATGCCAGTTCGATGCCTTACACTATACCCCAAAGAAAGCCGTTTCAAAAACTGAAACATCCGCCGTAGAACCAGACCAGGGCCGCCGTTCGTTCCTCGTTGGAGCCGCATTGGCCACTGGCACAGCTGCCATGGCACAAGCCGAGATGAAAGTGGACGGAGGACTGGCTGTCATCACTGAAAAACAAGCTCCGAAACGGCAGACCCCCATCACGCCTCCAGGGTCCGTATCTGCCAAACACATGCAGCAACACTGTACTGCCTGCCAACTCTGCGTGTCGGCATGTCCCAATCACGTGTTACGTCCCACGACCGACTTGATGCATTTCATGCAGCCCACCATGTCGTATGAGGTCGGCTATTGTCGTCCTGAGTGCACCCGTTGCAGCCAGGTCTGCCCTGCTGGCGCCATCAAGCCAATCACCAAGGAAGAAAAGACCGGCATCCATGTGGGCCATGCCGTATGGATCAAGGACAACTGCGCGGTACTCACCGACGGTGTGAGCTGTGGCAACTGCGCCCGTCACTGCCCCACTGGCGCCATACAGATGGTAGAATACGATCACAACGGCCAAACCGTCATGGTGCCCGCCGTCAACGAGAGCCGCTGCATCGGCTGCGGCGCCTGCGAGAACCTGTGTCCCTCAAGACCGTTCAGTGCTATTTACGTGGAAGGAAACATCGTGCACCATAAAGAATAAAATGACACGAGACTACGAGACGCGCATCCCACGGTCACGAGTCCCGTGACAAAATAAAATTGAAACAATGAAACGCAGAGACTTCATAAAGAAAATGGGCGGCGCTGCCGTGGCGACCTCGGTGGTGCTTTCCGCCTGCCAACCCAATAAAAAACCTGCCATCACGCCTACAGACGTCATCGACGGACAAGGCGAGATGACCTACCGAATCAACCCCAACAGCGGCGACAAGGTTTCGTTGCTTGGCTATGGCATGATGCGTCTCCCCATCGAAGGTGGCGCTGACCTACGCCAGAATCCCGAAGCACAAATCGACCAAGAGATGGTCAATCAAGAGGTTGACTATGCCCTTGAACACGGCGTCAACTACTTCGACACCGCTCCAGTCTATACTCGAGGTCGCTCCGAAGGATCAACGGGAACTGCCCTCTCGCGGCATCCACGCAAGAGCTATTTCATAGCCACCAAACTCTCCAACTTCAGTCCCTCGACATGGAGTACCGAAGCCTCGAAAGCCATGTTTGAGCATTCGCTTCAAGAGCTACGCACCGACTATGTCGATTACCTGCTGCTGCATAGCATCGGTGGCAGCAACGACAACATGGATTGCATGCAGCTCTTCAATACCCGTTTCATGGACAACGGCATCCTTGACTGGCTTGTGGAACAAAAACAGGCAGGACGGATCCGCAACCTGGGATTCTCTTTCCATGGCGATGTAAAGCTGTTCGACACCATGTTACAATGGCATGACGAAGGAAAATACCACTGGGACTTCGTGCAGATTCAGATGAACTATGCCGACTGGAACTATGCAAACCGCATCGATCCCGACAACGTCAACGCCAACTACCTCTATGAGGAGTTGCACAAGCGCAACATCCCAGTAGTCATCATGGAGCCCTTATTAGGTGGACGTCTCGCCAAGCAGCCCGACTTCATCGTGAAGCAGATGAAGGAGCGCGAACCCGAGACTCCCGTCGCACGTTGGGCCTTCCGTTTCGCTGGAACTCCCGAAGGTGTGCTGGTGGTGCTCAGCGGCATGACCTATATGGAACATCTGATGGAAAACGTCGCCACCTATTCCCCGTTACGCCCCATCACGCCCGAAGAAAACGAGTTCCTGATGAAGGTAGCCGAAGAGTTTGTGGAACTCAAGACCGTCCCTTGTACCGCCTGCAACTACTGCATGCCCTGCCCTTACGGCCTGAACATTCCTGTTATCTTTGCCCATTACAACGACTGCATCACCGAAGGCAACATGCCTGCTGGCAATCCTGAGGCCGAGGAATACCGCCGCAACCGCCGTGCTTTCCTGTTAGGCTACGACCAGAAGCTACCCTACGAGCGTCAAGCCAGCCACTGCATCGGCTGCCGCCAGTGCGAATCACACTGTCCACAAAAGATCGCCATCGCTGACGAAATGCGACGCATCGACGAGTTTGTGGAACGTCTGAAGCAAAGCTAAAAACGGAAAACTGAGAACGGGAAACGGAAAGTTTTCTTATCTTTGCAGCGCTTTTAGCGCTTGGACCCGTAGTTTAATGGATAGAATAAAGGATTCCGGTTCCTTCGATCAGGGTTCGATTCCCTGCGGGTTCACACCTCACCCCCAGCCCCTCTCCTTGAGGAGAGGGGAGTCTTTTTATAGGACACCCGTACCTTTCCCAACGGAGTGAGGGTCTCTGTCGTTATAACGCCATCCTTAAACAGTCCAAAGAAAGAGCCGTCACAATAAAGTGAATCGCCACGCAAAGAGCATCGCCCACGAAGCGTATCGCCCCCAGTAACAAAAGTCAGCATGGAATCATTGGTGATTTCGAGCACGTTACCTCTTTCCATCTCGCCGTATTGACGCACCATCTCTGGCGTGGATTTGTTCTCATCGAACTCCACGTTAACCTTCTCCACGGTCCAACGGCCGAAGAGCGGATCGTCATTGCGGTGACAGGATGAGAACAAAAGTATCAGCATCACCAGCAAAACTACTTTTTTCCCGAATTGTAGATAATAATGAGATAGGAATTCATTCATTGTTCTATAGAGCTAGCATCCCTACGGGATGCAAACGGTCTAACTTCTTTCTTCTTACTTCTGGCTTCTGTCTTCTTTAATAACCACGTCTATCGCCCCCACGCCGAACTTGGCGATGGAAGCCATGTGATTCTTCGTATTCTCATAATTCTTTAGTTCCTCAATAATGGCATTCTTCAGCACCCCATTGCCCACTCCGTGGATAAAGGTAACTTTGGTGTATTCCGCAGCGATGGCGCTATCCAACATCTTCTTGAAATAGTCCATCTGTATCTTGAACATGTCGTGGCTCGACAAACCGGCGATGTTGTCCACCAGCTCCCCGATATGCAAATCCACTGTAGCCTCGCCCTGACCCGTCCTGTGTTTGTCGATAGGTGACTCTTTCTTCACCAGATCCTGCTTGGGAGCTTTGGAGCCTAGGCCTTCCTTTGCAATCTTCATCAGATCGGCATCACTGTTTTTCAAAACCACCAGTTCCGAAAGACAACTCATCACCGCTTTTTCGCCCAACAGTCCAGACATCAGATAACTGCCTTCCTTAAAGAAACGGTTGGAGCGCAAGGCAAAAGGCGCATTCAGAGGCATGAGCACCGTGTCGGAGGTCTCCGCTGTGAAGATGGCCTGTATAATGCCATTGCACCAGTATTCCAAATCCTCACGCGAGATGGTTTCCACTACTACCTTCTCATACTTATCGAGTTGCCCGTAATCCACGTTGACAAACTGTTCTTCCTCCTTGATGGTGAAGGTGTAAAGCATCTCGTATGGCGTATGGTTCACCAACACCACATCCATGGCACCCGTCAGCAGCCATTGCTGTTCGTGCGGCACAAAAGCAAGATAGGCACCCTCCTTTTCCGCCTCCTTGGCAAAGCGACGAAGTCCGCCATGACGGGCATCTTCCTCCTGCTGTTGCTGCACCAATTCCTTCTCTTTGATCTCTTGTTGAACAGTATCCACGATCTGTTGCTGCCGCGAAGGCTGGTTGCGGAAGTCCGGAACAATCTCCGTGATCAAAGTGGGGATCTCAAAACCGTCTTCCACTTCTACCATTACCATACGCGAATCGATGATCTTTGTGACCTTGCCGCCACCCACGTTGTTCAGAAAGCTCACTCGGTCTCCAACTTTATAGTTTGCCATATACATTAGTTTTAGAATGCAAAGATAGCAATTTGGAAAGATTTTTGTATCATTGCAGCGGGATTTGAAAAACCATGATAAGGATAAAGCCAGTCATATCATTGATGTTGGTACTGCTGATGGCAGCCTGCACCGACCACGAAAGGCACGGTAGCCTCACCCTCTCTGTTTTACACGAGGAGGATGGCACGCCTTTGGTCATGGATGTCCTTCGCTACACCAACGAGGCCGGCAACCCATACCTCGTCAACGAAGTGCAGTGGTTCATCTCGAACCTGGAGCTAGAGGACTACGACGGCAACCGCGTCATGCTGGCGGAGACCTGGTATATCGACACCAACATTCCAGAAACCCAGACCTTACGGATATCCGAAGTGCCAACGCGCTGCTATCAATATCTTCGCTTTACCTTCGGCTTGAATGACGATGACAACAGGTCGGGTGCCTTTAGCAATCCCCCTGAAAGCAACATGTTCTGGCCCAATGAACTGGGCGGAGGCTATCATTACATGAAACTCAACGGCAAATACCAGAACGCCGACAGCCTCCTCGTCCCTCTAGCCATCCACCTCGGCAGAGGACAGAACGCCAGCCACACCGAGTTTTATGACAACAGCTTCACCGTTGAGTTACCAATCGATCTCGAAGTGTATGCAGGTCGGGACTATTCAATTGGTATCGTTATGAACATCAACAAATGGTTCCGCAGCCCTCATGTTTACGACTTCAACGCCTTCGGTTCGGCCATCATGCAGAACCAAGAAGCCCAACAACTCCTCAAAGAAAACGGAGCAGATGTATTTACCGCCAAAAACACAGAAGACATGCCATCGATCGCTGAAATCAGTAAGGAAATCCTACAGAAAGCCGCTCCCAAACCCCATTTCATGACTTGGGAGAACTTCAAGAACACGATCTCCATCCTAAAAAACAAGAACCGTTCATGAGAGGTACGTCATTGCGAGCGAAACATCGTGGAGCGTGGCAATCCATTTTGTTGCTGCTGGCGCTGTTCTCATGCACACCGCATGAGGAAGAGACCTTCAAGCCTACGCCATACGAGCTTCCCAGCCCATTGTTTTTCCCTTCTAAGAACAACATCCCTGAGGACAACCCTATGACGGAGGAAGGAGTCGCATTGGGAAAGAAGTTATTTTTTGAGGATAATAGTTGTTCTCAATGTCACCATGAGCAATTTAGTTTTGAGGGAGGTCCCGAGGCCTCGCTGGAGCATCTGGGCACTGGACATACCATGCTTCCACTCATCAACCTTGCCTGGAACACTACTGGACTAGGATGGCAAGGCAACGTGGAAACCCTTGAAGACATGGTCTATGCCGCCTTCACCGACCCCAACGAAATCGACGCCGACACTGCCGAGGTCGTCAAGCTGTTGCAACAATCCGACACCTATCCGGAGCTCTTCAAGAAGGCTTTTGGAACGGACAGAATTACCTTTGTCCTCGTTGAAAAAGCCATTGCCCAATACGTCAGGAGTCTCGTCTTTGCCGACAGCAAGTTCGACCGTTACTTGCGTGGCGAAGAGCAGCTTACCCAAGACGAGCTGAACGGCTATGTGCTCTTTACCACAGAGAACGGCGCCGACTGTTTCCACTGCCATGGAGGCGGCTCCAACGCTTTGTTTACAACGAATCTACGCTATAACAACGGCCTCGACGCCGAATACCACGGCGACTTCAAAGCCCCCACCCTTCGCAACATCGCCCTTACTGCGCCCTATATGCACGACGGACGTTTCCGCACCCTCGACGAGGTCATCGACTTTTATTCCGAAGGAGTCCAATACTCCGAACAGATCAGCCCACTGATGCACCATGTCATGCAAGGCGGCGTACAACTCACAGAACAAGAAAAACAACAATTGAAAGCATTTTTAAATACATTAACCGACAAATCCTTGCGAGGGAGGAACGACCGTAGCAATCCATAAAACCGGCACTATGAGCTATCTCAAATCAAACGATTTATTTGAACGTATCCCCACGGAGGAGATTTACCAACGGATTCCCCGTCCCATCGTCATCGCCGACCATCTCATGACCCCTGACAATCTGGGCGCCATGATACGTTTGGCAGATAACATCGGTGCCACTGAGATGTGTTTCTTAGGCAGCGAGGCCGATCACAGGTTGGGCAAAGTGCGACGTGCTGCAGCCTCAAGCCGCGACAACATACGTTGGTTTTTTACTGAAGAGACCGACTTGCACAAAATCGTCCCAAATGGCAAGAGCATTGTTGCCATTGAGACGACTGATGATGCCACCTGCATCTACGACACCAAGCTTCCCGAAGACGTGGCCTTCATCGTCGGTAGCGAGAGCCAAGGCATCCGTGAGGAGCTGCTCAAGCAATGCGACATGGTGGTTTATATCCCCGTCCCTGGTCCGACACGTTCCCTCAATGTCAGTCACGCTGCAGCAGTTGCACTATTCGAGTGGCAAAGGCAAATGATTAGTAGAAGTCAGGAGACAGAAGTCAGAAGTCGGAAGAAACAATACAAACACATCTTCTTCGACCTCGACCGGACACTTTGGGATTTCGATGCTGCCGCCGAGGTGGCTTTCGAACGCATCTATGACAAGTACCATCTCAAAGACCTCGGAATCCCCAGCGCCCATGACTTCCATGAGGTGTATCACCCCTTGAACGAAAAACTTTGGGAGCTCTATAGGGAAAACAAAATCACCAAAGACGATCTCAACCGAACTCGTTTCCTAAAGCCCTTGGAGCATTACGACATCCATGATGTTGAACTCGCCGACCATCTAAGCGAGGATTACGTGTATTGGTCACCCCGTATCGTACGGCTGGTACCAGGCACGATGGAACTCTTGGAATACCTGAAACCGAAATACCACCTACATCTGATTACCAATGGTTTCCAAGAAGTACAGCATACCAAGTTGAGCGGTTCCGGCATGGAGCCATATTTTGAGACTCTTACTGTTTCGGAGGAAATCAACATAAAAAAACCCAATCCTGAGATTTTCCTTTATGCTTTGAAAAAAGCCGGAGCTACTGCCGAGGAGAGCCTAATGATCGGCGACGAGATGGCGGTTGACATCGATGGTGCCCGAGCAGCCGGAATAGATCAGGTGTTCTTCAATCCCTCGGGGCAAGAAGATCCCGGAGAGCGCACATACGAAGTACGCCATCTTTCAGATATCAAAACCCTACTTTGACTTTTTAACCTTTAACCTATAACCTTTAACCTCTAACCTCTCAACTTTCCTCTTTCATCACCGCCAACACTGAGGTCTTGCCTTTGACTTTATCGCCGATATGCACCTTTACCTCAGCGTCTAAAGGCAGGAAGACATCCACACGGGAGCCGAAGCGGATCATGCCCAACTCCTCGCCGGCGACGGCTTCATCGCCCGGCTCCAGATCACACACGATGCGGCGGGCTACAAAACCCGCAATCTGACGGACCAGAACCTCACGTCCCTGGCGGTCTTTCAGTACAATGGAATTGTGCTCATTGTCGGTCGATGACTTGGGCTTGAAAGCCACCAAAAACCTCCCAGGATGGTATTTGTAATAAGTTACCTCCCCGTCGAAGGGGAAAAAGTTGATGTGCACATTGTAGATCGACATGAAGATGGAAATCTGGCGGCGCTGCTCGTGGAAATATTCATCTTCCATCACAATCTCATTGGCAGCTATTTCTCCATCGGCAGGAGAAAGCACAGCATGCTCCATTTGAGTGGTATGTCGATAGATGGGAACCCTAAAGAAACGGACAATCAAAGCCAGGAAGGCTGCCATCAATACATAAACCAAGATATGCCACCAATTTTGTTCTGGCCACAACAGGTTCATACCCACCACCAGTACAGCCAAGATCAGCACATTGATCAGAATCGCCTTATTGCCTTCTTCGTGAATCCGTTTATGTATCCGTCTCATACAAGCAGCAAATATACGAAAACAAATGGGATGGTAAACAAAACCGAATCAAAACGGTCCAAAATGCCGCCATGACCTGGAATCAGCTTTCCTGAATCCTTCACTCCAGCCTGTCGTTTAAGCATAGACTCACACAAGTCACCCAACGTGCCGAACACGACAGCGATCAGCCCCATGCCTATGGCAGCTTTGAGGGAAAGCCAATCCGCATAATGACTATAGATGATAATGCCAGCCAGCGTAAACACCAAGCCTCCAATACTACCTTCTATGGTCTTGCCAGGAGAGATGCGTTCAAAGAGTTTGTGTTTGCCCAGCAAACGACCAGTAAGGTAGGCAAATGTATCATTGACCCATAACAGGACAAAAACCAGCAACAACATCTTTGGACTATATACCTCACGAATCCACAGCATCAACGTACAGGGAATGCTCAACAAAGCAACAGCGCCAAAGTTGAAGGCTGCAATTGACTTGAAATCGGTAGTGGTGGAAAACAAGGCAAAGAGGAAAGGGATCAGAGGAAGCAACAGCACTAAGCCCGAAAGGGGTCTCACATTCATCATACCCAAAGAAACAAATGCGAATGAGCCCACCGCTATCAGCTCGCCTAGCACCCATTGCCAGCGATTCTCGATGTGCATCAAACGACACATTTCGAAGGTTCCCACTGCAACGATGAACAGCGCCAGTGCCCAGCAGGACCAAGGGGAGAGCAAGATGCAGGCGATAATGACAGCCACCAGCACGGCACCTGAAATCGATCTAACCAATAGTTCTTTCATGATGCAAAGATAAAAAAAAGCCGCCCACATGGACGGCTTTTTTCAAATCCTTTTTAAGAAGGATTATTTGGTGATGACAACGCGTTGGACGCTGTTGTTGCCATTATTATCATAGACGTTGAAGAAGTAAACTCCAGATTCAACATCCATGTTGATACTGTTGGCGACATCGTTAAGTTTCACGACGCGGACCAACTGGCCAGCCACATTGTAAATGGCGACGTGGCTCAGGTTCTCACCCTTCAGGGTCACCATTGTGGTGGCAGGGTTAGGATAGATCTCGAAAGCTTTTTCGCCATTCTCGACGACTGAGCTATAGTCAACCAGCATGTGGACGGGGATACGATATTCTTCGTTGTCAGGATCATTGGTCTTGAAGATGACGCAGGCCTCATAGGAGGTTTGGTCATCCATACCAATTGAATTGAGGTTAAGAGTAACAACATCAGATTCACCGATTGCCATCGTACCTTCAGGCTTGCTCAGGCTTGCCCAGGTTGCAGGGACAGGTGTACCCACGGTGTTGATACGGATATGGAAGTTGCCATAATCTTCCGAGAAGGTTTCAGAGCATCTGTGGAAAGCACCGCCACCGTTTGTACGATAGTAGTCACCTTGTCCTGAATTCGTACCTGCATCGAAGTTGAACGGGTAACCGCTGAGAGCTTGTGTGAATTCGCAAGTAACCCAAACGTTGAAACCTGTAAGGTCAACTGGGGTATCGAAAGTAGCGATAGTCCAATCATTGGCAACGACTTGGTTGTAAGGAACAACCTTTTCGGCAAGGACCTCACCTGGCTGGCCATACATGCCTTGTTTGTAGATACGGAAAGTCACAGGAGTGTTAGCTTCAAGACCTGTGCCGCTATCCTGACCTTCAAAGAAGGTATATTGTGCACTCACAATCTGAGCGCCCATGGCTGAGCCAGCGTAAGCAGTACCCGGGAACATAGCACCGACCTCGACCAATGTTGGTTCATCAATGTTAAGACCAACTAGAGAGACATTGGCGCCAGAGTACATATCGGGATCAATGTCGTAATTAAGCTGGCTGTTACCAGAAGTATTGCTGGTGGTTCCGAAGTCAACCCAACCAGTCCAGTCACCGATGGAGGTGCCGTTGGCGTTGCTGATTTCAATATCAAAGGTGGTGTTATCATCTTCCATCAACTCAGCAGTGATTTCGTCGGTGTCGAATTCGAGAGAAGCGTGAGTTTCTTGACCAATTCTGGTGTATCTGAAGTTATCCAGGTAGTAAGTTCCGAGGGTTGTATTTGGTGCAAAGAAGTCCATAGCGTCCATCTTGCGGCCGACAACATTCTCGCCGAAACTGTCCAAGCTCCACTGCCATGCAACAACTGAAATCTCTTCAGGCTGTGTTGTTTCTGATCTATAGAACAATTCTGCCTGGTCAGCATCGCAGTCAACATGGATTCTGAAGAACATCCATTCGTTGACAACGGCAGGAATATCACCATTGGCGTTAGCACCAGCGTGAACGGTACCATGACCGACTGAATAAGTTGTTGAAGTAGTTGAGCCATCGTTAGTGGCATTCAGATAAGCCTGCATAGCCCATGTTGAACCAGAGCCATTGAACTCGTGAAGGATGTTGAAGTAACCATATTTGCCTTCATCGCAGAAGATAGCGAACTCAAGGTCGTAGGCACCTGACTCTTGACCACCGAGAAGGAGGACGTTGTCGTTTGCGCCAGAGATGTAACCGCACTTTGAACCACCAGCTTCAGCAATGATACCGTCTTCAGCTGAACCAGGATTGTTGGTCCAAGTGGTCCACCAATCGTTACCAGCAGCCTGAGCTTCTTCTGCAATATGGTTGCCAAGCGTGTAAGCCTCAAAGTCATCGTCAATCAAAACTTGGTCGTCAGCACCGCTAATAATACCGATGTTGTCAATGAAGAACTCTGAAGTAGTAGCATTCTCGGGAGGAAAGAAGTCCATGGCATCGAGAGTGCGGCCAACAACTTCACTACCGAAGCTGTCGAGTGACCATTGCCATGAGCAGATTTCCTGTTCTGGTTCACCAGCGACGTTCCAGAAAAGAGTAGCCAGGTCTTGGTCCATGTTGATATGCACTCTGTACTGCATCCATTCATCCCAAACGCATGGGATATCGGCAGTACCGTTGCTACCAGCGTGAACAGTACCATGACCTTCTTGTGTCACTGTTTGGTCGTTACCATCATTGGTAGCGCAAAGATAGAATTGGCAAGCCCATGTTGAACCACCACCTGCAAAGTGGTGCAGCACATTGAAGTAACCGTTCTTGCCATTCGGAACGTAAGCGTCGAACACGAGGTCGAATTCACCGCTTTCGATGCCACCGAGTCTCAGGACTTGGTCATTGCCATAGGTGAAATGAGCAGCCATGGAACCATCAGCCATGTCGAAGACACCGTCTTCAGCACCGCCGGGGGCGTTGCTCCATGTGGTCCAAGGATCGCCAAGAGTAGCAGCGATCTTGTTACCTGCAGTCTGTCCTTCGAAATCGAAGTACATCGATGATTGTGCGAATGCATTACTGAATGCGAACACAACCATTGCGAAAAGTAAAGCTAATTTTTTCATAATGTGTAAATTAGTTAATTAATAATGTTTTTAAGATGAATATTCAATTCTTTATTTGGGCTACAAATATAACGAATTTTCCAAATATTGGTTAGCTTTTTTCAAAAAACTCTCAATGCTAAACTTTCATTCCACTTCCTTCGCTTCATTCCAAATCGCCAGCATCTCTTCTATGGTCAAGTGTTGCACGCCTTTTCCTTGTTCCCGAGCCTTTTGCTCCAGATAATTGAATCTTTGTCGGAATTTCTTATCCGTCTTTTCAAGGGCATCATCAGGATTTACACCTATATAGATACCATACGCAGCAAGCGCGAAAAGCAAGTCACCGTACTCCGACTCAATCTTTTCATGATTATCCATTTTACTGAGTTCTTCAAACAACTCACCTTTCTCCTCCTCCACTTTACCCCATGCAGCTTCAGCACTCGGCCACTTAAAGCCAACTCCGGCAGTCTTCTGGTGCATGCGGTAAGCTTTCAGCAGCGAAGGCAATCCATTGGGCACGCCCCCCAGCACACTGCGGTTATGCTCTCGTTCAAGCTTGATCTTCTCCCAATTTTGCTCCACCTGCTCGGCATTCTCAACATGCTCATTGCCAAAAATATGAGGATGCCGTACTACCATTTTGTCACAAATGCCATTCAGCACATCCGTGATATCGAAAGCCCCTTTTTCACTTCCAATCTTGGCATAAAAGACAAGATGCAGCATCAAATCACCTAACTCCTTTTTCACTTCGTTCAAGTCGTTGGCGAGAATGGCCTCGCTCAACTCATAGGTTTCCTCTATAGTCAAATGACGAAGACTCTCAATAGTTTGAGTGCTATCCCATGGACATCCAGCCCTCACTGCATCCATGATATCCAACAAGCGTTTAAATGCTTCAAGACGTTTATCCATTCTAATAAGGTTTACCGATGCAAAAATAATGATTTCAAAATAAAATCACTAATTTTGCAGTTTGTATTGTTATGAAAACAACAAAAACACATATTATCTTCTTGCTTTCTGTGTTTTTGCTATGCTGCATCAAGGCAAATGGGCAAGACTACGCTTGGCTCTCCAACAACAACATCATGGTTGAAGCACGCGCCCATTATGGCTATTTTTGGCATCATCATTTCGAGATGGAACGTTTCAGCGCCCATTACCCCGCTTTCGAATTCTCTGTCTATCAGAACACTTTCGGAAAAAGAGAATGGGAGGCCAACTACAATTATCCATACATCGGAGCGACTTTTTATCATGCCAACTTCGGTCTTAATTTCGAGGGAAACCACGAAGTCGGAGATGCCTTGGGAAGTGTCTTCGCATTGTATCCATTCATTAATTACCCGTTGGCAGGAAACAAAGACAGCCAATTTACATTTAAATTCGGTGTGGGTTTAGGCTACTTGACCAAATGTTTTGACAACTTTGAGAACTATCATAATTTCTCCATCGGCTCACATGTCAATGCCGCGGTCAACCTGTCCTTTGAATACCGGCAACGGGTCACAAGACAATTGATGGCGGTCGCCTCCTTTGGTCTAACACATTTTTCCAATGGATCCACAAAATTGCCCAATTATGGATTGAACACTTTCAGTGGTGCTTTGGGATTTGCTTATTTCCTCAGGAACCCTCGCGTCAATCTCACTCCTACAAAAAGGCCTGAATACAAGCCTTTCGAATTCGACAAAAAAAAGTGGTTCTCGGTTGACTTTGACTATGGTCTGGGGTTCAAAAACGTATCGCAGACATTAGGAGGCGACTCAACGCATTATTACCATGTCCATGACTTTTCCACTTGCCTTTTGGCCCAGTTTACCCAATACAGTCGCGCTGGCGTTGGCCTTTCCTTTGTGTTGGACCTGTCCGACCAGACGCTCCCCGATCATTTCGTGGATGAAAACGGAATCCATGTCACAAGACCAGACCCCGAGCAGCAGAAGAGCGTGACATACGACATCAAAGCCTACCAAATGGCAAAAATGAATTTCAGCTTGTGCTATGCTATGACCATGAACCGACTGTCGTATTATTTCGAATTTGGATGGCACCTCAAATATAATAAATACACCGATCTCAGCAAAGGAAACATCTTCCAGAAAGTCAAATTCAGGTATCAAGTCCACGACAACATTTACGCACACCTATCCCTTATGACGCACTTTGGCCGGGCGGATTACCTCTGTTTTGGCCTCGGATACAGATTCAACCAAAAATACTACATCAACCATGAAAAAGGTACTCGCCGTCGCCCTCCTGGCATGCATAGGCGCTTTTTGTTCCTGTAACAAATTCACCATTGGGGACGACAAAATAACAATCCGGACTGTTGGCGGACCCTTTCAAGTCATTGAATTCTGCGATGACGTGAATGTAAAGCTTTTACACTGTGATGCAGACCATCCCGCAGGCGAAGTCCACATTAAAGCAGGTGAAAACTTGATCGACAATATCAGCTGTGAAATCCAAAAGACCGATGACATAATTGGAGAAGACACTTTGTACAAGCTTGTGATCCGAAACGAAAACACCGCCAACTTCCTCCATTCTTACAACTATTCAGTTGATATGACTGTCTATTACGACTCCCTGTATCATCTTATTTTCAATTCCAACGCCAGAAATATTATCACTGACACCTTGAAAGGACACAACTACCTGACCCATTTCACGCAAGACACTATTGAATGGGACTCACTGGCGCCCAATCTACTCATCGAAATCGCAGGCGGCTCCGGCAACTTCAATGTTTTAACAAATTGTTATAAGCTCGATACAAAATATTTTCACGGAACCTCAGACTTATCCATTAAAGGGAAAACGCTTATTGCTTCAACCTATGCAGACTACGATTGTCATGGGATCATCGACACCAAAAAATTAAGTTCGAATATTCATTATGTTACATCATACGGCACAAACACCATCAAAGTCAAAGTCCATCATCAGCTGGATGTCAACAACGGCAACATCGGAATAGTCCAATATCTTAGATATCGGACTACTCGAGAACTCCACATTTGGAACGACAGCCTCCATCAAATGGACACTGTCATCCAACAAATCTTATGTCCCGAAGTCATTCGTTACAACGGGGAATACATCGACATCTGGCACTACAACAACGAGGAAAACAGCATCCCAGGTTTAGTTCGGGATGATAATCCTTGATTAGTACGCTTTCGCAAAATACACTTTCATCTTGGCAGGTTTGCCCGAATAGACATCCACGCCTTCTTCTTCCTTGACATCCAGCGGGATGAAACGCAGGGTGGCCTTGGTCTCTTCCTTGATCTTTAACTCCGTCTCAGTGGTGCCATCCCAGAAGGCATGCACGAAGCCGCCCTTTTCAATCTGAGCTTTGAACTCATCCCATGTATTGACATCGTAGGTGTTGTCGTTACGATATTTCAAGGCTTTCTGGAACAGGTTCGCCTGGATTTCATCCATCAAGCCGAGCACCTTTTCGACTATTCCATCGTAAGAAGCGGATTCTTTGGTCATGGTGTCGCGACGGGCCAATTCCACGGTGTTGTTGGTCACATCACGAGGACCGACCACGAGACGTACCGGAACACCTTTGAGTTCCCATTCGTGGAACTTAAAGCCAGGCTTCTGCGTGTCGCGATCGTCGAACTTGACACGAAGACCGGCATTGACCAGCTGTTGCTTCATTTCTTCGCAACGGGCAAATGTCAAAGCTTTTTCCTCGTCATTCTTATAAATAGGAACGATAACCACCTGGATCGGGGCGATCTTAGGAGGAAGCACCAGGCCGTCGTCGTCGGAATGTGACATGATCAAAGCGCCCATCAGACGTGTAGAGACGCCCCATGAGGTAGCCCACACGTATTCGAGTTTGTTTTCCTTGTTGAGGAACTTCACGTCGAATGCCTTGGCGAAGTTCTGTCCCAAGAAGTGCGAAGTGCCAGCCTGCAAGGCCTTGCCGTCTTGCATCATAGCCTCGATGCAATAGGTATTCAAGGCACCGGCAAAACGTTCGTTGGCCGACTTAACCCCTTGATAAACAGGAATAGCCAACCATTTCTCAGCAAACTCGGTATAGACGCCCAACATCTTCTTTGCCTCGATCTCAGCCTCTTCCATGGTGGCGTGAGCCGTGTGGCCTTCTTGCCACAGGAACTCAGCCGTGCGGAGGAAAAGACGGGTGCGCATTTCCCAACGGACCACGTTAGCCCATTGGTTGCACAGGATCGGGAGGTCACGGTAGCTCTTGACCCAGTTGCGATAGGTGTCCCAAATGATGGTTTCAGAGGTGGGACGGACAATCAATTCCTCTTCCAATTTGGCGGAAGGATCGACCACCACGCCGTTACCGTTAGGATCGTTCATCAGACGGTGATGCGTCACCACAGCACATTCCTTGGCAAAGCCTTCCACATGGTCGGCTTCACGGCTGAAGAAACTCTTGGGGATGAACAGCGGGAAGTAGGCGTTCACGTGACCTGTCTCCTTGAACATCTTATCAAGGGCGTCGTGCATGAACTCCCAAATCGCATAACCGTACGGCTTGATCACCATACATCCTCTAACTGCGGACTGCTCCGCCAAATCAGCCTTCACTACAAGGTCGTTGTACCATTGCGAATAATTTTCAGCGCGGGTTGTCAATTCTTTTGCCATCTTGGTATAATATTTGTATGATATTGTCTTTTGATTGAGACTGCAAAAATAGGAAATAAAAATAAAAAACATAACAAAATGAAAGCAATTAGAATCATTCCTGTCCTTTTCGCGGCCTTCGTGATTGCGGGCTGCGGGTCAAACAAGAAAATGGCCTATGACGACACCTACTATTCGCCTTACAACAGAGCCAAGGCGAACAGCAACACGGTGACGCCGAGTGTCAACAACAGTTCGACCTATGACTATCAGGCGTATTATTCTGATAGCAAGAACTACCAGCCCAACGTCGATCCCGTTTATCAGACCACTGAGACTGTGACCGATACCAACGGCGTGGTTTACACCACTACCGAGACCTACTACGATGCCGACTTCGCAGCCCGCATCAAGCGTTTCGGGACTGGTGCAAGCTCCACCATGGATTATTACGATGATTATTACACTGGTGGCAACAATGGAGGCAACACCTACGTCTATGTAGGCGATGCATGGAACTGGGGCTTCTATCCTTACTACAGCCACTATTACTATCCCTACTACAGATTCTACGATCCGTGGTATTCCTGGTATTATTACGATTATTACTGGTATCGCCCCTACTATTGGTACAGCTGGCACTGGGGATGGTATGATTACTACTGGTATCATCCATACTATCATCACCACCACCATCACCACCACTACAACCATTACAACCACTACGGTCATGGCGGCAATGGCTACGGTGGCGGACATAACGACTTCGGCAGCTATGTCGCAAGCGTACGCCGCAACAACACCCCTGGCTCCATGAGCTATCGTGCTCCTCTGAATACCACTCCGAGAGGTGCCAGTGCAGGTGCCAGTGTCTCAGGAAGATCCAACAGCATCAGGCCAACTATTGGCAGTAGCAGCAGATCAACTACAG
The DNA here is from genome assembly GCA_902800965.1 of uncultured Bacteroidia bacterium. GTDB lineage: Bacteria > Bacteroidota > Bacteroidia > Bacteroidales > F082 > Limimorpha. The sequence goes on along the minus strand of CADCGK010000011.1, from coordinate 52,840 downwards.
GTGCCAGCACTCGTCCAAGCGTAAGCTCACGTCCAAGCACCGGCACAACAGCAAGCGTCCGCCAAGGTTCAAGCAGCACTGCCCGTCCAAGCAGCAGTTCGTCAGAACGCAAAGCTTACACTTCACCCAGCGAAAGCCGTCAGTCACGTTCCAGCTCTGAGTACGTCCGTCCACAGTCTTCAAGCCGTAGCAGCTCATCTTCATCTTACTCAAGAAGCAACTCTGGCAGCTACAGTGGAACCTCTTCCAGAAGCAGTTCCAGCGGCAGCTACAACCACAGCAGCTCTTCATCAAGAAGCAGCTACAGCGGTTCTTCTTCTAGAAGTAGCGGAAGCAGCTACAGCGGTTCTTCTTCTAGAAGCAGCGGGAGCAGCTATAGCGGCGGAAGTCGCAGCAGTGGAAGCAGCCACAGCAGCAGTAGCAGCAGCGGCCGTAGTGGAGGTGGAGGAAGAAGATGATTGAATCTTTGAATCTTTAAATCTTAAATAACCCGAAAAGGACTATCTTTGCACGATGAAGATAGTCCTTTCTTTTTGAATATGAAGTCTTACACACATCTCATAGCATTGATCCTACTTTTTAGTCCCTTGTTACTCAAGGCTCAAGGAGTAGATGATGCTTTTATCAACTCGCAGAACTACTATGAAGGAACAGCACGCAGCATGGCCATGGGCAATGCCACCGGCGCCTTGGGGGGCGATGTCACCGCGGCTTGCATCAATCCCGCAGGGCTTGGTCTTTACCGCACCAGTGAGTTCACCTTCTCCACGGGATTACAACACAACTTTGTCTATTCATCTTATTATGATAACAGCGAAAACAGCGGAAAGATGAGGATGTCCATTCCGAACTTCGGTTTCGTGGTCACCTCAGAATTTAGCAACTACAAACCTTTGCGATATCTGCAGTATGGCATCAGCTTGACCCGCACCAACGATTTCAACTACCGCACCAGGGCACGAGGGATGAACCCCAACAGTTCGATGGTCGACGCCTATATACAAACCGTCAACGGCATTGACGAGCTCTTCGATCCTAATGTCAATCCCAGCGACTATCTCTATGAAAACTACGCCTATGACCTCGGCCCTGCTTGGGAAACTTTCCTCATCGACCGTTACACAGATTCGGCTGGCGGCATTTTTTTCGACAGCCCTGTCCCCCAAGGCAACGTATGGCAAAGCGATGCCACGACTTCCAAAGGTCGCTCCGAAGAATGGACATTATCGTTATCGGGCAACTTCTACGACAAGCTATTCATTGGAACCAGTCTAGGCTTAGCCCATATCAAGCGCATCTTTACCCGTTACTACCAAGAGGATCCAGCGAGTCCGAACTCTAACTTTTTTAACTGGACCCATCAGGAAGATCTGAGCGATTCCGGCTGGGGCGCCAACTTCAAGCTCGGCATCATCTACTTCCCCGCATCATGGCTGCGCATCGGTGCTGCTTGGCACTCCAAAACTTTGTATACCTTCGAAGAGAATTGGGCTACTGAGACCAGCACTACGCTCAAGGACAGCCAAGGGTTTCAGGACTACCACAAGTACCTCTCTCCCAACTTATACCAAGGGTATGAATTCATGACGCCACACACTTTCACAGGAAGCATGGCGTTTTTCTTAGGATCGCACGGCCTGATCAGTGCCGATGTGGATTACATGAATTATGGTAGTTCCAGATTCTCGAGCGAAGAATACGGCTTCAGCGATGCCAACCAGGAAATCCGCGACATTCTCAAGCCCACCTGTAACATCCGTGTCGGAACTGAATGGCGTTTGCATCAGTATTTCTTGAGAGGCGGTGGTGCCTATTACGGAAGTCCTTACGGATTCGGTGAGAACTATGGAAGCGTGAAAAAACTCGCGTTGGGCATCGGCTATGCCACCGAAGCAGACACCTATTGGGATTTCGCCTACGAGCTCACCGAATCCACTTCAGGTTACACCCCATATCGGTTTTATGTTGATGGGCAGAACCTTGTCACCGACATTGTACAACACCGTTGGCGGAACAAGTTCGTGATTACTTTGAAGGTCAAAATGCAATAAAAAAAGCCGCTCAATGAGCGGCTTTTTCATTATTCCTTGTAATTGTCGATAATTGCTTTATCGACCAAGATGCGTCCGCAATACTCACAGACGATGATCTTCTTGTGCGTGCAGATATCGAGTTGGTGTTGAGGCGGAATCTTATTGAAGCAGCCACCACATGCATCACGGTTGATGCCAACCACGGCAAGACCATTGCGAGCATTCTTGCGGATACGCTTGTATGCCACCAGCAGACGCTCTTCAATCATGCCTTCACATTCTGAGGAACGCTTCAGCAGGGCTTCTTCTTCCTTTTGAGTTTCCTCAACAATAGAATTAAGCTCTTCCTTCTTGGCAGCGAGGTCATTCTTACGCTCTTCGAGACGCTGTTGTGCCTCGGCGATCTTAGTGTTGATCTCTTCAGATTTGGCTGTAGCTTCACGGATCTTTTTCTCGCTCAGCTGGATGTCGAGTTGTTGGTATTCGATTTCCTTGCTGATGGAATCGTATTCGCGGTTGTTGCGGACATTGTTCTGTTGTTCTTCGTACTTCTTGATCAAGGCTTCAGCCTCTTTGATCTTGATTTTGTAGTTGGTAATGTCGGTAGTGAAGCGCTTTGTGTCTTCCTGGAAGTTGCCGATACGGGTCTCAAGACCGGCCACCTCGTCTTCCAAGTCCTGCACCTCCAGCGGAAGCTCTCCACGGTAAGCTCTGATCTTGTCGATCTTCGAGTCCACCTGCTGCAAGGTATATAAAGCCTCTAATTTCTGTTCAATGCTGATCTCAACTTGTTCTTCGTTGATCACGTTCTTGACTGATTTCTTTTCTGCCATAGATGTATGTATTTTATTATCTTCTACAAAAATAATGAACCGCGTTGGTATTGGTCTCGGCGATTTCGGCTGCAAATTTAGGAATTTTTTTCAGAATCAAGTCCTTAATTAATTCTTTCGTGAATTGTTCCGTCTCAAAATGTCCTCCATCCACCAGAAGGATATTGCCTTCAGGGATGAAAAAGTCATGGTATTTGATGTCGGCGGTAAGATAGGCATCTGCCTTTTTACGCAGGGCGTCTGGCATAAAAGGAGTTCCCGAGCCGCCGCACAATGCCACTTTCCGAACATCGCGGCCTGTTAGCACAGAATGGCGCAGGCAAGGCGAACCGATGCAATCGGCCACGAGACTTAAGAAATCAAGTTCCTTCATGGGACTGGCAAATTCGCCTATCATGCCGGCACCACAGATCTCCGGTTCGTCTGCCGAAGGCTGCAACAAGTGCAGATTGGTCAATCCCAGCTTCTCAGCCAGCACACGACTCACACCCATGTAACTGTTATCCAGGTTTGTATGCATTGAGATGATGGCAATGTCATGCTTGATGGCTTTCATCACCACACGCTCGATGTAGGTATCGGGAGTCAAATGTTTCAACCCGTGAAAAATCAATGGATGATGGCTGATGATCAAGTCACAGTTTTTTGCAATGGCTTCATCCACCAACTCTTCTGTCACATCCAAGGCTATCAAGGCTTTACGGACTTCAGCATTGAGATCTCCCACCTGAATGCCGGCATTGTCATAATGCTCCTGCCACTTCAAAGGTGCTATCTCCGTAATACAATTTAAAATGTCATTTACCGTCATAAATAAAGAATTTGGTGGTAAAATTAGGGAATTTTGACTAATTTTGGCCCCATTATGCAAATAATCCTGATACCCATAGCGTTTTTCTACCATATCATCCTGAGTATCAGGCATAAACTTTACGATTGGCACATCTTGAAATCGAAACGATTCGAGGTACCAGTAATATGCGTTGGCAACCTTGCACTCGGCGGCACAGGCAAAACGCCTCACGTAGAATACCTAATTGACTTGCTATCAGAACAGTATAACGTTTGTGTTGTCAGTCGCGGCTATGGGCGCAAGACAAAAGGATTCCAACTCGCCAACAGCAGCTGCTTGGCCACTACCGTTGGTGACGAACCCATGCAGTACATTGGCAAATACGATGACATCATGGTGGCCGTGGACGAAAGTCGCAACCGAGCTATCGAGTTAATGGAGACCCTTGACCGTCCCCCAGAGCTTTATCTATTGGATGACGCTTTTCAGCATCGCAGCACCCAAGCGGGGCTCAACATCCTCTTGACCGCCTACGACAGGCTTTATTGTGACGATTTCCTCGTCCCTGCCGGCACCCTGCGCGACATAAAAAAAGCGGCAAAAAGAGCGGATCTGATTGTGGTCAGCAAAACGCCCCATGATCTGGACAATGCGCAAAAGGCCGAGATCATCGAAAAGCTAAAGCCCCTACCCCATCAGAAAGTGTTCTTCTCCACATTGGATTACGAGCCTTTGAGGGCTGTGAACACGACCGCATTCGAGACCGAACCAGAGGATGCAGATAACGCCTTGGTATTTTGTGGCATTGCCAATCCAAAGCCGTTGTTTGAGAGAATGAAAGCGCAATTCAAACAGGTTGATACCATGACATTTCGCGACCATCATGGCTATGATGAGGACGACATCAAAACGCTGTTAAGACGCTTCCAAAGCCTCAAAGGGACAAAGAAAATCATGGTCACCACCGAAAAAGATTACGCTCGTCTCACAAATTCTCCTTATCTTTGTCAGTTTGAATCGGTTCCGCTCTTTGTGGCACCTATCAGCATAAAAATCTCAGAAGAAGAAAAGTTTAACGAAGAAATATTGAGTTATGTACGAAAAAATGCTCACCACGGTTGATTACATCAACATGAAAACCAACGGGTTCAAGCCTGAAATCGGAGTCGTGCTAGGTTCCGGACTAGGCGGATTAGCCAATGGGATTGACGTAGAGTATGCCCTGCCCTATTCAGAGATTCCCAACTTCCCCGTCTCCACTGTCAAAGGTCACCAAGGACAGTTGTTGCTCGGCACCATCGCAGGCCGCAAGGTCATTGCCATGCAAGGGCGTTTCCACTATTATGAGGGTTATCCCATGGAGGTCGTTGTCTTCCCCATCCGTTTGATGATGATGCTTGGCATCAAGTTCCTCATCCTCAGCAACGCTGCCGGAGGACTCAACCCGAATTTCCAGGTGGGCGACATCATGATCATCACCGACCAGATCCATGCCATGCCCAACCCGTTGATCGGGCCGCACGACGACCGTTTTGGCGAGCGTTTCCCCGACATGAGCGAGCCTTACGACAAGCGCTTGATCAAGTTGGCTGACGAGATTGCCATGGAGAAAAACATCTGGGTGCAGCACGGCGTGTACTGTTCCACTACCGGTCCCACCTACGAGACACCTGCTGAATGCCGTTACTTCCGCACCATCGGCGCCGACACCATCGGCATGTCAACCACCCCAGAGGTCATCGTGGCACGACAAGGCAAACTGCCCGTGTTTGGTTTGAGCATCGTCTCCGACATGGGTAACATCTATGGCATGAACCACCCAGTCACCATTACCCACGAGGAGGTCATCAAGGCAGTGAATGCCGTCGAGCCCAAGCTCATCACCCTCATCACTGAGCTCATCCGTCGCAGCGCTGAAATCCAGTTCTGATGGCCATCTATTTCGTCACCGACTTCCATCTGGGCATCCCCACACTCGAGGACAGCCATGAGCGCGAGTTGAAGCTATTACGGTTTCTCGACTCCATCAAGGCGGATTGCGAGGAGCTGTTCCTGATGGGAGACTTGTTCGACTTCTGGTTCGAGTACAAGACGGTGATTCCTAGAGGTTTCGTACGCATCCAAGGCAAACTGGCTGAGTTTACTGACGGTGGCATCCCAGTACATCTGTTCATTGGTAATCACGACCTATGGTGCTTGGGTTATCTGCATGACGAGTTAGGCATCCAGCTTCACCGCGAGCCGGAGGTCTTCACCTTGAAAGGCAAGAAGTTCTTCATGGTCCACGGCGACGGATATGGTCCTGGTGACAAAGGTTACAAGTTCCTGAAGAAGGTGTTTTCGAACAAGGTCAACCAGTGGCTTTTCCGTCACATCCATCCCGACTATGGCATTCGTTTGGCGTTGCGCTGGTCGCACAACCACCGCCTGAAGAAGCTCAAGAATGAGGTGGAACGTGGCTATTACGACGACATCCCGAACACCCGACTTTACCAATACGCCCAAGAGCAGGCAGCCTTGGATCCTTCCATTGATTTCTTCGTCTTCGGCCACCAGCACAAGCCCATGCAGTACCAGTCAGGTGATCACGCGCTGACCACCGTGGTGGGCAACTGGATTTACGATTTCACGTATGCCGTGTTTGACGGGGAGACAATGGAATTGAGAAGGTTCGAATGAATTCTTCTATTTGGTCTCTATTCCACCACCACCTTTCTAACCATTCCACCATCTGACTTGATGAAATAGACACCAGAAAGAAGCATAAGCTTATGTATTCCTTCTTCAGATTGGCTTGTCACAACGGTTTGTCCGAGCGTGTTATAGACGGTTACCTTCTTTGCTCCTTCAACAGTAACAGCACCATTTGATGGATTGGGATAAATCTTGAAAAGAGTCTGGTTTCTTTCATCAATTTTGGTAATGCCTCGCACTGGTCCATATTGAGGCGATGTAACTTCCCCTGTGCAATTAGCGGCTGTTACTCGCACACTAATCATCGCATTAACATCCTCTTCCGTCAAGTTATAGGTTTGGAATACAGCGCCCTCAATAGCAAGTGTATCGCGAAGCCATTGATACTCCAGTTCTCCCAACTCAGGGAGTTCGGGGACAGAACTAAGATCCGTCTTAACAGCTAAGGTCTGCCCGACTTCAAGATCGCCAACGACAGTCACTTCACCGGTCAACATAGGGGTCGTCCAATGATTCAAAAGGCTTTCTATGGCGCCAAAAGCGTTTAATCGTCTGGCCTCAGCTACCATGCCCTCCAGTGAAGGGAGATGGTCGGCGCCTTTCAGAAGTGATTCTCTCACCAAAAGAGCAAATTCAGCAGGGGCATCTTTACAGGCTTGCAGGAGCTCCTCAGGAATAGCCGCATACATCAAGGCTATAGTCCCTGACACTTGTGGTGTTGCCATTGAGGTGCCCGTAGAGTTACCGTAACCGTTGTCCTGAATAGTAGAGTAAATGCCCGTGCCAGGTGCACCAATATCGATATTCGTGACACCATAGCCAGCACTCGTATATTTCACATCATCAGAAGTGGTATTGGTCACACCAATCAGATAATTACCAGGACAGGCAGATGGCACATCGCCTACAACATCGACATCCACATTCATATTCGGGCCGGCTCCACAGCTCAGAATTCCAACTTCACCCATTTCATCGTACATTGAGCACCAAATGGGATAGTTGTCAGGATCGCCATAATCCACACCAAAAGAAGAATTGGTGGCCACGACAAATGCCCCATCCATGCCATTGGTTTCATTGTATCTTGCCCTCATTTCCAACACATAGGCATAAGCCTCCACAACCACTGATTCATTACCAGAGCTACCGGCAATCGGCATGATCTTCACATTCCAATTCACCCCACATACGCCTTTGCCATTATTACCCACCGCTCCGATAATACCTGAAACATGAGTGCCGTGGCGATGGCTGGGGACGTTCCCATTGTGGTTGTAGGCATTCCAACCATGATAATCATCGATATAGCCGTTTTCATCATCATCGATCCCATTGTTGGGAATCTCGTGAGTGTTTTTCCAATAGTTCAGGTCCTCGTGACCCAAAGAACCGCCACCATCGATGACGGCTACCACAATCGTATCTCCCGTAGCCGTAACTCCCCCAGTGGTAAACGTTTCCCAAGCTTGGGGCAGTTGTATCACGGCTGGAGCCCACTGATTTCCAAAATAAGGATCATCGGGGATGGATTCACGCAAATAAATATTGGTATGGTTGTTTTGGATCACCCGCACATCGGGATTGTTCGACAACAAATCCATCTTAGCCTCACGTGATTCGGCCTTATCAACAATTTCGAAAAGCCAAATATTCAATCTTTTAGAAAGCATCCTCGTGGGCGAGAGACCTGCCTGACTCTCCAAGGCAAAGTCAGCGGCATCCACATCCGGTTCCAACCAAATGATGAATTCGTTTTCTACATAGGAAGTTTGAGGCCTTTGTGCCTGTCCATAAGAAAAGACAGACAAGAGCAGCGAGGCCATGAAAACTAAAAAAACGGCAAAGTGTTTCATGTCGAACAAATTTAAATAATTAACTATCTGATAGTTACCTTTGCAAAGATACACTACATAATTAAATATCGGTGGTTTTTTATGATTTTTTTTCTTACTTTTGTCCATCTTTTGAGTTTTTTTTCAAATCATCGAAATATGAAAACCACCGACAAGTACATCAAAGAAAACAAGGACCGTTTCCTTGAGGAACTTTTTGAATTGATCCGCATTCCTTCCATCAGCTCAGAGGCAGCACATAAACCCGATATGATCCGCTGTGCGGAATGCTGGCGTGAGCACCTGCTGAAAGCTGGCGCCGACAAAGCCGAAGTGATGCCCACCGACGGCAACCCCATCGTGTATGGCGAGAAGATCATCGACCCGAAGAAACCCACCGTACTGGTGTATGGCCACTACGATGTGATGCCCGTGGATCCCATCGAGTTATGGAACACCAAACCTTTTGAACCTGTGGTGAAAGACGGCCGCATCTGGGCCCGTGGTGCCGACGACGACAAAGGCCAGTCGTTCATGCACGCAAAGGCATTTGAAACCATGGTCAAGACCGGCACCCTTCCCTGCAATGTGAAGTTCATGCTTGAAGGCGAAGAAGAGATCGGCTCCGGCAGCCTCGCCAAATGGATTGTGAAATACAAGAACCTGGTGAAGGCCGATGTCATCTTGGTGTCTGACACCTCGATGATCGCTACCGACGTTCCTTCCATCACCACTGGCTTGCGCGGTCTCGCCTACTGGGAGATTGAAGTCACTGGTCCCAACGCCGACCTCCACTCGGGCATCTTCGGCGGCAGCGTGGCCAACCCCTTGAACACGCTTTGCGAGTTGATCGCTGGCTGCATGGACGAGAACAACCACATCACCATCCCCCACTTCTACGACGATGTGGTGACCTGCTCCCGCAAGGAACGCCAGCTTCTGAACATGGCTCCTTACGATGAAAAGGCCTACAAAGAAAGCCTCAACGTGAAGGCCCTCCGTGGCGAGAAAGGCTATACCAAGATCGAGCGTGTGGGCATCCGTCCTACCTTCGACCTCTGCGGTATGTGGGGCGGCTACACCGGTGAAGGCAGCAAGACCGTGTTGCCCTCCAAGGCCTACGCCAAGCTCTCCTGCCGTCTGGTGCCGAACCAAGACCACGAGAAGATCGCCAAACTGGTGAAGAACTACTTCGAGAAAAAGGCACCCAAGTACGTCACCGTGAAGGTCACCCCGCTCCATGGAGGTCAAGCCTATGGCTGCCCGATCGACCTGCCGGCCTACAAAGCCGCCGAAGCAGCTTACATGGACACCTACGGCAAACAGCCCATCCCGATGCGTTCCGGCGGCTCCATCCCGATCATCTCTGAGTTTGAAAGAGTGCTGGGTATCAAGTCCATCCTCATGGGCTTCGGTCTCGGTGAGGACGCCATCCACTCACCCAACGAGAACTACCGCCTCGACCACTTCTACAAGGGCATCGAGACGATCATCCAGTTCTATCTGCATTTTGCTGAAGGGAAATAATTAACGGGAATTATAAAGAACGGCGAATTAAACGAATTAAGAACGGCGAATTTTACGAATTGTTCTAAAAGAATTTCGCTTAATTCGTTTAATTCGCCGTTCTTATTATTTCGCCGTTTACTTCGAGAACATCACCTTCTCGCTGTTGAACATCTTGGTAAGCACCCAGACGGCGACGCCTGTGTACACCACATTGGCAGCTAAGGTGACAATGACGGGCAGCCATTTCATCTCGTGTGCGAAGGTTGCCGTCATCACCTGAATGGAGTTGTAGAACGGAATCAGGTAAGCCGTCAAGCTCTCTGGTGTGCCGTTCTGGAACATAGGCATCAAGCCACAGAACATCACCACCAACATGAAGGGCACGACCATTGTACCGGCGTTTTTGACATCCTTGGCCAAGGCCGACAGTATGCACACCACGGAGGCCATAACGAGCACTGTTGCCAAGATGGTGATCAGCAGCACCACATAGTCGGAAGTGGTATAATTCAGTCCCAACTCTATGCCTGCCGCATCGGCTCGTATCATCTTAGGCAGCGAAAGTGCGATGCCGACAAAGCTGGAGATGCCACTCAATAGTGCCATGCCGCTCAGCGAGACCACTTTGCCCAGTGCCAGTTCATTCCTTTTCATAGGAGTCACCAGCAAAGTGGCAATAGTGCCACGTTCCTTCTCACCAGCGATGCTGCTAGGCGCGATAGCCATCACACCGCTAAAGATCATCATCAAGATGAGCATGGGGATGAGCTTGGAGAGAATGCTTCCCAGCACATCATCGCTGCTGGCCATATCGAATTGTGCCTGTTCGCTATCGGCGCGGTTGATATCAAACCGGTTGCTCAGCTGATCCTCGTAGGCCGAAAGGGAACCTTCCAATAGATGATACACCCGAGAAGAGGCATTATTGGCCGAGTTGTAGTAAATCTCCACGTTTGGTGCCGGTTCTCCACTTTGAGGGCTATAAGCTGCCACCAGTGTGTCGAATCCTTCCGGAAAGCGCACCAGCACTTCATTCAGGTCTTTGCTTTCAAGATTATCAATGTCTTCCTGTGAGACAAGCTGAGGCGACACAGCAACAGAAGGCATGCCTTCCACCAGCGGAGTCACGCTTTCAGGCAAGTTCTCCACACGGACTACGACCAGATCGTCAGCACCTTCCGTTGCCATCTTACTCATGCCACTACCCATAAGGGTATAGATGAGATAGATGAGCAAACCCGGCATGATGACCGAGGTAAACAACAGCTGCCGGTCGCCAAAGAAACGAGCGAATTCTTTCTTAATGATGGTCCAAGTGTTACTCTTCATCACTCCTGCCCTCCTTTCTTTTCCTTATAAATATCGAAGAAACGGTCCTCAAGCGTTTGTCCGTTGCAGATGTTTTCCAGTGTGTCGCAATGTGTCAGCTGTCCATCGATGATGATGCCCACACGGTCGCACAGCCTTTCTACAAGACTGAAGATGTGGGTGCTCAAGATGATGGTTTTGCCCAGATCGCGGAGCTCTTGGAGGTAGTCGGTGACCGTACGCGCCGTCAGCACATCGAGACCATTGGTGGGTTCGTCGAAGATGATGATGTCAGGATCATGCACCAGCGAGATGACCAGCGACAGTTTCTGCTTCATGCCAGTAGAGAGATTCGCCACCTTGACTTCAGCGAACCTGTCGATACCAAAACGGCTGAACATCTGATTTTTGCGTTCCCGCATGGTAACCTCGTCAACATGGTGAAGCTGACTAAAAAAGTCGAAGAGGTAATTCGGTGTGAAAAAGTCTTCCAACTTCAATTCTGAGGTAAGGAAACCGATCTTTCCGCGCACTTCTTCTGGCTGGTTTACCACGCTGTAGCCGTCCAAGATGGCATCGCCGTTGTCGGGACGGATCAAGGTAGAGAGCATGCGCAAGGTGGTTGTCTTGCCAGCGCCGTTGGGACCCAGCAGACCGAAGATCTCGCCTTGGTTAGCGGTAAACGAGAGGTTGTTTACCGCAACGATCTCCTTTCGGTCGGTCCGCTCTATTTTCTGTTGTTTGCGTGAGAGCCTGAAAGTCTTGCATAGGCCTTCAACGCGAAGGATTTCTGACATATTGGTTATTTTATTCAAACATTAATCGATACCAATCCCTGACATACGCATCCACCCAATCGTAATAGGATTCCACAGCCAGGTCATCATTGTTTTCGCGAAACTTGGAAAGCACTTCCTCACCTTGGCGGATCACCTCTTCTTCCAAAGGTAGGACTCGTTGCAAAATACCAGTTCCCTGCTTGTTGAAAAGAACAGCGAGATTGCAGTATGTCTTGTCCTTGCCACGTTTCCGCGAAAAGGCACGTGCCTTCAGCTTCAAACTATATTCGCTGAGCCAAGAATGCCCCGTCCCATCATCAGTGACCAAAGCAGGCAGTTTCCCGGTTGGAAGCAAAACCAAAGGCATGGCGACAGAAGCCAAAGGCCAGCCCATGATGGTCCAACTGACGGTATGCAGCGGTGACTCATCAAGCCTGACGCCTTGAACAAGCACCACTGAAGACGAGTAATAACGCGCGGTGTACTCCACAAAGGAGACAAAGCAAGTGTCGGATGAAGATTCCGGCATATCGTCATATAAGTTTCTCTTCGTCCCGCCATGAGTCAGGTAGCGAGGAATATGGGTGATGAGATATTCATGATCAAGATGGCCTTCGCGGCAAGCCTTCTCCATAAAAGTAGTAATGGCTGCATAACGATCCAATCCTTGGTCTTTCTTATGGTTGCCGGTAGTGCCAAAGTTGGTGCGCATCAAGTAGCCATCAGGAGCCACCACGGTATCGTTGACGTCGAACTTAACGTAGCTATAGTTGCCCACTTCATAATAGGCACAACCACCTTGGGCATCGAGCACAGCGATATTGGAGTTCACATCCATGGGCTTCTTGACCGTGTCGATCAACCGTTCAAAATCAGCCAAAGTTGCACAAAGTCCCAAGGCTTTGCGAAGCAAAATGCCATCACTGTCCGTGTCGCCACCATTGCCATTCAGGTTATAGGCCGCCGTGTTAATGATGGCAAATCCCGCCTCATTATGGCCTCCCCAAACACTGACGGGAGTCAGGTCTCCTGCATTCACCACGCCGACATAGCGGTACTTGGGACCCTGCCGGACAACAGACAGGTTCTGCATCTTATTGGTGTCGCGATGCTTGAAGATGATCGGACGGCCGTCCTTGGTGACCCTACCAGAAACAATGACCGAGGTACAGGCTAATACTGGTTGGGAAAGCAGTAACAAGAACGTCATTGCGAGCGATAGCGAAGCAATCCACTTTTTGCTTCTGGTGGATTGCTTCGCTATGCTCGCAATGATGTACTCGCTATTCATCAATTCAAAACATGTTGATAAAACGTCCCCTCTTGGAAATTCTTCAAACCGTCTTTAAGGAAGGCCACAAAAGCATCCTTATCAAGATCGTATGCCCGAGGTTTCATCAGCAAATTACCGTTGTGATCCATCAGGCAGTAATAAGGCTGGGCATTGGTACCGAACTTTGAAATCTGGAAGTCGGCCCACTTGCGACCGATGGTCTTCTTCTCCTTGCCATCATAGCTGGAGGTGTACCATTCCTCTTCGGGCAACGAAGTCTTGTCATCGACGTACAAGGCACAGATCACGAAGTCGTTACGCAGCATATCTTTCACACGTGGATCGCTCCACACGTTAGCTTCCATCTCACGACAGTTGACGCAGCCGTGACCGGTGAAGTCGATGAAAATAGGCTTGTTTACCACCTTGGCACATGCCAGCGCCTGATCGTAGTCGAAATAACCCTTGAGATTATGGGCAAGGTGGAAGAGGTCGGCATACTTGGGCTCTTCGTCGAAGGTAGCCGTGACAGTCGATTGGGCTTGGCCTTGCGGCGCCACTGCCATGTTGGCAAATTTGGCATCCACATACTCTATCACCTTCTCACTATTCTCCTCGATGATACGATTGAGGTCGAAATCAAGGGTCTGCTTTGGCGGCAGATAACCGGAAAGGGCTTTCAGAGGAGCGCCCCACATGCCAGGGATCATATAGATGACAAAGGTAAAGTCGATGATGATGAGGATCAAGCGGAACACGCCCAGTTCCTTGACTTCCTTTTCGCCTTTGAAGCGGATCTTGCCGAGAAGGTAGAGTCCAAGCAAGGTAAAGCACACGATCCAGATGCCAAGATAGACCTCGCGGTCGAGCAGGTGCCAGTGATAAGTCTGGTCAGCTACACTCAGGAACTTGAAACCGAGGGCGACTTCGATGAAGCCTAGGACCACCTTCACCGAGTTAAGCCAGCCGCCGCTCTTGGGCAGGCGTTGCAGCAGGTTCGGGAAGAAGGCAAACAGAGCAAACGGCAGGGCGAATGCCACGGCAAAGGCAAACATCGTCACGATAGGAGCCCAAAACTCACCCGATGTGGACTTGATAAGCACCGTGCCAACGATGGGACCCGTGCAGGCAAACGACACCAACACCAGGGTCAAGGCCATGAAGAAGATGCCGCCGAGATTCTTAGTATTTTGTTTGCTGTCGCTCTTGTTCACCATGTTGCTGCCCAGCGTGATCTCGAAGGCGCCGAAGAACGAAGCCGCAAAGACCATGAACACCAGGAAGAAGAGGATATTTGGCAGCCAGTGTGTGGCCAACCAGTTGAAGATGTCGGCCGTGACGCTGTTGCCACCTACCAGCCAAGTCACCAAGATGATGATGGCAATCGGGAGGGTATAAAGCAACACAATGAAGAGGAAATACATAAAGGCTTTGAAACGGCCTTGCGCTTTGCTCTCTCCTTCGCCATGCATGAAGAACGACACGGTCATCGGGATCATCGGGAACACACAAGGCGTGAGCAGGGCAGCAAAGCCCCAGAGGATGGCCTCAAGGATCATCGACCAGATGTTCGACTTGGCATGACCACCGACACCTTCGTTTTCAGGTTCTGCAGCCGTCAGCACAGCTTGGTCGCCATACGTCATGTTGATATCCTCTGTCAGGGATACGCACATACCGTCTTTGCAAGCCTGATAATCCAGCTCGCCGACAATGGGAAACGAACCGTCTTTCAGTTTCTTGAACTTCTGGCCGAAGGAAGCCGTCCCTGAGAACTGGTAATAATCCACCTCGAAGATGTCGTCATGGAAGAGCGGCACCTCAGTAAGGTCATAGCCCTCACCTACTGGCTCGTAATACTCGTTGCCTTCAAAGCTGAACACAGTGGGCAGCGGCCCCATGTCAGGCATTTTGGTGGAATAGATGTGATACGACGGCTCGATGGTTGCCGTTGCCACCAGCTCGAATTCCTGATCGTTCAGGTCATTGATGGCAAAGCTCCATTGGACTGGATCCAGGATTTCCTGAGCCTGGGTTTTAAAAGTAAATGCGGTCAAAAAGACCAACAATAGCGACAAAAACAGTTTTTTCATATAGAATCTATATTAAAGGTTAGGGATGCAAAAATAATAAAACTATCAAACAATCTGTACCTTAAGAATTGTTTTTGTTTTGTCCGTCACCTTATAACGGTCGTCAATCCGTCTGCCGACCACCCAAACAATTGTATCGTCCGATGTAACAAGCACATAGCACTCCTCTTTTTGTCGGTTCGTCATCTTCTGATCCACAAAGAAATCGCTCAGGAGCTTGGAGCCTTTCACACCCAAGGGATGGAACCGGTCGCCGGCTTGCCATTTCCTGATCTGCAAGGGGAAAGAAAGCTTTTCGTAATCCAATTGAGCCACCCTGTTGGAAGTGTCCATGACAAAGCTGCAATCGTTGGTGATTTGCTCATACGACAACTCCAGCGGTGTTTCATCCTGCTGACAAATCGGGTTCAATTCGAGGCCGTTACGTTCGATAGTCACCCGATAAGTCGGGGAAAAGAAACTAGTGCCAGGTTGGCCGCTATTTAAGGCTTCATAAATAAAGTGGACTTGGTCAGAATTAAAACCAAAATCTCTCAACCATTCGAAAAGAAGCTGTTCACCCATGTCATTGCGAGGGAGGAACGACCGAAGCAATCCACACTCAACAACAGTGGATTGCCGCGTCGCTCCGCAAAGCTCCGCTCCTCGCAATGACGTACCCGGCACTTCTTGTGTCACCAACTGCGATAGCTTTTCTTTTAGCAATTCCCGATATAATTCATTTTCCGATGCCAGATGGTTAATGGATTTCAAGATGGCGCTTCTCCCCTCTTTGGAAATGCCATCAATAACGGGCAGCAATTCATGTCGGATCTTATTGCGCAGGTATAGCGTCTCGGCATTGGTATGATCTTCACGCCATTCCAAATGGTGTTCTTCTGCATATTGCTGAATCTCCGCTCTCGGCACATCAAGCAAGGGCCGAATGATATGACCGTTAACCTTTTGCATCCCTTTCAAGCCTCTAATACCAGCACCTCGCAACAAATTGATAAAGAAAGTCTCAAGTTGGTCATCGGCATGATGGGCAACGGCAATAAAATCGTAATTCAATTGTTGGCGGAGCTCTTCAAACCAAGCGTAGCGCAATTCACGTGCTGCCATCTCAATGGAAAGCTTATGTTCCTCGGCATAGTTTAGCGTATCGAACTGTTTCACATAGAGCGTCAAACCCTTCCGTTCGGCATAGTCTCGAACAAATTTTTCATCGCCATCCGACTCCTCTCCTCTCAGGTGGAAGTTACAATGAGCCAACACAAAATCGGCTTTGGAATGCAATAGCATATCCGCTAGCACCATCGAATCGATGCCGCCGCTCAATGCAAGAATCAATTTGCCGCTCAGCTCTTTCATATTCTACTAATGTTGAACTACAAAACGACCTACATACTTTCCGTCAGCTTGAATAAAAAACATACCATTGGGGTAGCGCTCTGTAACCAACTTGGTTTGTCCGTTATCAACGACAAACGAGTCCATCAGCTTCCCCATGACATTGTAAACCCGGACCACACCATATTCTTCCAAAGAAAGATTCACGAAACCGTCGGCTGGATTGGGATAGACATCCACTATTGACAAAGGATCAGTGACGTTATAATCGCATTGATGTTGTTCGATCTCAAAAGGCTCTAAAGCATCGATAATCGATTGAAGGCTATTGATCCCTTCATAGCCAAAGGAATTAGCCCATGAATTCAAAACAATTGAATGGTCGGGAGCTATCAGCAAAACAAAAGGATCGTATTGTGTATGGAATGCTAGCTGCACTTCATCACCTCCTCCGTTCTTACTTATCGTCGGATACTCAATGCCAAATTCTTCGCACCACAGCAAACATCTTTCGTCATTGTCAATATAAGAGACCTCCATGTAATAAACATCATGGCGATTGCAACCATAATAACGATAGGATTCAACGACAAAGGGGGCCTGTTCCCGACACGGACCACAAGTATAATGGAAGAAATCAAGGAAAACGTATTGCCCCTGATCTAAAATATCATACAGATGGATTTCATTGCCATGACAATCCGTTGCTAAAAAATCCGGTGCTTGTAAACTGAGCGACACCGTATCCGATTCATATTCCGAGCCATCCGCAAAACAAGATACCACGTAGTAATAATTATCCAAACATGGCCAATAGTAAGCATTGTCTGATATATTAGTATCTTCCGTATCGGCAACTAATCGAAAAGGCATCGTTGCCTCTTTATGATACACTTGGTAATGGACGGCTCCCTCTACAGCATCCCATTTCAAAACAAAATGCCCGTTCTCCAGACCAGCATTGACATTGGTCGGGGCTTGAGCCTTTACTCCCATGCCCATGACAAGGAACAAAACCACTAAAACCACTCTTTTCATCATCTTATGTGTCTTTTAGTCTATGTTATTTCTTTTTCTTCACCGAGAAGCCAAATCCACCGATCTTCTCGCCCAACCCATAATACTTGCCATGGGAATAAGCCAAAGGCCGAGCGTGATTCAGCTGGAAAGCGCCTGTACCCTTGTCAATCAAAGTATCCTCGGCATTGATGGCAACCACTTCGGCAATGAACATGTCGTGTGAACCCAGTTCCTTCACCTCCACCACTTTGCACTCAATGCTCAGAGGCGATTCCTTGATCAAGGGCGCTCTCACAAGTTGCGCCGGCTCGGCATGGAGATGCATCTGTTTGAATTTGTTATAATCACGACCAGAGCGAACCCCGCACCAGTCGGTGGCGGCAGCTAAATCCTCCGTGGTCAGGTTGATGACAAACTCCTTGTTTTTCATGATGAGTTCATGGGAATGGCGTTCCTTACGGACGGAGATATAGCACATCGGCGGGTCGGAGCAGATCGTGCCCGTCCAACCGATGGTGATGATGTTATAGTTTTCCTCGCAGTCGCCACAGGTGACCATCACGGCGGGCAGTGGGTAGATCAGGGTTCCAGGTTTGAAGGGGACTTTCATTCAGTTGGCAGTTGGCAGTTA
Source organism: uncultured Bacteroidia bacterium (assembly GCA_902800965.1). Classification (GTDB taxonomy): domain Bacteria; phylum Bacteroidota; class Bacteroidia; order Bacteroidales; family F082; genus Limimorpha. The sequence goes on along the minus strand of CADCGK010000011.1, from coordinate 34,707 downwards.
GCAGTTGTTCAGTTGACAAAAATAAAAAATCCCGCTCAATTGGGCGGGATTTTTTAGTTCAAAACGTCAAACGTTTATTCGATGTTCCACGTGGAGCCGCTGTTCAGCAGGTCATCCATGCAGTGGATCTTGGAGTTGGCCTTTTCGTTGGCGATGACCTCGTCGAGGCTATCGTTGAAGGTCGGGGCTTTCACATCGCGGATGACGCCGATGGCGACTGGGAAATGAGGCGGTGCCATGTGGGCCAGCATCATGTGGATACCAGTGTCCTCGGTGGTCTTGTCGTGAACCAGGATGTCCTTCTCGGTGATGCCGTTCTCGCCAATCTTGACCACTTCGAGGTGGTTGCCGTTCAGGCGGATACCTTTATCGCGGTTCTTGCCGAAGATGAGCGGTTGACCGTGCACGCACTTCACCTGCATGTCGTCGCGGACGTCCTTGCCAGTGATGTTTTCATGCACGCCGTTGGAGAAGATCATGCAGTTTTGCAGGACCTCGGTCACGGCGATGCCGTCGTGGTGGTACGACTCCATGAAGATATCGGTGAGTTCTTTAGGATTGACATCCACACCACGGGCGAAGAAAGTCGCCTTGGCGCCGATGGCGAGTTCACCAGGATTAAAGGGATCCTCGTAAGTGCCTTGAGGCGAGGTCTTGGTCTTGGTACCACGGAAGGTGCAGGGTGAGAACTGGCCTTTGGTCATACCGTAGATACGGTTGTTGAACAACACCAGGTTGATGTCGATGTTACGGCGGCAGGCATGGATGAAGTGGTTACCACCGATGGCGGTGCAGTCACCGTCGCCAGTGATCATCCACACGGTGAGGTGCGGGTTGGCCAGCTTAACGCCAGTGGCGCAAGCTGCGGCACGACCGTGGATGCTGTGGAAGCCGTAGGTGTTCATATAATAAGGGAAGCGCGAGGAGCATCCGATACCGGACACCACCACGATGTCTTCCTTCTTAACGCCCATCTTGGGGAATACGTCTTGCATGGCTTTCAGGATGGCATGGTCACCACAGCCAGGGCACCATTTCACTACCTGGTCACTTGCAAAATCCTCTTTAGTCAGCTGAATAGCTTGATTTTCGATATTCTGATTTTCCATGGTCGTATTATTTTAAGAGGTCGTTAAACTTAGTCTCCAGTTCGTTGATGGTGAACGGAAGACCCATCACCTTATTATATTGTTCTGACTTGTATTCCGGGAAGTTCATGCGGAGATACTTGGCGAACTGGCCGCGGTTGATCTCACAAATCAAGATCTTCTTGTGACCTTTCAGCACTTCTTCAGTGTTGCGCGGCAGCGGCATGATGTAGTCGAAGTGAGCGTGAGCGATCGACTTGCCTTGTTCCATAAGGTTCTCGACAGCGGTACGGATCACGCCGAAGGTGCCACCCCAGCTGACGACGAGGAGGTCGGCGTTCTTGTCGCCGTAGATCTCTTGCAGCGGGATGTCGTTGGCCACGCGGGCGACCTTCTCCTCACGGAGTTCGGTCATGCGCTGGTGGTTCTCGGGATTGGTGGAGAGGTTACCCTTACCGTCTTCCTTTTCGAGGCCACCTACGCGGTGACGCAGGCCAGGAGTTCCCGGGATAGCCCATTCGCGGCGGAGCCATTTCTCGTCACGACGGAACGGCATGTAGTCAGGATCGTCAGCTTTGGCGATAGGAGGATTGATAGTGGGAAGGTCAGCCATCTTGGGGATGCGGAACACTTCGGAGCCGTTGCCGAGGGAGCCGTCGCTCAGGAGGATGACGGGAGTCATGTGCTCAAGGGCGAGACGGGCAGCTTCGAAAGCGGCATAGAAGCATTGCGCTGATCCACGGGCGGCAATGACGATCAAAGGAGCGTCACCGTTACGACCGTAGAGGGCCTGCAGCAGGTCGCTCTGCTCGAACTTGGTGGGCAGACCGGTGGAAGGACCACCACGCTGTACGTCGATGATGACAAGCGGAAGCTCAGTCATGACGGCGAGACCCATGGCTTCGCTCTTCAGCGAGAGGCCAGGACCTGAAGTCGTAGTGACGGCGAGGCAACCTGTAAAGGCAGCACCGATGGATGACATGATGCCAGCGATTTCGTCTTCAGCTTGGTAAGCCTTGACGTTCAAGTTCTTGTATTTTGTCAATTCTGCCAGAATGTCAGTGGCAGGGGTGATAGGATAAGAGCCGAGGAACAGCGGGCGACCTGATTTCTCAGAGGCGGCCATGAGTCCCCATGCGGCGGCAGTGTTACCTGTGATGTTGCGGTACTTGCCTTTTTCAAGATTGGCAGCTTCCACCTTGTAAGTATTGGTGAAGAGCTCCCATGTATCAGCATAGTGGTAGCCAGCGTCGAGCACGGTGCGGTTGGCTTGGATTACCTGATCTTTGCCTTTGAACTTGGTCTCGAAGTATTTGTAAACCGAGTCGCGTTCGCGGTTGAAGAGGTACAACACAATACCAAGGGCAAACATGTTCTTGGATTTCAGCATCGTCTTGTTGTCCATGCCGAAGTCTTTCAAGGCTTCTTTGGTAAGTTCCGAGATGGGAGCCTTGACCACTTGGTAATCGGCAAGAGTGCCGTCAACGGTAGGATCAGCCTCGTAACCAGCCTTTTCCAGAGCCTTGTCGGTAATGGAGTCGGTATCGATGATGATGATAGTGCCGGGGCGTAGCCAACGCATGTTGGCCTTGATGGATGCGGGGTTCATCGCCACGAGGACATCGCAGAGGTCACCCGTGGAATGAATGGGCTTGTGTCCGAAGTGCACCTGGAAGCCAGAGACACCAGCTACCGTGCCTTGTGGTGGACGGATCTCAGCTGGGTAATCCGGGAAGGTAGCGAAATCGTTTCCGGCGAATGCCGTAGAATCGGAGAAAAGATTTCCGGTAAGTTGCATACCATCGCCCGAGTCGCCCGCGAAGCGGATCACGACATGCTCAAGAGCTACAACTTTACTTTTTCCTGTCATAACTAAAGGATTTAAATATTTAATGTTTCAAGATTTAAAGATTGGTATCTTTTTTGAGACTGCAAAGGTACGCTTTTAAATCGGTACAACCTAATATAAAAACAAAATCTTTTTCAGATAGTATTTTAGACTATTTCTAAATTGAGCAAAACATTCATCGGATACCAAACAAACCAGTATATTTGCACGCTTAAACATTGAAACCAACTTTAAAATTAGATTACTATGGCTTACAAAATCACAGACAAATGCATCGCTTGCGGTACCTGCATCGATGAATGCCCCGTCGGCGCTATTTCTGAAGGTGACATCTACGTCATTGACGCTGATTCATGTGTCGGCTGCGGCACCTGCGCTGGTGCTTGCCCGAACGATGCCATCGTCGAGGACTAAGAATTTAAGTAAATCTTAAATGCATTAAAAAAAGGAAAAGAGCCTGTGAACAACAGGCTTTTTTCATTTTTTCAAGCTTTTTTTTTCATTTTTGGCAAAATATTTGATATTTTTGCCTAGTCTTTACAAAAAGACTGCTAAAAAACGGAATTAATCACAATTAACAAATCTATTAACTAACAAAAAATTTTCACTATGAAGAAATTAGCTTTGGCACTCGTTTGCCTCATTGGCGTCGCCTTCTTATCAAGCTGCGACCCTAAGAATGTCATCGAAAACCCCGAACCTAACATTGAGTTTTTGAAGGGCGACACTTACGTTGCAGATGGCGATGTCCTTGACTACTTTGGAGTCTATAATTTTGGTGTACGTGCTGCTTCCAACCCTGAAACGCTGGAACCACTTGCTCGTCTCGTCATCACCTCCAAGAGCGAAGATGAAGTTACTCCTCTTCTCGACACCTTGATCAGCGGCACAGAATTCATCTTTGAAGATGTGGTCTATTTTGCTGAAGATTCAAAAGAAATCATTGGCTCATTCGTGATCACTGCTGAAGTGACTGACGCTGCCGGCGAAAAGAAGACCATCTCCATGGAATGTGAAGTCGATCTGGAAGAAGAACTCACTCCTTACGATTTCACTTGGAACAGACACGGCGGTGAACCCGCAACTGGTCTTGATGGATTCGGACTGAAATGGGGCAAGAACCTGAAAGACGATGTCTATGCTGTTATCGAACCCTTAGAAGGTGCTCTCCTGTATCGCCTCGATTCAAAAGTCTGGGAAGAAACTCAAACCGAAGCTCAATTAGCAGCTCTCCTCAGCGAGGCAACTCCCGTTGATCAATTCAGAGAGGTATCCTGCTACACTCCTGACAAGGATTACGACATCGTTATTGCTACCACTTACGAAGAGATCAACTACTTGATCCACATCACTCACAGCCACTCAGAACCATTCAAAGGCACTGATGTCACCATCACTGGTCAGTATAAATAATACGACTAACAAGTTACGTGATAAAAAAACGCTCCGAATTATCGGAGCGTTTTTTTATTCCGCCAAAGCATGGCTGATCTTGCGATTGATTTCCAACAAACGTTTCTTGTCTAACTTAATCACTTTGCGATCGTAAGTCATCAAACCGTTCAACTCCGTCTCACAGTCGGTGGTTTGCGTGTAAACGGCGGCAGAGAACCCTTGCGGCACCATATAATAGAGCTGATTGGCGTATTCCACGTATGTGTCGGTTACCTTCTCCTCTGAATCGAACTCCACATAGCCCCAACCTTGGTCCTTTACCCACGTGTGGCCTTCCACCTTGCGACCAATGCCGCCATATTCACCGAGCACCGTGACACGGGTAGGATCATAGAGCACCATCTTGGGTTCGGGATAATGATGCAAGTCGAGAATATCACCGCAAGCATAGAAATTGCCGCCAGAAGCTGGATTCACCAAACGGGTGGGATCCAACTTTTTAGTCATCTCGACGATTTCCGGAGTCTTGAACTGTCCCCACGACTCGTTAAAAGGCACCCAAACGCCAATGCAAGGCTGGGATATCAAGCTTTCAATAATCTCCCTCCACTCCTTTTTGTAGCATTCCTCTGACTCCAACGAACGGACACTCTCCGGTCCCTGAAAATATTGGGTGGTCTGCCATCCCGGGCCCTTACCTCCCGAAGGCATATCTTGCCAAACGATCATTCCGAGACGGTCGCAATGGTAATACCAACGTGCCGGTTCCACCTTCACATGTTTACGGATCATGTTGAAGCCCAGCTCTTTGGTCTTTTGGATGTCATACGCCAAGGCTTCGTCAGTAGGGGCAGTATAAAGCCCATCGGGCCACCAGCCTTGATCTAAGGGACCAAAATGGAAGATCGGCTTGCCATTCAATGTCAATCTGACAATGCCACTCTCATCACGCTTTGTGCCGAAGCAACGCATGGCGAAATAGCTGCCGACTTCGTCCACGATCTTACCTTTTCTGAAAACAGTGACTTTCAAGTCATAAAGGTTTGGACGATCCGGAGTCCAAGTACGAAAACCTTGGGGCATGTTCACTTCCACAGGTTGTCCGCCCAGCGCCTTCCCCGAAGCCACTCTCTCACCCTCAAACAGCACCTCCACTTGATAAAGGTCGTCGGAGGTCAGCCCCTTAAACTCAGGCGTTACAGTCACCGTAGCCTTATCTAGGTTCGGAACGGTATGAAGCGAGGCAATATAGCTATCGGGGACAGGTTCCATCCATACAGTTTGCCAGATTCCCGTAACAGCAGTATAGAAGATGCCTCTTGGATTGTTAACCTGCTTGCCATGAGGGATGTAGGAATCGTCCGTCGGATCCCAGACCCGAACGACAAGCTCATTGGTCTTGCCGTTTAGAGCCTGCGTGATATCGAAGGAAAAAGGCGTATAGCCACCCGTATGGCTACCGACCTTGATGCCGTTGACCCAGACATCGGCCATCCAATCGACGGCACCAAAATGCAATAACACTCGTTGGCCCTTCCATGCCTTAGGCACCATGAAGTCGCGCTGGTACCACAAAGCTTTGTCTGCACCCACTTCCTTCTGCACGCCCGACAGCGACGACTCGATGCAGAAAGGCACCAAGATCTCCCCATCGAACGTCACTGGCTGTTTTCCATCCTTCGAGGTGATGGCATAGTTCCATAATCCATTCAGGTTTGCCCAGTGTTCACGGGTCATCAATGGACGAGGATACTCGGGAAGCACCTTGTCGGGGCTCACCTGATCTGCCCACTGGGTCTTGATCTTGTCACCCGCGGGCTTATACTGTGCGTTGGCGACAGAGCTCGCCAATACCAACAGCAACAACATTGTCTTATTCATGTTTAATTATCTTAATTCTAATTGGAACTGTTCCGCCGCTTCCACCAAGGCGGAAATCGCATTCCCGACCAAATCGCTTGCGCCAAAAGAATGGTCATCAAGCATCTGCTCATAACATACCCAAACCGATGCTCTCCTCTTTCCGTCATCCTCATACTCATATAAAGATGCCTTCACCACCTTGTATCGCCAATTGATTGTGTTGCAAGCCATGAGGGCTTGAGCATAACTCTCATCGGTGACATCAAAGATGCCTGGCAAGGTAAGACGGAAAAACATAGGATCGTCGGCATCATGCCAAAGCAGGAAGTTCCATCCGTCGCACTCAAAGTTGATTCCTACTTTGGTCCGCCTCGCCTCCACCCCGTGATCCTTAAGATAGGCGAGCATCAAGCTCTTTGCCGTGTCTTTTTTTGACGTCATTTGTTGAATCCTATTTTAGTCTTTGTCGAATAGGTTGGGTTCTTGTATTTCAAGACATCCACCAATATCTTTTGTGAGATCGGGACATCCATATAGGCAGCCGTCATGGCGGCTTCATTCACCGTCTCGGTGATGTCGCCAGCCACAAAGTCTTCCGACAACTTGGCCAGCTCTTCAAAGTCGATCTCTTCACACGGCCTGTTGCTCAGGTGTTTCTTGAAAATGTCTTTCCTGGCCTCCAAATCGGGCTGCGGCACGAAGAACACGCGGTCGATACAACCAGGACGCATTAGGAAAGGATCCACCTGCTCCGGCTGGTTGGAAGTTGCCACCAAAAGGATGCCTTTGGCAGCACAGCCATTCATCATGCTCAGCATCGCCACGCTCTCTTTGGTAACGTTGTCGGTGCCAGGGTTGGGGATCAGATATTCGATCTCATCCAAACAGATTACGAAAGGCGCTTTCAAGGACGCCGCATCAAAGATACGCTGAAGGTTGTCGAGCACACCGGGTTGGTAAATGTTGCCAAACTGCGAAGCCTTCAAAATGGTGTAATTGAATCCCAATTCCTCGGCAAAGCACTCCGTCACTAAACTCTTGCCACATCCTGGAGGGCCATACAGAAGGATGCCGTTTACAGGAGGCAGCAGGTATTGCTTGGCTTTCTCAGGGTTCTGCAGGGCAAAGATCACCTCTTTGCGAAGCTGTTCCTTGAGTTCATCACGGCCAGCCACTTGGTCGAAGCCGTTCCCTGAACCTTTCTTGAACATAATCTGTTGTTTCTCGGCATGGCCTTCTTCTGGCTGTCCCTCCTTCCCTGCGGCTTCATCCATTGACAGATCATCTATGTTCGAAATATCCTCAGGCACCAACCTGTCGATCAAAGTGTTGAAAAAGTCATCCGCCGAAGCGAAACGCGACACCGCCTTTGAAGAAAGCGCCTTTTTCAGGATCTTCTTCAGGAAATCGGGAATATGTACCTCTTCGGTATCCAGCACCAGCTTCTCTTTGCGGGCTTCCTTGACTTTAGCCTTGATCAAGTTGATATCGTCGCCGCATTCAGCGAGGTCAACTTCCCATGGCGCCTTGCCAAAGAGCAAGTAATAGAGCAGCGCGCCTACCGAGAACACGTCGGATTTCGGCGTAAAGATGCCTCTGAAAGTCTCCGGAGCGCGGAAGAACGGCGCCAAATCACCCAAGAAGAAGTTAGGGCGGCCCAACACCATGTAAGAGACATGCCCGAGATCGATGATTGTCGGAAGCATCATGCCATCGTCCATCTCCTTCAGCATGATGTTGGATGGCGTGATGTCGTTGTGCAGCAAGGCTTTGGAATGCATGTGACGCAAGCCATTCAGGACACAGAGGGTGATCTGCATGGCATCCTCTACATCGAAAACGCCATCCTTCTCAACCGACTGGTTCAGCAACTCACCCTGATAAAACTCCGTCACAAGAAAATGATAGTCCTTGTTCCCTTTACGGAAACCTCCATTGTCCACATAACGGATGATATTATCGTTTTTCTCGGCATTCAGCTCGCGGCAAAAGACAATCTCAAACACCTCTTTGCCTTCAAAAAGCTGCGATGCTGCCATATCGCTGATGTCAAACACCTTGCAGAAGTACAGCATGTCGTCACCGCCATACACAGTGTAGGACTCCGCAACAGCGCCTTTCTTGATGAATGAGTTGACGGTGTATTTACCTATTTTGTCTCCTTTTTTGAACAGTTCCATATTTTAAGATTTAAAGATTCAAAGATTTAATATTTTAGATGATAAGTGAAGCCGAAATAGAAGCGGTCCACGGGTTTTTTAACTTGGATGTCGTTATCCATGCGGGCCGAAAACTCAAGATATTGATGCCTCGACAACCTATAATCTACGGTAAAAACGGTTCTGATATTATCAATCACGCTGGCTTTGGGATCATTAAGCAGCCAGTGCAGCTCCGTGGAAAGCGTGTATTTAAACCGGCTATTAGGCATCTGATAGGCAACTTGGAAACGGTTTCGCCAATACAGCTTGGGGTTGACGCGATAATCACCCACGCTTTCATCCCGGAAAGTCGCCATCAATCGGCTTCTGTATGAGAATTTGTAACGCTGATAAGTCTCGGCATAGTTGATATCCAAGCCGACACGGCCACGATTCTCATAATAGCCCTTGTCGTTATAGCGCCTGATGGCACCGCCAGTCAAGCCTACATGCATCCGCTTGTGAAGGAATGGATATTCCAGCTCCACGGAGTTCAGCCAACGGTCGAACTGGGCACACCCATGATCGAATCGAAGCTCTTCCTCCACGCCGATGGCAAGGTCGCCGAACAGCGGGGCATCGTACTTCGCACTGAGGATGACACCGAGATCGGTTTCTCTTTCACTCTGTGCAAAAGAAGGCCAGGCCGCAAGCAGCAACAAACCAACCAATGCTATGTGGAGCTTGAACGACATCAGACGTTGAATTCCTTAAGTTTGGTATAGGTTCCAATGGTGTTGGCTTCACCTGGAGCTGGCTTGTACCATATCTTGATGAAAGCTGCATCGCGCAAATAGTCGATGTGACCAACTTCCATCTTCTCGATCTTGATGCCCGTTCGTTCCTCGAGATCGGCTTTCAGTTCCTCTTCCCTACCTGCCTTTACCAAATCAATCTTATCGTAGAGGATCACTTTCTCAGCCATGCGTTTCGCATGTTTGTTGCCCTCAAAGGCCCAGATGGCCAAAATAACCAGCAGGTTGGTGATAAGCAACTCTATCAGACTGGTGGTCAAGGCCTGCCCGTTGATGATGGAAATGCCCATGACAACAAACAAATAGGTCATCTCGCGGATACGCAAGGTCTCCGTTCGGTATCGTATCATTCCGAAGATGGCGAAAAGGCCGAGGGCGTACGCCACGTTCATCTTCATGTTATCCATCAAGGTGATGATCAAGAAGATGACAACGGCAAACATCATGAAGGTAAAGTAATAGTCACGGCGTTGTGATTTCTTGTAATAGAAAAACCGGATGATGATCCAGCACACCAGGAAGTTCAAGACGAAGCGAAACAGCAGGGTCCAGAGACTCATGGAGTCAAACAATGGGACGCCCAGAAAATTGATGTCGGCGGCACCGACACCGTTGCCAAACTCGCGGGCAATATCCGGATCAAAACTTGGAGCAGCTTGCAATAACAACATATCGTTAAGTATTATTTGATTTCAATTTGTTGATTCTTCTGATTTTCTTCTTGAAACGGTTCTGCTTGACTTCAGGCCGAGTCATGGCCGTTCCAATACAATATTTACTGATTTTATAGGGTTTGATACGCAGGTCGAAGAGCACCTGTTTCAGCAAGGAACGGGCACGGCCATCCTGCTTTAGCTCCATCACTACCAGCTCATCAAAGGATGCCGTGGTGCCGACTGCGAAATTGCGAAATTTCAAGTTGCAGTCAATGGTCAGGCGTTCTGTCTTCTCATGGTTGACCAATGTAATCCTGTCGAAAGCTGTCTCCAGCTGTGGACCAAGGCTGTCCAGCGGATATGGCTGATATTCCTTGAGAAAAGCCACCGTCTCGGGATCCTCCACGATGTTGGTTTCGGGCTGAATCTGAAGACGACTCTTCTTTGTACGTCCCTTATTGGTCTTATGCTTGACCTCACAAAAGGTCAAGTTGGAATCGACGTAGGTACGGACCCTTACCTTGTCGCGAACCAGATGCCTGTCGTGATGGATGATATACATCGTAAGGTCCGGCGTGTCAAAATAGACGGTACGATAAGGCGAAAAACGATTCCCTTCCACTTCCTGAGCATAGTAATAGTCACGAACGCCATGAAGGATGGACACCAGTTGGTTCGAGGTCACCAGATACTTCGTGTCAACACGGTTCATGAGACGCACATCCTTCATCTCATCCAATGAGATGGGCTTCATCGAGTTCACTATGTCAAGTATCTCAGGGTTCATTTGGAGATGTATTCATACACCTTGACCGACTCCAGTTTCCCATTGGGATAGTAGTTCAGCTGCCGTTTCTTGGAGCCGTCTTCGTTGTACTCAAACTTACGGATACGCACTACTTTGTCGCGGTCGTTGTATTCGATTTCACGGACCACCTTGGCTGTGACATCGCTGTTGGCAGGATATTCGCTGACTACCCGTGATTTCTGCCCATAGCTGGCATATTCAATCTCCTCGATCTTACGACCCAAAGAATCATACGTGGTGACATGGTCGAGGAAGGGCATCCTAGCCCCCACAGCGGTATTCCATTCCTTCAAAACCATACCACGTCGGTTCTCACGTTTGTGTATGGTGGCATCAGAAACAGACTGGGAGAACAACGGCAACGCCATCAATCCCATGAATGCTAAAATCAAAAATCTTTTCATTATTCTACCAAGCTTTAGCCCCTAACGGGGCAACTATAAACTTTAAACTATAAACTTTAAACTAAACTTGTATCCTCACCGTAAACGTGGTATCAGGAACCATTTCCAGCACTTCATCAGCGCCCACGGTTACAGTATCAATCACTGGCGACGGCACTTCATTGGCATCTTGGGTGTAAGTGATCACTTCGTAAGCCCCAGGAAGCACTTTTTGGAAGGCAAACACACCATTGAGTCCTACGCGCACGTCATCCAAATGATAGGCCTCGTTAAGCTTGCGCAGATAAACCCTGTGCTCGTAGGCCCATCCTTCGCCACGGTATTCTGAATTATGGAAATACACGCCCCAGACTTTCCCTTTGACGATGGATGTGCCGTATGCCTTTCCGTCGTGGATGTAGATGGTAGGCACTTGTACCACTTGGCCGCGTTCAAGCTTCACTTTTTCGACGACAGCCACTCGCTCTCCCGTTGCCAAGGTCGAATAGGCGAAAACCGTGTATTCTCCTGGGGTCAAGTACTCAAACTGATACAAACCATCAGGGTTCGTCTCGACGTCATCCCCATGGAATTCCTCGTCACCATACACAATAAAGACATCGGTTTTTGCCGCATCAATGGTGTCGGCAATCAACTGATAGTCATCATCAGGATGGTGGACCAACTTGACATAGCCACGGATTGTCCCCGTGCCGCCTTCACCCTCATGACTGTTGCAGGAGGTGTAGACGCCCAGCGCCATGACAAGCACCAAAAACACAAATACTATTCTTTTCATTTTATACATTTAAAAACTTGTAAAAATACAAAAAATAAATCATTCTTTCAGTTTCTCGATATTATCGCAAGCCTTATTCAGCACTTTGACAAAAGTCTTCAGGTCTTCTTCTGAAATGCCTTCAACAATGTCATTAAGGATATCAATGGCAACATTCTTGGTATTGTCCTTCATCGCCATGCCCGCCTTGGAAAGCCTAATGTTGTTGACCCTGCGGTCCGATGAGTCCACCACGCGGTTTACCAAGCCTTTTTTCTCCAAATTGTCGATAAACTGAGTCACGGAATTCTTGTCTTTCTGGATGATGTAGGCAATGCTCTGTTGCGTCATCTCTCCTTGGTTCCAGAGCGTGTCCATCACCAGAAATTGTTCGGCAGTGAGATTGATTCCCTCGGATTTGAACACCGATGCGATGTGTTTTTTCAACTTGCAGTTGAGGATGTTGACCATTACGCCAACTTGTTTGATGAGCATCATAATAAAATCCCTATTTTAGATTATCCTAATGTTTGGATAATGCAAAAATAGGGATTTTATGATAAAAAACCAAAAAACTGGTTACGGAATTGCCATATTGGGCACTTCAGTTCCGTCATAAACGCCTTTGTCAAGTTTTTCCTTGACTTCCTTGAAGGCGTTAAGAGTGTAATTGACATCCTCCATGCTATGGGCGGCGGTTGGAATGATGCGGAAGATGATCATGCCCTTGGGGATGACGGGATACGTGACCACTGAACAGAAGATGCGATAGTTTTCACGCAGATCCATGGCGATATTGGTGGCTTGCACCACATCGCCCTTCACATGCACGGGAGTGACGCAGGCCTCTGCAGGGCCGATGTCGAATCCCATGTTACGGAAGCCGTCCTGCAAGGCACGAGTCACTTTCCAGAGTTGGGCACGAAGACGGTCGCCTTCCTCACCGCGGATGATCTCGAGACGTTTCTCACAGCCTTCCACGATGGCAAGCGGGAGACTCTTGGCGTACATCTGCGAACGCATGTTGTAGCGCAGGTATTCGACGACATGTTTCGGGCCTGCCACGAAGCCACCGATGATGGCCATGGCCTTGGCGTAAGCGCCGATATAGATATCCACCTCGTCCATCACGCCGAAGTGCTCAGAAGTGCCACGACCCGTGGGTCCCATCACGCCGAAGCCATGAGCGTCGTCGATGAGGATGCGGAAGTTGTATTTCTGTTTCAGCTTCACGATGCCAGCCAGATCACCCAAGGCACCAGTCATGCCATACACGCCTTCCGTGATGACAAGGATGCCGCCACCGGTTTCTTTCACCACATCAGTAGCCACCTGAAGCTTCTGCTCCAAACTAGCCATGTCGTTGTGACGGTATTTGTATTTGTTGCCGAGATGCAGACGTATGCCGTCCAGCAAGCAGGCATGGGCCTCGTTGTCATAAACGATCACATCGTGGGGGCTGGTCAGGGTGTCGATAGTGGAGACGATGCCTTGATAGCCGAAGTTGAAAAGGTAGGCAGCTTCTTTCTTCTCGAAATCAGCCAGCTCTTTCTCAAAATGCTCGTGCATACGGGTTTGTCCCGACATCATACGGGCACCCATAGGAGCAGCCAAACCCCAACGGGCTGCGCCTTCGGCATCGGCCTTGCGGATGGCCGGATGGTTGGCCAAGCCAAGATAATTGTTCAAGCTCCAGCAAAGCACTTCCTTGCCGTTAAACACCATGCGGGGACCCAATTCGCCTTCCAGGCGAGGGAATGCAAAATAACCGTCAGCGCGCTCACGGTACTGACCAATCGGGCCACCGGAGTCTTTCGCTATTCTTTCAAAAATATCCATCTTGTTTAGAATTTAGAAGTTAGAAGAAAGAAGTCGGAAGAAAATGGACCTCTTTCTGTTTTGTGTGCACAAAATTAGTAAATATATTGATTATCCTAATATTTACTTTTATTACTTTTGCAAAAAAGATTGAATTATGTTGGATTTGAAAGGCAAATACGCCATCGTGACGGGAGGTGGGACTGGCATCGGCCGATCCATTTCCTTGCATCTGGCAAAAGAAGGCTGCAACCTGATTCTCACTGGCTTAGGCCTTGACGATTTGAACAAGGTAAAAGAGGAATGTGAGGCGCTGGGGGTGAAGGCCTGGGCAACGGAAACCCGACTTGACGATTATACTTCCATCGATGAGTTTCATGACTACGTGATGGATATTGGCGTCGGCATCGACCTCTTCGTGCTGAACGCCGGCATCTCGCAACGCGAGAAAGCCTTGGACACCGACTTCAGTGTCGATGAGAAGATCCTGAAGATCGACTTCCTGAGTGGGGTGTATCTCGTAAAGAAATTCGGCGACATGATCAAGGCAGCGGAACATGTGCAGTTTTCCGTGACCACCTCCCTATCCGGATTGTTCGGATTCCCACTGAGAAGTGCCTACTGCGCCGCCAAACACGCCCTGTTCGGTTTTTACGAGTCACTGGAGCTGGAATATCCCAACATCAACGTCACTTTCCTGATCCCGGGACGCATCAACACCCAAATCAGCAAAAGCGCTTTGATGGGTGACGGCACGGCCCATGCCAAGATGGATGCCGGTCAAGCCAATGGACTCGACGTCGATAAATGCGGCGCCATCGCCGTGCGGGCCATCAAACGGCAGAAACACCGCAAACTCATCGGTAAGACAGAGCTCCTGATGGCTCACATCCACAAATGGTGTCTGCCGTTATACTATAAATTATCTAGGAGGATATCGGCTACTTAGAAGACAGAAGTAAGAAGTAAGAAGTAAGAATATGAAAGAGAAAGTTATTTGCGGCATACAGCAAGTGGGCATCGGAGTCAACGACTTCGTGGAGGCCTGGAAATGGTATTATGACAACTTCGGTTTTGAAATCAAGATCGTAGATGATGAAGGCGTTGCGGAGCGCATGCTGCCTTACACAGGAGGCAAGCCACAACCCCGCCGGTCTGGCATCGCGCTCAACATACGTGGTGGCGGGGGCTTCGAGATCTGGCAACCGAAAGGACGTGAACTTAATTACCTGAAAGAGCCCGTCAAATTAGGCGACTTGGGCATCCTTATCGCCAAGGTAAAATGCCCTGACGTCGAAACGGCTTATAACACCTTTATTAATAAAGGCCTAGATGTTATCAGCCCTGTCATGACATCACCTGCCGGACAAAAGGAGTTTTTCATGAAAGACCCTTACGGCAACCTCTTCCAGTTGGAGCAAGACGATTACGTCTTCATCGATGAAAAGAAACTGACAGGTGGGGCCAACGGTGCCGTCATCGGTGTCAGCGACATCGACCGCTCCCTTCCTTTCTACACGAAGTTGCTGGAATACGACAAGGTGGTCTTCGACCAAACGGGCGTCTTTGAGGACCTCGAAGCCATCGAGGGCGGCAAGGGCACCTTGCGTCGCGTCATCTTGGAGCGTTCCAAGCCCATCGAAGGACCCTTGAGCGGCATCATGGGCACTTCACATCTCGAGCTCATCCAAAGTGTCGATGCGCCAGGAAAGAAGCTATACGAAGGCCGCTATTGGGGCGACCCCGGCTACATCCATCTCTGCTTCGACGTGCGCCACATGGACGCCGTCAAGGAGCAGGCCGAAGCCATGGGGCATCCCTTTGTATGCGATAGCGGCGCCGACTTCGGCATGGGCGATGCCAACGGCCACTTCACCTACGTGGAAGACCCCGACGGCACCCTGATTGAGTTTGTGGAGACCTTCAAGATCCCCATCATCAAGAAGCTGGGGCTATACCTGAATCTGGCCAAGAAAGACGACCACAAACAGCTGGGCATCCTTAAATTGCTTCGTTTTGCCAAAGTGAAACGGGAGAACATCAAATAAAAAAAGCCGCGCTATAAAGCGCGGCTTTTTTCATGAATAAAGCATCAATCACTTGATTCCCAACTTGGCTTTGACATCTTTGGTGCAGTCAACGGCGTCCGTGCCGATATAGACTGCTGCGCCAGTGGCGATGTCAAGGATATAGGTGTAACCCTTTTCCTTACCAACGGTGTTGATGGCATTCTGAATCTTATCCAACAGCGGCTTGAGCAAATCAGCACGCTTGGCATCGAACTCATTCTCGGCGTTGGCTTGGAAAGCAGTGATGCGGCTTTCAAGGTCAACCAGTTCCTTTTCCTTTGACTGCTTCACCAGGTTCGACATCGTTTCGACGTTGGACTGGTAATCCTGCAGTTTGTTCTGGTACTCTGTGTACATGACCTTGAGCTGCTCTTGAAGCTCATTGTAATAGTTCTCGAGGTTCTTCTCGGCCTTGGCCTTCTCGGGCATGGCATTCATAACCTCAGTGGTGTTCACGTGTGCGATCTTGGCTGTTTGTGCGCTGACAAATCCGTTCATTCCGAAGAAGATGACAAACAGGAAGAATACTTTGATGATTTTGTTCATTGTATGGATTTTTAATGATTTAATTATTCACTTGTTTTGAGGGCGCAAAGATAGCAATTATCCCGATATGTGGAATCATTTCTTGCTTTTTCCGGGCTTTACAGATGATGTTTTTGAACTTGAAGCGTTTGTAGTGGTTTTACCAGCGGCAGCATTGGCGCGCTTACGGTCTTCCCTGCGGACGGTCTGCATGACGTTGCTCAGCTGATCGAGAACATCGTCGCTGATGTCGGCACGTTCAGAGGCATAGAGGACGGAAGTGCCTGATGCCAAGTCAAACACGAAGGTATAGCCCTTGGTCTGTGAGAGTTCGGTCAATGCTGTGTAGATCTTCTCCTGAATAGGCTGAACCAACTCGGTACGTTTCTGATAGAGCTGACCATCGGAGCCGAAATACTGCATCTGAAGATTCTTGGCTTCCTGTTCCTTGTTGATGATTTCCTGTTCGCGGGCATGTTTCTGGTCTTCTGACAGCAACACCATCTCGGTCTGATATTTCTTATACATATCAGACACTTTGTCATAGATGGCTTTCACTTCATTATTCCATTTGGTGGAAAGCGCTTCAAGCTCAGCCTGAGCGTCACCGTATTCCGGAATGTTACTCAAGATATAATCAGAATCCACGTATGCAAACTTCTGTCCACCGATCTGTGCGCTGGCACTAAAGGCACTGCAGCAAATAATAGCTGCTGTCAAAAACAATGATTTTAATGCTTTCATTTTTATTCTTATTTATTCGTTGTCTAAAAATTCTATTTAATCAATAACCATGCCGATTTCCTTCATCAGTCGATCGAGCCTCCGATAGAGAAGTGGAACTGGCTACCGCTAGCTTCGTTGGAACCTGGCACCTTGTCGAAGCCGTAACCCCAGTCAAGACCGAGGAGTCCAAACATCGGGAGATAGATACGGGCACCGATACCAGCGGAACGATACACCTTGAACGGATTGAAGTTCTCAAAGCCGATCCAACAGTTACCTGCCTCGACAAAACCCATAGCATAAATGGTGGCAGATGGATTCAGTGACAAGGGATAACGCAGTTCCAAGGTATATTTCGTAAAGATGTTACCACCTGTCAAACTACCTGTATTTTTAGGAGTGAGTGATTCGTTCTGGTAACCACGCATACCAATGACCTCCTTACTGTCGAACATGTAACCTGTCGGGATACCATCGCCGCCCAGATAGAAGCGGTGGAACGGCGTAGGACCGATGTCGTCATTGTAGAACCCAAGATAGCCAAAGCGCACACGGGTCATCAGCACCAGCTTGTCATACAGCTCAGAGTACCAGGCTGCCTTGAACTTCCACTTGTGCATTTCAATCCATTTGTATTTCTCATCCTCGGAAAGTGTTGAGTAGTCTTTGTTGGTAAACAGCGAAACCGGTGGGGTGATTTCCAGCGAGAGCTGGACTTCGGAACCGCTTCTCGGATATAACGGCTGGCTGACAGAATTACGTCCGATATTCAAATTGTAGCTGATCAAGTTGAAGTATCCGTTTCCAGAACCAAAGTTGAGGATGTTGGCATAATTCTTCAAACGGTATTGCATCAGCGAGAGGCCATGATAGATGGTGAAATAGTCGTCGGGCCATGTCAGACGGCTTCCCAAACCTACAGTAGCACCTGTCATACGGAAGTAGCCGAAGTTTTCGTCATCTCTCTTATAATAATTGGAATTGGAATAGAACGACTGATAGATAGAGGCCGTCAAAGAGTTCGGCTTGCGACCACCCAACCAAGGTTCAGTGAATGACAGCGAATAATAGATGGAACGAGTGCCGTACGTGGAGATATTCAGTGACAGTTTCTGTCCGTCGCCGCCTGGGATCGGTTTCCAAGCATCTTTATTGAAGATATTCCTCATGGAGAAGTTGTTGAACGAGAGGCCTGCCTGGAGGATCAGCATGTTCCATCCCCAGCCTGCCGAGAACGACACTTGGTCGGCACTCGCCTCCTCCACTTGGTATTCAATGTCCACGGTATTGTCATTGTAATTGGCCTTTACATCAGGGTTGATGGTCTCTTGGTTAAAGAAACCCAAAGTGGCAAGTTCCCTGACGGTACGGGTGACGTCGCTACGGCTGAAGAGCTGTCCAGGGCGCGAGTACATCTCACGGATCACCACGAAGTCATTCGTCTTTGTATTGCCCTTCAAAGTCACATTGTTGATACGGGCTTGTTTTCCTTCCTGAAGTCGGATTTCCAGGTCAATGGAGTCGTTTTCCACCTGAACCTCCACAGGATCCACTCGGAAGAAGAGGTAACCGTCATCCATATAAAGCGAAGAGATATCCAGTGAAGTCTCACTATAGGTCAAGTTGGCATTCAACAAATCCTTATTATAGACATCGCCTGGTTTGATACCGAGGACTTCATTCAACGTCTCGGCGGTATATTTCGTATTACCAGTCCAATTGATATTGCGGTAATGGTACAAGTTGCCCTCATCGATCTCAATGTCGATGCCAATATTCTTGTCATCCATGGCATATACAGAGTCCCTCACGATGATAGCATCGCGATAACCTTTGGCGTTGTATTTCTTGATGATGTTCAACTTGTCATCCTGATAGTTCGATTCCATGAACTTGGAGCTCTTGAAGATACGAGGCCTGTAGTTCTCATAGAAATACTCCTCCACTTCAGTGATGGCGCGAAGAGGCTTCAGGGTAAGGACATCGGCCACGGCGTTGACCACCATGGGACCCAGCGGTTCAAGGGGATTGAAGACACCACGTTGTTTGGTCTCTTTCATAGCAGAAAGGATCTGGGCATCCGAGAGGCTTTCGTTACCGATGATATTGATTTTCCCGATCTTCACTTTTTCTCCCTTCTTTACGTCAATTACAAGATCCACATAGTGTTCCCTAGTCGTGTCAGGAACCTGAGTGATGGTCACCTCAGCATTATTGTAACCTTTGTCGGCATAAAAATCTTCAATAATCCTACGGGTCTTGGTCTCGAGGTGGTTAGTGGCAATGTCACCCCTTGAAAGATTGATTTTATTACGAATGTCATCGGCTTCAGATTTCTTGATGCCATTGAAAGAGAACTTGGAAACACGGGGACGTTCCTGAACAACTATTTGAAGGAAAATCTTATTCCCAACAATATTAGTGGCATTGATAGCCACATCCTCGAACATGCCTTGATCCCAGATCTTTCGGATGGCGGTGCCGATATCATCGCTAGGAACCGTTATCTCATTGCCCACCCTCAAGCCCGAAAGCATGGCGAGCACATTGGCGTCAACAAATTGCGTGCCTTCTACGGTAATACCGCCAATTTCATATTTGGAAGGATTTGCATAGTCTATGTCCGACATATCGTCACCAATCCTGATCTGAGCATAAACAGGGTCGCTGGTTAATGCAAGGACAATAAAGCCAATCAGTAATAAAAGCGGTCTAAACAGTATATTTCTTTTCATGCAATGCATCATTTGGTGATTTGTTCGCTTGTCTTGCCAAAGCGGCGTTCGCGATGTTGATAATTAACAATGGCCTCATACAGGTCTTCTTTCCTGAAATCCGGCCAATACTTGTTGGTAAAATAGAGTTCCGAATATGCCAACTGCCAAAGCAGGAAGTTGCTGATACGCAGTTCACCACTGGTGCGGATGAGCAATTCCGGATCAGGCATCCCTGCCGTGGCAAGGTGTGCTGCGATTGAATCTTCTGTAATGGTTTCCGGATCCAAAGTGCCCGCCTTTGCTTCTTGGGCGATCTTACGTGCAGCTTCCGTGATTTCCCATCTTCCCGAATAGCTCAAGGCTAAGTTAAGCACCATCCGCGAACCTCCTTTCGTCCTTTCAATGGTTTCGTTGATCAGCTTCACGGTTTCCACAGGCATCTTTTCAACATCACCAGTCACTTGGAGACGAATGCTGTTTTTGATCAAAGTTGATGCCTCATTACGCATGGTTTGACCAAGAAGTGTCATCAAGCCTTTAACTTCATCGGTAGGACGATTCCAATTTTCTGTTGAAAAAGCATATAACGTGAGGTACGAGACGCCCAACTCAGCACAGGCCTCATTGATTTCACGCACCGATTTAATCGCACTTTGATGTCCAAAGATACGCGGTTTGCCACGTTCCTTAGCCCATCGGCCATTACCATCCATAATAACAGCTATATGCTTGGGCAAACGTTCTATATCGATTTGTTCTTTCAGCGACATGACTATTCAATATTCATTTTACAGGCGGAGTTGCCTGGAATCACAAACTTCCAGGTAAAGGATAGGTTAATCATCCCAAACCAATCGTTATTGGCATGGTTTCCTCTTTGCTGTTTTTCATCAAACAGGCCAGATGGATCGGAGAAGTCATACACGAGGATCTTGTCCTGAGGAAGGTGTGATGGATCGCCAACAAACTCCTCAAAATCGTAAAGGGGAATACCATTGGGAAAAATCTCAGACAAGGGGAACGGCGCGGGAACATAAGCATTGTTGCCTTGATTGTCTGTTGCAGGCTTGGCAACCAACATGGAATGTTTGGCATTGGGAGCATAAACCCCGCTGACATCATCCAGGTAATCCGTGAGTGCATAGTGCATTCTCCATTCAATTGTTGCGGCCAGATGCTTGGAAAGCGACAATTTACAGCCTACACCGAATGGAATGGAAAGACCATATTTATTCTTGGTTGCAGGCTCAGTAACGAAAGAGCCGCCCTTCTTTTGCATGACATAATCTGTACCCCGGGTCAAGAGCCGACATGTATCTATCGTTTGATTACCCGTAAATGCTCTGGTATTGAACATAAATCCAGAAACTCCAGCGAAAATATAAGGCGAAATGGATGATTCGGGGCGACCCGTATAGTAGTTGAGGAAATTAAACTCCGCCATCAGGCCTATATCATGCATCTTAGACTGAAAACTCAGTTTAGCTTCAGGACGCCAAGCGGCAACCTCATCACGAGCTCTCAGCCTGGTATAGGAATAATCCAAACGGAAGGACCAACGGGAGTCGTAATTGAAACGCACCACAGCACCCAGATCGTAATCGAATTGGTTGAAAGACTTCCAATCCCAATCCAACAAGTTCCTCCAAGTATTCAATTCACCGACATAGGAGGTGACACCAAAATGCGGTCCAACCTCTATGGTTTGTGGATTCTGGGCAGTCACATAAAGTGGGGACTGGCTCATCAAAGCCAGCATCATTGTCACGAACCAAAAACGCAGTCTTTTTCTCATCATGTTAAAAGTGTGCAAAGTTAAGACTTTTTTTTAATAATGTGACAACGCAGGAAATCAATTTCTATTGTCCTTGCCCCATGAGAGTTTGTTGCGGATGGTACTGAAGAAATCCGTCCCTTCCATTCTGACGGTGCGGATGCAGAAATCAGCCTTCCGAACGACCAGCTCCACCGAGGTGTCCAAAGCACGGACCCTGGAGTCCATGCTGAACACAAATTTCTTCTCACGTCCCTCCACATGGATGCGGACCACGCTGTCGTCAGGAATAACGATGGGACGTACCGTTAAATTGTGCGCGGCAATGGGTGTGATGACAAAATTTCGGGAGTCGGGTGTGAGGATGGGGCCTCCTGCGCTCAACGAATAGGCGGTGGAGCCTGTCGGCGTGGCCATGAGGATGCCGTCTCCCCAGTAGGTGTTCAGAAAGGCATCGTTGACAAAAACCTTGATCGCCAGCAATGAATGCTCAGGGTTCCGGATGATATTGATTTCGTTCAAAGCATAATTGACTGTGTCATCAAACACCCCTTGAGGAGCCACCAACTCCAGCAAGGTTCGGCTTTCCGTAGTGAAACGTCCTTGCAAGATCTGCTCCACGGCATTCTCTATCTCGTCCCGTGCCACGCTGGAGATAAAACCCAGACGTCCCATGTTGATCCCCAGCACAGGGATCCCTGAGTCGCGAAGCAAAGGCACGGCATCCAAGATGGTTCCGTCACCACCGATGGAAAACATCAGGTCAGCGTTTCCTTTCAGCTCTCCCGTCTTTGAAAAGCGTTGGAACGAAAAACCATCGGGGATATAATTAGCGAAAGGCTCATACACCATCACCTCGACCTGGTGCTCGACCAGCCTTTGTATCAGTTGTCTCATATAGATCCCGTTTTCCGGGGCGATGGCTTTTCCAAACAATGCAATTTTCATGATTCCAATTTTTAGACGCTCAAGTATTTCATCAGAAGGGCGTACCTGTCGCGAAGGTCGTTGTTCTCGTCAGGAGAGCTGAATATATTGACTACGTTATAGTTATAGCGATAAAAACTTTGCAGGATTGCTCCACAGTCAGACTTGTTGACCAAAATGCTCACCAGTATCCTGCCGGGATCCTCTGGGATGTTGTCCACCGTCAGGCCAAGGATTTTAGCATCGTTCTCTTCCACGATTCTGGCAATTTCCGTTAGGCTATAGTCGTAAGTGCCCATTTCCAGCTGGATAATACAGCTGAAAGGTGAAAGCTGAAAGCTGAAAGATTTCCAACTCCCTGTCTCCAATTCTCCGTTTTCAACTTTCATAGCTCCAATCCTCGTTGTTATACATTCTCAAATAGTTGGAATAGCGCCAATCGGCAATGTCGCCTTGTTCGACGGCTTCTTTGACGGCGCAGCCAGGCTCATGGATGTGGGTACAGTTGGCAAAACGGCATTCACTCATCAGGTTACGCATCTCTGGAAAGCGTTGGGCCAACGTCTCTTTTTCCATGTCGTAGAGCGCAAACTCACGAATGCCAGGCGTATCCACAATCCATGCGCCGAATGACAGGTGATGCATCTCGGCAAAGGTAGTGGTGTGTTTGCCTTTGTTGTGAACATCAGAGATCTCACCGATACGAACATTGAGGCTCGGATCCAGGGCGTTGACCAGCGCCGACTTCCCCACACCGGAATGACCGGCGAAAAGACAGATCTTGCCTTGCATCAATGCCTTGAGCTCATCCAGCTTGAAGCCCGTTTTGGCCGAAACGCCAAAAGAAGTGTATCCAATACTGGAATAGTACTCGATCAACTCCGCCATGTCTCCTATCAGATCGTCGTCATAGAGATCACATTTGTTGAAGATCAAGGCCGTCGGAATATGATAAGCCTCGGCGGTGACCATAAAACGGTCGATGAAACCAGTGGATGTCCGAGGGTTCGCCATGGTAGCCACCACGATGGCCAGATCCACATTGGATGCAATGATATGCGATGCCTTGCTCAGGTTGACGGATTTCCGGACAATCACATTGTTGCGAGGCTCAATCCTCTTGATGACTCCCGTTTCCTTCCCCGGCTCCTGCTCGAAATCCACCTTGTCACCTACGGCCACAGGGTTCGTGGAACGCAATCCATCGAGGCGTATCTTACCTCGAAGTCGGCATTCCCATTGCCGTCCCGTCTCGTCGAGGACGATGTACCAGCTACCCGTTGACTTGATGACTTGGCCTTTCATGGCGGCAAAGTTACTATTTTTTTCTTTGTGACTTTTCTTTCAAGAGAAAAGTACGAAAAAAACATAAAAACCCAAGAATAATAAAAAAATTTATCTATATTTGTAAAATATTCTAATTTTATTCTGAATAGAAATTAATTAAATAAATAACAAAAACTCATTCAAAATGAACATCGAAAAAATCTGGTTAACCAACACCGCAATATGGATTCGGACCAAGGAGGGGGAAGAAGCCTGCGAACAATTCGCCGACTATCCAAGATTGCGGAATGCCTCTCAAAAACAACGTCTTCGTTATGAAGCGGACAGCTTCGGCATCCATTGGGAAGAATTGGACGAAGATCTGAGTTTCGAGGGGTTCTTTTCAAAGCCTGAGCCGACGAGATTAAATAAAGACATGAAACACGAACTCATTTACCAAATCGCCATCACCCTGATTCCCGGCATCGGCGACATCAGCGGAAAGAAATTCGTTGCCTACTGCGGCAGCGCGGAGGCAATATTCATGGAAAAACGCAAAGCACTGGAAAAGATCAGCGGCATGCGCGAAGTCACCCTTGACGCACTTAGCAATCCCAAAGACATCCTGAAGCGGGCGGAACAAGAAGTGGATTTCATCGAAAGAAACGACATCAAACCCTTGTTCTATCAAGATGCCGACTATCCTCGAAGGCTTTTGCAATGCGACGACAGCCCATTGATGCTATATTACAAGGGCAACGCCAACTTGAACGCCAGCCGTGTTGTGGCCATCGTCGGCACTCGCAACGTCACGGAATACGGCAAAGAGAACTGCGTCAATCTGGTGAACGAACTCGTCGATGAGCAGGTGCTGGTCGTCAGCGGCCTCGCCTACGGCGTTGACACCATCGCCCATCGGTCGTCGGTAAAGGCTGGGATCCCCACGGTGGGTGTGCTGGGCAACGGCTTTCAGCAGATCTACCCTGCTGCCAACAAAAAACTCGCAGCGGAGATGCTCGCCAACGGCGGACTGCTTACCGAGTGCATGAGCGGCACACAGCCCGACAGGGAGAACTTCCCTCGCAGGAACCGCATCATCGCTGGCATGTCAGACGCCGTCATCGTCATCGAGTCGGCGCTGAAAGGCGGCTCCTTGATCACCGCCGACCTTGCCAACTCCTACAGCCGCGACGTGTTTGCCTATCCCGGTCGGGTGATGGACCTCTACAGCCAAGGCTGCAATTACCTGATCCGCACCAACCGGGCACATCTCATGGAAAGCGTCGCCAACCTGCGCTACGTCATGCGCTGGGAACGGCCCCACAGCGAAGAAAGACAGATCTCCATTTTCAGGGAACTCAACGATGAGGAGAAAAAGATCATGGACTGCTTTGAGAATCAGTCCATCGTCAACCTCGACGACTTAATTGTGAAAACCGAGCTACCCACCACCAAACTGGCGAGCCTGCTGCTCAACCTGGAGTTTGACGGCATCCTGATGGCGCTGCCAGGGAAAAGATACCAACGATGCTAACGTCATTGCGAGCGCAGCGAAGCAATCCACACTCGTCAACGGTGGATTGCTTCGTCGTTCCTCCTCGCAATGACGCGAAACGGCGTTAACCTAATCAAGTTTAAGAACAGCAAGGAAAGCCGATTGAGGAACTTCCACGTTACCGATCTGGCGCATGCGCTTCTTACCCGCCTTCTGCTTCTCAAGCAGTTTGCGCTTACGTGACACGTCACCACCATAACACTTGGCTGTCACGTCCTTACGCACCTGACGCACCGTCTCACGGGCGATGATCTTGGCACCAATAGCCGCCTGGATGGCGATGTCGAACTGGTGTCTTGGGATCAGCTCCTTGAGCTTCTCGCACATGCGACGGCCAAAGTCGTAGGCATGACCACGGTGGATCAAGGTGGAAAGGGCATCGACGGACTCGCCGTTCAACATGATGTCGAGCTTCACCAGGTCGGCATCCTGATAGCCAGCGATGTGGTAGTCGAATGAGGCATAGCCTTTGGAGATGGACTTGAGCTTGTCGTAGAAGTCAAACACAATCTCACTCAGCGGCATCTGGAAGGTCAGCTCCACCCTATCGGTAGATAGATAGACTTGGTTCTTGAGGACACCACGCCGGTCGATGCAGAGGGTCATGATGGGACCCGTGAACTCGTTCTTGGAGATGATCTGGGCGATGATATAGGGTTCCTCAATATGGTCGATCTTGGTTACCTCAGGCAAGCCGCTCGGGTTGTGCACCTCGATCATCTCACCGTCCGTCTTGAAGCACTTGAACGAAACGTTGGGCACGGTAGTGATCACATCCATGTCGAATTCGCGGTCGAGACGTTCCTGAACGATCTCCATGTGCAGCAGCCCAAGGAAGCCGCAACGGAATCCGAAGCCCAAAGCGGCTGAAGACTCTGGTTCCCAAACAAGTGAAGCATCGTTCAGCTGCAGCTTCTCAAGAGAGGCGCGCAGCTCCTCATAGTCGTCGGCATCTACCGGATAGATGCCAGCAAACAACATGGGTTTGACGTTCTCAAAGCCTTCCACAGGCTTCTCGCAGGGACGTTCCACATGGGTGATGGTGTCGCCCACCTTGACTTCCTTGGAGGTCTTGATGCCCGAGATGATATAGCCCACGTTGCCTGCCGAAAGCTCCTTCACGGGCACCTGATGCAGCTGCAGCACGCCTATTTCATCGGCATTGTACTCCTTGCCTGTAGCGAAGAATTTCACCAAGTCGTTGGTGTGCATGGTGCCATTCACGACACGGAAGTAGGCGATGATGCCCCGATAGGAGTTGAACACAGAGTCGAAGATCAGAGCTTGCAGCGGCGCCTCGGGATCGCCTTTCGGCGCAGGTATTTTCTCAACGATGGCGTCAAGGATGGCGGGGACGCCTTCGCCGGTACGGGCACTCACCCGCAGGATTTCCGAGGGGTCGCATCCCAACATATCGACGATCTGGTCTTCCACCACATCCACCATGGCGCTATCCATGTCGATCTTGTTCATCACAGGGATGATCTCAAGGTCGTGTTCCAGGGCCATGTAAAGGTTGGAGATGGTCTGGGCTTGGATGCCCTGGGTGGCGTCCACCACAAGGAGGGCACCCTCGCAAGCGGCGATGGAACGGGAGACCTCGTAGGAGAAGTCCACGTGGCCAGGGGTGTCTATAAGGTTCAAGGTATAGACCTCACCTTGGTACTCATACTTCATCTGGATGGCGTGGCTCTTGATGGTGATGCCGCGCTCACGCTCGAGATCCATGTCGTCGAGCACCTGGTCAACGAGTTCCTTCTCGCTGACGGTCTTGGTGAGTTCAAGAAGACGGTCGGCCAAGGTCGATTTGCCGTGGTCGATATGGGCGATGATGCAGAAATTCCGGATGTTCTTCATGGGGCGCAAAGATACGAAAATATCTTAATGCAGCACACTGTAGATCTCGGATTCGGCGATCTTTCGGATGTTCCCATCAAGATCCAGCAGGAAGAGGCATGCTCCGTCATCGTAGCCTACATAGAGCAGCGATCCGTCGGGAAGCCAGGTCGGATTGCTGGTCTCATAGTCTGAACCCTCAAGCTCTTTCTGCTGCTTGCCATCTATGCTCGACAAGACGTAAAAGCCTATGGTACCGTCGCCCAGCCCGACATTGTATCCTATCAACGCTCTTTTGTGCGTGGGATCCACTGAGGCATCCACATCAAAATCTTCTTTTCCCAACCCGATGTCAGCGTAATTTTCCATGTCAATCTGGTCGGTCAGGCAGACCCTTTGACCGTCGCCAACATAATAGATATCGTTGTCCACGTTTTCAAGAAGGTTGCCCATCGGGTCAGAGGAGACGCTTTCAGGTCCCCAGCGGTCGAAGTCGCTATTGTCGGATTGATCCTCGAAGGTGACGAATTCATCCCCATCCATCACGGCTTTGTATAGTTCTTGGACTGTGACCGTTTTCGAGGCGATGTCATAGACGGCGAGGTTGTAGAACAGGCCGGCAAACCATCTCACATCACGTTCTAAGGCGACTTGGGTCTCCTCATGGTTGAGGTACATGGCGCCGAAGCCGTCCAGTTCCGTCCTTCCTTCTACCGGCACGTCCCAGTCGGCCAGCTGTTCGGGCATGGGATTGGTGTCGTTCAGGTCGAGGCAACGCAGCAGCAGTTCGCCGTCTTTGGCGACGCTGTAATAGAGCACGTTGTTTTTGGCAAGCACGGCACGGACGATGCTATCGGTCTCGTTGTTATAGCGATCCGCGCAATGCGTATCAAGATCATAGAGCCAGAGATCCCCTTCTTCAATGTAGAAAAGACCGTACTTTTCAGCGAGCGTGCTTTGCTCAGCTGGTTTGTTTGGTTCAGCCGGTTTGTTGTTGTTTTGTGCGCAGCCAGCAATCAAGACTGCCAAGGCAGCAACAATCAGGAAATGGAGTTTTTTCATGATATCGTATGTTTATAAGATTGCACAAAGATACGTTTTTTATGATTCCGTTGTATGATGTCCAAGATAAACCAATCCGAGGTTACCGTCGATGGCGATCTTGTCGCCCTGATGGAGTGGATGTCCGTTGATGGCGCCGAATTCATCGTCCACATCCACGTCGAGGCCGTCGCAGCTGACCACGCAGACCTTACCCAGGCGTACGGCTGTGACTGCCGCATGGGAGGTGGCACCGCCGCGGGCAGTAAGCAGGCCGTCGCAGTCGAAGATCATGCCGATGTCGTCAGGCACGGTGTCAGGGCGGACCAAGATGACGTTGTCGTCGGGATGTTGCTCACGCAGCTCCTGGATCTGCCGTGCGTTGAAGGCGGCCAAGCCATTCATGGCACCTCCACCGATACCCATGCCTCGACCCACGGAAAGCTGCAGCCGTTGCTCAGGCTTCTCGAAGACAAAGGAACTGTTAACTGCCGACTGACCACTGTCCACTGTCTTGAGGTCTTGGTCACGGGTCTGCAGGATATAGAAATCGTCAGGGTTATCGCTTTCGAAAGTAAACTCGATCTCCTGAGGGCTATAGCCCAGCTCTTCGGTGAGCTTCACGGCCGTGTTATAAATCTTCTTGTACATGTCGGGCAGCAACGTCTGCATGGAAGGGCCTTCGAGGCCGGCAGCCTTGCGTTGGGTCTCCCCTATCGGCAACGGCTTCACGAGGCCACCCACGATGTCCTCGCCCTGACTGCGCAGGGTGAAGTCGCCGTAGAGGTGCACGCCGGGACGTTCGCGGTTGGGGTTCTGGGTGAACACCACGCCCGTGCCAGAAGCGGCGCTGCGGTTGCCGAAGATCATCTGCTGGACGATGACAGCGGTACCCCAGTTCTCGGAGATGCCGAGATGACGGCGGTAGGCCAGCGCACGCTCTGAGTTCCACGAATCGATGACCATGTTGACGCACTCGATAAGTTGCTTGAACGAGTCATGCTCGAAGATCACGCCGTGGTCTGACAGGATGCGTTTGTAAGACATGGCGATCTCCTTCATTTGTCCTGACGTGAAGTCGGCTTTCATCACCACGCCGGTCTGCTGCTTGTAGGCATTGATCTCATCGTCAAACACATCGCGTTCGATGCCTTTGGCCATACCCCAGCTCTGAATCAGACGGCGGTAGGAATCCCATAAGACCCATGCCCTTTCGGGATCCTGAGCCACTGCCTCGGCAATCTCGTCGTTCAGACCGACGTTGAGCAGGGTGTCCATGGCGCCAGGCATCGAGATGGCCGTACCCGAACGCACCGAGAGCAGCAAAGGATTGGATGGGTCGCCGAAACGCTTCTTGGTGATGCCTTCCAACCCGTCAATGAAACGACGGATCATACCGTGAATCTCGGAACGCAGTTCGGGAATCGTATTGATGGTGTCGTTGCGGCGGAAAGTCTCGGTGGTGATGACGAAACCTGGAGGCACAGGCAAGCCGTTCAGATAGAGGTTCTTCAAGTGATAGGCCTTGTTGCCGATAAACACCTGGTTGTCCATCTTTGGCGTGGCCTCCCAGAAGGGGCTGATGAGCATCTCTGAGTTGTAGGTCATGATGTCGTTAATCAGCTTCTGGTCGAGGTCAGCGGCCATGCCACGCAACGACTTGAGGATGCGGGCGATGAAGTTGTCCAAAGGCTGCATCAGGAAGGCATCGGAAAGCAGGTCGCGGTGGAACTCCTCGGACTTGCGGCTGACCAAAGCGGCGGTCTCACGTTCGTCGAGCTTGCCCTCGGGATCGAAGAGCTGCGGCACGATGACCTTCAACGGATATTCGTACGACTTGAGGAAGTAGCTGATGACAATGCGTTTGATGTCTTCGGAGATAAACTGGAAGATGTTGATGTATTGGTCAAAGGAGAAGCTTCGGGAAGTCAACGAGTACTTGAGCATCTTGAGCTTCGAGTTGAGTCCTTGGTTGGTGATGCCGTCGAGTTCAAGACCTTCGCGGAAGTATTCGAGGATGTCGTAGATCACCTCCAACGTGCGGGCGGAGATATATTCCAGGTTGATGCTCTGCACCACCTGTTCCATCAACTGGGTGGCAACGCGCTCCAAGCGGAACGTCAGGCCCATGGCCTCGAATTTGTTCTCGCGGTAGGTGCCATACATCGAAGGGATGCCGATGGCGATATGGCGTTTGTGGTAGATATTCTCCCATCCTTCACTCTCCTCGGGGTTGAAAATCACCGATTTAAGCTTCTCCATGAAAGCATAGATAAGCTTCAGCGACTTGCCAACCTCCTTGTTTTTATAGGCTTTCTCGAATTCGTCGATGTCCTTGTCGGCAAGGAAAGGATAGCTCCGCAACGAGCTGAAGATATTGACACTCTCAAAGGAATACTTCTCCCTGAGGAAAGCATACAGGTCCTTGATATCCATCAAACGGGCATGCTCGCGGTCGCCGATCGCTTGGTCGATGCCCAGCTTCTCCACGGCTCGGACGATGAGTTTGTCGAAGTCGTCGCGCGAGAGCATGAGCAGGTCCTCGGGATCGAGGCAGCTGGTCTCGCTCATCATGACGGTGATGTCATGCACGTAGGTAAACCATTGGCTGTGAACATCGATGCTGTCATACACATTGTTCGGGAGAATCGATCTGAGGTTTTCTTTGATGCCGTCGCTCCAGAACTTGAACACGCTGAGTGTGAGGCCGATGAGGGTATTGTTGCTCTCGGTATGCACCTGCTTGCGGAGGAAGTGCACCAGCTTGTCCTCGCGCCCAGAGATCTCGTCCATGTTGGTGGTGACATTACGGATCTCGCCTTCTGCTCCGATCTCGTTGAAATACACTGGGAAGATGCGGGTAAGCTGCTTTACCTTTTTATAGTATGGGCTGATGTTCGAGTTGAGGATCTTGGTGATCTCGCGCTGGAAGAGGTCGGTGTCGCTGAGGAAGATGCCGCCCAGCTTCAGGTTGACGATCAATGAAGACAGCAGCTTCTCCATGGGGAACTTGGAATGCTCGATGAGCTCCAGCCACACGCGGATGTTCTTGATGTGGTTCTCATCGACCGACAGTTGCCAGTCTTCATCCACGAAGACCTTGCCTGGCGTGACGAAACCGAAGTTGATGAGCTTTTTCTCAAAGTAGTTGACGATCTCCTTCTGTTCCGTCTGGTCGATGTCGATGATCTTCAAACCCAAGGTCAGCTGGAAGTCGAGGACCGCCGACATGTAGTCTTTCCTCAGCTCTTGAGCCAGGTCGAAGATGGTATCGATGAAAGGCATGATCTGGTCTTGCTCCATCTCGTCAACAGCCTCGCGGAGCATCTTGTTCATGTTCCAGATGAGGCGTTCGCGCTGGCTTTCCATGCCGGGAAGATGCAGCAGATAGAACACATAATGGAACTTCGTGATGAAATGCGGGAATGCCTCTTCCGACTTGGTGAAACGGGCGGCAATCTGGTCATAGATGGGAAGGGACGACAGCTTCTCCCAAGTGTCGGCAGCCTCGAGGTCGGCATTCAGCATGTCGAAATACGGTTGTCCGATGGAATCCCTGATGGCTTGCGCTTCAAGTGGTTCCACCAGTGATGCCTTGTCGTCAAGCCATTTTTCCACCATGGTGGTGTCGCGCCAATAGCGGTACGTCTCTTTCAGGATCATCCTTACCAGGCCCTGGGCCTTTGCGCCGTAGTGCTCATCACAGGCCAGCTTGTCGAGATAGCGGATGGCGTATTTTGAAGCCAGGATGTAGCAGTCGCGGTTAGCGTCGAAGCGCTCGTTGAGGATGTCGAAAACCGCATCAATGATTCTGTCTCCTGTCTTCTGTCTTCTGTCTTCCACAGATACAAACTCCAACAGCGTATTGACAATGCTAAGTCTCAGTTTTTTCGGGACATCCGGCCTAAGCAGGCTCCGCATCATCTCCAGGGGGACGAGATAGGCATCGGCAGGCACATCGTCGCGGGTGTAAAACCAGAAGTCGTCCATGAGAATCTTACGCAGTTCTTCAACAACGAAGGTGTGGTTCGACAGGGGGTGATGGTATTCGGTGATGCAATCCTTGGCTCTTTTGTTGATGCCAAAGTATTTGGTTGACAGGTTGATGAACTGCTGATGCTCGTCGGGGATGAAGATGTCTTTGTATCTGGTTTGTTCCAGGTTGGCTTCAAGAGCCTGGGATTTGAAGGGTTCGGACATGATTGAAAGAATGTTTGTGCAAAAATATGGAAAAACAGCCGAAGTTTCGAGCAGAAATCGTATTTTTGCAGTTTGTAGTCAAAACAAAATCATCAAACAATCATAACAAAATGGAAAAGATTAAAGTTGGTATCAATGGTTTCGGCCGTATTGGCCGCAACGTGTTCCGCATCATCTGCGAACGTCCGAATCTTGAAATCGTGGGCGTCAACGACCTGACAAGCACCAAGGTGCTGGCCCACCTGTTGAAATACGACTCCACCCAGGGCAAGTTCCCCGGCACGGTGGAATATGACGAGACTGCGCTGATCGTCAACGGGCAGCGTATCCCTGTCACGGCTGAGCGTTCCCCGCTGAACATCAAGTGGGGCAAGACCCCTGACGTGGTGGTTGAGTCCACCGGTGTGTTCCGCTCCAAGGAAAGCAGCAAGGGCGGCTATGGCGACCACCTGAAGAACGGCGCCAAGAAGGTCATCCTCTCCGCTCCTTCGAAGGATGCTATCGACGCCACCATCGTGGTCGGCGTGAACAACCACGAGCTCACCGACGACATCGAATGCGTCTCCAACGCCTCCTGCACCACCAACTGCCTGGCTCCTGTTGCCAAGGTGTTGAACGACCGCTTCGGCATCGAGCAGGGTTACATTACCACCATCCACAGCTACACCAACGACCAGGTGATCCTCGACGGTCCGCACAGCGACTTGCGCCGTGCCCGTAGCGCCGCCATGTCACAGATTCCGACCACCACTGGCGCCGCCAAAGCAGTGGGCATCGTCATCCCCGACCTTAACGGCAAGCTCGACGGCATCGCTGTCCGCGTTCCTACGCCCACCGGTTCACTCGTTGACCTCGTCTGCACGCTGAAGACCGAAGCCACCAAGGAGGAGATCAACGCTGCCATGAAGGAAGCCGCTGAAGGCCCGATGAAAGGCGTGCTCGAATACACTGAGGACCCGATCGTCAGCTGCGACGTCATCCACAACCCACACAGCAGCATCTTCGATGCCCAAAGCACCATGGTGATGGGCAAGATGGTGAAGATCATGTCGTGGTACGACAACGAATGGGGTTATTCCAACAGAATGGTCGATCTCATCGAGATGATGAAGTACTGATTTTAAGAAGTCAGAAGACAGAAGAAAGAAGTCAGAAGGGATTCTGGCTTCTTTTTTTATTCCACCACCACTTTCCGTGTCTCGTTGGTCGTTCCATTGACTAGTCGGACCAGATACATACCTGATGGCAGCGTCAGTGTAGTCTTGCCGTCCATGTCGCGGTCGATAACAACCTGGCCCAGCAGGTTGAAAACCTTCAGTCGGCCTTCGCCCTCCACCGTGAAGGTCCCGTTGGTCGGGTTCGGCCACACCTTGAGGCCAGTGGCGTTGGTGCCGTCGCCGTTTAGGTCGCCCACATCGTCCAGGTCGGGCAAGGGGTTCTCCACCTTGTTCGAGTACGACATGACCTCCATCCCGCCGTCCTTGCCGGCTGTCAGCTTTCCGATGCCACCTTGGTAATAGGCGTCGGGATGCCGGCCCGGCAGCAGGTACGCCTGCGTCGAGGTCGGCAGCACCACCTGCTCACCGTCAACCTCGAAGGGATGCCGCACACCCTCATGGTCCACCGTGTACAAGGCATACACGTATTCCTCCCCGTCGCGGCCCTCCAACTCTTTCTTGTTCGACTGCATCACGCTCTTCATCGTCAGGTACCAGCCGCCACCAGGCGCGGGCTGGGTGCCCATGACCATGCCAGGGACCATTTCTTGTTCGTAGTAGTATCCACAGGAATCAATCAAAATGAGTTTGTAATTCCAGATAGAATCACTCGTAAACCAAGCATCATTATCACGAATACTCCAGTATCCAGGCCTTAAATCATGGTGTTCACCTCCTTGTGGCCATGATAGAGTGTCAAGAGACCTGTAATAGGAGAATGCACGATGGTCACTTGTAGCAGTACCACTGAATACTGCGTGGTTTGTGGAGTCTAACTCCATGGTAAAGTCTGGCATAGGCTCAATCCAGTCTTTGATGTTGAACCAGATGGAGTCGGTGCCGGAGTTGCCGATAGAGTCCCAGACGGTTACCTTTAGGTAACCGGAAGTGTGGAATTCAGCATATATCGATGGATCATTAAGATTTCCTCCTATAGGGAGAAAGTGTTCATCTACTTCCCAAAGGTATTGGGAATACGTTTTTGACAGTGAAAAGTAGTGCCATACTACACAAACACATCCATTTTCAGGGTATCGGGGATGTGAAAAATGTGTTGTATCCCCATCCCATTCTACGATAATTTCAGGGTAGAGCGTGTCACGAGTCGTTTCAAGCATAGTAGTGTGCTTGATCTGTGCTTGGGCAAGGTTTATCGCGAAAAGCGATAGCAGGGCAAGGAGTATGGTCTTTTTCATTTTCATCGGATTGGTATTTTAGGGGCAAAGATAAGTATTTTTGTTTAGATGCGACTATTGTGAA
>CADCGK010000010.1 GCA_902800965.1 uncultured Bacteroidia bacterium | reverse complement strand
TGCCTCTCGCTTCTACATCCTCTTCAACAACCCGAACGTGGAGCCTGGAGGCAATGGCAACGGCAATGGCAACGGCGAAATCGCCTACTTCGACGGCTATGGTTGGATCGTCAACGGCGAAGGCATCCTCGAACTCATCGACGTGACTGGCCGCGTGCTCTACAGAGAATATCTGGCAGGCGACATGAACCGCATACACCTCGACAACTTCAAAACCGGTGTCTATGTTCTGAAATTAGGTGACATGACACAGAAAATTATCATCAAATGATGCGTAGTATGAAAAATGGTATTAACTTTGCAAACCCAAATCATAAGATGAAAAAGAGTATTGTCATTATCATAACCGCCTCGTCATGGTCCCCATGCAGGGTGTCTCCCTTGACCAGTGGAAAATCACCCCTCTCGGCAACGGCTTCCTGCTGCTCGCCGGCATGGGCGGAGCATACCTGCTCAGTAAACGCAAAAAGTCGAAAGAAGATTAATAAGTGAAAAAAGGCTGTATCGTTATCGGCCTTGCGGTGTTACTGGCTCTTTGCTCCTGTGGATCAGAGCCAGTAACGCCGACCTTCGACGAAGCACTGCTCGTCGGAGAATGGATCGACAGCACCCTGCATGAGAAATATCTCCCCGAAGGCATAGGCACCACCTGGGACACCTACGACGACGTCACAGAAGAAGAAGCCGACACCTTCAACTGGAGCTTCGATGGCAGCCGGCTGATACAAGAACACCACATGGTGGTCGGAATCGTACCTCGGATCCTTACTGTAACAAAACTCGATCCCGACAGCCTCGTATATCAAGATTCAGGCGGACTACTGCACCACTTCCACCGAAACGTAATGCCATGAAAAAAGCACTAAAAATCACCGGAATTACTCTCGCAAGCCTTGTGGGAGTAATTCTTGTTTTATCTACCATCGCTCTCGCTGTCGTCACCTCGCCCAAACGACTCACCAACCTGGTGAAACGCTATGTGCCAAAATATGTTGACTTCGACGTCAGGCTGCAACAAGCCAACCTTACCCTCTTCAAGACCTTCCCCGACATCGGTCTCGAACTCGACCAAGTGGCCATCATGAGCCCCATGGCAGGCGCCCCCTCCGACACCCTCGCCAGCATCGACAAACTTACCCTATCAGCCGATGCCAAAAAATTCCTCAAAGAAAAACAAATCGTCGTCAAGAAGCTCATCCTCGATGAAGCATACGTCAACCTCTTTACCAACGCAGAAGGCCATAGCAACCTCGACATCTTCAGTTCCGACTCCACAAAGACTGACACCACCACGAAACCCTTCGACTATAGCGTGGCGCTGGAAGAACTCAAACTCAACAACAGCACGGTGTTCTTCAACGACCTGCGCTCAAAGCTCCATGCTGCCGCCATCGGCCTTAATGCCGACATCCAAGGCTCGATGAACGATGACGACATCCAGGCCGTGCTGGGTCTCCAAGCCAATAGTCTCCGCTTGCAGACCGAAGGCCTCTCGGGAGCCATACAACAGCTCAACCTCGGTTTCGACGGCGATTTCAAAGACTACAATCACCTCCATGGCACCCTGCAAGTCGGATCACCCGACCTCACACTGAATGCAGGCTACGAAGTGCTACATCACGATGCTCTGAACGTCAAGTTGCCCGTCACACTGGATTTGGATCCACTGGGAGCTTCTCTAGCGATGGCATCAATCGGCCTAAATGACTACCAAATCACGTTGGATGGCAATGTCATCGCAAGAGACACTAACAGCTATAACCTTGACATGACCTTCGCCACCAACACCCTCGACATAGAGGACCTGATGCATTATCTGCCCGAGAAGGTCACCAAGAGCCTGAACGGCATGAGCTTCAAGGGTAAAGCAGCCCTCACTGACGGCAAGATCACTGGATGCTACAACGACAGCACCATGCCACTGATCACTGCCAAGGTCAACGCCACCGACGCCACCATCGGCATCCCAAGCCTGCCCTATCCCTTCAAGGAAACTTCGCTCAGCACCCTGATGAGCATCGACCTCAACGACAGCATCAACGCCAAGGACATCCAGCTCAACACCAAGCTGAACCGCTCCACCATCGAAGCCAACGGCGACATCACCGACCTGACAGGCACGATGGACCTCGACATGAACCTCAAGTCGAACCTCTACCTTACCGACCTGAAGGCCTTCCTGCCGAAAAACATGAAACTCAACGGTCACGCCGATGCGAAAGTCAAGCTACAAAGCAAACTCGACGACCTGATGAAGACCGTCAACACCTTGCAGTTCAACAACAAGATGAAGGCCGACGCCAACATCAATGTCAACAGCTTCGACCTCGCTATGGACAGCATCCATGCTGCGTCACCATTGATGAAACTCACCGTTGCCACGCCAACTGCACAACGCAAAGGGCTGCGCCTCGGCCTCACTACAACAAGCCTGACCGCCACCGCAGGGCCTAAGATCAACGCCAACCTCAGTGATCTCAACCTGGAAGCCAACGCCGATCGTCTGGACAAGATAGAATCTGCCCTGACCAATGCAACGCTGAACCTGAGTGCCCTTAACCTTGTTTACGACACCATTCGTTGCGATGCTGTCAGCCCTACCATCACCCTGGCCACGACACCCAAAAACAACAAGAACCTGAACGTCAGTGCCACCCTGAAGAGCGGCCAACTCAATGCCTCAGCAGGATCAGGTTACCAACTCAACACACAGTCTATAGCAGTAGCCGCCTCGGCTCGCCAAGACAAGAGCAAAGACGCCAGCGATTTCCTCAACCACTGGAACCCCACCGCCGACTTCGCCCTCAACAACGCCCAACTCACCGTCGCCAACCTCGACGAGAAGGTCATCGTCCCCTCCATCGATTTCCAATTCGATGACACAGGACTTGACTTCAAGAAAGGCAGCATAAAACTGGGCAAGTCCGACCTCAACCTCAAGGGCAAAGTCACCGGCATCAAAGAGTGGATGGCCGACACGAAGAACCTGATGAAGGCCGACTTGGCAGTACACTCCAATCGCTTGGATCTCAACGAGATCATGGATCTTACCAGCGGTTTAGGCGTAAAGCGCGACAGCACCGAGGTAGAAGACAAGAACGTTGAGGGCGATCCTTTCATGGTGCCCGAAGGCGTCGATCTCGACTTCAAGGTCACGGCCAACAAAGCCTTGTACCGCAACTTCGAGTTCAACGACTTGGGCGGCAACGCCACCATCAAAGACGGCACCCTGATGCTACGCGAGATCGGCTTCACTAACGAGGCGGCACAAATGCAGCTCACCGCCATGTACCAGTCGCCACGCAAGAACCACCTCTTCCTGAGCATGGACTTCCACCTCCTCGATGTGCAGATCTACGACCTGCTCCACATGATTCCTGAGATCGACACCATCGTGCCGATGCTCAAGACCTTCGACGGTGCTGCGGAGTTCCACATCGCCGCTCAGACCAACCTCAATGCAAAATACGATCTAAAGATGTCCACCTTCCGCGCCGCCGCCGACATCGAAGGCGCCAACCTGCAGGTGCGCGACATCGCTTCGTTCACCAAGATTACCGACATGCTGAAGGTCAGCACCAACGGCCTTTATAAGATCGACAGTCTCGACATCCAACTGACCGCCTTCAAGAACGAAGTGGATCTCTGGCCCTTCCAGATCGCCATCGGCAAGTACAAGGCCACCCTCGACGGACATTACAATCTGAATAAGATGGGTGAGTATCACATCTCCATCACCCAGTCGCCCCTGCCGACACGTCTGGGATTGAAGATCTCTGGACCGCTGAACAACCTCAGCTACCAGCTGGAACCCTGCAAATACCCCAACCTCTACCGTCCCGAGCGCCGTAATGACACCGAGCAGATGGTGATGCAGTTGAAGAAGAAGATCGGCGAGGAGCTTCGCAAAGGGGTGAGGGAAGAGTGAAAGGTGAAAGGTTAGAGTTGGGATTTGGACATAGCCTTGTTGTAACAAGCGCGACATAGTGGCTCGTAACTCTCGGTCTCACCCAAGACCACCAACTTGTCGCCGGCAATGGTGCGGTGCGAATACTGGGCTTGTCCCCCACAACGCACACAGATGGCATGCACCTTGGTGACATCTTCGGCGATGGCCATCAGCTTGGGCATCGGTCCGAAGGGATTCCCCATGAAATCCATATCCAAACCAGCGATGATAACCCGAACACCATTGTTAGCCAACTGTTGACACACATTGGGAAGTTCGTCGTCAAGGAACTGCGCCTCATCGATGCCTATCACATCCACATCGTTCGCATACAAAAGAATCTGCGTGGCATTTTCTACAGGGATGGAATGCAGTGCCGTCGAATTATGCGATACCACATCCTCTTCGCTATAGCGCGTATCGACACCTGGCTTGAAGATCTCCACCTTCAATTTGGCGATTTTAGCCCTTTTCAGCCTCCTGATCAACTCTTCTGTCTTGCCTGAGAACATCGATCCGCAGATGACTTCAATCCATCCTTGCGACCTATTATGATAATCTTTTTCAAGAAACATGCCTGCGATATTTTAATTCTTTGTAATTTAGCAAATCCATCCTAGCAAAAATAAATATTATTCAGATATGAACGACAAATTCAATGAGCAAAAAGATACGCTGGTTTCTTTGAAGCACGAAATCAGCTTGTTACAACAACAAGTAGATTATCTCATCCGCAATGAGAAATCACTCGGACTCCTTGACCTAGATGTCATGATGAACCGGACACACACCATTTACGACCAGCTCTGTTCCATCGATATCAGCGATATGCCCGAAGAGGAGGTTCCTGCCGATGACGAGGAACTCCCAATCGATGAAGAGACCGTTAAGACGCTGTTCGGGATCGAAGAAGAAGAACCCATTCAGGAAGAAGAACCTGTTGAGGAAGAAGAACCTGTTGAGGAAGAACCCATTCAGGAAGAGGAGCCCTTTGAGGAAGAAGAACCTGTTGAGGAAGAGAAACCCGTTGTGGAAAGCGACGCTGACGTCATTGAGAACGAAACGGAGCCAGCCGCACCCGATGATGATGGATTGCTTCGCTCCGCTCGCAATGACGAACCCGAGGCTTCTCAATCCGACCCGAACGACTTTGGTTTTATCTTGAACTTCGAACCGGTGGAGGAAAAAGAGGAGGAGACAGAAGTCAGAAGCCAGGAAACAGAAGAGAGTGATCAGGTATATACCACTGGAGATGAGATTGAGATGAGCATTCCACAAACCACTCCTCCCGAGGAAGAGATCCCTTACGAACCAGTCATCATTGGCGACATGGAAGAGAAAGAAGAGGCGGGGTTCGAGTTTGAAACACAGGAGACCCTAGGAGATCGCCTTCAACAGCAAGAAGACCATAGTCTGGCCGCCAAGCTGCAGCACGAAGCCGCCGTCAAGGACCTTCGTACCGCCATTGGCATCAACGACAAGTTTTTACTCGTGAATGAGCTCTTCAGCGGCAGCATGGAGAAGTACAACAAATCCATCGAGAACCTCAACGACCTCAAGACCCTGAACGGCGCATTGATCTATATGAACGAGCTCCGCATCGAGCTGCAGTGGAACAGTAGCAACGAGGCCTATAAGAAACTTCTGGAATTGGTACACCGTAAGTTCGAAGCATAATGAGCAAGCTTTATCTGGTCCCCACCCCCATCGGCAACCTTGAGGACATCACCTTGCGCGCCATCCGTGTGCTCAAGGAGGTGGATGGCATCCTGGCCGAGGACACACGCACTTCAGGCAACCTCTTGCGACATCTCGACATCAGCAAGCCGATGACGGCCTTCCATCTCAACAACGAGCATCAGCAGGTGGAACATCTCGCCGACCGTATCGAAGCTGGCGAGACTTTGGCTTTGGTGACCGACGCTGGCACTCCTGCCATCTCCGATCCAGGTTTCATGCTCGTCCGCGAATGCATCAAAAGAGGCCTCGAAGTGGAATGCCTCCCTGGTCCCACCGCCTTCGTGCCCGCCCTGGTCAACTCAGGCCTGCCAGCGGAACGTTTCATCTTCGAAGGCTTCCTGCCCCACAAGAAAGGCCGTCAGACCAAGATACAGCAAATCGCCAACTATCCCTACACCACCATCCTCTATGAATCACCCTACCGTCTGGTAAAGACCTTGCAACAGTTCATGGAGGTGATGGGGCCTGACCGACAAGTGGCAGTGGCACGCGAACTCACCAAGATCCACGAGGAAAACGTGCGCGGCACTCTCGCCGAAGTAATTGAGTATTTCAGCCAAAAAGAAGTGAAAGGAGAGATCGTCATCGTACTGGCATCCCATAGGGATGCACTATCGGTAGAAGAATGAGAAAAACCATCCTCATATTATTGTGTTTGATCACCAGCATCGGATGGGCCCAGGAGCGTGAACGCACCATGATCCACATCGAGCATGCCAGCCAGTTCCGCAAGGTCGCCAACTCCGACGCCGTGCGTCTGGTAGGCGATGTCCACATTCGC
The DNA here is from genome assembly GCA_902800965.1 of uncultured Bacteroidia bacterium. Taxonomy (GTDB): domain Bacteria; phylum Bacteroidota; class Bacteroidia; order Bacteroidales; family F082; genus Limimorpha. The sequence goes on along the minus strand of CADCGK010000010.1, from coordinate 122,981 downwards.
CACGACTCCACCCATTTCTACTGCGACAGCGCCTACTACTACGAGAAGAAAAACAGCTTCGACGCCTTCCAGAACGTCCACATCAACGTCAACGACAGCATCGACATGTACAGCCGCACCATGCGCTATGACGGCGACCGTCGTTTCGCCGAGTTCTTCGACGACGTGCGCATGAATGACGACAGCACGGAGCTTCTGACCGACTACATGACGTACGACCGCGACGAGCATCTGGCCAGCTATCCCCACTACGGCGTCACCACAAGAGGCGACAAACAGCTGATCAGCAAGCTGGGTTTTTACCGTGACGACCTCAAGGAATTCCGGTTCTTCAACATGGTGAAGGTTATCAGCCCAAAGTACCAGATGTACACCGACACCCTGTACTACAACACCCGCATCGAGAAGATGTGGTTCCAAGGCCACACCACCATCGTCAACGAAGAAAACCGCATGGAGGGCACCCACGGCTATTATCTTACCGAACGCGACCTCGCCTATCTCGATGAGAATCCCGTGTTCTACAACAAAACCCAAGAGCTGGTCGCCGACTCGATGCTCTATGACCGCCAACGCGGCTTCGCCAAAGCCATGAACGACATCCAGATGATCGACACTTCCTACAAGGTCATCCTCCGGGGCGAGTATGCCGAAGTTTGGGAAAAAATCGGCTTTTCTTTCGCCACCAATAAGGCATACGGCATCTATTACGATGGCGGTGATTCCCTCTATATCGCCTCCGACACCATGTTCTACCATTTCAAGACGGAACTCAACCAAGAAGAGAAGATCATCGGCCGACGCCATGTGCGTTTCTATAAATCCGACATGCAAGGTCAGTGCGACACCATGACATACGACATGGCCGACTCTACCATCAGGATGCGAGTCAAACCCATCCTATGGACCTCAGACTCGCAGATGACCGGCGATGTCATCGATATCAAAGTGGCCAATCACACCATCGACAGCCTCTTCCAGAAAGGCAACGCCTTCATCATCAACAAAGACAGCATCGAAGGTTATAACCAGATCTTTGGCAAGGAGATGGTCTCCCGTTTCCGCAACGGCAACCTCGACCATGTCAACGTCAACGAAGACGCTAAAGTTATTTCCTGGCTGCGTGAAGACGACGGATCCCTCATTGGGATCAACAAATCCTCCTCAAAGGATATGAAGATCCTAATGAAAGACAATGAAATAACCCTCATCAAATATTTCCAAAACATCGATGAAACCTTATATCCGGAAAAGGACATCAAGGAATCAGAACGTTATTTGGACGGCTTCATTTGGCGTGAAGAGGAAAGGCCAAAGGACAAGGATGGGATATTCGGAATGGAAAGCGAAAAGCTGAAAATGGAGAATAATAATTAATTAGAAATATATTAATTATTTTCTTATTTATTTAAAATAATTTCATTATTTTTGCGGTGTTTTAAAATAAATAATCATGGAAAAGAAAGATCCCATAGAAGAAGCGCGACGTTATGTCGATAATGCCAAATCCTTACTCATCAACAACGGTGAGTTGGACGAAGAGACCCATCTTTATGGCGACAGAAAATATGTGAAGATGGCTGGCAATACGCTCTGGTGTGGTGTGCTATACCTCTTGGATGCCGTGTTTCATGTAAGAAAAGACCGCCGCACAAGAGTACATATTGAAGACTACAAAGAGGCTATCAACAAACGAGACGGGAAACTGGCAAAGCTCGTCAACACTGGCTATGAGAACATCCATCTTATCATGGGCTATGATGGTAACCCTAGCAAAGGAGTTTGTGATTCAGGTTTCCGAATGGCCAACGACATCATCGACCGCTGTGCCAGACTGATTTGATACCGCCTCCTTGACGATGTCGAAACCTTGATAAACATACGGCACCGTCTGTTCCACGTAGGGATATAACAACGACTTCTGCTTGGCGTCTTCTTTGACAACACCCTTCAAGTTCAAGACATTGAGCAGCATTACCAAAAGACTGCAGATCAACAAGCCCTTGGCGAGCCCCACCAAAAAGCCACCTAATTTGTCGATAAATCCCAAATTGATCGCCTTCACCATCTTGGATACCAGCCGTCCCAACAGATTCACAATGATCGCCACCACGATAAAAGTGATGATGAATGAGATCAAATGAAGGTATTTCGGATCGATCTCTACATATTCCACCAGCTTGTTGGCAGTGAAATCACAAAAATGGAAGGCACCGTACAGCCCAACGCCCAAGCCCAACAAGGTGGTCACCTCGATAATGATGCCTTTGCGCCAGCCTCCGTAGCCGAAGGCAATGAGTAGCACCGCGATGATGATGTCCAGATAGTTCATGGAAGATGAGATTTTTACTCAGAATAATAAAGGATCATACGCTCGATGGCACGCTGGCACACGGGACAAAACTCATGGCCGTTGAAGGTCTTCATCAGGCAATCTGTATGGGGACTGTAAATACCTTCGGCCTCATAGCCGCCACCTTCGAACACGCCAATGATATGATCGTATTTTTTCACTCGCGGTGTGGGTATCGGCGTCTTCTTATCCATCATATCCTTCCACTTGGCATCGAAATCCACCAAGGTGGTGATGTTGGGCTCCCAAGGCTCGATATCGTTGTTGTAGAAGTCGCCGTAACTTGTCGAGTCGTCATAGTATTCATCAGCCAGACCCGCAAAGCCATGTCCGAACTCATGGATGAAGATGTCACTGGAGTAGGAATTGCCTGCAGCACTGGAGCAGTAGAAGTTATAGATGCCGCCACCGCCATATTTCTTGCTGTTGATCAGGATATAGATCTGGTCGTATGGCACTTGACCAGCGAGATCGCGGATATCACGGTTGTCGGTGCTCATGCAATACCGCTCCGAATCAAAGGTCCAGTAGCTGAACCGCATCACCGTGTTACGATAGATATGATCGCCTGGCTCGGTACAGCCTGATTCTTGTGACGGTGCCATCACACCACGGACGTTGAAGCTGGTGCGATAACGGTCGTATGGTGCATAACTAAAGAGACTTTGCACGAAGAAGTCACAGTCCTTCACGAACTTGCCCATCTCGGCTTGGGTGTAACCTTCAGGAAGGATGACGATATCGACCGCCTTGGTGATGTCCTTGTTGCCAATCCAAGCGTCATAAACGGGTAAGCCGAGGTTGTCGGCGGTGCGGATGAAATAGTCGTCAGGCTTCACTGTCAGGCGCATGCCTTCGATGAGACGGCCTTCCCAATCCTTGCGGTAAAGCACCACTTCGACTTGTTTTTTCGGGAAGGGCACGATGACCGACTCATCAAAGGTCTTGGTGACTTTGGTCGCCTCCTCGGTGGTCTGCCACTCGCCGTATAGGTTCTGATAACCCTTGGAGAACAGCAAGTGATCCGTGCCGGGTTCATAGACCTTTACGATGTAATTGCCAAACTCCAGGTTGTCGATAAGGTTGGTCTTGGAGCCGCTCCAGAAGGGCTCTTTGATCAATTCCTTAAGTGCAAAAGCCGTTGTTTTGTCATTCCCCGTGAGGGTGTAATCCACGCGAAGCGAGGCAGGTTCAAACCATTCTTCGAATTGAGCCCAGGCAAAGGTGGGCAACAAAATTAACAATAATAATAAACGTTTCATTTCTATAGAGCTCTCATTCCCTGTGGGTATGCGAATGATCAATTCTTAATCAAATCAAACCGTTTTCCGTTCCAAGACAAGCGGCTAACAACCTTCGAGAGGTCCTTGTAATAATAGATATCCATAATCTTGCCCTGATGAGGCAAACGTACGATGGCCTTGGGCATGTCCTGCAGCAGCTGGAGCGTCGTATGATCGGGGTAAAGCACTTGTTCTTTCGGATCATAGTCGAAGCACAGCAACACCTGATTAGGTGCGTTGTAGTTGATCAGGAAGAGTTTGTGGCCATTGTCTTTGTCCCATGAGCAAGCCTCGAGCCAATAGTCGCTGTCACTTACCAGCTGGTACATCAAGTAATTGTTCTTGTTGTCGAGAATCCATTCCACGATGTCTTCAAATTCGTAAGACGGATCATTGATTTTTTCCAATCCTATCATGGTGAGAGGAGTTTGGTTTGAGACGGCAAAACTCAAGAAGAGCTCTTCGATGGTAGGCTGTTTTCCTTGAGGTTCAAGTGTTCCATCGACATAGACATTGAGGTAATAGTCCTCGCCGGAACACCAATCGCGCACCATGTTCGACTCCGACTTAAAAGTGCCGTCATCGGGTCCCAGTGAATAGACGATGCGGTCAATAACCCCATCTTCTTCGAAACGCGCCTTGTCTTCCAAGTAGCACCAGAAATCTACTGTGGCATAGTGATCGCCCCACCAGACGGAACGGAGGGAGTGATGCAAACCAGCTTCGACATATTGAATGGTGTAATCCCAATCGAATTCTTCATACGGGTCATCAGCGGTACCTGAATCGATGATCTGAACTTTGCGGTCATTGAGTTTTTTGAGCGTCGCCTGATACTCCTCATCGAAAGAGGTGCCCAAAATGGCTTGGGCGTTGTAGCCACCATAGACTTGGATGTGGGTGTCGCCATCAGGAGAGACAAAGGTCTGACCATCGCCCGACTCCGACTCGCCCATGCCACCGAAGTCCTCCGGGATAAGGATGGAGTACTGGTATTTTTCGTTCCAATAAGACTTGAAGCCTTTCGTCTGTGCGAAGAGGCTGCCCGTGAGCAACAAGGCCAAACAAGTCAATAAAACTGATTTTAATAATGTTGTTTTTCTCATATTCTTACTTCTTTCTCCTTACTTCTGTCTTCTTTACCAATAATAGTCGTAACCAGTATTATATGTGTCATCAAATATTTTCTTAAAATAAGTGAATCCCGTTGCGGCATAGTCGATCTTTTCCTGGAACGAAGGCTGCATCTCGGTTTCCTTCATCTTGCCATCGTCGCCAGCTTTCTTGCAGATGGTCTTGACGACCTTCCCATCCTTGCCATAATAGGCGCGAAGTTCCGTTTTTGCATCCACATCGAAGTCATAATATGACTTAAAGAAAAACAGCGGGGTTCCGTCGCTATCATAGAGATATTCCTCATAGACTTCGTGATCGGCTACCGAGAAAGAGTTGCGCACCATGACGATGGCATAGGATGACGGATAAGGCTCCGTTTCATCCTCATAGACCTCCTCATAGTAGTATTGGGAAGTGTAATGGCAAGAACCTACGGCTGACCAGTTCTGGTAACGGGTCATGGTGGTATAATTCTTGAAAGCGGCTTCTTCTCCGTACTCGGTGATTCCTTTTATCTTGTCTTGGGCTTCTGAATATTTATCACGGATGTATTTTACACGCTCATTGTTTTGAGCCTTTAATGGCAACAAAAATGCCACTAAGCAAAGGAATAGGATAAGTTGTTTCATGTGTTAGTTAATTTTATTTGTTGGATTATTGGAGCAAAGGTAATGAAATATTTTTGTATTTTAGCAACTCCATCAAAAACAAACATTATGACGAACACCTATTCTATTGGCATTGACATCGGTGGGACGAACACCGACATTGGGTTAGTTAGCGCTGACGGACATTGCGTGGCGCGAAACAACCTGCCTACAGCAAAATACTATGATGCCGACCTGTATGTGGCCGACATCTGCAGGAAGATCCGAGAGATGATGGAGGAGGAACATGTTTCCTACATCGACGGAGTGGGCATCGCTGCCCCGATGGGCAACTACTATACAGGTTGCATCGATAATGCCACCAACCTAAATTTCAGAGGCACCACTGACTTAAACGCTTTGATACACAAGTACCTCGACGTACCAGTGACAGTCTCCAACGATGCCAATGCCGCCGCATACGGCGAGTTGGTGTATGGCGGCGCTAAAGGGATGAAGAACTTCATCATGTTCACCTTGGGCACTGGCGTGGGCAGCGGCATCGTCATCGATGGCAAGCTGCTGCACGGCAAGACTGGCAATGCCGGAGAGCTAGGGCACGCCATCGTGGATCCCAATGGTCGTCAATGCGGCTGTGGCCGCAAGGGCTGTCTGGAGACCTACGCCTCAGCAACAGGCATACGCGCCACTGCCTTGAAGGTGTTGGCAGAACATCCAGAATATGACGGTCCGTTGGCTCAGATGACACGAGAGGAACTGACCAGCAAACACGTGGGTGATGCTGCCAACGCGGGCGATTCATTGGCTTTGATGATCTTTGAGCGAACGGGACAATGGCTCGGACTGGCAATGGCCAACGCAGTGGCATTCAGCAGTCCCGAGGCCATCTTCCTCATGGGCGGCCCAGTGAAAGCCGGCGAAGTGCTACTAAGGCCAGTGCGAGAGTCGTTCGAGAAGAATCTTTGTTTCGTCTTCAAGGGCAGCGTGGACATCAGAGTCTCAGAACTCCCTGGCAACGAAGCAGCGATCCTCGGTGCAGCGGCGCTGACGAAGAGTTGAGAAAAAGGTTAAAGGTGAGAGGTGAGAGGTAAGCGATATCAATAACCTCTCACCTTTAACCTCTAACCTCTCACCTTATCTGAAACCTAAACCCGACATAGCCCCGGATGCCGCTCAGCGGACCCCAGACCATAGAGGCGTCGAAGTCGTTGCCGAAAGGCTCTGAAGCGGCCACCAATGGATGCTGTTGCTTGTAATTGGTGAGGTTCTCCCCACCAGCATAGACCTCCCAATGTTTACCCAATCTCTTGGTTATTTGGGCGTTCATGATGACATAGAAAGGTGAGCGTTCCAAGTTTTGGCCATCAGCAACGGCAGTGGCATTGCCGCTCATGCCGGGGATACGGCTGTCGCCGTTGAACTGGGTAATGAGGTCAAACTGCCAAGTGCCTGGCGCATACGACAGGGTCAACAAGCCTTTGTAACGGTTCACGAAAGGCTTCTCACGCAGGCTGTCGTTGATGGTCATCTTCACATCGGTATAGCGGAAAGCAGCCGAAACATCAAAGTTTTTGAACAACTCATAGTCCAGCTGGATCTGGGCGCAGTTGGAATACGATTTCCCGTTGAGGTTATAGATGCGGATCTCGTGAGCATCGGCATCGCGGTCAAGGATAATCTGGTTGACGAAGTCGGTGCGGTAGGCATCCAACAAAAGCTGGATTTCCTTTTCTCCCACATCGAAATGCTTGGAGATGTTTACGCCATAGTTCCATGCCTCTTCCATCTTAGGTTGTTCCAAGAACCTGATGGCTCTTGAAGATGCCAACATGGTGGAGTTTTCAGCGAGGACGTTGGGTGAACGATAGCCCTTGCCTGCCGAGAGACGCAGAGCTAACTCGTCGTGTGTACGGAAACGCACATGGAGACGCGGGGTGTAGAACATTCGTTCATAGTAAGTGTTGTAGTCTGCTCTGAAACCACCTATGACGGTCCAGTGGTGGTCGTCGCTGAACACATATTCCGCGAAAGCACCCGGCACCTGCTCTACACGGCGCTTAGGACCAGCTTCTTGAGTGGTCATAAGAAAATTTTGGTCCTCATCATAACGGTCGTAAGAATAGCTGGCACCAACAGAGTATTTATGATGGTCGTTGACAATATAGGAGTCAAAAAGGACATTGACGTAGTAGGAGAGCTGGGTGGCGTTGTAGTCTTTAAGCCCAAAATAGGAATCCAGCTTGTGATAGGTCAGCTGTTGCTGGATGCCGAGGCTGGTCTCAGGGCGATCGAAGATGAAGCCTGTCTTGGCGAAAGCCTCATAGCGTTCGGTGTTGATGCCGATGCCATAATCACCATCCATTTGGCCGCTGTTTCGGGTTTCCTTCAAGGCTTTGACGCCCAGCTTGCAGCCGAAATGGCCTGTATTGGGATGGTTGTAACGCAGGAAGGCGCTATACTGGGTTGTCATGGGATCATCGAGGAAGCCATCGCCGTTGCCGTCCATCTTCATAAAGTTATGGCCGACATGGCCAAGCAACAGCAGGCCATCACGTTCACCCACGTTGACGCGAGTGTTGAAGTTCAACTCTGTCATAGCCATAGAGTTGACAAATCCATTGATGAAAACTTTTTCCGCATGATCGTCTTGTGGTTCTTTGAAATCGACATTGATCTGTCCGCTGATGGACTCATAGCCGTTACGGACAGAAGAAGTGCCTTTGGAGACCGAGATGCCGTGCATCCAGGTACCCGGCACATAACCCAGGCCGAAAGCCGAGGCGAGACCTCGGAAGTTAGGCATGTTCTCTGTCATCATCTGGGTATAGAGACCACTAAGGCCAAGTAGTTCGATCTGTTTGGCTCCAGTGACCGCATCAGCGTAGGCCACATCCACTGAAGCGTTGGTCTCAAAGCTCTCTGCCAAGCTGCAACAGGCACAGCGGCGCAAGGCCTCTCCAGTGATATGCTCCACATGCATCGGGTCAAGGGCGTTGACATACTGCGCCTTTTGCCGAGCTGCCACTTCCACCTCACTCAAAGTGATAGGTGTGCTCATGACATGGTCGTAATGTTGTGGCTCTGCCATGTGATGCACTGTGTCGTTCACATAGCCCACAAAACTGAACACCAGACATTTGTAGGTTGGATGGATTTCAATGCTATAATGACCATGTTCATCGGTCACCGTGCCGACGTTGGCGATTTTCCAATAGACATTGGCACCCGGAAGAGGTTGCTTTTTACCGTTTACCTCTTCATAAACGGTACCTTCAATGATGTTTTGGGCAAAACCAAAGCTCACGAAAGACAATAAGGATATGATTAATAAGAATTTGATGGTTTTCATGATGTTACGATTTGATTATTAATCGGGATAATAATGGATTGCTTCGGCCAAAGGCCTCGCAATGACGCATAGCACGCCGAATCAGAAAACCAAAGGATTGAGCTTCAAGCTTGAAAAGAAAATCGTCTTCAATCGACCTGTAATAAGATAAGGAATTCTCTCCAGTTTGAGCAGGCGGTAAATTGGCAATACATCCATCTCCGCAACCGCATGGAGCGTTGATTCAAGATGCGTAAACGGAAGATATACCATTAAGGTCTTTTCGGTAGAAAAGGTGAAACCCTCGACAAATCCGACTTCACTCTCGAAGTCCTCGCAGCAGCACTTGGCATTGAATTCGACAACATCAGAGGCGGATTCAGACGCATGATGTTCGTGATGATGCCCAAAGCAATGCATGCAAAGCTCCGAAGCATCTCCGAAGCTGCTCATGACATGATGGTTTTCCGTGCAAAAATGGAAATTGACGTTCATACCATGAGCGACAAACAGCACGTAAAGTGCCATCAACAAACATCCTATCCGAAGGGTTTCTCTTTTCACAGCGCAAAAATAAGGCTTATTGACAAAAAATATAATTCATATTTGTAATTTTTTTTAATTTTGCCACAAGTTTTGGAACAATTCATTTATTAATAACCTAAATATCATCAACATGAAAAAACTTACACTCGTTTTAGGAGCACTCATCATGACCTTCATGCTGAACTCCTGCACTAACAAAAAAGACGCTGTCATCGCCTTATTCAATTCCTTCTTCGATCAAGAAGTTACCGCTCTCAATAATGTCAGCAACGCTGATGATTTTCTGAGCTTCCTTACCGCTTCAGATGAAAGATTCAATGCTTTCTATGCACAGTTGGACAAGGAATACCCCATTACCGAAGACGATGAATTCGTTGGTTTCAACAAAGCTGACAGTGACGCTGCCATGAAAGTCTACAATGATAGAATGGAAGCTTTCGAAAATCTTAGAGACACAAAGGGTGAAGAACTGTTTGAGCCTTATCTCGCAAAGCTTGAAAATGTCGTTAATGGACTCGCCGACGATCTGATGAACGACGTTGAACCCGCTGACGACATTGTGGACCAAATCTTGGCCGCTTATGATGACATTGAAAAATATGGCGACCTCGGTTCTGATGCACAAGCTGAACGTTTTGGTGAAACCGACTCACTGGTTCAGTTGATTTTCGGTCTGAACGAAGAAGAAGAAGTGGCAGAATAAACCACTAAGAAACGAGACAAAAAAACGGGGCTGAGAAATTTCAGTCCCGTTTTTTGTTGGAACATTCCTCGGTTTACTGGTAAACCTTGACTTCGGTCTCGCCATTGAGGACCATCAGGCCATTAAGAGCCAGGGCCTTCATCTCGTCTTCACCAGGATAGACATAGACAGGAGCGATCTTTTGGACGTGTTCCTTGACCAGACCGCAGAAAGTCTTGTCATAGGCCATGCCGCCAGTGAGGAAGATGGCATCGACGTCCATGCTCATGGCTGATGCTGCTAAACCACCGACTTCCTTAGCGACTTGGTAAGCCATGGCTTTATAGACCTTTTCCCATTCCTTGTTTCCGGCCTTCACTGCATTTTCCACCTCAAGGGCATCGTTGGTGCCGAGGTAGGCCACAAAGCCTCCCTTGCCTTTCAGCATCTGGCCGATTTCCTTCTTGGTGTATTTTCCACTAAAGCAGGCATCCACGAGGAATCCAGCAGGCAAGGCGCCGGCACGCTCAGGTGTGAAAGGACCGTCGCCGTTCAAGGCGTTGTTGGTATCGACCACGCGACCTTTCTTGTGAGCGCTAACCGAGATGCCGCCGCCGAGATGGATGGCGATGATGTTCATGTCTTCGTACTTGCGACCAAGGTCCTTGGCCAGCTGACGGGCGATGATCTTCTGGTTCAAGGCGTGGAAGATGGAGATACGCGGGAAGAGCGGGTGACCAGAATAGCGGGCCACATCGTCCATCTCATCAACCACCACGGGGTCGGCGATATAAGCCTTCACACCGATTTCCTTGGCGATGTCGTTGGCAATCAAACCACCGAGGTTGGAGGCGTGCTCGCCACTGACACCGACGGTCAGATCGTTGATCATAGCCTCATTCACCTCATAGACGCCAGAGACGAGGGGACGGAGCAGACCGCCACGACCCACCACGCAAGCCATCTCCTTGATGTCGATGCCAGCTTCTTTCAGCTCGCTAAGGATGACCTCTGTGCGGAAAGGCTTTTGGTCAGAGATACGGTCGTATTTGGCGATCTCCTCTGTGGAGTGTTTGATGTTCTTCTTGAAAACCTGTTCCTCGCCTTCGAAAACGGCGATCTTGGTCGAGGTCGAACCGGGATTGATGGTTAATATTTTATTCATAATTCTTTCTTCTTTCTTCTGACTTTTGTCTTCTAAAAAATCATTTCGCCATCATGGCGGCCAAGGCGATGGAATAGAGCTTGGTCTTTGAGGTATCACCGCGTGAGCTCAGCACGCAAGGCACCTTGGCACCCATAAGCATGGCACCGACTTCGCTCTTGTCGAACTTGGTGCAGCACTTGTAGAAGACGTTGGAAGCTTCGAGGTTGGGGAACACGAGGCAGTCGGCATCGCCGGCCACGGGGCTCTTCATGCCCTTGATGGCAGCGGTCTCGGCATCGGTGGCGAGGTCGAGGCTGATGGGGCCTTCCACGATGCAGCCTTTGATTTGGCCACGCTCGTTCATCTTGGAGATGATGGCAGCATCAACGCAAGCGGGAATGCCAGCGCTCATCTGCTCAGTGGCAGTGACCATGGCCACCTTCGGGCAACTCACACCCAAAGCTTTGGCTACGTCGGTAACATATTTGAGCAGCTGTTGTTTCTGCTTGATGTCAGGCAACGGGATGATAGCGCAGTCAGAGGCCACCATGAGTTTATGGTAGTTGGGGTTCTCAATGACAGCAACGTGGGCCAGGGTGACGTTGGGTGGACAAAGGCCGCGTTCCTTGTTGAGGATGGCACGCATGTACTTGTCGGTTGGGAGCAGGCCTTTCATAAGGATGTCGGCTTCTCCAGCATTGATGAGGTCGCAGGCCATGGCGGCAGCCTTCACGTCAACAGGTTCATGGATGATGGTGAAGTTGGCGGGGTCGATGTTCTCGGCCTTGCACACCTCTTTGATGGTGTATTCGTCACCAAGCAAAGTGGCATCGATGAGACCTTCCTTGACAGCCGCGTTCACGGCACAGATGGTGTGGTCGTCGTTGGCGTATGCGGCCACAAGACGTTTCTTAGGTTTGCTGCGCAAAACCTCGAACATTTGTTCCAATTTTCTGATTTCCATAATGGGGTATTTAAGATTTAAAGATTTTCGCAAAGATAAGACTTTTAACTATACCTTTTTCAAAAAACCTACAATTTGATGTATTCCGCCTTGACAGCATGTTCGTGAAGCTCGGCGGGCACACATGTTTTCACGGCTTTGACGATGATGTTCATCATCTTTTCATGGATATAATCCTTGCGGATGACGAGGCTGATGACCCGTGACGGGACAGGGTTTATGATGGGGCGCAACCCACGCTTCATCTCGTCAGACAAAAACCTGATATGAGTCTCGGGCACGACGGTGATACCCCCGTTTTCATTGGCGATTTGAATCAAGATGCCCACACGGCTACCTTCATACATCTCCTCGTAGGTATAATCAACGCCAGAGGTTAGGGTGTTCTTATCCAACAGCCTCACTCCATCGCGCATCACCCAGAGGGGATAGTTGCGCAACTCTCCCCGTTGGAAGGTCTCTATGCTGGCAAGCGGGTCAGCGGAGGGAACGTATGCGAAGAAACGCTCATGATAAAGCGGCAACTCCAACAGTTCCTTGTCAACGACAGGCATCATAATGCCCATATCGATCTCTGCCTTTTTTAGCTGGTCAATGATGGTAGCCGAACGCATCTCTTGAATCTGCAGCTTGACATTGGGATAAGACTCCTTGAGGTACTTGAAAATACCAGGAATCAACATTGGAGCCACCGTAGAGATCAACCCGATATGCAGCTCACCCGAAGCGAGCATCTTCTCAGAACGAGTCAGTTCAACCAACTGCTTATAGTGGTATAGCACCAGCTGAGCTTCATCGACCACTTTCCTTCCGATTTCGGTCAGTTCAACAGGATGAGTGTCACGGTCAAAAATCGTAACGTCTAACTCTTCCTCCAGTTTTTTTACCATCAAACTAAGCGTTGACTGGGTCACGCCGCAAGCTTCAGCCGCCTTGACAAAATAGCGGTAATTCGCAATTGCCACAATGTATTCCAACTGTTGTAATGTCATCTTTATTGATTTTTATCAATACAAAAATAGATAATATTGTATTGACCAACATAAAAACCAAGAATATTTTTGCCGCCTGCAACAATTGGATCGCATGAAGACTATCAACATAACGGCACGTTTTATAGGTTTTGCCCTCATCGGTCTCTTTGTGCTTATTACCATCTCGGCATTAGTGGCATGGATCGACCATGTTGACAGCAGTTTTTCTGCCTTGATAATCTCCGCGGGAATCACCTTGGTTTGCGGACTTGCCTGCATTCTATTTACCAAGGCTGCACATAAGATCAATATCATTACCGGTTATTCCATAGTTACTGGATGTTGGGTGGCCTCATGTCTGTTTGGCGCCTTGCCTTTTGCCCTCTATGGCCATGAATTTGGGATCGTGAATGCCTTGTTTGAAAGTGTCTCGGGGTTTACGACCACGGGAGCCTCGATCCTGAACGACATCGAGGCTGTGCCAAAAGGTCTGCTCTTTTGGCGAATTGCCACATCATGGATTGGAGGTATCGGTGTGGTCTCTTTGGTTTCCATCGTGATCTCTGCAAACGACGACAATCGCTCCATCATGGCAGGCATGGAGTTGTCAACGATTGCCAAAGAGTATTATCAGGGACGAAGAAAGCAGTTCATCTATCGCATTCTGACCGTTTATATCGTCTTGACCTTGGCGTCTTTCTTTGCGCTTCATTTTGCAGGCATGACATGGTTTGATGCCGCTACCCATGCCATGTCGGCATGCAGCACCTGCGGATTCAGCACCAAAAACAACAGCATTGCTTTCTTTGACAGTCCACTCATCGAAGGTATCTTGATTGTTTCCATGATGCTAGCCGCCGTCAATTTCAGTCTCGTGTTCTCCACCTTCTGGCCTAGCGGCAGTAATCGCAAGAATATCTTCAACACAAAAATCGTCAGGGTTTTCCTTGGAGCTGTAGCGCTTGGAATCCTCGGTCTTACCATACAGCTGAAGCTTTCCGGAACCTATCCCACCATTGGAAAAGCCGTTCGAGAAGCTGCCTTTCAGATGTGTTCCATCACGACCACCACTGGATTTGCCACGACCGACACCAACCTTTGGCCACCACTCTGCAAAGGCATCTTACTCATCGGGGCTCTGGTGTGCGGATGTTCGGGATCCACATCTGGCGGCATCAAGATCGATCGTGTTTGGATTGCAATGAAAGGAACTTCGGAGATGTTCAAGTCGTTGGTCAACCCTAATAAATATGAATACGTCCGAATCGATGGACACAGCAAGGATGAAAACGACATCTCAGCTGTTACGACCTTTATCATGTTGTATCTATTGATCACCATTGTTGGGACAGTGGTCTTTGCTTTCGGCGGGATGGACTTCCACACCAGCTTGTCAGCTTCCATTGCATGCATCGGTAACGTGGGCCCGGGATTTGGGGAGGTCGGATCTATGGGAAACTATGCTGGACTCTCATCGTTTCTGAAACTATTCAGCACGGGCATGATGTTGTTTGGACGACTGGAGATCTACCCAATTCTAATTGTATTGGGAAATATCGTCCGAAAACGGTAAAGATGGATTGCTTCGCTATGCTCGCAAGGACGCAAAATCAACCCAATGGAATCCTTTTCAAAGCCTTGTAAAAAGCCCCTGTCGGCTGAAGGAAACTCTGGAAATAGACCATCTCCTTAACATCGCTGTGAAGGTAGGTCTTTTGCTCAATACCTTGATAGATCTGTTGGAAAAACGGCTTATCAATAAGTTGCTTGATGCGGCACACGGTGAGATGTGGCACGAAGTTCTGCCTATCGCGAAGATAGCCGAGATCGTCGAAAGCATTGAGGACATCTGCTTCCAATTCGTAGAGCGCTTGGGGCTCATCTTTCATGCCCAGCCATAGCACCCGAGGTGAGTGGTTGCTACCGAAGATGCCCGTCCGGTTGAAGTCCATGGTAAAAGGCTGATGCTTTTTTGCCACTTGCTGGCAAGCCTCGATAATCTTGGGTATATCCTCGTCGGGGGTGTCGCCAACGAATTTTAAAGTAAGATGGATTTGGTTGGTCTTGCACCAGTTGATGTTGCGGCGCTCATGTTCCAGATTTCTCTGAAGCCGTTGCACCAGCGCAGGATACTCCGTCCCAACTTCTATAGGTATCGCTAAAAATGTCCTTTTCATGTTTCTGTTCTCCGTTTTCCATTCTCCACTTACCAGTCCGAATCCCAGTCCGTTCCTCCACTGTCCCACGAGTCGCTGCCGCTGTCCCAGTCACTGTCGTTATCCCAAGATGAGTCGTCGTTATTAGACCCGGCGTCATACCAGCTCGACGACTCAAAGTCCTTTCCAGAATGGTCATAGTAGCGATAATCGTTGGCATTGTCAGAGGTAATCTCTTTATCCATCGAAGATGACACGAACCAGTCATCAGCGTCTTTGTCGTAATAATACCAGCTATTGCCTTGATGGTAGTATTGGGTGCCTTGGTAGTTATAATAACCATTGGGCGAGGACTTGTCAAAAATGGCAGCCAGGATACAAATAGCAAAGAAGATCAGTATGGCGATCAGACAGCCTTTGCGTTTCTTAACCTGGACCTTGTTACCCACAAGAGGCTGCTGAACATGTGTCGGGCGGTTTCCTTTTTGGTCGGCAATCTCCGCCTTTAACCGTTGGTAAAGCTCGTTAACGCCATACGCCTCATCGGCGCCTTGGTAGCGGACGGCACGTTCGCCGGTGGATTTGTTTTTATAGACGACCACATCACCCACTTCGTTTTTATAGATGCCGAACGCCTTGGGTTCGGTGATGTTCTTGCCAATGAAAAAACGCGTCACCTCCTCTGGTGGCAGATGATGCGCTACATACCATTCTTTCAGTTCATCGATGGTCTTGGGCTGCTCCGATGCCGTACGGTTGGCGCCTGAGAGCGGCGCACCGCAATGTGGACAGGATTCCACTGTCTCTTCAATCATCGAACCGCAGAAATTACACTTTATCTTCATCTGTCTTCAATTAGGAATGAAAAGACAAAAATAGGAATTCTTTTGGAAAGAAAGCCGAAGATTGTTATCTTTGCTCTTCAAATCAATACATCAAACAACATGAAAGCATTCATTACCAAAGCAATTCTTCTTTGCTTATTAGTATCTACAACAGTTTGTTTTGCCCAGAAAAAGGAAAAAGTCATCCTCGACACCGACATGGTGGAGGTGTTTGACGATGGCATCGCCATGATGATGTTGGCCAAGGCGCCCAACATCGACTTGATTGGTGTAACCACGGTAATCGGTAACACTTGGGTACCCGAAGGTACCGCCTACGCCATCCGGCAGTTAGAGGCCATCAACCGCACCGACATCCCTGTGGTGCCTGGCATCCGCACGCCTATGTATCCAAGCCGTTTTGAGACCATCAAAAACGAGCGCATTCTGTTCGGTATCGGCGACGCCTACGTCGGAGCAGCCGGTTATGAAGAGCCCAAGACTTGGGAGTCGGTCTATCTTCAGAAATACGGCCGCGAGCCAGAGCACAAGCCCCTCGACATGAAGGCTGTCAACTTTATCATCGACCAGGTGAAGGCTAACCCCGGCGAGATCACTATCATCGCCATCGGCACCTGCGACAACATCGCCACGGCTGCACATATCGCTCCCGAGATTGTCCCGCTGGTGAAACGCGTCATCTACATGGGAGGCTCCTTTTTCCAACCTGGCAACACCACTCCCACCGCTGAGTTCAACTGGTGGATGGATCCCGATGCCGCCAAGATGGCCGTCCGCTCGCCTTTCAAAGAGCAGATCATTGTAGGTTTGGATGTGTGCGAGACCATGCCGTTCCGCAAGGATCGCTACGACCACCTGAAGGCAGTCACCAACAACCGTCTTATCCTCAACATGCTGCAGCGCAACTTCCTGAACCAGCTGTTTATCGATGATCCAACCTACACCCATTACATCTGGGATGTCATCGCAGCCTGCATCATGATCGACCCGACCTTGATTCAAGACGAAGTGACCCGTTACGTTGATGTCAACTCCCAGTTTGGATTCTCTTACGGACAAGCCGTTGCCTTTGATAAAAACCAACCTATCGGCACACAACAAGCACGCATCATCCTGAAAGTCGATGGCGAGCGTCTGTGGAAGATGGTCGAAGACTACCTGAAAAAATTCTAATCATTAATATTATAATAAGGAGGAAATACCATGAAGTATCAAATCACCTGGAATCAACTTCCAAAAACTCTTGAAGAGCTTCAAGCCCTTCCGCAAGCCGACCTGAAGACCCCCGAAGGCACGGCGGCACTGACAGTGGCAGCATTGGCTGTCTATCCTACCAACCACGAGGAATGCTATCGTATGCTCGACTTCCTGAGAGGTCCTCGCCCCTTGTCAAACTATGAGAAACAGTTTATCAGAGACCGTTTCATGGATTGCAAAGACTACCTGATGAAGTCGTTCTTCAAAGGCGCCACCCCGAACAACAACTACACACCCGATGTACCTTACGTACTCGAGTTCACCGACAATGTGGCTCCTATTGCAGAAGAAGGCTACAAGCGTTTGGATATCAGGAGCGGCGGTGCCGACTCCCCTCGTCCCATCACGCTGCGTCTGAAACCCTCAACTGGACAATGGTTCCTTTGGGATCAGATCATCCTTGCCGGCATCAGGGTTCCTGTCAGCCAAGACCCTTGGGCATAGTTATTCCATGTCGTAAGCTTTTAGAACAGCCTGCCAGAATTCTGGTAGGCTTTCTTTGTTCTCGGCGGAACACAACACTTTTTCATTCCCGTCTTGAACTGTGTATTTGTTTTTAACTCCGTAAGGAATGTATTCACCGGGATCGGAGATGATGACAAGCTGTTCGTCACGTACCAACTCATCGCCATTCCAATGGCTTTGGGTGATGTAGAACGAGCAATAGGATCCACTTCCGCCTTCAATGACTTTCTTTTCCGTGGGACAAAGCTTGAAGCCTTGCAGATCAGGGGAACCAAGTGTGCCGACACGATGGAACTGTTGTTCTTCGGTGTTCCACAGCAACAAGGTGCTGTAGGTGCGTGACTCACCCACCCCGATAAAGATGTCGGTATGACCATCGAAGTTGGCGTCCAAGAAATGCACAGGTGCCACCTCTTCTCCCATGGAAATCAAGCCATCTTCATCCGAGATAGTCTGTAGCTTCTCGCCATCACAACTGATGACAGCTTCCATGAAGTCAGGGGAGACCTCAACCGATAGTTGTTCGTCAACAGTAGGAAACTGATTCAAAGACATCAGGTCCGATTCGTTGAACGCCACCTCTGCTTTCGGTTCCTCTTTGTCTTTGTTCTGTGGTTTGCTGTTGTTACAGGCTACCAAAAGGCATACACTTATCAGCAGCGTAAGAATGAATTGCTTGTTCATGATCGCGATCTTTTTATTTAATAATCACGAACAAAAATAAAGCATCTTCCCCTATTTCACAATGATTTTCTGTGTTTTCTTACCGATGGTGATGAAATACATGCCTTGAGTCAGGTTGCGGATGTCGATTTGGCGACCTGTCAAATCACCCATTTGTACTGTTTGACCCAGAACATTGGTAATGCGGTATTCTTGCAGAGAAGCATTGCTCTGACTCTCCACGGTGATGATGCCGTCAGTGGGATTGGGGTAAATCGTAAATGATGCATTATCGTTTTCATCCATGCCATGAAGCTCATAATAGACGGCATCACAGTCTTCGCCATCCATGGTAAGGACCAGTTCGCCGTCCTGCCAATAGCAGCGCAAGCCGTCCACCACATAGCCATAGTCTTTGACCATGGGACCCTCTGGGAAAAAGCTCTTTTGGTGACCGATGCCGCAGATGATGTCGCCAGTAAACAGTTGGTAATTCGGATCGGTCACGTGAAGCACCCGATAAGGCTTGCCTTGGATGGTCATTTCTTCCACGCCATCCACATGGACGGTGATGGTGTACCAGCCTCCATTGATTTCCCATTCGTCGCCTGCCTCGACACCGAAGTCATAGAGCAAAGTGAAATCCTCCAAGTCCTTGTTCCACCAATAGATCCGGTCGCCATCCTCGTAAATGTATTCGTAATTGATCCATGTTGACTTGTCGTACATCGTGTTGGTCTCGGTGATGATCTTGACTCTTTTGCTGTTGACAGCCGTATCAGCCGTATATTCAAGATGCTGGTACGTGACAGCGCCGTTCACATGCTTGATTTTATAATACCATTCGGTGCCGAGCGGGAAGAATTGATTCGTCACAGTTCCAGGATTATAGTCACAATCATAATCGCCTTCGTGATAAAGCAATTCACCATCATTCACATAACAACGAAGGTATTCTATCTCGCTGGCATCAAACACTTCCAATCCATCACAAACATAAATGCTGGGGAACAATCCTTTCTCGTAACCGATTCCATCGATGATTTTCCCACTATAATATTGAACATCATCGTTAAACCTAACCCACTGCGTGCGATAAGTGTGTCCATTCCATGTCACGCTGCCAACGCTATCGACAGTCACCTGATGTGAACATGTACCTACTTCGTAATTCCACGATTCGCCCGCTTCGGCATCAAAGTCATACAAAATCGAGAAGGCGTTTGTGGTTGGGTTGAACCAATACACCTTGTTGTCTTCCTCGTACACAAATTCTCCCCCTTCATGCCCAGTATCAACAAAATGCTGCGTAATTATGCTGCACTGATGGCCTTGGATAATCGTGTCGCCATCCACGAAAAACCTCTGGTATTCAGGATGAGTGCCCCATGGGTTGAACACATCGAAATACCATTCCGCGCCCAGCGGGGCAAAATGATGAGGCTCTGGTGGTGTTGGTGGTGTCGGGTAGACCATATAGCACTCATCATATCCTGGAGTGGTATTCTGCCAAATCAAGTCACCGTCCTCATAATAGCACAGGAGATTGGTCGAGCCTCCCGTCAAGAAAAGAGAACCTGAATCGATGATTCCATAAAGGCTACCTATTCCCTCAATCCACACTTCCTGGTCGCCCCAAGAATATTCCAACACGATTTGTTTTCTTGGCTCGCCATTAATAAGGATTTCATTAGTTTCAACAACGAACATCCAATCTGGATAAAACCCACTGCCATTCATGATAATGGTGTCTCCGACTTCCATTGAAAAATCATAGAGAATCTCATCGTAAGAAGAGCCGTCTCTGCGATAGAGAACTTGCCTGTCTTCGGTTTCTCTGATAACGCCACAAACGCTCCAACCTGTAAGGTCTTCGTTCCTTGTGGTGTACATCACTTTGTACGACACACCGTCCACCAGCGTATCACCCTCGATTTTGTAGATGTCGGTGTACTTGTGCTGTGGCTCCGGAGGAGTCCAAGGATAAGAAAACAGCACATTCCATTGTTTTCCGTCCTCGACGATAGGATGATAAGGGGTGTAAGGTATGATTTCGTCGGCATTTTGGACACTCTTCCAATACTCTCCGCCACCATCGAAATATAGATGGTTGTCATACCCTTTGATAAGAAAATAAGCATCGCCGCCTGGAGCAATATCAACAAGGGGAAGGTGTTCTCCTATCTCGGTGAAATGCTCGCCATGGTCGGTGGAATAGGAAAGAACAGCCTGATTCCCTACGAAATGAGGCCTGTACACAATACCTTCATCGCTGATGGCCAGAGTAGTCCCATCAAATAAATAAAAGCCCGGAGTATGTTGGAAACCAGCACTACTTCCATCGGCATTATAGCCACAAGCCACCACATTGCCCTCGGGGTCGAAGGCCATATCATTAATGCTAATGCCCTCAGCGGCAAGGGGATCCCAGTTTTGAATATCTGATAAGGTGGAGTGGAAAATGCCGGCATCACCATCCGAATATGAACAAACGCCGACATACACATCACCCTCAGCATTGATAATCATGTCACTGATTTGAGACTCTTCATCCAATTCTAAACCTTCAAAACTCCATGTCGTGCCACCATCCATGGTCCAATACATTTCACCATTCGAACCCCACACTACCACAATATCATTGGACGGAGCACATAGTCCCGCAACATCATTCATGGCACACGAGGACAAAATTGTGGTTTCTTGCCAAGAGTCGCCGTTGTCGTCGGAATACACTACAGTCTGTTGGTTATCATTAAAGACACAGATTCTTCCTTCAGGGCTAACCGCAAAGCAATGCTGGTTGAAGTAACCACTGAAACCAGTTTCATAGCCCAATACAACTTGCCAAGTTTCGCCCTCATCTTGCGAACGCAAGAGGCCGCTGTAGCCACCCATGGCATAAAGGTCACCGTTGGAAGCTGCACCGAGAATCGGGCTGTTGCTGCTGATAGGCTTCCAAACATTTTGCGCCCCAAGGATGCCAAGGCAGCCGAGGCAAACGATAATGATTGATAAAATCTTTTTCATAATAATATATTTTTAATTGTTATTCTGTCTTCTGTCTTCTTCCTTCTTTCATCCTATCCCATTCACAATCTCTTCGAAACTTCGGTCATCCTCCGCTCCATTCATCTTTTCCTGTTTGATGCGGTACTTGCGTCGGGCATAGGAGTTGGTCTGCAGATTCATCATAATGGAGATGACCTGGTTGTTGAACCCTTGGCGCGTGAGACTGCAGATCTGCAAGTCTGTCTTGGTCAAGGTAGGATAACGCTCCATCAGTTTCTTGGTAAAGTCGTTGTAAACCATGTCAATCAATCCCAGATAATCGTCCCATTCGTCGTCGTCGAGGTTGAAATCAACAGTGGTTCCGGTAATCTTTTCCGACAAAGCCAAAGCAGTCAGAAAGATCTTGTTTTTCTTCAAGGCAAGCTCCAATTGCCGTTGGCTTTCCTCGTCTTTGAGTTTGGTTTTCAAAGTCTTTTGCCTCAAAACCAAGAGTGTTACCACCAAGGACACCAACAGCAATCCTAACAACAAACAGAGATAAACGATCCTCATCTTTTGCTTCGCCTCCAAGGTGCTTTTTTGCAATTGAAGTTCATAATCACGTTTGATGCGTTGCATTTCCTCATTGCGCTGCTCCCCATGGGCTTGCATCATGTTTTCATTGTATTTTTCAAAACATTGCAAGGCCTTGGGATAATCTTTCTGCAACTCATAAATCATATATAAGCCTTGATAGGCCGGCATTCGAACACCGGCTTTTTCACTTTCTGTAGCAAGGTTCAAATGCTCAACGGCCAACTTATCGTTTTCAATATAATAATAGGCCATGCCCAAAGTCAAATGGCAAAGGTCGACACGAGCACCATTTTCCATGGCCCCAGTAACCAATTCTATGACTTTCTCGTATTCACCTTTTTCCATATAGACGTCGCGACATATCTCAAGTAAGATGTCTTTCGACAACTTGGTACTACTCTGCGTTTTAGAAAGTCGAAGAGCTTCATCATAGTATTGTTCCGCTTCATCAATCAATTGCAACGAGGCAGCTACCCTACCAGCATTTTGCAAAGCATTCATTAATAGCACATTTCCTGGCAATTGACGGAAGATTTCAATAGCATCTTTGTGAAGCGCAAGTGCTTCCTCCTTCATACCATTCTTCCAATACCGAGTACCAAGTTGGTCTTCAATCTGACCTTTAAGGCGTTTCACGTCAAGAATCTCATGGTCGCAACGATCGATTTCAAGAAGAGCTTGGCTATAGGCTTCAGCAGCTGCCACCGAATTGTCGGTCGATAGTTCAAGACCTTGTTGATACAAGGCCTTGGCCTTTTCAAACTGCCGAGATTTGGATTGGCAAGAGCTAAAAAAAGCCAATGCCACCAGAACCAAAAGAATAAGATGCCTTTCCGATTTGATCATGGTGCAAAGATAAAACGAAAAATCCACTTGTCAAGGGGTAAGAGATGGAATAGCTATCAACAAGTTATAAATAAACTTTATATCTTATTGATTATCAAGTATGATAAAAAAGTGATAGCTATCTGATAGCTATTAAAGAAAACAAAAGAATACAATTTAGAATTGAGAGATTATTTCCTCAAAACTCCTATCATCCCCCGATCCATTCATCTTCTCCTGTTTGATGCGCGACTTGCGACGGGCATAGGATGCGGTTTGCTGGTTCATCAGGATGGAGATCACCTGGTTGCTGAAGCCTTGTTTAGTGAGGCAGCAAATTTGCAAATCACCTTTGGTTAAGGAGGGGTATTTAGCCAAGAGTTTCTTGGTAAAACCGTTGTAAACCACATCGACAAGTTCCATGAAGTCGTCCCAGTCGTTTTCCTTAAGTTCGAAATCCAAAGTGCTTGCCGTGACTTGCTCAGTCAAAGCCAAAGCCGTGACATATACTTTGTTCCTTTTTAGGGCGGTTTCCATTTGATTCTTCGTCTCTTCTACCTTCAGTCTTCCTTTCAACGACTTTTGGCGCATCAGCAACAGCGTCATAATGAATACCGCTAGTAGCAAGCCAAGCATGATATAATACCGCAGGTTTTTGATGTGCTGTTCGGCTTGTATCGAATATTTCTGCAACTGCAAGTCATAGTCTGATTTAATGCGTTGCATCTCTCTAGTGTTAAACTCTTTGTCCGCTTGGATCATGTTTTCGTCGTAAAGCTCATGAGCTTCCAGCGCATCTTCATAGTCGTCGTTTGCCACATGGATATAATACAAGCCTTGGTATGCCGACATTCGAAGGCTGGCTTTATTGCTCTGAACTGCCTTTTCAAGATACATTAAGGCTTGATCGTTGTTTTCGAGATAATAGTGTGCAAGGCCGATAACCAGATAACAGAAGCAAGTATCCACCTTTTCAGAGAAGGCTTCCGTGGCAGTCTCTAGGGCTTTCTCATACTCACCGCCCTCCAAATAAAGATCATGGGCCATCTCCATATAGGTTTCATTGATGAAATCTTTATCGCTCAGGGTCTTGGCGATTTGCAAAGCCGCCCTATAATAATTACCCGCTTCTTCGATTCTTCCCAATGAGGAGTTGACACGCCCCACATTGCGAAGCGCCTTCATCAGCTGGGGCTGATCGTCGAGTTGGCGAAAGATGCACACCGCATCGAGATGCAGCACCAACGCGTCGTCCTTCAAACCATGTTTCCAATACATGGCGCCGAGGTTGTCGTCCAGCTGCCCCAACAGACGTTTCACTTCAACCTTGGAAGTATCGCAATGGTTGAGCGTCAACAGCGCCTGACTGAAAGAAACCGCCGCGGCTTCAGTGTTTTTCACTGCACGAAACTCAAGTCCTTTCTGAAAGAGCGCTTCCGCTTCCTCATAGTAATGCTCACTGCGGTGGCAAGCCGAAAGACTAAAACACAGGAACAGCAAGATTAGGTTTAAATAGTTGCTCTTCATCGCTTTACGAATTTGATGGTTTTTTCACCCAAATCAAGGTAATACATTCCTGGAAGCAACGTCGAAACGTCAATTATAGAATTAGACATCGATCTCACCATCACTATTTGGCCCATCAAGTTCATGATACGGCATTCCGTTGAAGGTGTCGCACACACCGTCTCCACGTGCAACATGCCATCGGTGGGATTAGGATAGATCACAAAACCGCTTTCTAAGGGATCGTCAACTCCGTAATGTAGTTCGGCATAGATGGCATCGCAGTCGTCGTTGTTGGTTTTCAGAATCAGATCACCGTCAAGCCAATAGCAACGCAGGCCTTCCACTCGG
Source organism: uncultured Bacteroidia bacterium (assembly GCA_902800965.1). GTDB lineage: Bacteria > Bacteroidota > Bacteroidia > Bacteroidales > F082 > Limimorpha. The sequence goes on along the minus strand of CADCGK010000010.1, from coordinate 98,324 downwards.
TAACCTTTACCTTGCGACATCATTTTTTCAGGAAAGAAACTAGAGGTATGGCCAATGGTGCTCAAGAGGTTTCCATTGAAGGTGTCGTTAGGGTCGGCGATAGTCAGTTTCTTGTATGGAATCCCATCGATGTATTGCATCTCAGACTCATAGACCTTTGTGGTAATGGTTTCGTTATCCACTTCGATAGTCCATTCGTCGCCCACTTCCGCTGCAAAATCATACAATATGGTGAATCTTCCTAAGGTTTTGTTCCACCAATATACAACACCGTTTTCTTCATAGACATATTCATGTGTCACTATGGTTACTGTGCGTTTATCATAGATGGTGTTGGTGCGGACAATGACTTTCGGTCGTTTATTGCCAATGGTTGTATCACCTACACATTGCAGGTGTTGATAGGTGATGCCGCCCTCCTCGTTTTGGATTTGGTAGTACCATTCCGCGCCCACGAAGATAAGGCCATCGGTGCCAAAAACAGGATACCCATCGTTCTCATAGGGTTCAGTGTCCATTCTGAAGACCGAGCTGCCGTTGTTGAGCTGTTGGACGAAAGCTTCTGTTTTCATGTAGTCGTTATCAAGCGGGAGGCCGAAGCCATCGTCGGGGGCAACGGATCTGTCGAAGAAGCAGTTCCTGACGATAGTCATGTTGGTGTTTTGTGTGAGGATGCCGCCTTTGTATTTTGAAGAAATGGGGCCGACATGATAGCAGTTCTTGATGTATAGTGTTGAGGATGGGGTAGCTTTTGCGATGATACCACCGGCGTAAGAGTTTACATTAGAAGCATTGGAAGAATTTCCTATGATGGTGTCGTTGCTGTAGCAGTTGATTATGTGCAAGCTGTCTATTTCAGCCACATAGCCAACAATGCCGCCTAATACGGAGTTTTTCAGTTCCCCCCATTCATCTCCGATGGCTCTGACCATCGAGCCTTTGCTGTAGCAATTCTCGATCCTGATAACTCCTGTTTCGGAAGGTATGCCATCACATATTCCAACAATGCCACCAGCCACATGTTGCAAATCCGACATGGTACCTTCATAATTGCATCGTAAGATTGCACATTGTTGTGAGTTACTGGTGTCGCATACCATGGAGCCAACTATACCACCAACCGCTCTGGCTATTTCCAGGTTTGTTTGAGTGCAGGCTTTAATTGTGGTTCGCGATATACAATTATCGATAAGGCAGTTTTCGGCTCGTCCAACGATTCCACCGATTGTGTTTTGAGGATTATCCCAATCCACGTTTCCGCTAATTAATGAACCTGATGTATGGCAATTGGAGATGGTTGTGTTAACGGCTCTTCCAACCAACCCTCCAATTACTTTGTCGGTTTCTTGTGAATTGATATTAAGTTTGGTGATGGTGATATTGTTGAGGTTGCTTTTTGAAACTATTCCAAATAACCCGCGGTATTGTTCAAAGTAGTCCGATTTCCAGTAATCATCATACATCATATAGCTTGAGATGACTTGCCCGTTCCCATCAAAACTGCCGGAGAAAGAAGTGTAAAAAAAGTACTTTCTATTATTGAACACATCGAGATAATAATGGGGTCCAAAAACAGGTCCAGGATAATTGTTTTCGTTGATGTAGTGAACATTTCCTATGGATTTCCAATAAAGGCCACTCCCTTTCCCCAAGTCTAAATCGATGACCAATCGGAAGCAAGTGTCTTGATAAGCATTGACATCAAAAAAGTCATACACGAGATACCAAGCACCACTTACACGATAGCCCGTGTCAATTACCATGTCCTCTCGCTCATTGACCGATTTGGCCAACCAAGCCAGGTTTTCGGCAGACTCGATGAGGTAAGGATCGTCGGTGGTGCCGTTGCCTTTCGTCCAAGGCTCGGCATTACCAGTCCAAATGGATTTTTCAACTGTATTGCTGGCAAAGCGCGACCATCCTGGAGCGTTTTGGTAGGCTTCTTTCATGTCGTATGGCACGTTGACCGTAATCCATGTTGGGATTTCGTCGAAGGCATTGGCTGCCGTTGATGGAACGTTTTTCGCCTTAATGCTGATGGCATTAATAGAGATAACGCCTTTGAAGGCTTGTTCACCTATAAATGACAAACGGGCGGGAAGCATCATCATTCCTCTGAAACCGGAGCAGTTGAGAAACGCTTGGCTACCAACGTATTGGATGGAGTCGGGAAAGACAAGTTTGCCTGAAAAGGAAGAACACCCCGAAAAGGCTTCATCTTCAATCCGGGTCAGAACATTAGGAAAGACAAGGTTGCCGCTTAGGTTGGAGCAACTTTTGAAGGCACCCGCACCGATGGTCTGGATAGACTCAGGAAATTCGAATGTTCCACGCAAACCCGAACAACCACAGAAAGCATGGTCGTCGATGCCGACGAGAGTGTAATCTGTGCCATTATAAGTTATGGTATCCATAAGGACAAGTTTGCCTTCGGGTTTGTCATAGCCCCACCAATAGTTGTCGTTATGTTGGCAAGGATAGGTCACCACAATTTGATGGTTTTCCGTGTCCACAATACGATAGTAAATGTCGTAGCCTGTGGAATTAGTCACTGAAAAATCAAAATGCTGCTCTTGTGCGTTGGCATTCAGAGCCACTACGGCAAAGGATAGAAGTGCGAATATCTTTTTCATGGTATCAGGATTAATAGCAATGCAAAAGTACATGTAAAAACAAGCCCTTGTCAAGAGGTGACAAGGGCTTGTCTATGGCAAATAGATAATAAAGGAATGTGATTTGATTGATTTTTAAATAATTAGAAATTAACAAATCTATGTATTATCTATTAAATTGTCTATCACTTCTTCGGCTTCAGCTCGTCGAAAATCATCGTGCGCAGGTTCTCGATCGGGACACGCACCTGCTGCATTGTGTCGCGGTCGCGGACGGTGACGGTGTTGTCAACCAAGGTGTCATTATCGACGGTGACGCACATCGGCGTGCCGATGGCATCCTGACGACGGTAGCGCTTGCCGATGGAGTCTTTCTCCTCGTATTGGCACATGAAGTCGGCCTTCAGCGAGTCGATGATCTCGCGGGCTTTCTCCGGCAGACCGTCTTTCTTGACCAAGGGCAGCACTGCGACCTTGTAAGGTGCAAGGATGGCCGGCAGCTTCAGCACCACACGCTCCGAGCCGTCTTCCAGCTTCTCCTCGGTAAAGGCATTGCTGAACATGGCAAGGAACATACGGTCGAGGCCGATAGAAGTCTCGATGACGTAAGGCGTATAGCTCTCGTTGGTGTCGGGGTCGAAGTATTGGAGCTTCTTGCCCGAGTATTTGGCATGGGCAGAGAGGTCGAAGTCGGTGCGGCTGTGGATGCCTTCCAGCTCCTTGAAGCCGAAGGGGAAGTCGAACTCGATGTCGGTGGCAGCGTTGGCGTAGTGGGCCAGCTTCTCGTGGTCATGGAAGCGGTATTTCTCGGCAGGCAGACCCAGTGAGAGGTGCCAGTTGAGGCGTTCCTGTTTCCAGTGTTGGAACCATTCAAGCTCCGTGCCGGGGCGTACGAAGAACTGCATCTCCATCTGCTCAAATTCGCGCATGCGGAAGATGAACTGACGGGCCACAATCTCATTTCGGAAGGCTTTGCCGGTCTGAGCGATACCAAACGGTATCTTCATGCGGCCGGTCTTCTGCACGTTGAGGTAGTTGACGAAGATACCTTGGGCCGTCTCGGGACGCAGGTAGATCGTGTCGGAGCCGTCGGCCACGCTACCCATCTTGGTGGCAAACATCAGGTTGAACTGGCGCACGTCGGTCCAGTTACGGGTTCCGCTGATGGGGCAAACGATCTCCAGGTCGAGGATGAGCTGCTTGATGGCGTCGAGGTCGTTTCGCTCCATGGCGCCATAGAGGCGGTGGCTGATTTCCTCAATCTTGGCTTTGTGTTCCAAGACGCGCGGGTTGGTGGTCACAAATTGTTCCTCGTTGAAGGCATCACCGAAGCGCTTGCGGGCTTTTTCCACCTCTTTATTAATCTTCTCTTCGATCTTGGCCATGTAATCTTCGACAAGCACGTCGGCACGATAGCGTTTCTTGCTGTCGCGATTGTCAATCAAAGGATCGTTGAAAGCATCGACGTGACCCGAGGCCTTCCAGGTAGTGGGATGCATGAAGATGGCAGCGTCGATACCGACGATGTTCTCGTGCATCTGCACCATGGCTTTCCACCAATATTCACGGATATTTTTCTTCAGCTCCACGCCGTTCTGACCATAGTCATAGACGGCCGAAAGCCCGTCATAAATCTCGCTCGAAGGGAAAATGAAACCGTATTCCTTCGCATGAGCGGTTATTTTCTTAAAGAAATCTTCTTGATTCATAGAAATGACTGATTGAAATAATTTGAGGCAAAAATAAGGATTTTTATGAAATAAAATGTATCTTTGCTTCGAATAAAGGTCCAAGCGAGGCTTACTTCTTTTATTTGAGTTGGGGTTCGCCCCGATATTCAGCTTCGCAATTACCTTATTTAAATGAAGAAAAGATGAACGAACGAGTTCTACAAAAAGTTGCCCTACGCTATAGGGCAATTTTTTTGCCCATCGAAAGAGAAGGGCTGACAGGCCATTATGAACCGACGGTGCCAGTGATGGCTTTCGTAGCAAGGCTGAAAGAAAACGGCTACAGTGTGAGCGAAGAGCTCCTCCATGCCTTGACCAAGGTTCCCACCAATAAGCTGGGAGAGATCACAGCGGTGATCAATGAAACCTTCCGGGTTAATCTCAACTGGATGCCCTTGGTGAAAGGTTGGGACACTCCCACCGGTGAGACCCGCATGGACCATTTGATCACCTTCATAGCCAACTTCTTCGGTGGTGAGGAAGCTGGCCTCGAAGGCATCACGCTGCCCTGCGGTCACTTCATCCCCGATGGAACCTTCCCTTTGGAGCGCTACAACGGCTGTCCCTATTGCGGCACGCTGTTCGGAAGCGCTGGTTTCGTGTATCATGGCCAAGGCAGCAAGCTGAAGGAGCTGCGGCTCTTCACCTTGGAAGACAAGAAACAATTATTCCGGGATCTGCTCTCCTCACCCACGCCTCTGGATGCCACCCAACTGGACTCTTTGAAGCTGCTGCTACAAGAATTCGAGGTGCCGGAAGACATCGAAATCCCCATGAAGGAGACCGCCATCGTGGCGATTAATAGTGGGGAGTTAGGAGTGAGGAGTGAGGAGTTAGGAGTAAGACTACTAAAGACGCCGACAGACATCTTGAGGTATTTCTGGTACGAAAAGACTGGACAGGTCAAGATCATCGAGCCAAAGACCTTGGTCGCGATGGCTCAAAAATCCAACCGTCACCATTGGCTGCCGGCCGACAAAAGCGAGCAGGCGGCTGCCCAAAAACGCCAAGAGTTGAAACTCAAATACGACCGCAAGCACTGCCGTCTGGCAGCCACTTGGCTCAATGCCGTGCCAATGAACGCTCATCAAGCGGTAGAGAACATGAATCCCAAGCGCGGTATGTGGGTGCGGATGATTCACGCCTTGCGGCTCGGAGAGTATTCACGCAAGAAAGGCTTTGAGCATCTCGCCGAGATACTGTACGTTTTCTATCAACAAGACTATACCACTTGGGCAGGAAAGTTGGACCAGGCACAAAAAGAAAACCGTTCCGAGGAAGTATTGAGGATGTTGACAGACCGTCCTGGGATGTTTGCCCGATGCCTATTCTCCACCATGCTGCGATTCGGAAAGGAAAAGACCTTGGCTGCCTTCCAGACGGTAACCGACACAATGCCCGCCAGACTGGTGCTCTCGTTAGGCAATGCCGCTGATGGCTGGTTCGACACGGAACGCATCCGTGTGGCACGGCCCATCACAGGTGGCACCCATTCCGTTCAACCCCATCCCCTGTTGCAGCTGTACAACGAGGAGGAGCGCAAGGCCATGGCTAAGGCTGTCAACGACCTCTATGCCCACACCATGAAGAAACGTTTCGCCAGTCAGGTCACCTCCGCCAAGACCATCTACATCGATCCCCGGCTGTACGAAATCCCAGTCAGCGTTGGCGACCGCAGCAGTTCCATACAAGACACCTCCTGCGCCTTGCAAGGCACCCGTTTTCCCGTGGAAGGCGACAGCGTGCGGCTCTTCATGCATTGGGGCAAGGGACTGCCGGCACAGCATCTCGACATGGACCTGAGCTGCGCCATCGCCATGCAGAACGGCAAAACAATTGAATGTGCCTATTACAATCTGACAGCGCCCGGAGCGAAACACTCAGGCGACATCATCCATATCCCCGACCAAGTGGGGGCAGCAGAGTACATCGAGCTGAGCCTACCCGAACTCGAGGAGGCAGGTGCACGCTATGTCTCGTTTACCTGCAATGCCTACAGCAACGGCGCTTTGTCGCCCAACCTCATGGTGGGCTGGATGAACTCCGCCTATCCGATGACCATCTCCAATGAGACCGGCGTGGCCTACGATCCGTCGTGTGTGCAGCATCTGGTGCGCATCAGCGAAGCCAACCTCAGCAAAGGCATGGTGTTCGGCGTGCTCGACGTGGCCGCCCGTGAAATCTACTGGCTGGAGATGCCTTTCATGGGACAGACCGTCCGAGATCTGGACCTAAAGACCATGGAGTCGCTGCTGAAACGGCTTCAGGAAAAGCTCAGCATTGGACAACTGTTGGATCTGAAACGAGAAGCACAAGGACTCACCCTAGTGGATGACAAAGACAAAGCCGACGAAGCCTACACCTATGAATGGGCGTTAGATCCTTCTTCCTTCCGACTTCTGACTTCTTAAAGAATCAGCATCGCGTCACCGTAAGCGAAGAAATGGTATTCCTTTTCGACAGCTTCTTTATAGGCTTTCATCAAGAAGTCGTATCCGGCGAAGGCGGCCACTTCCATCATCATGGGTGACTTGGGAAGGTGGAAGTTGGTGATCATAGCGTTCGCCACAGAGAAGGTATAAGGCGGGAAGATGAACTTGTTGGTCCAGCCATTGAAAGGCTTGATCTTGCCAGAGATGGTCTGTGCCGTCTCCAGTGCCTTCATCGTGGTGGTACCCACGGCAATGACGTTGTTATGGCGTCTGTTGGCCTCGTTGACCATGTCGCAGCAGGCCTGATCGACGTACATCTCCTCCGAATCGCATTTGTGCTTGGTGAGGTCTTCCACTTCGATCTCACGGAAGTTGCCCATGCCAGGATGCAGGGTGAGTTCAGCAAACGAGGCGCCCAGGATTTCAAGGCGTTTCATGAGGATCTTGCTGAAATGCATGCCAGCCGACGGCGCCGACACGGCACCTTCTACCTTGGCGTAGATGGTCTGGAAATAATCCTTGTCGTATTCCTCGATCTCGCTCTTTTCAATACCCTCAGGAACATCCACATTTTCACGGATATCCAATATTTCCTTTGGCAACGGAGTCTTGCCCAATGAGAAGATTTTCTCCTTGAACTCGTCGTGAGTGCCGTCGAACAGGAAACGCAGGGTACGGCCACGAGTCGTGGTGTTGTCGATGACTTCAGCCACGAGCTCCTCTCCTTCTTCAACGCCGAAATACAGCTTGTTGCCGATACGGATCTTACGAGCGGGATCCACGAGCACGTCCCACAGGCGGCTCTCATGGTTCAGCTCACGAAGCAACAGCACCTCGATCTTGGCGCCGGTCTTTTCCTTTTCGCCATAAAGGCGGGCAGGAAACACCTTGGTGTTGTTGATCACGAAGACATCGCCATCTTTCACATAATTCACCAAATCCTTAAATACACGATGCTCGATGGTCTTGGTTCTGCGGTCTAGCACCATCAATTTGGCTTCGTCACGGTTTGGTTGGGGATACAGCGCAATAAGCTTTTGCGGCAGGTTGAATTTAAACTGGGATAATTTCATTTGTATCGTAATTTTCGGCGCAAATATACATCGCCAACGAAGTTTTGTCAAGTAAATCTTTTAACTTTCAGTTCTTAGCTTTCAGCTTCCTATACTCCTCGCCCGATTCAATGATCGCTTGTTTGAGGTCTTCGAGCTGCCAGGCGTCTTCCACTTTGAAGTCGCCGATCCGGGTCCGTCTCAAGGTCTTCAGGCAGGCGCCGTTGCCCAATTCACGGCCAAAGTCGTGGGCAAGGCTGCGGATGTAGGTGCCTTTGCTACAGGTCACCTCGAAATCCAGCTCCGGGAAACGATCCATGCTGATCTTAAAGTCTTCGATATGGATGTCGCGGGCTTTCAGCTCGATCTCCTCATCGGAACGGGCATAGTCGAAAGCGCGTTTCCCCTTGATTTTGATGGCAGAGTATTTCGGGGGATATTGTTTGATGTCGCCGATGAACTTTTTTCGCGCCAAATCTATCTGTTCAGCGGTGATGACATCGGTCGGAAAGAAAGCGTTGGGTTCACTCTCCAGGTCGTAGGTGGGTGTTGTTTGACCAAGGATCATGGTTCCCGTGTAAGTCTTGATCTGCGCTTGGAAATCCTCAATTTGTTTGGTCATCGGACCGGTACATAGGATGAGAAGTCCAGTGGCCAAGGGATCAAGGGTGCCTGCATGGCCCACCTTGAGTTTACGAATGCCATAAAAGCGCATGAACAGGGAACGGATAAAGTTCACCGTATCGAACGAAGTCCAATCCAAGGGCTTGTCGATCAGAAACACCGTACCTTCATCAGGGTAAAACATCAAGCAAAGATGATAGCGATGATACCGACGATAGCACAATACACGGCAAACCACACCAGCTTGCCTTTCTTCACCAGGTTGATCATCCACTTACAGGCAAAACAACCCGTGATGAAAGCGGCGAGGAAGCCAACGATCAGCGCCAAGGGGGAGATGCCACCCATGGCTTCGGAAACGCCGACTTCGAACATGTCCTTCACATCCAAGAGTGCTTCGCCCAACACTGGCGGAATCACCATCAGGAATGAGAATTGGGCAAGCTTTTCTTTCTTGTCACCGAGCAACAAACCCGTTGCGATGGTGGAGCCTGAACGCGACAGTCCCGGCATCACGGCACAAGCCTGGGCAATACCGATGATAAAGGCATGAAAACCTGTGATATTTTCTTTCTGACGAGGTTTAGCAAAATAGGAAAACGTCAGCAAAGCCGCCGTCACCAACAACATGATACCCACGATCAGCAGTCCGGAACCAAAGACTTCTTCGATCTTGTCCTTGAAGAAGAATCCCACGATGGCCACCGGGATCATGGAGATGAGAATATTGACCACGTAACGGGTGCCTTGGTTCCATTTCCATTTGAAGAGATCCTTGAAAATCCAAACGATCTCGCTCCACAAGATGACGATGGTGCTGAGCACGGTAGCGACATGAAGAACCACGGTAAATGTCAGGTTCGATTCGCCGTCGGCAAGTCCGAAAAGCGCCTGGCCGATAGCCAAATGACCGCTACTGCTGACAGGAAGATATTCCGTGAGACCTTGAATGATGCCTAAAAGCAGTGCTTGAATCCAACTCATTTCTTTTTCCTCCAGAAGATAGCAACGATCTCAACTGCGAAACCCAAAAGAATCAATATGGGCGAAAGGGTGAGACGCTGGAAGTTGAACATTTTGGGATTAAACACATCGGGGTCGGACGAGCCACCGCCGATCATCAGAATCATACCCAAGGCGATGAGCAAGACTCCTGCGATCACCAACATGTAATTCATCTTGGTGAAAGGAAGTTTCTTTTCATTTTCTACCACCTCTTTGGCGACTGTATTCTTTTGTTTTTCCATGATTATTAGTTATAAAGTTTGTCAAGGTCAGCTTTCAAAAATTTATCTAAGGCAGCACGGGTAGAGAACCATGCCAACACCACACCCAGTACGATAACGGCCAACAGGATGGCGCCGATGACGTACATGTCCTGAATCAGTATTAAATCGGGAACGCGTTTCGAGATCCAATACAGGATGCCCACAAGGAAGAGATCGGCTAGCAGCCCACCAAAGAAGCCTTGCGAAACACCTTGTTTCAGGAAGGGACGACGGATGAAGCTTTCTGTAGCACCCACCAGCTGCATGCTTCTCACCAAGAAACGCTTGGAATAGATGGAAAGGCGTATTGTGTTGCGGATCAAGGCAATGGCGATAAACAGCAGGGCAAGGCTCACAATCATCAGCACGATGGCGATCTTCCGGATGTTGTTGTTGATGAGATCTATCAGCGATTTTTGGTAATATACCTCCTTGATATCGGTGTTTTCCAACAGCTGGCTCTCAATGACGGCGATACTGTCCGTATTGGCGTAGGCAGCATGAAAACGCACGTCGATAGATGGCAGCAGAGGATTGGCCTCGTTGCCGAGCCATTGCAGGAAGTCCTCACCCAGGTCCTCGCTCAGCCTTGAAATCGCCTCTTCCTTGGTGATGTATTCGGTGGATTTCACAGCCGGCATGGCGTCAAGCTCTTTCTGCAAACGGAGGATGTTGGCCTCTTTTACGTCGCTGTTCATGACAATCTCGAAGCCAAGGTTTTCTTTGACGTGGTTGGAAAGCTTCCGGGCGTGCATCATAAAGATGGCAAAAGCGCCGAGAAGGAAGAGCACCAAGGTGATGCTCGCCAGCGACAAGGCGTATGACCCAGCAATACCGCGTTTATTTGAGTTTCTATCCGACATCTTCATCCTCTTCTTTAGTGTTCCTAACAAAAATATGCTCTATCCCAAATACGCGTTTCAGCAAGAACACGCAGATGAGCAAGCTGAGCACGATGCTTTCTATCAGCACGAAGAAGTGTTTCCATGTTTGGCTTTTGGGATCTTCGGCGGGCACCAGCTCTTGGGAATAAACGTTGAAATTGTCAAAATATGGTGCAAAAATGAATTGATACACCGCATTATTGATGATTTTGATGGAATCGTGTCCCTGCTTTTCGATATTGTTGCTGAAGACTTTGTAGTTGTCGAAGATGCCTTTGCAAGCTTCTTTCTTATAAGAATACACATTCTTTGCGTAATATGGATCATGCAACTCCCGTGCAATGGAATCTTTTACGGAAGACGTGTTATTCCAATGATTGGCGATATGAAACAATTTCTTGTAATGGTGTGAGAGCAGTCTCATGCCAAACAAGATGGAAGCGTTGTTCTTACAGAGACGTTCGTGTGATTCTTTACCGAAGATAGAACCAAGATAGTATTGGTTGTCGCACAAAAAGTTGACCGAATTGCTCATGGCTTCAGTAAAAGCGGCGCGTTCCCTGAAATAATAGGCACCCACCGAGTCAATCATAGCGTTTTGGTCAAAAAACATGTCCGGATCGGTATATTTCAGAAGGTCATAGAAGACCACACCGCAAGTATCCACATACTGCACGAACTTGGGATAGATAGCTTCGGCCTTCTGATAACGTGCCAATTTGTGCGTCTCAAGAGCGTTTTTCAAATTGATGTCGTCTTGAATGGTGACACCGATCCACATGGAAAACAGTCCCACAACAGCGGTTGTGAAGATAGACCAAAACTGAATCTTGTTTTCGGGTGTAATATCAATCCTATGTCTGGTTTTTTTATTTGACATAGAGCACTTCTTTCTCAGTTTCAACCATGTAACGGTATTCTTCCTTATCCGATTTGACAAGCTCATGGCGCCCGTCGTTTATTTGGACGAACATCTTATTGTCCAGGGACTCTATTAGCAAACCCGTCTCGTACCAGTCGCCCTTGTCATCATAAACATTGACCGTATAGGCAGCCTTTTGTTGTTGTGCTTGTCCGATGATATAAGTATTCTCTTTGCAGCCGATTAGACAGAAAAACGACAATAAAAGAAACAATTTCTTCATGATTCGGCAGGTTTGTTATTGAATGCAAAGGTATGAAAAATACAATTACGGATCGTAAAAAGGTGTTATATATACTTTTTTCTTACTTTTGTACTTTCAACAATATCGCCATGCAAGTCCTGAAATCGAACATAAAGACCGACTCGCCTGAGTTCAAACAGAATGAGAAAAACTTCCTTGAACTGATGGCCCAGTACCGTGAAGCCATGTCGGCTTCCATGCAAGGTGGCGGCGAGGCTGCGGTGGCCAAGCACAAGAAACGCAACAAGCTGTTGGCCCGTGAGCGCATCGACCTGCTCATCGACCCGAACACCCCGTTTTTGGAGCTCTCGCCGATGGCAGCTTACGGGACATATCACGACGACTTCCCCTCGGCGGGCATCGTCACGGGTATCGGAGTGATCCAAGGCCGTGAGGCGGTCATCGTGGCCAACGACGCCACGGTGAAAGGTGGCACCTACATGCAATATACCGTGAAGAAGCACCTCCGCGCCCAGGAGATCGCCATGGAGAACCACCTCCCCTGCGTCTATATGGTCGATAGCGGCGGTGCCTTCCTGCCTGAACAGGACACGGTGTTCCCCGACCGCGACCATTTCGGACGCTTCTTTTACAACCAAGCCCGCATGTCGGCCATGGGCATTCCCCAGATCGCCATTGTGATGGGCATGTGTACTGCTGGCGGCGCCTACGTGCCCGCCATGAGCGACGAGACCATCATCGTGCGCAATCAAGGCACCATCTATCTTGGCGGCCCGCCTTTGGTGAAGGCTGCCACAGGAGAGGTGGTCACGGCAGAAGAGCTCGGCGGTGGCGAGATGCACACTTCGATTTCAGGTGTGGCCGACCACTTGGCCGAGAACGACCAGCATGCTTTGCAGATCTGCCGTAACATCTTCAAGACTCTGGAGAAATCGCACCGACAAAAACTCGACATGCTTCCGGTGGAGGCGCCATTATACGATCCACGGGAGCTTTACGGCCTCGCCCCCATCGACTTCCACAAGCTGACCGACCCTCGTGAGATCATCGCCCGCATCGTGGATGGCAGCCGTTTTCAAGAGTTCAAGTCGCGCTATGCCACCACCATCGTCTGCGGTTTCGCCCATCTGATGGGCTTCCCCGTGGGCATCATCGCCAACTATGGCGTGTTGTTCTCCGAATCCGCCTTGAAGGCTACACACTTTATCGAGTTGTGCTGCCAGCGCAACATCCCGTTGGTGTTCTTGCAGAACATCACCGGCTTCATGGTCGGCAAGCAGTACGAGCAAGGCGGCATCGCCAAGGACGGCGCCAAGATGGTGCATGCGGTTTCGAACGCCAATGTGCCTAAGTTTACGGTCATCTTCGGTGGCTCTTTCGGCGCTGGCAACTACGGCATGGCCGGTCGTGCCTACAGTCCACGCCTGCTGTTCATGTGGCCCAACGCTAAGATTTCCGTCATGGGCGGTGAGCAAGCCGCCAGCGTGTTGGCTACCGTCAAGGAAGACCAGTACAAATACAAAGGTTTGGAAGTCCCGAAGGACGAGATTGCCCAGCTGAAGAAAGAGATCTTGGCCAAGTACGACTATGAAGGCTCCGCTTTCTACAGCACCGCCCGCCTGTGGGACGACGGCATCATCGACCCCATTGACACCCGCAAGATCCTGGCCTTAGGCATCGCCGCTTCGCTGAACCAGCCCTTCCCGCAACAGCAGTTCGGAGTGTTCAGGATGTGAGTGTTTTTAGAAGACAGAAGACAGAAGGAAGAAGGAAGAATGCTTTCAATAGCTATCATCGAGCAGATCAAGAAGAAGTCGGGGTTGGACTTCAGCAACGCCAAGGACTTTGAGGTGCTGTCGGCCTCCTTTCCCACCAAGGACCGACTTGGCGTCAACACCTTGAAGCGGCTGATGGGTTACGCCAAATCGCCGATTGCGCCCCGCAAGACCACCCTCGACGCCTTGGCACATTATCTCGATTCCCCTTCGTGGGAGGCGTTGACCGGCATTCAACCTGTTGAAAGCGACTGGGTGGAGAAGGCTTTCTTTGCCGATGAAATTCAAGAAGGCGCTACGGTGGAAGCATCATGGCTACCCAACCGGCATATCGCTTTGCTATGTATTGGCGAGAACAAATTCCGAGTGACGGAGAGCCTAAACGGCAAGCTTCAGCCCAACGACGAGGTGGTCATCCAAAGCTTTCGGTTGCAATACCCTTTGCAAGTGTTGCAAGTGGTCAGGAACGGAGACATCATGCGCGATGCTGCCGGCAATGAGTTAGGCTATATCGCTGGGCGACAAAACGGATTGACCGAACTGTTTATCAAAGAAGCCTCATGAGCAGCGATTCCGGTTTCATCACTCCTGGAGAACGGGATAAGGGGGAAGTCCTGTTCGATGGCGGCGGCACGGCCGACTGCTACAAACTCATCCAGGACAACCGCATCTATTGCGTGAAGCGGCCCAAGCCCCAGTTTTGCGACTCGGAGGCCTATATGAGTCTTTTCCAGAAAGAATTTGAGTTGGGTGCCCATCTCGATCATCCGAATATCGTAAGGTATTACGACTACAGTACCGACGAGAAAGGACCTTACATCAGGATGGAATACGTCGATGGCGACAACTTAGAGGAATTCGCAGCCCAGCATCCCGACTATTTCGAAGACAAGAAAAACCGAAAGCGTTTCGTTGAAGAGCTCCTCTCCGCCTTAGAATATCTCCACGGCAAGAAGATGCTCCATCTGGACCTGAAACCCCGCAACATCCTCATCACCCGAAAATACCATGAGGTCAAGCTCATCGACCTTGGCTTCGGCTGGAGTGAGAGTTTCCTCTACGATTTGGGATATACCCGCGACTACTGCGCTCCTGAACAATTGGCCTCCAAGACCGACCAGTTCTCAACCGCCACCGACGTCTATGCCTTAGGCAAGATTCTGCAACACTTCGGACTAGCCAAGAACCACGTGATCCAGCGTTGCTTGAAGGAAGTCCCGTTGGAACGTTTCCAAAGCGTCGCCGAGCTGAGACGGGCCATCAAGCAGAGCGAGCAAAAAGGCAAGGCCCGTTATGCATTATTGGGGTTGGTGGTCCTTGTCTTAATCGGTGGGGCACTTTGGTTTTATTTTGGACACAAAGACGATCCCGTCCTTCCGAGCGTCCCCGAAGGTGCCATCAACGGCTTGTACACCATCAACGAAGCAGGAGACCAAGTTTATTTCTCGAAGGGCAACCTGCAATACCAAGCCTCCACCGACACTTGGCGTTTTGCCGAGAATCAATGGGATTATCTTGGAGAGGAAAACACCCAAGCCTCGCCTGACTACGACGGTTGGATCGACCTTTTCAGCTGGGGTGCCTCGGGTTATAATCATGGGGCCAATTGTTACCAGCCTTGGGAAAAAGGCGACCAATTCGACCATGCGGCATACTATCATAACCATTACGACCTTTGTGATGAAACAGGACAAGCCGATTGGGGATACAATGCCATAGGCAACGGAGGCGGCCAAGAAAGGACTTGGCGAACCCTAAGGAGTTCCGAATGGGTCTATTTGTTCAAAACACGCGTTACCGCAACGAGTATGCGCTATGCCAAGGCCATGGTGAATGGTGTTAATGGTTTGGTTCTCCTTCCCGACCATTGGAACGCGAGTGTTTATCATTTAAACCAAGCCAACAAAGGAGATGTTCCCTATGATGTGAACGACATTCCACTTGAAGATTGGACAAACCTCTTGGAAGCAAACGGGGCTGTTTTCCTGCCTGCTGCTGGAATGTATCAAGACTTAGATCATAGGTTCAACGAACAAGGCACCTATTGGTCGGCGACAAGCGGCGGGAACGCATGGATCAAAAGCATTTTTGATTTTGATGGAAACTATTTTCATGCATTTGCCGGTTATTATTCATCCTGCAGACATTCGGTACGCTTGGTTCGTTCCTCACAGCCCACCTCATCCATCGAGGTGGCTCCCAATCCTTCCGAAGGAGGTCTTGTCACGAGACAAGGGACATATCGAAATGGCGAAGTCTGCACTTTGACAGCCGCACCTTCCCCTGAATATGTGTTTTTGTATTGGACGGAGAATGGCAAGGTTGTTTCCACCTCCAATCCTTTCTCTTTTGCAGTGGGTTTCAACAGGAACATAAAAGCCGTTTTCGATGAAGAATCGTCTTTCCCCTTGATATATTCGTATGATGATCCCACGCTCTGGGCGAATGTTGTGGGACACTTCGATGGCCAACGCGCAACGGGAGACGTCGTTATTCCAGAGAAAGTCAACCATTTCGGCAACACATATACTATAACAAGCATTGGCGAAAATGCTTTTGTAGCATCAAAAATCCGCTCTGTGGAAATCCCAAGCTCCTTAATGGAAATAGGCGATTATGGCTTTTTTGAATGTCCGTCGTTGGCTTCCATCACCGTTCATGCCGAGGTTCCGCCTGAGATGGGTTTTCGGGCTTTTGCATGTGTTGACACGGGCATTCCCATATACATCCCCAAGGGTACCCTTTCCGCCTATCAAAACGCAGATGGTTGGAAAGCGTTTACCAATTACATTGAGATGCCGTGAGATGGTGATAGTCCATCTAGGATGGACGAGAATGTCCACATCAGCGCCAATAAGGTTGTTGATAAGGTGGAGGTAGGTAAGACCATGTTATCCGGTTATTGGTATTCGGTGCCCTCAATATGGAATATCCCGTTGTTCTCAAGCGACCACACATGAAAAAAGATGGCACTTCCCATATAAGGCTTACGTTCTGCGGTATTGTAATTAATTTGCTGTTCTGCGATGGTGTCGGCGGCAACCGTTTGCTCATCGGTTAAGTTAAACGCATATGGTTTTTTCGAAGTGGAGCAAGAAAGAATCATTTGCACAATCACCACGACCATTAGCACTTTTCTCATTTCACCAATGTTGAAACTATCTGATTCGTCTGGACGATCACATTATATGTTCTTGAATACCGCACCTGCTTCTTCCATTTTACTCCAAGAGGCATTGTCATAGGTGTTTTGGGAATAATCGAACGAGTGCTTAAAGGACAATCCCGAAGGCAAGACCCAGTTATCAGGAAGCACCACAATGCCTGCAACGCCGTTCACTATAGCAGCACCGTATTTGTTATACGCATCGGAACGGCCCGTGAATAAGTAATCCCACTCCTCCAGAGTTGGTGTCCTCCAGCCATCACCCATTCCATAAGAGCCCCAGTCGCAGAATGTAGAATAGTCATTATTGTTCTCCGAATGATTAAGAGGACCATTGCCCGTACCCCAGCCAAACAAATCGATCCAGCCGCTATAGTTTGCCGAGATATTGACATTGCCTTGACCCATCGTCTCCCATTGGTTATTGGCAAAACGCCACGTGCCTGATGAAGCCTGATATTGCAGGTTGCCTTTCGCAAAAGAGACCTGTTGGGAATAACCGACCGAAAAGATGCCTTTGGTTGCATCGTTGGGAACGTGGGGCTTACCGTTGTTGTTAGCTTCATTCCGTTGCTCATCACCATTATCTCTCTTATGATAATAAAACCCTCCTCCAGCCGCCAATCTATGTCCCGATTCTATTTCGATTGTTGTCGTTACACTTTCACCGTTTAATTTGTAACACAATGTGTTGCCACTGACATAATAGGTTCCTGTTTTATAGGATCCGTATTGTGCTTCGGTACATGTGCCAGAGGATCCGTCACCATCAAATTTCACGACCACAGTTCCATAAGGACCCATATCACAGGCCCAAGTCCCGACAATCCATATGTATTCCCCTTATGGGAGATTGTCGCAGCCTATAAAAACATAATCATACTGGGATTGAAGATCTGGATTCAATATAGTTGCCGAAGTCAATCCAGTGCAACCACAAAATGCTCCATGGCCAATGTTCGTCACGCTACTGGGGATGGTGACAGAAGTCAAGCTAGTACAGCCACGAAAAGCATCATATCCTATGTTCGTCACACCATATGGGAAGGTGACTGATGTCAACCCAGAGCAATCTTGAAAGGCATAGTCTCCAATACTCGTCACACCATAGGGAATGGTTAGGGACTCTATACCTTTACAACCGTAAAACGCAAAATCTCCAATACTTGTCACACTATTGGGAATGGAAACAGAGGTCAACTCCCAACAAGTTGCAAAGGTCCATTCCTCAATGCAATTAACACCTTGAGGAATAGTTATGGAGGTCAAACTTTCGCATCCAGAAAAAGCATGTCTTCCCAAACTTTTCACGCCGTTTGGAATGGAAACGGAGGTTAAACCTGAACAATCTCCAAAAGTACTTTCTCCTATAGATACCACACTGTTAGGGATGGTGATAGAGGTTAAGCTAGAGCAACCATGAAAAGCTTTATCTCCAATTCTTGTTACACTATTAGGGATGGTGATGGAGGTTAAGCTAGAGCAACCACAAAAAGCCCCCATGCCAATATTCGTCACATTGTCGGGAATTGTTGTATTGCAACAAGCTGCAATCAATGTGTTAGAGGCCGTCTCGATGATGGCATTACAATTATTTCTGCTATCGAATACCCTATTACCATCTGCAACAACGATTTTGGTCAGGTTCGGACAGGCAGAAAATGCAAATTCTTCAATGTTCGTCACATTGGCAGGGATGGTAATGGATGTCAAACCTTCGCAACTAGCAAATGCACCTCTTCCAATGCTTGTTACGGTGTTAGGAATTGTTGTGTTGCGACATGCTTTAACCAATGTGTTAGAAGCTGTTTCAATGATAGCGTTGCAGTTGTCTCTGCTGTCATATTTTCTGTTCCCATCTGAAACAACAATCTCAATCAAGTTTGTGCAGTAATCAAAAGCAAGTGCATCAATACTCGTCACGCTATTGGGAATAGTAATTGAGGTTATATTTGTACAATCCATAAAAGCCCCTTCTCCGATGCTCGTTACACTATTGGGAATGGTGACAGAGGTTAAACTTTCACAATTAGAAAAGGCATAGGATTTAATCCCCGTCACTGTATAGGTAACCCCCTTAGACTTGAACTGATTGGGTATGGTTACATGTCCAGAAGTGGGAATCTTATCCCTCTCACAATGAACTAGGATTACTTGATTTGGGGCATCTTGCTGGACAAGGAATCCCAATTCAACCCCATCGTTCATTTTGGCTAAGATGGCTAAACTGGAGTCTTCTCGGATGATTTCCTCTGTGGCTATCACTTTTTGCTCTTGCTCGTTTGAGCATGAAACAAAACTAGCCATCAATAGAAAGGCTATAATGATTTTGTTGATTGTTTTCATATTCTATTCTTTATTTGATAAATCTCATTATTCCTTTATTACATTAGTTGGCTGAAGCTGAACACATCCAGGGAACACTTCTTCAAAATTAAGTTGAAGATCTGGATTCTGTATAATTACTTTGGTCAGCCCTGAACAATCTTTAAAAGCACGCTCTCCAATACTTGTTACACTATTAGGAATGGAGATGGAAGTCAATCCCGTACAGCCAACAAAAGCTCGTTCTCCAATACTTGTCACACCATCTGGGATGCTGATAGAGCTCAAACCTGTACAACCAGAAAAGGCTGATTCCCAAATCTCCGTTACGCCTGTTGGAATAGTGACAGTGGTTAAACCTGTGCAATAGCTAAAGATACCAAATCCAGCACTTGTCACTTCTTTCGGAATAGTGACCGAGGCTAAGCCTCTGCAATCTATGAAAGCATTATTTCCAATACTCGTCACACTATTGGGGATTGTGACGGAGGACATGCTCTCACAACCTTGAAAGGCCAAAGAGCCAATTTCAACAACCTGATACGTGTTTCCGTTAGAAATGATTTTGCTAGGAATTGTAACACGCCCAGAAGTGGGAATCTTTTTATATGAACACACAGCCACTTCAGATGGTGATTTGATTTGAAAGCGCATTATCATCCCATCATCAAAAGTTGCGTTAATCATTTGTTCTCCTAAGATATTCTCAAATTCTTCTGTGGAAACTACTTTAGGTTCTTTTACGTTTGAGCATGATGCTAAACCTGCCATCAATAAAATGGCCATAATGATTTTGTCAAATGTTTTCATTATTGTTTTAGTTAATTTAGTTTGTCAATCTGAAATTAATAGGGAGTTGATAAGCTACACGTATAGTTTGTCCTTTCTGTTTGCCAGGTTTCCATTTTGGCATTGACTTGACGACACGCACAGCTTCCTCGTCACAGCCTCCACCGATGCCTTGAGTTGTATTTGCATTGGAAATACTGCCATCAGGCTCCACGATAAAACTGACAAAAACACGCCCCTGAACACCCTTTTCACGGGCGAGCTGTGGATATTGAATATTATTGGAGATAAACTCCATCAGTTTTTGCATGCCGCCCGGAAACTCTGGCATCTCTTCCACGATTTGATAGACTTCGCCGTCAAATTCTTTTGCAGGTTGTGGTTTATTTGTCTTGGCCTTTGCTTTGGAATCCGCACCTTGGGAAGTATCAAAAATCAACTCTCTCTTTATTTGTTGTTTAGTCTTAGTGCCATTAAAGTTTTGAGTTTTTGTCATCGTTGTCCAATTGTCATTGCTGTCATAAGTAAACTGCCATGAAGCGTTTCTTACGTATCCTTTTCTTAATTCATCAACATTATCATTTACATATTTTACAAGTGTACAAGCGCATTTTGTGATATTTCCCTTCTTGTCTCGCTCGATTTTTACATCAATACTCTCCTCCACCTTTTCTTTGAAATCACCTTGATCCTCAAAGTAAAGATCCACACGATTTACATCCATGGCAGCATTGTAATTCAACCTATAAATATAGGTTTTTTGAGGACTGGAACGACGATAAGTTTTGCATGTAGCTTCCTTCAACAAATGTTTTTTTGAAGTGGTCAAATAATCATATTGCACCTCTGCCGTCATTTTTCCATCAATAGCACCGTAACACTTGATGGTATGAATATAATCCGTATTTGCCCAATAGGTATAATCAATAATAGTACCACTGCCCCAAGAACAAGTTACCCTTTTTACTCGATTCTTTTCGTCTCGGTTGTAAGTAACACCTTCTCCTCTTTTATTTTGGTGACATGCTTCGAAAACAAATGAATCTTTCACTTCCGAAATATCATACGCTTCGTTACGAAACCAATGACTAATACCATCGCTCTCCCATACACGTTGTCCATAATTCTTCTTAGAAATAAAAGAATTTCCAGTATAATCAAAAGTACATGCTTTTGATTTGTCTTCCACCATTGTAGGCTCGTCATAAACCATGTGCTCCTCATAATACTTGATTTTAATGCTCTTTACGGGATTGTTGTGCTGAAGAGCACTAAATATGTATGAGTCCCAATGGGTCATGATTGCATATCTGGAAAAGTGGACATAATACTGGTCTCCCTCGCAGTGTTCGAATTGTTGAGCGGTTAATGGGGAGACCATGATTTCATCTTGGGCTTTTGTAACAAAGATGCACCCAAAGAATAAATAGGTTAAAACGATAACACGAATGTGTCTTGAATTATTCATCTTTTTATTCATAATACACATATTTTCTGGTGGTTATATCTTTTAGATTCTCAATGTCAATATCTCCGTGAACCACTTCATAGCGTTCCCTTTTTGTCCAATTTCCATGGCCATCGTATTCATAGCGCCATATTGTTTCCTCTGTTGAAGCAGGAAGTTGGTTGAAGTCGTATCTAAAAAGGTAATTGATAAACTCATTGTAATGTCTATGGTTCCATGGCCAGAAAATGGTTGCTGTAGTTGCAGAATAGACATCTCCTTGGTCATTGTATTTGTATGACTTGCAATAGCCACTAAAGTAATCGTTTTTATTTCCATCTATATTGTAATTACCTATTTTGTTGTTACTTGAGACCACGTGAATCAAATGTCCTTTATTATCGTAAAAATAGCAATCTGTACCAAAAGTCTCTCTGTTAGACTGCCACGTTACCGTTTTCACTTGTGGGAAATCATAAAAGGTAAACTCGGGATAAGAATAGTAGTCTTCTTTACCATTGTTCTTAACTGCCGCCAAAATATCCTTTGACTTCCAAGCATACCTGTATTCACCTCCATCATACCCTTCGGGTGAATAAAATTTTATATTATAACCAACGTGTTGGGGATCCCCGTAATCACTCCAAGTAATTTTGATTCTTGGTTTGCCGTTTTCCAATGTCTTTATAACGCGGCCGTAAATATCATATTCAAACTCGTAAAGTAATTGGTTGTTTTTGTAAATTGCAGTAATATGATCTTTATTGTATTTGTATGTAATTTCATTGTCATAATTATAAGAAGAATTAAAAGAAGCAGGAGATCCGGGAGAGCTGTTGCCCATGTGTATAGGGTTCAATAAATGGTGGTCTAATATAAAATGACAATGACCTGCCGAATTTAGTGTTTGAGATCCATTAGCATTTATCTTATCTAAAATTGGTAAATTTTCACCTTTGGGATAGATACTATACCCCAAAATCCAACCTCCTTCTGCATGATAATAAACCATACGCCCATTGTTGTCAAACTTTTTCGTCACACAATAGCCAGAGAGATTGTTGGTGCTCTCTTCATATGATTGTACTTTACCGTATAGGTTCTCATCTGCCCAGGTATAAGATGCAGGATCGGTTATCCCGTGAATTGTTTGGGCTTTTAATTGATTTGCTTTTGCGACAGCCTCTTCTGTTGTCTGTCCTTCGATTTTCTTCAAGTACAGAATAGGACTAAACTCGCCAAGAACAACATAAGGACACCGACGTTCAACATCAACACCTATGTTATCATAATCCTCGTCAAAACTCAAAATCTCTTTTTCAAGAATTACATTATAGCGAGTCTCAATACTATATACTATCTTAGGTTGTTCCTCAACTCTATCATTCATGGCATCCGTAAAACCTCTATTAAATTGAAAATATGTATCAGTAATAATCATTTTGACAGATTCGTGTGACTCTTCATCTTCAGCCGCCCAAACTCCTTCAAGCCATTTGTAATCATTATCAACTGAAGTAACTTCCGGAATAGAACTTTCCTCCGTGGCTCTATCGTCATTTCCATCAGAAACAATTTCGCTTTTAATAGTCTGGTTTTCTGTTGCATTGTTGTTTTTGGAACGCTGTTGTCCGCAAGAGAACATCATGCTCAAACCAAGTAGGAGCATTACTGCATAAATCAATTTTTTCATTGTACATTAGTTATACATTAGACATTCGTTTATTGCACCCCGCCCGACAACTTTTTTGTCTTCGCCCGCTCTGCCCGTAACGAAACAAGGGTTAGTTCTGACGGACAGGCCGAACAGATTGACCGAAGCCGCGGTAGTCGTAGTAGTTCATCAAGTCGAAGTCGTCCGAATAGAAGTAGAAGCGCCACGCGTTGATTGGGTCGCTTGTGTAGAGCGTACTCGACCAGTAGAAGCCGAAGTTGCCGGCATCGTAGAGCTCGTCGCCCCAGCGGCTGCCAGCTGCCGGCAGGAAGATGCTATTGCCGTTGCTCGCGGTGAAGAGCATTCCACTCACACCATTCTGCGTCGTCCATATCTTGGTAGTGTTGTGTTTCAGTTCCTCCCATTCTTCTTGGGTAGGCGCACGCCAGTTGCTGCCCCAGTTGGCCGTGGCCGCGTCGTCCTCAGGCAACAAGGTAGTCAGGTCATCAGTGAAGCCGTTGTGGCCGTAATCGGAGTCGTTGCAGTACTTTGTCAGCTCGTCGTAGTCGCCGTTACAGTACTTGTAGGTGCGCCAGTCATAGATTTTTTTTGCAGTGGTTTCGCCCCAGACGAAGTAGTCGCCATATTCCTCAGGGCTGCTTGCGCCCACGTTGCAGGAGGCCCATAGGGTGCCGCTCGGCAGGCCGAGGTCGACGTACTCGTGTTTGTTCTTTTTCTCGCAGCCCGTGATTGTCGTCACAAGCATCAGCAGCAGAGCCGCCCTTCTCATTGTCTTTTTCATGGTGTGTTGATGTTAGTTAGTTCAATTTGTGTTATTTTGCTTCTTAAAGACTTTCTTTCCAGGGACATTCAATTGCTCTAGTTTTTAATGTAATCTCTAAATACTTCTTTGAACAATCTCTTATTATTTTTGCTTTTCTTTTTCTTGTTGAAGCTCTTCTTTGTATTCTTTATTTAGCTTTCGCGCCCAGTCTTCTGCTTCTTTTTCGCAAGAGTAAACCTCATTGGGGATTGGAACATATTGTTTTTCGATTTCATCCCATCTGGCAATTTCAAATTTACCATCCAGATTTGGTTGACATACAAATTTTTGCATAGTAATTTTGGTTTTATCTACCTCTTTATTTGTTTAAATACTTAGCAAAGCCATATAAATCTTCATATCTTCGATAAGATGTTTTTGGCTTTCTATTGACAACTTTATAAAAATCATGCTCACTGATTTTTTCATTCATTGTTAGCTTGACAATTTCATACAATCTTTCATTGTCTTGTGGATGATCATTGTTGGTTAAGGACCAATTCTGCAGTTTTTCTTTTATTTCGTTTTTCATATCATTATGAATTTGTGTGGTTAATTTATCGCCTGCAAAAATACAATAAATCCAAAAAAAAATCAAATTAATTATTTGATAATCAATATTTTAATTATCCAAATCGGATACAGAAACTGTATCCAAAATGGATAATTTGGGATGGAAATGGATGAAGTGGATGGGGAAAAACCAAAACATTGGAAAAAAATTCATCAATCTCTTGACAAATGAAAATTAATGCTTATTTTTGCAGCATGAATATAACGTATTGAATTAATAAACTAAAACACACCCGTCATGAAAGACACCATGCATGAAACCGTAGTGGATCCCGTCAACGAAGCCCGCCGCTACGTGGAGAATGCCAAAGACTTGTTGAAAAATCACGGTCAACTCGATTACGAAACCCAACTTTACATGGATCGGAAATACGTCCGCATGGCTGGAAATACGTTGTGGAACGGAGTGCTGCTTATCCTTGACGCCGTATTTCATGTGAAAAAAGTCGGACGAATACATCCCGACGTTATTGATTACAGAGATGAGGTGGCGAAACGCGACAAAAAACTACTCGCCCTGTTCAACACGGCTTATGAAACAATCCATGTTTATATGGGATACGATGGCAATCAAGAAAAAAACGTTTGCGGTGCGGGGTTTCGCCTTGCGAATGATATCATCGACAGGTGCGCGGTGTTGTTACCGTAAAAGTGTCACTCCTCCCCCAACCTTTCCTTCATCCCTTTAGCCACCTCGGCCCAGTAATAACGGAAGAAGTTGAACTGCATCGCCTGCGAGATGCGGAGCAGCAAGGCGCAGTCAATGGAAGGTTTCCTGAAGATCTTGTAGAGATGGTTGCGGGTACAGGGAATCTGCTTGGCCAGCCACGACACACTGCGCTGGTCGGTCTTCAGTTGCTCCTGAATGAGGCGCCCGATGTGGATTTCGTTAGATTCTTTTTCCGCCATGTCACCGGAGTTTCCGCAAAGGTAACCTCAAGTGAGATGGAGAGCTCCATCCATTTCATCCATTTGGAAAGGATGGGGATTTTCAACCCTTTTCATCCCCAATTGTCCGGGCAATCTTCTCAATGTTCAAACTTCTTGCCGAGGCATCGATGATGTCCTTGTAGATGCCGCCTTTCTTGTAGATCTCATCGGGATCGCCCGACTCTTCCACACGGCCAATCTGGAGGGCGTAAATCATGTCGGCATCGATGATCTGCGAGATGCTGTGCGAGATGATGATGACAGTACGATCCTTTTTGATGGCATCCAAGCTGTTTTTGATCTGCTCGGTGGCAATGGCATCCAATGAGGCCGTGGGCTCGTCCAAGAAGATAATAGGCGGATTCTTGAGGAACATACGGGCGATGGCGATGCGCTGCTGCTGACCGCCACTGAGGTCGGAAGCCTTGTTCTCGAACTGCTTGGGCAGCTGCATGATCTGATCGTAGATATACGACTTCTTGGCGGCTTCCACCACCTCTTCATGGGTGGCATCAGGCTTGCCGTAAAGGATGTTCTCCTCGATGGTACCGTCGAAGATATGGTTCTTCTGCAGCACCAAACCGATGTTCTCACGCAGGAACTTGGTATCGTATTCCCGCAAATCGACACCGTCCAAGGTAATCGTGCCAACTTGGGGTTCATAAAACTTATCCAACAGGTTGACGATGGTGCTCTTGCCTGCTCCTGAAAGTCCCACCAAAGCGGTGATCTTGTTCGGCTCGATGGTCATGTTGACATCAAACAAGGCCTGGTTGCCGTTGGGATAGGTGAAATCGACATGTTTCATCTCGAATTTTCCATGGATCTTCTCAGGCTTGTAATTGCCCGAAGGCTCGATGTCCTTCTCCGAATCGAGAATGGAGAAGAAGCCCTCGGCGTAAATCAAGGCGTCGTTGACATCGTCGAAGATGCGCTGCAGCTGAGTGATGGGGGCGATGACGTTGCTGAACAGCATCACGTGGTACATGATCTTACCGATGGTCATGCCTGGATAGCCTTTCAGCACCAGATAGGCGGTAAGGATGATGACCAAGACGGTGCCCACCTGCTTCACAAAGCTCTTGATGCCGTTGTAATAGAAGGCCACCCTACGGGTCTTCATCTGGTTTTCCGTGACTTGGTTCTGGATGTCGAGTTGCTTCTGTCCCTCGATCTGCTCACGGTTGAAGCTCTTGATGACGTTGATGGAATCGATGATATTCTTGATGCCCTGGCTCTTGGTCTCCAAATGGGAACGCATCTCACGGCGCCAGCCTTTCAACCGACGGGCCTGACGATAGGTGATCCAGAAATAGATGGGCACAATACCCAAGGCCACCAATCCCACATAGACATTAGCGATGAACATCAAGATTAAGGCCAATAAAGCACTCGTAAACAGCGGCAACAGGTCGATGAAGAAGTTCTGAACCGTGCGAGAGAGGCTGCTCACACCTTGGTCGATACGGGCTTGAAGCTTACCTGTGGCGTTGTCACCAGAGTTGAAGAAAGCCATCTTGAAGGTCAGGACTTTCTCGATGACGCTTTGCGCCAGGTCGCGGCTGACGAAGATACGCATGCGTTCACCGTAGTAGTTTTGGGCGAAGGTGATGAGCGCGGAGAGGATTTCCTTACCCAACAGCACCACCGAAATGATGGTGACGATGCGAATCGCTTGGGCACCCCATTCCACGCCACCAGTTACCAATCCGTTGACCTTGTCAACCGTCCAGTCGAGCACGATAGCGTTGACCTGAGCCATCAGAGAGCCAACCAACGTAAGGACTAAAGTAATGAACACCAGCCATTTGTACGGCTTCACAAATGGACTGACATTTTTAAAGAGTTGAAAGAGATTCATAGTTTATTCAGTTGCACATACATGAGACATTTCTTGCAGTCGAATTCCAAACGGAAGATGTTTTCGCCATTGCGGATGTATAACGGACCGACGGGCTTACCTGTGATTTTTGGGCAAAGGCCATTGGCATAGCGGATACAGTGGTGGCAAGTCATTAAAGGTGAGGGGTGAGAGGTGAGAGGTGAGAGGTTTTCTTGAGCAGACTTCTCACCTCTAACCTCTAACCTCTCACCTTTAACCACTATCTTCCCAACCAGTCCCCGTTTCAGTTCACCTAAAACTGATGCTGGAATCAGATAGGGCTGGGATAGCTGAATGTCAATATTGACTGGGTTATAGATGGTATCGCCCCATTGGGAGAGTTTCTTTCGGATGTTTTCGGTGGCCTTTTCTGGGTTGTTTGCCACAATTTTTGGGGTGGTAACCGTCATTGCGAGGCCTTTGGCCGAAGCAATCCAACTTGAACTGGCTCTGTTATGGTCAGGTTGGATTGCTTCGGTCGTTCCTCCCTCGCAATGACGCAAAGCGGACAATTCAAACCCGTCATCGGTTTCCGACAGCACCAAATCGATGTCAATCTTGCGGTTGCCCGTGGAAGCCTCCACTTGGCGTTGCCATTCGATGTCGTAGTTACGATATATCTTAGAGCCCCTTGTGGCGCCATGGGGACGATTGCACGAAACCTTATTTCCATGAACCACATCTGCTCTGATTCCTATTAGCTCGTCATTCTTATCCAAGAAACACAGTCCGTCGCCATTATGTAGCGTTTTGTCGGTCAAAATCTCCATCTGAACGGAGTTGCACCATTTGACCTCGCCGATGTATTCACCCATCGATTTTGGTGTATTAGGCGAACCGATATTAGGTTGTCGGCCATGGATAAAATAGTCGGTAAAACCGCGGTTGAAAGACTTCTCGGGATTGACTTCAAATGTATAGCTGCAATGACCAAGCGAAGCTTGTGCATATTCGGGACGCCGCTCAAAGATGGCATCCAGTTGCTGACGATAGTATGCCGTGATGTTCTTCACATAATCCGCATCCTTCAGCCGTCCCTCGATCTTGAAGCTGGTAATACCCGCATCCAACAACTCTTCCAGATGTGCACTGTTGTTCAAGTCCTTCAAGCAAAGGAGGTGTTTGCCTTTGATTATTGTTTTCCAATTGTCCTTACTCCTCACTCCCAACTCCTCACTCCTAACTTCCCCCAACTCCCACGGGAGTCGGCAGGGCTGGGCGCAAGCACCACGGTTGGCTGAACGATTGCCGATATACTGGCTCAGATAGCACTGGCCGCTGTGACTGACACAAAGCGATCCATGAACAAAGAACTCCAACGGGACAGTGGTTTGTTGGCGGATTTCACGAATTTGCTCGATAGAGAGTTCCCTTCCGAGAACCACCTGCTCGAAGCCAAGTTGTTCAAGCTCTTTTACCCTTTCCACCGTGAGATTGTCGCACTGCGTACTGGCATGAAGCGGGATGGGCGGCAGATCAAGATGCAGCAGGTTCAGGTCTTGCACGATGAGTGCATCCACGCCGGCATTCCAGCAGTCCCAAGCCAACTGACGGGCTGGTTCCAACTCGTTCTCGTAAAGCAGGGTGTTCAAAGTGACATATACCTTTGCATCGAACAAAGCTGCATGACGGCACAGCTTCTCGATGTCCCCGATGCTGTTGCCCGCCTTCTCACGGGCGCCAAAGGCAGGTCCACCGATATACACGGCATCGGCTCCATGGTTGATGGCTGCCAAGCCAACGTCAAGGTTTTTGGCTGGGGAAAGAAGTTCAATATGCGCTATTTTCATGGTTGCAAAGATAATAATTTCTATTTTTGCAACTACAATGAAAAAGGGTCGTATCTGTCTCATATTGTCTTGTTTGCTCGTCATCCTTGCTTTTGCGCCGATGGTTCAGGAACACTTGAATTTCCCGAGGATCAAACCCCTTGCTGGCGTCACCACTCCAGTCACCGTCCCAAAACTCACTTGGAAAAACATTAAAAGTGGTCATTTTCAACGCAGCCTAGAGCAATATATACGCTACCATTATGGTTACCGACCCATCACCATACGATGCTACAATCAGTATCTTTGGGACTTTTACCACAAGACCAACACAGGAAGCGTGTTGACCTTCGGTAAAGAGGGTTGGCTTTATGAGCCTTGGTTTGTGGAGGACTACTATCATGGCGGCACTTACAACCAAAAGAAAGACTCGCTGACGCTAGCCAGGGCGCTCAACGACGAAGCCTTTCGCCTCTACCAGTTACAACACATCCTTGAAGAGTACGGCACGCTGCTTTTTGTTTGCCAGGCACCGGGAAAAGACATTGTATATCCTGAATACCTGCCAGATGACACTATCAGCAACCGCCCCAAGATTCTAAGTGCCCGAGAGCATTATGAAAACAAGTTCGAAGAGCTGGACATCAACCACATCAACATGGAACAATGGTTCCTTCAAATGAAAGACACTGTTCAATTCAACCTGTTTCCACAAAAAGGCACCCACTGGAGTAACTTAGCATCTCTTTATGCTGCCGACAGTATATTCCATTATATCGAAGCAAAAAAAGACCTTCAGCTGAACCAACTCATCATTGGAAAGCCCTACATCGGAGCAATCCGCAAGCCGGACAACGACCTGGAGGCACTTCTGAACTTAGAACGTCCCTTGAAAAGTCTCCCACAACACTATGCTGAAGTACGTGTTGAACCCCGTCGTGGCGCCGTCAAGCCTCGTATCATTGTTATTGGAGACTCGTTTTACTGGAATCTCTGTCAGCAAATCCCCATGGATTCGTTGTTTTCGTCCAGCGCTTATTGGTATTACAACAGCACCGTTTATTTCGATTCCTTGCACCATTCGACCCAAGAACTGGACCTCGTTGACGAGGTGTTGAATGCCGATGTGGTCATGATCATGTACAGTTCCACCCAGCTCTATAAGATGAGCAACGGTTTCTCCCAAGACTTGTTGATTCGCCTCTGTTGTGATGAAAACGACATCGAAGCCGGAAAGCAAGCAGCTCTTCGCCACATTAAAAGCAGCCCAAAATGGCTTGAAAGCATCGAACAAAGGGCTGAGTTATACAAGATTCCAGTTGATACGGTAATTACGAAAGAAGCGGAGAACATTTTTTACACGAATCCCCACAACTATATACCGATGCTCAAGGACAGCATTCCGGTTAAACGATCCACCAAAACCGAACAATATAGTATTCAGTGACCAAAAATGAAAAAACCTCTCTATTTCATATTATGTTTGCTCACACTGGTGGTCTTTCTCTTGATATTCATCCAGCGACAATGGCATCCTTTCAAAACGACACCTCTGAACGGTGTTGGGGAGGAGGTACATTTCCCCGACGATATCGGCTTCCGCGAGCCGCTGATCCGTGTTTATAACCAATACCTCTGGGACTGCCACCACCAGACCAACGTCGAATCCATCCTTGTTGGCAAACAGCACTATCTTTACAACACTGATTTTGTGGACGACTTCCTAGGGCTACATTGGCAAAACTATGCTCCTGATTTTACGACACTGCACAACAACCTCCGACTGGAAGCTTCGCGATTAAAGAAAGTTCAAGACATCCTCGCGGAATATGGAAAAACACTCTTTGTGATTCTGGAGCCAAGTAAAGTCAGGGTATATCCAGAATATCTGCCCGACCGCATTACCCCTCCCGAAAACAACCTTACCGCTGCCGACCTTTATCCCGTATTGTTCGACAGTCTCGGCGTCAACTACATCAATATCGACACCTGGTTCCAAAAGATTAAGGATAGTGTATCCTATGCCCTTTATCCCCAGTTGGGCACTCATTGGACCAACATTGCCGCCCTGCATGTCACCGACTCCATTTTGCGCTACATGGAACGACAAGGAAACATCTCCTTGCCACAACTTTCCATCAGCGAAACCATGTATGACACCACCATGACCCCCGATGACGACCTCGAAAAACTGCTCAACCTCGCCCGTCCTATACGCGATATCCCCAATCAGTACGCTGATTTTTTCGTGGTGAGCGATTCCAACACCATCAAACCATCGTGGTTGGTGGTGGGCGACTCTTATTTCTGGAATATCTCCTACCACATCCCCTTGGACCAAATCTTCTCGAAACATCACTTCTGGTACTACAACAGTAGCGTTTTCTACGACCCCGACCACAGTAACACCGGCCAGATCGACCTGCTCGACGAACTGATGAATGTTGACTTCGTCACCGTTTCATACTGTACGGCCAACCTGTATGCCATGAGCAATCTCTTTTCCGCACAGGCTCTGGCAAGGCTGTGCTGCGACAAAACAACGGTAAATAAAGCGCTTCAAGACATCATGGACGCTATGCGCAACACTCCCGAATGGATCGAGACACTTCAAGACAAAGCCCGTTCACAAGGCCGACCCCTCGAAACCGTGATGAATGATGATGCACTGTACATGTTGTACCAAAACGTGGAACGATATCTCCCCGCCCTGAAAGAAGACCATCCAACCACAAGAAACACCATGTTGAAACGCTACGACCCCGATAGTCCTCTCGGTGTCATCCTGCGTAACATGCTCAACGACCCGCAATGGATGGAAAGCCTGAAACAAAAAGCAGCCGATCAACAGCTGGATTTGGAAACTGTTATGATCAAAGACGCAGAATGGATGCTCCACTAAGGCATCAGCACGTCGTGCTGCACTACAAAACGACTGACCAGCTCGAAATCGTCCAACTCAGCCTTATATTGTTGATACAGTTTTTCGTTGTCCAAGGAATAACCTATGATGGAAGGATCCATCTTAATCAGGTTGTTTCTGTTGATGAAATAATCGTCACTTAGATAATCCACTACATCCCTATTGTTCCTCATGAACGACAACTTCCGAGTATTTCGGTAATCTGCCACAGTGTCGAACGAGGTGCCCAACCAATGGCAATGATCATCGATGACGTAATTGTAGTTGGTGTTGAGATAGGCGTTGAAAGACGGGGTGACATCGAGATGCGATACCACCGCTTGCATGGTCTTAGGCTGCTTCACCAATGGTGAATAGACAATCATCGGCACGTTGTAGTAACGAAGGGATATTCCTGGCAGCACAGGAGCCATGCGATGGTCGCCGGTGATAACAAAAATCGTGTTGGCGAAGTCGGGACGAGAAGCATAATAGTCAAATAGGCGTTTCAGGCTTTGATCCAAATAGAGGAAACACGCGTAAATATTGAGGTTTTTCAGTACGTTGTCGCGTTCTTTATCGATCAATTCAGGCGCTTGTTCCACTATGGACCGCACTCGTTGCTCGTATGCTTCAATGCCATCTACCACAAAAGGCTCGTGGGTGGTCAATGTCAAAAAGATGTCGGCATGGGGTCGCGGCTCATCAACAGACTTCTTATGACGCACAGCGCAATCAAACAACTGATCGTCATCCAAGCCCCAGCGATAGTTTTCAGCTAACAACTCATAATGGGCGGAATCATCCACCACCAACTGAGGCTTAAAGAGATAGTCCACATGGTTTTCCACCATGAAGACATCGTAGTGATCGAAGCTCTCATCTCCCCCATAATAGAAGGAAGAAGTATAGCCATTGCGTTTCAAATCGAGCAACAAAGAATGATGCCGAGGCAGTGGCAAATTCCAAGTGAAACCATGCCGGCCAGATGGCGCCGAGGCAAATAATGAGGGTAATGCTCCGAATGTGCGTTCTGAAGTAGAAAAACAATTAGGCCAGTATAGCCCTTCTGATGCAAGACTGTCGATAAACGGGGTGAACGACAAAGCAGGATAGGTGATGCCCGTCAAACGGCGACCAAGGCCTTCTACTACAATGAAGACCAAATTTGGTGGCAAGCCATCGGAAGTAGGATTTAAATAGGGTCCCAACACATCGGGATCGTTAGCCTTTCGGTAGAATGGATAGCCGGGATGGTCGTATTCAAATTCGGGATGAAGAGCTTGATAGGCCTCCACCGCTTCAGCTGAATAGGGGTAACTGTCGCCTTCGGCAGTATGTTTCATTTCTTTCCGATAATCGGTGATCTTGACCCAAGCGTAGGATGGCTGGTTGACAGCAAGACAAAAGTCGCTATGGTTGGCATACAGGCTTTCTTTACGGATCAGGTCGGGATAACGGATAAATATGGTGGCTATGAGGGCAAGTATTATCAGGATGGTTTGCATCGTCACTCCGTTTCTCGCAATGAAGGAATTTTTCCGTCCGGCAAGCAACAATATCAACACTGGAAACCCAACCAGCAGCACAAACCACAACACCTGAGTAAACGAAATGGACGTGGTCGATGAAAAAACCGTCGTCTTGAGCTCCTCGGGGGAATAAACCAAAATCACATGATCTAGTGGCATACCGAGGTTGCAATAGTATTCAGCCAACAAAGCCGAAACCACCGTATAGAGCACGATCAATCCGATGAAGATACCTCGGGCTGTTTTTGGGAAAAACCAATGAATCAACAGAAAAGGAATCAGCCCATAAGCCATGACACGGCACACCAACAATAAGTCGAAAAGAGCACCCGACAGTATGGTGAAGAACTGGTTGAGAGCAATGTCAAGCCGAAAATGAACCTCCAGGAAAAACCAAAGTCGCATGGCAACCATGCACAACAGCAAAAACAGGTTCAAACGAACCCACTGCCTCAACCCTTCTATAACTTTGCCTTTATTCATGGATGCCAACTAGCTGCAGTTTAAAATCAGAGATCCAGAAATCAAGTTGGTCGCCGTTGACAAAATAACACATCAATTTGTCGCCATCCTGATAGTGCACCAGTGATTTGCTAAGCGACTGAGTCATGGTGAAATGATGCCATCTGTCGTAGTATTCAAACCAATCATAGTTAATCATCAAGGTCTTGATGACCTCGCGATTGCCATCGGGATGATCCAATGCATAACCCAAGGTAATCTTCTTTCCACCGTTTTCCTGACGGGGTATATAAATATCGAAAGTGCAGTAAACAATGACCGATTCCAAGCTATCAGTGACGGGCTCCATGAACATATTGAAAGGATATACGTTGTTCAGTTTGAAAGTGTTGGTCCTGTCGAGCGTATCGATAGGCGACACCTGGGTGTGCAGGAGAACGTAATTGACCGATTGCGTGCTGTCAACAGAAAGCATCAGTTGCTGCTTGGCCTCGTCAAGCAATATTAAAGCGTCGTTGTTCATCACATAGTCGTCCATGGCCTTGTAGTCGCTCATCAATTTGACAATTTGCTCCTCCTCCACCGGCGTGATGGTCAGCCTCTCATTCTCATAGCCGAACTTGTAAATCTTTCCTTCATCATAGAAATAGTCCTTATAGACCATGTTGTCCATCTTGCGCGAATTCTTCAGCTGCGGCGTGAAAGTGTTGGCACGGAAGGTCGGCGACACGTCAAGTCCAGTATTGATCCAACTGACGATATTGGGAGCTTTGATTCCATAGTTTTCCTTCATCATAGCCAAGAACGAGGGCGTGATGTCGCGATGCGCCACCATAGCCGGAAAACGATGCGGCTCCTTGAGCATAGGCGACCAGATGATCAGCGGCACATGGTATTTGTCAAGCTCTTGCGACTGGGCATTGAAGCAATGGTCGCCCGTGATGACAAAGATGGTGTTTTCGTATTCCGGCATGCTTCGGTAATCCGAGAAAAACTTACGCAGGCAATCGTCGTAATACAAGTAAGAAGCATACATCTCGTACTGCGAAGGCTGTATGTCGTCCAACCTATGATAGTGTTTCAGTTTGTCAATATAAGTTTGGGTATATTGCTCTTTGTTTGGATACTCAAAAGGATCGTGGGTGGTCAAGGTCAGGTAGATGTCGAGATAAGGTGAGAGGTGAGAGGTGAGAGGTGAGAGGTTCCTTTTTTCCTTTAAGGATTCGGAAAACAGGTATTCGTCATAGAGACCCCAGGTGTTTTGCATCTCTGCCGGATAGGTGCTGTGGTCGGGCAGATAGCCTTCCACGCCCAAGTCATTCAAAAAGTAGCACATGTCGTCGAAACAAGTCCAGCCGCCATAGAAAAACGACGGATAGTAGCCATTTTCTTTCAAGAGGCTAACCAAGGAGTAGAATCGCGGACAGTTGGACGACTGCATGAAGCCTCGTTTGCCAAAAGGAAGACTTCCAAACATGGAGGGCAACACTGCGATGGTACGCTGTGACGACGACATGCAATTGAGCCAGCACAAGCTCTGATCGGCCAAGGAATCCAAAAAAGGCGTCGCCGAAGGATATTTGCAGTTGTAGCCACTAAATTCACGACTCAAGCCCTCGGTGATGACAAACACCAAATTGGGCTTTTTGTCGGGATCCAGGTTAAAGTAAGACGAAAGCACATCTGGCGACTTGTCAACGTGGGCAAATGGATAGCGATAATCCACAAAATTATCCTCGGGAAACATGGACTGGAATTCCAAAATCCGTTCCTTTTGCGCTTCCAAATCCTTTGCATCGAACCGATTGAACAAGGCCTCTTTATCAAACAGGCTGCGCCAGAAGAATTCCTGTTTGTTGCAAACCACGCTGTTAGCAGGCATCTTCCAGAAAAACAATGCGGCAACCGCCAATGCCAACCATACAAACAATCCTAATCTACCGACTTTAATCTCTTTACGAGAAACAATCAAGAACAATAAAGGAATCAGCAGCAGGCACACATAGCTCCACCACACGAAAGCGCCAGTGGATTTGGAAATATAGATCAACTCCTTGACGGAATAGTCGAAGAAAATCTTGTCAAGCGGAAGATAAGCCGAGATGAAATACATGATCATCGCGTTGGAGATCAGCAGCATCAAGGCTCCAAGAATGCGGAAAGTCCATTTTGCCGCTTTGGGTGACCAGTGATGAATCAACAAATACAACGGACATAATACCAAAGCAAACTTGCTGAAAACCAAAATATCGTAGCCATAGCCCAACAAACACAAGTAGAAATGTTTCCCGACCTCCTGATGGTAATAACCCAGCACCACCGCCTCAAACAACCTGACCAAAAAACCAAAGACCAGCATCCAGAAGAGAAAATTCAGGAAAGAGTGGAGAGCGGAAAGTGGAAAGTGGAAAGTTTTACTTTTGTTCATGGTTCTTGTTATTTTGCTTGTTTCTGGCTCAAGAGCCAATCAATATCACGCTCCATGGCCTCTTCAAGAGAGATGTTGGAGCGTTTTGCCTTCTCTTTGATGGATTCAAGCCACTCCTGATTGCGAAGCATCTCCTGACGGTAACGCTCACGTTCAGGATCGTTGATCTCGGACAATACTTTGGCAACACGAGGATTAGGCATCCCATTCGCATCACACAGACAGGCAATCGAGTTGGTCAAAAACTGGCGGTTGAGATCAAACAGGTTACATGGTGTATATAAAACGGTTACTATATCGGAGGTAAGTAATTCCCGTAACAAATCCACTTCGGATGTGTTGTCGTGCAAAGGATCATCAAAGATAGTAGTGTTGTAACGCCAATAGTGATGTGAAGCAAAAAGTTTGTCCAAAGGCAGGTTATATTGGAAGCCTCTGTAATACGAATCGCCCACTACAAGCCATCTTGGTTTTATCGCCGTGCTGTCTTCATCAACGATCACATTGACATAGGGATATTCGTTGGTTTCAATGGGACGCCACAGATTAAGAACCTCTTCAAAATCATTGTCAGGTTCATGAACCCAAGCCATAAAAGGTTCACTGAACGAAACGTTGTGAAGGTTGAGTCCACTGAGCGCTTCCATATAACGGATCAGAGTGTCGGACATATAGGTGGCCGCCAAATTGGTCCAATGCGAAGAGGATTTGTAATATAAAGGATAGGACACCGTGTCGCGGATTTGCATGAAATAATCAGAATAATTAAGGCAATGAATGCCCAAAGAATCAAATAAAGGGGGATAATAATCGATGGCACGAATGGTCGATTCCCGTTCGTTTTCTTTGATCACAGGAAGGTTTTCTTCGCACACCATGTCTTTGGAGGGCGCAATACAAACAAAAAAACTGACACCGTATTTCTCCAGCACATTTTGCAGGGTCTGAAGTCGGCGGGCATCTGCCAACATTTTAAGTGTCATTTCCTCTTCGTTATGAGCAAAACCATATATCGCCTTTCCTTTGTAATGGTTCATCACATAATCATTGAACAGCCAATCATCCTTGCCAACAAAAATGGTCTCATTGTTTGATTTATGGAAGAGTGACCACATCAATTGGTTGTAATTCCGGACAAACAACTCCCTAAAACCGATGTTCTCTGACAGATACCTGTCCAGTTGATTTTGATACTCTCCTTTCATAAAGGACTTGAGCTGAAACTTGGGCCGTTCCGTAGCAACCATCACGCCTGCAAGCGGCTTGAACTTAAAGATCTTAAATTGTTGTTGGACGGGAGAAAGAAACAGCAGAGCCACCAACAACACAAACAAAACCGAATAGAACGCTTTTTGTTTCATGTCGTCAGAACCTGAAATAGATGAACGGGCTGAAACCCGTGGCATTCAACGCAGCGATACTAAAGAACAACAACACTATGGACACCAGCCAAGCTACAATATGTCCACCTGTGCCGTAATTTTTGTAGAACACCACCTGCTCGATTTTGCGTCCAAATGGGAAGATGGTCAAGAAGGAGAACACCAAAGCAATGATCAGAGTCGTATAGAACTGGCTGCCTGCATCCCAACTGAAGCCTTGGAAGTTGAACGAGAACATGGCCTTGTAGTAATCGAAAGCATGGCCGATGTTGTCTGCCCTGAACAGCACCCAACCGATCATCACGAGGATAAAAGTGGTAAACGTGGAAAGTGGAAAGTGGAAAGATTTCCGTTTTCCACTCAAAAGTTTTTCAAGCACAATGAAGAAGCCATGGAAGGCACCCCAAAGAACAAAGTTCCAAGAGGCTCCGTGCCATAATCCTGAAAGCAGGAAACACACCCACAAGTTGAAAAACATGCGGCTCTTGCCTCTGCGATTGCCTCCCAACGGGATATAGAGATAGCCTTTGATGAAGGTACCCAATGTCATGTGCCAACGACGCCAAAACTCTGTAATGGAACCGGAGACGTATGGATTGTTGAAGTTTTCGGGGAACTTGAATCCCATGATGCGACCCAATCCGATGGCCATGTCGGAATATCCCGAGAAATCGAAATAAAGCTGCATGGTATAAGCCAGGATGCCAATCCACGCCGTGCCCATGTCCATAGTACTGAGATCGGCGGCAAAATAAACATCCGCCTGCCTTGCGATGACATCGGCGATGAGTACCTTCTTTGCCAGACCGATGACAAAACGGTAGAAGCCGTGCAGACACTCTTCCGGGGGACTCTCACGATGCCTAAGTTGTTGCTCAACATCGCCATATTTTACGATAGGACCAGCGATCAACTGTGGGAACATCATGATATAGACGATGTAATCCGTGAGCTTGTCCATGGGCTTCACCTGACCACGGTAAGTGTCGAGCACGTAAGTGATGGACTGGAAAGTGAAGAACGAAATTCCAATGGGCAGGACAATCTTGGCCAACTGAATCCCGTTGCCATGAAACAGCGAAATGATGGCGTTAATATTGTCCACCAAGAAGTTGGCGTATTTAAACCAAACCAACAAGCCAAGATTCAAGGTGATGGCGGCGGCACATAACCATTTGGAAGCTTTCTGTTTGCTTTCCGTTTTCCGTTTCACCATCGCCTTGACGATGTAATAGGTCGCCGTGGTGGATCCCAACAAGATCAAGATAAATTCCGGTCCTCCGTAGGCATAAAAGACAATGGAAAACACCAAAATGACGTAATTCCTGAACTTCTTGGGGCAAATGAAATAAAACAGCAGGAAAAGCGGCAGGAAATATAATAGAAATACGTTACTGCTGAAAACCATGATGCTATTTAGTTTATTAGTTTACAAAGATAGTAAAATCTCGAAATTCCATCTCTTTTTGATCCCGATTCCAAAAATAGATTTTGAGATCCTTCCCTTTTATTCGATTCACAAAAGGCCGGAGATAATCGAAACTGAAATCATAATGTGTCCATTCACCTTTGGCACTTTGCCGAAGATCCATGATTATCCATAAGGTTTTCTGAATATCGGCCACCAACATCGGTTGGATCTCCTGATCCTTTTTAACGTCAAAACCGCCTTTTATGTGTAAAACCAGATGGTTTTCTTCTATTGGGAAACTTGCCAACGACACGTATGAATCAGTTGGCAAAACCTTACCATTACCTACATGAAGCGTAGGTGTCAAAGAGGCTGACGGTTGTGTCCTGTTCTGGCGAACATAATAGGCGCCCACATATAAGAAAAACAACAAAAAAGCGACTTGAAACAGTATTGAGACCGCTTTTATCTCTTTCTTTACCCTTATCTGTTCGAACAAGCCTTGCAGCCATTGATACAACGGTTTTGCTGCCAAGGCAATACCCCACACCAACAAGAAGAACAAAAGCCCTGAAGCCAGATGTCCCCATGCGCCAGTCAGCGTGTTGGCCCATTTCAATACGGGAGTCCGGAAATAGCCGTGCACGATGAATAAGGTCATGGAGATACCACCAAAGTAGTGGAGAACGGAAAACGGAAAACGGAAAAACTTCTTCCATCTGCCGGTTTTGGCTTTCCATGCCTGGGTGGCAAAGACGGTAATGACACACAGCGAAAGGAAAGTAAATGGATAAAAACCTGGAGTAAAGTTACCCCAAACGAAAAGCGCGATGGCCAAAACAAGCCACAACCAATGTATTTTCTTGTCTTTGGAAAAAGCCAACACCATGCCAAGACAGAACTCGGGCAGATGTCCCGGGGCATTCTGCATCAGGAGGGTCCCGTGATGAAGATTCAGATATTCACGGAACAGGAAAATCAAGCCGTAAGAAATGGCGCAGACCACTAGAAAAGTCTGCCATTTCCATTTTTTCATACAGCGGAAAAGCAACGGATACAACAGGTACAGCTGGAAGATCAAGCCAAAAAACCACCATGGCCCGTTGATGCTCAGCCCGGAATTGGGAATCAGGGTGTGAATGAACAAGAACTTATAACCTATCTCACGCCACTCCCCTTGGTTGAACAGCCTTCCGTTCATCACGAGGCAGCCCAACAAACACACCACCACTCCTGTAATCAAGAGTGGATAAAGCTTCTTGAGCCGGTTGATCACAAACTCGCCCCAACCCTGTTCACGACGCAACATGGAGAGTGTCAAGCCAAAACCGCTGATCATCACAAAGAGCTGCACGCCATAGTGACCGAAATAGCTGAACAGAATGTTGACAAACTCGCCTGGCTGCTGTCCCAACAAATCAAAAAGACTATGGACTCTGGCGGGCGAAAAGTCGAATTCGTTCTCCCCCGGCGAAGGCACAAGCCAATGGAAATAGTTATGTAAGACTATGCACAGGATGGCAAAGCCTTTGATGATATTGGTATCACGCTTGGTATAACTATTCAATGACAACTTCATAGACGCGGCCTTCTATATCGGTTTTGTTATACGGGATTAACCCTTGTTCCCAGACGATGGGCGGCCACCATTCAGAGTAATGGTATTCTTGGGTGACGATGCATTTCATCTGGTTGTTGGGGATGTTGGTATGCTGGTCGTCCATGTAACCCATCACCTCCATGTGGTTGGGATCGGGACCAAGACGCCAGATAATCTCGGTAGGACGCCATTCGATTTCGTAATAGTACCACGGCTCCTTGAAGTCGCTGTTCGGCATGGGTGTACGTGTGGTCAACGCCTTGTAGTTGGGATACCATCGCATGGTCTCAAACCGGTGTTTTTTGTCGTAATCAATGGTATCAATTCCTCCTTTGAACATCGGGGGTTCAGTGGATGCCAGATCCCAGTTGGTGCAGCAGTACATCACATCGTTGTTCAAAGTAGCGTCTTCCTCGCAGTTTTCTCTATCGCTGCGGGACCATTGGTAATAGTTCCAAGGCCAATGTTTCGAAGCCTTGACAATCTCGATGTCGATCTCAGAATAAGGATGGTACGGGGTTCGTTGCGGGTTTTCCGAGTCGTCCCACTTGGGGATGTAGCCCCCATCTTTATAGCAAGGCCGGCGGTTGTTCCATGATCCACCATCGGCATAGATGAGCCAGAAAGCGTAAGTCAATCCGTTCCAGATGTTCTCATCGTTGAGCATAACGGGGAACTTGATCTTGCCCCTGAACTTGCCGTAGGTGAAGCCCAGTTTTGAGATGATGCCCGTGGATTCCTTTCGAAGGTTGCCTTCGGTGCTGGCTGGGTTGATCAAGGTGATGTACTCGCCGTCGGGACTGACCTTCACGGTGGCGCCAGGCGTCTCGCTGACTACGGGATAATCCATCATCAGCTCCGTTGAGTCGAAACGAGTCTTGTTGGCTTCGTATTCCTCGCGGGTGTAAGGGTCGTCGCCCACTACGTCTTTGATAACCGGGATGTTGCGTAGTGTATATTGGCGGCTCACGTGGCTGAAAAACTGCTCAAACAAGGATGCGTCAATCACCGCGCGGGTCTTTAACAACCTGTTTGATCTGCATATCTTAATATGCTTGGAGGGATGGGTCTCATACCATCCAAAAGGATTCACCAACTTGCCGTTTTCATCCGAATGCCCGATAAATTGAATACAATCGGGTATCTCGGCTAGGCCTTCTTCATCGCAAAGCACCAGCATGAAGCCATATTTCCCCGCACGCGGGTTGCGTTTCCAGCGGTGGTTTACAGCGTCCTTCAAATCAATCTCCGACATCCAAGCTGCATCAATCCATGCTTGATCTTCAACGCTGATGTGGTTAGTCGCTGCCTTTTCAACAATGGAATTGTACCATTGCCTGTCGTTATGTATGTTTTGTAATATCGTGTTGAGACGGGTTTTCCCATTGGGATCTTCCGTTGCGGTCGTGCCATAATAGATCTTCTCGTCTCTCGGGTTACCCACGATACGAAGCTCGTCCCTGACGATTCTCCTTTCCACTGGTTTAAAGCCAATATTTACATCTTCCCAACTGCCATAGAAATTCTCTGTTGCCAACGCGGTGGTATCAGGGAATTTATAGCTTTCATTCTGGTAATAAACCTTGTAATACATGCCTTTTTTCGGGGCAATGAAACGAAATTCCAACGGAATAATGATGCCTTCGTTCACAGCATTCTCAAGATCCATATCCATACTGACCGTGCGGCCGAAGCCAAAGTTGGTCATGGGACGGAAATGGCAGTTAATGCTTTGGTGGACAACAAAGACCATCGTAAAGGCAATCAACGGAAGAATCACAAAGAGAAGCAGGAGGCGTTTTTTCATTGTCGGATGATTTTGGTGACCTTATCTTTAACCTTCAAGAAATACAAGCCTGGATAAAGCGACAAATCCAGTGTAACCGTATTGTAGCCGGCATAGAGTGACAGCGACTTAACACATATCAGTCGCCCTGTCATGTCGTACACAAAACAAGGGGTGGTTTCTTGGTGTTCAACATTGATTTTAAGTGTTATCGGTCCGACTGAAGGATTTGGGAAAACACAGAAAGGCGTTTTCTGTTCTTCAGGCAGATTCCAATACATAAACCTTTCCAACACGGGAAGAATACTTTCACAGCGTTTCATCAAAAACCACTGGGTATGACCCATATTAGTATTCCAGGTCTCAATACAATCAGGTAATCCGAAACGATCCGATTGAAAAGGAATCTCGGGCTCAAGAGTGTTTTTGATGTTTGCAAACATCGGTCCAGTAACGGAGTAGCTGAATGCTGTGCCCAACAATTCACAAAAACGAACTTTGAATCGTTGCTTGAAATCCTCATTGACAAAAAGTTTTCTGAAAAACAAGGTGGCTTTGCGACTAGACGGCCAATAGGAGTCGCCTTCATATACGGCATTGTCAAACGCATTGAAAGAATTCCAAATCAAACAAGCATCGCCATCATAAAAAATCCATCGCCAAGGACTGTC
The DNA here is from genome assembly GCA_902800965.1 of uncultured Bacteroidia bacterium. GTDB lineage: Bacteria > Bacteroidota > Bacteroidia > Bacteroidales > F082 > Limimorpha. Next base: position 55,288 of record CADCGK010000010.1, on the reverse strand, counting down.
GCCTACTTGCCAACAACGAACATTATTTCCAGGCCAGTCACCGTTTTCTAGAAATAATTCAAGAATTTGATAGTCGATGAAATTATCTAAATCTATCTTGGATAAAAAAGCATCGTAATGCTCTTGGTTGGTCAGATCAACGTCGTTCAGCCAAATAAAAAGAGAATCAAAACCTGCTGAGGTTCCACAAACCACATTTCCCCAGCCCGACAACAAATTAACCTGATCCAAGTCAACACCAAAATGATCTTCCAGATAACGTTCATCATGTCGTTCATGGATATAATAAATGCCCCAATACTCTCCATTCAGATAAAGGACCATCGGCCTTGATGCCAACGATTCCAAATTCAGTTGGGAGGCTATCTGGTTGCTGATATGGTCATTCACACCTGTTTGATTCCATGAAGCAACGAAGGGTTTCAGCACTAAATGCTTGAAACTATCATTGGGTATGGTTTCAAAAAACTTGTGTTTAAAACGTTTGTTGCCATACTCTTCTCGAGCATAGACTTTCATGCACTTCTGCTGAAAACGACGACCATTGCCGCCATGAGTGCGCAAGCCAGCTTGTTGATTGACACCCTCGTTATTGAGTTCATAAAACTCAAAATTGATTACTTTCTCCCATTCCTCGCCTGATTGATAATAATTTCCAGTCCAGTCGGCATTGAGTGAGTCCCAGTAAACTCCAGGAACAAAGATGCCATGCTCGTAATCAAACAAGTCCAATGAATCGGCACAAAGCGAGACTGTTGGCAAGCCATGAGTGTCACAACCCAAAGAATGGATGAAATAACTGTTAGATGCCACCTCGCTGATACAGTTTTCGTCCTCATCGAACACGGCAGCACGTATCACGATGCAGTGTTGGATACTATCGGGATAAAACATCTGCCCGTTAGGAGCCACCTGAACGGTATAAATATCGGAGGTGGAATAAAGACTTTCGTCCAACAGCAACGGCTCGGTGTATAGCCGAGACTGTGCTGTTGGACGATTGCCGTTGGTGGTGAAACGGATGTGATGTTGCGGATAGAACGGAAAGAGCTCCAATACGGGAGATTCTTCGTAAAAGCCTCCTGGCACCGAGAAACAAGCCTTCTCAGCGGGTTGCGACAATGCAAAAAGCGGTGCCAGCAATAGAGACCATATCAACAACTGTTTACCTTTCACCTTTCAATTCTCAATTTTCAATTTTCAGCTTCCTCCTCTTCCCTAATCGGCTGAGGCTCGCTCTTGCGGATGTCGAGCTCGTCGATGAGGTTGGTGGCGCCGGCGTACTTGTCGATGATGAAGAGCACGTAACGGGCATCCACGTTGATGGTGCGCTGGAGGCGAGGTTCAAAGTTGACGTCGCCGCTCATGGCTTCCCAGTTGCCGTCGAAGGCCAGTCCGATGAGTTCACCCTTACCGTTCATGATGGGGCTGCCGGAGTTACCACCAGTGATGTCGTTGGTGGAGAGGAAACACACGATGAGGTCACCGTTCTCGTTGGCATACGGACCGAAGTCTTTCTTCTCGATGAGTTCGATGAGGCGTTTTGGAGCGTCAAACTCATAGTCGCCAGGCACATATTTCTCGAGGATACCGTTGGCGGTGCACACATAGTCGTAGTGGACGGCGTCGGCGGGCATGTAGTCCTGCACTGAGCCATAGCTCATACGCATGGTGGAGTTGGCATCAGGATAGAGGCTCTTGTTGGGCTGTTTGTCGGCATAGTACTCGCGCAGACCCTTGACGAAGAGATGGTCGTTTTCTTGAACCGTGGTGTTAGCCATACGGTAAGCCGGGGCAGCCTGCATGAGGATCTCCATCAGTTGTTGGCTGATCTGGAAGGCATAGTCCTTTTCCATCTTCTTGGCCTTGGGATTGGCGATGAAAGCCTTCATGCTCTCTGGGGTGGCGAAGATGGAATTAGCATAGACATAATCGGCAAAGGCGTCGATGTCGCCCTTGAACTTCTTGTCGATGACTTTGCTGTAGAACTCAGGCAGTTCTTCGGCTTTGAAAGCGTTGCGGTACAGCTTCAGCATCTCGGCGAACATCTTGTGTTCCACCTGAGGATTGGTCTCGGCAAACATGCCATCGACGTCCATGGCTTGAAGCTCCATGGTGGCAGCAGCTTTCATATCCTTGTCATCACCCGTGGCTGCCGTATAGTAGCCCATGAAAGCGGATGACAGACCCACAGGACCCATCTGTGCGATGAAGTTGGGATAGAAGAGAGGTTTGGCAACACCAGCCATATCTTCATAAGCTTTCTTAAGATTCGGCAGGACATCACCGTATTCGGCCTTACGGGCAGCGCTTTCGTTCACCCATTGTTTGAATCTGTTTTCCAAGGTAACCTTGGCTTCGCTAACCTTGTTCTTGCGGAGCATGGTGCATTGGCCGATGAAGTTCTTCCAGGTGTTGGCCAGACCAGCGTGGTTGTCGGCATACATCAGGTTGATGGCGTCGTCTTTCTGCATAAACTCATCCATCACTTCGAGTTCCTTGCCGAAAATGTCGATGATGATGGGATAGAAGGTATCCACGTTGTAGTCGATGCCGTAGCTCGACATGTAGCGCTCGGTGCTGCCTGGGAAGCCCCAGATCATGGTGAAGTCGTCTTGTTTCACACCATCGAGGCTGATGGGGAGGTGGTGCTTGGGAACCAGCGGCACGTTGTCCTTGCTATAAGCGGCAGGGTTGCCGTTTTTATCGGCATACACACGGAAGATGCTGAAGTCGCCAGTGTGACGGGGCCACATCCAGTTGTCGGTGTCGCCACCGAACTTACCGATGGAGGAGTTGGCAACACCCACCAGACGCACGTCGGTATAGACTTGATACACGAACATGTAATACTCATTGCCTTCGAAGAAACCTTTGATGACGGGGTTGTATTTGCCATCTTCAGAAGCTGCGGTTTCGAGTTCTTTGATCTTGCCGTTAATGGCCTTGTTACGTGCTTGCCAATCCATATCGTCGGTCACGACACCGAGGACATCCTTGGTGACATCTTCCATACGGACGAGGAATGAGGCGGTCATCTCGGGAGCGGGAAGCTCTTCGCTGAAGTTCTTGGCCCAGAAGCCGTCCTTCAGATAGTCATGCTCCACGGAGCTGAGCTTTTGGATGGCGCCATAGCCGCAGTGGTGGTTGGTGAAGAGCAAGCCCTTCTCGGAGACGATCTCACCAGTGCAGAAGAAGCCGCGGGGTTTGGGTTCGCTACCCAGACCAACGATGGCGTCCTTCAGGCTGCTGTGGTTGATGCTGTACAATTCTTCGGGAGTCAGCTGAAGACCCATCTTCTGCATATCCACATAGTTCAAACGCTCCACGAACATTGGGAGCCACATGCCTTCATCGGCACGCACTCTGCCAACCATAGCCAGGATGGCGAGAGCAAAAACGAGTAGTTTTTTCATTTAAAGATTTAATAATTGTTGATTTAACTTTTATCTTTTATCTCTTATCTTAACAACACTTCCGGTCCCATGTTGTAATAAATGTCCACCGGAATACCAGCTTGGTTCACTCTGTCGAGGTCGGCTTGCAATTCCGGCTTGATGACGCTCATATCACCCATCCAGGCTTTGGCAGCTTCATAGTCGCCATTGCCTTGGCAAACGAGGATGTCGCCAGCGAGTTTCTCCACGGCTACCTTCATCTTCTCGAAGTCGATGGCGTATTGGCCCTGTTCATTGCGGGTAAAGGCGCCTTCTTTCTCGAAATAGTTGAACTCAAGCATGTTGGCTTTGCCGTGAGCACTGGCGGCGCCGAAACGCACGGAGCGGAAGATGCCAGCGAGGAAGGTGGTGTAGTTGTCCTCCATGGTGGTGTTGGTATATTCACCCATCTCGGCAAGTTTGGTCACGAGGAACAGGCCAAGCACATCGGCTTTGGCCTCTTCGATGGCATTGTATTGGTTGCCCAAGGCGCTATGGACGGAGCCGTTGCCCGTGATGGTGTTCTTGATGCCCATGCCGTGGGCGGTCTCGTGGAACATCACGTTGGCGAAGAAAGCATCGAACTTGATATGATCTTGCGATTCGGGTGTCATCAGAGTTGAGGCGATGGGGACAAGTATCTTCTCGAACTTGGCCTGCATGGCGTTTTTCAGCTGGAGCTTGCGGGTACCGCGTTGGAGTTGCACGCGCTCGTCGTTGGGCAGGTTGATAGCGATGGTCTTGCTGTTGGCATTGCAGTCGCCAGCGTAATAGACGGCATCGTAAGCGGCGAGATCGACATCCGATCCGGGCACTTCTTTCTTGTATTCTTCCGGCACGGGAAGTTGCTTCTGAAGCTCAGGAACGAACTGGGCATAGCGGGCCAGTTGCTTGGTCCACTCTTGATCCTTGATGAGGATGAAAGCCTCATGGGATGCCTTGATGCCGTAGCGAGCATCGGTGTAGTTCTCGATGGGTCCGATCACCATGTCGATGTTGTTGTTGCGGACATCCATCCAGCGCATGTCGCTTTCCAGATAATCGTCCGTACGGAGGGCTTTGGCGCGGAGTCTCAGGTATTCGGCGAATTCTTCATCGCCGGCCAGCTCGGAGGCGTCATCCAACAGGGAGGCAGCCTTCTTGATCTGTTCCTCGAAATAGTCGTGATACCACACACATTTCAGGGCGCCGTTTTCGTCACGGACGATCATGGTGTATTGGCTGGTCTTGTTCGGATCGTCGAAGGCGTTCCATTCTTCTTCCGTCATATCCTGAGGATAGAACTGGGCGCCGGCAGGTTTTTCACCGATGCCTTCCACGAAGGATTTGTTGCCGTCGAGGCCGTCCCAAGGACCGTAAGTGATGCAGGCAAACTTCTGCAGGTCAGGGTCGCTGATCTTGGCCATCAGCTCTTCTTTGTCACCGTAATTCTCTTTCCAGAAAAGGTCTTCCATGATGTCGGCTGCTTCGAAAAGCAGGGGCAGCATTTCCTTTTCATTCTCGCTCAGATGGCTGATATCCGTGGTTAAGGTATATTCGGCATATTTGTCGATCAACTTGGGTTGTGGTTTTTCCACGGGTTGTTGCTTGGGAGCGTTGGTGCAGGCCGATGCCACCAGGGCGGCTGCAACGACAATAGTCAAAGTTTTGATTTTCATACTATTAGTTTTAATTTACCGATTTCAAAAATAAGCATGCAAAGTTACGTCATTTTTTGTAATATTGCAAATCATTTAAAGCCATGAAAAAACGTAAGGTTCCGCATACTTTTGTCATTGTATTTTGCTGCATCCTCATCGCCGCCATGATGACGTGGTTCATCAAGCCCGGGAAATACGTTTCGGAGCAGGTGGGGGGCGAATCGGTGATGACGTTTTACTACCAGGACGAGTTGCCTGAGCAGTATGCCTCGGAATTCCATGCAGAACCCCAGACTTGGCAAGTGTTCGGAGCTTTGTTCAAGGGTTTTGAGAAACAGAGCGGCATCATCGTGTTCATCCTGATTGTCGGCGGTGCCTTTTGGATCATGAACAAGAGCCGCGCCATCGACACGGGCATCATGGCGTTTTTGGGTTTTACCCAACGGTTGGAGCGCAGGAAGTGGATTCGGAAGATCGGGGTCAACAATATCATCATCACGATGGTCATGATCTTATTCAGCTTGTTCGGATCGGTGTTCGGGATGAGCGAGGAGACCATCGCCTTCACCTTGATCATCATCCCGCTGGCCATCTCCATGGGATACGACTCCATCGTGGGCGTCTGCATGGTGTATGTGGCGGCTCACATCGGCTTCTCGGGCGCCATGCTCAACCCATTCACTATCGGCATCGCACAGGGCATTGCCGACATCCCTTTGTTTTCGGGCATTGGCTACCGTTTGGTCTGCTGGGTCATCTTGACCATCATCGGGATCGTCTTTGTGCTGCTTTATGCGAAAAAGGTGAAGAAGAACCCCATGTCATCCATCGTGTACAAGGATGACGAATATTGGAGAAGTCAGAAGACAGAAGTCGGAAATCAGCATAGCGACAAAGACGAAATACTCCTCACTCCTCATTCCTTACTCCTCACTAAATGGCTCGTTTATGGCTTCATCGTGGCGGTTTTGTTGTTCTGCGCCATCCGTTACCCCATGACGACGATGAAAATCGGCAACAGCACCTCTACCCTACCCTTGTTGCCCATTGGCGCCGGGTTGTTTGCCTTGATCGGATTCTTCGCCTTGAGGAAATCGACGCCCTATTTCATCTTGACATTGCTGTTCGGCACTGTGTATTACCTCATCGTGGGCGTGTTGGGTTATGGTTGGTACATCATGGAGATTGCCACGCTATTCCTCTTCATGGGAGTGTGCAGTGGTTTCGCCATCGGAAAGAGTGCCAGCGACATCGCCAAACTGTTTCTTGAGGGCATGGGCGACATCCTTTCAGCAGCTATTGTGGTGGGCTTGGCGGCGGGCATCGTCATTGTGTTGCAGGACGGTGGCATCATCGACACCATCCTTTATGGTTTGTCCAAGTCGATGAACAACCTTGGAACGATAGCCTCCACCGAGATCATGTACGGCATCCAGACATTGATCAACATTGTGATTCCGTCGGGATCGGCCAAGGCTGCTATCACCATGCCTATTATGGCGCCTTTCAGTGATTTGATTGGGATCTCGCGTCAAACGACGGTGATGGCCTTCCAGTTCGGCGACGGCTTCACCAATATGATCACTCCTACTTCGGGTGTGCTTATCGCCACCTTGGGTGTGGCGCGCATCCCATGGGAAAAATGGGTGCGTTTCATCTGGAAATTCATCTTGTTGCTGGTGGTCATCGGGGCATTGCTGCTGATTCCAACGGTGACGATGAGTTTGAATGGGTTTTAATCACTTGCTCCATTTCGTGCAGGTATTACAGTTTTTCGGAGTCCTGCGCTGACCGAAACGATCCTGGCTGCGGCAGCTTTCAAAGGCTATCGCCGCGATTAAAACCAAAAGGATTAGTATGATTCTTTTTCTTTTCATATCGTTTTTATGATGGATTGCTTCGCTACGCTCGCAATGACGGCTACCGTTCATTATCTAGATAACCATTGTGAGGGATTCAACGTTTCAGTGCCGTGCCGCAGCTCGAAGTGGATCTCGGTCTTCCCTTCCGAACGGTCGGTGTGCACCTTGCCAATGTTTTGCTTGGTCTTTACCTTATCACCACGATTCACATACACCTCATCCAACTGTGAATAAACCGTGAAATAGTCGCCATGACGGATGATGACACCGATGTTGGAAGCAGAAGGCTTCACCACCGACACCACTACCCCTTCGAACACGCAACGAGCCTTGGCATTCTCAGCCGTTGCAATATCTATGCCGTTGTTGGTCACCGTGACCTTGCTCGACACCGAAGAGGTGTGCTTGCCGAAAGAACTGGAAATCATGCCTCGCTCCACGGGCCAAGGCAGTTTGCCCTTGTTGGCCGAAAAACTCGTTGACAACGCCTTTTCCGACGGCGTAAGGGCCATCTTGTCAGGTTTGGCAGTCGTTCCTTTCTTGGTATTGCTGGCTGCGTTCTTGGCTTCTTTGGCAGCCCGTTCGTTGGCTTTCCTGATCTCCTCTGCAATGATCTTATCGATCTCTTTCTGGAACTTCTTCGCCTGAGCCTGCTTGTCCTTGATGTTCTGCTGTATCTTGTTTTCCTGCTTCTTCAGCTGCTTGACCTGGGCATTGAGTTCCTCCTTCTCCGTAACCAAAGCATCCTTCTGCGCCTTTTCTTCCGCCAACAAAGCGGCTTGTTCTTCACGGGCTTTTCTATTGGCTTCCACCTCATCGCTCACCTTCTTCTGAGTACTGGAAATCTGGTTCATCTTGGTCTTGCGTGCATCGGTAAACTGCTGGATGTAACGCAAACGTTGGAAAGCCTGATTGAAATCTTCCGAGGCAAAAAGAAATTCCAATTGGTCGTAATGGTTCCTGTTTTTATAAGCAAACACCACCATTTTTGAATACTCGCCGCGCAGTTTTCCCAGCTCTCCACTCAGTCTTTTGATGTTGTTCTCCCCTTGGTTGATGGATTCATCGAGCAACTTGATCTGTTCGTTGCAGGCATTGATCAGCTTTTGGCGGTTTTGGATCTTCTTGTCGAGCAGATTCACTTGATTCAGCGTCACTTCCTTGTTTTTGGAAGTCTCTTTCAGCAGTTTGTTGGCGGTCTCGATCTCTTTTTGCAGCGACTTGATCTGCTTTTCAAGCGAAGCCTTGGTGCGCTGGGAATAGCCGCCCAACGAAAGGAGCAGCATCAGCAACAAGGTGATCACATATCTCAACTTTTGCTTCATAACTTGATCCTTTCGTATTTTTTGTTGATCTTCATCGGGAAAGTGGTCGGTTCGTCCCAATGGATATCGGAATATCTTATTTTAGCCAAATAAGGACCAAATTGGACCACCACAGCGTCGCTGGTGCCGTTGCCCAGTAACATCGCCTGAAATTCATGCAGGGTCAAAGGGGGTAGAGACGCGCCATGGCACGTCTCTACAAGGGTTTCCGCCAAATAGGTTTGGTCCATTCTGTTAATCAAAAACACGGAATCTTGGGTGATCAATGCCCGTAGGTTTTCGATGCCCATCAAGGCGGAAGCCGAGATCCAGATAGTACTGTCGCGCCGCATCCTAAGCGTTCCCGAAAAAGGAAACTCTCCACTTTCCACTTTCAACTCCCCACTCATTTTGGCGCTCATCCACTCATAATGTGCGGCATGCGCCATGGGCGAGACCAGTTTCTTCTTGGCAGTACACGACGAAGCCAGCAACAGTCCAACCATTGCCAACACAACCCATCTGATCGTCAGTCTTCCTTTATTCATACAAGGTCTTGTCGTTCAACTTCTGTTCCAAAAACTTTGAACCACCTCCAGCCTTGGCGGCTTTGTCCCAGTAAGTAACCGCATCTGCGGTCTTGCCCAGCTTGAAGAGGATGTCGCCATAATGCTCGTAATTGGAGCCTGATGGATTCTTGTCCATATCCAAGCATTTCTTCATGGCCTTCTCCGCATCTTGATAACGTCCCAGCTTATAAAGCACCCAGGCGTAGGTGTCGGCATAATAGATGGATTTTGGATCCAACTCGATGGCGTGGGTAGCCATTTGCAGTGCTTTGTCGAGTTCCAAGCCTTGCAAGGAGAGGTAGTAGGCGTAGTTGTTCAGCACCAAGGCATTGTCGGGATCGAAGTTCAGCACACGGTCGTAGGCCTGATATGATTTCTCGGCTTCACCGACAGCATGGTAAAGATCGCCGAGATAGCTATCGAAATCGGCCAACAGCTTCTTATCCACCACGAACTTACGCCCTTTTTCAAAATAAGAGATGGCCTCTTCGTCTTGTTTGTTATAGGCGTGAGAAACACCAGCAAACCAATAGAACACTGGCTGTGTAGGATAGAACTGAAGGGCTTGCAGGGAGTGCTTCTTGAGGGAATCCACCTCCTGCAAGGGGCCATCGCTAAGCACCACATATTGCCAAGCGGCAAAATTGGAGGGATCGTACTTCAAGGCCTTCATGGCATAGTCTCGACAAGGACGGTATTCCTCGCGATTGATATAATATGAAGCCAGGACCAGGTAACCCATCTTGTTGTCGGGATAATTCTCGATGAAAGCATTGCCTACCTGCAGCGCTTGCCGGTCAATGTCTTTTGAGTCTTGAAACTTATTGAACCAATAGTCATAAATATTGGCTTTGGTGTTGAAGTCCAGGTTCTTGTTCTTAATGGCAGCAAGCAACTCGTCAAAAGCCTTGTCCATGTCGCCGTTTTTCTCGTAATACTCCAGCAACGAAATGTTGATGTAAGGATCGGTGGGGTCGATGGACTTGATTTGTTCGTACAGTTTCACGGCGTCTTTTTCCTTTTTGTTTTCCATATACACCTTGGCCAACATGTGGTAGTAGCGCGTATTTTCAGGGTTTTCTTCAATCAGCCGCTTCAACTCAGCAATCATTTCCTTGGTCTTGTTCTGCCTTTTGAGGATTTCGATGCGCTGTTCGCTTACCAAGGCGTTGAAACCAGCCTGTTTTTCGAGAAGGTCAAGTTTTTCGAGTGCCTTATCGTAGTTTTCCGAGACCAGACACACATCGATCAGCTCGGTAAGGATGTTGACATCATCGGGATACTTTTCGACCAACGATTCATAGATTTTGATGAACTCGTCGAACTGTTGGTGATTACGGTAAAACAAGGCCAGACGCATTTGGTACCACTTGTTTTCCAGGTCGAGGTCGGCTGCCTTCCTGATCATGACGAAGCCATCCTCTACCCTACCCGCTTTGACGTATTGTTCACTCAGTTCGAACATGCTGGCGGCATCGTTGGGCATGAATTTCAAGGCATCCTCAAAGTTCTTGATGGCGCCTTCAACGTCTTCCTTGTATTTGCATTCGAGTCCTTTTGAGAAATAGGTTGCATTCTTTCGTTTGTCCACCTGCGAATAACCCGTGATGGAAACCAACAACAACAATATGATTAATACTCTTTTCATCTACCGAGCTTTAAGCCCTTCGGGCTAAACTTTTATCTTTTATCTCTTATCTTTTATCTCTTTCCTGTGTGTCCAAATCCGCCTTCCCCACGTTCTGTCTCAGAAAGGACTTCCACCTGTACCGGCTCAACTTGCTCGCATCGGGCGATGATCAACTGGGCGATACGGTCACCACTGTTGATGATGAAGGGTTTGTCAGACAGGTTGATCAGGATAACGCACACCTGTCCCCTATAGTCGGCATCGATGGTACCTGGCGAGTTAAGCACGGTGATGCCGCTCTTGATGGCCAGTCCACTACGGGGACGCACTTGTCCTTCGTAGCCCTCGGGAATCTCCATGTAAAGGCCAGTGGGCACAAGGCCGCGCTGCATAGGTTCGAGGGTGACGGGGCCTTCGGGCAAGTAAGCGCGGAGGTCCATGCCAGCAGAGTTGACGGTCTCATACGCTGGCAAAGGATTGTTCGATTGATTGACTATTCTGAGTTTCATATCGGCGAATTTTACGAATTAAACGAATTAGGGGGTTTTCTTTTTCAATAATTTAGTATTTACAACATTCCTCACACCTTTTACCAAGTCCTTCTCCCTCCAACAGATAAAGGCGAAGAACAGCAATAACAAGCCGGTGTTGATCACCAAAGTCCATGCCGTGCTTTCAACATGGATGAGTTTTTGGGCGTAAAACAAGGCGGTTGTGACAGCAAGATACATCAAAGCCGAATTGAGGTCGTAAGGGATGGGAGCTTTCTTTTGGCCCACAAAATATGACAGGACCATGCAGGTGCCATAACCGGCGAAACCGCCCCAAGCACAGGCCATATAGCCGTATTTTGGCACAAAGATGAAGTTGATGGCCAACAACACCACACAACCAATGGCACTGAAGACAGCCCCCCACCATGTTTCGTCAATGAGCTTGTACCAGAACGAGAGGTTGAAATAGATACCCATGAAGATCTCGGCCATCATCACGATGGGCACTACGCGAAGGCCCTCCCAATAGTCGCTCTTGATGATGTGCTTGAGAATCGGCATGTACATCACCACCGCGAGGAAAGCAAACAAAGTGAAAATGATGAAGTATTTCATCACCTTGGCTTGGGTTTCCTTGTCGGCGGTATCGCGTTTGCCACCAAAGACGAAGGGTTCGTAGGCATAACGGAAAGCCTGGGTGATCATCGCCATAATCATCGCAATTTTGACGCAGGCGCCATAGATGCCCAGCTGCACATCACCTTCTTCACCGGGAACGATGAAACGGTAGCAGATCTTGTCGGCCACCTGGTTGAGGATGCCAGCCAAACCCAAAAGAAGGAGTGGCCATGTATAACGCAACATCTGCTTCAACATCTTACGGTCGATGCCGAAACGCAACTTCTTGATTTCAGGAATGAAACCAAGGGTAATCAAGCCCGTGCAGATGAGGTTGACAATAAAAATATAGCCGACTTGATAACTATTCTCATACCAGCCCATCAAACCTGGATGACTCTCTTTCAGCCCTGGCGCAACCAAGAAGATGAACAGATTCAACCCGATGTTGAGGAAGATAAACAGGAGCTTCAGCGTGGCAAATTTGACGGCTTTGTTTTCATAGCGTAGCCGGGCAAACAGAATTGCCTGAAAGGCGTCCAACGCTACGATAAGGGCCATGATTTCCACAAATTCCGGATGGTCGGCATAGTGGAGGGCGTTGGAAATCGGATTCAAAAAAATGCTGACCAGGGCAATGAAGATCAAGGAAACCAACCCCACTGCCAGACCTGAGGTGGAAAAGGCTTTGTTTGGATCGACACCTTCCTTGTTGGAAAAGCGGAAGAAAGTCGTCTCCATGCCGAAGGTTAATATGACAAGAAGCAGGGCGGTATAGGCGTAAAGATTCGTGACGATACCATAGCCTCCTGATTCTGCGGCAATTTTGTAAGTATAAAGAGGCACCAGCAGGTAGTTCAAGAACCTGCCAATGATACTGCTCAAGCCGTAGATGGCCGTTTGCTTTGCCAAGGATCCTAATCTGTTTTCTGCCATGGGTGGGATTTTGTTGTTTCTAACGCAAAAATAGTATTATTATTTGGTCGTATTTCAAACAATTGGTAATTCTATGACAAACTCTGCACCTTCTCCTTCTTGACTTTCAAAGGAAATGGTGCCACCGGCTGCTTGAATGATATTATAAGTCAACGACAACCCCACCCCAGAACCACCAGTTTTTGTAGTGAAATTCGGGAGGAAAATCATTTTTTTGTCTTCTTCTTTGATACCTTTGCCATTGTCCTGCACGCGAATAATAAAGCTTGATTCTGACGGTTTAAGCGATACTTCTATCTTGCCATTTGGCTTGTCACCAATGGCTTGAGTGGCGTTTTTGATAATATTTCCTATTGCACTGTTCAGATTCGTCTTATCACCATTAAATGTGTAATCCGCAGTCCGGTCAACGTTGTAATGGAAGGTTATGTTTTCAATATTGTCATACAGATTTACCAAATCGCCTACCAACTCTGACAAATCAAGCGGTTGCGGATTATTCACTGGGAGTTTGGCATATTGCGAGAATGAAGAAGCGATGTCAGACAAAGCGTCGATCTGACCTAATAATGTATTGGCAGTACGTTGGATGCGTTCGTCCATTTCTCCTCCGTTTTGTGCAGATGTCCGTTGTAGTAGTTGCACGCTCAGACGCATTGGGGTCAAGGAGTTCTTGATTTCGTGTGCGACCTGTCGGGCAACACCGCGCCATGCTGACTCTGTAGTGGTACGACGTAATTCTGCGGCACTCTTCTCCAACTCCACCACCAGCTGATTATACTGGTTAATCAAAGCCCCGATTTCATCCTTGCTATTCCATTCAAGTTTCTCGTTTGACTTATTGATATCTATCAACCGCATCTTCTCCTGCAATCTGATCAAAGGATTAGTAACGCTATGGGTAACTACCAGCACAATTGGCAGAAAGACAAAAAATATCAATAATATAATGTTGATGTAAGTCAGGATATAATTAAATATTTCAGAACGGAGTTCTGACTTACTTGCAAAATAAGGTGTATTCAAATAAGCCAGCGTCTTACCCGAGCCGTCTTGAATTGCAATATACGCCGACTGAAAGTCTGCTTTGCCCAACTTTTCTTCATGAATGTAATACAAAGCTTTCTCGCCGTGTAGGTTATAGAGTGCATCGGCATTCATAATAGTGGATTGGAGGTGAAGGTCCATCACTTCCGGACTTGTTGTAGCCAGCATCTTCCCGTCAAGGCCATAGATACTGATGTCAGTGAAGAAAGTTTCAGAATAACGTTTTAGGATTTTGTCTAACTCGTATTTGAATCCGGGTTCTTTAAGAAATGAAAAATCAACCTCGCTGGTGATATCCATCATCAAAGTACGTATGCGTTCAAAGTGGTAATCCTCTGCCTTTTGGGTATATTGGCTACGCATAAACAACACGGAGACGGGGCCGACCACCAGAAACGATACACCAAGTGCAATCAACACCATCATTTGGAATTTATAGCTTAGGGTGTTCCTGATTGTATTATTGAAACGCCCGTCACCAACAATAAAGACCGGCAAAAACAAGATCAGCAAAAAGAAAAAGAAGACCACAAAAGGAGCTGTTATTGTCATCCAGTTTCGCCGCGGTGTCGTAATAGCAATGACTTTTGAATCATCTGCTTGATAAGTGTAATGCTTCAGTTTCTTTCCATAACTGAAATCATTGATGTAGTGTTTGTAACCAGAAAGGTAATTTGGATAGACATAAGAGCCATATTTATAGATCAGCAGACTATCGCTATAGCAGGCCACGGAATAATCCAAAGGCAATATGTTTTGACTGCTTTGAAGCAGTTTTGGCAGCCCAAATCCTTGTGGGGCAATCGGTTTTGAAAACTCAAGATAAAGCATGACGTCTGGTACAATTGAATCATGCTCAAGAATATTAATCATGGATAAATAGCTTGGGTCCAAAGAGTTATAATCCAAGAAACACAATCCATAACCTAGATCTTCACCATGGTTCTTTTCAATTTTGTCATAGAAATAATTCTTGCAATCCGTGATCACATCTTCTGGCTGCACTTCTAATTCGAGTCCAGGCGTGCATAATGTCAGCGACACTTCATATTGATTCATCACAGAATCAAATAAAAAACTTCGCATATAATCTTTTGCCACCTCGTCCATGATATCATTGGAAAGAACTGTAGTGAAAAACGTAGTATCCTCTTCTGCAGCTGTAAGGAATTGGTAATATGACTGTTCGAATTCATAGTCCCTTTCATTGGAGAGATTTACCGCCAATTCTTGGATCTGTTGATTTTCGAACCTTGTGCATTCCCGATCATAAAGCAAAGTAAGTAACACCCCCCATAAAACAAACTGTGAAAGCATGAGAAGAACCTTGTTTTTACCTTGAATCCAAGGATTGAACAATTTCAGGAGGACAAACAATACAGTAACCAATGCCAGCATGCTCAGGAACAAGGCGGCAAAACATAAATCGAGACGCATGGCTGAAGGGATAAAAAAGCCATGATCAAACAAGCAGTGGAAAAGACAGCGAAATGCAACCACTGCCAAAAAAACTACAGCGGCATAGATTGTAATGTAAAGCCAAAGGGACTTTCGTTGAGTTTGGATGGAAAACCTTGCACTTATAAACCTATAAGCCAATAGATACAGGCAAAGTATCATTAACAAGACACAAACCACCAGCAATGAAAGGTTGTGTGATTTCCAAGCTTGAGGAAAAGCTAACGAGAAATAAGACAAAAGCCTTCCGGATTGGGAATACAATGCATACGATTTATCCGTTCGCAGGGAACTAAAAAACACCTTATGATTTCCAGAGAGAGGTAAAAAACGGTTGACAAAATATTTATTTTCAATAGGATATGTAGTATTCAACAAAGAAAACAAATAGCACGTATAACTGTCTTTAACAGCTGAAGACACCAAAAAGTCACCTAACCCAAGATTCAGAATTGTATCACAATCTTTTTTGACTCTTTTACGCAACAGTTTGGGCTCAATAAGGTTGGAATTCCAAAAAATCAAGGTATCTTGGTTAAAGACATAGATACCTAGATCATCACCAAGAGATTCAAAGTAATTAGGAGCGGTGTTATTATGAATTTCCTCAACCCTTGAAATCAGGTTATCGATGGCAGTTTCATGAAGTTTTTCCAGATCCAAGACCGCATTTTGTACACGAATAGCATATATATCGTCCGCTTTTGTACTAGACGAAAATACATGGAGAGCCAAAAACAGCCCAAGGCATAAACACAATCCCCAAAGGACCCAAGATACAACTCGATTATTGTTGGATACTGTATTATTCATCGAAAGGTTTTTGAAAACGATATACTAAACTAGAATACATACCAGATTGAGAAGCCTTCAGATTGGATTTCAAACCGACACAAGCACCACGAAGCAAAGGTAGGGAGTGACACAAATAACGTTCACTCAAGAAAGAAATGTAGTAAGCATCCCATTTAAGCTTTTGATTGTCAACAAATTTCATACCATTAGAAGTAATAATGGAACAAATTGATTCTGGAGAGAAATGATTTAAATGACGCGGAACATCCCAAGCGGCCCATTTATCCTTATAATACTGACAATCAAATGATTGATAGTTAGGTAAAGCGATAATCAACCGACCAAAAGGTTTAAGAAGTCTGTATAATTCGGATATCTGAAATTTAAGATCATCTATATGTTCGAGCACATGCCACATAGTAATTACATCGAAGGAATTATTTGGCAACAAATATGAGTCGGCAGGATTCAATGGAAGAAATCCCAAACGATCTTGGGCAATGGATTTGGCATCAGCAGAGGGTTCTATTCCGACAACATCCCAACCCTTAGATTTCACATGACACAGAAAATCACCAACACCACAACCTATATCCAAAAGCTTGCCTGATTTCAGACCATCAATAGCATAAGAAGCTTTCCTTTTGATATTAAATAACTTTACGGTTTCATATATACGAGGAATGATTCCTTTTTTGTTTTGTTGATGGCTATAATACTCATTAGATTTATAGTATTTTCCAATTACTTCAGGTGTTGGCCGAGGAACGGTGAAAAGCAACCCACAGTGATCACATTGATAAAGACCAAAATCTTCTTTAGTCAAAAAATAATCCTTCACCTCCATATAGAAATGATCGGTTAAATTTCCACACCAAGGGCAAGTACACATAATCTACATTTTCACGTGAAACAATATGTTATCTTCCTAAAAATATGGCTAATACAGAAATATCAGAGGGAGAAATACCACTGATTCTGCTAGCTTGGCCAAGGGTTTCTGGTTTATAGCGGTTAAGTTTTTCCCTTGCTTCGTAAGACAATGAGGTCAGCGTATGATAATCAAAATCAACAGGTAATTTAACATAATCAAGTCGATTCAATTTTTCTGCCAAATCATATTCCTTATTGATATAACCGTCATATTTGATCAATATCTCAGCTTCTTGAACACATTCACGAACAAATCGGTCAGATAAATTATATTTTGAAGAAAGGATGTTCAACTGCGAGATCATATCGAACAAACTCAACTGAGGACGCAGAAGAATATAGCCTAGACGGGTACGTTGGGTGATAGGAGTAGTTTCATGGGACTCAAGGAATCCATTGATTTCTTCAGGAGTAACACTGGTAGCATTTAGGTAGGCTATCATTTCATCAACAATTGATTTCTTCTCTAAATACTGTTGGTAACGATCTTCTGATGCCAAACCCAAATGATAAGAACGTTCTGTAAGACGTGCATCTGCATTGTCTTGCCGTAACAAAATACGATATTCAGCCCTACTAGTGAACATTCTGTAAGGTTCATCAACCCCTTTTGTAATCAAATCATCAATCAAGACACCAATATAAGCATCAGAGCGCGAAAGCACCAAAGGATCCTCAGAATGGATCAAAAGATGAGCGTTGATTCCAGCCATTAATCCTTGACAAGCGGCTTCTTCATAACCTGTCGTTCCATTGATTTGACCAGCAAAGAACAAACCGTGGATTAACCGTGTTTCCAAAGAATGATGAAGCTGAACAGGTGGAAAATAATCATATTCAATAGCATATCCAGGTCTAAAAATCTTAGCGTTCTCAAATCCTTCAATAGCACGAAGTGCCTCAAATTGAATATAGTCAGGTAAAGAAGAACTGAAACCGTTAAGGTAGTATTCTTGCGTAGTCCAGCCCTCCGGTTCAACAAACAACTGATGGGAATCTTTATCGGAAAAACGCTCTATCTTATCCTCTATACTAGGACAATATCTAGGACCAACACCTTGGATACGTCCAGCAAACATAGGTGAATATTTAAAACCTTTACGCAAGATATCATGAACTCTTGTTGAGGTACGGGCAATATAACAACTCCTCTGTTTACTAATAGGTAAATGTTTTAGATAAGAAAATCCCGTCACATCTTCATCACCGGGTTGCTCAACAAGTTTGGAGAAATCAATCGTTCTTCCATCGATACGGACAGGTGTTCCAGTCTTAAGACGTTTTACTTCAAAACCACGATCCTTCAGTTGTTCTGAGATTCCATGACTGGCAAGCTCACCCATTCGTCCCCCAGAAAAATGCATTTCACCGATATGAATCAAGCCATTCAAGAAAGTACCATTGGTCAAGATAACCGTTTTTGAATAGGCATTACCACCCATAAAGGTATGGACTCCACAAACGCTATCCCCATCGAAAAGCAATCCATCCACGGAATCCTGCCAAAAATCCAAATTAGGAACTTGTTCCAAAACCGAACGCCACTCAGCCGAAAACATCATTTTGTCACTTTGACAACGCGGGCTCCACATAGCTGGACCTTTTGAACGATTGAGCATCCGAAACTGTATCATGGTCTTATCAGAGACAATGCCAGAACAACCTCCAAGGGCATCAATTTCACGCACAATCTGGCCCTTAGCAATACCCCCCATAGCAGGATTGCAAGACATGGAGGCCATAAGACGCAAATCCATGGTAACCAAAAGAACCTTATTGCCTAAACGTGCTCCAGCAGCAGCAGCCTCACACCCGGCATGCCCAGCACCAACTACAATTATATCATACTTCTCGAACAGCATTTGCTTTAATGTTTCACATGAAACAATTTATATTTATTTGATATTCAATTATTTAAAAACATTTCTAAACATTCTTCTTCTTTGGAACGCATTTTAACACGCTCCTCATCAGACAGATCATCATAACCTATAAGATGCAATACACCATGGATCAAAACACGAAGCAATTCACTCTCAAACGATCGCCCAAAGTTAAGACAATTCTCTGCAACACGATCCAAACTTATACAAAACTCACTAGAAATATAATCCTCATCGGAAACCAAAGGAAAAGTGATAATATCCGTATAAAAATCATGGCCAAGACGATCATTGTTTATTTTCAACATAGTCTCGTCACTGCAAAAATAATAGTGCAACTCACCCACATTATATCCTGCAGATTCGATAACGGTAGTAATCCAAGAACGAACCCTGTCATAATCCAAAACGGGCATCATAACATCAATAGCATTGAATTTTATCATCACAAAGAGTTTTTCTTAATATAATATTCGTTAATCTTCGACTTAAAATAAGGAGTATATTGAATGGGGTTCGTTTTTAAGAACTCACGATTTTTCTTTAACTGTTGCTCATAAAACAACTCCTCAACATTTCTTTCAAACTTCGATCCTTTAAACTCGTTTGACTTTCGTTTCTCATCTTGGTCACGTTTTTTCTGAGCTTTTTCAGACTCCAACATACGGGAAAGAATCTCTTGATTACGTTCAACAGTTTTCTTATTTATACGCTTATTTACGATATCTTCCTCAAGCTTTTCCATGTCCTTGATAATCTGGTTTAGGCCATCATCACCCAGTTGACCGTTGTTTTTCATTTCATCCAACATTTGCTGCATACCTTGCCGGATCATTTCCTGCTCAGCAGCCATACGGGCCAGTTCTTCCGCTTGATCAGAAGGCATACCTTGCTGACCGTTCTTCTGCATCTGCTGTTGCATTTTCTTTAACTGCTCACCAAGCTGTTTCTGAAGCTGTTGTAGGTTTTGCATATTCTGGCTTTGCGTACCAGAATTAGGTTTACTGCGTTTCATTGAATTACCAGATCCCATCATGGAACTCTCCATTTCCTTAAGAGACTCGGAAAGCATCAAAGCCAAGTTATTCATCGACCTCAAAGCTGACTGTTGGTTGTGAACAGCTGAAGAAAGCCGGAGATCATTCATATACTTTAAAGCCAAAGCTGTTTGATTGTCAATAGTGGAAATCTCATCAAAGACAAAGTTTTGCACCGCGGGTTGACGCATAGCCATAGCTTTCAAAGAATCTCTGACCATGTCGAAATTTGCAGACAATTCCTTTTGCAAGCTTATCTTGTCAATCAACGACGGATCGTCTGTACGAATCTTTCCCAATTCAGCCATCAGTGACTCCTGTTGATGCGAAGCCCGGATGACGTTCTCGAGCAGGATCCTGACAAGGTAGGCATCCTCTGCAAGCTGCTCTTCACCAGAAGACTGCATCTGCATCATCATCGAATTAGCCATTTCCTGCATCTTTCCGCCCGCATCTTTCTTCTTTTTCTTATCCAAATCCTGCTTGATGTCTTCCTCCAAAGCTTCATCTTTTTGGATATTGAAAGGTTCTGCCAAACTATCATTTTTCAACTGAAGACTGTCAAATGCATGCATCATCTCCTCAAATTCCTTCTTTGCTTCTTCCGCTGAAAGACTCTCTTCGTTATTTTTCAATTCTTCACCCAGCTGATTCAACTCATCCATGAGTTTATTCAACTCTTTTTCCATCTTCAACTGCTCCAATAAGGAAAGGTTGCGATCGAGCAAGTCTTGCATCTTTTGATTGTCCTTCTTCATGTCACGAAGTAACTGCTGCATACGATCCCGTGGCATTTCATCCAGCATACGCTCAATCTCTTCCATGAGTTTTTTCAATTCGTCGGGAATAAGCTCTTCAAATAATTCATTAATCTTTTCCTGTTTTTTTAACAGATCTTCGTTAGCTAAACCATGATCCTTCATGAAGTCGTTCAACTTTTCTTGCTCCTCCTGAAGCTTATTCCATTCTTCTTGAATCTCCGATTGTTTTTCAAGAAGCTCCTTCATTTTTTCTTTGTCAGACCAATCTAATTCCTTTTTTGAAGCCAATTCCTGAAGCATCTTTTCAATGTCATCCTTTAATTTTGAAGCTTCATCAGAGCGATCCGCCATTCTTTCCAAAATGTCATTCTGGGTTTGATCGGCTACTGAATCCAAGGCGGCCAAAGAAGGTTTATAGTAAGCAAAGACCTCAGAACGTTTTGGCTTTGGTCCATGAAATCCATCGTTATCCCAAACCTCGAAATAAACCTCAGCAGACTGGCCCGGAAGTATCCCTAAGCTATCCATATTGAAATGATGGAAAAACGACGTTCTGGTAGTTGTCTTGTCAAAGGCTATTGGTAGCACAATATGCCGCTCTACAGGCTGTTTAATGTCGCAATGAAAGACAAGATTCGTAAAACCATAGTCATCAGCAAGCAAACCAGAATAATATACCACATCGGAGAAATCCTCTTCAAAAGACTCCACGCGAATATCAGGATAAGCGTCGGGAAGCACATCAACTGTAAACCTTAAAGGATCAAAACGGTTGGACCATCGGTTTTGGCAAAGCAAATCAAACCCCATGGAGGAAGCCGCAATCATATCCATAGAGGCTTGGTCTGACGTCAAAGGTAAAAACCGCAAAGAAGAATCTTGAACAACGCACACACTGTCGCAATCGCGAACAAAAAAAGTGAAATACAACTTAGACCCTTGAGGAACCATCAATCTGGTTTTGCCTTCAAAAACCTCGGCGACACGATGTATATAGGCAGGATAACTCACCTGACAACGATAGGAGAGTAGGGCTGGGTTAGGGCGAACGGTGATTTGAATGGGTTTACTGACATATTCACCCCCGATGACCTGAAATGAAACATCGTGGAACAAGTTTTTAAATGTATATGTGTAATCATTCGTCGAACCTTTTGTAAAAGCCTGCTGTCCCAAAGTACTTTTTACATAAAAAACATCCGGAATACGATTTCCCTCGACATGAATCGAAAACGGAACATCGGCACCTTGAACGGTTTCAACAAACTCATTGGAGAGCACAACCGAAAAAGGCAAAGGTTTTTCAAATTCCTGCCCGTATTTGATAATACGCTGCGTCGGTTGGATTGCAAATTTAGGAAGAAACAACATCAATAGCAACAAAGCCAACAAAAGCGCCAGAAACAGATATAAATAGCGAAGGTTGCTTTTTAGATCAATGGCATCGGAAAACTTAATAGGGCTCAATTGTTGCGTACGTTGTTCAATGGTCGCCGACAAAAGAGCATTATGAGTATCAGAAACCTCATTAGATAATTGGAAGGTATTTAACAGTTTATCTTGAACCTCAGGAAAAAACCTACCAATCATCAATGCTGCTTGTTCAAGCGATATCTTCTTCCGAAACCGAAACAAATTAACCAAAGGGATCACAAAATACACCACCAACACACCAAAACTACCAACCAGCAGCAATAAGAACAAAACAAACCTAATGTTGGAGGAAAACCAAGAAAAATACTCCAAAGTATTCACCAAAAGGTAAAATACAATCCATAAGGCGGCGCCGATCAAAACACCTTGGATAAGACGATTGATGTAATACTTCCTGACAAACCGCTCGGTTTTCTCTATCAATACACGCTCCGCTGACATGGACCAAAAATATCAGATTGCAAAGATAGCTGATTTCTATTAATTAATGTATATTTGCAGCAAAACTCTAAAGATCACAAACCTCATGAAAAGAAGTATCGTTTGTATTATAGCATTGATGCTTACTGTATTGATTGGCTCAACCTCATGCGGCAAACGGCAACACATCAAGCTTTCAAAAGAAACACTCTCCTTCTCCTCACAAGGAGGTAAAGACTTTATAGAAATCAAAGCTGATTGCGATTGGACCATTGAGAAAGACCTCTCTCAAGATTGGTACTCCATCAACCAGACCGAAGGCAGCAACGACGGACTCATTGCCTTCAATGTCACTCCAAACGACTCACATTTTGACAGAAATGATGTGTTGACTATTGTTTCATCTAATGGCAAGACAAAGGTTAGAATTCCTATTGTCCAAACCAACATTGATATAAACAAAATCATCAGAAAAGTCTGGTTTACAAGATTATATGAAAGATGGAATACGGATTTCTACAATCAATATATCAATGAGTCATACCGTTCTTGGCTATATTATGCTGAACCCGAATTTGAGAATTGGTTCTTCTATTTTCTGAATGACGGTACCGGATATGAAATCCGCACACACAATAACGACACTATTTATTATCCCTATAATTACCAGTATTATCCCGAGGGCGACAGTCTTTTCATCAGTTTCCAACTTGCCGACGACAGCCTCACGGAGGATTATCATGCCATAATTTACGAATTGAATCAGGAGCGTTTCGTGTTCCTTAACGAATACAGACCGCATCAGTTTGAAAAGATCAACACCGTAAATGTATCCACCAACAAAAGGGAGATAAAAATCAATCCGAAAAAGATTGCCAGTAAACCCAAAGGAGCTCTTATTCAAGTAAAAGATTGATGCCGGAAAAACTCCACAGACACTTTCAATGGGTGGGCCTTGGTGTCTATCTGCTTTCGCTACTAATTGTAAGCGTTTCGTTTAGATCGTATGCCTTGAAACCATTATGGATGGCATGGGGCATCGGTACGGTTTGTTTCTTTTTTCTGACTACTTGGTTTTTTTTCAGACAGTGGCGTCATGATGAAACCAAGAAATTTATCAGAAAGGTCTTTTGGATTGCGTTGGGAATCAGGGCTGTATATGTAGGGACCATCATTCTCTATTATTATTACCAAACTGGACTTGCCATGGAGTATCAAGCTGCCGACAGCATGAGTTATCACCAATGGGCCATCGCTTTGGCAAAATTGGCGAGAGAAGGGGAGTTCGGCATCATTTTCCGTTGGCTCAATGCCAATACCATGGGCTTTTCCGATCAAGGCTATGTTCTTTACTTAACTACATTGTACACCTGTTTCGACAACAACATTTTAGGGCCGCGTTTGCTGAAAGCACTCATGAGCGCCTATATGTGCGTTGCCATTTACAAGCTTGCCTCAAGAAGTCTGGGTGAAAAAACAGGAAGGCTGGCGGCGGTCATGGCAGTATTCCTACCCAATTTTATTCATTATACAGGCACCTACTTGAAGGAAACTGAGCTGATTTTTTTAACCACCTTGGCATTGGAACGGATGGATTATCTAGTCCGCAGCAAACGCTATACCTTCTGGAATATCGCATTCCCGATTCTTCTCACTGCCTTGACTTTCGGTTTCAGGACCATCGTGGGGATGATACTTATCCTTTGTTTCATCCTATTCATCCTCTTCCAAGAGCGACCATTGATGACCAAAAAGGCAAAGATCGTCACGATAGGGGCGGTTGCTTTGGTTTCCCTAGTGTTTTTGTTTACCCCCATAGGCAGGGAGATGCTGATCATGTTCAGGATTAATTTCCTCACCGGAGAGGTGCCCCCCATCAAATATGAACAAATGGGGTTGAAATATGCCGAGTATGCTAGCGGAAAGTACTTGGCTCCGGGATTCTTTACCTTGCCTTTGACCAACTTGGTTGAAGTAGCCAATGAGAACCAAAAGATGATGAACGGTACCTTCTTTGTGAAAAACTATCTGGCATTTTTTGCCTTGTGGTGCATCGTTGTTGCATTCAGAGAAAAGAAGTGGCGTGATTTTAGTCTTATCGGTTCCTTCGCTATCATCTATGCGCTTTGCATAGCCTTCTCCTTTGCCTTCAACAGCGAAAGATACCACCTGCCCGTGATGCCATGCTTCCTGATAATGGCTGCTTTTGCCATGACGCATTTCCGAAAGAAAGACTTTGCCGTGTTTTACACTTACAATGCTTTGTTGGTAATCGCGATTGTCGCATGGAATTATATCAAATTGGACGGAAGAGGATTATTTTTTTAAAGAATTGTTGCGAATAAGGTATTATTATGTATCTTTGCACCCGCAAATGGTACCTTGCCCGAGCGGTTAGGGATCGGTCTGCAAAACCGGGGACGGCGGTTCGAATCCGCCAGGTACCTCTGAAAGTCTGTCGCTTGGCAGACTTTTTTTGTTCAAGAACAAACTAAAAGAGCGATTTTTTAGTTATATTTGAAACATGAAAAAATACAGCCATTATATCATCCTGATCAGTTTTCTGCTGACGGCTGCCTTATGCCAAGCACAAGAACCAGATTCGCTTCAAAACAACCTTCGGAAAGAATTGGACAGTTTGACTCAAGTCAATAATAATCTTCTGAATCAATTGAACAAAATGGAACAGAAGATGGAGCGTTTGGAAGAAAAACAGAAGTTTTACGAGGAAAAAGAGTCGTTTTATAAAGTGGAGGCCATGAGAGACCTGCGCGAAAACAACGAGAAACTACTTCGAGAAAAGGACAAATACCAACGACTGAGCGACTCATTGCAACTTAGGTTGAATGAGACCGAGAAGGTGATCATCCGAACCAACGAGGAGTTGAAATACACCCAGCAGCGCGCCAAGGACGCCGAAGCCAGGATCAGCAATGCAACCGCAAGAAAGAAAAAGGTCTGTGCCATACAAGGCATTGCCATGAAGACCTTCCGTACTCCGAGTTGGTCACTGGCACCTGACAAAATCGTTGATGAAGAAGGCAACGTGAGGGTAGGCTACAAGATTGTCAACAAAAATGGGGGAGAGGTGGAGTTCGACTATACCGCCGGTGCCTACGTAATGCTTTGGGACTTGACCCGAAAACCCAAGCCGATTGAGATTGACACGGTGAGCAAGAAGCATCTGGAAATCAAAAGATTTGATCAAGATTTTTCCTATAGCCTCGGCCTTTATGTAGGATTTGGCGGAAGCAACCTGTTCAAGAATTTCTATGTGGGACCTTCTTTCAAGTTTCTCGATTTCTTCCACCTTACCGCAGGCGTCAATGTCTGTGAATACGAAATGTTGACGGGTACTTACCAAGAAGGTGACGAGCTACCGGCCGGGTTTTCGTTGTCCGACCAAATCTCCAAGGTCTGGAAACCCAAGCCATTCGTCAGCCTCTCGTTCGACTTGGATTTCATCTCCTATATCAAAAAATAAAAAACCCCGAATTATCGGGGTTTTTCCATAGAGAGCCACATGTCGGACTCGAACCAACGACCTACGCATTACGAATGCGTTGCTCTACCAACTGAGCTAAAGTGGCTTTTGCGGCTGCAAAGATAACAATTCTTGAGAACACGACAAGGTTTAATCAAAAAATCTTTTACGATCTCCTTTTCTTCTTGGGCGCTTTTCTCCTTGTATCTTCGAGGATTAGCTCGAAATCCATCTGGCGTTTCAGAAGGTTTACATTCTTAACGATAACCTTCACTTCGTCGCCAAGCTGCAGGACACGTCCCGATTCTTGGCCAATAACCCTGAAGTTTTCCTCGTCAAGGTAATAATAGTCGCCCGGCATGTCATCGTAACGGACCAAACCCTCGCATTTGTTGCCTTTCAACTCCACATACAAGCCCCATTTGCTCACGCCTGAAATCAAGCCCTCAAACAGCTGACCGATCTTGTCTTGTAAGTATTCAGCCTGTTTGTATTTCACACTCTGGCGCTCCATCTCTTCAGCTTGTTTCTCCATTTCACTGGTATGGGTACAATAGTCCTCATACTCCTTCTTATCGACTGAACCTTGGTTTTCGATAAGATAACGCTCAATAAGCCGATGCACCATCAAGTCGGGATAACGACGGATGGGGGAGGTGAAGTGCGTGTAATAATCGAACGAAAGCCCGTAGTGGCCGATGTTATCAGTGCTATAGACCGCTTTGGCCATGGTACGGATCGCCACGGTCTCAACAAGGTTTTTCTCACCTTTGCCTTCCACATCATCGAACAATTTATTGTACGACTTCACCAGCTTGGAGCGCGTACTGATGTCCATCGTATAGCCTAAACGCGAGATCAAACGGAGGAAGTTATTCAGCTTTTCAGGATTCGGTTCATCATGCACACGATAAACAAACGTGAAGTTATGCCATTTGCTATCAGGCTTGCCGAAAGTTTCGGCCACGGTGCGGTTGGCCAGCAGCATGAAATCCTCGATCAACTCGTGTGATTCGTTTTGAACCCTGATATAGGTATCAATGGGTTTCCCGTTCTCATCCAAGATGAATTTCACTTCTTCGGAATGGAAGTTCAAGCTGCCTTGAGCCATGCGATTTTCACGCAATTTGGTCGCCAAATGATGGAAAGTCAAGATTTGGTCCTTGTAATCGCCATCACCGCCTTCAATCATGGCTTGAACCTCCTCGTAGGCATAACGGCGGCACGACTTGATGATGGTCTTGCCGATCCAATGATTCAGCACATTGGCATTGTCATCCATCTCGAAGACCGCTGAAAAGGTCAGCTTTTCCTCGTTAGGCCGTAAAGAACACACGTTGTTGCAAAGCTTTTCAGGCAACATGGGAATGGTGCGGTCCACCAAATATACTGAAGTACCGCGATTGTAGGCTTCCTCGTCGATAGCGGAGCCGGGCTTAACATAATGGGAAACATCGGCAATATGGACACCTACCTCCCAGTGGCCATTTGGAAGTTTCTGCAACGATATGGCGTCATCAAAGTCCTTGGCATCAGCCGGGTCGATCGTGATAGTGAAGACATCCCTGAAATCCTTCCGATTTCTAACTTCCGACTTCTGTATTCTCGAAGGTATAGCCGCAGCTTCTTTTTCCACCTCTTTCGGAAATTCAACCGGGTAGTCATGGGCAAGCAGGATGGATTCCATCTCCACGTTGTTTTCACCAGGGTTGCCCAACACCCGCACAATCTCACCGAAGGGATTCCCGGAGTTTTCAGGCCAATCTACCAGATGTACTACCACTTTTTGCCCGTTTTTGGCACCGTTCAATTCGCCTTTAGGTACAAAGATGTCGACTGGTATCGAATCCATGTCGGGCACCACAAACACATAGCCATGAGAGATATGAAGCACCCCGACAAAGTCGGTATGCTTGCGCTGCAACACTTCAATAATCTCACCTTCCGGTTTCTTGTTCTTTCGTTTCGGAAACATCGCCACTTTTACTCGGTCTCCATGCAAGGCATGACCCGTATTGTTAGCAGCAATGAAGACATCTTCACCCGATTCGTCATCAAGGATCACGTAGGCTTTACCCGTGGATTTCATATCCACGGTGCCCTCCACGTATTGTTTCTTGGGACCAAATTCCTCGAGATAAGCAGGGTTGAGCACATAACGGTATGGCCTTTCTTCCATGAGTTTTCCTTCCTCAAAAAGGTCTATCAGAATATGATAAACAACATCCTTTCCTGCGGCATCATGGATGCCTAGAATCTTGCAAATCTGCTTGTAATTCATCGGCTTGAAAGGGGTTTCTCCGAAGATGCTAAGGATAGCATTTGTGAAAACTGTTAATTTATTTTCAAGTTTTTTCTTTTTTCCCATGATAAATTTGCTCCAAAAATTGCGTTTTTATTTCATTTAGTAAAATTCCATTTGCAAAAATAATGAAATCAACCGATTACGTTGTTGATATTTTTGTTGATATAAAAATCAAGCATTCTTTTTATAGGCTAACATGTTTTTACTTTACCTTTGCACAACAAGGTCCCAACGGGAAATCACGAGATACATTTTTTTACAAACCATTGTAAACGAGCACATTATATGAGCAACGGCGGATTGTACATTACAAAAAGAGACGGTCGTGAAGAGGCTTTCTCGGTTGAAAAAATCAAGAACGCAATCAGCAAGGCATTTTTAGCATCAGGCTTCTACGCCACCGATGACGACCTCAATTCCATCTTGAGTCGAGTGAGGATCACCAGTGGCATTACGGTGGAGGAAATCCAAAACCAGGTGGAAACCGCGCTGATGGCCGAGCAATATTACACGGTGGCAAAGAATTACATCCTTTACCGCCAAAAACATACTGAAGATCGTGAAATCCGCGAGAAGATCGATTTCCTGAGCAACTATGTCAACGCTTCCAACGCTGCCACTGGTTCTAAGTTCGATGCCAACGCCAACGTGGAAAAGAAAAACATCGCCACCCTTATTGGTGAGTTGCCAAAATCAAGCTTCATCCGTATCAACCGCCGCCTGCTCACCGACCGGATCAAGGAGGTTTATGGCAAAGAACTTGCCGACCGTTACATGTATCTGCTCAACAACCACTTCATCTACAAAAACGATGAAACGTCGTTAGCCAACTATTGTGCTTCCATTACCATGTATCCTTGGTTGAACGAAGGAACCAGCTCCATTGGCGGCAACTCAACCGCACCAACCAAGCTCCGTTCGTTCTGCGGTGGCTTCATCAACATGGTGTTCATGGTGTCGTCGCAACTGTCAGGAGCAACGGCTACGCCAGAGTTCTTGATGTACATGAACTATTTCATCGGGTTGGATTACGGCAAGGACTACTACAAGCGCGCTGATGAGATTGTCGATTTCTCACTGAAACCGAGATCCATCGACAAAGTCATCACCGACTGTTTCCAGCAGATTGTCTATTCACTCAACCAACCCGCAGGCGCCCGTAACTACCAATCGGTGTTCTGGAACATTGCCTACTATGACAAGTATTATTTCGAGTCGTTATTTGGCAACTTCTACTTCCCGGATGGATCACAACCCGACTGGGAATCACTGAGTTGGCTTCAGAAACGCTTTATGAAATGGTTCAACGCCGAGCGCACTAAGAGTGTGCTCACCTTCCCCGTCGAAACTATGGCATTGTTGTCGAAGGATGGCGATGTCATCGACAAGGAATGGGGCGACTTCACCGCCGAGATGTATGCTGAAGGGCACTCGTTCTTCACTTATCTCAGCGACAATGCCGACTCCTTGTCATCTTGCTGCCGTCTGCGCAACGAGATCCAGGACAACGGCTTCAGCTATACCCTTGGCGCCGGCGGTGTCTCCACCGGCTCCAAGAGTGTGCTCACCATCAACCTGAACCGCTGCATCCAGTACGCCGCACGCAACAACATGCATTACCTCACCTTCCTTGAAGAGATCGTTGACCTCTGCCATAAAGTGCAGATCTGCTACAACGAGAACCTCAAAGACTTACAAAAGAAAGGCATGTTGCCATTGTTCGACGCCGGTTACATCAACCTGTCACGCCAGTATCTCACCATCGGTGTGAACGGCCTGGTAGAAGCCGCAGAATTCCTTAAAATCCCGATCACCGACAATCCTGACTACGAGCATTTTGTGCAGGAGGTACTCGGTCTCATTGAGAGATACAACAAGAAGTATTACTCGAAACAAGACGGCCTGATGTTCAACTGCGAGATGATTCCCGCGGAGAACGTGGGTGTGAAACATGCCAAGTGGGACAAGGAAGACGGCTACGAGGTGCACCGCGACTGCTACAACAGCTATTTCTACATCGTGGAAGACCCCAACACCAATGTGCTCGACAAGTTCCGCCTGCATGGAGCAAAGTACATCAAACATTTAACCGGAGGCTCGGCGCTGCACTGCAACCTCGAGGAACACCTCAGCAAGGAACAGTACCGCCAGCTACTCCGTGTCGCAGCTAGGGAAGGCTGCAACTATTTTACCTTCAACATCCCCAACACTGTCTGCAACGACTGTGGCCATATCGATAAACGCTATTTGAAAGAATGTCCGGTTTGCCACAGCAAAAATATAGATTACCTGACCCGTATTATTGGTTATCTGAAACGAATTAGTAATTTCTCCGAAGCACGACAGGAAGAGGCATCCAGAAGGTATTATAGCAAAAAGGAGATTGACAGATGCTAAAATACGCTAATTTCGATATTGTATTTCAAGAAGTTCCTGATGAGGTGACCTTGGCCATCAACATCAGTAATTGTCCCAACCAGTGTGTGGGCTGTCACAGCAAATACCTTTGGGAAGATAGGGGAGAGACCCTCGACAAGGAATCGCTTGACAAACTGGTGGATCAATACCGCACTGGCATCACCTGTGTGTGTTTCATGGGAGGCGACGCCGATCCTTACGATGTTGCCAACCTCGCCATGCATGTCAAAAACAAGTACAAAGACATGAAAACCGCTTGGTATTCCGGCAAAAATGAGCTGCCTGATGCTTTCCACGCAGAGACTTTCGACTATATTAAAACCGGTCGCTACGATGAAAAGTTCGGACCCTTGAACTCCCTCACCACCAACCAACGCATGATCAAACGTTTGGCTGACGGACGAATTAAGGACATCACTAGCAGGTTTCAGAAGCAAGAAGCAAGAAGACAGGAGACAGAAGAAAAAAGACAAAAAACGGAAACAGGCATCATTTAAGATCTCGATGTCTATCTCGATGTCCGTATAAAAATTAGGGCTGCCACGTAAGTGACAGCCCTAATTGTTTTCGTTGAATTGGTGCTATTTGACCACCAGTTTATGAGTCTCAACGGAACCATTCTCATTGGTGATATTCACCAGATAAAGACCCTTGTTCCAGCTTGAAACGTCAATGTTGACCACCTTATTTCCTTGTTGTTCGAAGACCTTTTGACCTACAAGGTTGTACACCTCCACCTTAGCCACGTTGGCGCCTTCGACAGTGAAGTTGCCAGTAGCTGGGTTAGGATACAATTTAGTGACAGTTGACAGTTCGGTGACACTTAACAGATCTCCTTCAACTTCAACTACAAATTGTGTGGATCCAGCATCAGACTCAACCGTGATAATAGCTTCGGCAATACTCTTTGCTGGCAGCGGATAATTCGGTTCAATCATGAAACTATAGGTCTCACCAACTGCCAAAGTGTAAGGCAACTCATTGGCTGTAATCACCAGATAAGGTATGCCTGTGTCGTTGTCATCTTCCGAAACCGAAAAGATTTCAATAGGCGTTTCGGATTCATAGTTGGCATTAATCACGTGAAGCTCGGCAGATGGAGTGTTCATTGTCAGTGCAACTTCTCCTTCAACTGCGACCAAACCATTATCAACCACTTCTTCAGGCTGCAGAACAACAGTCATAACAGAAGTATTCGACTGAGAATACAATGCTGTCACACCGGCAACATAATACTCACCTTCTTCAGGAACGAAAGAATAAGATGTTTCAGTAGTGCCTTCCAACACTCTTTCACCATTGATGTAAACATCGTAACCAGTAGGATTGCCGTTAGAAGGAGCATCCCATGAAACGTCTAAAGTACCCTTAGCAGCGTTGCTTAACATGGTGAGATTCTCAACAGGATAGGGGTGCTCGTCAGTATATTCGTAAGCGAAATGGCTATTATAGATTTCTTTTAATCCATAATCCTGAACCCAAATAGAAACTTCAAGATCACTCATTTCTTCTACATGTGTAGATGACATGTTTTGGGTAAATTCCAAATGTTGGAGTTCAGATGCTACAAAATCAACTGTGGTGCCTTGAGCGTTAGGTAACATCTTCATGAAGACGTGGTGGAAAGAAGTCTCTCCGTTGGAACCAACGTTGTTGTGTGTTTCCTTTTCGTTTACAGAAACATAGACACGAGCTTGGGTTGTAATATATGACATGACATCAACTTTAACGTTAATGGTGTTTCCTTCAACGTTAAACGAACCCCTAACATCCATATAGGCAGGAACATTGGCTTCAGTGTTAAAATTATTTTGGTTGATACTGGTCTCTACGGCATCCAGAAAAACATCCGGAACAGCATTCACGGAATAATACCCGCGACGCACATTGCCTTCTTCAGTATAGTAAGGATCACCAGGTTGGGGCCAGTTCATTTGATATTTAGTGTAGGTGAAACGACCAGGATTATTGTTGCAGAAGTTCAGCATTTGGGTGTTTACACTCACACAAGGTCCGCAAGTTGATGATGAGAAATGTTCAATCATAGGAATTCTGGCCACAGCAACAGGAGACACTACAAAATTTTTCTCACCAAGGTTGTTATCAATGATGTCATCAACCTCACCATTCACCTTGTCGATAGTAAAGGAAACATGATATTCACCTGGAATCAGCAAAGCAGGAGTGTCAAACTCTATGGTAGCCGTTCCCATAGACGCAATGTTGACATTGAAAGTCTCGGTAACGGTTTCCATTCCGCTTATTGAATAGGATGCCTCAATCGAAGTAACAGTTTCAACTCCATAGTTAAACACATTGAAACCCATGTCAACATAACCACAAGTAACAGTATTGGGTACCGTGGTTGACGTATAGCCAAGGTCAAGGTTTTCAAGCACAAAAATATCGATATCATCAAAATACCAATTGTTAATGTTGTAGGAATTACCAGTATAGTAAATACTGAATTGAACATTTTCTTTGCCCATGTCGGAGGTTGCGATTACTTGTGAAACAGACCAAACTCCATCAGAGGCATAGTTTTGGCTCCAACCAGTATTCCAAGTGGTACCACCATCGGACGATGTGGCGATGCCCAACGTATGACCGCCTTGATAATTGTCAAGAGCGTGCTTGAACAAGAATCTGACCGATTCAATACCGGTTAAATCCACAGCGGGAAATACAATACGAGAAGTGCCGTTGAATTGTGGGCTCCAGTACAACATTAATTCATTTGGGTTACCACCGGCATTTTGCGTAGGTGAAATAGCCCAGTTGCTAGTACCTAAACCAGCTGTACTCCAGCCAGCAGGCATGGAAGAGCCATCAAAGGACTCCTGAAGAATGATAGCACGTGGTTGTGCCATAGTTGCCATCGCAAACAGGAAGGCAAAACAAAAAAGTAAGGTTTTTTTCATAGATCAAAAAGTTTATTTGTTAATAAATCAGACTATTATCAATTGTGCAAAAATAAATAAATCATTGAATTCTTGGCAATGCAGCTATTAATTTTTTTGTATAATCGTTTTGTGGATGTTCAAAAAGTTCATCAGCATCATTATATTCTACTGGTTTGCCGTTGAACATCACCAATACCCGGTCGCTCATGAAACGTACTACGCTGAGGTCGTGAGAGATAAAGATATAGGTAAGATGACGTTCTTCTTTTAATCGATTCAGCAAATTAAGTACCTGGGCCTGCACTGAAACATCCAAGGCAGACACCGACTCGTCGCAAATTACTAGCCTTGGATTCACCGCCAAAGCCCTGGCAATGCAGATACGCTGCCGTTGACCTCCTGAAAACTCATGCGGATAACGGTCGTAATGACTCGCTTCCAAGCCTACTTGTTCCAATAATTCACATACGATTTGACGGCATTTTTTCCTGTCGTTTTCAATATGATGTACGCGCAAAGGCTCTGCGATGGCTTCACCTATCCGAACCCTGGGATTCAAAGAAGAGTAGGGATCTTGAAATACAATCTGTGCTTGTTTTCGAAAATCGCGAAGTTTGGCAGGATCCAACGCGGTGATCTCCTGACCGTCAAAGAAAACTTTACCGCCAGTAGGTTCCACCAACCTCAAGATACTCCTTCCCAAAGTTGTCTTTCCACAACCAGACTCACCAACCAAACCCAAAGTTTCCCCCTCAAACACCTCCAAGTTGACATCATCAACCGCTTTAACATGGTCATAAACCCGACTAAAAACACCTTTCTTCAAAGGATACCAAGTTTGAAGATGTTCAACCTTAAGGATTGGATCATGTGCATACAGGTTTTTAAGATGCTCTTGCCTTTCTACTTCGGTAATCTGAAGCTCCTGAAGAATCTGTTCCTTGCCACCTGCCCATTGTCCGTCAAGAAACTCTTTGACGACAGGCAGTTTTTTTAGTCTGATCTTCATGGGGGGACGACAAGCAAGAAGACCTTTGGTATAGGGATGTTGCGGATGTTCAAGCACTTCTTTGACGGTGCCATGCTCTAAGATTTCCCCATTGTGCATCACCACCAAGTCATCGGCAATCTCAGAGACCACACCGAGGTCGTGGGTGATAAAGACCATGCCCATGCCAGTTTCTTGTTGCAGTTTCCGGAGCAACTTAAGGATCTCTTTCTGGACCGTGACATCAAGAGCGGTGGTAGGCTCATCAGCAATAAGAATTTGAGGATTGCAGGCGATGGCCATGGCAATCATGACACGCTGTTTCTGTCCGCCGCTAAGCTCGTGGGGGTAGCTGTCGTAGATGGCTTCAGGCCGCGGCAACATCACCTGACGGAACAGCGAGATCACCCGGTCGCGAGCCGCCTTCTTGGTTACCTTTTCATGCTGGCGGATCATTTCTGAAACCTGATATCCACAACGATAAACAGGATTCAATGATGTCATCGGCTCCTGAAATATCATGGCAATGCGTTTGCCTCGCACTTCAGCCATCTGCTTTTCATTAAAATCCTTGATATCCAAGCCTTCGAGCAACATGGCATCTGCTTTTACACGGCTTTGCTTAGGATTGAGCAAATGCATCACCGATAAGTTGCTCACCGACTTTCCAGAACCCGACTCACCAACAATACCCAAAGTGCGCCCCTCAACGACATCGAAATCGATGCCATGCACCACCTCGCTCCATTCGTCATCACGAAGGAAATCGATTTTCAGGTTTCTTATTTCTAACAGGGGCTGCTTCATAAAATATCAAGGAGCAAAGATAAGAAAAAATCAGTTGCCAGCACATGCCGCTGTCGCACAACTGATGGTAATCTCAGGCACCGCTGACAGCTTCACGGCGCAAGCCTCTATGGTAGCTCCAGTGGTCAGCACATCATCGACAAGCAACACATACTTGCCTTCAAGCCGCTCAGGATGGCGTAACTCAAAGATGTCCTTTACGTTTTCCCAACGCTCCTCCTTGGTTTTATGCGTCTGGGTGGAAGTGTTCACCGTTCTAATCAAAAACTTATCACCTATAGGAATACCGGTAACTTCGTTAATACCTTGAGCAATCATCATGCTTTGGTTGTAACCACGTTGTCTTTCCCTTTTAGGGTGTAGAGGCACAGGTATCAAATAATCTAAACCTTGAAACAACGGCGCTTCCTTGAGGGTTTTGCCCAATTCCTGTCCAAGGAATACACCAGCATCACCATTGCCTTTGTACTTCAATTCATGAATCAAATGTTGGACTTTGCCTTCTTTAGAGAAGAAAAAACAAGCCGTCACCGCCTTCAAGCCGACTTTACCGTAAAACATACGGGCCAAAGGATTGTCTTCATTGAGTTCATAACCAGTTTTAGGCAAGAGACTCCGGCAGCGAGTGCATACCAGTTTTTCCCATT
This sequence comes from uncultured Bacteroidia bacterium, assembly GCA_902800965.1. Taxonomy (GTDB): domain Bacteria; phylum Bacteroidota; class Bacteroidia; order Bacteroidales; family F082; genus Limimorpha. The sequence goes on along the minus strand of CADCGK010000010.1, from coordinate 19,478 downwards.
TGAACAATGAAGCACCACAAGCTGCGCATACTGAAGGATATAACAATCCTATAAGAGAATCGATATAATTGATTTTCATATATAGTAGAATAATTCCGCAAAGATAGGAATTTAATTCACACTATCATATTCATATACACGATAATCGATAGAATAATCCAAAGAATCGGGGAGGAGTTCGTCAGTACGGCCTTGTTCTCTCAGTACTTCATTGAACATACGACGATTACGGAGCAACTTTTTCTGCCTTCTGGCGCTGGCGTTATATTGATCGTATAAATACTGAATTGGACTGGCCGTGAAGCCACCGTTTTCAAAGTTGAAGTAAGGATTGCGTTTTCGATTCGTCTTCATGCCAGCCAATTCCTCATTGAGTCTTTGGATTTCACGTGGCATCGGTTTCGAAGGCATGTCGATAATCATCTGTTTAAAGGTCTTGTAATCATAAAACGGCCAGATCGTAACTTCCTTGAGTGTGATAGTATCACGGTGGAGAACGATGAGCATAGTATCCATGGAAACCATAGTAGAATCCACGGGAATCAACTTCCGGCTGAAACCGATGCAACTGACCCAAAGCGTATCGACAGATTTGGCGGGAATGAAAAAGATACCATCACGGTTGGAGATGGTGCCACAGTGTGCCATCTTACTGATCACATGGGTATTTCTAACAGGTTTCAAACTATCGGAAGCAACGATTTTACCCAAAATAGGAAACCTATCGCGCAGTGTAACAGCGTCCTCCACTTGGGAGAAAGCCTTGAAAGAAATCAGCAGCAGTACTATGATGGGTAAAAAACGTTTCAAGAGATCGGATTTAAACGGCTAAAATACGACATTTCAACGTTCAATGGATTCAAATATTATATCGAGCCGCCAACAACCACTTTCTCCAAACGATTGTACCATTCTTCCCCGAACTTCCTCACCAAAGGACCTTTGAGAAACTTCCACAACGGGATGCCCTCTTTCTCGCCCTTTCGCTTAGCAGGTACACAGACGCTCCATTCGTGGTAGAGGATATGCGTGAAACCGTCTTTTTCGACCAGTCTGATAGGGTAGAGATGGCATGAAATAGGTTTCCAAAAGTCGCATTTGCCTTCCAGATAAGCCTTTTCGATAGCACAGAGCGCCGTGCCATTCTCATGAAAATAGACAAAGGCACATTCAGCGCCATTTACCAAAGGCGTGACAAGTTCGCCCGTCTCGTCATAATCGTAGACATCGTTTTCTTCAATCACTTTTATGCCTTCAGGCCTCATATAGGGCTTGATGGCTTCGAGGTTGTCTTCAATTTGCTCTATTTCAGAAGCTTCGAGAGGTGCGCCAGCATCGCCTTCGACACAACACCAGCCTTTGCAGCGCGGCAGGTCGCAGCAAAACTTAGCATTTAGAAAACCGTCAGTGACAACAATGTTATCTAAAATAATCATGTTTGCAAAGGTATAAGAAAAAATGACTAATTTTGCCGCGATTACCCAATTCTTTGAATTTTTCAATCTTAAATCTCTGAAGTTGTTGGACTTCACTCCGGAAGAGATTAAGTTCTTACTGAAACTTGCTGCCGACCTCAAGGCCGCCAAGTATGCAGGCACCGAACAACCCAAATTGACGGGCAAGAACATTGCCCTCATCTTCGAAAAGACCTCGACCCGCACCCGCTGCGCCTTCGAGGTTGGCGCCAAGGACCAAGGTGCCCACGTGACCTACCTCGGTCCCACCGGTAGCCAGATTGGTATCAAGGAGAGCATGAAAGACACTGCCCGGGTGCTGGGTCGCATGTTCGACGGCATCGAGTATCGTGGCTTCGACCAAGCCACTGTCGAGGAACTGGCCAAATACGCCGGTGTCCCCGTGTGGAACGGTCTTACCGCCGAAGCTCACCCCACTCTATCGGCGATGCCCGCTACAATATGGGCAACAGCCTGATGGTCGGTGGTGTGAAGATGGGTATGGACATCCGCATTATCGCCCCCAAGAAACTGCAGCCGGCCAAAGATCTGGTCAAGAAGTGCCAGGAAATCGCCAAGGAAACTGGTGCCAAGCTTACCGTCACCGATGACGTGGAGAAGGGAGTGAAGGGTCTTGATTTCATCTACACCGACATTTGGGTATCGATGGGCGAGCCCGACAGCGTGTGGAAAGAGCGCATCAATATGTTGATGCCCTATCAGGTCAACGCAGAACTGATGAAAAAGACAGGCAACCCCAAGTGCAAGTTTATGCACTGCCTTCCTTCGTATCACAATCTGGAGACCAAGGCTGGCCGCGACGTTTATGAGAAGTTCGGCTTGAACGGTATCGAAGTCACCGAGGACGTATTCGAAAGCGAGAACAGCATCGTCTTCGACGAAGCCGAGAACCGCATGCACACTATCAAGGCTGTGATGGTCGCCACTTTGGGTGACTAACCAACAGCACATCTCGCAATAGCGGAAAGTGAAGCAATCCAACCAGAACTAGCAAAACTATTTCGATTCAGGTTGGATTGCTTCGTCATTTCTTTACAAACTTCTGGACAAATACCTTCCCGTCAAAACCAATCACCCGAACAAAATAAACACTGGGAACCAAAACACCAACTTCTATCCTGCCTTCATCAACATTAGCATAAGATTGAGTTATTATCTTTTGACCCATAAGATTATAAACTTCAATCTGTTGAATACCATTCCCTTTTACGAACAGTGACTCCGAAACAGGATTCGGATAGATCACCAGAGGCTCGGTATCAGACTCCTCAACAGAGGTATCAACAAATCCAGCCAAAGTGGCTACCAATCCCAAATTCAACTCTGTGAAACGTTTTACCTGAGCCATATTGTTGACACTCACACCCAAGATATCGTTGGGGGTATGGATGAAAGGCGAGCTTTGATAGACGTCTTCAAAAGGATGAACCGCAGCATACCCGTTACGGTTGAACGAAGAATAATCGCTGTCACCCCAAGAGAGCCAGTTCTGACGAATGGGCATCTCGGGAAAATAGACATGGCTGAAGTCATAGACATAATTGGCGATGGTGGAATCCTGAGTGGTGTACATCAAATGAACATGGATATCGGAGCCCTCTTTTAAATAACCGATCATGTCAAGATTAAAATAACCTACAATATCCATCCGTTGATCAGCACAATCTTTTGCGTAAGCCGAACTGCCTTTCAACCCGATTTCTTCTGCAGCCCAGTTGCAATAGATGATGGATCGCTCAAACTTGCATTTGCTGAGCAGACGTGCTGTTTCTAAAACACCAGCCACACCCGAGGCATTGTCATCAGCGCCAGGAGCACGAAGAGAATCGGGGTGACCGGGATTTAAGTTGTATGAGTCATAGTGTGCACCACAAACTACATATTCATTGGGATAAACAAGACCCTTTTGAACAGCAATGACATTATCGGAAGTCTCATACAAACTATCTTGATACGACACCAAGAAATCATGAAGTGATATCGAATCAATACCCATTACCCGATAAGTCCCACAAAGCCAATCCTGTACCTCATATACCATACGACTATCCCAACGGCGTGTATGGTACGATTGCAAATGATCGATCGTTGCGGTCAAGCTGTCAACCGATACCTGGTTCATTAAACTTCGTATCCTTGCGTCTTCCTGAACTACCTCGGGATAGGTATGCTCAAACAAATGAGGCGCCTGGGCTTTCGCATTCAACACCCCGACCACTATAACGAATAAAAAAATGACCCTTCGCATTTTTTAATTTTCATTTTTCATTTTTCATTTTTCAATTTCCTAAAGTCCCTTCACATGCGGCTTGCCCGCCACAAAATCTTTCAGATAAAACGGCTCGAAATAAGCCACATCCACAAAATCATCAGCTTTCAAAGCCTTATCGGCCAAAGGGGCCATGAAAGCGGCAGAGGGTTCGAAATCATCCACGATACGGATCTGTGAGTGCTCTTTGAAGAGTTCGTGTAGCTTTGGCGCCCCGTCGCCAAACAACCAAACACGGGAAGGTAAGAGGTGAGAGATAAGAGACGAAAGGTAAGTATCATCGTCAAAAACCACCGCTTCAGTATCTTGGATTCGGTTCAGTTGAGCATCGAAAACGGCGCAATATACTTCCATGCGACGGGCGTCGATCATAGGAATGAACAAATCGGTTGACTGGATATCGTCACCCAAACGCTGGCGCATGCCGTAAGCCATGGCGTGCAAGGTGTCAACCGCCATCAAAGGCAGACCCGCGGCATAGCAAACTCCTTTAGCAGTACTGACGCCAATTCTCAGACCCGTGTAAGAACCGGGGCCTTTGCTAACCGCCACGGCGTCCAACTGTGAATAACCGATGCCTTTCTCATCCAACACTTCTTTGATGAAAGTAGTGATTTTCTCCGAATGGGCATTTTGACCTTTACATTCGCGAAGCGAAAGATTATGTGTCCCGTCATTTAACGCTACGGAACAGGTCGGGGTGGCTGTTTCAAGACACAGTATCATATTTAATAATATTTTTTTTGCAAAGTTAAAAAATATCATTGTATTTTTGTTGCTTGGAAAAATTTGATTTATGAGAATTTTAGTCACTGGAGGCACCGGATTCATCGGTTCACATACACTTGTCGAGCTTTATGCTGCTGGTCATGAGACCATTGTAGTTGACAATTTATCCAATTCAAATCCGGTTGCTCTGGAAAGAGTAGAAGCTCTTGTCGGGAAAAAGATTCCGTTTTATCAACTGGATATCCGAGATCGCGAGAGCCTCAACCAGATGATGGAACAAAACCATTTCGATGCCTGCATTCATTTCGCGGGCTTGAAAGCAGTGGGAGAGTCCGTGGAAAAGCCTTGGGAATATTACGAAAACAACATTGGAGGCACGCTCACACTTCTCGATGTGATGCGTCGTCATGGCTGTAAAAACATCATCTTCTCTTCATCGGCCACGGTGTATGGTGACCCAGCGATGATACCTATCACGGAAGCTTGTCCAAAAGGCAACTGCACCAATCCTTACGGCAAAACCAAAAGCATGCTGGAGGAAATCATGATGGATATGCAAAAAGCCGACAAGGAATGGAACGTCGTCCTGCTTCGCTATTTCAACCCTATCGGTGCCCATCCAAGCGGAACCATCGGTGAGAATCCCAATGGCATCCCAAACAACCTGATGCCTTACATCACGCAGGTAGCCGTTGGCAAACGCCCCGAACTAGGTGTCTTTGGCAACGATTATGACACACCTGACGGCACAGGAGTCCGCGACTATATTCATGTGGTGGATCTAGCCAAAGGACATGTAGCCGCCTTGCAAGCCATCGAGAGAAAATGCGGTTGTGCCATCTATAACTTGGGAACGGGTCAAGGATATACCGTACTTCAGCTGGTGAAAACGTTTGAAAAAGTCAACAATATCAAAATCCCATATAGCATCAAACCTCGTCGCGCAGGCGATATAGCCATCTGCTACTCCAATCCCGCCAAAGCGGAAAAAGAACTCGGCTGGAAAGCAGAACGTGGACTGGAGGACATGTGCCGCGACTCATGGAACTGGCAACGGAATAATCCGGAAGGGTATGGGGGAGTTGAAAGTTGAAAATTGAAAGTATTAAACAATGGATAAAGTAACTTTATTACCTTACGACAGGATTTACAAAAACTTCATCGACGAGAAATACCTCCACGATGGGCATGATGAGTATTACTATCGTAACCAACAAGTCAAGAAACCAGCCAACGGATGGCGTCATCTTCATTCCGAAGAGATCGAGCGTTTGGTAAAGAACAGCAACACCTCGACCAATTGGGACGAGATCTGGGTCACCGACGAGTTCGACACCAACATGATACGCAACAACCATTTCTTCGGGATGTGCCGTATCGGAAGGGTGGCCAACGAGATCCTTCAATATCACGATTTGCGTGTTCCGGTTGGCATTACTGACAGTAGCATCATTTCTTGCGACATCGGCGACAACGTGGCCATCCACGACGTCCATTACATGGCGAACTATATCATCGGCGACAAGTGCATTCTGTTCAACATCCAGGAAATCTCCACCACCGACCACTCCAAGTTCGGAAACGGTGTCATCAAAGAAGGAGAACCTGAAGATGTTAGGGTTTGGCTCGAAGTGATGAACGAGAATGGCGGCCGCAAGATCCTGCCTTTCGACGGCATGACCACCGCCGATGCCTACCTTTGGGCCAAGTATATCGACGACAAACCGCTCCAGCAAAGGTTGTTCGACATCACCAACAACGCGTTTGACTCGCACCGTGGCTATTACGGAACTGTTGGCGAGTCGTCCGTGATCAAAAATTGCTGGATCCTGAAAGACGCCAAAATCGGTCCTTTCTGCTACATCAAGGGAGCCAGCAAACTCAAGAACATCACCATCAACTCTTCGGAAGAGGAGCCATCACAAGTCGGTGAAGGTGTCATCTTGGTAAACGGCATCACCGGGTACGGATGCCATATCTTCTATTCTGTAGTGGCGGTAAGATTTGTATTGGGCGACAACTGCAACCTGAAATATGGGGCCCGATTGATCTATTCCGTGTTGGGCGACAACTCCACCATCTCCTGCTGCGAGGTGCTCAACAACCTGATCTTCCCATCACACGAACAGCATCACAACAACTCATTCCTGATCTCTGCCTGCGTGATGGGCCAAAGCAACATGGCGGCCGGTGCCACTTTAGGTTCCAACCACAACAGCCGAGCTACCGACGGAGAGATTGTCGCTAGCCGTGGCTTCTGGCCAGGTCTTTGCTCCAGCATCAAGCATTCTTCCAAGTTTGCATCGTTTACCCTGCTTTCGAAGGCCGACTACCCCAACGAAATGAACATCATGCTCCCGTTCTGTCTGGTCAACAACAACGCCAAAACCAACGAGCTGGAGATCATGCCCGCCTATTGGTGGATGTACAATATGTTCGCCATCGCGCGCAACACCTCGAAATACCAGAAACGCGATGTCCGCAAGCGCAAGATCCAAAACATCGAATTCGAGACCTTTGCGCCTGATACCATGGAGGAAACCATAGAGGCTCGCAAACTGCTTGAAGTCTGGGTAGCCAAGGCCTATCTACTCTCACAAGGAGAGAATCCCGACACACACGAATACTACGACCTCAGAGCCGTTGGCAAAAACTTGCTCGACCATGAACCCGAAGTGTGCAAAAAGCTCGAAGTGTTCGGTGAAAATATCGAGAAGAGCAAACGCCGCACTCGTATCCTGAAAGCCTTCGAAGCCTATCATGCCTACGGCGACATGCTGGTGTACTACGCCGTGAAGAATATCGTGCACTATCTGGAAAACCATGAGGAAGCTAGCATCGAAAACCTCAGCCGCATGATGAAAGGCAAGCGGCTTCGCAAGTGGATCAACCTTGGTGGACAGACCATGCCAGAGGAAGATGTTGACCAGCTGCGCGATGATATCAAAAACGAGGTGCTCAACAGTTGGCAAGAAATACACGAACGTTATAACAAGCTTTGGAAAGACTATAAGATGGAAAAACTCCGTCACGCCTATTTCTCACTGATGTTCCTCTACAAGGACGAGACCGACGTACTTACCCACGAGATGTGGGAAGAATGCCTCGACAAAGCGGTCCGTATCCAGCAGTACATCTGTGACCAAGTGTATGAGTCCCGTAAAAAAGACTACGAAAACCCCATCCGAAGCGCCACCTTCCGCAACGAAGAAGAGAAGATCGCCGTGGTAGGCCGTATCGAGGAAGTCTCCTTTGTCAAACAAATCAAAAAAGAAACCGAAGAGTTTATCTCTTCCATCAATAAAATCCGTAATTCTTAATTCTAACTTCTGAATTCTAAATTCTAAAAAATATGCGAGTAATCATTGAACAAAACTACGACAAGATGTCGCGTTGGGCAGCCAACCACATCGTCGAAACCATCAAAGCATTCAAACCCACAGCCAAGAAACCTTTTATCCTAGGACTCCCCACTGGCTCCACACCGATTGGAACTTATAAGGAATTGGTCCGCCTTTACAAGAAAGGACAGATCTCCTTCAAGAACGTGGTGACCTTCAACATGGACGAGTATGTGCGTATCCCGGAAGACCATCCAGAAAGCTATCACAGCTTCATGTGGAACAACTTCTTCAAGCACATCGACATCAAGAAGGAAAACGTGAACATCCTCAACGGCAACGCCAAGGATCTGGAAGCCGAATGCGCCCGTTACGAAGAGAAGATCAAGAGCTATGGTGGTATCGACCTGTTCATGGGCGGCATCGGTCCCGATGGTCACATCGCCTTCAACGAACCCGGAAGCTCGTTGACATCCCGCACCCGTGTCAAATCGCTGACCACCGACACCATCATCGCCAACTCCCGTTTCTTCGAAAACGACATCAACAAAGTGCCTAAGACTGCTTTGACGGTGGGCGTCGGCACTGTCATGGACAGCCGTGAGGTGATGATTCTCGCCAACGGCCACGGCAAGGCCCGCGCACTGGCCCACGCCATCGAAGGCGGTGTCAGCCAGATGTGGACCGTCAGCGTGCTCCAGATGCACCCAAAAGGCATCATCGTCTGCGATGACGCTGCTTGCGACGAGTTGACATACGGAACAGTGAAATACTTCAAGGATATCGAGAAAAACAACCTCTGATGAAGAACTTTGCTATCATCGGCGTTGGTGGATACATCGCCCCCCGCCATCTGAAAGCCATCAAAGACACCGGTAACAACCTCGTCTCTGCCTACGATAAGAGCGACAGCGTCGGTATCATGGACAGTTACTTCCCCAAGGCTTCCTTCTTCACGGAGCAGGAGCTCTTCGACCGCCACAACACCAAACTTCGCGACGAAGAAGGCAAGCAAATTGACTACGTGACCGTGTGTACACCCAACTACCTGCATGATGCCCACATCCGTTATGGTTTGCGTCTTGGTGCCGACGTCATCTGCGAAAAACCCCTCGTGCTCAACCCGTGGAATATCGATGCCTTGCAAAAGGTGGAGGAACGTCAAGGACACAAGGTCAACACCATCCTTCAACTGCGTTTGCACGACAAAATCGTTGCCTTGAAGAAAAAAGTCGATGAGGGACCGAAAGACCATATCTACGACATCGATCTGACCTATATCACCTCGCGTGGCAATTGGTACTATGCCTCATGGAAAGGCGATGTCAACAAGAGCGGTGGCATCGCCACCAACATCGGTGTGCATTTCTACGACATGCTGAGCTGGATCTTCGGCGATGTGCAGAAAAACATCGTCCATGTCGCTTCCCATGACCGGGTTGCGGGTTATCTTGAGTTGAAACAGGCACGTGTGCGCTATTTCCTCAGCATCAACGCCGATACCTTGCCCGAAAACGCTGTAGAGGGTGAAAAACGCACCTTCCGCACCTTGAAGATCGATGGAGAAGAGTTCGAGTTCAGCCAAGGATTCACCGAACTCCACACCAAGAGCTATGAAGAGATCCTCGCAGGCCGTGGCTTTGGCATCGCCGATGCACGCCGTTGTATCAATATCGTCTATCAAATCCGTAATTCCAAACCAATAGGTCTTGTAGGCGACTATCATCCTTTAGCAAAGCTGCCATGTAAACCACATCCTTTTGGATGGAACTGATATTTGACCCATGATGAGATTTATCCTGTTCAAGATTTGCAACTTCCTCTTTGGCAAACAAGCCAACAACTCGTTGCCACGATATTGGGTGTTGCTGTTCGATATTGTCGTCCTTTTTGTGGCCTACACCATCTCAATGTTTTTAGTGTACTACAACATCCTCCACAAAGCTGATTTATTTAAGGGTTGGTACAGGGTTTTCATTGTTCTTGGCGTATATTTCCTGATGTTTTTAACTTATCGCACCTACTTTGGTATGATTCGTTATTCAGGATTCGATGATATCCGAAAACTGTTCAATGCATGTACAACAGCCTTGACTGTGTTGATTCTCACCAAGGTCGTCATCTCTCAACTTAACCCCGGCATTGTCAATAAAATCGTTCCAGGTTATAGGCTAATCATATACCATTACTTCGTCTCGCTAACTTTCATGGTACTCAGCCGGTTTACCATCCGTCGCATCTACAATGAATTCTATAAAGACAGCAACAAAAGCAAAGCCAACACCATCATTTATGGTGCCGGTGAAGGAGGTGTGCTGCTTTTCAGAGCCATCCAGCAAGACAGTGAATCCATGTATAAAATCGTGGCTTTCACAGATGACAACCCTAAAAAAACCAATAAAAACATCAATACGATTCCCGTATTGGATCCAAAAAAGGTATTTAATCCATCTTATATCCAGCACAATCAGGTAAAAGTATTGATTCTGGCATTACCAAGTGTTTCCGGAGAACGGAAAAAAGAACTCATCGAGATCGGCATGAATCTCGGATTAAAAGTGAAGACCATGCCTGCTTTTGCCGATTGGGTGGATGGAGAAAACGTTGCACGTCAAGTTCAAGACATCAAGATCGAAGACCTTTTGGGCCGTGAGCCTATCGTATTGGGGAAAGAAAACGTCAAACGCGAGATTAACAACAAAGTGGTGATGATCACGGGAGCTGCTGGATCTATCGGTAGCGAGATGTGCCGTCAGGTACTGCATTACAATCCCAAGACGCTCATCATGTTGGATCAGGCGGAATCTCCCATGTATGACCTTCAATTTGAATTGAAGAACAAACCCGAATTCCAATCCATAGTGGACAAGATGGTCTTTGTCATCGCCAATGTGAAGGACAGACGTCGTATGAGAGAGGTATTTGAGGCATACCATCCACAATTAATCTATCATGCTGCAGCCTACAAACACGTACCCTTCATGGAGGAAAATCCATACGAAGCTGTTTATGTGAATGTGTTTGGCACTAAAAACATAGCTGACTTAGCTATGGAATTCGGAACGGAAAAATTCGTGATGATTTCCACCGACAAAGCCGTAAACCCCACCAATGTGATGGGGGCTACCAAACGTATCGCAGAAATCTACACCCAAAGCCGTAAGAGCAACACTCAGTTTATCACCACCCGATTTGGCAACGTACTTGGATCTAATGGTTCAGTGGTGCCTCTGTTCCAAAAACAATTGGCGCAAGGCGGTCCCTTGACCATCACGGACAAACGCATCATCCGTTTCTTCATGACCATTCCCGAAGCCTGCAGCCTCGTCATGGAAGCTGGCTCTATCGGACAAAACAACGAAATATTTGTCTTCGATATGGGTCAACCCGTCAAGATCTACGACATGGCCAAAAAGATGATTCAACTTTCGGGCAAAACCGATATCGAGATTAAAGAAGTTGGTCTTCGTCCTGGCGAAAAACTCTTCGAGGAGCTGCTTGCCACCAAGGAAAACACCAAACCTACAGACAACCCAAAGATCATGCGGGCACAAGTGCGCAATTACGAAGCAGAAGAAGTTAACGCCTTGATTGAAGAACTCAACCAAACACTGACCACGGTAGATGACCTGGCCATTGTAAAACAGATGAAAAGAATCGTTCCAGAATTCATCTCCAACAACAGCGTTTTTTGCCAACTCGACCATAATAATTGAACAACTGATTAACTGAACAACTTCTAAATGAGCAACTATTGCATCATCATGGCTGGCGGCATTGGAAGCCGTTTTTGGCCACTCAGCAAAGACAATTATCCCAAACAGTTCCTCGATATCCTTGGAACAGGAAAAAGCTTTATTCGTAGCACCTACGAACGTTTCAGTCCCGTCATTCCCGATGAGAACTTCCTTGTGGTGACAAACGCTGCCTACAAACATCTCGTCCTCGAACACCTGCCCATGCTGAAACCCGAACAAGTGCTTTGCGAACCCGCCAGACGTAACACCGCACCCTGCATCGCCTACGCCTGCTATCATATCCAAAGCCAATGCCAAGACGCTAACATCGTGGTTACACCCGCAGACCATCTTGTGACCAATGAAAAAGAATTCCAACGTATCATCCATCTGGGATTCAATTTTCTAAAACAACAGCCTCAGGCATTGATGACTATTGGCATCAAACCTTCAAGGCCAGAGACGGGTTATGGCTATATCCAATGTGGAGTGAGGAGTGAGGAGTTGGGAATGAGGAGTGAAAAAGTGGTGAAAGTTGAAATGTTTAAAGAAAAACCGGATCATGAAACTGCTCAAAAATTTCTTGATTCTGGTAATTTCTTCTGGAATTCCGGCATCTTCCTTTGGACGTTGAAAGGCATCATGAACGCCTTCAAAAACTATCTTCCAGAAATAGTCAAGGTCTTCGAGAAAGGTGTCAACAACTTCGGAACCTCGGAAGAACAAGACTTCATCAACGACCATTTTGTGGACTGCCCCAATATCAGCATCGACTATGGTATCATGGAGAAGTCACCTGATACCTATACCATTCCCGCCGACTTTGGTTGGAGCGACATCGGCACCTGGGGTTCACTGTTTACACACGCCAAAAAGGATAACAACGGCAACACTATACGTGGCAAAGTGGTCTCCGTCGACAACAAGAATACCATCGTCAATGTTGAGGAAGGTATCGAAGCTGTGGTGGAGGGTTTGGAAGATTATCTTGTGGCTTATCGAGACCATTCCCTCCTCGTATGTAAGCTTCATGACGAACAAAAGATTAAGATTTGGATTGAAGGATTGAAATAATGGAAAAACAGCCGTTGGTTTCCGTCATCATGCCATGTTACAACATGGAACGGTATATCGCCGATACTATCCATTCGGTGATCAACCAAACCTATACTGATTGGGAACTACTTATCGTGGACGATGCCTCGACCGACGGGACGGTGGCTTTGGTACAAAGCATCGCAGAACAAGACGAGCGGATCCGTTTTTCCGTCAACGCGGAACATTCCGGCATTGCCCCTACACGAAACCGCTGTATCGAAAACTCAACGGGACGCTACCTGGCGTTTCTTGATGCCGATGACGTATGGCATCCCAACAAGCTACAACAACAGCTACAGTTCATGCAGGAACACAAGGTGGAATTCAGCTATTCCTCGTACGACCTGATCGACGAAAACGGAAAAACCTTGGGAAAGACTATCCATACGGCAGGCGATTTAAACTACAACGACTATCTTCGAAATACCATCATAGGTTGTTCTACCGTGATGCTTGACAAGGATAGGGTAGGCCAAGTGAATGTGCCCAACTTCCGCACTAGCGAAGACACCGCCACTTGGCTCGATATCCTGAAAAAAGGCTTCAAGGCTTACGCCATCGAGGAACCTTTAACCTCCTATCGTATCCGGAGAAAATCCGCCAGCTCCAACAAGATGAAAGCTGCGACTGATCTCTGGAGGGTCTATCGCCAACACGAAAAGATGTCTTTCTTCAAGACGTTGTGCTTCTTTTTCAGTTATGCTTTCAACGCCATTAAAAAACGACTCTGATGCCCAATTATCATCTATATCGCAAGGCATGGCGTTTTTCGGGAGCACCGCATGAAGAGCCAAAGCTAAACAAAGAAGAGAAAAAAGCCCTTCTGAAACAAGGTGGTTTGTTGGTCAGGAACACCTACGATTTTGATTGCCATGAAGAAACAAGTTTTTGGTACATCATCAAAGACCGATTTGGCGACATGGAAGAGCTGAGCCCAAGGGTCAGAAACAAGATCAGGCATGCGCAAAACTCATTCAATTACCGTCTTATTGACCAAGCATTACTGAAAGAAAACGGCTATCCCATTATCGCAGAAACCTACGCCGACTACGCTGTCAAAGATAGGACGATGAGCGAGGAAATATTCAAGTATTACCTTGACCAATATGAATTTGACTATTGGGGAGTCTTTGACAAAGAAAGCGCTGAACTAGTTGGGTTCAGCTGTGTCAGGCGTTGGAACGACAGCTGTGAATATGATCTAAGCGGTTTGAGACCCCGTTACAAGTATAATGGCAGCTATCCGTATTACGGATTGTATCACGCCATGAATCAATATTACCTGCAAGAACGAGGGTTCAGGTATGTCTCCGACGGATCCCGAAGCATCACGGAGCATTCCCACATCCATGAGTTTTTAACCCAAAACTTCAACTTCCGTAAAGCCTATTGCAAGCTTGAAGTACATTACCAATGGTGGATGAAAATGGCGGTGAAACTGCTGTATTCTTTCAGAAAAATGATCAAGAATCCCAATGTGAAAGCGGTTTTAATGATGGAGGCCATGCAACATGGAGAAGCGTAAATCTCTGATACTGTTTCTTGTATCCTTTGTGTTTGTGACCTTGTTTTCACGATCCACATCCTTCCTCTATGCTTTTGAGGGTTTTGATGCAGCCATTTTCAAACAGATGGGACTTGCTGTTTTGAAAGGAAAAACGTTATATATCGATTATTTCGACAACAAGGGCTGTTTCTTATATTTTATTCAAGCCTTGGGGTTGTTACTGGGAGGTAACTTTTGTATTCTATTGTTTCAGGTTTTGTCCCTTATGATTACATTGGTGATATGGGACAGAATCATTATGTTTTACCATCAAGGACGTTTACGTTACTTCTGCTTGGGTATTTCTTTGTTGTTGCTGTTGTGCTTTTATGAGGGAGGTGACCTTTCAGAAGAATGGTGTCTGCCCTTTGCTTCTTATCCTATTTATTTATATTTCAGGTATTTAAAAACAAATAAAACAATTCGCAAGATAGAAATGTTTGTTGTTGGGTTATGTTTGGGCATTATTGCTTTTATACGCATGAACAACGCAAGTGTTTTCTTGGGGTATTTCCTTGTTTGGTATTTTACTCTCCTTCAGAGAAAAGAATACAAAAGGTTCTTTACGGATATCTTGCTGTTGTTTTCGGGAGTAATGTTAGTTATCAGTCTGTGTGTCTTGTATTTCTATTTGAAAGCAGGGTTGTATGGTGTGGAAGAAATGGTTTACGGAACGTTTCTTTCTTATTTTGAGTATTTTGGATATACACCCAACAGACGGTTTTATGTTTTGAATGTCGTATTTTATATTCTTTTCTTGGGTATCTGTGTTACCTTCCTTAGCATCAATTCAACGCATCAAAAAACAGTTTTAATCTCTACACTGATTTCCTATACATTCTTTATTCTTTCCTCTGGAACACGTTGTTTCACACATTATCTCATGGCGACAATGCCATTATTTGTGGTTTGTTTGGCTACCATGAACGTTGAAAAGTATCGAAAAGCCAACCTCGGATTAGCTTTTGCCTTGATGCTTCCAATTGCTTTTTACTTAGTGAGACCTATAGGTTTTTTTGTCAACGATTTGGTTTTGAATAAGGAACCTTTTAGAACTAGCTACGCTAATTTTCACCATTGCATAGAGGAAATACCCGAAAGCGAACGCGACTCAATCTATAATTACAATCTGTCGGGCATCGGAGCGGGAATGATGCAGCACGAAGGAATGCTTCAATGCAATAGAGTACTATACTCACCCTTGGCTTTTCATTTGCCTAGGCTTCATAATGAAGAAACCTCCAAACCGTTTACCAAACCAAAATGGATTTTGATTTCAGGAGATAAGACGATTGATGAAAATGATATCTTGTTTATTCAAGATAACTACGAACTGATAAACTATTTTGATCACAATGCACAATACAACAAAGGGTTGGACATTGGAGAATTAGTAACAGTTTGTTTTTATCGCCGAAAGAATTGATGGTAAAAACAAAAAAAGTAGGCTCATCTCACGACTTACCTACTCAAAAAATTAATAACATGAAACGCGCCCCCTTCAGGACTTGAACCTGAGACCCCCTGATTAACAGTCAGATGCTCTAACCAACTGAGCTAAGGAGGCATTTGCGGCTGCAAAGGTACAGCTTTTTTTTATCCCTGCAAGTTTTTTTTCATTTTTTTTTATCTTTGCGCTTTCTTTCAATACAAACACTATGGCATACAAAAACATTCTCGGCATAGGCAATGCCCTGGTCGATATCCTTATCCAAATCCCCAATGACGATATTCTAGAACAACTTCGCCTCCCAAAAGGCGGCATGTACCATGTGGACGCAAACACCTCGCTGCATATCGGCGAGACCGTCAAGCCTTACGGCTACGCCATGGCTGCCGGTGGCTCAACGGCCAATACCATCAGTGGTGCCTCAAAATTGGGTATCCCAACGGGTTATATCGGAAAAGTGGGAAGAGATGAAAGAGGTCGTTTCTTTGAAAACGAGATGGTGAAGACCCATGTCAAACCGCTGATGTTAACCACCGATACTCCGACAGGATGCGCCGAAGCCTTCATTTCAAAAGACGGTGAACGTACCTTTGCCACCTATCTCGGCGCCGCTTTGGAACTCAATGCAGATGACATCCGTCCCGAGATGTTCGACGGATGGGACATCCTCTATGTGGAAGGATATCTCATCTCTAACCGCGAGCTCCTCGACAAAATACTGCCCATGGCCAAAGAAAAAGGCATGACGGTAGCCTTGGATATGGCCAGCTACAACATCGTAAGGGAAAACCGCGATTACATGCTGCACCTCGCCAAAGACTATATTGACATCCTCTTTGCCAACGAAGACGAAGCCAAGACTTTCACCTTGCTTGAAGAACCCGTAGAGGCGCTACATGAGATGGCTTCGATGTGCGACATCGCCATCGTGAAGGTAGGTGCCAAAGGCGCTTACGTGCAACATGGCGACCAAGTGGTCAAGATCGATCCCATTCCCGCCAAGGTCATCGATACCACTGGAGCTGGTGATTTGTGGGCTGCAGGCTTCATGGCAGGAATCGTCAAAGGCGAATCGTTGGAGAAGTGCGCCAAGATGGGCGCCACTGTAGCTGCCAACATCATCGAAGTGCTGGGCGCTAAGATGGATGACAATAGATGGGAAAAAATATTCAATTCTTTAAAACAATTGTAATTTTTTCGTACCTTTGCACGCTGATTCTCAAATTGAATATTAATCAACAGTAAGACAATTAGATAAAATGAAGGAATTCAAGACCAACGAGATCCGGAACATCGCCCTGATCGGTGCGGCCAAGTCCGGCAAGACCACCCTCGCTGAAAACATGCTTTTCGAAGGCAAGGTCATCAACAGAAAAGGAAGCACGGAAGAAAAGAACACCGTTTCCGACTATCGTCAAATCGAGATGGATCGTCAGATCTCCGTCCACGCCACGATGATGAACACCATCATCAACGACAAGAAGATCAACATCCTCGACGCTCCCGGCTTCACCGATTTCTCCGGTGACATCGTATCATGCCTCGCCGCTGCCGATACCGCCGTCATGACCGTCAACGCCCAAGCCGGCGTCGAAGCCACCACCGAGAACGCTTGGCGTCACACCGTGACCACCAAGAAACCCGTGGTGTTCTTCCTCAACCAGCTCGACCACAGCAATGCCAACTTCGACAATGCCATCCGCAACCTGAAGGAGTATTTTGGCGACAAGGTCACCCCGATCCAATATCCCGTGAGCACTGGTGAAGACTTCAATGCCGTCATCGACCTCATCCTCATGAAGATGTTGGTCTTCAAGAATGGCAATGGCGCTCCCGAGATCCAGGATATCCCTGCCGGTGAGATGGCCAAGGCCGAAGAGATGCACAATAGCCTCATCGAGCATGCCGCCGAAGGCGAAGAAGCCCTCATGGAGAAGTTCTTCGAAGAGATGACCCTCAGCGAGGAAGACATGGAGCGTGGTATCCGTCTGGGTATCATCAACCGTGAGATGTTCCCCGTGATCTGCGGCGCTGCCAAACGCGGCATCGGCGTGTATCGCCTCTGCGAATTCCTCATCAACGCCTGCCCGAGCCCGGCTGACGTCCCCGCCATCAAGGCTGTGAACGGCACCGAGTTCCACAACAGCAACGACGATCCTACTGCGCTCCAGATCTTCAAGGTCACCACTGAGCAAAACCTCGGCGACGTGGCTTGGATGCGCGTCTATGGCGGCACTCTGAGCAAGAGCCAGGACCTCGTCAATCCTCGTACCGGCAACAAGGAACGTATCTCACAGCTGCTCGCCTTCCGCGGCAAGAACCGTGAGGAAGTGGAAAAGGTCAACGCTGGTGACATCATCTGCACCATCAAGCTGAAAGACGGCCGCGTGGGTGACACCCTCGTCGATGCCAAAGTCGCCGAAGCTGCCTTCCCACCCATCCCGTTCCCGGAACCCATCTTCCAGATCGCCATCAAGGCTGCCAACTCACAGGAAGACGAGAAACTCGGCGGTATCCTCAACGACATGCACAAGACCGACCCAACCGTCATCGCCGGCATGTCACGCGAGCTCCGTCAGAACATCCTCCAGTGCCAAGGCGAGTATCACCTCAACACCCTGAAGTGGTACTTCGACAACGTCCACAAGATCGCTGTCGAGTTCAGCACGCCTAAGGTTCCGTACCGTGAGACCATCACCAAGTCCGCCAAAGCCGACTATCGTCACAAGAAACAGTCTGGCGGTAGCGGTCAGTTCGGTGAGGTGCACCTCTGGTTGGCTCCTTACTTCGAAGGCTACACCGATCCTGAAGAACTCGCCGTGCGTACCAAGGACGAGTACGAACTGCCTTGGGGCGGTAAGCTCATCTTCGCCAACTGCGTGGTTGGTGGTGCCATCGACGCCCGTTTCATGCCCGCCATCCTGAAGGGTATCAACGAGCGCCTGGAACAAGGTCCTCTGACCGGTTCCTACGCACGCGACATCATCGTCTATGTGTATGATGGTAAGATGCACCCAGTTGACTCCAACGAAATGGCCTTTAAGATCGCCGGCCGTATGGCTTTCTCGATGGCCTTCAAGAACGCTGGCCCGAAGATCATGGAGCCTATCTATGACCTCGACGTCCGCATGCCTGCCGACCTCATGGGTGCGGTGATGACCGACCTCCAGGGCCGCCGTGGCATCGTGATGGGTATGGACAGCGATCACGGCTACCAGACCATCCACGCCAAGGTCCCGTTCGCAGAGATGGACCGTTACTCCACCACCCTCAGCTCACTCACCTCGGGCCGTGGCACCTTCACCATGAAGTATGCCGAGTATGCCCAGGTTCCTACCGACGTGCAACAACGCCTGCTCAAGGAATACGAAGAGAGCCAGAAGGAAGAAGAGTAAATCTTTCAGAAGACAGAAGTCAGAAGAAAGAAGAAAGAATCCCGTCAGCGATGGCGGGATTTTTTTATCTTTTCCATCATGAAACGTATTCCTTCTTTGTTGTTGTTTGTTGCCTTGTTGGCGGCTTTGGCCGCGCTTTACAACGGCTATGCAGAGAAAGACCTTGACAAAGAAGCTGCCATGACATCATTCAAGGAGGCGGAACGTTTCGGTGAAATGGCGGACGATAAAAGCATTATGCAGAACGCGCCGTTGTTCAAAATGGAATGGTATGAAAAAGTTCGTAATAAAAATTTTTCAACACACTCATTTTCAACGAATTATTTTTATATCCAGCAGAAAAAGTTCGGATAGGGGTTCGTAAAGCTGATTTTAATGCTTATATTTGCTTGCAACAAAAGAAACCATCAAAACAAGAACGACATGAAACACACCATT
>CADCGK010000009.1 GCA_902800965.1 uncultured Bacteroidia bacterium | reverse complement strand
TAAGACGTGGGAAAGTAGGTCGCCGCCCACCCATACGGAAAAGCCCTCCGCGAAAGCGAGAGGGCTTTTTTAGTTTTCAGTTGGAAGTTGTTCAGTTGGAAGTTATTAGCTTAAAAAACTCTTCTTTGAAGTTGACAAAGTAAAGCTTTTCTTGCGCTCTTGTCACCGCTGTGTAGAGCCAACGTAGGTCTTCCTTGACCAACTCTTCCTTTAGATTTAATGAAGAATCTACAAACACGTTCTTCCATTGTCCGCCTTGTGTCTTGTGGCAGGTCAATGCATAAGCGAACTTTACCTGTAATGCGTTGAACCAGGGATTCTTTTTCATTTCCTTGTATCGCTCTCGTCGGTTTGGAATATCCATGTAATCTGCTTCAATGGCTTGCCTTAATTTTGTGTTTTCCTCCTCTGATAACGATGCACTGTTGCTATTCAATGTGTCCAGCAGAATCTTTACATCAAGATTTGGCGTGTCTGGATAATCTGGAAAACTTAACTCCACATCGGCGAAACGAAACCCGTACAAATCCTCGTACCTTGAGATCTTTTGGATTTCCGCCATGTCACCGTTGGCAATGAAACTGATTTCCTTATTGCCATCTGCCCAATAATAATTGTTCTTCACAATCATCAGCTTGTCGCCTGTGGCAATTTCTCCTTCAATGTTCAAAATCCTACTCCGTACAGCCTGGTTGAATAGATTGGCTCTTTTGTTCGACTTGCAGATGATGACCGAATCATGACTGTTGTCGGCATCAAAAGCCCGATACAACATCTCTTCGAAAGTCTCTGGGTCAATGCGTCCAACGTCATTAAAGGATAAATCGAAGATGGGTAACGAATAGAGTGTTTTCTCTTCATTTAGTTCTTCCCTGAGATGGGTGGCATTGCTTAAAATGCCCGAAAGCAATGCTTGTCGTTTTACCTCGGTTAGCTCATACGTGGCAATCGTCAGTGGAAATTGGCTTTGTAAGTAGTCGATGTCAAGCGCTGGACTTTCATCGTTGCCGACAGGAGGCAACTGTGCCGTGTCGCCGATCAATAGCAAACGGCAGTTATCTCCACTGAAAATATAATCCAAAAGATCGTCAAGAAGACTCTTTGAACCAAACTCGCGGTCTTCTCCAATCATTGACGCTTCGTCAACGATAAAGAGGGTGTTCGTATGCTTGTTCTGCCCTCTAACAATCCGAATGCTTCCGTCAGGAAGACTTGCTACTTGATAGATTTTCTTGTGTATAGTGGAGGCATATCGCTGGGTATAGCCACCTAATACTTTCGCAGCACGCCCAGTTGGAGCCAACAGCACATAATCCATCCCGATCTCTGGCAGGGTTTTTACTAAAGTGGTCACCAAAGTGGTTTTTCCAGTTCCGGCATAACCACGAAGAATATAGGTCGGATGTTGCTTTTTTGACAGAAGGAATGCCGCCAGATGCCTCAAAACAGTTGCTTGTCCGGCAGTGGGAGTAAAGCCGAATGAATTCAGCAAACATGAATAGAGATCCTCCCTGTTCATAGCCTAGAAAGGATAACCGATGTTCAAAACGAGGTTAAAGTCTTCTGTGCTCATGTCGTTGAAGTTCCAATGGCTTCCTGTAGCATCTGGATAAGGATAACGCATTTGCAGGGCCATGTCAAGTCGCACGATGACCATCTTGAGATCTAAACGGAGACCAAAACCGGCATCCATTGCCAACTGGTCGTAGAAAGTGCCAAAATGGAATTCGCCATTGGGCAACAATTCATTGGCATGGTAATTCCAGATATTGCCCGCATCTACAAATAGGGCTCCATTGAGTGAGTTGCGGATGGGGAATCTGAGTTCTGCATTTAATTCCAATTGGATATCGCCAATACGCTCGATGTTGCTGTATTCAGAGCTGGGTACGTATGCGCCAGGTCCCAGCTTACGATAATCCCAACCGCGCATTCCCATCGATCCGCCAGAATAGAAACTGCGCTCGAAAGGCATATCATAAGAATTGCCATAAGGTAGGCCGAACCCTACTAGCTGACGACAAACAAACCAGGTCTTCTCACCGAGATTGTAATACTGTCTGAAGTCGATATCAGCGCGGAAAAACTGTGCATAACGAATACCGAATAGTTCATGGTGGTCATCCTGTTCGTTGATCAATCGTGTGCCGTTGAAGAGAGAAACCAAACCGCCGCTGGATTCGAGATTGCCTCTGATATAGATGTAATTGCTATTCCTGTTATAACTTTGTGTGTTGTAAATGACTGAATAACGCCCACCCAACACAAAATGGCTGGTGTATTGGTCCTTGATACGTTGATTCTGTTCTTGGTCAAGAAGTTCTTGAAACTCTGGTATGGGGTTGACTTTTACAAAGTTAAGGTAGAAAGGCGTAACGATGAATTGCAAACGCGGATTGGATTTCCAATCATAGCCGAATGAACCCATGGTCATGTAGCGTGAGTAAGCATACCTTACCTGGGCGCTGCTTCCAAAGGAAAGCGTTGTTTTGGGTTGATAATCAAGGGCAAAAGTCTTGAGTGGGATAGGACTGAGGAACTTTGGAATGTTTAGACTGGAGTTGAAAATCAGCTCGCCTGTGTTGAAGACACTGGACTCGTCATCGACATCGCCAAGGTCGAGGATCTCTTGTGCCTCCAGACCGCCCTTCACACTGACAGTGAGCACCTCGGCTCCTTTGAAAAGGTTTTTGTTGGTATAGGTGACACTGCCATTGATGCCCAAATCACCTCCGGAATTGGTCGCTTCTGTCTGTAGTTTGATGGAATGCGAATCGGATCGACGAAGGAGGATGTTGCAGTTAAGTAGGTTCAAAGAGTCGTTTGAGACATTTTCAAACTCAATGCTTGAGTTGGAAAACATCTTCAGACTAGAAAGCGCGCTGTACGTCATTTCCACTTGTCTTTGTCTATAAGGTCTCCCTTCCAAAACTTGGATGACTTCAGTGAAAGTGCTGGGACGCACACAAGGCTTTTCGTGGAAATATAGGTGTAGCGTATTGGGAATATTCCTGGTTCCGGTAGAGTAGGTGATAGTCGCAGAATCAGAAGGTGGAATACTCGCCAACATTGGCATATAGTTGGGGTAAATGCTGATCTTGTTGATGGTATAACGTTTATGAGGATGATAGGTGTTGGTTTCGCGATCCTTCACATTATCGATTTTCATAGTGATCTCCAGCGTGTGGTCGTTGAAACTGCTGTCAACTTCAAAAGTAACATATTCACGGGTAAAATAATAATATCCCATATTGCGAAGGAAATCCGTGATCATGATACGCTGTTCGTCTAGGGTGTAGGCATTGTAGATGTCGTTGACTTTGGCAGGGAAACGACTTTCAAGTCGCATAACAGATCTCATCAATGCAGTGTCTTCAACTTGATAATTGATTTTGCTGATGCGATAGGGCGTCGAGGGCTCGATGGTGTAGGTTTGGTATGCCTTGTAATTCTTGTATTTTACCGTTTGGGTGACTTTCGAATTAAAATAACCTCGGTTGTCGAGATATTGTTTCATCTGACGGGCAGATTGGTAGGCTGCGTCTTGGTCGTAATACTCGGGATTCCTGGTGAGATTATCGTTAACCCAATTCCAGAACTTTTTGTCCTTCTTGTTTTCTGTGACGTAATAAAGCCAAGTCGGGAATTTTGTAGGGAAGCTGACTTTGTGTGTGTGTTGGATAATGTAAGGTGTGAGATCTGTTTTTTTGAATTCGACTTTTTTCCCTTTGATGACCACTTTATTCTCGTGCAGGAAGTGCTTGCCATCTGGGACATGGCGTTGAATGCAGCATGACGACAGCAGGAATGCTGTGATACATAATAGGATAATATGATAGAACCGTGTTTTCATCAGACTACTTCTGCAACAATGAAATTCGAACCGCCAACAAATACGACATCATCAACGCTTGCATTGTTGATAGCTGATTGAAAAGCATCGCGGACTGAGTCATATACCTTGCCTCTCAGACCGAGCTCGAAAGCTTTTCCAGCCAGGATATTGGCATCGAGACCTCTTGGAATATCAGCTTTACAAAAATAGTATTCGCAGTTGTGGGGAAGCAGTTGTAAGACGTGATCTATGTCCTTGTCGTTCACCATGCCGATGACGAAATGCAGCTTGTTGTATGACATTTCAGCCAATTGGCTTATTACTTCTCTGATGCCATCCACATTGTGTCCTGTATCGGCAATAGCCAGCGGGTCGTGGCTAAGAATCTGCCAGCGTCCCATGAGATGGGTGTTCCTGATGACGTTGGCA
Source organism: uncultured Bacteroidia bacterium (assembly GCA_902800965.1). Lineage (GTDB taxonomy): Bacteria > Bacteroidota > Bacteroidia > Bacteroidales > F082 > Limimorpha. The sequence goes on along the minus strand of CADCGK010000009.1, from coordinate 108,615 downwards.
ATGCCATCGCGCAAATGTTCTTCGTTGAGCTGGAACTTGTCACGAAGCAGGTCGGCGGCGCACATTACGGTAGCAAGGTTTTTCTTTTGGTAGTTGCCCATCAGAGGCATGTCACAGGCTTCCAGATAAAGATCGTTGTTCTTCCAAATGTCGTATTCCTGTTTGTCCATGGACTCTATGTGGATTTTGTCGCAATCGAAGATTTGATCCGCAAAATAAATGGGACTGTGGCATTCAGCAGCCTTGTCCTCGAACACTTGGTGGGTCTCGGATTGGGTTTCGCCGATTACAACTGGGATGTTGTTCTTGATGATGCCAGCCTTTTCTCCAGCGATCTTCTCCAAAGTGTCACCCAAAAATTGAACATGATCGAGTCCGATGTTGGTGATGACACTGATTTCTGGCGTGATCAGGTTGGTGGAGTCGAGTCTTCCTCCCATGCCAACCTCTACGATGGCGATGTCAACTTGTTCGTTGGAGAAATAGTCGAAAGCCATGCCGACAGTCATTTCGAAGAAAGAGAGCCCCATCTTCTCAAATTCATTTTGATGCTTCTCGATGAACTCCACAACCTTGTCTTGAGGAATCATCTCGCCGTTGATACGGATGCGCTCCCTGAAATCGCGAAGATGGGGTGAAGTATAAAGACCTGTCTTATATCCCGCTTCTTGAAAGATAGAAGCGAGCATGTGTGAAGTGGATCCTTTGCCGTTGGTGCCGGCCACATGCACGGATTTGAAATTGTGCTGCGGATTGCCCAACAGGTTTAACAAAGCTATAGTGTTGTTAAGGTCTGCTTTATATGCGGCGCTTCCGATGCGTTGGTACATCGGAAGTTGTTTATACATCCATTCGAGAGTATCAGTATAATTCATAGGCAATTATTGGTTTTGAACGAAAGTATAAGTGATGGTTCCTTTTTGTTCTTCAGGTGCAGTGGGATCGGGAGCAAATTTTGAGCGTCGTGCGGCTTCCATGGCGGATTTTCGCATCTCGCTGTTAGTGATGTCGGTGCCTTTGGCGATACCTGTCCTGACGACATAACCTTCGCGGTCAACCCAAATCTCCACCACAATATGACCTTCTTCAGGAAATTCCTTCGGTGGCCTTTGGAGGGTCTTGGCGCCACGGCCTCCCAAATCGTAACCGGGCCCGTTGCCCTTGCCACCTTGTCCGTCGTATTTCTTCACGCCTGCCAAGCCATTTGGGTTGCCTTGGTCGCCAGGCTGTCCAGTGATGCCTTCAGAACCGCCGTCTTGAGCCTTGTCCTTGCCTTTGAACAAAGCCTTCGGGTTGACGGTCTGTTGTGGCGTAGGATCAGGTTCTTCGGGCTTTTCCTTTGGCTTTATTTGAGGATCTTCTTTGGTCTCTTTTTGTGTCTTGATGGCAGGGACTTCTTCTGTATCTTGCGTTACAATTTCCTCCTTGCTTTTTGAGGTTTCTTCCTCATGAGGCTTTGGCGGGGTGGATTGCTCAGGAATGGCAGGCTGCTCAGGTTGGATTAACCCCATTCCTTGATTATACATCCCAAGATCGACCTCCACACCTTCTTCACCGGGCAGCGGTAGTGGCGTGCGGAAAGCCATGAGAAATAGCACCAGCAGGATCAATGCATGAACCAACAGGGTTCCGACAACGGCGATGGTCTTATCTTTCTTGGGATTGCTCATTTTTTCGGCGAAGTGGCTAAAATGACCTTGTGATTTTGTTGAGTGGCATTATTAATCTCATTGACGGCATCAATCACATTGACGACGTATTGTACGGGAACCGATTTATCGGAACGGAGCACTACCGTGGCATCACTCTGTCCGTCGATCTTAGCACTGAGGATTCCAGGAAGCTCTTCATCCGTGACAGGTGTTTCATCCACATAGTATTGGAACAGGTCGTTGATATAGACGGTGACAGTTTGCTTTGCCATGGTCTTGCTGCTGCTTGATGGCAACAGCAATTTGATGGCATTCGGGGCCACCAGTGTCGAAGTCAGCATAAAGAAGATCAACAGCAGGAACACCAAGTCTGACATGGACGAGGAGTTGAAGCTGACACCGATCTTGTTTCTTGTCTTGATTGCCATAGCGAATAATTTTTCAAGGATTATGCAGGCTCGTTGAGAACGTCCATGAATTCAGTGGCTTTAGCCTCAAGCAGGTTGACAACGTCTTGGATTCTGGCAACAATGATGGTGTAGAATACGTAGGCAATGATACCTACAATCAAACCTCCCACTGTGGTGACCATAGCCTCATAAATACCTGATGACAGCAACTCGATATCGATGTTGTTGCCCGCCATGGACATGTTATAGAAAGCGCGGATCATACCGGTTACAGTACCGAGGAAACCGATCATCGGGGAGGCACTGGCGATCATGGATAGCAGGGTAACACCTTTCTCAAGTTTGCCAACTTCTACGTTACCCACATTCTCGATGGTGGTGTTGATGTCACTGAGGGGACGGCCAATGCGGGTAAGGCCTTTCTCAATCATGCGGGCAATGGGGGAGTCGCTGCCATGGCAAAGTGCTGTGGCACTCTCAATCTTTCCTTCTTTCATGTATTCACGGATACGCTCCATGAAACTCTTGTCAATCTTGGTGGCACGTTTTACCACGATAAAACGTTCGATGAAAATGTAAACTGCAATGATGGAAAGGACGGCCAGTACGACCATGATCCAACCTCCTTTCATGGCGAGGTCGAGGATGGAAAGTTTGATTTCAGTTGCTTCCATATAAAATTCAAATTTCTAGATTCAATGATTCAAAGATTCTACAAAGATAGTGAAAATAACATAAATTATACCAACTTTATTGCTTTTGGATGCCAAATATGGCCGCTGCAACTGTCGGAAGGAGCACCGGTCACAGAACAAAGCACGTTGGTTTGACCTTCCAGCTTCAGCAGTCCGAGGAAGGCAAAGATAAGCGCTTCTTTATAATCAATGGTTTGGTTATCAGGAACTACAACCTGGTGCTTTACGTAATGTTGTATTCGTTCGACAAGGAAACCGTTGTGTGCGCCACCGCCGGTAACCAGCATTTTGCCTCGTTGAAGCGAAGAGGTGGAGCACTCAATTTGTTGGGCGATGTGTTCCACGAAGGTGGCCATAGCGTCTTTGGTAGAGTGCAATCCAAGACGTTGCTTTTGATAGCTCTCGAAAAATTCTCTACCTAAAGATTTAGGGGGTTGCTGACGGTAGAATTCGTTGTCATTGAGTGCCTTCAGCAGATCGGGATTGACCTTGCCGCTTCTTGCCAGCATACCGTCTTTGTCATAGTTGAAGCCTTCGCGTTGAGCAAGCCAGTTGAGTGCTTGGTTGGCAATGCAGATGTCATAGGCGATACGGCATCCATTCACATCGTAAGAGAGGTTCGCAATGCCTCCGATGTTGAGGCAGATCTCGTAATCGCTGAACAACAATTTGTCACCGATGGGGACTAAAGGCGCTCCTTGTCCGCCTTTGAGGACGTCTTCGGTCCTGAAGTCGTTGATGGTAAGAAAGCCGCAGTTGTCAGCCAAGGCTTGTCCATCGCCGATTTGTAACGTGTATCTTTTCTCTGGTTGATGGAAAACGGTATGGCCGTGAGAAGCTATAAAATCTGGCTTTACCTTGTGTTTGTTGGCAAACTCTTTGACACATTTTCCGAGATACGTTCCGTATTCCAAATCAAGAGGGTTTAAGTCTTCCGGGGCGGAAAGAAAAGCTTTGGCCAACCGTTTGCTCCAGCTTACAGGATAGGGCATGGTCTCGGCTTCAAGAATAGTGTAGCTATAACGACCATCATCATTGGTGAAACGCACCAAAGCGAGGTCCAGGCCGTCAAGTGAACTGCCTGACATGAGCCCTATGGCCAACCATTCTTTCATTGGATCAAAGGAAGAACTTTCTCAAGATGGATACCATGCGAGCCTTTTACCAAGATGGTATGATGTTCGACGGGTTGTTTTTCAAGAAAGGCGATCAGGTCTTCAACTTTGGCAAAACAATGGTATTCGGGATTGTCGTTGTATTGGCTGAAGCAGTCGCCTACAAGAAATGCCTTGTGGAATCCTGAAGAAGCAAGCAAGTTGAGGATGGCTTTGTGTTCTTTTTCGGAGGCGTCTCCTAATTCGCGCATATCGCCTAAGATAAGCAGTGCATTGTCACCACAAATGTTCTTGAAGTTGTTGACGGAGGCAGCCATGCTGGTAGGATTGGCATTGTATGCATCCATGATGATATGGTTTTTGCCTTCGATAACTTGGGAACGGCTGTTGGTAGGCTGATATTGTTCCAATGCCTGTCGAATGTCCTCGCCATCGACGCTAAAAAAGTTGCCAACAGCAATGGCGGCGGAGACGTTTTCAAGGTTATAGGCGCCAACAAGTTTGGTTTGTATGTCGCCAAGCCGTTCGGCTGTTACGGCTAGATAGGGATCGCTTGCTTTTAATTTGACATTGCAGGCGGCTTCGATGCCACTGCCATAGCTGTAGAACTGAAGGTCGCCGATCAGGCTCAAGAGCAGTTCGTTGTCGCTGTTGACGAACGCTGTTTTATGATGTTCTCTCAAATAGTCGTATAATTCTTTCTTTGTATTAATGACGCCTTCAAAGCTGCCAAAGCCTTCCAAATGGGCTTTCCCGATGTTGGTAATAATACCGTAGTCGGGGCATGCAATATTAACCAGGGTTTTGATCTCACCTGGGTGGTTGGCGCCCATCTCAACCACTGCGATTTCTGTGTCAGGGGTGATGCTGAGCAGGGTAAGAGGCACGCCTATGTGATTGTTAAAATTGCCTTGGGTGAAGGTAACACGGTATTTCCGGCTTAGGACAGTGGAGACCAGCTCTTTGGTGGTGGTCTTGCCGTTGGTGCCAGTGATGCCGATCACGGTCAGGTCTTTCAGCTCTTGACGGTGTTGACGAGCAAGGTCTTGAAGGGCTTTGAGGCTGTCATCTACCTTTAAAAGCCGAGGATGATCCGGAAGACTTTTTCGGTCGGCTACGACGAGGCTGGCGACACCTTTCTCTGCCACTTCCATGGCGAAGTCATTGCCATCGAAACGCTCACCCTTCAATGCAAAAAACACAGCGCCGGGTTCGATGTTTCTGCTGTCGGTGCTTACCTTATAGGCTTTGCAATAATAGTCGTATAAAGTCATTGTATTCATATTTAAAAAAAGCCGTTTGACTTATTCTTTCAAACGGCTTTTAGTTATGCTAGCTAATGGGTTTATTTCGCGAAAGAGCTGCCAACCTTATTCATTGCACAGCGGAAACCGATAGATGCTGACGATTGGTTTTGATTCAGATAGCGTCGGTTACCAGGGCTCAGATAATAAGGCCCGTCAGCCCAAGATCCGCCTTTATACACACGTGACTCGTCGTTGATGAGTGTGGTGCCAGGGGAGTCGTTGGTGGCATAGTCATACATGTCTTTTGTGAATGCTCTCTGGTCTTCTTGGGTGTCGGTCCAACTGCTGCGAATGGATGACATATAATCACCATCGGCATAGTTCGAGTTGAACCAAGTGCGGTAGTTCTGTCGCTTTGCTGCTTCTTCTTGTGAGATTGGCTCTCTTCTGATGCGTCCCAAGGAGTCTTTCTGTGCAATGAATCCGTCTTCGTCAAGCACTTTCTGAGTGAACACGTTGCCACGGAAAGGGCTATAGTCGGCGACATCTTCGAAGGTCAAAGGACGATAGACGTCAGCGACCCATTCAGAGACATTGCCGGCCATGTTGTACAAACCATAGTCGTTCGGCCAATATGAACCGATAGGAGCAGGAAGAGCGGCACCATCGTTGAGGTTGCCAGCCACACCCATGTAGTTACCAGGACCAATTTTGAAGTTGGCCATGAAACTGCCACGGTATTTCTTGTCATCGGTGCGAAGGCCGTCACCATTCCAAGGATAGACTTTGCGTTGTGATATGATATCGTTGTTGGTGTTACCAATCAGACCAACAGCAGCATATTCCCATTCAGCTTCCGTGGGGAGACGATAGGAAGGAAGGAGGATGCCATCCGACATAGTGACATTGCGAAGGCCTTCACCGTTCTTTTTACTGAGGTCCTTTTTGCCGTTCTTAACATTTCCAATGTATTGACCGGCAAGGTAAGCGTCGGTGTTGAAGTTTTCTTCGTCTTGTTGGCTGGGATCCCAATCCAACACGCCTGCTTTGATAAGCATCAGCTCATTCACACGGTCAGTACGCCAAGTGCAGTAATCGTTGGCTTGAACCCAACTAACGCCAACTACAGGATAGTCGTTATAGGAAGGGTGCCTGAAATAAACCTCAATCATAGGCTCATTATAGGTTAGCCTGCCTCGCCATACCAATGTGTCGGGCATGGCATTGCGCACCACCATCGGATAGTTCTGTCCATAGACGCGGTTCAGCCAGTAGATGTATTCTCTGTAATCCACATTGCTGACCTCGGTGCGGTCCATAAGAAATGAAGGTACCGTCACTTTTCTCGGCATGTTGTCCCAATTGTAGGTCAAATTGTCTGTTGTGCCACCCATGACAAAAGAACCACCTTCAATGGCCACGAGACCTGGCCCTATCTGTTGGTCATTGATTTGAGTTACTTCAAAACCTCCGTTGTTGGGGTCGTTATAAGCCCATCCAGTGGTTTGCGAAGTGTTTTTCTTGCCCTTGCAAGAGCACAAAAGAATACATGCCAAAAGACAGAAAACAAATGTCTTAATTCCTGATTTGATAATCATTGCAAATAATTTTGGTGCTTTAAAAACTATCTTATAGCGCATTTATTGTGTGCAAAAGTACATTTTTTTTCTTTTTGCTGTGAAATGCACCTAAAAAATAATAAAAAAGCTGTAATTTCGTTTCCTCAAATATAAGGCTATTTTACATGTATAAGATATTACTATCCTTTTTTGTGACTCTCCTTTGTGGAGGATTGGTAATGGGTCAGGCAGAACGCTACGCCGAACATTCGGTGCTGTCGTCGGGGAAATGGTATAAAATCGGGATTGATAAAACGGGTTTGTACAAGCTGGGTTATGCTGATTTGTCGTCTCTTGGTGTAGAAGTGGATCGTATCAATCCAAAGGACATACGCGTCTATCATAACGGTGGGGGATTGTTAAGTGAGCTCAATGCCGATCCCCGTGTTGACGATCTTGCGGAAATCCCTGTTTATGTTTACGGCGAGTCAGATGGCAAATTCGACCGTGATGACTACATTTTATTTTATGCACGGGGTCCAGTGACTTGGGAATATGATGTTGAAAACCATGCGTATCAACACAAATCGAATCCATACGACGATTATTCTTATGCCTTCATTACCGCGGATATGGGGCCGGGACAAAGAGTGGAGACCGTAAGTGCACCTGCTGGTAATGGCAACGAAATCAATGAGTTTCTTGATTATCAAGTTTACGAAAAGGATGATTACAACATCATAAATGGCGGAAGGACCTATTATTCTGATATCATTGACGGAAACGGTTCCTTGTCAATGAACTTTACATTCGAAAATGCCTTGAAAAACAGAAACTGTAATATCAGTGTCAATCTTGCAGGAAGAAACTTCAATCCTGCCAGTTTTCGCCTTTTGCTGAATAACGAGCAGTTGAAAGTTTTTAACATCAGGCCGACGGCTCCTGGCTCTGATCATTATTTTGCATACGAGGCTTCGGGTATTGTATCTGCAGCTATGCCCAGTGACAATCTGAGAATTACGCTCGAGCATGTGGGGGTTTCGGGGACCACTTCAATAGGATATGTTGACTATGTGTCGGTCAATGCATGGCGTTCCCTGAAGTTCTCCGGCCGTCAGTTGATGTTCCGTAATCCAGAAGCTGACCGGGAAAACTTGGTTTACAATTATCGAATCACAGGCGCAGGTTCGCAATTGCAGGTTTGGGATGTTTCTGATTATATCCGACCTGTGAAAGTAGAAGGCAGACTTTATGGAGCTGTTTATAACTTTAAAGTGACAGGTCGCGCGGATAATGAATTCATTGCTTTCGACGGTTCCTCTTTTCTTACTCCTAAGTTGTTGGGCGTTGTAGCCAATCAGGATCTTCATGGAGACCGCAACTATGATTATCTCATGGTGGTTTATCCTGACTTTATTGAACAGGCAGAGCGTTTGAAGGCTATTCATGCAGTATATGATCCTGATCTGGTGATAAAAATCACCACTCCGGAACAGATTTATAATGAGTTTTCTTGCGGCGCTCAGGATGTCACAGCCATCCGTGATTATTGCAGGATGCTGTTTCACGACTCCCGCCCCTTGCGCTATCTGCTGTTGTTCGGTGACGCTTCGTTTGACTATAAGAACCGACACGGCATGGCAACCTTTGTGCCGACTTACGAGGCAAGAAATGCATCCAGTATTCAGGCCAGTATCGTGACGGACGACTATTTTTGCTTTATGGATGAGAATGAAGGCGCCTTGTCTGGCTCGGTGCCTGATATTGGTGCCGGCCGGTTCCCGGTTTCAACCTCGGAACAAGCAGCGCAAATGGTTGATAAAGTAGAGAATTATCTGGCGTTGAATGAAAACACAATGCAGCCATGGCGAAATGTCATTACATTCATGTGCGATGATGCGGAAAACAACCAGTTTTTTAACCATTCCGAAGGCTTTGCCAGTCTGATAAAAACCACTGGAGGTCAAAACATGGTGGTGGATAAAATTTATTTGGACGCTTATAATCAGGAAAATACTCCCAACGGCCAACTTGCTCCGGAAGTCAATATGGCATTGAACAACAGGATGGATAAAGGTACGCTTGTGCTGAATTATGTGGGACACGGGGGCGAGGTGCAATTGTCAGAGGAACGGATATTGAAACGTTCTGATGTCAATACCTGGAGAAATGGCCCAAGATATCCACTCATGATTACAGGAACTTGTGAGTTCAGCCGTTATGACGATCATGACCGGACGTCATTGGGAGAATATGCTTTCTTGAGCCAATATGGAGGCATGGTGGCGATGTTCACAACTTCGAGAGTGACAGGTGCTCCCGCCAATCAACGATTCATCAGTGAAGTTTATAATCATTTATTTGAAATTGAAAATGGCGAGCGACTTCGTTTGGGAGACGTGTTTCGTATGGCCAAACCAAGCGGCTATGAAAGCGAGCGTATCTATGTGTTCTTTGGAGACCCTGCTCTGCGGCTCCCTCTCCCTAAATGGACGGTTGAAACCACGAAGATTGATGATACGTTGAAGGCTTTGCAGCCTGTGACTATCGAAGGCGTGGTTAAGAATCAAGAAGGTGAAGTCGCGTCATCTTTCAACGGAATAGTGTATGTCAGTGTTTATGACAAGGAAACCATATATTCCACGAAAGGTGACGAGAATACTCCCGTCAAGGAGTTTGCCCTTCGTCAAAGCATCCTTTTCAATGGGAAGACAGAGGTCGTTGACGGACACTTTTCCATTGACTTCATTGTCCCACGCGATATCTCTTATCGCTTTGGCAGTGGGGCAATCAGTTATTATGCGACAGATTATGTTAATGATGCCTCGGGATTATTTGAGGATTTTGTCATTGGAGGCTATTATGAAGATGCCGTGATGGATGAGGAACCTCCTCAAGTGAGGCTCTTTATTGATGATGAGCATTTCGTCAGTGGTGGTATCACAGGAGATAGTCCTACTTTGATTGCCTATGTCTCTGATCGTAGTGGCATCAACACAACGGGAACTGGCATAGGACATGATATTGTCGCATCGCTGTCTGGTCCTATTGATGCCTCATTTGTTTTGAATGATTATTTCGTAGCAGATATGGGCTCTCAAGGTAATGGGGTTGTTACATACAGGATGCAGAACCTCCCTGAGGGAGACTATATTTTGACATTTAAGGTTTGGGATATATACAACAACTCTGGCGTTTCTAGCATCACTTTCAAGGTGGTAAGCAGCATGTGCATGGTTTTGGAAGAGCCGATTTGCGCCCCTAATCCGGTTGCAGGAGAAACTTTCTTTAGCTTCGGACATAACCAAATTGGTAACAATATGGATGTGGTGATACAAATCTTCGATATGATGGGCCGCCGTGTTACAGTGTTGAGACAACAGGTTGCGGGCACTTCAGCGAGAAGCCATCCTATCAGATGGGATGGGCGCGCCAACAACGGGGACGTGTTGCCGTCCGGCGTTTATGCATATAGTATCACGGCTACCAACGATCAGGGTGAAACGGCAGCTATTACTTCCAAATTGATAATTTTACGATAAGAATTGCATTATGAGAAATAAGGGAACGGCTGTTTTGTCGCTGTTGATTTGGGTGTTGTGCCTGCCGTTGCATGCGCAATGGTTGACACACGAATCTGTTTTGAATAATCATACATGGTATAAAATCGGTGTGACGGAAGACGGAGTTTATGCCATCGATTACGCTACCCTACAATCGCTCGGCGTTGATGTTCAAAGTTTGAATCCAGGTCGGATCCGTTTGTTCGGCAATGCTCCGGGACTGCTCCCGGAAGGTAATTCCGAGGACCGCTATGATGACCTTTCGGAAATTGCCATCTTGGTGACGGGTTCGGAAAACGGTATGTTCGATGCAGATGATAGGATATTATTCTATGCCAACGGCCCAGTGAACATGAAGCTGAACATCATGGATTTCTTTGATTATGAACGAAATCCGTTTTCAGATACTTTGTATTACTTCCTGTGCCTGGATTCTGATGCATCTGGATTGAGAATGCAAACAAGGCCTTTGTTGCAGACAACGCCAGAGATTCCGGTAATTACTTCGTATTTGGATTATATCTGCCACGAAAGTGAAGAAGTGTCGCCGTATGCCTCTGGTAGAACTTGGTATGGGGATGTGATCACTGGACAGGAAGGATACAAAGAATTTGATTTTGATGTCAGTGATCTGGATACTTCGAAACCCCTTTGGATCGATACCAAAGAATTGGGACGCTGTAAAGAGACGTTTTCTTTTAATCTGAAAATCAACGACTCGATTGTTGTTGATAGTTTTGCTTTTGCTGGTTACAGGGATCGTGAATTCGGCAAAGAACATGCTGTCAAAAGGCCTAAGCGAGTGCTATCAAGTCCCATCAGGTTGCGTTATGAGATCAACCCCAACTCTTCCAATCCCATGCTGTTTATTGATTATTTCACACTGGCTTTCTGGCGAGGCCTGAAATTCAGGAATCATGAGACCGGATTTAGAGTTATTCCTTCACAGATTGACGGCACTGTCAAAGTTCAGGTGGGGAATGCTTATGACGGGGTGAACTGCTGGGAGGTTACTGATCCGTTGAATCCTGCCGTCCAGCAGGTTGAACTGCAATCAAACATATTGTCATTTGGAATCGTTGATTCAGTCGAACATCGATATCACTTGTTTGACAATTCGGGACTGAAGCAGATTGCTTCGATTACTCCGATTCATCATCAGAATTTGCATGGGATTACCGATGCCGAATTGCTGATTATTACTCCCCGTGTCTTTTGGGATCAGTCTGAAGCGTTGGCGGAATTCCATCGTGAGATGGATGCAATGAACTGCGTTCTCGTTGATGTCAATGAGATATATAATGAATTTGGGACGGGCATCCCTGATCCTACCGCTATCCGTGATTTTATCCGAATGGTATATCTTCGCAGTAACGGCAACTTGAAATATGTGTTGCTGATGGGCAAAGGGACGCATGATTTCAGGCGTCTCAAAGGGATGGATAACAATTTTGTTCCGACATATCAATTGTTGAGTTCTCCGCATTTAGAAGTTTATTCTTTGTGTTCGGACGATTACTATGCGCTCATGGATGAGGAGGAAGGACGGAGTTGTGATGGTCAAGTGGATCTTGGTGTAGGGCGCCTTCCTATCACGACACCCGAACAGGGAGACGCGATGTTGGAAAAAATCAGGCATTATTCCGATCTCTCCAAAAGTCATGGCTGGTGGAAAAACAATCATCTTCTGATGGCCGACAATGACATCAGCTCCTACATGGATTATGCGGAAGAACTTGATGATATCATTGAAGCCCAATGGCCTCAGGTTAATACAAAAAAAGTATATCTCGATTCCTATCCTCTGGAGAATACTTCATCGGGGACTAGGGTCCCGGGAGCTAATGAGGCACTGATGGACTATCTGGAGAAAGGCGTGTGTGTGATGAGTTATACTGGTCATGGAGGGGTGAAAGCACTGGCGACGGAACAGGTTTTCTCATTGTCTGATATTCAGTCGATGAACAATTATGACATGCTTCCTTTTGTTCAGACTGCTACTTGTGAGTTCAGTAAGTTTGACAGCCCGACAGTAATCTCTGCAGGAGAGATGATGATACTGAATCCTCACGGAGGAGCTATCGCTATGTTAACCACGGTAAGACCTACTTTGGCACAACACAATCAGACGTTGTCGAAATCATTCCATACGCATTTATATGAGCTGGAAAATCATAACAATCTTCGTTTTGGAGATATCTATCGTGCCGTGAAGAACCATCAATATTTGAAATCCAATATTGTTTATGTGCTTTTTGGAGATCCTGCCCTGCGTTTCTACTATCCGACAGAAAGTGTTCAAACTGAAAATATGTCAGGGACGGATATCCGGACCGTTCGGGGATATGTGTCAGGGCCTGACGATCGTGTAGATAATATGTTCAATGGGGTGCTTGATTTCAGGGTTTATGACCAGAAAAACGAGTACACCACCTTGGGTCAGATGAGTGCTGCTGCCTCGGATTATGCTTTCTTCAGCGATGTGCTTTACGAAGGTAAAGTAAGTGTGACTAACGGCAGATTTGAATTGAAGTTCCCTGTTCCTGCAAACATAAGCCATGGACATAATCCAGGTCGTTTGAGCTATTATGCGTATGATTCAATCCGTGGAATTGAGGCAAATGGCGCTTATGATAATTTGTTTTTTGAAACTCCGACTGTCTTGGACGACCAAGGTCCTCAGATACATTTGTATTGGAATACACCTGATTTCCAAAATGCATCGGTCGTTACAAGGAGGGGGACGCTTTATGCGGATTTGTTTGATGAACAGGGTATCTACCATTACAACGTCAGTATAGGACGTGATTTGGTTTTGAGAAGCAGTATTCCAGCGTATGATAATATTGTCCTTAATGAGAACTACGAGCCCCAAATCGATGACTTTAGGCGTGGGCGCGTTGCTTTAGGAGTCGGAGAACTAAAGGATGGTACCTATTCTTTCTCCCTGAAAGCATGGGATACGCAGAACAATTCTTCTGAAGCGGAAATAGTTTTTGAAGTCAAGGAAGGGGCAATTGTGTCGCAAGTTTATAATGCTCCTAATCCTTTTACAGGCGAAACATGGTTTTCATTCTCGCATGGCGATATGACAGATCATCTTTCGGTTGTAATAGAAGTGTATGATGTTCTTGGTCGGCGTGTGGCGATGTTCCAAAAAGAGACAGAGGCTTTCGAGGGTGTGGTGGCTCCGATACAATGGGATGGAAGCGCACTTCGTCCAGGCCTTTATCTTTACAGATTAACTGTCACAAATTCAAAGGGTAAATCCAAGACAATTAGCCAAAGGATGATCAAGAAATAAAAAATTCTTTTGGAAAATACTAATTCAAAGAGTTTATCGTTATTTTTGCATGTTATTATCAGTAATTATTTAGTACTTATGAAAATCAAAGCATTTCTTATTGGAACCGTATTGGTTCTGTTGGGAATCCAGTCCTATGGTCAAAACCAGTTGTTAGGCCAATCCTACAATCCAAATGTTATCACTACGGCAGTGCCTTTTGTTTCCATTGCGCCAGATGCACGCGGTGGTTCCATGGGCGATTGTGGTGTTGCCTCAGAGGCTGATGTGTACAGCATGCACTACAATCCTGCAAAATATTCGTTTTTGGACAAGAAGCTTGCAGTGGGTTTAGGATACAGCCCATGGCTGCATAATCTGGTTCCGGATATGCATCTTGCTTATCTAGCCTTTGCCATGAAATTGAATCCTGAATCAGCCTTGGCTGCCACGCTGCGTTATTTCAGATGTGGTGACATTGAGTTCAGAAGAACAGCAGAGGAGACTCCTCAAAAATATAGTCCTAACGAATGGGCATTGGATGTTGCCTACTCCAGAATGTTGACTGAATACCTTTCCGGTTCTGTTGCCGGTCGCTTCATTTATTCTAACCTGACCCAAGGTTATGATGAATCGTCCGCTGGATGGTCAGTGGCTGCTGACGTCGCTGTCTATTACAAACGCCCGGTAGAGTGGTTCCGTGATATGGATGCTGACTTCGCATGGGGTGTCTGTATTAACAATATCGGCTCCAAAGTGAGCTATAGAAATACCAGTATTGAAAAAGACTTCATCCCAACTACACTTCGTTTTGGACCCAGCCTGAAAATGGAACTTGACGAATACAACTCCTTGGCATTCATGTTTGATGTCACAAAGTTATTGGTGCCGACTCCGCCCCTCTATAAGAGAGGTGCCGATGGACAACCTGTTATTGTTGACGGTCAGTATGAAATTGAGGCGGGTATGTCAGACGATGTCTCTGTGCTGGTTGGTATGATCCAGTCATTCTATGATGCTCCTGGTTGTTCATACAATGACCAGATGGAGTTGGTGAGATTTGGAAAAGGCTACGAGGAGCTTTGTGAATACAACATCGGCGTTGGCGCTGAATATTGGTATAACAATACTTTTGCTGTGCGCGCTGGTTATTTCAATGAAGCTGCCATGAAGGGTAACAGAAAATATGTTACTTTGGGCGCTGCCTTGAAGTACAATGTTTTTGGCTTGGATGTCTCTTACCTCGTTCCAGTGAATGGCAAAGTTGGTACCAACCCGTTGGAGAACACTCTGAGATTCAACCTTACTTATGATATCGCAAAGTAATCATTAACGGTTATAAAAAAAAGGCGACCCGAAGGGCCGCCTTTTTTAGTGCCGTCTTGACGACGACCGTCATCTGATGACGCTAAGGTGTCTGATGCAAACGCCGTTGTTGGTGTAGATTCGGACCAGATAGGAACCTGCCGGGAATTGTGTCATGTCAATGCTGACGCTGTTGTTGTTAACATTGGTGCCATATACAAGCTGACCAACGGTGTTGTAAATGGAGATTTGCGTCATGCCTTCGGCTTCCACATAAACCTTTTCCGATGTCGGGTTCGGGTAAATCTTGGCATTGGTTTCCCATTCGTTGACATCAGTGGAATTCTTTACCATGATGCTGAATTGGCCTTCCGTGTCGTTGCATTCTGAGATAGGTGTGGCAACCAACGTGGCTTCACCTTTGTAAGATTGGTTCCAGGTAACTGTGACAGACAAGCCGTCGTCAGAGGGAACCAAGGTGCCGGCTGCTTCAGGAATGATGCGATAACTGGAGGGTTGGCCGTTGGTAATCGTGTAGTCTGAAGTTGGCGTGACACGTGCATCGAGTTGCATATCGCCACTGAATTCAGGAGCAATGTCGGTGGGAATCACATTCACGGTAATGGTGATGTCCAAATCAGAAGAGCAATCATCACCACAGTCGGGATTGCTCATAGCAATCCTTGTGAGATGGATTTCAGTGCTATTGGTAGGCGTCAGTGTTAAGGTATAGCTTTCACCGGTGGTTTCAATCGGGTCAATGCCTTCGCCGCTAACAGTGTATGTGTATGCTTCAGGCTGTTCGGGATCGCCACCAGAGATGTTGAGCGTGATATCGACACTCTCGCCTTGGCAGATTTCATAAGAAGTTTCGTTGACGGTGAGGTTCGGAGCTTCTATTATGCTAAATGAGAAATAGGCATCGAGGTCAATATCGCACAATCCATTACTAAGCTGTTGGAAATGAGCAGTATGGCTGCCTGGTTCAAGAGTGGCGGCTGGTAATATGAAGGGCTCTCCTTCCCAAACGGTGTGAGATTCACCGTTAATCACAATGGTCATCTGTCCATCAATAAAACCGGCGAAATCGATGTCGACTGGCATCACGAAGTCTTGACCTTGACAATATGAAAAAACACATGGAGGTATGACACCCATGGAGAAGCTTGGCGCTGGATTCATCTCAAAAGGATACTCGAATGACACTGGTCCGCAACCTCTGGAGATTGCTGTAGCAGTAAGAGTGACGCCATTGATGATATCTTCCTCGCTAGGGGTGTAGGTTGTGATCGGCTCATTTGCGTTTTCAAACAGGCCGGTTCCTGATGTAGTCCAAGTGAACGAGCTGTACTCGCCGTCAACCTCTACAGCGATGGCCTGAGGTTCATTGATGGCGCAGTAGTTCATTTCCGTAAATGAATTCGGGTACGCAATGGTGACAGGACTGAAGAAGGACACGGTCATGTCGTCGGTCAAGATGTCGTCATTCTTGTGAGCAGTCATGGTAAGGACGACGTTGCCGTTAGCGATGTCTTCTGTACCAGGTGTGTAGATTGGGGTTGGGCTGGTGGCATCATCAAAAGTGCCGTCGCCAGCGGTTGTCCATTCTAATGAAGTGTAGTTGGCAGCATATCCGTTGATTTGTGCGGGCTCATTCCCACAGACATCTACATCTAAACCGGCAGAAGCCCTAAGGCTTTGGTTTTTGGGAAGAACGACATAGTCAATCCAACAGCAATCACTGCCACTCGAGACACTTGAATCTTTTATATATTTCCACTTGAAGGTGTGAGTGCCAGCGCTGACTGGGTGTTTGGCTTGGGTCCAGCTGATGCTGCCTGACCAGGTGTTCATTTCTGTATTGTCGATGAAAAAGTGCAGTTTATCCCAGCTACCTTCAGACGACACCTTATAATAGAAGGAGATGGAGTCGGGTTCAGAGATCTCGCAGGTGATGGAGAGCATTGTCTCTTGGCTGTGACCGATAGCTCCTGATTTTACACAATACTGTCCCTCGTATGGATCGTCATTGCATATAGTCCATGGATATGAGATGTCATTGGCCCATAAATCGGGATCGATTACTCCCCGTTCAAAGTCATCAACATTCAAGCCGATGATTGATGTGTAATCACAGGTACTGGTATAGGCGCCTGAGACAGCATTTAAAGTATATTCTGCGACATAGCCTGCTGGAGCGTTACCAACATAGACAGTGTATTCTACATTGATGGTCTCGTCAGAAGCGATGCTGTTAATGGTCACAGTGGGTTCGGATGTGGTCTGCATGTAGTTATTGTTCATTACAAGGGAGACGTCGGTAGCTCTTGAGTCGGCATTTCCTTTGTTCTTGACGGTGAAAATGAGTTGGACAAGTTCACCTGGATCAAGTCGGCCATTGCCATCGCCCTCTAAGTCATTTATAGTGACATTGCCGATTTCGAAGGCGGGTGCATAGGCTTTAACGGTAAGATATCCCTCATAAGTATCGTCCCCACTGTTGATGGTCACTAAAAACTCAATGTTGGTCTTGTTCGGTACTTCATCTGAAATGGAGAAACCGAAAGCTTCTTCCAAATTGATGATTTCATTGGTCCCGAGGGCGTTGAAGTCGATGGTGCCGTTGGTGATGGTTACGTATTCGGACTCAGAAGTCAACGTCATGGTGCCTGCAGGAGCTTGAGAGTTGCCGACATTCTTGAGTTGAATGTCCAGACTGGCATCTTCGCCGTAGTTGAGCTGGACGATGTCGTTGCTGAGCTCATAATTATTAATGATGATATAAGGTCCGTCTGCAGGGATGACTTCTATATCGGCCTCATAACGAAGGTAGTTTTGGCCAGTGACGGTAAGTTTGAGTACTGTGGGAGGAACTTGGATTGGAATGGTGATATTCTGGACACTGCCAGTGGCTTGTGCCACAGCCACAATCTCCATGTTTTCTCCTTCTCCTTTGGTGAGTGCGATCGTTGTGCCTTCTGGAGCGGTGATTTGGAACGTCTGAAGGCCTGCGAGCTGAATGTTCTGGTGGCTGACACTCATGGAAACTGGCACTTGGTTATAAATACGAAGGAAGGCATCGCAGTGGGCGGTGAACATGGTGTAAGTGATGTCTTTGTCGTCAACATTGTAAGGCCATGAGCATTGAGCCAGGAAGTATTTGCCGGCAACATTGCCGAAAGCGGGCAGCCAGTTGCCTGTTTGGGGTGCTGCGGGCTGGTAAGGTCCAAAAGAAGGCATGAAGTCGCCATCGAAGAGGTCATATACGCCCCAGACATAAGCGTCATTTACGAAAGAATAAGATACTTCAGTAGGACAGAGCAGTCCCACGGCACCGGCGTTTTGGCCGTTGTAGGTGTGGCGCATCCATTTCTCGGCAAAGCAGTTGCCCCCCGAACCGGTGTAGTTGAACATGCCTGTTTGGCAGTTGATGGACATCACAAAGGGGAGCTTGCCAACGTTGTTCAACTGATCAATATGGCTGTTGCGTACAGCAGGTTCTCCCCAGCCGGTTTCCAAGCCATGGTCGCGGTGCTGCACCCAAAAAGTGCCGCTGTTGATGGCTTGAACCACTTGCTCAGGTGTGCCGCCGGTCCAGCTGCCCAAATCTTGGGGATTGGAAGGAATATAGCCTGTGCCGTTAGGACCAAAATAGTTTACCGCCATCTCGGTGTTTTGAGCCGATGACCAGATGTTACCTGGCGTTCCCAGATAGATGCAATTGATACGTTGAGGATTGTAACCGTGGTTGCGCATGTAGCCGCCAAACACCTCTGAGCAGATTTGGAACCAACGTTCGGTCTGCCATCCCAAAGCCGTGATGGGGGAGGTGTAGAAGCTGGCATCCGTGTTCGGGTTGGAATATTCGTATTCAATCTGCTTGCTGACGAAAACTGGTAGTTCTGATGCGTTTTGTGCGACAAGGCGAGAGAACACCATGTCGGGCAGGTTGTCGTTGCCTTCGGCATCTGCATAGAAATTGTCGGTGATACAGACATCATGGTAGGGGTGGGAAGTAGTCTCAGCCGGGATTCCTTGTGCCATATTGAGGCTGTGGTCACCCATCAGACACACAGCCACAGGGGCGATTTCCCATTCATGATAAGCGTTGTGGAACCATTGTTTCATTGCCGCTGTGCTTGTAGCTGGCATCTCATCCAGGCGATATACTTCGGTAATAATGCCTTGACGGGTACGGAATTCCTTTAGTTGGTTGGCGTATTCAGCCCAAGCATCGTTGTTAGGGGTAATAATAAGATATTCGGCACCGTTTGCACCGTCGCGGAACCATTGTTGCATACGGGCTTCGTAGTCGATCACGGGGAGCTGGTCATAGTTCATCAGCTCAGCGGCCAGAATGGGATCCCAATAGGGTGAACGCAAACGGTCTTCGCCAAAATGACCGTTGCCGCCTTCATAGTTGACTGAAAGCTCAATGTCAGTGTAAACTGCCAGTTCTTTAGTCACAGGATTGTACTGGAATGGTGTAATGGATACGGTGATGGCATCCACGCCACGGATGTATGACTTGCTCACTTCAAAAGGATTCTCGGGATAGAAGGCGTTTTTGCCATAAACCTTCATGTCTTTCTTGTAATCCATAGCTGGTTCTTCACTTTCTGCCTGAATACGGAGTGCAGGAGCGATATTGACATTTTTGATGACTTGTCTTTCTGCACGAACGACGTTTAAAGTGGCTTTGGCGCCTTGAGGGATAGCCATCAGACGACTTTCAGTAGGGAGGTTGGGATACCCTTCAGCATTGGGAAGTATGATGCCTTTGATGGAAATTTCCGACATTTCCTCTCCACGGTAGTCGAGTTGGCTGAGGCTGAAAGACCCCAACTCATAATTGATGTGCATTCCATCCCTGGTCTTCTGAGTCAGCGAAAAGCCTTGCTGCCCCTTGACTGGGTAGGTGTAGGTCTGAGCCATGGCGAGTTCGACTGTTAGAGCCAGGAAGGCAATGGCGAACAGTTGAAGTAATGCTTTTTTCATGTTGTCTTTATTGATTTGTTTATAATTTGTAAATTGTATTTCAGTTGTTTATCGCATGATATAACATGCATCTCTAAGTATCTTCTTCAAAGGGAAAATGAAGGTGATTGTTGTAGCGGCATCCGCATCAAAACGTTTGTTGTAAAACTCATTTTCGAGTTGTTGTTTCGTGAAAGAGTTTCGGAAATACCAAGTAGCCATCGCCTCTAACTTGATGAGGAAATAATAGTAATCGGTGTTGATCCTAAATTGAGTTCCAATTCCCATGGTGGCTCCCACATTGAAGATTATGTGATTGGCGGGTACGATAGGGATGGTGTCAGACAACGTGATCTTTGGCTTTTTGTTTGGGATAGAGTCGATGGTGGTATAGATATTATCTCCGCCAACGATGTATGAAAACCGTGGGGCGGCATAGATATACGGCCTTACTATGTCTTTGGGGTTCATGAAATAGAAGGTGACAGGCAACGAGGCTTCAATGGCGTGATAATCGGCTTTGAGCTCATAACGCCGTTGCAAGTAGAGCAATTGACCATCGTGCCAGTCGTATGGGAATTGTTCATTGATGTAATGCATGCTGACCCGATGCCTTGCATACATGGCATTGAGTCCGGCCGATAAATGCTTGTTCAGGATGGCTTCGAAATAAAAACCACCTGTGTAACCCAATTGAAACTCCGGAACGTAATCTTTCAAATACCAATCGTCGGCCTGCGCTACGTCGAAATGATGCCAATGCGTGTAGTTGGGGCCAGCAATGACACCGATGTTGAACATGGCGTTGTCCAATTGTTTTCTGGGCGATGACAAAGGCTTCTTGTATTGAGCATTCCCTTCAACGGCTAGCTGAAGCAGAACAAGAATCAATATGTAGCGAAAGACTTTGGTCATCTTTTAATTGGTGTATTTTGGTGTTGTATCCCAATAGGTAAACGGCATGAAATCCCTGTAATAAACCACAATGTCTCCAATGCTGAGCGCTCCTATGCCGGCGCTTGTCGGGATGTCGTATCCATAGACTTTGAATCCAACGAATAGGTCTTTGATGCCATTGTCAGTGACTTCTCCTGAAATGATGAAGGCTTGTCTGGCTCCGACATCTTGTGGGTGATAGCCTGAAACCACAAGATCTTTCTTCAGCTTTTGAAAGAAATACACTGTGAAATATGGTTTTTCTCCCATGATGAAGACCGAATCACGTCGAGAGGCTGATTCGATGTAATGGTCGTCTGGCCCGTTGTCGTGATTGATACTTGTGAAATGCAGAGAGGCAACACCACGGTGTTGGTTGTCAAACAAGAATTGGTAGGTTCCGCGAACCAGCTCAGGTGGTCCGGGATAGAATGCGTTTGGGTCTGACTTATGGTAGTGTTTCAAAACTAAAGAGTCGTTGCAAAAGCCCCAAACGGTGTCCTTATGTTGGTCAGTGGTGTCCTCGATGAGTTTCGAGAGCAGTGGTGGAGTGTCACCAAAATGTAGTAAAGTATCCATGGCATCGATCAGATCGACATGGTCTTTGAATAAAGCATGAATGTCGGGGATGGTCTGAACCATATAGTCTATGGGCTCCTGGGGTGGCTTGTCGTCCTTTTTACAGGCAGACGCAGCCAACAGGATGAATGAAAACAATATGAGAGCCTTTCTGGTCATGGAAATCAGTTGATGATGACGACTTTTTTGGTAACGCTTCGTTTGCCGTCGGTAATGACAAAGAAATACACTCCATTGACTAATCGCTTCATGGAGTAGTCATAGGTCTCGCCAGCCTGAGATGTGGTGACTTCAAAGCTGTCTTGTAACAATCCAGTGATGCCATAGACCTTAATGCTCAACTTGCCTTCCATGTTCTCAAAACGCAACTGCATTTGTCCGCTGTTGGGGTTGGGGGCGATGTTCACCGAGGCGGGATAGGATTCTTGTTCCTGTGTGCTGTAGAAGGAGGGTTTGAGATAGAATTGGGCGATGATGCCATCGGGCTTGCATGGATTGACTGCTTTGAGGGTAAGCCAAATGGTATCAGCTGTCCAGTCCATGGCGTAAACGTCGCAGGAGAGATGGTCGCTGGAAGGAGAAATGGGCCAGCTTTCTTTCGAAATGCTCCATTGACATTGGCTGTTGATCCAAGAGTCGGTGCCGTGAGGATCTTCAACGGAGTAGGTGTATTTGTTCACATTGAATTCGGTTGCTGTGATGGGATGGTGTGGCCATTCAATAAGATTATCGTTACAAACAATCTCGGGCTCAGGGGTATAGATCATGTTATGAATCTTGAGCGTGACGATACTGTCACAATGCATCAAGGAGCTCTTGCTTTTGATGGTTTTTGTGTCTGTGCCATCTTCGAAATAGGTGTAGGATTCTCCGTTGTGACCAAACTGCCAGGTGACGGAGTCGCATTCGTTTTCTACTGGAAGGATGCTTTCAATGGTCTTATACATTTGCAAATGTAACCGGTATTCTTGCCTGCATGGTCTGCCGTCTTCGAAGTGATAGGGTGCAAGGTCGTCGAAATGCTGTTTGACAAAAGAATGGCTTATGGAACCGTCAGGTATTTCAAAATCGTAATGCGTATCTGAAACCCACCATGTGTGGTTATCGCAAGCGGTGTCGTATTCGATTCTGGGCTCCGGAGCTTGCATGAAGTGCAGATCGAGGCGGAACACGCCCAGACAGTAGGCGGTAGGCAACGTGTCGATATATTGTCCTTCAGTTGTGTAGGTCTTGCCGTTTACTGGCCATGTATAGGAAGGAGTGCCATCGTAGGCGATGTATTGGTGGTCAATATCTGGCATGTAATATTCGTTGATTGACAAAACCAACTTTACGAGACTGTCACATCCGTGAATGTCATGATCTGTATGGGTGACCTCTACCTCGTGGTCGTAAGGGACGCCGTAGAAATAGTAAGGCAGTTGCTCCGGACAAACAGTCACAGAGTCGGGTGTAACACCATTGTCAGGATAGACGGTGAGGTTGAGGCAGACGGTGCTGTCGCAACCATGGATGGTTTGCAAGTGTTCATAGTAGGTGCCGGTGTAATAGTATGGGTGTTCATGGAAAGAGTATGGAGCTTCTTCGTGACAGATACTTGCAGTGGTTGTGTGTGCATTGCTATATGACGGGTAATGGCGCAGATGCAAGGTGATGGTCTTTTCGCATCCTTGTGCGGTAACGGTGTCGAATTGATAGTCGTCTTCGGCCGTGTAGGCTTGGCCGTGCCAGTTACAAGTGTCGCCAGGACAAATGTAAATAGTTTCCTGAGCACTTTCAGGATGGTTTACAGTGACGGTAACTGATTCTGTTAGTGTGGTGAAACCATCGTTTGCAGTACAGGTATAAGTTGTAGTGGTAGTTGGTGATGCGATTGGGTTGGCGATATGTGTATTGTTGAGTCCTGTGGCAGGTGTCCATGAATAGGTGATGGTACTGGCACCTCCTCCGGCGTGTGCTTCGAGTTGAGAAGAATTGCCTTCACAAATCGCCGTCGGATTGGCGGTGGGTGCCATGCTCATAGCGCTACCTTCAATATGAATTGTCACTTGGTCGCTGTCGGTGCAACCGCCCTGAGGAGAGGTGACGGTCAGCGTGAAAGTCTGTTGAGCCGTAAGTGGTTTTGTCTGAGTATTTTGCGCATTGGGATTGACCACCTTGTCAGCAGGTTCCCAATGGTAGTTGAAAGAGCCTGCGCCACCTGATCCACTTAGGGGTGCGGTGGCGCCATAGATGATGGTTTGATCCGATCCTGCATTGGCTACGGGCTGAGGTGCTACATTGACAGTTAAGGTCTTGGTGCTGGAACAGGCACCGTTGCCAATGCCTGTAGTAAGGGTTACGGTTTTGGCTCCAGCCGATGTGTAGGTGTGGGATGGGTTTTGTAGGTTCGAGGTCTGGCCATCGCCAAAGTTCCAACGATAGCTTGTGATGGTCTGTCCCGAAGGATTAGTAGTGGAAGTGTTGGTGAACTGGATGGGTTGGCCAACACAACCAGTGCCTGCTGTGAAATTGGCGGTAGGTTCGGCATAGACTTGAACTTGTGTTGAGGCACTGTTGGTTTGGTTGCCTACATGGATGGTACAGGTGTATTCACCAGACATGGCCATGGTGCAGTTGGGACGGGTGACGGTTCGGCCAGATGCGGTCCAACCTCCGGGACCTGACCAACTATAAGTAGCTCCTTGTTGGGCATTGCCGTTGAGCGTGATGGTCTCACCAACACAATATGGGCCATCGTTGTTGACCAATGGAGGCATGATGCCGCAATCGGTGGCGCCGCTGCCAATGTTTTCAAAATGAATGTTGCAAGCAGCATTGCTATAGTTAGTTAACAATAATATATAATATTTGCCAGGTTGAGCATTGTTGATGTGACAGTGTTCATCATCAGTTCCTCCTTCATAACTACAATCAACAATGTTATTGCATGATAATTGATTGCATGCATTTTCGATGTTTTCGAAAGGTCCCCAACAGTTAAAATCTATATCTTTTCTTGGCTCACTATATATTTTGATGTTTAGGCTGCCAGCTGTAGCAATTCTTAAATAATAGAATGCTGGATTTGGTGAAGTGTGTAGACAGCTCGTATATGAACCTTCGTGGCTGTGTCCTGGACAATAATAAGGTTCAGAACAATAGGCCTGTGTGGTTGTTCCGCAGGGCGATCCTGAATTGACCCCTGCGGGGAAAGTGTATGCACCATTGTCTGTGCAGAAAGGCAACGCGGTTTCACAAGTGGCATTCTCAGTCGCAACACCTTTGGTGAAACTTTCATATAGGGCAAAATTGACCTCGTTGTCTAAGTCTTGGCGCCATTGCACGTATAGTTCTCCGCGTTCGCTTTTGTCTAAATAGGAAAACGCTACGCATTCATTATATAATTCCTCTAGAAATGAATCGAAATCTTCAAATTCCAAAGAAGAATCATTTGGCACATGCACATCAATGGTATTAGGCTTATCATGGTTTCTAAAGCAAAGGTAACCATGCTCTTGGATAGAGTGAATCATGAAGGTCCTCTCCTCAATGGTACTTAAATTGCTGATATTAATTTCGGATATTTTGCTGCTTTTATCCTGGCCGTAAAATGACAACGGCATTACCAGTAAAAACAAGCCAATGGCTAAAATCTTCAAGAAAAGGTTCTTCATCTTTTTCTTATTTTTGTTTGTATAAACTGCAAATATAAGAAATAAAATGAATATTGGCCTGATTTTTTGAATGTTAAATAAAAAAAACAGGGCGAAAGCACTCGCCTCCGCCCTGAACTTTTATCTTTTATCTTTTATCTTTACACTATCCCCGTAAATCCCATGAACGCCAAGGCCAAGATGCCAGCGGTGATCAGGGCGATAGGAGTGCCTTTCATGCCTTTCGGGGGTTCCATCAAGTCGATGTGCTCACGGACACCGGCGAAGATGATCAAAGCCAAAGCGAAACCGATGGCAATACCGACAGCATAGACGATGGATTCACCCAAGCTGAGCATGTGGGCAACGCCACCATAGTTGAATTCCTTGGTGACCACGGTCAACGAGACGCCGAGCACGGCGCAGTTGGTGGTGATCAGAGGCAGGAACACACCCAAGGCGGTGTAAAGCGACGGGCTGATCTTCTTCAAGATGATCTCCACCATCTGTACCAAGGCGGCGATGATCAGGATGAAGGCGATGGTCTGCATGAACTTGTCCAAGCCCAGCGGGATCAGGATGTATTGGTTCACAAGCCAGGTGACAAGGGTGGCGAGGGTCAACACGAAGATGACGGCTGCACCCATGCCCAATGCCGTGGAGGTCTTCTTAGAAGTGCCCAAGAAGGGGCAGATGCCCAGGAACTGGGAGAAGATCACGTTGTTGACCAAGATGGTCGATAAGATGATGATGAGGTATTTCATGGCTTAGTGACTTTCTTTTTTGAATTGGTTGACAATAGCAATAACGAAGCCGAGGCAGATGAAAGCACCTGGAGGCAGGATGAACACCAGAATGTTGGCGGTCTCGGGCAGGATGGTAAGGCCGAAGATGGAGCCGCTGCCGAGGAACTCACGGATGCAGCCCAACAGGGTCAAGGCGAGGGTGAAGCCCAGGCCCATTCCAAGACCATCGAGCAGGGAAGGCCAAACGGGGTTCTTCGAAGCGAAAGCTTCGGCACGGCCCAGCACGATGCAGTTCACCACGATCAAGGGGATGAACAGACCGAGGGTCTCATAGATATCAGGTACATAGGCCTGCATCAACAGCTGCACCAGGGTCACGAACGAAGCGATAACCACGATGAAGCAGGGGATACGAACCTTGTCGGGGATGAAGCCCTTCAGCAAGGAGATGAAGATGTTCGAAAGCACCAGCACAAAGGTGGTGGCCAGGCCCATTGACATGCCGTTGATGGCGCTGGTGGTCGTTGCCAAAGTGGGGCAGCAACCCAACAAAAGCACCAGAATCGGGTTCTCTTTGATGAGGCCTTTGGTAAAGGTTTTCAGGTTATTACTCATGGCTTCCTCCTTTCATGAATTGGGATTTGTTGGCTTCGAAAGCTTGATAAGCCTTGTCAACAGCCTTTGAGAAGGCTCTTGAGGTGATGGTGGCTGCAGTGATGGCATCCACATCGCCTCCGTCTTTCTTGACTTTCAAGGTGAACGAAGCGGGATTTTTGTCAACGAACTGGTCTTTGAACTTGCCGGTCATGTTGGCACCGAGGCCAGGAGTCTCCGAGTGGGAGAGGACCGAAGTGCCTTTGATGGTGCCGTCGGCGAGGATGCCGACCATCATGTCGATCTTGCCGCCGAAACCACCTTCAGAGGTCTTGATGGCGGCGCCTTTGAAGTCGCCGTTGGCATCGTAGGCCAAGTTGCAGGGGAATTGTGAAGCGACACCTTCGTAGGTGAAGCTCATTGTGTCGGCTTTATAGGTGATGTCACCCTCCAAGGGTAATACGGCTTGGATGGCGGCCTCGTTTTTCTTCTGGTCCACTTCGGCGATGGCATCCTTGGTGAAGCCGTAAACCAGTCCAAGTACGCCGCCTGACACTGCTGTGATGACGAACAGCGCCAAAAGCATATTAATCAATGTTGATTCTTTTTTCTTTGCCATGGCGATTACTTTTTAGAAGGTTTGACGACACCGAAAACTTGAGGCTTGAAGGCCTTGTTGATGAGCGGCGTGAAGGCGTTCATGATCAGGATGGCGAACGACACGCCTTCGGGGTAAGCGCCCCAGAGACGTATCACCACGGTGATCAAGCCGATGCCGACACCGAACAGGATCTTGCCTCGTACGGTCATGGGAGAGGTCACCATGTCGGTAGCCATGAAGAAGGCACCGAGGATGAGACCGCCATAAACCAGATGGTACCACGGGGCAATGTACTGGGTGGGATCCACAAGGTAGAAGATGCCCGTGAACACAAACACGGTAAGCAAGATGCTCAGCGGGGTGGCAATGTCGATCACCTTGCGGGCGATGAGGTAGATGGCACCGATGAGCAGGGCGATGGCGCATACTTCACCGAAGGCGCCGCCGCGGTTGCCCAGTACCATGTCAACGAATTGCATGTGGTCGAGTGAAGTGGCTCCCGATTCTTTCAAAAGGCCGAGCGGAGTGGGACCCGTTACGGCATCCGTGAAAAAGCCTGCCTTGAAGATGGGCGCCACCTGGGGCCAAGTGGTCATGGCTGTCGGGAATGACACAAGCATGAAGACACGGCCTACCAATGCGGGGTTGAATGGGTTCTTGCCCAGGCCGCCGAAGGCCATCTTGCCAACGCCGATGGCGAAGACGCTACCCACGATGGCCATCCAGATGGGAAGGTTGGCTGGCACATTGAAAGCCAGCAGCAAACCTGTCAGGATAGCGGATCCGTCGTTGATGGTCAAGGGGCCTTTGATAAGGTATTTCTGAATGAGCCATTCGGTCAGCATGCAGGTGGCCACCGTGACAAGGGTCAACCGCAACGCATACCAGCCGAAATAATAAATTGCCACAAGCAGGGCGGGAACCAATGCGAGGATGACTCTGTACATGATTTTCCTCGTGTTCTCCGTCGAATGTACGTGTGGCGAGCCTGATATTGTGTAATTATTCATAAACTTTAATCTTTTATCTCTTATTTATCTATTTCTGACTTCTTGCTTTGATAATGGCGCCAGTTTTGGCTTTACCATAACGGATATAATCAAGAAGAGGAATATTGGCGGGGCAGGTAAACTCACAGGAACCGCATTCGATGCAGTCCATGATATGGTTCTTCTCGGTCTCGTCGAAGTCGTTCAGTTTGGCTACTTTGTGTAGCAGGAAAGGCTGCAAGCCCATTGGGCATGCTTTGGCGCAACGGCCGCAGCGGATGCAGTTGGTCTGACGACGGTCTTGAGCTTCGCGGAGCGTCATCAGCAGGATGCCAGAGGTGCCTTTCATGGTGGGGAAGCTGGTCACGGAGACGGATTTGCCCATCATGGGACCGCCGTTGATAACGTCGGTGATGTCCTCAGGGAGGCCGCCGGCAGCTTCAATGAGGAGGTCGGCAGGCACGCCGAAACGACAGCGGAAGTTCGATGGTTTTTTTACGGACTTGCCAGTGACGGTGACGATACGGTCAATCAAGGGTTTGTTCTTCTGAACGGCCTCATAAACAGCGTAAGTTGAGGCAACGTTGACCACGACGCAACCCGTTTCGATAGGCAGTTTGCCTGACGGGACTTCGCGGCCTGTGATGGCTTTGATAATTTGTTTTTCACCGCCTTGCGGGTATTTGGTCTTCAGAGGTTGTACCTCGATGCCAGCGTAAAGGTCGCGGTGTTCGTTGATGGTCTTGTCAAGCAACTCGATGGCTTTTATCTTGTTGGTCTCGATACCAATGATACCTTTGTCGGTGTTAACGGCTTTCATCAGGATCTTGACGCCTATGAGGAATTCCTGTGTCTTTTCAAGAAGGAGACGGTAGTCGCAGGTGAGATATGGCTCGCATTCGGCGGCGTTGATGATGACGTATTCGGCTTTCTTGCCTTCTGGAACCATCAGTTTGACGTGAGTGGGGAAGGTGGCGCCGCCCATGCCGACGATGCCGCATTCTTTCACTTTGTCGATGATGGCTTTGCTGTCGAGTTTGATGTCGGTGAGCAATTCATCGGTGACGATGATGCCGGGAGCCCATTCGTCGTTTTCCTCACGATCGATGAAGACTGCGGGTTTGTAATATCCGGTATGGTCCATCACCACATCCACCTTGGCTACGGTGCCGGTGGCTGGTGAGTGGACGTTGGCAGAGATGAAGCCTTTGGCGGTACCGATAAGCTGTCCAGTCAGTACGCGGTCACCTTTGTTGACGATGCATTCGGCAGGTGCGCCAAGACATTGTCCCAATGGGACGATGATCTGCTTGGGCATCGGGAAGTCTTGTATGGGCTGGTCGGCCGAGAATTTGTTTTCCTCGGGATGGACGCCGCCCTTATGGAAAGTCTTTATAGGATTCATACTGTGACGGGTTTTTCAAGTTCAACTTTAGGTGCTTCAGCTGGTTGTTCCGTTTGGGGTTTGGGTGCAGGGAAGTTGACAGTGTGAATGGCACCGCGTGGGCAAACCTTGGCGCATTTGCCGCAAGCCTTGCACTTGGCAGGGTCGATGTAGGCGAGGTTGCCTCTCATCTCGATAGCCTCGAAGGGGCATTCCTTCAAGCACTTTTGGCAGCCGATGCAGCCCACTGAGCAGTTTTTGATGACCAGAGCACCTTTGTCGGTGTTGGAGCAGCAGACATAGACGCGGCGGTCCTTCTTGCCTCTTGGGCGGATCTCGATGATACCTCTTGGGCAGGTCTTGGCACAGACACCGCAACCGACGCACTTGTCAGGGTCAACCACAGGAAGACCGGTTTCTTTGTCAATGTGCAGGGCACCGAAGTTACACTTCTTCACGCAGTCGCCCAAGCCCAAGCAACCTTTTGAGCAGCCGCCCTTACCGGCATACAACGTGTTGGCGAAAGCGCAGATCTCAGCACCTTCATAATGCACTTTGGCAGGTGAGTTCTGGCAGCTGCCGTTGCAGCGCACCACAGCAATCTTAGGTTCGAAAGCAGTAGCGGTGAGGCCTAAAACAGCAGCAACCTTACCCATGTCGGTGCCAGGGCAGGCAAGGCCGTCAATGTTGCCTTTCTCGGCAGCTTGCTTCACACAAGCCTCAGCCAGTGCACGGCATCCGGCAAAGCCGCAACCGCCGCAGTTGGCGCCAGGAAGACAGGCCTCCGCCTCGTCAATCAAAGGGTTCTCCTCGACCTTGAACCGTTGGGCCACAATGTAAAGCACTACGGCCAAAACGGCTCCGAGTATTCCGAGAACCAATAATGAAATAAGTAATGTGTTACTCATTATGTAGAAAAATTTTAGTTAGTTTCCAATTTTTATAACTTGCAAAAATAAGATTTTATTCAATACGATACTCAAAACGCTTCCTCAATTTATCACGTTGGAGGTATAGTATTGTATAATAAGGAATCAACACGACAATGCTGATGAGGGCAGATAGCCCTTCGTTCAATCCGACGCCAAGGCAGATGAATAGCACAGCCAAAAGCAGGACAATGGGAATGAGGTATGCCAATACAGCCGCTTTGTTGCCTTGGCCGATGGCCATGGTCACGTTGACTTTCTGCATCAAAGAGAAGTCTTGATCTTTCGGACGAGGCACCGTGAGGATCTTTTCTGCCTGCTCTCCCATGCCACAGGCGCTTTTGGCGTGACAGGCGGCACAAGCACTTTGTGACACTATCTTGATTTCCAACTCATCGTCGGTGATCTTCGTGACGATGCCTTCATGGGAGATGGTTTCTTGATTGTTCATCTTTTTTTATTGCAAAGTTACATTTTTTTTATTTTTGCAAATGATATGACATGGATTAGAAGAAAATATGATGCGTTTCGAACCTGGTATGCCAGGGAAGACAACTTTTTGAAAATTGTTCATTTTCCAGGAACGAAACTGCCCCTTTTGGATGTACTTCGCGACTTCATCAAGTCGTTTACCAAAGGCCGTACCATTGACCGTGCCGCTGGTGTGGCATTCAACTTTTTTGTGGCACTCTTTCCCCTGCTGCTTTTTTTCTTTACCCTGATACCTTATATCCCTATACCTCACCTTTATGAAAGGGTGATGATGCTGATCAAGGACTTCCTTATTCCATCGGGTACCCTTGACTATGTCACGGAAACCATCGACGGCATCATGAACCAGCCGCACGATGGCTTGCTCTCCATCAGTATCGTCCTGTGCTTGGTATTCGGTTCTGGGGGGATTGTGGCCTTCTTCAATGGATTCCGTAATGTTTATAACAATTATATCTACGACAAGACACTTACCTTTAAGGACTGGATTTTGCAGCGTATCTTCGCCATTTTCATGCTCATCATCATCGGCGTGTTGATCGTGTTGTCAATCCTGCTGATTTCTTTGGGCGGCACTGGATTACACTTCCTGGTTACCCATGACATCATTGCTCGAGGAAAGTTCTTGTTTGTCCTTTTCAATGTGTTGCGTTGGCTCATTGCCATCTTTGCTTTGTGCTTTGGCCTTGCATTACTCTACTATTTCGGCAATGTCAGATTCAAGGAGCATTATAGGAAAGAGCTGAGACGTCCGACAAGGAAAGAAAAACGATACCGCGAGTTTGTCATCTTCAGTCCTGGAACGATTTTGGCCACCACGTTGTTTGTGTTGGGAACGGTGGGCTTTAACACTTATATTTCCAACTTCTCGCGTTACAATGCGCTTTATGGATCCATCGGTACGCTCATTATCTTGTTGCTTTGGATTTGGATTGTGGCCATCTTGATTTTGGCGGGCAACGACCTGAATTCCGGTATTCGTCGGGAAGCTGAAAGACTGAGCGTTGAAGAGGACAAAACCCGTAGAAGGGAGATAGTGGTTGATGCCCTTCGTAAGCAGATCCAGACTTTTGAAAGGACAAAGTCGAGACGCGGCGATACCATTGAAAAACTGAAAAAGGAGATGGAGGAAAGACAGACGCTGGTGGAGAAACTTGAGGAGGATAACAAGGACAGCGAGCTGTTGATCAATGCTTATATCGATTTTGTGAAACGGGAATTGGGCGAAGAAAGCTGATCGATCATGGGTATTGTAGCACGCCAAAGCATCAAGGGTACCATTGCCACCTATATCGGGGTAGCGGTTGGTATTGTCACAACCTTCTTTATTCAGACAAAAGCCCTTCAGCCAGAGCAGATTGGTCTGATTGACATCTTGCTTCAATGCTCTTTGCTATTTGGAGGATTGGCGCAGCTGGGTACAAACTCGTCAGCCATGCGCTATTACCCGTTCTTTAAGGATGAAGAACATCGGGATCATGGCTTTTTTGGTTGGACATTGTTGGTTCCTTTTATTGGTTTTGCGTTTTTCCTACTGGCCTTTTTTGTCCTGAAGACCCCGATCGTGTCTTTCTTTACCAAGGACTCGGGTGTTGGAGCTGAACTGTTCTCCAAATACGTCAACTTTGTCATTCCGTTGGCTTTCTTTATGCTGTATATATCAGTTTTTGAGACCAACAGCAATCTCCTTTTGCGTATTGTACTGCCTAAATTTGTTCGGGAGGTTGGATTGAGAGTGGCTACACTGGCGGTTTATCTTCTTTATTATTATAAAGTAATTGATTTTGACGGTGTTATCATTGGCTTCTGCGTCTTTTACGGATTGGCGACTTTGATCAATGTTGTATATCTGTTGTCATTGAAACGGGTGTCGTTCAAGATCGAATGGAAGTATATCAAACCGCAGCTGAGAAGGGACTTCCTGTTTTACACCTTATTTATGATAACGGCTGCGTTGGCAGGTAATGTCATCCCCATGCTGAGCAAGTTTTTT
The DNA here is from genome assembly GCA_902800965.1 of uncultured Bacteroidia bacterium. GTDB lineage: Bacteria > Bacteroidota > Bacteroidia > Bacteroidales > F082 > Limimorpha. The sequence goes on along the minus strand of CADCGK010000009.1, from coordinate 75,931 downwards.
GTGGCGGGCAAGACGGGATTTCATTTGGCAGGCGTGTTTACTATTGCCACCAACATTGCGGCACTTGTTGAGATGCCGTACCGTTCGCTGGGTGCCATTTCAAGGCCGCACATCTCCGATGCCATGGCTAAACAGGATGTTGAGCGGGCAGATGGCTTGTGCAAGAATGTGGCGCTTCATCAGTTCATCGCCGGTTCCTTTGTGTTTATGTTGGTCTGGATTAATATCGACTTGTTGTTCGAACTGCTTCCCAACGGTGACATATACCGTATGGGCAAATGGGCAGTTTTAATGCTTTCATTGGGGCGCCTTGTCTATTCCACATTGGCAGTGACAACCACCGTGCTTAGCTATTCGAAATACTATTACTATTCACTGGTATTCACTATTATGTTGGCTGGTATGTCCATCGGACTGAATGAATGGCTGGTGCCGAAGTGGGATATTAATGGTGGAGCGCTGGCGTATGTGTTGTCCTATCTGGTCTATTTCTTGTTGTTACTTGCTTATATCAAGTGGAAGATTGGCGTGCAGCCGTTTTCGGGAAAGATGATGCTGGTTTTGGTGGTCATTCTTGTCATGTTTGCTCTCAATTGGGCCTGGACGATGTTACTTTCACATTGGTTTGCCGGTTTGTTTGCCAAACCTATCTACGGATTGCTCATCGACGGTGCTTTGAAGTCGGTACTGCTACTCATTTTGGGCTTGACAGCGATATACAAGTTGAAAGTCTCGTTATCAGTGAATGACTTGTTGAATAGACTTATAAAGCGTTAGGTTAAGATAGCAGTTCTTTGTAAAAACCCACTAATTTCTCGCTTTCTTTTTCCCAATTGAGTTCGTTTTCTATGGCTTTACGACCATTTCTGCCCATTTCAACGGCTTGGTCAGGGTGCTCTTTTAGCCAGGTGATGGCTTTTGTTATGCTAGCGGTGTCATCGGGATTCACGCAAATGCCAAAATGATATTTGTCATTCATTTTTTTTGCGTATTCGGTGTCGGAGATAACGACGGGCAACTCCATTGACATATAGTCAAAGACTTTGGTCGGGAAAGTGTCAATTTTGTTGTATTGGCCAAGGTTGAGCAAGGTGGATGCCCCTATGTTGGCTTGCTCCAGTAAGGATACCATGCCACTTTTATCAAGAAAGCCTTTGTATTCAACGCATTCAAATTCAGCCATCAGACGAAGCTCTGTTTCGTATGACTTTGGAATAAAATCGCCCGCCAGCAACAAAGTTCCTCCTGCTTGGCGTGTGGCTTTCACCAGTTGGGTAATACCGCGCTCCTTGGTAATACCTCCTATCATTGCGACCTTGGGGGATTGTGAGAAATCAAGAGGAGTTTTGCGTTTGTAGTCAGCTGCATTGGGAAGATTGCGGATAAAAATAGAGCGACGGCAACGGTTGGCGAAATAATCGATGCCGTTCATGGTGCACACTTGGATGACTGCATCAAGTTTCATGCATATTCGCTTTTCATAGCGCATATATTGATTCCCAACGATTTTCATCAATGAGGCCGGGGTTTTGATGATCTTGATTTTGTGTATGTTGTCGTGCAGTTGCCAACCATAAAACTCGTGACTGTCGAAGATGACGATCTTTCCTTTTTTCTTCAGTTTCTTTCCGACCGGGAGCAGTTCGGGCTCGTGAAGATGATATATCTGGGCGTCAAGTTGGAGTGCGGTTTTATAAATGAGCTTGTTTCGTTTCCGGAGCAGTTCCAGATTGTTTTTTATAGGACAATATAGGCTAATACAGCGAACGCCATCAATAACTTCGGTGTTGCTGGTGCTTCCAAAACCAATGAGTGTCACATCAAATCCAGCTTGAGCCAACGATTTGCATTCTTTCTCAAAGATGCGCATGTCGTTCATTTTGTGTTTGCAAGCTAAATGACAGACTTTCAATGTGCTCATATTGCGATTTTGTTTATTAATTCCACATATCTTTTCGTGAGATTATGTCGTGAATAGCTTTCAGTTTCGATATGGCTCTCGTGAAATAGATTGTTGCTGCGATAACGCTCAAATAGGTTTATAACGACTTCTTTTATCTTCTCCTTGTCTTCAAAATCGACGGTAGTTCCAGCATGGGTGTCGCTGATGATTCGGGATGCGTCGCCGTCTTCAGGGCCAATGCATAGGATGGGACGGCCCGAAGCCAGGTATTCAAATAGTTTTCCAGTCAAGATGCCTTTGGCGTTGGGCGTGTTGTTGATGAGCAACAAAAGTACTTGAGAGGATTCTTGCTCTTGTTGGATTTGATCGTGGGGAATATAGGGAATGAATGCTGTATTGTCATTTAATCCGCAAGAATCAATAGCCTGCGCTACCGATTGGTCAATCTGACCGATAAGTCTGATTTTTAGTTTGTTGGCAAACTCGCTGTCAGCTGCTTTCAATTCTTTTAAGGCTTGCCATAGCTGATGCTCATTGCGGTTGGCTCCAATGATGCCTATATGGGTGAGGGTGAAATCAGAGGATAAAGGGGTAGGGGCATTGCCGTGTCTGATGATCCAGTCGTAACCGTTGGGGATGACTTCAGGGTCGTTGGCGCCCAGCTTTTTCAATCCTTCTGCCATGCTCCAACCCACGGCAACCACCTTGTCTGCACTTGCCAACACCTTGTGTTCCTGACGGTGGTGCTTGCGGTCTGCGCAACGGGTGAGATGCAGGTCTTTGTAGAAGTCGATTTCTGTCCAGGGGTCCCGGAAATCTGCAATCCATGGGGTGTTAAGGGCTTCTTTCAGCTTCATGGCAATCAAGTGCATGGAGTGGGGCGGACCTGTGCTGATAATGGCATCAACAGGATGAGCTTTCAAATAGGCCTTTAGGTATCTTACCGATGGCTTCACCCACCAACAGCGGGCGTCAGGAATGAAGAAGTTGCCTCTGATCCAGACAGAAAGCCGTTCTTTCCAACCTTTCTGCTTGCCAGTCTCATCAATAAAACCTGCTTTTACTTTTTCCTCTTTCTTGATGCCCAAGAACTTTTTATAGAAAGAATATGGCTCTACAATGGGTCGTCGGATGACTTCTGCTTCGGGACAAATGTCGTTTTCCAGCGAAGGGTCTTCAACGGGATATTCTGCGTCTTCTGCAGTATAAATCACGGGCTGCCAGCCAAATTCAGGCAGGTATTTCGACATTTTCAGCCAGCGCTGAACGCCGCTTCCGCCTGATGGGGGCCAGTAATACGTGATGATCAATACCCGTTTCATGCCTTCTCTTTTTTCTTTTTGAAACTGAAGATAATGGCACCAATCAGTCCAAGGATTAGGATAGACGAGCTTGCCAATTGGATGGCATTGCCTACTTTCCAAACTTTAGGTGCATATTCCATCACAATCTGGTGGTCGCCGCTAGGGATGAAGGCACTTCTGAGCAGGTAGTTGCTTCTGATGAGGGGCTTTTCCTCGCCGTCAACAAACAACTTCCATCCTGTGTCGCTCCAGATCTCGGAAAACACCACCAGTTGGTCGCTTGTCGAATTGAAATGGTATGTGAGTTTATTGGGTTGATACTCCGTCAAGGTGATTTGACCGTCGGCATCTGAAGAGCAATTGCCAACCTGAGATTCAAATTCTTTGTTGACAATGGCCGTTTTGAGCAAGTCGGTATTTGCCAATGCGGCAAATTCTTCATTAGGAGTCTGCACCCATTTGATGTCGTTCACCATCCAGGCATTCCCAAAGGCACATGGATTCACTAGGGGCTCTGAATTGGGGTCAAAGATGATGTATTTGGTGTTCAGCATGTTGAGCATCTGCTGTTGCTGCATGGCTAACTTGAGGGCTAAAGCCGAATCGACGTTTTTGAAGATGGCGCTGAACTGCCGGATCTCGGGGCTGAGATAGCTGGAAATGACATCTTGGTAGCGACGGAGTTTTGCGCCGTGATAGCCGCCTATGGATTTGTGGAAATATGAAGTGCTAGCATCGTTGAATACGTCTTTGGTCAGGTTGACGACTCTGAAATCCAAAGACTTGTCTTTAAGGATATTTTGATCTGCTACAGAGGCCGTGAAGGGTTTGTCGAACAGCTTCTTGGAGATAAAGTTGTCGTTGTTGAGATAGCGCTTGTCGATCGTGAACTGGTCGGCGATCACCAAGGCAGCTAGGATGATGAAGGTGGGCGCAGCTTTTAGTTTGCCTTTCCCGTATAGGAATATCGGAACAAAGGCCAAAATGATGAACAGTAAGCTGCGGATGGCGTCTTTACGGAAGATGGCGACACGAACATCTTCAAGTTGGGTGGCGAAAGACTGATATACAGCCCCATCCTTGCCTGAGGCAAGTTGTGCGAATTGACTTGCTTCGCCTTGACTCAGGAAGCTAAAGAAGGCCTTTGGTGCGATATAAAACAGCAGACAGCATCCTGCAGTGATGCCTAAGGCAATATAGAACTTCTTGATGTTTTTCTTGAAATCCTCGGGGTTTCTGAGGATCTCGGCCAAGCCAAGGAAGCCAAGCAAGGGCATGGTGACCTCGGCAATTACCAGAGTCATGGAGACTGCGCGGAATTTGTTGTAGCCGGGGAAATAATCGATGAAAAAGTCGGTGAATCCCATGAAGTTTTTGCCCCAGCTGAGCAAGATGGACAAGACAGTGGCAATGAGCAGCGCCCATTTCATCTTGCCTTTCACAGTCAAAGCGCCTAGGACGAAAAGGAACACAACAATGGCGCCGACATAAACGGGGCCGCTGGTACCTGGCTGGTCACCCCAATATGCGTTGCTTTGTGCAATGCTGTCTCTGAATTGTCTGTCAGCTTTGTCTATAGCTGGGTTTTGCTTTCCGATATATGCCGAAGCGCCGCCTTTGGCGTTAGGGATGAGCAGACTCCATGTCTCGCCTTTGCCGTAGCTCCATTGGGTGATGTAATCACGGTCCAACCCTTTGGTTTGGTTGGATGCATCTTGTGTCAGAATCGGTTTCCCACGGGTGGTCTCTTTGCCAAATTCATAATTTGCATAAAGTGTCGTTGAGCAGGTCAATACTCCGATAATGGCAGCTATGACCAGACAGGCAGAAGCTTTGAAAAACCGTCCCAGTTGTTTCTCTCGGATGTCGCTGATAAATTGGGCGATGATCAGGATGATGACGATGAGGAGCAGATAATAGGTGATCTGCAAGTGCCCGGCTCGTATTTCAAGAGCCAATGCTATCGCAGACAACACGCTTCCCCATAGGTATTTGCCTTTATAGATGAGCAGTATGCCCGCAATGACAGGCGCCATATAAGCCATGGCCATGGCTTTGCTGTTGTGTCCCGCGCCTAAAATGATAAACAAATAGGACGTCAAGCCGTATGCCAAAGCGCCGATGAAGCTGATCCAGACACTGCAGCCCAATACCAGCAAGAGTATGAAAAAGCCCAACATGCTGATAAACACAGCTCCAATGGGATGTGGAAAACCAGCACTTAGAACTTGGTTCAAAGGTGACATCAGATTGCTTTTGTTCTTTACGGAGATATTCCATGCTGGCATGCCACCAAACATCGAATTGGTCCATAACGTCTGCTCGCCGGTGCTCTCCCGGAATTCGTTGATCTCTTGCGACATGCCTTTGTACATCTCAATGTCGTGTTGCTTGATCCGTTTTCCTTCAAGGATGGGAGAGAAATAAACCAAGGTGATCAATGCGAAGCCAAGGATGCAGGCTGCTATGCTTATCGCTTTTTTGTTGTCTTGTAAGAATTTGCTTTTCATCAGGGCGAAATGAGTTTGCTTTAAGGCTGCGAATTTACGATTTTTTGATTTTTGTTTTTTGTTTTTTTGTATTTTTGCCTTAAAATGAATTGCTTTGGACGAACAAATTCAAATCTTAGTGGAAAGATATCCTAAACTAGCAGTTTGCAGGGAGGATATCAAAAAAGCATACGAGCTATTGGAGGCCACCTATCAAAACGGAGGAAAGCTTCTGGTATGTGGCAATGGCGGTTCTGCCTCGGATTCGGAGCACATCGTTGGGGAATTGATGAAGGAGTTTAGGTTGAAGCGGAGAGTGTATGGGAGCCAAGCTGCAGCCTTAAAGGAAATAGATCCTGAATTAGGACAGGATTTGGCTGATCATTTACAAGGAGCCTTGCCGGCGATCTCGCTGACAGGCCATTCTTCTTTGCAGACGGCGTTTATGAACGATGTCGTGCCTGAACTGGTGTTTGCACAACAGGTAAACGGATATGGCAAACCTGGAGATGCTTTTCTAGGAATATCTACTTCCGGCAATAGCAAGAACGTGCTCTACGCCGCTGTTAACGCCAAGGCTATAGGATTGAAAGTGATAGGCCTCACTGGCGCCAATGAGAACAAATTGATGAAGTTTGCCGATGTTTGTATCCGCGTTCCTGAAACTGAGACATACAAGATACAGGAATTGCATCTGCCTGTGTACCATTGTCTGTGCCTCATGTTGGAAGAAAAGTTTTTTGGAACGAAGTGAAAAGGAGGTGACTGGGATATGGGCAAGAAAAAAGTGGTATTGATAGGTCCAGCCTATCCCTACCGTGGCGGTATTGCTGCTTTCAATGAACGGATGGCGCGTGAATTTCTTTCCATGGGCTATGAAGTTGATGTCTTTACATTCACTTTGCAATATCCTGGCTTCCTCTTTCCTGGCAAAACGCAATATGCCGAGGGACCAGCTCCTTCAGATCTGAACATTGTACGTTGCATCAACTCGACCAATCCTCTCAATTGGAGAAAAGTGGCTCGTCGTATCAGAAAGGAGCATTATGATTTGGCTGTATTCGCCTATTGGATGTCATTTTTTGCGCCGTGTTACAGCGCGATTGCCAGAGGGTTGAAAGGGGTGAAGCGTATTGCTTTGGTGCACAATATGATACCGCATGAGAAATCCCTGCTTGACAAATTGTTGCCTCCTCGTTTTGTGAAGTCAATGGATGGGTTTGTCACTCTTTCTAAAGCGGTTCTGGATGATGTGGCCAAACTCGACAAGTGCCAAAAGCCTAAGACATGGTCACCGCATCCTGTTTATGACCAATATGGACCGATAGAACCTCGTGAACAAGCTTTGGAACGTTTGGGACTTGATCCGCAGTATCGCTATGTGCTTTTCTTTGGATTGGTACGCCCTTACAAGGGTTTGGATTTGCTTATTGAGGCAGCTGCAAACAAGAGGTTGCAGAAATATAATGTAAAGGTGCTTGTTGCTGGTGAGTTTTATGAGCCCAAGGAACAATATATAGATGAGATTGCAGGACTTGGGATGGAGGATCGTGTCGTGATCCACGACCACTTTATTCCCGACGAACAGGTGAAGGATTATTTCAACGCTGCCGACCTTGTGGCGCAGCCTTATAGGTCAGCGACCCAGAGTGGGGTGACGCAGATTGCCTACCATTTTGAGAAGCCCATACTGGTGACCGATGTTGGGGGGTTGGGGGAGATAGTCCCGAATGACAAGGTGGGCTATGTCGTGTATCCCGAAATGCACAGTATCGCCAATGCGCTTGTCGATTTCTATGAAAATGATAGATTCGAAGAATTTAGAATGAACTTATTGAAGGAAAAGGAAAAATTTTCTTGGCCGAAACTTGTGGAGGCCATTCTTTCGTTAATAGAGTTAAGATGAAGAAGCTGATTTCATTGCTTACCAAAATATTTCCCCGCCAGTTCCTGATCCGGTGTAGTTACCTCTTCAGTTTTCTGATTCGTCCGTTTTATTGGGGTAACAAGGTGGAATGTCCAGTTTGCGGCAAGCATTTCCGCAAGTTCCTGCCATACGGTTATGGCGAAGCTGTGGATAACAGGATGTGCCCCAACTGCCTTTCTTTGGAGCGCCACAGACTTCTGTGGTTGTTTCTGAAAGAGAAAACGGATTTCTTTACTGCTCCTTTGAAAGTCTTGCATTTTGCGCCAGAGCAACCGTATCTGAAACGTTTTCGTGCGTTGAAGAACCTCGATTATACCACGGCTGATCTGGATTCGCCCATCGCCGACCTGCATCTTGATGTTACGGCCATTGACCAGCCATCCGATACTTATGATGTGGTGATCTGTAACCATGTGCTGGAGCATGTGAGTGATGCCAATAAGGCTTTTAAAGAGATTCAGCGAATCTTGAAGCCTGGAGGTTGGGCGATTTTGTTGGTGCCAATCAATCCTGATGTGGATACTTTCGAGGATCCTTCAGTGACCGATCCTAAAGAACGCGAACGCCTCTTTGGTCAATACGACCATGTGCGTCAGTTTGGTCGTGATTATGGTGAGGTGTTACGTAAAGCTGGTTTTGCCGTGGTAGAGGACAGGCTTTATTATGAACTTCCAGAGGAGCAAAGAGAAAGGATGAGGCTAGCCCGTCGAGGAGAAGAAGTTATTTATCAATGTATAAATCCCGATTAATCTTCTTGTTTCTTGCTCCTTCCTCCTGTCTTCTGTAAAAAAAACTGAAGGCGACACCATAACTGGGTCGCCTTCAGTCCATACCTTAAATAAGAAATAGAAACGGCTTCTAATATCTTTATTTTAGTATTCGTCAGAAACGGTCAGTTTCTTTCTACCTTTGGCTCTTCTGCGAGCTAAGACCTTGCGGCCGTTGGCGGTAGACATTCTCTCTCTGAAACCATGTTTGTTTCTGCGTTTTCTGTTCGATGGTTGGAAAGTGCGTTTCATTTTCGTATATGTATTTGTTTATTTCTAAAAAATAGATACCCCTTGATTTGGGACTGCAAAATTACATATTTTTTCTTTTCACGCAACTATTTTTTTGAAAAATTTCATTTTAGGCTACAATGTCCTTCAATGGAATGTTTTTCAAGGTCTCAACCACGAAATCCCAGAACGGTTGCACACTTTCGATGAGCAGGGCTTCATCGGGTGAGTGTGGGTGAACCAAAGTCGGGCCGAAGCTCACCATGTCCCAATGTGGGTACTTGGAGCCAAGGATGCCGCATTCCAATCCAGCATGGATGACCATGACCTTTGGCTCTTTGCCGAACTTCTCCTGGTACACAGCCTTCATGGTGTTGAGGATCGGGGAGTTGATATTCGGTTTCCAACCCGGGTAGTCGCCTGTGGAGTAGGCTTCGGCGCCGTTGTCGGTGAGGTTTTTGCGGATCTGGGCGGCCAGTTTGTCCTTATCGGCATCGACGAGGCTTCTGGTAAGGGCGGCGCAGACGATCTTGCCTTCGTCCATCTTAATGGTGGCGAGGTTAGAAGAAGTCTCTACGGTGCCTTCGAAGTCGCTCGACATGGCAATCACGCCGTTTGGATAACGGGCGATGGCGCAGAACAAATTGTCTTGAGTAGTGAGGTCGATGACTTGTTTGGGCATCTCGGCGGGTTCACAGAGGATAGCCATTTCAGGCTCGATGCCTTCGAACTCTTCTTTCACGATCTCTTCATATTCCTTGGCGTATTCCTCGAATTCGGCTTTCTTTGCTTCAGGAACGATGACGATGGCTGTGGCTTCTCTTGGGATGGCATTGCGGAGGCTGCCACCATCGATGCAGGCCATGCGGAGACCGTATTTCTCAGCAGCCATCAACATCATGGTGTTGAGCACCTTGTTGGCGTTGGCACGGCCGAGGTTGATGTCCATGCCAGAGTGTCCGCCCTTAAGACCTTTCACGAAGAGCTTGTAAGCAACCATGCCAGCCGGCACATCCTCGTATCTCGGAGTCCAGGTGCCGATGGTATCGACGCCGCCGGCGCAACCCACGTAGAGTTCACCCTCGGTCTCAGAGTCCATGTTGAGCAATATGTCGCCTTGAAGAACGCCGGGCTTCAGAGCATTGGCGCCTGTCATGCCAGTCTCCTCATCAATGGTGAAGAGAGCCTCGACGGGACCGTGTTCGATGTCGGTGGCTTCGAGTACTGCCATGGCAGCGGCAGCGCCCAAACCGTCGTCAGCGCCGAGGGTGGTGCCGTTGGCTTTCACCCAACCATCTTCGATGTGGGTCTCGATGGGGTCGTTTTCAAAGTCGTGTGGGTTGCCGTCGTTCTTCTGAGGCACCATGTCAAGGTGGGCCTGCAGGATAACGCCCTTACGGTTTTCCATACCTGGGGTGGCTGGCTTGCGAATGATGACGTTGCCGCATTCATCCACCATTGTCTCCAGACCATGGTCCTCGCCCCATTGCTTCATAAAGGCAATTACTTTGGCTTCTTTCTTCGATGGACGCGGGATCTGCGTCAGGCTGTGGAAGTTCTTCCAAATGCCACTAGGCTGTAATTCTTGAATTGTCATAGTTTTATATTTTAGTTAAACGATTGTAAATCTGTAAGTTTCTTGTAAACACCATTCAAGGCGATTAATTCTTCATGTTGGCCTCGCTCGATGATCTTGCCTTTTTGGAGCACCACGATTTCATCGGCATGCTGTATGGTGGAGAGACGGTGAGCGATAACGATGGAAGTGCGTTGGCTCATCACTTTGGACAAGGCATCCTGTACTAAACGTTCGCTCTCTGTATCGAGCGAAGAGGTTGCCTCGTCTAAAATTAATATAGGTGGATTCTTGAGCACGGCGCGTGCGATGCTGAGACGTTGCCGTTGTCCTCCAGAAAGGTTCATGCCGCGATCGCCGATGGCAGTGTCATAGCCGTGTTCCATCTCCATGATGAACTCATGAGCGTTGGCAATCTTGGCGGCTTCAATAACAGCGTCTTTCGACACATTCTCCATGCCGAATGCAATGTTGTTGAATACTGTGTCGTTAAAAAGGATGGTTTCCTGGGTCACGATACCCATTAGGCCTCTTAAATCGCTGATCTTGTAATCGCGAATGTCGTGACCGTCAATAAGAATCTCACCTTCACAGACATCATAAAACCTGGGTAGCAGATCGACCAAGGTGGACTTACCGCCGCCACTTTCTCCAACGAGTGCCACGACTTTTCCTTTGGGGATCTTCAGATTGATGTCTTTCAGCACGTCGTCTTTTCCGTAACGGAAACTGACATTTTGATATGCAATTTCGTTGTTGAAGTCTTTGATCTCCAGCGCATTCTCTTTCTCGGTAATCACCTCGTCTGCATCCAAGATGTCAAAGATGCGTTCAGCGGAAGCCACGCCCTTTTGGATGTTGTAGTAACCCTGAGAGAAGGATTTTGCAGGGGAGATAATTTGGGAAAACACAACGATGTAAGTGATGAAATCGGCAGCCCCGATGCTGCTTCCTCCGCCAAGAATCAGCTTTCCTCCGAACCATAGCACAATGATCACCACGATGGCCGAGAGGAACTCGCTCATCGGGGAACTCATCTCGCGTTTGCGATGCACCCCAACCAAGGTCTTTGAATACTGCTCGTTTTGTTCGTCGAACTTCTCCTTAGAATAGCGGATGGCATTGAAACCCTTGATAATTCGTAGTCCGGAGATGCTTTCCTCAATGGTGGATATCATGCCAGCCAGCCTGTTTTGGCTTTCTTTTGACTGCTTCTTGAGCGCCTTGCCGACTTTTCCAATAAGCAAACCGGCAATAGGCAGTACCACCAGCACAAACAACGTCAGTTTGGGGCTTAAGCTTACCATGAAAGCGAAGTAAAAGATGATGGTCAACGGGTCTTTGATCAACATCTCAATCCAGTTGAGAATGGATACTTCCACCTCTTGTACATCCGTGGTGATGCGGGCCATGATGTCGCCTTTTCTCTGGTTGCTGTAGAAAGAGAGCGGAAGGATAAGGATTTTCTTGTAGATATCGCTTCGAAGGTCCTGTATGGCGCCCACTCTGGCTTTGGCCATGAAGAAGCAGGCACAGAAACGACCGAGGTTGCGAAAGAAGAAGGTGACGAGTAGGAAGACACAGATGAAAGCCAAGGCATAGCCGTGACCGTTCTCAATGATGAGGTTGCTCATCTGATAGTTCAGGTAGTTGATAAGGTAATCAGACGAGAAGCTAAACTCGGGTCGGGCTACGGCTTCGATGGCATCGGTCTGGAAAAGCAGGTTCAGAAAAGGAACCACTAGGGCAAACGAGAACAGGGAGAAGAAAATCGCCACCAGGTTGAATACCAGGTTTAAGAAGATGTAAAACCAGTATGGCTTCACATACGACAATAGCCGGTTAAAGGGGCGTTTCTTCTTCATGCTCAATAGTTATATCCAGTATAGTTCTCAGGGGTGATCGCCATAAGCTCCATCTTGATCTCCTTGCTGACGGGCAAGCCCTTGATGAACTCGTCAATGGCTGCCTTGTCGATGTGCTTGTTGGTACGGGTGAGGCCCTTCAACAGCTCGTAAGCACCTTCGATTTCCTCGCGGCGCAGGATGGTCTGGATGGCTTCGGCCACCACGGCGTAGTTTTGTTGCAGGTCTTGACGGATCTTGTCTTCGTTAAGCAAGAGTTTGTCCAAGCCCTTCATCAGCGACTTAAGCGCAATCAGCGTATGGGCAATCGGCACGCCGATGTTGCGGGTGACGGTAGAGTCGGTGAGGTCGCGCTGCAAGCGGCTGATGGGCAGCTTGGTGCTCAGGAAGGTAAGCACGGCGTTGGCCATGCCGAGGTTGCCTTCGGCGTTCTCGAAGTCGATGGGGTTGACCTTATGCGGCATTGCCGACGAGCCGACTTCACCAGCCTTGATCTTCTGCTTGAAGTATTCCATCGAGACGTACATCCAGATGTCGCGCGACAGGTCGATCAAGATGGTGTTGATCCGGCGCAGGGCATCGAAGTAGGCGGCCATATAGTCGTAATGCTCAATCTGGGTGGTGGTCTTCTGGCGTTTCAGCTTGAGGCTCTTCTCTACGAAACTCTTGGCAAAGGCCGGCCAGTCGATGTCAGGATAGGCCACCTTATGGGCGTTCATGTTACCTGTGGCACCACCGAACTTAGCCGTAAATGGCACGTTGTTCAACATTTGCAACTGGTCGTTGAGGCGTTCTACGAACACATAGATCTCCTTGCCGAGGTGGGTGGGGCTGGCGGGCTGGCCATGGGTTTTGGCTAGCATTGGGATGTCGCGCCACTCCTTAGCCATGCCTTTCAGCTTGTCGATGACTTCCTCGATGGCAGGCTTCACCACCAGCTTGTGGGCTTCCATCATGGAAAGCGGCACAGCGGTGTTGTTGATATCTTGCGAGGTCAAGCCGAAATGCAGGAACTCTTTCCATTTCTCGAGCCCCATTTCGTCGAACTGGCGTTTCAGGAAATATTCCACCGCTTTTACGTCGTGATTGGTGGTCTTTTCGATTTCTTTGATCTCTTCGGCATCCTCGGTCTGGAACTCTTCGTATATGGCGCGAAGGTCTTCGTAGTCGCCTTCAAAATCTTCCAGTTGTGGTAATGGAATCTCGCAGAGGGCGATGAAATACTCCACCTCAACCATCACACGGTAGCGGATGAGGGCAAATTCGGAGAAGAAATCATTGAGTTCGACGGTTTTGCTGTGGTATCTGCCGTCGATGGGGGATATGGCTTTTAATGGATCCATCAATTCAATAATTTATCGTTCGATCCTAACACATTCACGATCTTATGTATATAGAGTTTCTTCATGTTGTCACGGGCAGGTCCGAGGTACTTGCGCGGGTCGAACTCGGCGGGTTTCTCGGCGAAGGCCTTGCGGATGGCGGCGGTCATGGCCAAGCGGCTGTCGCTGTCAATGTTGATCTTGCAGACCGCGCTCTTGGCAGCCTTGCGGAGTTGCTCCTCAGGAATGCCCACGGCGGCTTTCAGGCTGCCACCGTACTTGTTGATGGTATCGACCTCTTCCTGAGGCACGGAGCTGGATCCGTGAAGCACGATGGGGAAGCCGGGAAGCTTCTTCTCGATGGCTTCAAGCACGTCGAATGCCAACGGAGGAGGAACGAGGCGACCTGTAGCGGGATCCACAGTGCATTGTTCGGGGGTGAACTTGTAGGCACCGTGTGAGGTTCCAATGGAGATGGCTAAGCTGTCCACGCCAGTCTTGGTCACGAAGTCGATGACTTCCTCTGGTTTGGTGTAATGGCTCTCTTCAGCGGCTACTTCGTCTTCCACGCCGGCCAACACGCCGAGCTCGCCTTCCACGGTGACATCGTACTGATGGGCGTATTCAACAACCTTCTTGGTCACTGCTACGTTTTCGTCGTAAGGCAGGGCGGAGCCGTCGATCATCACCGACGAGAAGCCCATGTCGATGCACGACTTGCAGAGCTCGAAGCTGTCGCCGTGGTCGAGATGCAGCACAATCTCGGGATGGGCGCAACCGAGTTCCTTGGCATATTCCACAGCACCTTGTGCCATGTAGCGTAGCAGGGTCTGGTTGGCGTAGTTGCGGGCGCCTTTCGACACTTGAAGGATGACAGGTGACTTGGTCTCCACTGCCGCCATGATGATGGCTTGCAGCTGTTCCATATTGTTGAAGTTGAATGCTGGGATGGCATAGCCGCCATCGACTGCCTTGGCGAACATCGCTCTGGTGTTCACGAGGCCTAATTCTTTATAGCTGATCATGATAGTTGATTTAAAATATTCAAGCTACAAAGATACTAATTTTTTTGTCAAGAATTAGAGAATGAGAGAAAAATCGGATGGAGTTTTTCCCGTTTTTGGTTTTTGTAGAATTGGAGAGAAAATCGCAAGCGATTTTCAAATATCCGAATTCTCTATTTCTCTAATTCTTGATCATTACTTCTTGATCACTAATTCTTGAAGATCACCATCCTCCACCGCCTCCAGCGCTCACGGTGGTAACCATGGAGTTGACGTTCACAGTGGTCTGGCTGCCACCGGAATAACTAACGTTTCCCGTGTAGTAACCATTCCAGTTGGTGCCGCCGCTGATGGTACCGTTGTATTTGACGGTGTAGGTCTGACCGGTTTGGAGCTGAGGGTCGGTGAACAACATCACCATGCTGTTGCCACCACCGCCAGGCCAGCCACCGCCGCCGCCACCCGTGAAGGCAGGACATTTGTAGGTGCAGATCACCGTACCGTCGGATTTGAGGATTTGGATGGCGTAGTTCTGCTGCGTGTTGATTTTCAAGGTGGGCTGGGTGCAGACACTTGTGGTCGGGTTGCTGGTGCCGCCTCCTGTTCCGATGTGGGTGCCTCCTGTGATTTTGAACTGGTTGTTGTCGCAGTCGAAGCCTTCCTCGGGTGATGACGCGCCGTTGGAAATGCAGAAGCCACCATTGAGTTCCATTTGGCCGTTGCAGTCGGTGCCGTCATTAGCGTCGCTGTGTGCGTAATAGGTACCTCCGTTGATGACCAGCCTCGATGAGGCGTTCACGGCATCGTCTTTCTTGGAGTAGGCCTCAATGTCACCGCCATTGATGGTCAGAACAGCTTTGCTCTCGATGCACTCGCCACCTTCGTTTTGGGTCTGGGTACAATTGACGCGGAGGGTGCCGCTGTTGATCGTAAGGTTGCCTTGTGCCTTGATTGCTTTGGGGTTGGCATAGTCGCCTCCGCCACCTCCAGGACCTGGCCATCCGCCACCCGATGTGACGGTAATGCGCTCGCCGCTGGTAGTGACGTTCAAAATGAGATCGTCATTGCTGGCGTTTTCCTGTCCTAATTTTATGGAACCGCCAGCGTTGATGCCCTTTCCACCTGTGCCTGTGCTGGTCAGGTTGAAGGTTCCAGCCAGAATCTCCATGCTGCCGTCTGATTTGAGACAGGAAGAAGTGTAGGAGTCCTTGGTGCTGCCCGAGACGGTGTAGGCGGCTCCATTGCCGTGGGTTTCGATGGTGAAACCGCCTCCAGTGATGGTAAGGTTGCCATCGGCACTGATGCTCTTACCCCCGTGATTAGTGGTGGGAAGGTCGATCTCAAAAGTGCCACCTGAAATAATGATGTCAGTGTCGCTCTTGATGGCGGTGCAGTAGGCGGGAACATTTTGGTTGTTCACAACTTCTAGCACGGTGCTGCCCGATGCGGTGATGTTGACCGTACCGCCACTGATGTTGACTTCGCCTACGGTCTTGATGCCCTTGGAGATGTCACCAGAATGAGTGAGGTTGATACTTCCAGCACTCATTGAGAAGGTGTTGTCGCTCTTAAAACACTTGCCGTCGTATGAACTGGAAACGATGGTGATATCGGCTCCTTCAACGGAGATGTGTCTGTCGCTGGAGATGCCATTGGAGCCTTCACCAGAGACATTGACTTCGATAATACCGCCTCCAAGGACAAGGGTGCTGTCGCACTTGATGCCCTTGCCATCATTGCCTGAAGTGTTGATGGTGAGGTTTCCGCCTGACATATTGAAGACGCCCGATACCTTGATGCCTCTGGAGCTCTCTGTGCTGTTGTTAATAGTGAGGTTGCCCTCCGTGATGGAAATGTTGCCTGAGATATCAAGACCATCGGATCCTGCGGATGCGATGCTAAGTGTGCCTCCATTCCAAGTCAAGGCGCTGTTGCCGTGGATGCCGTCGCTGTCGGTATCCAAGATGTCAATTTCTCCGGAGTTGACTACGAGGTTGCCGTCGGCTAAGATGCCATGTTTGGCGTTGCCAGTGATACGTAACGAACCTGTACCGCCAATGGTGAGGTTGCCAGCAGCATGCAGTGCTCCGTTGACACTGCTGTTTGCGTTGTCAGTCAATGTGTTTGTGCCACTAATTGTCAGGGAAACCTCACAAACTGTAGCGAAATTGACAGCAGCGGTATTTCCGCTGGTGAGTGTCAGGTTATGTAGCGTCATGCTTAAGGCACTGTTGCTGTTGACAGTCAGGGAGCCGTTGGTTGAAGAACCTGTGACATAATAGGGCACTCCATATTTTGTGGAATATACCGTGACGTTGCCTCCCGTTTTTTCGACACTCACGCCATCGTTGGCAAATGGGTTGTCAATGGTGGCGTCGTTTCCGTTGAATGTGATTGTCACCATATCTCCTACAGGGATGTTGTATTCGCCGAAAGTGACACTGTCGATGGAGGAGACAGGGAAGGAGTTCAAGATGCCCCCGGCATTATTGTTGAATACCACTGAAGCAGGACTGGTGATGAAATTGATGCCTCCGATATTGCTCACAGGCGTCTCGTACAAGACACTGCCGTTGCTGTGGAGGATGATGGTCTTTTCTTGTGCTTGGAGTCCGAGGCTGAGCATCAGACATGCCAAGATGAATGCTGCTCTTCTCATAGCTTCAACAGTTTAAGGTTCTTGTCAAGGATTCTGAGGATATACAGTCCTGAAGGTAGGTTGCCAAGGTCGATGGGCTCGTTGGCGCTGACTTGCTTTTCAAAAAGCAGACGGCCTTCAAGGGAATAGACGCGGACGTTCTGCGGGTTCTCAAGGTTGCCGATGGCGACGTATTTCTCTACTGGATTGGGGTAGAAGAAAGGCCCGCCAGTTTGGGCTTCATTCGTGCCTGTAAGATCGACAAACTCGATTTTACGGATGTCATCAATGCTAATCCGATGGGTCAGACCTTGAGTGGTGATAACCAAGGTTTCTTGCCCTTCGAAGGCGAGCTGGTCGTTTTCGGAGAGGACATAAAGTTGTTCCTCGCCGTTATTGAGGGTGAGGAGGGCGCGGATTTCAACGCTTTGGGCATGGGAGGGGAGAAACCACAGCAGCGTCCATGCCGTCAAAAAAAACAGTCTTTTAAAAAACATATCGTTTGTAACTTAAAAATCGAAGCTACAAAGATAACAAGTTTTTTTGAAAGGGCAGGGTGGTTTGAGGGCTGGTTTTTTCCGTTTCAAAGGTTTTTTGGGCGGATTTTACTTTTCGAAGATCACTGACCCAGCTTGTGTGTGGTGGTCATAAATGAAGACCTCGGTGTTTGTAGCCATATTGCAGGTATTGCTCGCAAGTCGCTTCAAAAGCGGCCAGGCGTCTTTGCTCCTTTTCACTAAGTTTTCTGTTTTTTTTGTTAATGGTTTTACTCCATCCTCTTCATTATATCCAGCATTGTTTGGTAACTATCAACTTCGTGGTAACGGACATGGGATGTGGATAAGTTGTTGAACAACTTCTTGGCACAGTCAATCTTCGCTTTTTCCACGCCTTTCAACTGCATGGAATCCATCGAGCCTTTGGTTTCGGCGATGAAGAACACATGCTTGACGCCCATGTTGTCGTTGAAGGCGATGGCCCAGTCGGGAGCATAGTTGCCTACAGGTGTCGGGATTTGGAACGACCTCGGCAATTTGGCATAGACGCACACTTCATCAGCTTTGTCCAAGTCTTCGGCAAAAGTGCGCTCGCCTTGGCTGTCGGGGAAGACATAATCCAAAATGTGCTTCTTGGCCTCGTAGGCCTTATCCACCGTTTGCCGGCTCTTCTCCTTGGTGAAGATGTCGGAATCGTATTGGTTTTCCGTACGGTTGTAGCTGATGTGTTCCACAATCATCGTGGCTTTCTGCTCGCGGATGATATGGCTTACCTTGCGGATGAACTCTTCGGGGTTGTTCTTGAACATGTACAGCTTCGACCGCTGAATGCCCTTCAGAATGCGAGTGACCGTGCGGCGGGTCAGCGTGGCTGCTTTGGCGATGTCACCCACCAAGTCATAGGGCACATTGCTGGTTGACACATCACGCATCTCCTTTGTCCGAGTGCTCTGTTCGCCAGTGAAGTCCAAGTCGTCAGTGCCTTGCGTGCCTGTGGTCACTACATACTTCAACTGCGTGACACTCAACTCGCTGTTGATGGCAACTATGGCTTTCTGAATCAGTTCCTCACTGTTGTAATGCACCGTATAGACATAGCGGTGGTTGATTTCGTTCCACAAGGCCTTGAATTCCTTCTTCTCGGCATTGTCGTTCAAACGCTCGTTCACCACTTCAGCCTTGCCGTTGGCATCTTCCACCATATCGTCAAAAGCTGCTGGGTCAAAGATACTCTGAATCAGTTTGTGCACCTGCTCTTCAATGGGTTGCAGTTTTTTGCTCATCGGAGCCAAAGTACCCTTCTCCATATCGGTATGATAGTCTTGCAGAATATTGCCCTTTTCGTCGATATAGTCGTTGTCGTACAAATAACTGACAATACTGGCAGCCTCCTGCTCCGAAATGGTGTGTTTCTCCTCGCCCACTTTGACGGTAACCCCTTTGAAATAATCGACCGTGGCTTGTGTCGGACGTTCGCGCAAAGTGTCTTTGGTTTCCTTCTGCAAAGCATCAACAAAAGAACTGTAGTTCTCGTTGGCGATGACGGTCAGTTTGTTGGTGTCGTGAACGGCATCACCCAAGCGTTCCTTGTCCATGCGGTTGCCGTCGTTATCGACACAGATTCGCAAACCACGACCGACCTCCTGCCGTTTGGCGGTGCTGGAGTTGGCGTGACGCAAGGTGCAGATTTGGAACACATTGGGGTTGTCCCAACCTTCGCGCAAGGCGGAGTGGGAGAAAATGAATCGTGTTGGCTCATCAAAACTCAACAGGCGTTCCTTGTTTTTCAGAATCAAGTCGTAAGCAGAAATGTCGTCCGATGTGTCCTTCCCGCGTTTCACCTCACTATCAATCGAATGGCCTTTCTTGTCGATGGAGAAATAGCCGTTGTGTACTTGTGCAGCGGTAAAACGGCGCAGGTATTTTTGATAATCGTCCTCAAACAGCGTCAAGTTTTCGTTCAGATAGCGATTGTATTCATCCTCAAACATCTTCCACAGCGGACCTTGCACCTCGTTTCCGTCCGCGTCATAGCTTTTATAGTTGGCCACCTCGTCAATGAAGAACAGCGAAAGGGTTTTGATGCCCTGCTGGAACAAGGCTCTCTCTTTCTCAAAATGCGACTTGATGGTTTCCCGAATCTGTATCAGCTGGATGGCTTTCTCACTAACATCACCCATCACCTCGCCCTGACGCAGGTGCTTGCCGTTTTGGAAATAAATGGTGTTGGTCAGCGGATTGATTTCAGTGATGACAAAATCCTTGTAGGCAGGAAGTTGCGAAACGGCAAACAGCGAGTCACCTTGTTCGCACTTGCAGAGTTGTCGGCGGGTGGCGGCTGCACCTTTCACCTCTATTTCAAGCCTGACCACGGGCGCATGGTTCTTGGAAAGGATGATGCTATCGAAGTAGATGTAGCTTTGCGTGCCCAACAGATTCTGCACCGTGATGCCCTTCACCTGGATTTTCTTCACCAAGCGTTGCTTGTAGGCGTCGTAAGCATCGAGGGCGTAGATGCAGTTGTGCGAGGTCTTATGGGTGGCTGAATAGTTGAGCACAAACAGCGGCTTGAAGTTCTTCAAGGCCTTTTGCGTGGCTTCGCCTTCCATTTTCTGCGGCTCGTCCATAATGATGATGGGACGGTTGGCGGCAATCACGTCGATGGGACGACGGCTTTGGAAATCGTCGCGCTTGGAGTAAATGATACGCGCCTCCTTGTTGGCCGCGCCTTCCTTGAACGAGGTGTTGAACGCCTGCACATTGATAATCATCACGTTGATGCTGGCATCGCTGCTGAACGAGTCGATTTGGGTGAGGTTAGCACTGTTGTAGATGAAATAGCGGGCTTTCTTGCCATAGAGTTCCATGAAATGCTCCTCCAGCATGGTGAAGCTCTTATAGACTCCTTCGCGGATGGCGATGCTGGGCACCACCACGATGAACTTCGACCAGCCGAAGCGTTTGTTCATCTCGAACATGGTCTTGATATAGACGTAGGTCTTGCCCGTGCCCGTCTCCATCTCCACATCCAAGGAACATGCACCGAGACCGTTGGTGGCCGCTAAGGACTTGCTCAGCGGAATGTCGTTCTGCACCTGCTGATAATGGATGTTCTCCAACAGCTGGCTGGCGTTGAGTTCCACATCGGCATTGCGGTAACCTACATAGTCCTCCTCAAACTCGGCTTTCAGTTGCTGTTTCTGCTTGCCTAAGTCGCGGCGGTACTGCGCATTGGTCTTCGAAGGTTGCCCTGCGAACACACTCACCGTGCTTTCCACCGCATCGGTCTGGTATTGTTGTATTTTGAATTTGAATTTCATTATTTGTCTCTTAATGATTTAGCTTTTTCTTCATCAGCTTCCGCTTTAGCTATTAATTCAGATTTCTTTATTGAGTCTTCTTCCGTTTCTGCTAGCTTCCTATAACATTTGGCACGATTTTGGTATGATGGCTTGAATTTTTCATTTATTGACAATGCTTTTGTGTACGATTTAATAGCTTCTGAAAACATTCCCAAATTCATTAAAACTTCACCTTTCGTATCCCAGTATGCGAAATTATTATTATCTATTGCTAATGAGTCATTAACACAATCTAATGCTTTATTTAATTCACCCATTTGCATCAAAGTATAAGCTTTATTGTTATATGCTGATGCATAATTAGGATCCAATTCTATAGCTTTATTAAAATCATCAAGGGCACCAATATAATTTGAGATTAGACATTTTAATGCTCCTCTATTGTTATAGGCATCAACATCAGGAGCCAATTTTATAACCTCTGTATATAATTCAATCGCTTTTTGCTTATCCATTTCTGCCGATGCTTGAGCAAATAATTGACTAACTTTAGCTTCTTTTGCCGATTGTTCAGCTGCAATGATACTATTGTTGACCTTTGCTTCAACAGCTGATATTTGAGTTTTTAATTCTTTAGTGGCATTTAGCGCTTCTTCAGCCTTATTTGCTTGTTCTTTAATATCTTTCAGCATTTTCTCAAAAACTTTCTCTTTATTTGAATTGAGAATATAAGGGACAACGACACCAAGAATCACCATTATGATACTTAAAACTGCCAACCATTGAGACATCTTTCCAGTTAAATCTGAAGCTATAGCACGTACATCCCCCCTATAATAATCAACTTCCTTTTCCAAATCACACAGATGACTTCGCATGTTTTCATTATCAGTCTGCAACTGCAAAATTACCTCATTTTGAGTTTCTATTTTTGATTGAATATTTTGCATAATCTCCATCCGAGCATCTTTTTTCGGTGCAGATTCTTTTTGTACTTGCTGTCCAAATACATTCAAGCAGAACAGCATCATTATTCCTATTGCTAAATATTTTAGTCTCATAAACGTATGTTTTTACAAATTATATGATTATTCTTATCTTTCCACCGCATCGGTCTGGTATTGCTGTATTATAAATTTGAATTTCATTATTCGTCTCCTAATGATTTTGCTTTCTTTTCATCGGCTTCTGCTTTGGCAATCAACTCACTCTTCTTCGATGGGTCTTCCTCGTCTTCCGCTAGTTTTTTATAACATTTTGCACGATTTTCATACGCTTCTTTAACATCTGCTTTCAATGATAAAGCACGATTTAAATCAACAATTGCCACACTAGGCTTCGCCATTGCCAAATATATCTCACCTCTTGTAACATAATACATAAAGCATCCTGAATCTATCTCAATTGCCGAATTTGAATCCATTTGTGCTTTTTCTAACTCTCCCATATATAATAGCAAATCTGCACGACCATTTAACAAAGACGCATTATTAGGCTCTAATTCTATTGCTTTATTGATATCTGCCAATGCTTTTCTCGTTTCCCCAATATGTTGATACAGTAGAGATCTTAGATGAAATAAAAAGGCATTATGATTATTGATTTCTATTGCCTTATTATAATCCTTTTCTGCTCCATCATAATCTTTTTTCCTTTTTTTAAGAGTTCCTCTATTGCAATATGCATCAATAAAATTGGGATTTATTTCTATTGCAATACTATAATCTGCTATAGCGCCATTCACATCATAGGCCTCTTTAAGGTTCCCTCTATTAAAGTATGCACCATAGAATGTTGGATCTAATTCTATGGCTTTGTTATAGTCAACCAATGCACCATTAATATCTCCATTTTCTCTTTTTAATATACCCCTATTACAGAAAGCTTCTGGTGATTTGGGATTTATTATTATTGACTTATTCAAATCCTCCATTGCTCCAATTCTATCCTTCAATAATCGTCTCAAGTTACCCCTATGACAAATCGCATCAAAATATTCAGGAGACAAAGCAATAGCATTATTATAATCCTCCATTGCTCCATTATAATCATTTAGCTCCTCTTGCAAACTACCTCTATTAAAATGCAACAATGGATCTTTGGGATTAATTTCAATTGCTTTACTGAAATCCTCAAATGCTTTCTTTTTTTCTCCCATTTGAATATAAGCAACGCCTCTGTTATTATAAATAACGTCACTATCAGGTTCAAGCTGAAGGGCTTTGGTATAAAGCTCAATTGATTTCGACAAATTCTTTTCAGATAAAGCCTGTGTAATCATTCTGTTAGCGAGGGCTCTTTTTGCAGCCCTCTCTGCAGTTTTCTTACTTTTATCTATTTCATTCTTAATATTATTAACATCCTTTTTTAATACATTTATTTCGTCCAAAGAATTCTTGGCAGATTGTGCATCTTGTTGAGCTGACTCTATCTGTTTCTTAAGTTCGGTCCGCATATTATCAATGTTTTCTCTTAACCTTTTATCGTTCCGAGCATTCAAAACCAATGGAGCAATGACACCAAGACCGACACCAAGAATCGTAACAATTGCTCCAATCACGATGCTTAGAATTGTTAACCAGTGGCCTTGATTATCATTAATTGTTGATTCTTTGTGTCGAACATCCTCTCGACATAACTCAATTTCTTTCTCCATCCTCTCCAATTGCTTCTGCATAGCCTGATTCTCAGCTTGCAACTGCGAAACAGTTCCCTCCAAAACCTGCATTTCTGTCTTTTGAGGCTGCACCGACATGGGCACAGTATTCTTTTGCTGCCCAAATACAGTCAAGCATAACAGCATTATTAATCCTATTGCTAAATATTTGAGTTTCATAAGCGTATGTTTTCACGTATTATATGATTCTCCTTACCGTTTCTTTCGAATACTCCTCCCAAATCTGCTCGAAGTTGTCCGCTACGTTGTCTGTGGCGAGGCTGCTGTCGCGGAGGACGAAGTAGTAGGGATGCTGGCGGGCGATTTCGGTGATGGTGGTCTCGTTCACGTCCTTGTCGAAGCAGGCCATGAGGTAGCCCTCTGCGACGCTCCAGACGGTCTTGCCGGCGATTTCGCGTTGCTCTATCTTGGCCGAAAGCTCGATGCCAAGCTCTATCATGGCTTGGAAGAGCAGGTCCTCGTCGGTGCGGTCAGGCTTGATGTTGTCCTCGAAAAGCAGGTTCTCGTTGAACTGCTCGGGTGAGTAATACACATCCTGCATATTGGAACTGTCGAGTTTGAGCACGCGGAAACCGATGTCCAACGGCTTCTGCTCACCACTGAACAGATCCGCTTGCTTTGCCTGCTGTTCTTCAAGGATCTTCTTTCCAGCCCGACGAATACGCTCCTTGCCAATCTCGCAAATGTTTTTGTAGCCAGCTTTGTAAGCATCTGTTCCTTTGTCTATGAGTTCAGGTAACTGGACACAGATAAACTTGGCATTACAACTATTATCAACATTATATTTCATTACTGCATGTCCTGTTGATGCTGAACCAGAAAAGAAATCAAGAATAATTTCATTTGATTTTATTGGTAATATACTAGCCAAATACATAATTAAGGTTGTTGGCTTAGGGAATGAGAATGGAATTCCTAAGTCGTTTAATTCATGTGTGGCAATCTGATTGATGTGGTCTTCGATAAAACTATTAGGTGTTGCCGTAGATTTCTCAATTACATCATTAAGATATGTCTTCGTAAAAGCATTCCATTTCGTATTAGCACCATTTGCTCCAACTACATTTGATGACTTGCATTGCTTAAGCACAATTTGATCTTTCTTTTCCAAATAGGACTGATATGACCATCGCCATATTTTATCTTTTCCACTTTGTGGAACGACAAAAGAACCGTCATATATTGTATCGGGGTAATTTTCACCTGGAGGGATAATAAAAGATCCGTCAGGACATTCAATATAATATCTCTGATTGGTACAACCTCGCATTGGATCAAGATTTGACATATAAAGTCTTACAAGCTGATATCGTTCTCCTTTTCTTGGACCTTCTTCTTCAATATAATTATAAGACTTTTCATTCTGTCCTCCTTTAAATGCAGGGCATATATTTTTGTTCCTTGCAAAAGTTAATATGTAATCGAAATTGGGAGCCCAATAATCTCCTTGGTTGTTTGCTTTCTTGGTAATTCGTCCTGCACATCCAATAAAATTTCCCTCACCAAATATTTCACTGCACATTTTTTTCAAATCATCCACTTCGTGATCATCAATCGAAATAAAAATCACCCCATCCTCGCTCAGCAAGTCTTTGGCCACTTTCAGGCGCGGATAAATCATGTTGAGCCAGTCGGTGTGAAAGCGGCCGTTGCTCTCGGTGTTGGCCACGAGGCGGTTGCCCTCCTCATCCTCCTGCCCGCTGTTGTGTACATAGTCACCGGCGGTCTGGGCGAAGTCGTCGTTATACACGAAGTCGTTGCCCGTGTTGTAGGGCGGGTCAATGTAAATCATCTTCACCTTGCCGAGGTAGTTCTCGCGCAGCAGTTTCAGCACTTCGAGGTTGTCACCCTCAATGTAGAGGTTCTGCGTGTTGTCGAAATCGACGCTCTCCTCGCGGCAGGGGCGCAGCGTGTCGGTGGTCGGCGCGTTGGCCAGCCGGATAGCGTTGCGCTTGTCGGGCCAGGTGAACTGGTAGCGTTCCTCCGGTCCTTCCACAATGTCCTTCGAGAGTTCCTGCCGAAGCATGTCGAAGTCGATGGCCGCTTCAGGTTTCCCGTTCTCGTCGAGGCGCTCGGTGAGGCAGTTGGGGAAGAGTTCGGCAATCTTCTTTATGTTTTCGTCCACCTGGTTGGTGGTTTGCATGGTAAGTTTATTCATATTATTATGCTCTTTTGTTTAAGAATAGCAAGACCTATTTTTTCTTTTGTTGACTTTGAATTTGAATCAGTTTTTCCGCCTGGTTTTTGATTTCTAAAGCATTCTTTTCTATTGCATTTGAATTTTTTTCGATGGATGGCTTGATGTTTTCATCAATAGTCGTTTGTATTTTTATTATTTCATGCTGATTTTTATTTGACTTCTGATAAGGCAAAACAAAATAACCAATAATAGCAATTATTATAGTTATAACAATGCCTATTATCCACCTCTTATTTTCTTTTTTGTCTTTGCTTTGTTGTTCAATATCCGTTTTGACCTTTTCAATTTTCCCTTCCAATTCTTTTCTCAAACTATCATGTGCAGCATCATTTTTATCAGACAAAGCACTGATTTTATCTTCCAAACGAAAATATGTATCCCCAATTTGATTAGTAACAGCATTGTATTCTTTTTCTTGAGAATAACTACTATCAACAGGTGGATAATACCTTTCTTCTAATTCTTCATCTCCTCTAGTTTGATAATAATTTGAACTACGAAAGCGATTAAGTCTAGAGAAACTGCGTTTCAAATCATAATCCTCTTGATTCGGAATAATCGGAGGATGTTTTGAAACTTGTTTTTTCTTCTTCCCTCCCATAATTACAACTCTTTTAGATTCTCAAACAATTGCTTTTCAACAGACAACGACAAAATGTAAGTGTCTTTGATTAGTGACTTGTCGTTGATCGGTTCTTTTTCATTTGTCAAATAGTTATCTGTATCTATTGCTATTCCAACATGCTTTATTCGATATGATTCCGCAAAATTCTGCTCTATAAATGCATCTTTGTCCTCTTTTACAGGTCCCACGTTATACATGCCATTTTTGTAATTTAGTTGAAAAAGCAAATCTGTAGCAGGAAAATCCTGAAGATAAAATTGGCTTGGAAAACCTTTCTTTATTTTTTCAATTATGGTATCAAAATCTGCCGACTTTGTTTTATAAGTTCCTTGAATTCTACACCCAATTCGACGGATGTTAAAATCACCCAATTCATTCTCAACGCAATCATAGATTTTTGAAAAATTACTGTAGAAACAGTCTACCGAATCTATTTTACTACTTATATAACAAAGCCTGTTTAATTCTATTATTACGATATTTCTTGCATTTTCTTTTTTTTCTCCATCCCAAATCGTAGCATTGGCAACCCCTATTTCCCAATGGAGCGGAACGAAAATACCCAATGCCTTAATGTTTTCAATAATTGCACCTTTTTTATCTGAAAGTGTAACTTTATGGTCAAATCGAAGTTCTATTACAAACTTCCGGTTACCGATACTTTTAGAATCAATGTTATCTTTCATATTTAATTTGCTTTTCTTATTACTATTTTATATACTAATCTGTTATATTTAATAAATCTAATGATCATTAGAAATAACTATTGTTGAGTTGTTCATTATAATTTAGTTTTTCCATACTTATTCAGGTTTAATTCCTAATGCCTCAAACAACTCAGCCATTTGGGAATATGTGTAATCTCTGTCCGTTTCCTCTTTTTCTTTCATGGATCTCGCCGCGTTGCAAAGAGCTTTCTTTAAATCACCTCCCGTTTTCTCGAAATACTGATGAAGTGAGTGTTTCATAAAAAACTTCTCAGTCTTCTCGTACTTGCAATACTTGTTCAACTCGTCAAGCAACTCTGGTTGATTTTGGAAACAACGCGATTTGTAAGCAAAATAGAACAAGAAAAAGATCTCGGCACAACGTTCATTCTCAATGAATCGTATTTCATATTTGACCCTTGGTTTCTTGGTAAAATGAACTCCCGACAAACGATTCTTGAACTTGATATACTCCTCCTTCTCTTTTCCGTCTTTTTTGTTATCCATGTCAATGACACAGATTATCAATGAATAACCTGCATCAATCGATTTGTCGATTTCCTGTTCAAGATAGTCCAATCCCGAGGAATGTTTGGGATAGGCAGGCTTGATATTGAGTTGACGGAAATCGTCTTTCAATGAATTGAAATAATAGTATTCCGTTATACCCTCGCCTATTACCGTTATGGAATCCTTAATCTTCTTCATCGTTTTCCAAGTATAACAAAGGTGAACCTAATTGAGGCAGCGCACCCAAACGACCAGCTTTGTATGAATTATACAAAGACAAGTTCTTATGGAGGCCATAGCCATCAGCACGTGTATATTCAGAATAGGCACCTCCCCGATTCTTTTCTGTAAAGAACACGAAATCTCTGTGGCCATTCAACAAATCTTCGTGCAAAAGTGACATTTCCTGAGTTGTAAATATCAATTGAGAGCCATTGGAATTCATGACAAATGTGTTCAAATAGAATAACAACAAATCATCATGTAATTCCGAGTCTATTTCATCCAAAAGAAAAATATGATTTTCTGTAATCGCTTTATATAATACGAATAAATTGGAAATCATTTTTTTTGTTCCTTGGGATTCCGAATTCAATTCCATTATAAAACTATCCCTCCCTGCGCCATGTTCAAAATACAATTTTGTCTTCTGAACCTGTGCCATACCATCTTCAAGAGCATTGACCGACTCGTCAAGCAAAGATAATTGGTTAACAGGGACTTTCTCTGTGATCGTTTCCGTATGAAAACCCACAATGTTAAAATCAGCCTTGTTCAATAATTGCAAGAAAAAGTGCTTTAACTTCTCATCTGCTTCAACCTTTTTCATCATACGAATAATCGGTGACTGTATGACATTAACCTCGTGCATATACAAAGCCATCCACCTGTATAAATCTGCGATAGGTTTGGCATCTGGTTCAAAAGATGTTTTTTCAAAGGTGGACAATACCGAATGATTATTGAGCGTATTTTGCAAGAAGACATCCTTTGTTTTGGATGAAATACCCAAACTTGGACCAAATTTCAGCTCCACTTGTGATTCATCAGATACTAAATGTCTTTCATAAAACAATATTTTTGACTTATTAGGATACCAGTCCATTTTTTCCGAAATGATATGTTCCTGATTATATTCAATCTCATAATCATATCTAACCCCCGAAGCATAAAATGAAACGTACATCCTCGTTGGTTTTTCGGGACATAAAGCAAAAGGTTTTCTCGAATGAACCATTGACGTTCTTTTACTTTGTGAAAGGAACAGCAATTCAAATACATTTTGAATAGCAAAAAGAAGGTTGGATTTCCCAGAAGCATTTGCTCCATAAATCACAGCCAACTTGTTTACACGCTTGTCACCACCGCAATCCACAGAAGCCCATTCGTCTTCTTTGTTTTTGGTTTCAAAATTTACTATTTGTCGGGTTTTTATTGAAAGAAAATTCTCAACCCAAAATTCTCGTATCATTTTTGTGTGTTTTTGTTATTTTGTTACAAAAATAGAAATAATATTTGAAATATCAGCAAAAATAATAGGATTTTTTGTATAATTATTACAAATTTAGCAAAAAAATTCTCGAAAAGGAATTAATCAATGATTTTTCTTCAAAATCCCCTTCAACTCGCATAATTGCTGATACAATTCATATTTCCTTCGAGGCTGTTTTTCTGCACGCCCCTTCTTTTCAAGCGTTTCAATCTGCTTGATGACTTTCTGTTTTTCACCATCGATGGTTATCTGCTCCTCGATAGTCACACCTTCCATTACCTCGAAGTGGCCAATGGCCATCACCAGATTTTCCCAAACCTTATCCATGTCGAAGCCCATCAGGGGCAGCAAGGCATTGGCCAATGGCTCCCAGTCGGTGAAAAAAAGCTTTTCGTGTACGACTGCCAGGCGTACCCTGTCTTGATAAGCCAAAGCGAAAACCATGTGTTGCTTGATTAGCTTGGAGAGCAACATGATGTTTTTCTCATCATATTCCTCTTGCTTCAGCGACACGAGCAATACATAAAACTCCTTGACACGCTCACCTTCCTTCAAGCCGGGCACCGTGTTGGGCGAGACCATGTTCACGATGTCAATACGGCTAATGTCGGCATCGAAGCGGTCGCGTTGGGCGGGCTTCAACTCAAACTTCGTGAAGATGGCCTTCTTGGGAAGTTGCTTCGCTATCTCTGTGGTCTTTGGCAGTCCTAACATAAGCACCTCCTATTTTACGACTAAGAAGTCGATTAGCTCGAAATCATCAAGACCTTTGATTTCCTTTGTGAACAGCTCGCCCTGAACGCCTTCGAGGAAGCTGTCGATGTCGCTGTTTTCCTTCACAGTGATGATGCTGTTGATAGCATCGCCCAGCAGCTTGGAGTAGTGCGCCATCTTTAGACCATCACGAGTTTCCTTGTTGAACTCGCGGCACAAAGCGGTTTGAGGCATGTTCTTTCCCCTGCAGAGGCTGCGGAACTTATCAAGTAGCTCCTTGGGGGAAAGATGGTTGACCACCACTGAGCCGTCGTTGCGAAGGTAAACGATATAGAAGGGATGCAGACGGTTCTTTTTGTCGATGTTGACACCTTTGTTGCGGTTCTTCAGCACAAAGATGACACCTGGCTCAGTGAACTCGTTGTGGCCGACAACGGCGTGGAGGCCGAAGGGCGTATGCTCCACATCCTCGTGGGTCTTCATATATTCCAGCAGGTCAAGGCGGAACTCGTTGAGGCCAAGATCCATGATGGAAACGCCGTTGTTCATCTCCTCGATGTCGACGACTTCTTCCTGAAGCTTCTTCAGTTGAGCCTTGCGGTATTCCAAATCACCTTTCTCCTCGGGAGAAATGGGATTGTCGTCGCCTGTAGAAGTGAGCACAGAGACCTTCATACGGGCTTCGACACGGCCTTTGAGGTCGATGTACTCGTCAAGGGTCATGTCTGGCCAGTAGTTTACCAGCTGGATAGCGTCGTTCTTGGAGCCGATACGGTCGATACGACCGAAGCGTTGGATGATGCGCACTGGGTTCCAGTGGATGTCGTAGTTGATGAGGTAGTCGCAATCCTGCAAGTTCTGACCTTCGGAAATGCAGTCGGTGGCGATGAGGACTTCTATCTCCTCATGGATATTGGGATAGATGGACTCTTTTTCCTTGGATATGGGCGAAAAGAGGGTCAGCACTTTGTTGAAGTCGAGTTTTTCCTTCAACTTCAGCGTGCTACGCGCGTCCACGTCGCCTGTGACCAGGGCGGTGTCCATTCCGTATTTCTGCTTGATGGGTTTGGCCAGGTTGTCGTAGAGATAAACGGCTGTATCGGAGAAGGCTGTAAAGATGAGTACCTTCTTGTTGTCACCGTTGATGGGGTGAGCGAACTTGTCGCGAAGGTCGGCAATAAGCTGCTGAAGCTTGCTGTCGTGTTCAGGGGTGATGTCGTCGAGCATCAAGCGGGTAAGCTCCAACTCTTCCTTATCGCTCTGGAGGTATTGCCGCCAGCTGATATAGTCGATGTCTTCCAAGGCAATCCTGTTTTTCTTGGTGCCCACAAAGGCATCGTTGTCGGAGTCTTCAATGTCGAAATCGTAATCATCAACCTCTTCCACATTGATATAAGCTTCATGGCGGTCAATCGTATCGATGGTGTTGGAAATGAGCTTCAGCAAACGAGTCAGTGTGAGCCGGAAAGAATTGACGGAGCTTTCGAGACGCTTCAGCATTAAGATGCACATGATTCGACGGATACCCATTTCACGGCCTACCAAGGAAAGGCCTGCGCCATGGGTTTCGGGGTCAAGCGCATATTTCTCAATCTTGCTGGGCAAGATAAACGCCGAAGGCGTATAGATGGCCAGATTGAGTTTTTGGAGCTGGTTGAAGATTTCGTTGTAGTTGATGGCCGATGGAAGGTCAGTAAGCGAAGGGCGGCGCGACAACGGGGGAAGCCTGAACGGGAACTTGCCGACGGCTTCGGTGTTGTAATACGCCTCGATGTGCTTGCGGCTACGGGCGATAGTAACTGAATCGAGCACCTCGAAGAAATCGAAACTGAGCATCCCAAGGAGCCTTTCAGTGTTGCGCTTTTCGTTGGGGAGTTTGGCCCAGATGTTGTAAGCCTTCTGCGCTTGGCGGAAGATGTCGTCAATTGAAGTGTTGGTGTTGAGCAGTGCGTCCATCCTCTTGGTATCGCCTTCATAGGCCAGCTGCAGCTGGTTTTTAAGGTCGTTGAAGCGGTTGTTGACTGGTGTGGCCGAGAGCATCAGCACCTTGGTTTTCACGCCGGCACGAATCACCTTGTTCATCAGGCGCAAGTAACGGTTCTCGCGAGGGTCATCGTCGTCATCGTCCCTTGTGATTTTGCCGCCGTTACGGAAGTTGTGCGACTCGTCAATCACAACCAGGTCGTAGTTGCCCCAGTTGATTTTCTCCAGCTCCAAGCCATTGGAGCGGCCGCCAACACGCGAAAGGTCGGAATGGAACAACACGGTATAGGCAAGCCTATCGCCTGCGATGGGATTAGTGATGTAGTTGGTGCGATAGGTCATCCAGTTGTCGCAAAGTTTCTTGGGACAGAGCACCAGGACATTCTTGTTGCGGGTCTCGTAGTATTTGATGACGGCCAGTGCGGAGAAGGTCTTACCCAGACCCACACTGTCGGCAAGTATGCAGCCGTTGTATTTCTCCAGCTTGTTGATGATGGCCAGTGCCGCATCTTTCTGGAAGTCGTAGAGTTTGTTCCAGATTTGGCTGTCCTTGAAGCCTGTGGCCTCGTTGGGCAGAACATCCTCGGAAATATCTTCAAGAAACTCGTTGAAGATATTGTAGAGGGTGACGAAATAAATGAACTCTGGGGAGTTTTCGCGGTAGAAGTTGGAGATATGATCGATGATGTCGTCAGTGACATCGGCAAAATCCTTTTCGTTGTTCCAAAGCTCGTTGAACACACGGAGATACTGGCGGGCGTTGGTACCATCCACCTTGTTGACGAAGTTCATCATGCTGTTGCCTCGCTCACAGCCCAAGTCGGTTGTGGTGAAGCCGTTTACAGGCGTATAGGTATGTGTGTCGTCGTTTTCGACATTGATGAATCCGGGGAGGGTGTTATTAGTAGTGTTTGACTTGAAACGGACTTTGTTTTTAATCCAATCGGCGCATTCGATGGCGATGGCCTTTTGTGTGAGCTGGTTACGAAGTCGGACTTCAAAGGGAGAGCCATAAAGGGTGCGTTCACGGTCGATGCGTGGGATGTAGAATTCACGCCGTTGTTTGTCGATTCTTTCGGCGGTGAACGTGGGCGAAGTGAAGATAAACCTCAACTCCTTGATGTCTTTGAGTTGCTCCTTCAGCTCCTGAAAGGCATAGATGGAGAAACAGCAAGCAGCCATTGAAATCTTGCTTGCCGACTTAATCTCCACGGTTAAGTCATCGCGTAGCGTCTTGGTGACGTTATCAATCAGTTCCATATTCAGTATCTCGACCAATAATAAGCTTCAAAGGTACATACAATTCCCCGTTTTTTCAACAGTTTTCTGAAATCTTTCTTGTTTTGTTAATTTAATTAATTAAAAATATGTTAAAATTAGCACTATATTGTGTAAAATCTATTGTATTTTCGACTAAAACACAAAACAACATAATCATGGAAGACTTACCTGAGTATATCGAGGGCATACCTACAAATAAACACCGAGTAAAAGAACGATTTGAACTCGTAATGTCCTATTACGAGAAACTATGGATAAAACTCCAAAGGGAGTCTAGAAGCAATTACATCCGCAACGAATTTCTGGATGCTCAAATCTTTATTGTGAAAAATGAAAGTGACAAAAAGACTGCCAGGGAAGAACTCACCATTGGAGTACTGACCAATATGAAGCACATCCAATATAGCGTAAACAAAATAGAGATCCTAAAACAAAAAACCTGACCAGGTTACACAGTACCTCTCTTTCGTTCGGACCGTCCATGGTCAAGTTTTTCCGCCTGCAAAAATACATCAAATTTCTAAATATGCAACATTGTTGTTGGTTTTTTATCTAAGTCACCTCAAATACGGTCCCGTTACGGAGTCGGGACACTCGACCATGGCCCTTGGAGTGCCTTCGAAGATTACTTTTCCGCCCTTGTTGCCGCCGCCAGGACCGAGCTCAATGGCGTAGTCACAGGCTTTCAGCATCTCAAGGCTGTGCTCGATGAGGAAGATGGTGTTGCCTTGCTCTACCATGCCGTCAAAGAGCTTCAAGATACGGTCGATATCGTTGAGATGCAAGCCGTCAGAGGGCTCGTCCAAAATGAAGATCTTGCCTTTGTTGTTTAAGTACGAAGCCAGTTTGATGCGCTGCAACTCACCGCCGGAGAGTGTTGACAAGGATTGGTTCAAGTGTAGGTAACCCAACCCGACTTTCCTTAGTGGCTCCAGCTTCTCCTCAATGACGGTGCCCTTGAAACGCTGGCAGGCGAGGTTTGCTGTAAGATCCATTACCTCAGCGATGTTCAAGCCATCGAGCTTATAGTCGAGCACCTCGGGGGAGTAACGCAATCCGCCACAAGCTTCACAGACGGTCTCAATACTGTCCATGAACGCCATGTCATTGATGATCACCCCTTTGCCTTGACATACTGGACAGCCGCCCTTGCCGTTGAAGGTGAAGAGGTCCATCTTCACTTTGTTTTGCTTGGCAAACAACTTTCGGATGTCATCGCTGACATCGAGGTAGGTGGCAGGGGTGGAACGCAGGCTGATGCCGATGTTCTTCTGGCTGATATACACAATGTCGTCAGGGACAGGGTAGGCTTTCATGAAACATTCCATCAACGAACTCTTGCCCGATCCGGCCACGCCCACGATGCCGCACAACACACCCAAGGGAAGGTTGACGCAGACGTCGTGGAGGTTGTGTAAACTGGCATGTTGTAAGGCAAAAAACGAAGTGGGTTGGCGGGGACTTTCCTTAATTTGGTTGCTGATGCTAAGTCGGTCGCCAGTGAGGGTGTGGCTATGTAACAACTCTTCGTAGCTTCCTTCGAAAATGATTTGTCCTCCGTTGACACCGGCGCCGGGACCCATGTCGATGATATGGTCGGCGATCTTGATCATCTCCTTGTGATGCTCTACCAGAATCACCGTGTTGCCATGGCTCTTTAGCTTCTGCACGGACTTCTGCATGAGCAGGATGTCGTGGTTGTGCAAGCCGACGCTGGGTTCATCGAGGATGTACATCACGTCGGAGAGCGACGAGTTGATGTACTTGGCGATCTTGCAACGCTGCGCTTCGCCGCCTGATAATGTGCCGATAGCACGGTCGAGCGTCAAGTAACCCAATCCGATTTCTTCCAGCGCCGACAGCCGTTCAATGACGGCATGCTTGATGTCTTCTGCCAACGGATTCTCGATAGCCTCCATCCATACCTTACAGTCACTGATATTCATGGCAGTAACTTCGGCGATGTTCAATCCTTCGATTTTGCAAGAACGTATCTTCTCGTTGAGACGAGTGCCATGGCAGTCGGGACAGGTGCCCATGGTGAGCATGGGGTTGAGCACAGCGGCATGGAGCAAACCCTCTTCTGAGTTGATGATGCTGCGATACATCCTTGGAATTAGTCCCTCATATTTTGCGGTCTTTGGCCAGTTCTTGGGCGGATTCTTCAGCTTGATCTGAGGCGAGTTCAAGAACAAGTCCAGCTCCTCGGGCGAGTAGTCCTTGATCTTCTTGTCCAAGTCGAACAAACCGCTGTGGGCGTAACGGATCCAGCGCCAGCCACCCTTGCCGAAAGCAATGTAATGGATGGTGTCTTCGTCGTTGAGCGACTTGTCGAAATCAACTAATTTATGGATGTCTAGCTCGCGGATCTCACCTAAACCTGCACATCGCGGGCAACTGCCTAGGGGATGGTTGAAAGAGAAAATGTCGGAGTAACCCACAAAAGGTTTTCCGATGCGCGAAAACAACAGTCTTAACAACGAGTAGATGTCAGTGTAGGTGCCCACTGTCGAACGAGAATTGTTGGCGGGTTTCCGTTGCTCGATGACGATAGCTATGGGGAGGTTTTCAATCTCATCTACATGAGGACGGCCGTACTTGGGCAAATATTGCTGTACAAAAGAAGGGAAGGTGTCATTGAGTTCTCTCCTCGACTTGGCCGCAATGGTGTCGAGCACCAAAGACGATTTTCCGGATCCTGAAACGCCCGTCACTATCGTGATCTGCCTTTTTGGTATCTTCAAGCTGAGATTCTTGAGATTGTTCTCTGTAGCACCTTTGATGAGAATGTGATCGTTGTCTTGAGACATTAAACTGAAAATTTTCTGGCAAAATTGCGAAAAAAAGTCGTATCTTTGCAGTTTCATGTCTCCTAACAAAGTAAAATATTATCGTGTTTTCAAATGGACAATGGTATTGTCCATGTTGATGTTCTTATGGGGATGTGGGTTTATCTCCACGCTTCGTTTGAACAGGTTGAAGAACGATCCTTATTGTGAGGAAGAAGAACGCCTTCGTATGGAAGAGGAAGAACGGCGTTATAATGCGGAGATGACCCATTACTACGATTCTATCAAAAAGAGTGAATACCAACATTTCTATGATTCTTGTGAGTTGGTACTTCAGGCTGAGTGGGATTCCATCATGAATACCATGGTGGATACAGTGGGGGTGAACGAGTTTGTCATGGCGCTTGCCGACAGCATTATCGACTATGCTAAGAAGTTCTTGCGCGTGCCATACGTTCATGGAGGTAATGGCCCGACTTGTTTCGATTGTTCTGGATTCACCAAATTTGTGTATAAGAAGTTCGGCTATCAACTGCAGCGTACGGTACCAGGACAATTGAGCGATGGCTGGAAAGTGATTACCAATCGTGACGAGCTTCGCCGTGGCGATTTGGCGTTTTTTGGTGGCAGGGCCGTCCCAACTAGAATGGGTCACGTTGCCATTGTGGTGGACAATTTCCCAGACGAGCATCGCTTTACCTTTATTCATGCGACCTTGAACGAAGGTATCACCATCTCCTCATCTGATGAAAAGTACTACAGAATACGTTATATGACATCATGTAGAATCTTACCAGAATGATTATGAGATATTTATACCTGTTATTTTCTCTTTTTGTCGTTTTCACATTCCATGGCGGGCTGAATGCCCAAGAGGCTGCAAAACCAGCTGCTTCCAAACAACCTAGAGCCATTCATCCAGAAATTGGATATTCAGTCAGTTCCTACGACGGACAGTTCTCCATCACTTTGTTGACGAAAAAGCAGTACTATTCGCGCTCTGACACTACGACCATGGATCCTGATGTGCGCTCCCCAAAATCTGTCCATATCCATCCTTCCGGGGAGAAGTACTATGTGAATTCGTTGGAAGGCATGAGGACGGTGGTGTATGAATCGGCCACCAACACAAAGATGAAAGTTATCAGCCATTCTTTTAACAAAGCAGACTCCTTGCTTTGGAGCAAGCCTTCAGGGCTGTATCCGTTCACGCATTACAAGAAGAGTCTCAACACTTTCTCTGGAAAGCCCGTGGAGAGTGCCTTTTCGCATGATGGGCGCTATCTTTGGGTGCCGTACTATCGGAGAAGCTATGACATCAACGCCCAGGATCCTTCGGCGGTGGCGGTCATCGACACCGAGACGGATTCTATCGTCAAACTGATGGAGACAGGACCCCTGCCCAAGATGATTGCCGTTTCCCATAACAACAACTATGTCGCCATTACGCATTGGGGCGACAATACCGTTGGCATTGTCGACATCTCCAGCGATTCACCTGCAGATTGGCACCACGTGGCCTGTGTGACGGTGAAGTATAAGCTGACGCTGAACTTCAGCATGACCACTCCCGTCAACCGTGACGTCAACAGTGGCATGTGTTTACGTGGGACGGCCTTCACCCCCGACGATCGCTACCTTCTGGTAGGTGCCATGGGCGGTAGTGGCGGCATCAACGTGATCGACATGGAGGATTTTACCTATAAAGGGACGGTCTCAGGCATGATGAGCAACTTGAGGCATTTGGTCATCCGTAACCAATACATCTATTTGAGTATCAATAAAAGCGGATATATACAACGGGCTCCTTTGGAAGCCTTCATGGATACGGTGGCGAACATGAAAAACGGCAAGGCTCGTTTTGACAATTGGATCAACTGCAAGGTGGGATCTGGCGCAAGAACCATTGAAGTCACCAGCGATGGGCGCTATGTCATCGCAGCATGCAACTCCAGCAACTGCCTGACTGTCGTGGATGCCGAAACCATGAAGCCTGTCGCTACCATTCCCGCCGATTCCTATCCCGTCGGGTTGGACATCTCCAAAGACTGTCGGTTTGTTTACCTCACTTCCCAAGCCAGAGAGGGTATGGGAGGCAACTGTGTGGATATCTTCAAATTGAAATACTAAACCTATAAGCCATGTTGAAATACTATTCTTACTATTCCGTCGGAGGATACAAGGAATTCTTCCTGGGTGACCTTGAAAACAATGCTGAATACACCTATTATTTCCCGCTGCTTTCCATCCTTGAAGAGGAAGCCAAAAGCACGGAATCTGTGACTGAGCGTGTCGAGAAACTCAAGGCGCTTCCAAGGATTGAGCAGCTGTCGGAAAACAACACTTTCGGACTATCCAAACTGGCTCAAACGCTGTTCACTGAAGATGGCTACAAACTGATTTACCGTCATCTGGAAGGTGAAGTCAGTGCATTGGCGATTCGAGATCTCAGCAACAACGCTACGGATGACATGGGCAAGCCTATCCCGTTTTTGTTTGTCATCACTGGTGAAGGGAAAAAGGATGTACAGAACTTGGACCTTCTGGCTGCATACATGGCTAACAACCTCACGCTGGCACAATCGAAGATTGCTGGATTCATTGGCATGAACAACGAACTCAACGGCTTGGAGTTCAGCCTCTCGCAATGCAATGCCTGGGTGAACGGGATATTGGAAGAACAGCAGACCAAGAATGTCATCACTACAGAAGGAATGATAGCGATGCGTGGCGCGGATAACGATGTGTCATTTTTGGTCTTTCCTGACGATTGGACGGAAAAGGAAGCGGTGGCTGAACAAGAATTGGTTGGAAAGAAGGTGAATGGTGTTGCTTTGAAGAATCTCGTCAGCAAGGACGATCCTAAGAAGATGCTGGAGCAAATGGAGCTGATGGCAAACAAGATTACTGCAGGCAAGACGAAGTTGGGCAGATGGAAGATATTTGTGATCGTCGCTTCCGTGATCTCGTTGGTGTTGGGTATCCTTTTGGGAAGGCTTTTCTGATATGACATTGCATCAATTCAACATTTTCCTGATCGTCATGGCTGCCATTGCCCTCGTGGTATATGTCAGTCTGTTCTTTGTCGATGCGGGATACGGCAAATTCTATAGCAAGAAATGGGG
Source organism: uncultured Bacteroidia bacterium (assembly GCA_902800965.1). Lineage (GTDB taxonomy): Bacteria > Bacteroidota > Bacteroidia > Bacteroidales > F082 > Limimorpha. The sequence goes on along the minus strand of CADCGK010000009.1, from coordinate 37,003 downwards.
CCCGGCGGTGAACAATAAACTTGGCTGGGTGCTGATGGAAGCACCAGTCTTTATAGCTATGTTGGTGTTGTGGCTCTGTTCCGACCGACGTGACGACATGGTTCGGTTGGCGTTCTTGTTTTTGTTTGAACTGCATTATTTCCAACGGTCATTTGTATTTCCCTTCCGGCTTCGCGGTAAGAGTATGATGCCCTTCTCCATCATCCTGATGGGGGTGGCCTTCAATGTGCTGAATGCCTTGATGCAGGGCGGATGGATTTTTTATCTTTCGCCTGCCGATTATTACGGAAGGGATTGGTTGATGAGCCCTAAATTCATTGCCGGGTTCTTGATCTTCATTATTGGCATGTATATCAACATCCAATCTGACGATATCATCCGCAACCTGCGCAAGGAAGGCGATTCACGCCATTATCTTCCTAAAGGAGGGATGTTCCGATATGTCACCTCTGCCAACTATTTCGGCGAGGTGGTGGAGTGGATCGGCTTTGCCGTGTTGACTTGGTCATGGGCTGGTGCCGTGTTCGCTTGGTGGACTTTCGCCAATCTGGCCCCCCGTGCTCACAGGATTTACGATGCCTATAAAGCGGAATTCGGCGATGAGCTGGATACCAAAAAAACGAAACGTATCATCCCCTTCATCTGGTAATTATGATGGAATCAAAGATATTCACTCCTTGTCAGATCGGTCCAGTCACCTTGCGTAACAGGGTGATCCGTTCTGCGGCTTTCGAGAATATGGCTTATGGTAATAAGCCTTCGCAAGACCTGTACAACTACCATGTGGCGGTTGCCCATGGTGGTGTGGGCATGACAACGGTGGCCTACGCTGCGGTAAGTCAGTCGGGGCTTTCGTTCAACGGACAGCTTTGGATGCGTGAAGAGATTGTGCCTGAGCTAAAAAAACTCACCGACTCCATCCATGCCGAAGGCGCCAAAGCTTCCATTCAGCTTGGCCATTGCGGCAACATGACGCATCGTGCCACCTGCGGCTGTATGCCCGTTGGAGCGTCAAGAGGCTTCAACCTGTATTCGCCGACATTGGTGCGAAAGTTGAAGAAGGATGAGATCCTTGGCTTGGTGAAGAATTTTGGACATGCTGTGGAGCTGGCTCGCCAAGCGGGTTTCGACTGTGTTGAGATCCATGCTGGACATGGCTATCTGATTAGTCAATTCCTGTCGCCCTATACTAACCATCGCCATGACGAGTTCGGTGGCAGCCTGGAGAATAGAATGCGTTTTATGAGGCTTGTCATGGAAGAGGTGATGCGTGTGGCAGGGGATGACATGGGCGTGGTGGTTAAGGTGAACATGCATGACGGTTTCCGTCGTGGCATGCAGCAGGAAGAGTGCCTCGAGGTTGCAAAGGAGCTGGAACGTCTTGGTGCTCATGCCTTGGTGTTGACGGCAGGTTTTGTTAGCAAAGCCCCCATGGAGGTGATGCGTGGTGCCATGCCACTCAAGACCTTGCGTTATTATATGGACGTGAAAAAGTTTTGGTGGCTCAAGGTTGCCTTGGCTTTCGTGGGACGGATCATGATTCCCACTCGTCCCTATAGCGAGGGCTATTTCCTCGATGAAGCCAAGGTGTTCAGAGCTAACTTGAAGCTGCCGCTGATTTATGTCGGTGGTTTGGTTTCCAAAGAAAAAATGGAAGAAGTGCTGGATGCAGGTTTCATGGGCTTGCAGATGGCGCGTGCCTTGGTACACGACACCGATTTCGTCAACAAGCTGAAGTCGGGCGAAGTGGAACGGAGCGGCTGCAAGCATTCCAACTACTGCATCGGCCGCATGTACACGCTGGAGATGAAGTGCCACCATTGCGTGGAAAACTTGCCTGAACGACTTCAAAAGGAGATCGACGAAGCGGAACGCACCTTATGAATCTCACCAAGCACATAGAACGGCTCCATCAACGCTGTGGACATGTGCCGCTGGCGCTTGTGACGGGCGGTAGCTCGGGCATGGGTTTGATCTATGCAAAGCGGTTGGCTGAGGCGGGTTGTGACCTGCTATTGGTCAGTAATCAGAAAGAAGAGCTGGAAAAGGTGGCTGACGACCTGCAGAGACGGCATGGCGTCAATGCGATTGTCCACTATCAGGATTTGTCACTGGATACTGCTGCTGATGAACTGCTGGATTTTTGCAAGGAGCAATCGCTTGAGGTCGATATCTTGATCAATAACGCCGGAATGTTTTTTTTCGAGGAACTTCATCCCGAAAACGAGGCCAAGGCTTTGAAGATGTTGCAGCTGCATGTCTATACTCCGACACGTTTATGCGTGCTGTTAGGCGAGGAGATGAAGCAACGTGGATTCGGTTATATCCTGAACGTCTCTTCGATGGCTGCGAAACTACCATGTCCAGGCATCTCCATCTATTCCGCCACCAAGGCTTATTTGAAAAGCTTCAGCAAGTCGTTGTACTTTGAGATGCGTCCCTATGGCGTGGGTGTGACCACGGTTTGTCCCGGCGCGATCGCAACGCCATTGTACAAGCTGAAGCCTTCGCTGCTGAAGACAGGGGTTAAAATAGGCTTGATTGGCACTCCAGAGTGGCTGGTGCGGCGTGCTTTGAGAGGCCTTTTCAGGAAACGCCGTGTCGTCAAACCCGGTGCCATGAACTATTATCTTCCTCCGTTGATTGCCATTTTGCCGAATTGGCTGGTGGCAAGGATCTGGAAGAGAATCAATGCTGAATGAGGGATTGTATTTCCTCGATTTTAGCTTTAGTGCTCTTGGTGTCATTGTGGTCGGCTCCCAAAGTCTCCTTGCGGATTTGGAATGCTTTCCTGTAATATTCCAAAGCCTTTTCGTAGTTCTCTTGCGCGGCATACACGTGTCCCATGATATTGTAGTTGGCGGCAATGTCGGGAGTGTCCTTGTCGAAGATCTTTTTGCGAATTGCCAAGGCCTTGTTCAGGTGTTCCATGGCTTTGTCATAGGTGCCTGCGCTGAAATAGATATAGCCCATGTTGTGATAGGCGCCCGCGACATATGGATGTTCCGGCCCGAAGGCGTTTTGGGTGACGGTTAAGGCTTTCCCGAAATAATCAAGGGCTTTCTCTGGGTTGCCTCGGTAATAGTAGAGCATGCCGATGCCATTGTAGGCGGAGGCTAGTTCGGGATGGTTCTCACCCAGCATCGCAGTGCGGATGTCGATGCTTTTCATGAAACAGGAGTCGGCACCTGAGTAGTCGTTTTTGTTCAGCAAGGTGTTCCCCATGTTGTTATATAAGGTGGCAACTTTGGCATTTCGCTCGCCGTTGGTCTTTTTCCAGATGTCCAAGGCCTTTTGATAGTATTCCAGGGCGGTGTCGTTTTCGCCGAGTTGCGACAACACATTGCCTTTGTTGGTGTAGCAGGTGGCGACGTCGGGGTGTGCTTCTCCGTAGATTTTTTTTCTGATTTCCAGCGCTTTTCGATGATTGTCAAGGGATTTTTCGTAGTTGCCTAGTTTGGAATAAAGGTTGCCCATCTCGCTATAGAGCGTGGCAATGTCGGGATGGTCTTCGGGATATTGCTTTTGCCAGATGGAAAGGGTGTTTTGGTAGCACTCCAGCGCCTGAGTATAGTTGCCCAGGTTATAATGGGCAATTCCGATGTTGATCAAGACTTTCCCGATTTCGATATCGTTGGGAGCAAAGATCCGTTTTCTGATTTCCAGGCTTTTGTTTTGGTATTCAAGGTTTGTCGCGGGATCGCCCAGGTTGGAGTAGATGACGCCGATGTTTGAATACAATGTGGCGGCGTAGTTTTGCAGGGATGGGTCTTTCTCGACGATGTTCAGGGCTTTTTGGAAGAATTCAATGGCCTGGTCGTATTGTCCCAGCTCGAAGTTTATGATGCCAATCAGGTCGTATGCTTTGGCGATGGTGTCGTTCTTGACATATTTCATTTTCGCTTGCCGGAGCATCCGTTCGAAATAGGGGAGTGCCTCAGTGTATGCTGCGAGATACTCTTGGATGAACTGTCCCGCTTCGCGTTGCCACTCCAGCTTGGTGGTGTCGAGGTTGGCTCTCAGCTCAATGAAATAGGCTGCTGAGTCGTTTTGGTGCTGCATTTTGAAGATTTCGAACTTGCGATAGCAATCGTTGGCGATGTCATAACGTTCCATGGAAGCGAGGGCTTTGCTTTGTTCCAGCTGTTGTTGCCGTTGCTGGAGCTCTTTTTCTTCGTTGGCGTTGGCCTGTTGCAGACTTTGCAGTTGGCTCACTCTTAGGTTGATATCGCCTTTGGTCCGCAGCATGGAGTCGGCTTTCGTGAGTTCTCCATTGAGAATGAAATTGCTAATCTGAAGGTCGAACTCATTCAACTGGTCGTAGTCGATTTTGGAATAACGCTCCACCATGTCTTTCACCAGCTTTTCGTTCATGTCGGTGTCATCGTAAAGCTTTTGCAGTTCCTTTTGGTATTCCTCTTGGCTGATTTTGTTCAGCGCCTTCAGTTCCTCGATCTCGTCCTCGCGTTGTTGCAATTGTCGGGTCAGGGTGCGTCTAATCTTTCGTTCGGCCTCCAGCTGGTCTTGCAATTGTTTTTCGGGTGACTCCATCACGATATAGAGGGGGTTGTTCGAGTACTTGTAGGTTCTCGGGCAGACGTCCAAGTCCACGAGTTGGTAGCCGTTTTTCCTGACAGAGTCCAGACTGAATTGTTTCTCAGGGGTGGGGAAGGAGAAGGATCCGTCGGTGGCGTTGACCAACACTGTGGTGTGGCCTTTGACGGAGATGGTGGCACCTTTCAGGCCTTGTCCGGGAACGAGTTTGCCGTTGACCATGCGGCCTTTGGTCTTCACATAGCCTTGTTGGGTCTGGGCAAATGTGAAGAGTCCCAAGAAAAGTAAGGCTAAAAGTAGGATGAGTTTTTTCATGGTTTAGTCATTAATCAGTTGTTCGATTCGCTCCATTTCAGCTTGATGCTCTTTGGGGATGACTTCAGCTTTCCGGAATGCATAGATATCGTCGGTAAAATTGTCTTTCAACTCGTCCTTGTATTGGAGGTAAATGGCTTCGGCTTCATTGTAGCGGCCTTGGAAAAGGAGGGCGGCGGCAAGGTTGGTGACGAGCCAATGCTGTGATTCGTCGATAGCGAAGGATTCGCGGGACAGCTGTTCCGCTTCCTCGTAGTGCCCGATGAACAAGCATTCGTAGGACAGTCCTCCCATGGCGCTGACATAGTTGTTTCGATAGACATCGGGCTGGCTTTCATAGCGTATTTTACGCAGTGAAAGATATTCTTTCCTGAGTTCATAGCTGTGCTGATGGTCCTCGATATTGGAATAGGATAACGACAAATAATAAAGGATGTTTTCGTATCTGTTTTGTAAGGTGGAGTTGTTGTCGTTGTATTTTTGCGTTATGGTCATCGCTTCTTCCAGATAGGTGATCGCTTTTTGATACTCCCTGGTAAAAAACATCAGCTCTCCTGCATTGTACAGCACCATTGAGAGGCCTGTATCTTGTTCCAGTCTCCCTAAGATTTCCAAGCACTCTGTATAATAGCGTTCACTTTCCGCATAACGCTTTTTGTCCTTATAAAAATAGGCAAGGTTGTTCAATGTAGCAGCCAAGCTTTTTTCTTGTTCCGTTTGGCCTTTTTGGGTTATTCGTCTTTTGATTTCCAGCGCTTCTTTATAGGTTGTTTCGCATTCTTTGTAGCGTTTGGCGTTGTGGTATAGGACGCCAAGATCGTTAAGTGCAGTGGCAATCTCGGGCTCGTATGTTTTGGGATCTGATTTGGCGAACCATCTGTACATATCTAAGGCGCTTTTGTAATAGGCTTCGCTTTCCTCATATCTTTTTTCATCTTTGAGATCGTCAGCTTCGCTAACCAACCATGGCGCCAATTCCTTTACAAATTTAAGAGCATCCTCATAATTCTTTTTGTATTTGTCAGGATTGTCAGTTGCTAATATGCCAAATTCATCGAGTATTTCGACCCAGAAAGGCAGGCTTTCCTTAATTTTGCCAGATTTGTAATAGACTTGTGCAAGGTTGAATTTTGAGATGGATAGTTTTTCTCCAAAGGCTTTGGGATCTGATTGAGCCAATCGTTGGTAGATCTCGAAGGCTTCCTTGTACAGCTGCACACTTTCCTCAAATCGCTGCATGTTATGATATAGGTTGGCCAAGTCGGACAAATTGGAAGCAAGGTTAATTTCATAGGCTTGTGGATTGGCTTTGGCAAACAGTCTATAAATCTCTATGCCTTCCTTGTACATGGCCTCGCTCTCTTTGTAACGTTTGGTATCTGCGCATAGGTTGCCATAATTGTGCAAGGTGCGGGCCACCTCGACTTCGTTGTCAGGGTTGGTCTTGGCGATGCGTTTATGGAGTTCCAAGGCTTCCTGAAAACATTCTTCGCTCTCTTTATAACGTTGGTTTTTCTTGTAGTTCAGACCTTGAGTCATCAAGGCTTGTGCCTTTTTTATTTGGGTTTCTTCGGAGTTATTTGTCTCAAGTTTGTTGAAGATGCGGATGGCCTCCTGACTCAACGCCTCGCTTTCCGCAAGGCGGTTGGTTTGCCTGTACAGATTCGAAAGACCCATTTGCGCTGATGCCAGGCACTGTCCCATACCAGTCATCTCCAACATATTTTCGGGATGAACCTGGAAAAGGCCTTTAAAAAAGTTGATGACTTCAAGGTAAAGTTCTTCGCTTTCAGCAAGGCGATTGGTTTTGGAATAAATGGTGGCGAGGTTGTTTTCTGTGACGAAGAGCATGGTGCCCCGTTCAATGTATTGATAAATCTCGTCATCACTAGCTGTATTTAAGTCAATTGATTCCGTAGAGTCCAAGAGGATGTCGAGCACTCTGTCAAAATAGGTTTCGGCTTTGTTAATCAGGTTTTGTTTGAAGCAATAAACGCCGGCGTCAAATTGCCATTTCCAGTTGTAGGTGTCCAGCTCGGCGCGGGTCTCAATATATTGCAGCGCTTTGTCGTTGTCGAAACGTGCTGCGGCAATGGTGTAAAGCTGGTAGAGGTATTCGGCGTCTTTCTCCTGCTGCTTCAGTATGGCGGCCATGTCGGCATTGGCTTGGGTGATGACGCCTTGTGCCTGCTCGATTTGCTTGTTAAGATTATTGAGGGCTTCCTTGCTACGGCGGATGTCCTCGATGGGATCAAAGAGTAAATGGAGGAGCGAATCGGCCCTATCGAGGTCTCCATTTTCTATGCAAATGTTGATCTCTCGCTCTTTCTCGTCCAACTGGTCAAAGTCGGTGTGAGCGTAGTGGGTGGCGAGGCCGTCAATGAGCGACTGGTATTTCTCGAATTTGTCCTGCAAGTCGTTGATGGCTGCCTGGTATTGCTCTTTGGTGATTTCCTTGCTGCTCAGTTGTTCCTCAATCAGGCTCATCTTAGCCTCGTAGTTTTTCTGTGCGGTTGCATAGGCGGTGGACTCAATGCGCTCCTTGTCGGCTAGGAGCTGTTCCGACGAAACCATGACGATGGTGAGCGGCACCTTGTCGGAGAAGGCAAGCTTTCGGCCAACGAGGTCAATCTCGTTGAGCTCATAGCCGTTTTTCTGCACCCGTTGGAGCGAGTAGGCGTCGCCGTTTTTCAAGTCGGCCATTATCAAGGAGAAGTTGCCGTTTTGGTCGCTGAGAACAGTGTTGTGGCTGCCTTTCACCTTGAGTGTCACGCCACTGAGCGCTTGGCCCTGCTTATTGGGCCGTCCAAGCGTTTTCACGTAACCTTGTTGGGTTTGGGCCCAAGCCAAGATGTTTAATGCCAGTAGCAATGTTAGTAAAAGTAGTTTCTTCATAGTCTTATGGTATGGACTTACTTTCTGCCGTTGTGGTTGATGAGAACGTAGGTCATACTTTGGCTGCCCTTGTTGCGGATAGTCAGGTGCAGTACATCCTTGGGCTTCACGTTTTGATCCGGAGCAATCGTGATATAGATGTTGCCGTCTTTTTGTTGGACGCCTTTCGCTAACGAGACACCATTTCTGGAGATTTCGGCTTCTATGGTAGCTTTAGGGTCGAAAGGTACGATGACGAAGCATTGCTCACCTTCTCTCGACTTCAAGTCATATTCGGCAGTGAGCCCGGCCTTGATGCTGCGTTCAATGAGGGAATAGTTGAAATCGGGGTTTTCGCCGTTGTTGAAGTCGCCTCTGACTTGATTGGTCTCATAGCCTGATTTCTGCGAGAGGATGCGGTTGAGGGAGAACCACTGCACGCTGCGGTCGGTGAGACGGCACTCGCTTTTGTGCGGCACGATCTCATCCATGATGGTCCACGACTTGTCGGACGACAAAGCCGTCTCTGCCTCTTTCCAGGCTTTTTCTCTCTGTTCCGGCGCTGCTTCACGGATGGTCGTGACTAAGTCGATCAGATGTTGGGTCTCCTTGTCAACACCGTTTTGGGCGGTCAGACTTACTCCTATTGTGAGGAGGATTATGCATAAAAGGATTCTTTTCATATCATTGGTATTATTTGTTTGCAGATTGCATGGCTTCTGGCCAAAACGCCGCGATCGCGTCACTGTCGGGTCGGCCTTGGTCAAGTGTTTTTTCCTGGAACTTTGGTCCTTTTTTGACAGTTTCTGAACAAGTCATGAATTGTTCTGCTGCCATCGTGTTGACTTCTTGCATTGAAGGACGTCTTTCGGGATGATAGTCGAGGCATTGCTGGATCAGCGCACTGAGTTTGGGCCAAGTGCTCCTCATGAAGGGAAGCCGTGACGATTCATGCTGCGCCGAGCCGCCTTTGCCGTTCATGACCTGGCATCCCATGACAATATAGAACAGCGAGGCTGCCAATGACCAAACGCCACTGTTGGCTGCGGTGGTCCCATGGCAGGTCTCTGGGGCATCGAAGCCTTTCAGCTCTGCGTCCGAAGGTGCTGCGAGGGCAAAACTTCCGTCATCTTTGATCTCGATACGGGAGGGATCGACTGAGCTGGCATTGGCGTCAAGCATGGCGGCACTGGCATCCTTCAGTATTCTCCAAGCCGTCAGCTCATTGCATTGTCCTGCCAGTTCGATGGCATATAGTTTCTCGTCCATATCAGTGGTTTTTGTTCGGTTGTTCGTTAATTCTATGAATCTCCGTCACAGGAACGGAATAATGGTGCTTGCCACCGTGTTTGTCGGTCACGGATACCACACCTACGGCTCTCCATTTGAAGCCTTGCTTTGCCAATACGGGCCCACCCGAGAAGCCTGGGATGATGTCGCCATTATGGAAGATGACCGTGTCGGGGTAGCCCTCTTCGTTGAAGGTGAGGGCTTGCTTGATCTGTGCCTCGGCGGAAACGGCCTTTTGGTTGTTGACCATGGTGGATGGCCGGCCTACGATGACAATGGGATGGTCGGGCTTGGAGCAGATATCCTGCATCTCTTTTTCGGAGGCGAGGGTGATGGTGCCTTTGGCATTGACATGCAGGAATGCGATGTCGCCCATCATCATGTCGATACGACGGGGACGTGCCGAGATGCTACGCCAGAAGTATTGGTGACTGAAATCGCCGTATTCTACCAGCTGGTCTCTCTCCTTATCCATGAAGAAATCGGTCGATTTGACGTTGAACAGCACTTCGTTTCCGGAGCTCAATCTCGCCACGGAGCAGTAGCTGACCATCTCCCAAACGGTATCGCTGTCGTTTGTCATCTCATGTGTGACCGCCTGCAGAGCCATCTTGATGTAGGCAGGGATGGTAGTCGATGAGGTGTCCATCCGTATCGTGTCGTTGACATTGAGCCAAGGCTCGATGCAATGGCGTGCGGTTACCAACAACGAGTCGGTGGTGAGGAAAGCCGTGCCTGCCCCAGGAAGGTTGCTGTGGCTCTTACCCAGGGTGACGGTGTCGTTGCCGTTGATGGCCAGCAACTTGACGGAATCCACCGTGATCTGGAATACCGACTGCTTTGCCTTTTCAATCATATTGGAGGTCATGGGTCTTTCGTAAAGACGATAAAGGCCATAACAGCCTAGCAGCAGGGTCAACAAGGCAACCCATATCACGAGAGGACGTGAGGTGTTGCTTTTTGGGACGGATACGATGCCGGTGGTGTTGTATAGATCGTCTTGTCGGATGTTGAATACCAGTTCCTGACGTTGCCCAGCAAAGCTGATCCTGTCGCCGTCATGAAGCAGATGAAGGTAATCGATGGGTGTGCCATTGACGCTTACTTCATGCTCCACGTAAGGGGAGGTGCGGATGAGCTTCCAGCCCTCGCCGTTACTGCGTCTCTCGATGACGGCATACACGGCGTCCTCATATTGGCTAAGGTTGGGGAGTCGGACCTCGCAAGAAGGTGTTTGCCCAATGTGCAAGGCGTTGTCAGCGTTGAACAGCTGTTCACCTTGCTTGTGCAACGGGTCGTCGCACTCGAAACGTAAGGCATAGTAGGTCTTCATGGCAATGATTCGTTGTAGGATTGGGCAATCAGCGGGATACTGACCGTCAGGTCGTAGTCATATACTTTCACATTTTGGCCTGTCTTGTCCTCTCTCAGTTCGTTGTAGGAACACAGGTCATAGTGTATCTTCTTCCGCTTGTATTCGGTCTTTAAGTCTTTTTCTGGAGGGGTGCTGCCATTATTGTGGGCCGTGATGAAGTCAGTGATGTTGTCGTGGATAAGCTGCCGCTCATAGTCGGTAGGTGGGCGGAACCCTTGCAGCAGGAGATCTATGCTCCAACGGTTGTGTTCTACGGTGGATTCCAACTCGATCTCTTCTTTAGAAAGGGCATAGAACTGGCTCCAGTCATTATCGGCATGCCCCAACGACCGCATCTTGGTGGGCAGGGTCATGACATTGTGGATGTTGGAATAGCGCGAACGGAAGGAAGGAAGTGTCGCCCATTCCTTTTCGACCTCGTCGACGGGGAGATGGGTAGGGATGCTTTTTTTGCCGAAACTGCATGCATAGCAGTAGTTAAGACGCTTGGCCATCTGAAGCAGCGGAAGGTTAATGTCGTATCCGTGGTCCTCCATGCCGAAAGGATAGAGGTTGCCAAATGCTCCCGTTGTCTTCACTCTATCGAGCAAACTTGCTTGTCTGGCATATACCAAAACAGGAATATTGTTCTGATAGACGGCACTTGGAAAGGCAAAGGCTTGGCTAAAGTTGTTCTGGCATTGGTCGTCGCATAGGGCAATGGTAAGCAACTGGTGGTTGTCGTTTGCCCAGGATGCGATTTTTTGTTGGACGATGGGGTGATAAAGGTTGCCTTCCACGAACTCCCATTCCACATCGACGAAGTCTTCTCTTGACGACTTGTAAATGGGTTCGTGGAATTGCGTCATGTTTTGGTTATTCAGGTCGATGGAGCGGTGGTAAGAGTGGTCAAACAGCTGTTGGTAGCGTTGCATGAAGGCGTTTTTTCTCTTGTCCATGTCATCGTCGAGAATGGTGATTCTAGTGCGTAGAGAGTGGTCTCGCACGTAGTTGGGGTAATGGGCGGTCAAGGCGGCATGAAGGGCGAGGCTCTCACCCATGTCGCTAAGACCTTGGATTACCAAGTGGACGACTTTGTCGGACTGGAGGTCGATCCGTTCTCTGTCAAGGTGGGGATAGACTGCCTGTTTGTTGGGCTGGCAAAACACATTCTTGGCCCATTGGTCTTCCATGGTGAACGGATAGAGCTCTACCTTCTCGTTGAGTTGAGGGCAAAAGTCCAAGGTTTGGAACAGCCACAGGGAAACCCTGTTGTGTAGCAATAGATGGCAGATGGGCTTGGGTGAGGTTGGCTCTAGAGCCGCCATACTATTGAGGAACGCTTCCAAGTTGCTGATGGTGTCTTCGTCGGAGATGCCTTCTTCAGGAAGGACGCATAGCTGCTGAAAAGAGCAGGGAACGCCGATGTCCATGAAGCTGTGGTAAGCCTCGATCTGCCAGCCTTTGGCTTGCCATTGCTCCATGAGGCATTGTCGGAGGGGGTGGTTTCCTATGATTAATACCGATTTCATGTCTGTTGTCTAAAGAAGGAGGAATCAAAAGTTGAGCTTGTCCAAGGCAGTGCCGGAAACGGTCTCAATGACGGTCCTGACAACTTCACTGCCATATTGGTGGTAGAGGTTGACAAGGTAGGTGCCAACGACACTTTCTTTCCTCATCTTGTTGAGCTTACGGTAGTCTTTGCGCCAGTTCTCCCTCATTTCATCAGTGATGTTGCACTGTTCAACCAAGTAGAACTCCACGTTGTACTCGCCAGTACCCCAGTGAGCTACGCCGCCAGGCAGTGGCATGTAGGAACGGGGCACGATGAAGCAGTCGCCGTTGATGTTCAAGTAGGTGGTGTCAGGCATTATCAATGTCGAGTCATATAATGGAGATTCAGGGTCAAACTCCTGCTGGTGTTCTTTGTAATACTCTCGGTTGGCATCGATGATTTCCCTTTTATAGATGAAGAGACCGTCTTCCAAATCATATTCCTCGATTGGAATCTGGACGTTGAAGGAGCCTAAATGAACATTCTTTGCCAGCATGACGGCCTCGTTGTACCATGAGGAGCTGATGTTGAAATAGAGGCCGACAATCAAGTTTTCGCGGTCTTCGAAAGAGAAAGTGAGATTTCTACCGTAGTCTTTCTCTTCATCGGGGTAAATGTAATTGGCTGCCATATTAGGCAGATGGCAGCTGTATGGGTCAAAATACATGGAGTCGAGCACCAGCTTGAACTTGCTGTGGTTGAAGATCTGGTTGAGTCCGGCTTCATCGGTGTCCACGTGGCAATAGAACTTTAACACGTCTTTGCCATTATGTTGAGCGTTTAAGGTGAACCCGTTGAAGTTAAGATCGGCCGGGTCCAATGGTCCGTCGAATGACCCTTGTTTGTAGAAGTCGCTGAGACTGTTCATGAAGGTAAGGCTGTCGAGATAATAGCATTCGTTCTCGATGAGTTCGTCCCATTTTGCCTTCATGTTGCTCCGAATGTTGGCCACATTCATGATTTCAGTAACGAAGATGCTGGAAGCATCGTTGACCAACGTGCCCAATACGGCCAAGCCAGCTGTGGCTAGGAAAGAACGCGACTTCCTTTGTCGTTGCATATAGTTGTTGATGCGGATGGAGTCGTTAGCGCTAATGCTGTTGACCCTCATTCTCAGGGCATCGCCTTGAATGGCTTCTTGCGCGGTCATGCTGACCGTCATCATCAGGCAGAAGAGTAGTAATAGTTTCTTTTTCATGGTCGTTGTATGTTTAGTTTTCAAAATATATCAATTAGGATAAAGGCATTGTAAAACTGCGGCAAGTCGAAGGAAGGTTCCGACTTTGTCATTTTCAGCTGTTTCGAATTGAAGCGTCGTGAAGGTTCTCTTCCTGTAGCGATGAGTTCTTCTCTAGCATGATGGAAGGCAGTATGGATGTCTTCCGTCTTGAGGTGTCTGTAAAACGCCTGCATCAAGAGTGAAGTGGCTTCGTCATCGACACTCCAAAGGCTGACGATCATGGCTTTAACGCCAGCATTCTTCAATCCGCGTTGCAGTCCATACACGCCATCGCTGGTCATGTACCCTTCACCGGATTGGCAAGCAGAAAGGACGATGAGCCTTATGTTGGAGAGGTCCATCTGGGAAACCTCACGGGCCGATAAGATGCCATCGTGGACGGAAGGATCGAAATTGTCAGAAGCGATGGCGTTGTTGGCACCTGCCAGAATCAACCCATTTTGAGATAGGGATTCGTCGTAGTCTGCGGGCTTGAGGTCGGTGCCCTCGCTCATCGTGCCAATGAAATAGCCATGGGTGGCCAGATGCACGATGGGGAATTGGGTGGCCATCTTGATAGCTTCGTCCTCTGTGGCCAACGTGTCGGTCAGCAGGATAACGTTGAGACTGTCGTATTGCGATTGTATGGCTTCAATCTCGGCTCTGGTTCCAGGAAGTGCTGCGAGTTGCACCTTGATTGACTTCAGGAAATAGTAGGCAGATTCGTCGTTGAGAAGCTTGGAAGTGGAAGCCTTCGGCGATGAGCTGGCTTTGTCGAAATCGATGCCTCCCAAGGCCAACACCTTCTTGCTGGCTTGTGTTGGAGCCTTGGTGACGAGTTGTCGGGTGCTTGTCAACCGATACAGTTGATCTGAATGGAGATCAGTTTCGCCGCTTGGCAGCATGTATTCGATGGCCATGTAGTGGAAGATGCCGTCCGGGGCGAAATACACTTTTTTGGTGTCGTTTCCAATGGCCTCTAAAAGTTCTGGCGTCCAAATTAAGGAAAACAGTGCCGAATCGGAGTAGAAGTCGTTTTTCAGCCAAGGGTCGTCGAAATCGATGGCGTCGGCCACGATGCCACCACCTCGAAGCGGAACATCTACGATATGTCCGATGTCGCCAAGGCTGACGAATTCGGGATGGCCTTGCTTGCGTAGGACGAGGGCTCCCATCTGCATAAGATCGTATTTCTCGTATTTCACAAATTCAATGGCGCATTCATCTGGTTTAAGTTGCCGCTGTATCTGTTGCCAATTATAGACTTGCAGCTTGTTGCTTTTTGAATACTCAAGTAGGAGTGACTTGCTGAACAGGGTCACATCATAGAGGAAAGCCGGGTCGGCATGCTCCAGCCGGTAGCAGTCGATCACAAAAGGCCTGAGTCGCATCCAGTAATGCTCACGGTCCTCGGCTGACATGCCGCCGAATCGTTTCAAAGCATCTTTCTTCTTCAATGAGAAATAGCTTTTATAGCATCGCAGTGCGGAGGAGGAAGGCTTGCCACCTTCAAGCTCTTGTTGAAGCATCAGGATCTTGGCCTTCTTGCGCAAGGCCTCTCCGTAATCGCCCGAGAGGGTGTCCTTGTAGTAGCCCACCACATCGTCGATGACCTCGATGGCTTCTTCGAAGTCGGATGGGTTCTGTGCCACGCGAGCCTTGCAGATGGCCCATTGCGACAAGATGTCGAGAACCACATCGTCGTAAGGTGAGTAATAGTTGGAAGCCAAGGCCACCGCATTGTCGATCCGTTCAAAGGCCTCTTCGTAGCGACGTTCTTTGTAATAGAGTTGTCCCAACTCGCGATACAGGATGAAGCGATCGTGATTGACGGTTTGGTGCGTCCGATGGGCTGGATCGTCAGCGTAGTCAAGGCATTGCAGAAAATAGTCTTCCGCCAGGTCGTAGGATGCCGGGTCGTCGTCTGAATTGAGGTAATGGAAATCGCCCAGTAATTTGTTGACCTCTTGTTGCAGGCTGTCCCTTGTCTCTTGGGTGAGAAGTCCCCGCTCAGCCCTTTGGTTTAATGCCGTTTGATAGTCGTCGATAAGATGCTTCAGATGTGTCTTATTGCCAGTCTCCACATAACAACGGTTGCCTTCAACATAAAGCGAATGGGTGTAGTCGAGAAAGGCACGTTGCGAGGCGTTGGAGGGGAGCTGTGCGACGACAGTTCCGTTCACCAGGAGGAGTAGTAAGAGAATAGGGGTAAGTCTTTTTTTCATATACGGCGATAATCCTCTTTTGTTCATTAAGACAATCCAATTATTATTCCATTATTCCGTTTCGTTAATATTTTTTTTGAGGGGCCTTAATAAGTCTTCGATGCGCTTCACGTCGTTTTTGCGTTCCTCAGGGATGACACTGGCGGCTTCAAAATCACGGAAGCTTTGCAAAAAGCTCTCTTTCAGTTCGCTTTTATATTGGAGGTAGATGGCTTCGGCTTCCTCATATTTCCCTTGGAAAAGCAAGGCCGCAGCGAGGTTGGAGTTGATCCAGATTTGAGTAGAGTCTATGGAAAGCGCCTCACGAGCGTATTGTTCAGATTTTTCCAGTTGGCCTATAAAGATGCCTTGGAGAGACTGATCGTTCAGGGCACGGGCATATTCATTCTGATAGGTCTTAGCGTCTTTTTGATAGCGCTTTTTCAAAAGAGGGAGCCTCTCCTCGTTGACGGTAAAGCATTTGGAGTGTTCTTCCGTTGTCTGATAGAGTTGGGTGAGCAACTGGAGGGAGTTGTTATACCATTTCCCGTAAGATGAATTATGTTGCGCCAATGATCTATAGAGCGGCAGCGCTTCTTCAAAGATAGGAATAGCTTGTGGGTACTGCTCTTGTTGCCAATATAACAAACCCACGCTATACAGTGTGGTGGCAAGCCTGGGCTCGTAAACCTGAGGGTTGCCTATTGCCAAACGTCTGTAAATAGTTGCGGCATCCAAGTACATGGTTTCACATTCCGAGAATCGTTGGGTTTTGTAATACAAGGTGGCGAGGCTGCTTAGCGTCGAGACCAGATCGCGCTCGTAGGTTTGGGGTTTTTCTTTTGCCAAACGTCTGTAAATCTCCAAGGCTTCCAAATTCAATGCTTCGCTTTCCTCAAGGTGTTGCGTGTTGAAATAAAGGTCGGCAAGTTCGCTGAGCGCTTTGGCCACTTCTGGATCGTGGACATGTGGATCGTCTTTCCCTAAGCGTTTGTAAATATCCAATGCTTCCAAGAACAAGGACTTGCCTTCTTTGAGGCGGTGGGTGTTCTTGTAAAGGATGGCGAGGTTGGTGAGCGTCATGGCCAAAACAGGTTCATAGCGCTGTGGGTTGTCTTTTGCCAAGCGTCTATAGATATCCAAGGCTTGCGAACGCATCGGCTCACTTTCTGTGAATTGTTGAGCGTTCTGGTACAAGTTGGCAAGGTTGCTAAGTGTTGTAGCTAGAGCGGGTTCGTAGGCTTGGGGGTTGTCCTTTGCCAAGCGTCTGTAGATTTCCAAGACTTCCAAGTATAAGCTTTTGCTCTCCGCAAGGCGTTGGGTGTTTGAATAAAGGACTGCCAGGTTGTTCATTGCCATGGCCAAATCAGGCTCGTAGGCTTGTGGGTTGACTTTTGCCAGACGCTTTTGGATTTCGATAGCTTCTAATTGCAAGGCCTCGCTTTCTGATAAGCGGTGGTTGTTTTGGTACAGGGTGGCAAGGTTATTCAGCGTCAGTGCCAAACCGGGTTCGTATGTATCCGGATCTTTTTCTGCCAATTCTCTGCGGATTTCCAAGGCTTCCAAATACATGGCCTCGCTTTCTTCGAGGCGTTGGGTGTTGGAATACAAGAGGGCGAGATTGTTAAGTGTCCTGGCAACATCAGGCTTGTAGTCTTTGGCTTTTTCTTTGTTTTTGTCTTTGGTTTTGTATAACGGTCTGTATCTTGGTTTTTCTTTTGCCAAACGTTTGTAGCTCTCTAGGGCTTCCAGATACAGGGTTTCACTCTCTGCGAGTTGCTGGGTGTTCTTGTAAAGGACGGCAAGGTTGTTCAGGGTGCTGGCCAAGTCGGGCTCGTAGGCTTGTGGGTTGTCTTTGGTCAAACCTCTGTAGATGTCCAACGCCCTGGAATAGTATTTCTTGGCTTTGACGTAGTCGTTGAACTCTTGGAAACAATAGCCAGCGTCAAATTGCCAGCTGGGATTGGTTGAATCCAATTCAGCGCGGGTTTCAATATAAAACAGTGCTTTTTCATTGTCAAATCTCGCCAAGGCAATGGTATGAAGTTGATATAGATACTCGGCATCTTTTCCTTGCTGTTTGAGCACGGCGGACATATCCTCGTTGGCTTTGTTGAGCATCGAGTTGGCCTCACCGATCTGTTGTTCGATGCGGTCTAGGGCTTTCTTGTTGCGTTCCAGCACGTCGATGGGGTCAAATAGGAGGCGGATGAGTGAGTCGGCACGCTCCAATTCTCCGTTTTCAATGAAGATATTTACGATCCGATCTTTTTCGCTTAATAAATCGTAATCGGTATGCGCATAATGCTCGGAGAGGCCATCGATGAGCGACTGGTATTTCTCGAACTTGTCGTAAAGGTTCTGTATCTCTTGCTGGTATTGTTCGATGGTAATCCTGTTTTCCTCCTTTAGTTTATCCAACTCTCTAACCTTTGCATTGTAGTTGTTTTCTGCAGTTTTAAAAGCATTGTTCTCGATGCGTTGTTTATCGGCTTGCAGTTGCGCTATGGATACCATGACGATGGTAAGTGGCACCTTGTCGGAGAAAGCTAACTGTCGCCCGATAAAGTCGGTTTCATTAAGCTCATAGCCTTTCTTTTGCACTTGCTGCAAAGAATAGGCCTCGCCGTTCTTTTTGCCGGGTAACACTATGGAGAAAGTGCCGTCATCATTGCTGTTTACAAAGTTGTGTTCACCTTTGGCTCTAATGGTTACATTACTTAAGGCTTCACCTTTCTTGTTGGGACGGCCAAGGGTTCTCACATAGCCTTGCTGGGTTTGGGAGAAGGCTATGGAGGTTAATAGCAAACCGATGATGAACAGTACATGCTTTTTCATTGCGCCAAGATTACGTCGTCGTTCCCACAAGGTGCATGGATGGTGTCGTTGAGCAGGGGGAAAGAGGTGATTACTTTATAGGATTTTCGTTGTGATTCAAGAGGGATGAAACAGCTGACTCTGCCTTGGTCATCGGAGACGGTTTCGAACTCACCGATCGTGAGGGGCTCGTTGGTAAAGAAGGTCTCGTCGTTGGGGTTGAAGAGCCGGAAATGGATGTCGCCATAAACCGAGGGATCGCGACGGATGTCGAGACTTACGTCAGGTGTCAGGAGCAGGGTGGTATCGACGTTGAGGAAGTCGCGGCAGGTCACTGTGAAATGGACGGGTTTGTTGAGGAAGCGATGGGGTATGTTGGCAAAGATCGCAGAGGCATCCATGGTTTTCAGGGTGTCGACCTTTGTCTCATTGTCAAGGGTGATGGTCACGACGGCATCTTTGAGCGGAGGCAGGGCGTCGTTATGGGAGGAGGCTTCGTGGAGACGGGTCTGCACGTCAATGGGCTGGTTCATCCTCCAGACAGCGAACAAGGTGATGAGGACGGCCAAAATGCCAATGGTCCAGATGACAGTGCGACGGATGAGTCTCCGTTTGTGGCGCTGCCAGATGGTGTCGAACTCCACACCGAGCAGTTTGGAGATCAGCTGGGCGTAGGCGCGTTCTTTGTTGAGCCATGGCTGGCGGTAAACCTTCTCGTGGATGTTGGCACCGAGGATCTCGGGAAGTCCGAGCTGGTCGATGACGGGGTTGAAGCATTCCGTAGCGGGGTCGCCACTGTGGGGTGAGCCTTCCACGATGAAGAAGTGGATGTTGTTGGTGCGGCCAAGATTATGGAAATACTCGATTTCCCGTCCCACCCATTTCGATTGTGCCGAGTTGGGTGAGCAGATTACGATGAGGTTCTGCGATGCCTTCAACCTTTCCTGAAGCTCTTCGGAGAGACCTCCAGGCTGGATGTCGGTAGGAGCGAAGAATACAGGCTTGATAGGCGTTCGCGGCCATCCGTGCTCGCTGCAAAGAGTGGAAGGTAGCCGATAATGCTCCAGTTTCTTTTGTAGCTTCTTGCCCCAAGCGGTGTCCTTGGAGTTGTAGCTGATAAAGGCGTAGTATTTGAATTCTTGTTCCATGGTCCTTTATTTTAGTAGATTCTTGATGCGATTCACTTCATTTTGGTGCTTCTTGGGGATGAGATTGGCTTTTCCCAACACATCGAAACGCTGATTGAAAGTGTCTTTCAGCTCACTTTTGTATTGTAGATACACTTTTTCAGCATCGGCATACTTGCCTTGTAAGAGGAGCGCATTGGCGAGCTCTGGGATGATGTCGGTTTGTGAAGGGTTGAGGCAAAGTGCATCTCTGGCGTATTGTTCCGCTTTCTTTGGCTCGTTATGGTAGAAGCAAAGGAAAGCCTGATATCTCAAAGTTGATAGATAAAAGTCAGTTTGTTTGGCTGCATCGCTGAAATAGGGGTTGACATAGTTTGGATTGTCTGAGCAATCGGGATAATAGGACTTCCATCTAGGCAATAGTTCTTCCAATCTTTTATAGGCACTGTCAGCGTCACAGGCCATATAAACGTATGCGAGCGTTATCAATGCCTGTTCATATTGTGTGTCGAATGCGGGGTCAAGGGTGATGGTGCGTTTGTAGATGTCTGTTCCTTCGTTGAGATAACCAAGGGCTTCAAGGAACGGAACGACAATATTCGGATCACGGTCGTTACCTAAGCAGATTCCTTCATAATCGATGGAGACGATCATGCGCAAACCTTGCCTAACAAGTTCACAGGCGAGAAATGGCTCGTAGAAGCGTGGTTTGGTCTTGGCAAGTCGGCGATAGATATCAGCCGCTTGTAAGAACATCTTCTTGCATTTATCGGCTTTATTGGTTGCGTAATATAAGGATTCGTATGAGGTATAGACACTTGCCAAGGCATATTCATAGTCGGGATTTCTCATTGCCAGCATCTTGCCGTATGTGAGGGCGTCGATGAGATAAATCCCACTAAATGAGTAGTTCTTCATGGCAAGGTACAAATCGCCGAGTTTCTTGTAAGCGTTGACTACGCGATAGATATTTTCATCAGTGGGTTGATCCAAAGATACTTGGAACAAGACCTCTTGTGCCTCTTTCAGTATGGCAGCGCTTTCCTCATAACGTTGGGTGTTGAGATATTCTTCTCCAAGGTTGGTCAGCATGATGCCAAGACTCTTGCTATATAGTTGAGGGAAGAATTGGACTAACTGGCGTTGGATGGACACGGCTTCGGTAAGTGCCTGTTCCGCTGCGGGATCTTTTTGGGTGTTGTTGATGGATGCTGCTTGGAGCTGTGATCCCAGGCCATAGAGCGCGAACGAGAGCTCGTACTTTCGTCCTGCTTTACGGAACAGGTCTGCAGCTCTTGAAAAATAGCGAATGGATTTTTGGAATTGCAGATGACTTGAGAAAAACTGAGCTGCTTCGGTTTGCCAGACACCATTGGTGGTGTCAAGTTCTGCTCGGGTTTCAATATAGTATTGGGCTTTGTCATCGTCATAACGTGCCAAAGCGATGGTGTATAGCTGATAGAGGTATTCGGCGTCTTTGGCTTGTTGTTTCAGTACCTTAGCCTTGTCTTCGTTGGCTTTCTCGATCATGCCTTTGGCTTGGGCAAGTTGTTTTTCGATCTTAGCAAGGGCTTCCACGTTGCGTTGCAACACATCGACAGGGTCGAAGAGACGATGGATGAGAGAATCTGCCCGCTCCAAATCGCCATTCTCAATGCATATATTGATTTCGCGTTCGTTTTCGTCCAACAGATCGAAGTCGGTATGGGCATAATGCTCGGCGAGGCCGTCGATCAGTGTTTGGTATCTTTCAAACTTTTCCTGAAGGACTCTCTGCTCCTCTTGGTATTTCTCTATGGATATCGAATTGCTGTTGAGTTGTTCCTCCAATTGCTTCAACTTGGCGTTGAAATTCTTTTCGGCGGCTTTATAAGCATTGTTCTCGATGCGTTGTTTGTCGGCCTGCAGCTGATTAAGGGATACCATGACGATTTCGAGTGGCACTTTGTCGGAAAAGGCCTGTTGCTGGCCTATGATGCTTGTTTCGTTCAGCTCGTATCCTGATTTCTGTACTTGTTGAAGCGTGTAGGCGTCTCCGTTTTTCAAACCAGTCATCAAGAGTGAAAATGAGCCGATAGAATCGCTGAGTACGGGATTGTGTTGGCCCTTTACCCTGATGGTCACTCCCTTCAAGGCTTTGCTTTTCTTGTCAGGGCGCCCCAACGTTCTCACGTGACCTTGTTGGGTCTGTGCTGGAAGGCATTGCCACAAGAGGGTCAGCAACAAAAGTAGTATCGTTGTTTTTCTCATGGTTTGATGGTGTTGATGGTTTGAATGATTTCCATGGCTTCCTCGCTTTCTTCACCATAAAGGATTTTCTTGATCCGAAGTGCTTTTTCCAAACAATCCAAAGCATGCTGCTTGTCGTCAATGAGCAGGTATTCTTTGGCGAGGTTTTCACTGAGGGAGGCCACTCTTTTGGCATATTCGATGTCTTGAAGGATGGCTTCCTTGTCGGCTTGTGCTTTGTCGATGATGCTTTGGGCGATGGCAATCCTTTCTTCGATTTCGCGTTTGGCGGCTCGGTTGCGTTCCAATACGGTCTCGGGGTCGAATACGGTGTGGATCAACGAGTCGGCTTTATCGAGTTCACCGTTTTCAATGCAGAGGTTAATCTGATAGTCGATGGAGTCCAGCTGGTCGTAGTCGGTTCGGGCATAACGGTCGGCCATGTTGGAGATCAGAGAAAGGTATTTGTCGTATTTGTCTTGCAGTCCCTGCAACTCATTCCGAAATTTTTCTGCTGTTATCTCGTTTTCCTGCTGTTGTCGTTCCAACTCTGCCAGTTTCTTCTGGTAATTCTCTTCCGCTACGCGGTAGGCATTGTCGGCAATGCGTTTTTTGTCGGCCTCTAGTTGAGCGCAATCGACCATCTGGATGATGATGGGCACACGAGAGGAACAGACCAACTGCCGTCCGATCAATTCCTTGTCTTTCAACTCAAAACCGTTTTTCTTGATTCGAAGGAATACGATGGCATCGCCGTCGTTCTTGCCTGGGATGGAGATGTTGAATTCACCTGTGGTGTCGCTCAGCGCAGGGTTGATCATTCCTTTTGCCTGGATTGTCACGTTGTTTAGTGTTTTACCTGGCTTTCCCGGGCGACCGATGGACTTCACGATGCCTCGCTGGGTCTGGGCTGAGGCGAAAGTTGCAATGAGCAGACTGACGAACAAAAGGAGCTTTCTCATGGCTGACAATTGTTAGAGGATATTTTCTTTAATGCTTTCTGATAAGGCGATCACCTGGTCCATGATCTCCAAAACGGCTTTGTCTTTGTCTTTTTCGTGGTCGTTCAAATCGTGGTAAGGCACGATGAGATGATGGATCTGATAGGCGCTGCTTTTGATTTCAGGGTCGTGGATGTCGCGATAGCCGGTGACACTCCTTTCGGCGGACCAGCGCATGTGTTCGGTTTGATACAGCAGATCTGGATGCTGTTCGAGCAGGGGCCGGTAGGTCTGATAGCTCTTATAGATCTCTGTCTGGTAACGATTGGCGAATCGGTGGTCCTCGTTCAAGGCAATCCATGCTGAGGCTGCTTCAGACAAAGCCGCGCTTTTGTCTTCTTTCACCAGTTTAAAGAAGTCTTGTGAGGGCGTTAAGCCGTACATGAAATGGTAGCGAGCATTGATGATGATGGCCATCTTGTCATCCAATAGTCTGTCATCGACACCTTTGTCCAAGGTGCCGAAAACCTTCACGTTGGCGTACTTGCCGTTCTCTTCGTCCAAGGCAACAGCCAGGCCTGATTTGATTTCTTGGCGGACAAGGATTTCCACGTCGTCATTATGGACGATCTGGCCGTCGATGATGTGGTAATATAGGGACTCGGGCAGGGTGAGAGCGGCAGAAAGGCTGCTGTCGGCGTCATCGAAGCAGATGGCAACTGTCAAGACAACATCTTTGCAGTTTGCCAATTCATCCAATTCGTGACGGATGCTTTCGTCTTCGATTAGACATGCTTTGTATTCAATTTCTATGTCGGAAATCTGGTCCAAATAGGGGTACTCAGACTTGAATCGAGGCAACAGTTCGCCCATCTTGGGATCGACGATGGTGATGTGGGTCTTGTTGGCGCCTGTAGCTTCCACATAGTTGGGATAATGGCACACACGCAACGCCTCGAGCAGGAGGGCGACGCCCATCTCGTTAAAACCGGCGATATACAAATGAATATGCTTGTCGGTCGTAACCAAGCTCTTATTAGGAAGATTCTCCACCATCATGCCACGGTCGAGAGTGCGGTAGCCTTCAAGTTGGCAGACACCCCATAACAATCGAGCCCAATTTTCATAGAAGCTGAAAGGACGCAGGTAGGTCAACTGTTTACCTTGTTTGTTTTCATAATAATCCTTGGGGATGGTAAGACGTTTGATGGTCGAGTAGGAGGAGGGCTTGTCAAATTGCACGTTGACATGCAATGGTTTGTCTTGTGGAGTGTTGCCTCTCAGCTCTTTAACATTCTTGGCGCACTCCAAGTTCTTAGAGTCACGGCCGGGTTCACGGCCTTCACCCAAGATGAACACTTCCTTCGCCTTTTGGATATTGAGTCGTTTCAGGTGTGAGACGGTGTCCAGGTCTCCAGAGTAGATAACGGTCTTTTCTTCCAAGTCTTTCTGCTGCGAAGCGATGTAGCGACGTACCATCTCGGGATCCTGACGTGTTAGAAGTAGAAACCGCGTTGTAGGTTTCATCTCGCCACGGCTGAAAATGTTGCGGATGATGGGGATGCAAGAAGGACCATAGCCAATGATGACATAATGGTTGCTGATATTCTTATAAGTGTTGACTCCTTTTTTATAACGCTCTGCCCGGGTCGCCATGAAGCGATTAATGGTAGCTATCAACAGTCCGCTGAAGACAATAAGACCCAGTAAATAAACAACGGCGTATTTGGTGTATTCAGACCGTTTCTTGTAATTGGCGGGCTTCTCCACGAAAGCGATGTTCTCGGCGTTGGGCTTGTATAGGGTTGTGTCGAACGAAATCACGACCTCATCGACAGCTTCTTCGGTAAGGGCCTTGTAATTGATAAAGTTGGTGAAGGTGAAACGCATGCCTTTACCTGGGAAAAGACACAAGGCAAAGTCAAAGCAGATAATGAAGACGATTAGGGCGAGAACAATTTGTTTGCCGGGATAGTTGGCAAAAACCCTGTCGATGGATAATAGCGGATGTTTCATCCTTAGGAATTGCATGGTGGCTATCAGAATTCCAGCGCCAAAGAGGATCCACTTCCAATAATGGGGAACCCTGTAAAATGAGGCTATGATGACGGCGAGAAGTGACAAGACCACCATTGTCTGGATAAAGGCAGAAAGCTTGTTTTCTTTTATTTTTTTGAAAAACTCACTCATATTCAGCGGCGTAGTTTGAATAAAGCAACAAATTTAAAACATTCTTGAAAATAATTCCTATCTTTGCCCGTTTTTTAAAAAATTAAAGCTAAAGACTATGGATTTAAGTAAGATTGTTTCGATTTCTGGTAAACCAGGATTGTTCCAGATTAAGTCACAGGCTATTGGAAGAATTATTCTGGAATCACTCCTTGACGGCAAGTGTGTTCCTGCCTTTGCCAACGATCGCATGAGCTCGCTAGAAGAGATCTCGATTTTCTCCGTTGAAGAGGATCGTCCACTTAAGGAAGTGTTTAAAGGTATCCATGATAAGATGGGTGACAAAGTGGATTTTGATTTCAAGAAAGCCAACAAGGATGAGCTTTGCGCCAAGTTTTTGGAGGTGATGCCTGACTATGACCAAGATGCAGTGTATCCTTCAGATATGAAAAAAGTGTTCCAGTGGTATCAGCTGCTGATGGACAAGAACCTGCTTGACTTCACAGAAGAACCCGAGGCTGCCCCAGAGGATAAGCCGGAGGAGAAAACGGAATAAGTTCAAGAAAAGAAAAAAAGAAGCTGCTTCGGCAGCTTTTTTTGTATCTTTGCGAAAACAACCGCTATGAAACAGATCACAGATTTCATCCTAGTTGAAAAGAACGACTATGGACGCTCGGTGCTGTTAAGGCTGCGCTCGGATCGAGCTTTGCCGGAGATACAGCCGGGACAATTCGTGCAGGTGCGTGTGGACGGCTCGCCATCTACCTATCTGCGCCGTCCCATTTCCATCCACGATGTGGATTTCCAACACAATGAAATCGCCTTGCTAGTGCAACAGGTGGGAGAAGGGACAAAGCATTTGGCGGTGGCCGAAACAGGCGATGTTATCAACATGGTGCTGCCGTTGGGCAATGGGTTCAGCATCCCTGAAAAAGGGGAGAAGTGCCTGCTTGTCGGAGGCGGCATCGGCATAGCACCGCTGTTTTATTTTGCCAAGGTTCTTGTTGAAAACGACATTCGGCCGACGTTGCTGTTAGGAGGTAAAACTAAGTCGGATATAATTCGTCTGGCCGATTACCAGCAACTTGGCGATACTTTCGTGACTACCGAAGACGGTTCGCTTGGCGAGAAAGGCTTCGTGACCATGCATTCTCTATGGCAGAAGGAAGTCTTTGACAAGATATACGTTTGTGGCCCCAAACCTATGATGAAAGCGGTGGCGAAGTTGGCTGCCGAAAAGAACGTTTGGTGTGAGGTTTCATTGGAGAACTTGATGGCTTGCGGTCTTGGTGCCTGCCTTTGCTGCGTTGAAGACACTGTTGATGGCCATATGTGCGTCTGCAAGGAAGGCCCGGTATTTAACACAAGGAGGTTGAAATGGTGAATATGACGATAGACTTGGGCCGCGGCTTGATGCTGCGCAACCCTGTGATGACGGCTTCGGGTACTTTCGGCTATGGCGAAGAGTACACCGATTTCGTGGACTTGGCCAAGCTGGGCGGCATCATCGTGAAAGGCACGACCCTGCATCCACGCGAAGGGAACCCCTATCCTCGTATGGCTGAGACACCTTCTGGGATGCTCAACTGCGTTGGCCTGCAAAACAAGGGAGTCCAATACTTTATTGATTCCATTTATCCACGTATCAAGGACTTTGACACCAACGTGCTTTTGAATCTTTCTGGCTCCACTCTTGAAGATTATGTGACAGGTGCCGAAATGGTTGATGTCTTGGACAAGATTCCCGCCATCGAGCTGAATGTCTCTTGCCCTAACGTGAAACAAGGCGGCATGGCCTTTGGTGTAACCACCGCAGGTATCTCCCAGGTGGTCTCCGAGGTGCGTAAGGTGTATCACAAGCACCTGATGGTCAAGCTGTCGCCCAATGTGACCAATATTGCGGAGATTGCCCTTGCTGCTGAAGCTTCTGGGGCCGACTCAGTCTCACTGATTAACACGCTGATGGGTATGGCAATCGACGCGGAGAAACGCAAGCCGAAGCTTTCGGTCATCACCGGTGGCCTTTCGGGCGCCTGTGTGAAGCCCGTAGCTTTGCGCATGGTGTGGCAGGTGGCCAAGGCGGTAAAGATTCCCGTAGTGGGATTGGGCGGCATCTCCAATGCCACCGATGCTGTAGAGTTCATGCTTGCTGGTGCCTCTGCCATCGAGATTGGCACGGCCAATTTCATCGATCCTGCCGTTTCTGCCAAAGTCGCCGATGGAATGAAAGCATATTGCGAGCGACATGGATTTGAGAAGGTCGCTGATTTAACGGGAGCGTTGGATAGTTGAAAACGGAGAGCTTAGATGTAATTAACTTCCGGGGCTATTTCGATTCCGAATTTTTCTTTGATTGACTTTTGAATATTCTTTGCTAAGTCAACAACGTCTTGTGCTTTGCCGCCACCGTAATGCACTAAAACAAGGGCTTGTTTTTCATACACTCCCACGTGCTCGTCGTGCCAGCCTTTCCAGCCAGCACGCTCGATGAGCCAGCCCGCTGGGACCTTTACCTTTCCATTAGGCTCGTCATAGTGAGGTATCTCAGGATATTGTTGCTGTAAGGTCTCGAATTGTTCCGCCTTGATCACGGGGTTCTTGAAGAAACTGCCTGCATTGCCAATGACTTTCGGGTCGGGGAGTTTGGCGTCGCGGATGGCGCAGATGGCATCGTGTAGCTGCAACAGGGTGGGATTGGTCATGCCGTGCTCGTTCAGATACGACCTGATGTTGCCGTAATCCAGCTTCAAATCAGCTTGCTTCGAGAGTCGGAAATCAACCGAAGTGATCAGATACTGGCCTTTAAGCATCGTCTTGAAGATGCTGCTCCGGTAGCCAAATACACATTCCTTGTTGTCGAAAATGCGTTTGCGGCCGGTCTCCAGATGGATGGCTTCGCATTTCAGGAAGCTGTCTTTTAGCTCCATTCCATAGGCGCCGATGTTCTGAACGGGAGCCGCCCCGACCTTGCCTGGGATATGGGCGAGGTTCTCTACGCCGTAAAGCCCCTTTTCAACCATCTTCTTGACGAACTCGGGCCAGTCCTCGCCGGCTTGGGCACGGACAATGACTGTGTCACCCTCATCGGTCACGGTCTTGATGCCTTTGTTGTTCATTAGGATAACGAGGCCGTCGAAGAAAGAATCGGTGAATAGGATGTTGTTGCCGCCGCTGAGAATGAGGCGCTTTTCGTTTTTGTATTCCGGCATTCGGAAGAGCCGTTCAAGCTCTCTTGCATCGTTGATCTCAACGAAATACTTTGCTGTCACAGGAAAGCCGAAACTGTTGTATGCTTGAAGGTTGATGTTTGTTTTCATAGCGCAAAGATAAAAAATTATTATTTTTGCAACAATGAAACGTGTCATCGTATCGGTCATCAACGATTTGGTTACTGACCAAAGAGTCAACAAGTCATGCCTCACCTTGCAAAAGATGGGATATGAGGTGCTGTTGGTGGGTCGCAAACTGCGCAAGAGTCCGCCGATGGACGAGAGGACATACCGTACGAAACGAATGAAGTTGCTCTTTGAGAAAGGGCCGCTCTTCTATGCGGAATTCAACACACGGCTGTTTTTCTTCCTGCTGTTCCATAAGGCGCAATTGTTGCTTTCCAATGACTTGGATACGGCATTGCCCAACTATTTCATCTCCAGGTTGAAAGGCATCAAGATGATCTACGACAGTCACGAGTATTTCACTGAGACGCCTGAATTGGTCCATAGGCCCCGGGTGCAGCGGGTGTGGAAACGCATAGAAGGCTTTGTGGTTCCAAAGCTGAAAGAGATGATCACCGTGTGCG
This sequence comes from uncultured Bacteroidia bacterium, assembly GCA_902800965.1. GTDB lineage: Bacteria > Bacteroidota > Bacteroidia > Bacteroidales > F082 > Limimorpha. The sequence continues at coordinate 8,556 of CADCGK010000009.1, read as the reverse complement.
ACTCCATCGCGGAATTGTTTGAAGAAAAGTATGGCGTGAAATGCCACGTGGTGCGCAACATCCCACCACGGGCGGCATTACCACCTAAAGGTGACAAGCAAGCGCTGGACTTGCCCATGGATAAGCATTTGCTGGTGCTACAAGGCTCGGGCATCAATATCCAACGTGGGGCTGATGAACTGGTGGAATCTATGCAGTACCTCGACGATTGTTACTTGATGGTCATTGGTGGTGGCGACGTGCTACCTGTGTTGAAACAAATGGTCGCTGATTTGCGCATAGAGGAACGTGTGCGGTTCCTTCCCCGAATGCCATACCAACAGATGATGGCCTATACCCAGCTGGCCGAATTGGGCTTTGTGCTTGACAAGGACACCAACCTCAACTATCGTTTTTGTCTCCCCAACAAGTTGTTCGACTTCATTCAGGCAGGGGTGCCTATTGTGGCATCACATTTGGTTGAAATAGAGAAAATTATCAAGAAATATGATATAGGATTGTTTATTCCCGACCACGAACCAAAATCGATTGCCGAAACCATCAAAGAAGGCTTGGGTGATGCGTCGAAGCGAATGCTATGGAAGCAAGGCTTGACTCGAGCAGCTGCGGAACTGTGCTGGGAGAATGAACAAAAAACCTTGATTGAAATCTACAAAAACTATGAATGACTCTGATTATCACCTACATGTCATATCGTTCGATGTGCCTTATCCCGCCAACTATGGTGGCGTGATTGATGTGTTTTACCGCATCAAGGCCTTGTCGGAAGCTGGCGTGAAGGTGCATCTGCATTGTTTTGAATATGGCAGGGGAGAGGCTGAAGTGCTCGGCCGTTGTCATGAGGTGAAGTACTATAAAAGGAACACTTCTTTTTGGAAACAGTTTAGCCGTGAGCCCTACGTAGTGGCATCCAGACGTTCCGAGGCTTTGATACAAGATCTGTTAAAAGACGATTATCCTATCCTTTGTGAGGGCTTGCATACTACAGCCGTTTTGAATGACAATAGGTTGAAAAGTCGCAAGATCTTTGTCAGGGCGCATAACATTGAACATGAGTATTATCAATTGCTAGCAGAGTCTGAATCGACTTTCTGGAAACGTTGGTTCTATCGGATGGAGTCGCGGAAGTTGAGACGTTATGAACCCGTGTTGAAAAAAGCCGCAGGCATCTTCGCCATCACGCAGAAGGACGCGGAGTATTTCAATGCGAGGTATGGCCATGCGACCGTTGTTCCAGGCTTTAGCGCTTTGAGTAAAGTTTGCTCTGAGATAGGCCGAGGCGATTATGTGCTGTATCATGGTAACCTATCCGTGGCGGAAAACAAAAAAGCAGCCGAGTGGTTGATTGAGAATGTGTTTTCAGCTATGGAAATACCTTGTGTTATCGCCGGTTTGAATCCTCCTGAGAGTTTGCTGAAACTGTGTGAGCCCTATGCGCATATATCACTCAAAGCTAATCTTGGAGACGCCGAGATGATTGACCTCATCCGCAATGCCCAAATCAATGTGATGGTGACAGATCAGCCTACGGGTTTGAAGTTGAAATTGCTGAATGCCTTGTATAACGGCCGGTTCTGCCTTGTTAACGAGGATATGGTTCGAGGGACCTCGTTAGGTGGTCTTTGTGTGGTGGCTGAGACGCCGGATCGGTTCATCGAAGAGATCAATCGTTTGATGTCAGAGGATTTTACAGAGGACGACATTGAGGAACGTGATGAAGCCATGAAGGAACTCTATCAAAATGATTCCAACGCCCAGTTAATCATCAACACCATCTTTAACCTCTCACCTCTCACCTCTCACCTCTAACCTCTCACCTCACTCCACCCTCGAACAAATCAACTGATGGTTCTCGCACTTGAGAATTCTGCCAGGATATTTCTGAATGAGGCCGTAGTTATGGGTTGCCATGAGCACGGCGGTGCCGCTGTCGGCGATTCTCAACAGCATTTTGAGCACGTCGAGGGCGGTCTCGGGGTCGAGGTTGCCAGTGGGCTCGTCGGCCAAGATGACATCAGGGTTGTTGAGCAAGGCACGGGCGATGGCGACGCCTTGACGTTCGCCTCCAGAGAGGTTATATGGCATGTTCTTGTGCTTGTCCTTCAAGCCTACCTTATCCAAGACTAAATTGATGCGGTTACTGATTTCGTCTTCGTCGTACCAACCTGTAGCTTTGAGCACGAACTCGAGATTGGCTTCTACGGTTCTGTCGTCTAGAAGTTGGAAGTCCTGAAACACGATGCCGAGTTTTCGACGTAAAAATGGAATGTCTTTGCGACGTATTCCCGTCAGGTCAAAGCCAGCCACGTTGACGATGCCTTCGTTGGCGGGAAGTTCGGCGTAGAGGGTCTTTAATAGCGATGACTTGCCGCTGCCGGTCCTGCCAATAAGATAGACGAACTCTCCTTTCCCGATGCTGAAGGTGACATCGGAAAGCACAACATTGTCGCGCTGGTAGATGGTGGCGTTCTTTAGTTCGATGATGGTGTCCATGGTGCTTGTTTAGTTGTGCATCGGTTTCAAAAGGTCATTCACGGTCTTGACGGGGTTGAAGGTCTCGATCGGGACTTCCACGAAGACGGTGATCCAGTCGGCCATGGCGCCGTTCCAAAGGCCAGGCAACTCCAAGGCTTTCAACTCACGGCCGTCTTTCGACTTGCTGGAGACGAAGCCGGTGTTTGGATCCACATAATCGGTCAGGTTGAAAGCCTCGCCTTTATAGTTCCAGCAGCCGCACACCAGATCCACGGGGTTGAAATGGGTGGAGCCTTTGAAGATTGCTTCCTGGTCTTCTTTGTTGTGGTCGATCTGGGAGGACTCGATGATCTGCAACGAGATCTCATCGTCCATGTTCTTCACCCAGAAGGGACCGCCTCCGGGTTCGCCCTCGTTCTTTACCATGCCGCAAACACGCATGGGTCGGTTCAGGCACCCATAGAGGAAGTCGGTCTTTTCGTAAATGTCGTATTGCTCTACAAAACCAGGAATTTCGATCATCAGCTGCTCTTTGGCAAAGGCCATGATCTCTCGCAGGTCTTCTTCAGTGACGTCGCCGTTGTCAAGCATCTCGAGATATTCGAAGCTCTGCTGTTGCAATCGTAATAGAAGCCCGGCCAACACTTTCTTGTAGGTGACAGTGGCCTCCATGCGGGTCTCGGGTACAATATTGTCGATGTTTTTTATGAAGACGATCTCTTGACCGAGGTCGTTAAGATTCTCGATAAGGGCACCGTGGCCTCCGGGGCGGAACAACAGTTTTCCGTTACTTTCCCGGAACAGGTTGCCCTCAGCATCGATGGCAACCGTGTCGGTGGACGGCTTCTGGCAGGAATAGCTGATGTCGTATCTGACGCCGTATTGCTTTTCATAGCTGTCGATTAAGCGAGCGACGGTGTCCTTGAAAGGCTGTTCGTGTTCGGGTGATACCGTGAAGTGAAGTCTGGCAGTGCCGTCGTTGCTGGTGGCGTAACGTGCGGCTTCCACGAGATGCTCTTCCAATGCCAGTCGGTTGAAATGCTCGTAATGATGGAACTTGAGCAGTGCTTTTGGCAGCTTGCCGTAACCAAGGCCTTCGTCAAGCAAAAGGGCTTTCACGACATCCACCTGGCGCCCTTCTTTCACCATGTTGTCAATGTCGTGACCATAGAGTTTTTTGACGGCTTCGTTGAGGTCGTCGAAAAAGGCGAAACTGTGGATGTGGGCAAAGAAAATCTCAGTGAACTTGGTCTCCACGCCGTTCTCGATAAAGGCAAACAAGTCCTTGAACATGCGAGAAGCAGCTCCTGATGCGGGTACAAACTTGGTAAACTGGTAGTATTCCTTGTCAGCGTCGAAGGTTTGGTTCATCTCATCGACTTGTTCGGGACTCATCTTGAGGATGCCGTCGCCGATGGTTGCGGGGCGTATGAGTTTTACAAAGGTGGTGCCGCGTTTCAGTTGGGCAACCTGACGTTCCACTTGTTCTTCAGTGACGTTGCGTTCCTTGATTTGTTCTAAATCCTGTTTGTTCATCTTTTATCGATCTTTAACCCCTTCAGGGTATTTGTTAATAATTTCACTCCTAACTCCTCACTCCTAACTACCAACTTCCGCTGGCTCCTCCTCCGCCAAAGCCGCCACCGCCGAAGCCACCAAAGCCTCCGCTGCCACCTCCTCCGAAGCCTCCTCCGAAACCGCCGCCACCAAAGCCGCCTCCCATGGGAATCCAGATGGTGCGGTGTCCGCCACCAGAGTAGTTCTGGCCATTGTTGTCGGAGAACTTGCTGAGGATGATTATGATGGCAATGATAAAGAGGATGATCAGCCATAAGGGGAATCCGTCGTCGGCATATTCGTCCTGGCTGAACTGGCCTGAACAGAGACCCATAATTACATTGACCGCGTTGTCGATGCCAGTGTAGTAGTCATTTTCTTTGAAAGCGGGGATCATCTCTTTTTCGATGATGCGCTTGGCGGTGGCGTCGGCGATGTAGGACTCCAATCCATAACCGGGACTGATGTTTACCTGTCCGCGCTCGCTGCCATTCTTTGGCTTGACGAGGATGACGACGCCGTTGTTTTTGCCTTTTTGTCCCACGCCCCAGCTATGTCCGATTTCGGTGGCATACTGCTCAATGCTGTAGCCCTGTAAATCGTTGACGAGTAGTACCAAAATCTGGGTGGAGGTGCTGTCGTTGTAGGCCACCAGCTTTTGTTCCAACGTGCTGATTTGCGAGGCGCTCAAAGTGCCAGTATAGTCGTTTACGAGACGAGGTGGGTAGGGGGGACTCGGCAATTGGGCTTTCAGGGTCGTGCCCAATAGCAACACGACAAGGAGCAGGCACCAGAGGATGATATGTCGTTTCTCAGTTGTTTTCATAGGATATCTCGTCAGGAATCTCGTTGACGTCATCGGATTGATAGGGGAAATAGGTCTTGAGTTTCTCTCCACATCGGAGTATGCCATATTCAAGTCCTTCGGCAAAGCGGCCTTCTTTGAAGGATTGCAGCATCAAATCCTTGACATCGTTCCAAAAACCATCTCCCACCACCTTGTCGATGCCTTCGTCGCCGAGGATGGCGAACTTGCGGTCTTTGATGGCCAGATAGATGAGCACACCGTTGCGAAGTTTGGTCTCATTGAGCTTCAAGCGTTTGAAGACAAAGAGACTGCGCTGCTCCACATCGCCTTTGCAGTGGTTCTCGATATGCACTTTGATCTCCCCCGAGGTGTTGTGTTCGGCCTGTTTGATAGCCTCAACAACGCGTTGGTCTTCCTCGTGGTTCAATATGGTGATGGCGTTGGACATGATCTCGTTCTTTTGATGGCAAAAATAATAATTTTAATAAAGTAATCCAAACATCCACAAAAGGATTTTGTTTCCAAAGCCCACTTCGGTTTCGTCGATGGCCAAATGTAGTATTTCAAAACACAAGTATTTTGCTTAAAATTTTGTTTCTTTGCAATGTCAAACCACTAAAATGGAAACGATATGAAAAGAGTTTTGAAGGCAATGGCAACTGCTTTTTGGCATCCGCTGCGTTCTCGCTTGTCGACCTTTAAGTTGGTGTCGGGAGTTGTGATGGCACTTCTCATGTCGTTTGTGTTCTATTTCTTTTCTTGTGCCATGTTGGAGGCTTTTCGCCTGATGACGGTAACGCCAGAGTTTGACATTTGGGTGCCAAGTGAAAAGGAACGCTCATTCTATCAGTTGTTTTTCGCTTTTGTTTCGACTCTCCTTGCCCAGTCGTTTTGCTTGGCTTATTGGTTTGACGGGCCAAGAAGATTTTTCGAGCAGAGACATCGTTCGGCGGTGCAGATTGTCAACGGCCAGCGTAATCTGAATTGGTATTTCTTGTATTGGTTTGCGAAGGTCTTATTATGTTGGTTCTGCATTTTCAGCTTTCCTGGTGCCTTTTACGCATTTTCCTTGTATCCCGACTTCAAGCATCTTTTCATTTTGCTCATCATTGTTCTATTCTTGCATCCATGGGTGGCGATGAGGCAAGCATTCAAGAGAAAAACCGTGAAATGGATGGCTTTGTCTGCTGTGCTTGTGGCCGTCCTCGCATTTGGCATGTCAAGAATCAATGTGGTTGATTTTAAGTCACTCGACAATGCCTTTTTGAGTCGAAATGTTCCTCATAGGTATAGTTTGGAATTGCCTGAAACGGAAACGTTAGAAAAAGTGGAACATGCTACGCTTTCCAAAAATGCCTATTTGGTGCAATCCAAAGACAAGACGGAATCAAAATGCTTGATTGTTGTAGATGGCAAAACAGTTGATCTGAAAGCGTTTTCTGAGTCTATGGAAGATTGGCGCTTATGCCATAATGAAGCGGACTTTCCTTTGTTGAATTGTCGTTTGAATATTGACAAAAAGGTGAAAATGAAGGATGTGGATGAGGTGAGACAAGCGCTGGCCGACATGCGATTCTATAGGATTCAGTATGCTGTAGTGCCTAGACGTCGTGAGTTGGATGTCAGGTATTATACTTTTTTATCCTTGCATTCGCTAAGGATACCTGTTCGGTTTTTGGACGATTCGCTTTATCAGAAATGGATTGTGGATGTTTCTGAAATTCCTAATCAAATTGTTGTAATGCCAAAAGGGATAGGGACATTTGAAATCAATGGTGTAACAACGGAAGGAAAGGAGTGCAAAGCAAGATTTAAGGATTTGATTCGACAAGATTTGAATTACATCATCCGCTTCAAGGTGGGCGATGAGATGCTTTACGGTGATTATATAACTGTTATGGCATCGGCAATGGAGGCCCTAAATGACTTAAAGGAAGAGTATGCCATGGAGAGGTATTTGAAGCATTGGGCTCAATTGTACCCTGAAGAAGAAGAGGAGGTTTACTATCGTTTTCCATTCCGATTCTTTGAGGAAAAAGACGCCCTGAAAGGGCAACAGCCACCAGTTCAGGGCAACGCCCTGGATAAATGATGTGATGCCACGACAACCGTTATTGGTTTTAGGTTTCGCCCTGAAAGGGCAAAAGCATTATGGTCAGTCAGAAAACACATACCTCTCGTCATATTCGACCTTGTAGTGCTTCAGAAAATCCAGATACTCCTTCCGAAATGACGATTTTTCATGGTGTGCTTTTTGATTCCTCACATAATTGATTGTTTTTGGCAATACGGACTCGCTAATTGAAAAAGCGGCGTAACCACCTTGCCAGGCAAAATGTCCGTATCTGTCGTCGATGGTCTTGATCCAACGGCTGCTGTTCCGCTTGACCTCTTCCAAAAGATGAGAGACGGTTTCATTCTTTGATAGCTGACAAACTATGTGAACGTGGTTGGAAACGCCGCCAACAATCAACGTTTGGCAACCTGTGGTGTTGACCAGTTGTCCGATGTAGGAGTGAACACGTTCCAGATGCTCCTCCTTGATTGCTGGACTGGAGGTTTTGATGTGGAAGATGATGTGTAGGTATATTTTGGAGAGCGATTGTGACATGATTTTGATTGCTTATACCCAGGGCGTTGCCCTGGGTTGTTGACTGTTGCCCCTTCGGGGCGTTGACATGGCTCAATCGTTCTCGTAAATCATTTTTCCGGGCGTTTCCTCGATTTATCCGGGCGTTGCCCGTTAACCCAGGGCGTTGCCCTGGGCTTAGTAGCTATTGCCCCTTCGGGGCGGCCTTTATAACAGATCCATATTGCGCTTCACAAACTCGCTCAAATCCTTGCCCTTTAGCAAGTTCTTAGAGAGCAAAGCGAGGTCGTAGATTTGCCGAATCGTGGCTTCTTGAGCGGCTTCGTCCTTGTCCAAGAGGCCGGTGATGACGGGACTGTTGGTGTTGAGCATCAGTGTGTAGCTGTCGGGCATCGAGCCGTAGAACGACATCGGACCTCCGCCCATCTGCTCCATCTCCTTCATACGACGCATCCACTCGTTTTGGGTGACCTCTACGGGCGCGGCTTCGGCACTTTCGTTGCTGAACTCCACGTTGAACTTCACCTTGTCGATGACCTTCTCGAAGGCAGCCTTCACGGTCTCCTTCTGCTTGTCGTCGAGACCCGAGGCGGCTTCCTTGTCGTCTTTCACGATGAGTTTGTCGATGGTGTTGGAGTCCACGCGGGCAAACATCGCGCGGTTGTCGTCGCCTTTTTCGCCTTCCTTCTGCTCGTAGGCGCTGATGAAATGCGGGTCTAGGATGCCGTCCATCATCAAGACGTTGTAGCCCTTGACCTTGGCGTTCTCGATGTTGGTGTATTGGTCGTCCTTGTCGGTGGCATACAGATAAACGAGGGCCTTGTTCTTGTCGGTCTGGTTTTCCTTAATGAGGGTCTTGTATTCCTCGATGGTGTAGTATTTGTCGTCAGTGTCCTTGAAGAGGAAGAACTTCTCGGCGCGCTCGTAGAACTTCGGGTCGCTCATCATGCCGTATTCGATGAACACACGGATGTCGTCCCAGTTCTTCTCGTAGGCCTCGCGGTCTTTCTTGAAAAGCTCTTCCAGTTTCTCGGCCACCTTCTTGGTGATGTAGGTCGAGATTTTCTTCACGTTCTGGTCGCTTTGCAGGAACGAGCGGCTGACGTTCAGCGGGATGTCGGGCGAG
>CADCGK010000008.1 GCA_902800965.1 uncultured Bacteroidia bacterium | reverse complement strand
GCGACATTTCTGTTGTGCAAGAAATATGTACAATAAAATGAATTTTGTCGCTTTGCAAGCAAAATCCCACTAAACCCTATAGGTTGCGGATTTGAGGAATAATTCTTATTTTTGCAAGACCAAAGCCATATCATAGTTGGAGAACATGTTATTAGCATTTTTTTCTGATGACTGTGGTTAATTGATAAAGACAGATGAAAATAAAGCGAGTCATACAATATAGCGATCTCTATCCAGAAGAGGTGGGCAATCTGCCAGATGCCCAGAGTTTTATCAAAGGCCTAAGGCGAGAAGATCTATGCAACATTACCGCAAATATGATGACTCGGCTTAATGGTATGCCTTTTTATGATCCTGCTCTTGACCCTAGAAAGAATGAGTATGACTTTGTAGGGTTTTTCCTTTCAAATCGAGATCCAGTTTTCACGCAAGATATTATAAAACGTCATGAGGCGGCTGTTAGACAACTACCAGAAAATATCACAGGTGGTTTTGTTGCTACCTCCAAGGTGGCTATTATGTCGTTTCAGCGGTTGTTCTTTTCGGTGATACCTGAAACAAAACAAAATTATAGCACACAGATTGAAAAGGATTTCTCTAGAGCACTATTGAGAGTCAATGAAGACGTGTATGAAGCCGACTATGACGCTGATAAACATCTAGCTGAGCCATTGGACCTGAGATTAGCTCACTTGTATCTGGCATATTATTATGCCAATGAGGATGTTGAATCTTCCGATGTTCATGATGCCTTCAGACGACAGATAACCAAAAGTATCACGCTATTTTCGTTTCTGTTTCGCTCCAAAGACAAGAGAATAAAAAAGTTGCGAGCAAAATTTATGGCGCATTATCACATTGGCAACTGGGTCGAATATATCCTTCCTCACATAATGACAATCCACTACTTGAAGGAAAAAAGCGGTTTGCTGAAAATTAAAGGAGACCACAAACAAGGAAGAAAAGCCAGACGTGTGATTGAGAAGAGTTGTATCGATAAAGAAGCTCTTATTCCAGTATCTAACAATCCTGATTTTATGGTGTTTCGTAGTAAACCCTATATTAGGATGAAAAAGTATCACTATGCTATTACAAACATGACGTTTGTAGTTGAACACCTATTCAACAGCGTATATTTTGAATTGAAAAGTTTCAGAAAAGACGCTGGGTTTATGAGCGATGATGAGTTCAGGCAGTATTACACAACGGAGTTTTCTCAAAAATATATGTTTGAAGGATATGTAAAACAATGTATGCCTTCAACAGTTATATGCTCTGTTTCAGGTAGTCAGTGCGATGCTCTTATAGAGCAGGCTAAGAACAATGGAGTGAATACAGATGGCATTGTGCCGCCCGATTATTATTTGAAAGTTCCTGAAGGATGTATCATCTTTGAATACAAAGATGCTCTGACAAGTGCCAAGGTCAAAGAATCAAGAAACGCTGAAAAGCTATTTGCAGACATAAGAAGAAATTTTTATGAGAACGATAAGGGAAGTCATAAAGGGGTTACTCAGTTACTTGATAGCGCAAAAGCCATCCAAGAAGGAGCGTTCTTCTTTGACAATCTTGAAACTGATTCCATCATTTATCCAGTATTGGTTGTCGACAATCCCGTTTACTCAATGCGTGGAATGCATACCATATTGGAATATATGATGCGCGATGAGTGTAACAGAAGAGGCTTGCGTTCAGAAACAATCAAACCTCTCGTTTTGATGGATGTAGCCACATTGAAACTGTATTCTGACTATCTCAATTCTAATGGGTTGGTTGATACCTTTGAGCAGTATTATCAACATATTAACCCTAATGGAGCCAAGGCGAAGAACGATCCATTTGAAATGCTTATTTCTTTTACCGAGTTTATGAAAGACAAAGAAATCGGTAATATGCAAAAAGTAATTGATAGGCTGCTACGAGAGGCTGCTCCGTTGTTGAGACAATATAAGGACTAATAACCCAAGCTAATCTCTATTTTACTTAGTTGATGTCAATTGGAATTTTGTGGGACAAACACAAAAGTGTTTGGAAAGATGGTCGTTCTATCATTATTCGTACTTACGTGCTTACGAAGAATCCCCCTGCCACCTTTTGAAAGGGGGAAGAATCCTGCTGTTTTGGGTAGGAAGAGGGTGGAGGCCGCGTGTTATGGTTCGACAGGCTCACCAACTGCCCACGATGAGGACATGAGGAGATGAGGAGGTGAGGAAGTCAAAAAGCGGAATTTGATGGAATTTGACTCCCCCGGCCTGTGGCCACCCCCTCACGGAGGGGGAAGAAAAAAGTTGTGGTTTTGGTTTTTTGTCGTAAAAATTGTGTATTTTTGCGACAAAATTGTATGTGAAATGAGTGGTCAACCTATTGAAAGCAAGATACTTGAATGTATTAAAAAATGCGGAAGGGGTAAACTGGTTTTCTCTTCGGATTTTGTGCGTTTTGGAGAGCAGAAAACGGTGAACAAAGTCTTGGAGAGGATGGCTAAAGAAGGAACGATTCTGCGCATCAGCCGAGGCATTTACTATTATCCCAAAATCGACAAGAAACTGGGCTTGGGTGTGCTGTACCCCACGCTGGAGGCCATCGCCGAAGGCGTTGCCAAGCGTGACAAGGCGCGTATCGTTCCGACTGGCCTTTATGCGCTCAATAGGCTGGGCTTTTCCACACAGATACCCATGAATATACAATACCTGACGGATGGCTCCAACCGTAAGCTTACGCTCTACAACGGGGGCACCATCGAGTTTAAGCATACCGCACCTAAGAATCTGGCCTTCAACTCGCAGCTGGCCATGCTGCTCACTTTCGCCTTCAAGAGCCTGGGAAAGGACAACGTCACCGACGAGATCCTTGCCCATACCAAAGAGCTGCTGGCGAAAGACAAGAGCCAAGGCGTGAAACAGGATTATAAACTGATGCCCGCATGGGTGTCGTCAATCATCAAATCGCTCTATGAAGAATAACTATTTCGACTTGGCCGTTGCCGAGCAGCGGCTCATCATGGAACAAACGGCCATACGCCTGTCGTTGCCCGTGCAAGCCGTGGAAAAGGACTTGTGGGTGACGGCGATGCTCCAAATCATGTTCGGTCTGCCTTGCGCGGGTAACCTGGTTTTCAAAGGCGGCACCTCGCTGAGCAAAGTGTGGGAGCTAATCAACCGTTTTTCTGAAGACATAGACTTGGCCATCGACAGGAAGCAATTCGACCTTGAAGGCGATTTGACGAAGAAGGGAGTGAAGAAGCTGCGCAAAGCGTCGTCAGTCTTTGTCAGGGAGGAGCTTTGCCATCAGCTGCAAGAGGCGGTCAACAACACTCCTCTCAAAGACCGCTGCACGATTGAGGCCCAACCTGACGGTGAAGGGGAGTCGACTTATCCCGAGCCACGAATCTTGTTTGTGCGGTACCAGTCGATTTTCGACGATAAGCTGAGCTATATTGAGCCTGTTGTCAAGATTGAAGCAGGCTCCCGTTCGTTGCTTGAGCCAGCGGAGGAGCGGAGAATCAGTAGCATGATAGACAACACTTTCCCAGCTGTCACGACCATGATTTCCGATACGTTGGTCAGGACAGCGGTGGCCGAAAAGACTTTCTTGGAGAAGGCGTTCCTGCTCCATGAGCTGTTTTCGGTCAGCAACACGGTGGAAGCGCATCGACGCTCGCGCCACATCTACGACCTTCACATGATGATGCAGAGGGGCGTTGCTGAGCGAGCCATCAAAGACGATGCCCTGTGGGAGACCATCAGTCATCACCGTTCGACGTTGACCAGCATGCAGGGCGTTGACTATACGCCTGACGTGCGGGACCGCATCCAGCTTGTCCCGCCTGAGGAATGCCGTGAGAACTGGCGTAACGATTACGAGATCATGACCGGAGCGATGATTTACGGTGAGAAGCCGACCTTTGCGGAGCTGATGGAGAGCATGGCGACGCTGGAGCGGAGGTTTAGGGAGAGATGACTCCCCCGGCCTGCGGCCACCCCCTCTTAGAGGGGGACAGGCTGACGCACGATGCCATGCCAGGGGTTGAAACCCCTGGTTATGGTCGGGCCACCCCTACGGGGTTTCGGTATGCGTGCTATCGTGCTATCGGGATTACGAAGGGCAGGGGTTGACACCGCCTGCCTATGTTCTGTCACCCCTACGGGGTTTTAGGGATTTTTTGCAGGGCAATGATGTTGTACTCGGAGCGATGGATGCCAGCGCTTTGAGCGGCATGGTTGACGACATCGACGAGGTAGGCATAATCAGACTGTTTGATGGTGGCCGATATGGTGAGGCCACACACGCCGAAGGTGCCGACATTGGAGGCAACGACGGCGGGACGGATGGCGCGGTACGCGGCCATGGTGTAGGTTTCGATGTGGATGGTGGATTTCATGGTGATAGGTTTAATGCCTTGGCACCCCACGGGGGTTGCGCGGAGTGGGTTTTGAGCTTTTCACAGGAACGACTTTAGAAACTTTCTTCTCGAAGTAGAGGTAGCCATCAGTCCAAGGGTCGGTGACTTCATCTTTCTCGTAATCGTCAGGCGAGTTGACAGAGTTGGTAAACTGGATGATTTTGAAGTAACACTTGTTGACCAAGAAATGGATGGCAGGCACAGCGAAATATGGGGCGTTGGCAGTCCAGGTCTTCACACCAGGCATAAACTCCCTTAACTCGTTCCAGAGAAAGGTGGCCACACCACGGTTTTGGAGTTCTGGTTTGGTGAACATGAGAAAGATTCTGGCGTGTTTGCCATTGTGGACCAGTGACAAGATGATGCCGCCTAAACGATTTTCGTTCTCAACGACTTCAAAGCTTAGGCAACGGCGTTTGGATAAGACATATTTGACTGTGCGCTCGTTGATGCAGTTGGAGGTGATTTCTCCAAAGCGGTATTCGTAAGCAACTTGGTAAGCTTCGGCCATATCGGTTATGAAGCTATTCATTTTTTGTGGAGGGACTACTTGGATATTCATTTTGTTTGATGTTTAGTGGTGATGCGCAGGGGTTGCACCCCTGGTTAATGTCGGGACACCCCTACGGGGTTCTTTTGGTAGTTGTCGATGGAGGGATGAGCCAGGAGGCTGGACTTGCAGAGTTCGAGGATGTAGCGCTCAGCGGTTTTTTCGGAGATGCCGAGCGAAGCGGCGGCTTGGAGATAGGCCGCACGGTCGAAGGTATCAGGAAGGGCATTGAAAAACGCTTGGCGCTTGTCGTTGGCTGCACGTTGGCCACGAGGCTTGTAGAAGTCGCGGCGAGGCAGGGACTGAAAGACTGTGGCCGAGTGCTGCAGCAGGACTTTGACCATCGCCAGGGCGGTGGAAAAGTCGGCATCAGCACATTCAAGGATGGATTCAGACTTTTTGTCCTCGTTGCTGGCAGGGAAGGGAAGGTCGCCATCGTCCATCTGACGGAGGACGGTGAGGATCATCGCGAAGCGAAAGAGGATTAACCCAAGGCGACGAACGGAAGCAATGATGTCGTCGCCGAAGAGGTTGGCATATTCCGCTTGCGTCAGTGAGAAGAAGGCATTGAACTGTTGCCGCTGCTCGACAGTGAGCTTGAAATGGATAGTGTGTTCGGACAGCATTTTGTGAAACTGGTAGAAGTCTTGGCCTATCTCTTTGAAGAGTTCGTCGGCAGTGGTCTCGTTCTCATCAAACATATCGTGCCAGACGATTTCAGTCGGCATGACATAGAAGATGAAACGGCTGAAGAGGCCGTTTTCAGCGGAGGGGATGAGGTTGAAGACTTGCTGCGGTGTGCCGGACAGAATGGCCGAAAACTTGGGTTTTACAATCTCCACAAATTCCCTGTCTTTCTTTCGTAGATAGGAAATCATCTCGTGATGGAACGCTTTGCGGAAGCCATCGGAGTAGTTTCCGAGGTCGGAGTTAAAAGCATTGGCCAAGGTGTCGCCTTCTGTCTCGAACAGAAGGCCGACACCGTCGTTTTGGGACAATGTTTGATAGACCACGGTGGCCGTGCTGTTGGCTGGGATGAACAGGGTGAGAAAAGGCGGTACTTCAGGCTCTTTGGCATCGCCGTCCTTCTTGTTGAGGTTGTATTGGTGCAGGTCGATTTTATACTGCTCCGTGGACTTCGAGTAGCGGTTGCGCAGCTCGCGATGGATGGGAGCCACCAGATGACGGCAAAGGGACAAACGTCCCTTGCCGGCAGAGGCGCGGGCGGTGACATAAAGGAAGAGATTGGAGAAGACTTCGCGGCGATCATAAACGCCGTACACATTCGGCATACAGGCTGAAAAGACGGTGAGAGAGCCAAGGATGAGCAGATCTGCATCGACACTTGAAACGGAATCAGCGACGATGCGTTTCAGGATGTCGGGCAGCTGGTCGCGAATGGTCTGCGAGAAGGTTCCGATTTTGATGGAGTTTGAATTTTCGGGAAATGGGCTTGGCTCATCGGGAGGGGTCAAAACAACGGAAATGATTGAATTTGACTTCCTCATGTCCTCATCGTCCTCAACTTGAAGTTTTGAGGACGCGGGACACGGGACAGGTGGACGCGAGCTCTTCGGCTCGCGCCCTACAACAATGCCGTGGGTCTTTGCGATATGGAAGAGCGAAGCGATGGTGATTTCACGGCTTCCATCGTGGAGACAGGCGGAGTATTGGCGGTCGGTATCGGAGGGGTCATAGTAAGGATAGAAACGACTGAGGCGGTGAAAGATGGCACGGCCATTTTCACCAAGCTCAGAGACCAGGGCGAAGGCGATGGCCATCCAATCCGAGTAAGTGGACGTGATGTCGATGCCGGAGGCTTCGACAGCATCCACGACCGCGAGGATAGAAGGGTTAATCCCCACACCCATCGAGGGGGGATTGGACGACGCGCCGACGGAAGGAGAAGGTGCAGCAGGCACCTTCTCCGAGGCGGCAGCGTTCCAATCGGCGGGGTTGAAGACATCTTTCTTCATAGCAACGACGGATTGAGGAATGCATCGGGGTCATGGGGCAGGAAGCATGCACGGGAGAGATTGCGGCAGTGCTTGTCCACTTCAACGTCATAATGGTTGAAGATGTAGTTATAAAGGCTGATGAAAAACCGTTCCTGATATTCGCCGAGGGATTCCCCGTCGTTGCCATAGCGGAAATAGGAATCGGTGAAGGAGATGACCCATTTGAGGCCATCACCAGAAGGACTGCGAAAGAGCAGGAGGGTGTCGAAGTATTGATCTTCCTTCAACTGACGGAAGGTGGCTTCGACATCTTTCAGGTGGTCGAAGTCGAGGCAGATATAGCCTGAATGTTGGATGATGGCTTTGTCGGCACGGATGGAGAAGATGCCGGAGAAGGTGCAATAGTCGAATTTGTCGGCTTTGAACTGACGGCGGTACTTGTCTATCTTGATGCCACGATACTCGCGTGTGTGGTCTTTTGCATAGTCGCTGATGATGTAATTGAAGACATCGATCAGGTTGACGACTTGATAAGGGTATTTGTTGGAGATAGGCCTGCGGAAGATAGAGAAGGCAGGCATGTTCTTCAGGTCGCAAGATGGCGACGGCTTGACGGCATAGTTATTGGGTGTTCCCCAGAAATACATGGCAGGGGCGTTGGAAATGTCGGTATTCATGAATTGTAGTTTTTATAATGTTCGTAGAGGAAGCGCTCGATGTCTTGGCGCAGGAAATAGGATTTGTTTTTGATGCGGCAGTAGCTCATGTTGCCCTCAATGCACCACTCTTTGAGGGTGTTTTTGGTGATGTGGAGCATGATGAGCAGGTCGGAAAGCTCTATCCAGTCGAAGAGGACCGGGATGGCATGGGTGTCGTTATTCGTCATCGTCAAGTTCTCCTCTCAACATTCGTTCACGACGGGCGTTCATGGAAGCGTCGCGGAGCGCATCGCGCTCCTGGCGCGTCATGTGGCGGTGCGAGGCAATCCATTCGTCGATTTCAGATTTCTTGAATCTGACACGACGGGTTTCCTCATCCTTATAATAAGGGATGATGCCGAGCCGCTTCCAGCGGCGCACGGTTTGATGGGAAGGATGGTCTGGATGGTAGGCGCATAGCTCCTCGATGGTCATGTAAGTGTCCTTGCCAGCCTCGTTGCCTCTGATTTCTTCGCAGATGGATTTGATCTCTGCGAGGCCGTCGAGGATGCTGCCGACGGCCTTGGGGAGTTCGTCAAATGTGATTGTGTCTAACATAGTACATGTGTTTTAGGGTTAAAATCGTTGGCAAAGATGGAGGGTTGTGAGCGTTAAAACCGTGTACTACATGTGAAGGTACAATCAAAAAAGTTCGTTTTCGAGTCCTCGTTTTCTATTGCGCGACATCTGTCGTTTCCTTTGCTCATCAAGGGAATCACCTTTGGTGAGCACGACTTCTGCAGCAGCTCTCATTTCGTCGAAAAGCTTCAGGAAATCCCTGTTTTTTGCTTCAGAAAGCATGTTGTTGTAGTTTTTGATCTCAGTATTGAAAAAACGTCCCAGGGCGACGATGAACTTTTCCATGTTTTGGACAAAGAGGCCGTTGTCCTCTTCGATGATACGCATTTCGCAACATACCCGCATGATTTTGATAAAACTGGTGATGTTGTTTTTGCCGATGCGGTATTTGCTGTAAGGCTGGGCAGGGTCTTTGCTTTGAGAGATGCGCCGGATTTCGTTTTCGATGATCTTTGCCCAGTCGCCTGAAGCCTCTTGAATGGCTTCGCGAAGGGTGTCGAGGACGATGATACATTCTTCTTTTTTCCGCTCCTTGGCTTTGAGCATGATATGCTGTACGCTGATGAGCTGGCGAGGCTCGTAGAATCGCGGCAAGAAGGATTGGGAGATAGGGTAGCCGAAAGAGCTGGAGCCAGGGATGAGCGAAGCCATGGAGGTGGCAGCGATATAGATGGGATGGAAAAAGTCGGGCAGGCGTTTTTCCAGTAGTCTTTTGAGGTTGGATAGGTAGCGGCGGAGCTTTGGTGCATCCTGATGGAACGACAGCAGGAAATAAGCGAAAGAGAGGCTGACGAGGGTTGAATAGGTGATGCCGTCGGTCATGGTCTCGTAAGTTTCGCTTCGGGCAGTGTTCAGGTCGGGAGCCTCGATGACTTCGAGGCAGATGTCATAGGCGTTGTTGAAAGCATTGAGGATGTCTTCGTCAGGGAGGTCGGAGCTTTCCTTGACGGTGGCGTGTAAGATTTGGTTAGGCAGGTTCTCGGAAAGGAAATCGGCCACGGATTTCCTTCGTTGGAAATGGATATTTGATTGTGACATGGCAGATAGAATTTAGGAGGACGCGAAGCGCCTGTGTTGCATGTCACAATAATAGAGAAAGAGAAAATGAGTGCTAAAGAAGGATAGGAGGATGGACAAGATGGATAGGGGAGGCGTGTCAACGGGGGTTTTTGGAGGGGTGGAATGTCTGGGTTACTTAAATAGTTATTTTCGGTGAAAATATCAACGAATATATGCCGAAAAGAAAATCGGTTGACACGTGGTTGACACGGCAGGCCATTTTTGGGGTATGAAAAAGACCTAACTGATTGGAAATCAATTAGGTCTATTTTTGAATTTCGTGACCCGGCTGGGGTCACTAAATGGCACTGACGATGTTGGACGTGTTCGGTATTTATATTATAAGGGAACACCTTGACGGGGATGGGGATGGAGATGGTTAGGAGTTGACTCCTCCTTGCCATTGGCAACCCCTCTCAAGGGGAGAGGGCAGGGGATGCGCCAAAATACATCAATGCAGAAACAATGATGAACGGAAGGATTAGGTATGTGCTTGTTGTTAAAATGTCGTATTTGAGTAAAATTTGTAAATATTTGACGAAAAATATGCAGAATTTAAAAATAGTTGTTTATCTTTGCGACAAAACTGTTCAAATTTGACATTATTATGATTTTAAGAGCTATCGTAAGAAACTTGTATTCTTTCAAAGACGAGACTGAGATTAGTTTTGTAGCAGGAAAAAGCACAACGCATTGTGAACATGTAAGCCGTGCGGAAAAAAGAGATGATATTTCAGTACTAAAGGCTGGTATTATTTATGGAGCCAACGCATCAGGAAAGAGCAATATCATCAAGGCGGTTTCGGTGATTCAAAAAATCGCTTTGGGTAGTGTGCCTAAAAGAAATATAGAGCCTTTCAAACTAACCGCTCTCAAGAACAATACCTCTAAAATCGAGGTTGAGTTTAAAGCGGGCAAGCGTTTTTACGCATATGGGGTGGAGTTTACAATTAAAGGTATAGTGGAAGAATGGCTGTATGATATTAATAGTCGCACGGAAAAAGAAGTATTTAGCAGAAGGGTTGGGCCAGATGGTAATGTTTTTTCCTTTGGAACTATTGATGGAAATGACGAAATCCAACAATTGGTGAGGTTTATCAGCCAAAGCACCCCGATAACTGACAGTTTTCTTTCAGAATATGTAAAACGCAATGGAAAAGGACTGGCTGCAATCAACAATGCATACCGATGGATGAAAGAGGACTTGAAGATTATTTTCCCAGAATCAAGATATGAAGGCATTTCCATCCGTGCGGAAAAAGACAAGGATTTTGCTTTAGCCACAAAGTCGCTTCTGGAATATTTTAATACGGGAATAGTTGATATAAGAAGAGTAAAGGTAAACAAGGAAGATATAGAATTGCCGAAGGAAATTGTAAACAGTCTTCTGACAGAAGCGGAAAACGATAAGGCTATTGTCGTGGCGTCACCTTCTGATTCTTCAACTTACTTTTTTGAGACAGATGAAAATGGCATTACGAATATTTATAAGCAAAGTGCAATCCATAGGATGAAAAATGGAGGGGAAGTTCCTTTTGAAATGGACGAAGAGTCGGATGGATCAATCAGGTTGCTTGATTTCATTCCCATGCTTATCGACTTGAAACTAAATTCGTCGGTCTACCTTATTGACGAGATAGACCGCAGTATGCATCCTATGCTTTCACAAAAGCTTTTGGAGTATTATTTCGCATTTCTTGATAAAGAAAGAGATACACAGTTGATTTGCACAACTCATGAATCTAACCTGTTAGATTTAAATATGATTCGTGCTGATGAGGTTTGGTTTGTAGAGAAAGGACAAGACGGTGCTTCGCATTTGACCTCTCTTGCGGAATATAAACCAAGAGAGGATGTGCGAAAAGGCTACTTACAAGGTCGTTACGGAGCTATTCCATTTTTCGCATCCATAAACAGTTTAAAATGGCAATAAGACATGAGACAGAGAAGGGATTTTGAACGGCCAGAAGGAGTGAAATCAGCGCGATTGATTGTCATCGCTGCTGAAGGACGCGACACGGAAAACATTTATTTTGAAGCCATGAAAGCCTCTTTATGCGCATCCGGTGTCCATGTTGAGGTGTTGCATAGGGATGACAATGAATCAAGTCCTGCTAACGTACTTGCTCAATTAGAAGGTTTTATGAAAACCTATAATATTGAAGAGGATGATCAGTTGTGGGTGGTGGTAGACAGAGACAGATGGACATCGAAGATGTTGTCATCAGTGGCTCGTGATTGCATGAAAAACGACAACCTGTATTTTTGTGTGAGTAATCCTTGTTTTGAGCTATGGTTATTGTTGCATCTGGAAGACGTGATGGGCTATGACGCTGAAAAGATGACTGAGCTTGCCGCAAACAAGAAGAACTCGAAACGTGGTAACACTTGGTTGAAAAGGCGGTTGAGGACTTTGATGGGACATTATCATGAGTCGGATTATGATGCGTTGGCATTGCTGCCAACCATATACCTTGCAATAGACAGGGCAGAACAATTGGATTTGCGTCCGGTTGACAGATGGCCTCAAAGTGTTGGAACCAGGGTGTATTTGCTGGCGAGAAGTATTATGGATATAAGAAATAGTTAGTTTGGATAGATAAAGAAACAAACCTAATAATGGGGTGCGTGTTTTGAGATTCAAAATAATAATCATATGCGTGATTTGATATCTATTCTTGATAATCGAGCTGTCCCTGAAACACTGGAACAAAAATTAAGTCTGCTCGCTCATGACATAATTAAGTTGGCGGATGAACATCAAAAGAGGGTGCTAAAAATAATGCCGGAATTTGATCTACATGATGGTACACATCTAAAAAAGGTGGAGGAGAACATTGCATGTCTTTTAGGAGAAGATCATTTAGTTGAATTGTCATCTATTGAGTTGTTTCTGCTTATTTCTGCCTCATATCTTCATGATATTGGTATGGCTCCGGCGGATTGGGAGTTGACACTAATGGGTATTACCGAAGGAACGGATAAGCTGCGTATAAATCAGGATTCTGTCTGTAACGATGGTAAAAAAGTATATTCGATAAATGAGGCTAAAGATTTAATTTCCAAAAAGAATTCGAATATATATGGAACCTTTGAACGCGTTTGTAATTGGCCTTTCTCACCTAATACCGAGGAAAAACTTGTTAGCGATTTAGCCGAATTGTTCGTTGAGTACCAAGAATATCGAAACGGTTTTATTGATCAAATAGAAGAAAGCAAAGACGATTCTGTTTTTAAAGATTTAAATGACTCTATTAGAACAAACTTTATACGCATTTGTCATCCGCAAAAGTCTGCGGAATATATTATGAATTTAGAGAAAAAGTTTATTTCTGTTTTGGGAGATCAGTGGTCGACAAGACTTGTTTCAGACTTGGCAGATGTGTGTTTTTGTCATGGTGAGGAGGTTGATGAAGTTCGCAAACGAAGGACTTGCGTAAAATATGTTGGAGATGAAACTGTTAATCTCCAATTTGTTGCAGAGATGCTAAGACTTGGGGACATCATTCATTATAGTTCGGATCGTGCTCCAATGGTACTGCAGGTTGCCATGAATTTTAAATCAAGTTATAGTAAACAGGAATGGCAAACTAAGATTGGCTTGAACTATACTATAAATGACGGTGTTATCTCTTATATGGCCACCTGCCAAACACCAAATGATTATTATCACCTTCAAGATTATTTAGATTGGGTCGATAATGAAATAAAGAATTACGATTTATTAAAAAAGAACTGGGAGAATAAATACAGGATTGAAATCCATGAAGTTGATCGAAACAATGTTGACTATGATAAAAGAGTTTTCACTCCAGTAATAGGGCAGAAATTCTCATTGAGCCAAAGTAAAATCATAGATTTGCTGATGGGAGTCAACCTATACAAGAACCCCTATTCCTGTATTAGGGAACTTTATCAAAATGCCCTTGATGCTTGCCGATGCCGAATTGATATAGCAAAAACCAAAAGCCAAGTCATAAAAGGACAAATTGAGTACGGAATAAAATCCGATAAAAATGATAAGATACTATATTGTAAGGATAATGGCTTGGGAATGAGTGAGTATATAATCGAGAATTATTTGCTTAAAATTGGGAATTCATTTTATAAGTCAGCAGATTTCTACCGAAAGAGATCTCAATGGGGATGCTCCTTCTCCCCAGTATCTCAGTTTGGCATAGGAATTTTGTCGTGTTTCATCATCGGAACAAAAATAGAAATAATTACACGTTCCTATGAAACAAATAAGTGTATATGTTGTTGTATCGAAGGTGCTCAAGAGCACTTTTATTATAGAAAAACAACTAAAGAAGACGAAGAATCATTGCCTGATAGTGGTACTATTGTAAAAGTTCTTCTCAAACCGAACAATGCGTTAGAACTGAATAATAATACTATAAAAAAACTAGGGTTAGCACTACTCGATAACAATATCAATGATTTTAAAAGCTATTCTCAATATGATTATATCTATAAGTATTGGGGACACAATTTGTACAATTTGCTGAATACTTTTGTAAACCGTGTTCCTCAAAACATTGAATTGTCTGTGCGTTTTACCGACAATTCCATCCAACAAATTAGAAACAAACCATTTTCAATAGATATTGGTGATTTAGGGCTGGAAACTGAAGATAAACCATATATAGATAATATTATTGCTAGCCTTTATCTAAAGCGATACCGCGGTTCTTTGACAGATGTTCAAAAGTATCTTATTCAGTACCCCATCCATCTTCAAACGGAAAACATTGAGTTCAACACATATGTTACAATGCCACTTCCTGGCATGCCAAGTTTTGAAGACGATACGTTTTTGTTCCGTTCCCTATATGCGCACGGTTCCGAGGTTTCGGTTGATGGCATCTCTATTGAAGACAAATATACTAATGACGATGTATATCTTGGTAGACTTAAAAAAATGGGATGTTTGAATTATATTGGGGAACACCGCCCTGCTTTAAGTGTTGATCGCCGAGAGATTATATCATATCCGCAGGATTATAATGCAGATTATAGGGATATTACCATTCAGGAAACTTATGAAACTGTGAAAATAGCGCGAGATCACATCAAAAAATACAAATTAGAGAATGATTATAAGACCCAAAATCTAATTTGGAAGTATGTTTTTAATAGGTTAGGATGTGCTCAAATACTATTTGTCAACAAAATGGCAGAAACAGAATTGGGAGATTTTATTTGGCCTTCGATAACCGCAATAGTAGGACAAGAAATAACCATAAGAGATTTGTTGTCATCAAATGAAATAACCTTAATGAACTATGATCATAGTGCTTTGGACCTTTTTGGCAAAACCGTTATGATGGCATTGTTCTTAAATTCAAAAGAGATTAAGGTTATTGATGATAAACAAATCACTATTATCAAGAAGGATTGTAACGAAATAATTCCTGAGTTTAATAGTGATACGAATTTTATGAGGTATCTTGTTCCGGCAGAAGAGAGCTCTGTGTTTGAGGAATATGATATTGTGTCAAATTTATATCCCATAGTCCCTACTAGATTAATAAATGGACTATGGCTTTCCGATAAGAAAACTCAGAATAGCAGAGCTGTGTTTGTTCATGCTATTGTGAATTGCTACAATGAGTTGTTCTTTCAAGATTCTCGTTTGGTAAATCCTTCTGTTGGACTGTATGGGGCAAAAAGCGATTTTTTTAATGAGCCTGACCACTATGTTCATGAATTCCAAACGTTGAAGAAAGATTTTCAATGTATGGATTTTGCTCCAAACTTCTGGAACACAAAAGAGGTTGTTCCTATTTTAGCATATATAGCCCCAGCCTCGTTAACAAATAAGGATATGGAGCTGTTGCTCAATTGTAAGGATACAGAACCTGATTATTACAAAGGTGTTATTGAAGGCTGGACTGTTTTGATAACAAACATGAAAACAGAAAATGTCGTCGTAAAGCCAGGCAAAGTTTCACGCAATGAAATGGTATCTGCCTTAAGTGACGATTTTTGGAAAACATATAAAGAATGGACTTTTAAATTCCTTGATGGGACGATAATGAGCAAGTAGGTGAAACTGATGAAAAACAATTTGTATATTTGCCGTGTTAACTCTTATGCGTAAAACAATTAAATATTATATATCTGTGACTTAAACTTTAGTACATTTAGTAATTACTGATGATTGTTACAATGATTCGATGATTAGATGGAATAAATCTTTCAAATAAATATGGAAAGCGTATTTAATAATATTTTGGCAAAACCTTTACATACGTTAGCTGCAGATGAAATTGACACCATAAAGGTAAATTCTATATCTTTTCCAGATGGCATATCTGGAAATCTTTGGGGGAAGGTGATAATGCGTGCCGTCAAGGAGGTAGAGCATATCGAAGGGAAAAAGGAAGCACTTAAACTCATTGATAAGGCATACGATGAGTTAGATAGGGTTTATCCTCAACTTTTTGACGAAAAGTCTGAATTGCTCAAGACATCATGCCTTTTCTTTATACAAGAGAATGACCAGAGAGAAGCACACAAGAAGATGGAACGGTATCTCTATAATGCTATAGCACAAGTTCACTTCCAGGCAATTAATGAAAAGATGCCGTACTATAGTTTTAGAGGTTTTTCTAAATATTCTCTTGAAGATATTGAAAACGAGACTATTAGTTTGGCTCATCCTAGAGAATTTAATGACCCATTGGATACAATTTTAGTTTATTGGTTGAATGAAGAAGTCAAAAAAGAACATGCAGATGAATGGCAACTACGTTATAGGTTACTGATGAAAAAAGTATCTGAACACATCAAGATACGATGTCTGATTGCTGGAAATAGTGAACTTGGGCATGAAGTACCGATAGAGGATATAAATGTCTTGATGTGGTCGCATTATGCAGATAGCCATAAGGGTTTCTGTGTAAAATACTTATTTGATAGTGACATTTTTGACATTACTAAACACGTTAAAAGAGATAAAATAATGCTGGTAGACAAGATTAAATATTCGGAAACTATCAATATTAGCGATGAACCATCTATTAGAATGGCACTTCTTGAGAAAAGCGATTTCTGGAAATATGAAAATGAAATGAGACTAATATCCTACGATTGTAGTGGCGAGGATAAAGAATTTCCGGTTATTGAATGTAAAGGTATGGCCAAGGCCATCTATCTTGGTGTTAAGTGTTCGGATGAAAACCGTCGTTTAATGGAGAAGGCAATAGGAGATAAAAACATTCCTCTTTATCAGATGTCTGTTGACGAAGGAAAATTGACAAGATTCAAGAAAACTTTAATAGGATAAATTATGATACGCAATAATATTACACAGATGGAGCTACTTGATGCAGTTATATGCTATGAAAAAGAAGTGCGGCATTCAGAGTATGTAGGAGAAACGGAAAAGAAGTATATTTACCGATTTAAGGCAGGACGGAGAGACAAGTTGGTCGTCGTGTTGTCCATTGATCTGTTCCAGAGCAGGTTGGAAGCGTTGGTTAATGATGTGGGGAAGATGGTTTTGGCAGATGTGTCCCTTTCGGATAATATTGACTTTTACACAATAAGTATCATAACGGAAAAAAAAGGTGAGGAGTTAGATCTTCCATTGAGACAACAAGGATTGTCGGTTTCTTTTTTTGATAGATTAAAAATGGAGAATACCGACCAGTTTAGTAGTCTTTTAGAGTTTGTTCAAGAAGAAACCACTGAAACAGAAGTGGATCCTGCGTTTTATGATTATTTGGCGATGAGTAATGATTCGTCTGATATCAAGAATAGTTTCTTTTATTCGCTTCTTTTAATGGAGGTTTATCAACATCAACCAATAACCGAAAATGATTTATGTGATATTTGTGAGAATAAATACAATCGTAGTCAACCGGATATAAAAATAGCATTGCGTAGTTTAAGAAAAAAGGGCCGAATCACGCCTTTAAAAAAAGGAGGTGTGTTCTTTTTAACAGAAGATGAACAACGTAGTCTTGAGGCAGCTATAAAAGAGGCAAGGTCTGAGGAGGCAAGATTCAAGGAAGGCCTTGGACAAATTACTGGCAAGTATGGTTTTCAAGATGTATCTCCGTTTTTTGAAAAGTTAAAAGCTGAGTACCTTGCAAAATACACATTGTTTTCGAAAGAAGAAGACGAAAGTGAAGTAGCGGAGAAAAAAACAGGGACAAAAAGTAGTAATTGGGATGAATTGCTTAAAGGAATCAGTGACGAAAACAAGAAGAATCTGTTAGAAGAATTACAAATTCTATGTACTAACAACGATTATATGGATCAGTATGGTTTGATAAATTCTTTCCTTGAACTTTTCCGTTCTGATCGTTACGAAGGATATATAAGTCAAAAAGAAAACATTATTTATCTTGATACACCTGTTGTAGCATACTTCATTTGTTCAAAAAGTACTTTTCAAGATGATTATGAAGTGGAATGGGATGACCCGGAATTTATAAGTGCCAACGATTTGTTTGGGTATTGTGAAGAACAAAAAGATTGTCATTTTATAGTACCTCACGATTATGTGCAAGAAACGATAGGGGAGTTGAAAAAAGCACTTCAGTTTAATTGGTTTAATCAATTTGAAAATTTGCCAATACCAATCGAGACAGCAAACGTGTTTTATAACTATTATCAGGAAGTGAAAAAGAGAAAGAGATTCTATATCGATGAGACAGAAGAATTCACTTTCGATGATTTTGTTAGGGAATTGGGGTTTAGCGAAATTAATCCAGAAGCCGTAGGGTTTTTCTCAAAGAATATGGGCTATTTAAGGTTCTTCTTAAATAGACTTGGATGCTCTGCTTTGGATAAAGTGGATGTTAATCATGGTGTATTTGATGAGGTGAAAATGGATTATGTATGGTATCTTCAGGATAAAGAAAAAGACAAGTCCGAGTTGGCCATAAATGCAGATGTCCGTCAAGCGCTTCATATCACTGATAAAGCGAAATCATCAGAAGAACATGGATGTGAATACTATCTGGTAAGTTGGGATAACACATTGTACCAACCTCGAAACAAAGCAAAGGAGTTAATGGAAATTGCGGGAAGAAGTTATAATATATACAAACCAGGTGAATTAGCTGAAAAATTAGCGTTTAGGAGCTTCCGGATAAGTAAAGACAGCGTGAGCAATGAAGTGTTTGCGTATGCCAATAGTACATTTAATGTGAAAGACAAGATCCGCAGCTTATATGACAATGTGCTGAATCCATATTTTGCATCGTTTGGCAAATCCAACTCAGCACTAGTATTAGAGGTTCTAAAAATGCAAAAAGCGAGCATGGAAGGGGGAGAAGATAAGACTATTAGTGGTGACAAGACGGCATTAGAAAACATTTTTATTTCAATTATTTCAGAATTGCCAAAACATAATTGTTCCACTCAAAACCTTAAAGACTATCTTAATGATAGTGAGAATAATGGAATTATCATACCACTATTCAATAAAGCTTTTGAAGATTATAAGAAAGGTATACGCGTATCGATAGCCAAAACGGTGTGTGAGAAAGTGAAACTGTATGTCAGCAAAGATGACAAAGAAATCATATTATAAAGGAAAATTTGAAGGGCGCAATTCTGCGATAATGTTCTAAAAGATATGGATATATGCATTTTCTATAGTTGGCAAAGCAAATACCGAAATAATTGCGACAAGATTATTACTAAGGCTCTTGATAATGCCGTCAATGAATTGAACAAGGAGCAGAAAGAATTCTTTTACACGGTAGAGCGTGGCGGCGGTGATGTGATTGGCTCAGAACATATTGATAACATTATAGATAAGATAATCAAAACGCGAGCTGACATTGCCATCGTTGATTTTACGCATAATGGAGTTGTTCCTCAGAAAAACTCCACGACTAACGAATGGAATAAAGAGAAATGTTCGCCAAATACCAATGCGGTTTATGAAAATGGAAAACTGGAAAATGAGTTGGGGCTACAGCAAGTTTTTAAAGTTTACAATACGGCCTACGGAGATCTGAAAACAAATCTTGAAATGCCTTTTGATTTGCGCCAGGAACATTTTCCAATTCCATTCTTTTGTGATGATTTTGGTGATGCTGATGCGCGAAAATTGATTGTTGAAGGCCTGAAAAAAGCTATTAAAGCAAGAATAAAAGACAGCACGAAAGCCTTCCTTGATAATCAGAAAGTTCGCTTTTCTCCACTGGCTCCCATGAGGAATGAATACACAAAGAAATTATATAGTACACCTTTCAAGAAAACCGAAGCTTTTACCAAGGTGTTGAAAATGGTAGAAGATGGGCGATCTTTCCGTCTGCTTGGTTTGCCAGGCCTTGGAAAGACAAGAATGATTGGTGAATCATTTCGCGGAAAGGACAATGATGTGTACTACTGTGACTGTAGAGAACAATCAAATAAAGATGTAATCGGAGCTATTGAGCGTCTAATGACCCATAGGGGCAATAGGAAACAAACGATTATCTTAGATAATTGCAATCAATTACTTTGCGGGCAAATAAACGAAACCATCGATGAGTATGGCTATAATTGTCAGCAAATCACCATTCATTACGACCCAAGTGAAAGAACTGATTCAGGTATCGAAAGTATACCTCTCAAAGTTGAAGATTTTAGCGGTGTTGTTGAGGATATGGTAGAGCAGGTAAAAGGCATGCCTAAGGAAGTTAAAGAAGCTATTATCAGTTTGGCGGGAGGATTCCCATTGATGGCTACTATCATGATAGAAAACTATTTAAAAGGAATATCTATTGCCAATGTCAGTAAAGGTGATGTTTTCAACAGAATGCTTGGTGTAGATGCAAATAAAGTTATAGATGCGGATAAATTGAAGGTATTAACAGCTTTCTCGATATTTAAGTTTATCGGGCTTTATGGCTCGCAAGAAAAGCAAGGAAGGTTTATTGCAAATAACAAGATAATAACAAATATCCGTGGCACAGAAGATGAAAACTTGCAACTTTTCAAGGAGATACATGGGCAATATCAAAAAGTTGAGATATTGGAACGTCAGGGGAATCTTGTGTTGATGAGGTTGATACCTTTGGCGATTTATCTCTGCAAATCTTGGTTTGATAAACAAACTACAGATTCAATTTCAGATCTTATCAATCAGATTCGCTCTTGTCCTGATAAAGGCACAAGAAATATGCTTATAGAAAGTCTGTCTCGTCGTATTACTTTGCTAGCAGAAGTCCCCTTGGCAAAGGAATTAAACGACGGCCTTACAGATCCAGATAAAAGCCCTTTTCTAACTGAGGAAGTTGTCCTTTCTTCATTGGGTTCACGCCTCTTCCTCGCTTTTTCGGAAGTGAACCCGGAAGCGTGTGCCTTTGCTCTTCATCGGATGATAGAAACTAAAAACGATGAAGAAATCAGGGCGTTGGAACCAGCCCGTAGAAACTTGGCTTGGGCGTTGGATCATTTGGCTTTTGATAAAAGAAGTTTCAGATGGGCCATGCTGACATTAGCGCGTTTCTCTTTATTGGAAACTGAAGACCAGTTTGCTAATAATACAACAGGATTGTTTGTTGACAGATTTCCAATTTTACTACCCGGAACAGAGGTTGATTTGATGACGAGAATAGAACTGGTTAAAGAACTTGGTAAAGATAGCAAGTATCATAAGCTTGTGAA
Organism: uncultured Bacteroidia bacterium; assembly: GCA_902800965.1. Taxonomy (GTDB): domain Bacteria; phylum Bacteroidota; class Bacteroidia; order Bacteroidales; family F082; genus Limimorpha. The sequence continues at coordinate 93,956 of CADCGK010000008.1, read as the reverse complement.
GAAGTCGCTTCATAGAGCTTTGGGTACGAGCCATTTTCAACGTAGTGGCGGTGCAGAAAAACAAGGTACAAAAAAATTGAAGGATTATATACCCACTTTTCATGAAGTGTCAATATATTACAATGCCTGTTTGGATATTCTTCTCGAACTTGCAGAAACGCAGCAAGATATTGATGATATAGCTAAAACATTGGCAGACAATGCTCATGGCTACTATACGCATGGAGAATCGGATTTCTTGTTTAGGGGACTTGAAATAATTGCCCCAAAAAAGAACTATGTTTGGGAAGAAATGAGAAGCTCCCTTTCTTTTCTCATAGATTATAATGAACGCAAGGGGCCAAAATACAGGTTAGATGAAATCAAGGACTGGAAGAATAAGCTTACAAAGGAAGATTATGTATATAAGTTGCTTCATTTGGGCAATGATATAATGCGTCGCCGCAATTCTAGTTATCAGGATAACATCAAGATAATTCATGAAGAATATGGTCGTTTAGCTCAAGAATTGATAGATCAACAAATATATAAAGACCCTATTATTATTTCTGGCATTCTCCAAGGTGAGTGCTTCTATTATAATGAGTATGGTTTCGCACTTTCTTCATATGCTAAAGAGGTCGGTGTGCAACAAGAACTTCTTGACATTCTGCTTAATCAAGTTTTATATCAAGAGGTGTCAAAGAATGGAGAAAACCTTTTGCTTTACTTCATGATGAATGTTGATGATAAAGACCTTTTGGAACATATATATGAGGCTACCCTTAAATCTGAGAAGAAAAGGCTATTGCCTGCAATGTATGCAATAAAGAATGAGGGAGAGGATAAGCTTGCGCAATTGTTTGGGTTGCATGATAATGATGAAATAAGCATCAAAGATTTTTCTGGATATTTCAATTATCATACGTTGAATAATTATGATGTGAAATATGTAGCTGGACGCTTGCTTGATTATGGAGCAGAGGGTGCGGGGCTAGTGTTGACACATTGCCATAATCTGTTGTTTGGGGATATAGAGCTTGACGCAGACTATCAGGCAATAGCAAGAAGATGCTTGATGCTGGTTGACTTACAAGAAATACAGATGGATGACTATCTGTATCTGCAAAGCATGAATAACTATTTAGTTAAGCATCGTGATGAAGAGATGGCTCTACATATTCAGGATTTGCAAGAAAAGAGTTTTGATAAAACCCATTATTCAAGAGGTGATTATTATTTAGGTCAGTTATATAGGAAAGTGTTTAGAAGTTACCCTGAACTTCTGAAGCCTAGACTTTTTAAACTTCTTGAAGACAAGAGAGAACGTCATTCATGGATAGATTTATTGAGTACAAGATTTCCACAAGAAAAAGGAGAGGAAGATCCCATGTATATGCTAATCCCTATTGACGAGTGGTTCGTATGGTTAGAAAAAGCCTCAGCAAATGACAGGGCTTATGCTTTGGCAATGATGTTTAACTACTCAACAGGGGCGGAGGCAAGTCCTGAAATGTTGAGGTTGTTGAATGGTTACTGGTGCGATGAAGTTCGGGATGCTATAAGCTGTCGTTTCCATTCTTATAGCTGGACTGGAACAGGCATTCCTCTTTTCAAAGAAAGGATTGCAATTTGTAAAGATTTCGTGTCAAAACTCACCAGTTTAGAAGCCAAAGAATGGTTTAAAAAAGATATCGGCTACTGGGAAAAGGAAATTGAAGAAGAACTCCTGAAAAATGCACATGAGAGAGCAATATATGATTAAACATATAGTATCTCATTCCCATGCTAAACTTTATAACAATGCGGGTTCAAATAATTGGCAATAATGACAGATATTGCCAATTATTTGGAATGCGGATTGGCTATTAACGGTTTAATATGAATTACTGGTACGGAGTAATGAGGGCTTTCGTTATGCGGGATAGCGTACTATCGTACTAACGTGCTTGCGAACTTCCCTGGCAATCTACATGGCCCATTTGAAGAAGGGAAAGATTTTGATTGAGTTTGATGGATTTTGAGTATTTTTGCGGGCGTGAAACTGATTGGTTATATAGGGATTGTTTTGATGGCGGTGCTTGCTGGGTGCGGGTGTTCACCTGACTCCCCCGCCGCTGCGCGGCACCCCCTCACGGAGGGGGACGGGCTGGCGCACACGACCTCACCCCGGCCCTCTCCTCCAGGAGAGGGAGCGGCCTCACGGATGCTGGAGAGCATCGATAGTTTGATGTGGTGGCGGGCGGATAGTGCTTTGGCGGTGATGATGGAGTTCGCGGGGAGTGAGGCGGCGGATGGTATGGATGCGTTTGAGGGGCATTACTGCCAGGTGCTGATTGCGGAGCTGCTGTTTAAGAATTACTATGGACAAAGCAACCGAGCGGAGGTGCTGAAGGCGGTTCGTTATTTTGATTCGATTGTGGGGATGGATGGAGCGGACACACGCGATAAGGCGGACACACGCGGTGTGTCCGTACAGGAGCGGGATGCGTTTTTGGCGGCACGGGCACATTATATTAATGGTGCGGGGTACTATGAGCATGACAGCCTCATTGAGGCTTGCGGGGAGTACCTTTTCGCTTTGCGGATGATGGAGAGCTATTTTGCCGAGGGTGAAATGGTGGGACATAAAGCGCGGTTTATGGCGTTGACCTATAACCGCCTTGGGGATTTGTTCTCTGCACAATTCATGCAGGAGCCTGCCATCTATTGCTGCAAACAAAGCTTGGCTTATGACAGAATTGCCCAGACTTCGACGGACAAGATTGCCAACACACTCCTTCAACTAGGAAAGCAATTTGATAAATTGAAAGAATATGACAGTGCTTCCTATTACTATGAAAGGATACTGGAAATCCATCCCGATAGTCAGACTTTGCTCTATAGGGATGCCGTTTGCATGTTGGCATTGTCCGAATATAGCGCCCACCACGATACCTTGGCCTCATTGGACAGCCTGAAAAGGATGGCATCGCAGGCTGCCAATGAAGATGAAAGACTTGGCCGATTTGTAGGTATCGGTAGCATTTACCAAGACATGGGGCAATATGATTCCGCAAAGGTTTATTTGGAACCTGTGTTGGGGAAATATGGAAAGAGAGGAAAAGTTGCAGCAAGATTATTACGCGACATCGCCTTAATAGAGGGAGATACAGTAAAAGCCAACCAATATGCCCAATTTCTTATTGAAGATGTAACCTCGGCGGCCAAAAACCAGGCGCAGGTTTCGCAACTGAATGAACTGTTCCAGAACTATTTGCAGGAGAAGCAGGAAATGGCTTTGGCCTTGGAGCGGCTGGAGGCACGGCGGAGAAACCTCTGGACAGGTGGCATGGTGGCATTGCTGGCTATTGCGGGGCTGGCGGTAGCCTTTGTGACACGACGCAGCCATAAGAAACGACTGGCGGCGCAGGAAGCGGAGGCGCAGATCTTGAATGAGGAGAAGCAACAACTACAGGCGCGGGTGGATGATGCCTTGCAGCAGCTTCAGACCGTGGACGATGCACTGCAACAGTTACAGACGCAAGCGGACGATGCCTTGCAACAGGCACGGGCGATGCTGCCGCAGCGGGTGGCCGACCTTTACCGTGCGAAGGTGCCGAACCGCTTGGAGCGCATCATGGACGAGTTTGAGGCGGCTTATCCCGGAGCCATGGAGCGGGTGGCGGCTGCCTACCCCAATCTGACCAAGACGGAGACCCAACTTTTCGTGCTTTCGTTCCTACAATTCCGCGCGAAGGAGGAGGCGGACTTGTTGGGTTTGAGCCAAAACACGGTGCTACAGTACCGCTCCAACCTGCGAAAAAAGACGGAAAACGCCTCGATTTCGTCTTTTTTGGAGACATAAAAATCTATATATACCGATTATAATTGCTTGATTTTCAACAGGCATTCCAAAGGAAAATCTATAATGGGCCTTTGGGTTGATTTTTTCGTTGATTTTTGTTATAGTTTTGCAGCAGAGTTAGTTTTCTTGTAGTGGAGAGGACGTTATGCGTGCTGACGTGCTGACGGGATTACGACGGACTCCCCCTGACCCCCTCTCAGAGGGGGAACTGCCGGACGAAAGAGATGCGACTTATAGGACAAATAAGACTAATATGAATATGAAAGCAACAAGAATTTACACCCTGCTTGCGCTGCTGCTGATGGCGGGAGGGGTGACGATGCAAGGGCGTGCACAGAAACCGTTCAGACTGCAAGTCGGAGCTACGGGGTATGCTTCTTGGTTGAATCCCGACTACCTCGAACAGGCCGTTTTCGACTTCAATGATGGCCAATTGCCCGAAGGCTGGACTTTGGAAAGCGTGGGCGACATCATTGAGCCTTGGCACATTGAGACACCGGCCACCAACCCGCAACTCAACTTCCCGACGGACGGTTCCGCTTACATTTATGCCCATTCCGACCAACTGAACGGCACGGATTTTATGAAGGAAAAAATCACTTCTTCCCACATGGACATTAGGGATTACAAGAGTGCTTTCATCCAATTCGACTATGACTATTTCGAGGATTGGGATGATACCGAAGCCCGGTGTTATATAAGAGGCAATTACGGGCCGTGGGATATGGTTGATTTCGACCCTTGGAATGCCCAGGTTGGGCGCTATACTGCAGAGATAACCGAAAAAATCTCCCAGGATTTCCAGCTTCAGTTCTATTACAAGAGCAATATACCCGACAACCATTTTGCCATCGACAATGTGATTATCTTGGGCGAGACAGAAGAACCTGTTTCCAACAATGTCCTCGGATTCAGGCTGTGGTTGGACGGCGCTTTGTTGGGCGATGTGACGGAAATCGAGTACCAAATCGATACGGATACCTTGCAGGAAGGTCACGACTATACCCTTTCGGTGGCCAGCATCCTCACCGATGGCATCACCGACATCGCGGCGTTCACTTTCACTTATTATCCTTGCTCCAATTTCGATGGCGTTTACGAATTCCATGGCGAGTTTATCGACTCGACCCGAGTGGAACTGACCTGGGACACGCCGTATAATTCCAAATCCAAAAACGAAGAGAGTCAGAGATCATACTTTCTGATTCCCGATGTAGTCACTCACCCGGGTGCAGGATACAATGACGGCTGGGATGTCAGTGCCTTGCATGACGGCTTGACAGCCTACGGTTTCAACGCCGACAAAGAAGCTGGTTTCAAAGTAATGGACAAGTTCACCATTCCCGAAGCTGCTCCCACCAGTTTTGCCGGCCTTCGCTTCTATCTTTACGAAGGCCCGACACCGACTTCGACCATTACAGGTGCCTACCTTACCATTTATGACGACGACCCGCTGGATGGAGGAAACCTTATTGGTGGTTCAGAGGCCATTAACTGCCTTTATCAAGGTTGGTTGGACTGCTACGAATGGGCACACATCTACCGTACTGGCGAGAACGATTTCTCGGATGTCAGTCGGCCTGTATGTTATGCCATTGCCAATTTGGAGTATTGGGGGATGGGAATGCAATTGGAGCCCAATCACACCTATTGGTTTGTGGCATCGTTCACTGGCTCGTTGCGCGATGATGTGCAGGTGATTCCCGTCACTCGCTTGGACGAGACCACCACGGGCGAAGCGCGCATCTATTCCGATGCCACTGGATGGCAACCCATGCTTGACCCTGGGACGCAGACCCAACAAGGCATCGCATTCGATGTAATAGGTTATCTACCTGTCACTTTCGGCGTGGCTTACAGCGACATCTTCCGCGACGGAGAACTCATCGCACATGGCGTGAACCAATGCTATTTTGTCGATGAAAACGCCCCACACGGCATCCACACTTACAGCATTCAGAATGTCTATCACGACCCTCTTTTCTTCGACTATCCTACCAAAGCCTGCCTGCAAAGCATTGAGGTCAGGCCATGTTATCCGCCCAAGAATTTCGAAGTCAGCACCGAGCCGTTGAACGGAACGGACGAACTCAACCGCCTGACTTGGGACAAGGAAGACGACATTCCCTTGCGCGACGATGTGAAGACCTACTATGAAGTATACCGCAAAAGTATTTTGGAAGATCAGTATGCTTTGATTGGCACTTTGGCCAAGGACAACGCATTGGATTCCTTTGAATACTTGGACACCGTTCCCCAAGGCTCCTATTATTATAAAGTGAACGACTACAATGTCTTCCCCACGGGTTCATGCCAAAGCAGTTTTGCCAATCAGTATGGTGAATGTGTGATTATAGGTAGCATAGTAGCCGAGGCCGAATGGAGCCAAGGCACTGACGGCATAAAGTTGGAATGGGGAGAGGATTTGATCAAGGAATGTTTCCATTTCGACACTGGCGATTACATTGACGCAGTAGGCATCAACGGCAACTTCTGGTGGGGCATAAAAATGACGCATCCTGTGGGACCGTTGCTTAAAGAGATTTCCCTTTACAGTATTGCTGACGGCATGTATGATTTTATGGTGTACACTGGCGGTGACTATACACCAAACAACCTTGCTTGGCAAGAGTCGGTTCAACTTAATGGCGTAAACCAATGGCATACAGTAGTTTTGGATGAACCTTATTTGATAACCACACTACCTGTTTGGATTATTATCCATCAGAGCGGCATCACTTATCCCGCTGCCGTGGCAGCCGACGATGGCAGCAGCAGTGACGGGCGTTGGTGGTCACAGACTGGCAATTCGTTCACAAACGACCCTTCACTTGGTGGCTCATTTATGATTAGGGCAAACATCGACAACTGTACAGCAGGTGAAGACTTACTACAACTTGAAGAGCCTACGGTAGGCGAACTGCATTATAATCTGTATCGCTCACACGACAATGGAAGTTATGAGAAAATTGCCCAATTCCCTTTCCCTGGCTATTGGAGCCATGTGAACTGGTTTGACCCTATTGACGACATGGAGTATTCCTGCTACAACTACAAAGTCACCATAACTACATTTATCGACGACTTTTATTGCGAATCTCAACCTGCGCCAAATGCCGAAAATCCTTTAATAGACTGGGCGGAGGTTTGCAACACATGGAAGATTGAAGAGACTGTTGAGAACGAACATGATGTACTATATCCCAATCCAGCCAAAGAGAAGGTATCGATAGAAGGAGTTGAAGCCACAGAAGTGCTGGTTTACAATACGCTTGGGCAAGTGGTGAAGAGCGTGCGGAACTCTAATGAGGTGAGTTTGGAGGGGTTGGTGCAGGGTGTTTATTTGGTGAGGATTAGGGACAAGGAAGGGAGAATCTTTTTGGAGAAGGTGATGGTGAGGTAGTGTTTTTTCGTGCTAACGTTATACGTGCTAACGTGCTTACGACGGACTCCCCCGCCGCTGCGCGGCACCCCCTTTGACTACGTCGAATCTTCGATTTCAGAGGGGGGAAGCCCCCCGGATGCAAAAGATGGGACTTATAGGACAAATATGACTAATAAAACCAATAGAACAATGAGAACAACAAGAATTTTGACCTTACTTGCGTTCCTGCTGATGGCGGGAGTGGTATTCATTTCATGCGGCATACAGCCAGACGAGAAGAAACTTGCCGACCAATTCATGGCTTTTTCGGACGAACAAGCCAGTTTTGAGCCTATTAAAAGCGTTGTCAAAGACAAGCGCATCGTGATTTTGGGCGAAGCCGGACATGCCGACGGAAGGACCTTTGAAATCAAGCCAGAACTGATTGAATATCTCAACGCGGACAATGAATATGATGTCATTTTGGAAGGCATGGGCTTCCTTGATGGCGCTGTATTGCAGGGTGTTCTGCCGCCACTATGCATTGACAGCAACTATCTTGATGTGGCCAATGCTTGGTATGGATTGTGGAGCCAAACGAAAGAAGCCTCCTCGTTGGTGGAAGCCATGCGCAGCGGCAAGGTGAGGTATTGGGGCATGGACTGCCAACCATCCTTAAGCGACTATTTCCTAATTCCTTATTTGTTGGCTTCCTCACCAAGCGTTTCAAGCGTGTTGGGAGGAAATGCTTTTGACTCCCTGATGGCCATTCAGGACCGCATGATAGGCATGGATACCACTTTGACCCATAAAGAGTTGGATTACTTTGATTTGAAGATGAACCAAGCCCGAAAAGCCTTGGAAGAAGAAACCGACTTGGAAAAGAAGGCCATCCTTGACATGGCCATTGACAACTCCTTGGCATTTTCGGGACAGGTAAGATTGGGATTCACCGAGTGGGATGCACAAAACGAAGGCATCAACATCCGCGACCGACAAATGGCCGAGAATGTGGAATGGTATCTGAACCATTTCCCCGAAAGAAAAGTCATCATTTGGACGGCCAACTTCCACGGAGCCAAGCAAATCAACCAAATCGATTACGGCAAAGAGCCTGACCCGGATTTGTACAACAAGTATGTGCTGCTCGGTGAGCATCTTGAAAAGGCATTCCCTAGGCAGGTGTATTCCTTGGCTTTCACTTCGGGTGGCGGTAGCGAGGGCTATTTCTATGCGAACGACAGCACCGCGATTGTGCCTGATTCAACATCGGTGGAGTTTCAATTGGGGCAGCGTGGAATGGAATATGGCTTTTGCGATTTGAGCCAAAGGAAAGATTGGGCTGACATGGTTTTCAATAGCACCATATTGGGCTATGACTGCAAGCCAGGTAAATGGGCACGGGCTTTCGATGGCATCTTTTATATGAAAGAGAATCATAAAGCGCATTTTGTTCAAGATTAAAACATAATCCTATGGAACACAGAAAAGCTTTCTTGACATTATTGATGGTTTGCCTTGGCTTTACACTTTTCGCCCAAACAGAAGGCAAGGTATTTGTGGTGGAAGCACTCGTGTGCGACTCTACGGGCGCGGCCATCAGGGATGTGGCCGTGTATGATGCAAATAACGACCTGCGCAGCATTACTGACCGCGACGGCATCGCCCGCATCGCCACACGGAAGGGTGAGACACTGTATCTTTCGCATTTGGGTTACAAGACGAAATCCATCGAGATAGAGGACAAATCGCTGATGGACAGCGAAGATGGGCGCAAGGCGATGGTTGTCGTGATGCAGCACAAAACCAATACCTTGGCGGAAGTAACGGTGACGGAAAACGCGCCACACCTGGCTTACGCGAACAAAAAAGTATGGGTAATTGACTACAAGGTGCAGCACGACGGCATCTATATGGTGGCTGGCAACGGAACGGATTACTGCATCTTGCATCTTGGCTTTGAGCAAGATACTATCTCGCGCAAGCCTGTTTTCTCGAAGTTTCAGGAACTCTACAGCGATGCTTTTGGCAATCTACAACTTATCAGTTCGGATTCTGTGTACCAGGTGTATTGCGACGGCAAGGAGTTGCATCTACTTTATGGCAACAGCATAGAAACCTTCAGGCAGAAACTGGAACCTATCAAGTTGCTAACAGACAGTATTATGGTACTGCAGAAGTATGTCAATAGGCAACAGCAGTTGGCTTATCTGATGGTAAACCGCAACAACAAACAAGTGAGTGTCATGGCCGATTTGAGGGGCGAGGCTTTGGAGATGGCCCAAAATGCCAGAATGGATGCCATAAGAGACCAAAGAATAGACAGGATGATAGCAGAGGCAGAAGAAAGCTCACAGTCGGAAGGAAGGCCAGAAAGAGCTGGAGCGTTGGCCATGCAAAGGATGGAAATGAACTTTAGCACGGATGAAAACGAGGTTGAAGCGAGAAGAAAGATGATGAGCAATGCGTTTAATCGCATCATGTTTAAGCCGATTTATTGTCCTGCCCTCTATATTGGTGACACCATCTATGTTTTTGATTTTGAGAATGACTACATGTTGAAATATGACAATCGTGGCAGTCGAGTGGATTCATGCGGGATAGCGTTTCATAGGACGGGATATTTCAAGAACCTGTTGATCAATAATCCTTGGGATAAGAAGCTGATTGTGGATGAGGCCACAAACCAATGCTATGCCCAATTCAGCACCGATGGCATTGTCACCTTGAAGGAAATTGATTTGAGCAATGGCATGGTAAAAAGAGAGATACGGCTCTCTGACCATTATTTTCCGCAAAACATTCAGGTTTATAATGGTGAAGTGTATTACATGTTTTTGGACAGCAGGCAGACCAACGGACGTGATAGGCGAAGCCTATATAAGATGCGGTTGGAATAAGGATATGGGAATGTATGAGTTCGTTATGCGTGCTTACGTGCTAACGTGCTAACGAGGTGGGAACTCCCCCGCCGCAAAGCGGCACCCCCTCTCAGAGGGGGGAAGCCTTCCGGACGCATGAGATGGGATTTATAGGACCGATAAGACTAATAAGACTAATAATATGAAACTATGAAAGCGATGAGGATTTGGGCTTTGGTTTTGATGGCGGCTGTGATGCTGCTTGCGGGATGCCGACGGGAGAAGGCGGCACAGGCGAAGGATGCACCCGCTGAAAGCAGCAGGACGGCGGCGGTGGATAGCACGAGGATGGAATTGATTGAGTGGGTTGGTGCGGGAGTGGAGTTGGATAGGTGATTTTTTTAGTTTAGAGTTTAGAGTTTAGAGTTTAGAGACAGTGGAGAGTTTAGAGTTGAGAGTTTATAGTTTTGAGTTGATCGTTATGTGTACTTACGTGCTTACGTGCTAACGAAGTGGGACTTATAGGATTGATAAGACTAATAAAAACCAATAGAGCAATGAAAACAACGAATATTTACACTCTGCATGCGTTCCTGCCGATGGTAGGGAAGGTGATCAATTGTGGATGGGTATGATGATGGAAAAAGAGGTTGAGGCGTGTCAACGGGGGTTTGGGGAGAGTGAAAATGTCTGGGTTACTTAAATAGTTATTTTCGGTGAAAATGTCCACGAATATATGCCGAAAAGAAAATCGGTTGACACGTGGTTGACACGGCAGGCCATTTTTGGGGTATGAAAAAACCTAACTGATTGTAAATCAATTAGGTCTATTTTTGAATTTCGTGACCCGGCTGGGGCTCGAACCCAGGACCCCCACATTAAAAGTGTGATGCTCTACCTGCTGAGCTACCGAGTCAACCGCTATTGCGATTTGCGGGTGCAAAAATACTTCTTTTTTTTCAATAAGCAAGCATTATTTTCAAAAAAACTTACTCTATCACTCCAAAATGCCCTTGCCTTGACGCACAATCAAGGGCTCGTCTTCGGTGCAATCGACCACCGTACTAGCAACATGCTCGCCGGCGCCACCATCGATGATGATATCGACCAAGTCTTTGTAACGCTCGTTGATCTCCTCGGGATCAGTGAGATAGCCGCCCATCTCGTCTTCCTCATCCACCAACGAAGTGGTCATGATGGGATGGCCGAGTTCCCTCACCAGATCGGTGATTATGGGTTGGTCGGGAATACGGATACCCACCGTCTTCTTCTTGCTCTGGAAAATGCGCGGAATGTTGTTGTTGGCATTCAAGATAAAGGTGAAAGGCCCTGGAAGGTTGCGTTTCATCATCTTGAACACCTCGTTGGTAATGGGTCTTGTGAACTCACTCAGCATGCTGAGGTCGTGGAAGATGAAAGAGAAATTGGCTTTTTCCTTTCTGATGCCTTTGATCTGGCAGATGCGGTCCAGCACCTTCGGATTGTTGATGTCGCCCCCCATACCGTAGATCGTGTCGGTCGGAAAGATGATGGTTCCGCCATCCTGAAGGCACTCCAGGATCATCTTCACATAACGCGGATTTGGGTTTGTCGGGTACAGCTTTAAAAACATAGGCTCATTTTTTAGGCTGCAAAAATACAAAAAGCGATGAAAACTGTATCTTTGCAGCCCGAAAAAACACGGTGATGGCATTAACCCTAACTATTTGTATTGCAACTTGCATGGTCATGATCCTGGGCGTGCTGTTCTTCCCGAAGATCCGTCTGGGACCCTTGCGGATGGGCAGCTATTGGCTGGTGGCCATGATAGGTGCATTGCTGCTTCTGGCCACAGGACGGGTGCCATTATCCACTGTTTGGGAGGCGCTTGTCAGCGACACGGCCATCAACCCGCTGAAGATCCTGATCCTGTTCATCTCCATGACCATCCTGTCGATCTACCTCGACGAGCTAGGGTTTTTCCGTTACCTCGCCAACAAGACGCTGAAGAGGGCAGGAAAGAATCAGGTAAAGCTGTTTTTCTATCTCTATCTGATCGTCTCAGTGTTGACGGTCTTCACCTCCAACGATGTCATCATCCTCTCGTTCACGCCTTTCATCTGTTATTTTGCCAGAAATGCCAAGATCAATGCCGTACCGTACCTCGCGGCCGAATTCGTGGCGGCTAACACCTGGTCGATGGCACTAATCATTGGGAATCCCACTAACATCTACTTGGGCACATCTTACGGCATCGGTTTCGTGGAGTACATCCAGACGATGTGGCTACCCACCTTGGGCGCTGGTGTTACCGCCCTTGCCATGCTATACCTCATCTCGAGGAAAAAACTCAACAAGCCCATCCATGGTGAGGCGGAGAGGGTGGTCATCAAAGACAAGCTGAGCTTGTGGGTGGGCATCGTCCATCTTGCGGTCTGCACGGTGTTGCTGGCGCTCTCATCTTATATAGGTGTGGAGATGTGGCTGGTCTCTGCCTTGGCAGTGTTGAGTCTTGTCTTTTGGTGCCTGCTCATCGACTTATGCCGTCGCCATGTTCCCGACGAACTCGTCGCCTGTGCCATGCGCGCCCCTTGGCAGCTGATCCCCTTTGTACTCTCCATGTTTGTCATGACCATTGTGCTTTCCGAGCAAGGGGTAACGGATGCCATCGGCAGATTCCTCGGATCGCAATATGCCGCCTTGAAATACGGCGTCACCTCGTTCCTCACGGCGAACGTCGTCAACAACATTCCGATGAGCGTGCTGTTTTGCTCTATCATGAAGTCATGCGATCCTGCAGCACTTCATGACGCCGTATATGCCACTATCATCGGATCCAACATCGGGGCTTTCCTTACTCCGATAGGGGCACTGGCAGGTATCATGTGGAGCTCCATCCTTAACGATCACGGCATTCATTTCAGCTATCTGAGATTCGTGAAAATCGGCATCGCTGTCGCTTTCCCGACACTCCTGGTGGCCTTGCTACTAATTTAGCAAAAATGATCATAACTTTTTGTTGGTAGTTTGGAATTTTTATTAGTTTTGCGTTTTCAAAACAAGCAGCATCATGGGAGGTTTTTTCGGCACTGTTTCAAAGCATCCTTGCGTCAAGGATCTTTTCTACGGCATTGATTATCATTCACATCTAGGCACCAAACGCGCAGGTATGGTGACTTACGACGGGGAACTGTTTCACCGTTCCATCCACGACATCGAGAACTCGTATTTCCGCACCAAGTTCTGCGACGAACTGGGCAAGTTCGAGGGCAACATCGGGATCGGCGTCATCAGCGACACCGATGCACAACCCATCGTGGTCAATTCGCATCTGGGCAAGTTCGCCATCTGTACGGTGGCCAAGATCAACAACCTGGATGAGTTGGTGAACCATTGTCTCGACCAGCGCCAGCACTTCGCCGAGCTGAGTTCGGGTGCAACGAATCCCACCGAGTTGGTGTCATTGCTGATCACCCAAGGCGAGGACTTCGTGGATGGCATCCGCAACGTGTATCAGAAGGTGAAAGGCTCCTGCTCGATGATCATCATGACCGATGATGGCATCATCGCCGCCCGCGACTACTATGGAAGAACGCCCATCGTGATTGGCCAAGGGGAGGAAGGCTATGTCGTAGCCTCGGAGAGCCATAGTTTCATCAACCTCGACTACACGACTTGTTACAGTGTTGCCCCAGGTGAGATTGTCAAGGTGACCCTCGACGGCGTGCAGCAGCTGCTGGCACCCAATCCCAAGAAACAGGTCTGTTCCTTCCTCTGGATCTATTACGGCTATCCAGCGTCCGACTATGAAGGCGTCAACGTGGAGGAAGCTCGCTACAACGAAGGCCGTGAGATGGGCAAGCAGGACTACATCGACATCGACTATGTCTCCGCCATCCCTGATTCGGGCATCGGCATGGCCTTGGGCTATTCCAACATCCGCAAGATCCCGTACAAGCGCGGCGTGGTGAAATACACCCCCACCTGGTCGAGGAGCTTCATGCCGGTGAACCAAAGCCAAAGGGAACATGTCGCCAAGATGAAGCTGATCCCGAACCGCGCCCAGCTGGAAGGGAAGAAGGTGGCCTTCTGCGACGACAGCATCGTGCGCGGCACCCAGCTCAGGGACAACGTGAAGATGCTTTACGACTACGGCGCCAAGGAGGTGCACGTGCGTATCAGCTGCCCGCCATTGCTCTTCGGCTGTCCCTTCCTCAACTTCTCCGCCTCCAAGAACGTGATGGAGCTGATCACGCGCCGTTGCATCGAGGAGATGGAAGGCGACGACAACCGCAATATCGAAAAATACTGCGACCCAACCAGTCCCGAATACGCCAACCTCATCGAGATGCTTCGCAAGCACGTTGGAGTGGATTCGTTGAAATTCAATACATTGGATAGCGTAGTGAATGCCATCGGCTTGCCCAAATGCGAGCTCTGCACCCATTGCTTCGACGGCTCCAGCTACGGGCACGAATAAAAAAGTTGGGTTTTCGCTTGCCAATCCGAGAAAAGATTGTACTTTTGCATCGGGTAAGTCTTATACGACCAGCTCCTGCTGAAATCCCCCAGGACCGGAAGGTAGCAAGGGTAGGTGGTTGTAGCGGTGCGATGTAAGTAGCTTACCCTTTTTTGTTTATCTTTGCAAAAAATTATATGCGCATGGACCTTTCAATCGTCATACCGCTGCTCAATGAAGCCGAGTCGCTTCCCGAGTTGGAAGCCTGGATTCGCCGTGTCGTCGAGAAGGAAAACTATAGCTATGAGATCGTCTTCGTTGACGACGGCTCTACCGACAACTCTTGGCATGTCATCCAGGAACTCGCCAAAAACAACCCCAACGTCCATGCGCTGCGTTTCCGCAAGAACTATGGCAAGTCGCCCGCCTTGAACGAAGGCTTCAAGGTCGTCCAAGGCGATGTGGTCATTACCATGGATGCCGACCTTCAGGACAGCCCTGATGAGATCCCCGAGCTCTATCGCATGATCAAGGAAGAGGGCTATGATCTGGTATCAGGCTGGAAGAAGGTCCGTTACGATTCCAAAGTGATGAAGAACATCCCGTCGAAGTTCTTCAACTGGACCACCCGCCGCATGTCGGGTATCAAGTTGCATGATTTCAACTGCGGCTTGAAGGCCTATCGCCAAGAAGTGGTGAAAAGCATCCAAGTCTATGGCGAGATGCACCGTTACATCCCCGTCATCGCCAAGATGAACGGTTTCTCGAACATCGGGGAGAAGGTGGTGCATCACCAGAAGCGACAATACGGCAAGAGCAAGTTCGGCATGAGCCGATTCGTGCGCGGTTACCTCGACCTGATTACCATCAACTTCATCTCTAAGTTCAGCAACCGTCCCATGCATTTCTTCGGAGTGTTAGGCTCCCTGTCGTTCCTTGCCGGTTTCGTCATCACCATCTATCTGATCTGCACGAAATACTTCGGACACGTCTATATCTCCATGACCCGCCGTCCCTTATTCTACTTGGGCATGCTGGCCATGATCGTAGGCGTGCAGCTTTTCAGCACAGGCTTCCTTGCCGAGATGATCACCTCGACGCAGCGCGACAAACGCGTTTATTCTATCTCTGAAAGGATTTAGGGAGGTGAGAGGCCAGAAGCCCTCTCACCTCAATAAAGGTCGTCGATATTGCCGTCGAAGCTGTCGCCGCCGAAGGAATCGCCAAACTCGTCACCGAATTCATCGAATTCGTCTTCGTCGAACTCGTCTTCGAACTCATCGAACGGGCTGTCGTCGGGGATATCTGCATTGTCCCAGTCGAAGTCGTCTTCCAGCTTTTCCTCGCTGAACTCATCGCCTTCGTCCATGTGATGCATGAACTCGTCGATCTCGTCGTCGCTCATCTTGTCGAAGTCACGGTCCAACAAGGCTGAGTCGCTCACGGCTCTTCCCAAGGACTTCAGGTCGCGTTTCAATGAGGGTGACACATAGAACTCGTCGATGTTCTCTTCGCAGTATTTGATATATTTGGGGTCTTTTTCATAAACCTCAGCAATCGTCAGGCCTTCGTACTTGCCGAAAGTGAAGACGTCATCAAGATCATAGAATTTCATAATGCCAATGATAATTTGCGGCAAATATAAGTCTATTTTTTCATATATTTGCGAAAAATTCAATCATGAAGAAACTCCTTTCCATACAAGAAGGCTGGACGTTGTTTTTGGACCGTGACGGTGTCATCAACCGACGCATCATCGACGGCTATGTCACCTCATGGGAGGAGTTCGAGTTTCTCCCTGGCGTGTTGGATGCCATGGAGCTTCTTGCTGGGAAATTCAGGTATATCATGGTGATCACCAACCAGCAGGGCGTAGGGAAGGGCTTGATGACCATGGAGCAGGTCGATGCCATCCACGACAGGATGTGCCTTGAGATCGAAGCCCATGGCGGCCGCATCGACGGCATCTTGGTCTGTCCGCAGCTAGCTTCTGAGCCCGACAACTACCGCAAGCCCAGCCCCGAGATGGCTTATATGGCGCAGGAGTTTTATCCCGAGATCGACTTGGAGAAATGCGTCATGGTCGGCGACGGACAGACCGATATCGAGTTTGGCCGCAATGCCGGTACCGTGACGGTTTTTATCGGCGAAGAAAACCCCGATGCCGACGACAGTTTTAACACCTTGTATGACTTTGCCAAATCATTGCAATCATGACCCCAACCATCATATTCACTGTTTTTGTCATCTATACCGCATTATTGTTTGTCATTGCTCATTTTACCTCGCGCAAATCGAACAACGATGCTTTTTTCAAGGGCAACCGCAAGTCGCCTTGGTTTGTGGTAGCCTACGGCATGATCGGCGCCTCCTTATCGGGGGTGACCTTCATGTCGGTGCCTGGCGGCGTTTATACGGGACAGTTTACCTACATGGGCATTGTGTTGGGCTATGTGATCGGCTATGCTGTCATCGCCTTGGTGCTGCTGCCTTTGTATTACAAGCTGAATCTCACCTCGATTTACTCCTATTTGGAGATGCGTTTCGGTGTGCATTCCGAGCGGACGGGGGCGGCGTTTTTCATCCTCTCTAGACTGTTGGGATCAGCACTTCGGATGTATCTGGTGGTCTTCGTGCTTTATGAATATGTGTTCAAAGCCTGGGGCATCCCGTTCTGGGTGCCAGCCGTGGTGTTCATCGTCATCATCCTGCTTTACACCTTCAAAGGTGGCATCAAGACCGTGGTATGGACCGACACCTTGCAGACCACTTTCTTGATTTTGGCTGCGGTGCTGACGGTGGTGTATATCACCAGAAACCTCGGCATGGGCATCGGCGACATCCTGAAGGCTTCCGAAGAGAATGGCTACACCAAACTCTTTGAGACCGACTGGACCCACAACAAGTTCTGGCTAAAGCAGATCTTGAGTGGCGCCTTCATCACCATCACCATGACGGGGTTGGATCAGGACATGATGCAGAAGAACCTCACTTGCAAGAACCTTCGGGATGCACAGAAAAACGTGATGACTTCCAGCGGGTTGTTCATCGTGGTGAACATCATCTTCCTAAGCTTAGGTGCTGCGTTGATCTATTACGCACAGCAGACGGGATTTGCGCTGCCAGTCAACGACAATGGGATAGTGGTGAACGACAAGATCTTCCCATCGGTGGCTTTCTCCTTGAGTTCGTTCACTGCCGTGGTCTTTGTGTTGGGTTTGGTGGCGGCAGGCTATTCCAGTGCCGACGGCACCTTGACGGCCTTGACCACCACCTTCTGTTTTGACTTTTTACATTTCGAGAAGAAAGGCTTCAGCGAGCAGCAAGTCACCAAATACCGGAAATGGATCCACGTGGCATTTGCCTTGCTGTACCTATTGGTAATCATCCTGTTCAGGCCCTTCCACAACGAGTCGTTGATCGACAAGGTGTTCGACATTGCCGGTTTGACTTACGGGCCGTTGTTGGGCCTTTATACCTTTGGCTTGTTCGTTAAAAACCGTAGAGTGAACGACAAGACGGTGCCGTTCATCGCCATAGCGTCGCCCATTATCAGCTACTTGTTAAAGGCCTATTCCGCCGAGTTGCTGTGGGGCTATCATTTCGGTTTTGAAATCCTGATTGTGAACGGCTTGTTGACGTTTGTCGGGTTGATGATGGCATCCCGCCCTGCTCGAAAAAACGGTTCATATAATGGATAGAACCGGCGATAAGATGCCCAAAAAACTACTAGTAGCCTAATACTGATACGCTCCCAGATCGGGTGTGCCCGTGCGACTCTTACCATCGATGTCGAATGGTACCTGTGTGGCGATAAGCGGACTGCCAGAGCCGACAGCAGGGGAGAGTGCGTCGCTCAGATGCATGTCGAAAGTCCGATAGTTTACAAACATGGGATCCTGGTTGAAGAGACAGCTGCTGAAACCTGGATCGTCGTTGCTATAGACCTCGGTCTTGAGCAGGCAATGGTCGAAGAGATAGGTGGTATCGACCTCCTTGGCGCTGAATTTGGTGCCGAACTCCTCTGTCAGAGCACCATAGACGATGCTGTTGCCCATCTCAAAATGGAAGGGGAACTCGTATAACTCGCCATCCTGCTCGGCGGAGTTCGAGAAGAACAACGAAGCGGTGGAGCGGCCGTCCTGCCACCAGTAGTTGCCGATGGTGGAATGCCTGACGAGATAGTCGCCACCCAGCTGCACCTCAAAAGCATAATGCTTGCAGTTGTCGATCACCATGTTGTTCGCTTCGATGGCAAAAGCCCTGGCCAAGATACCCCAACCCATGTGATTCTCGATCACCGTGTTGTTGATGCGCAAGGCACTCTGTGTGCCTTTGAGGAACGACTCGGCCTGGATGCCGATGAAACCGTTCCGGATGATGGCGTGGTTGATGATATTGTCGGCCCCTGGACGCCCGTCCATGATCCAGATACGATCCCACTGGCCAGGCTGGTCCTTGAAGAAAGGCTCCAGCCGGTCGCCTTCGATGATCACGGGATTCTCAGCCGTTCCGTCGATGATCAATTGTCCGTCACTCCACGACCAGAGGCCACCGCCACTATGCACATAGATATGCGTGCCTTCGTGGATGTGCAAGGTGCCATACGAATTGATCAGGGCATAGCCATAAACGACGTAAGGCAACTCGTTGGTCCAATGCGTCGTCTCCAGACTGTCGGCCACGATCTTGAACGGCGGGAAACCGTTGATCATTCGATCAGCCACGATATAACGCGCATTCTGGCCCCAGGCCACCAGCTTCACCATCTGGGTGTTGCCGTTCGTGACAAAAAGAATGCTGTCCTCAACGACAAAAGGCGTGGTGCGGTCGTCGGGATCAATCGTCACATTCATGAAGGTGTAAATGCTGTCGTTGGCAGGGACAACCTTGTCGTGAAACTCCGTTCCAATCTCGCCATCGAAATTGATTTTGAAGCGCGAAGCCTCACCGCCCATGAGACGTATTTCACTGATGTTGAGATTGTCAGGATAAGGGTTGTAGATCTTCAGGTGATGCGTGGAAGAGCCCAGCGTGGTAAAAACCGTGTCGAACAAGATCGTATCAGTGGAAAAGGCGAGCTTATGGCTGGGGTCGTTGCTGATGCTGTTCTCCTTACGGCAAGCCGCAAAAGCAAGCACAACACAACATATCAGGATGGAAAATTTCTTCATGAAACAAAATTTGGTACAAAATTAGCTATTTTTGGCTTACTTGGTATAATATTAACTATCTTTGCTTCAAAATAGTATTGTCATGAAAAGAATTGTCACGATCGTAACACTCGCATTGCTCATGGGGATCCTGCCGATGACCGCCCAAGCTCAGCTTTGGGGTTCACCTGATTACATGAAAGGCAAACTGGTGACCGGAGGCCAGATAGGAGCAGGGTTTTCTGGCAACACCCTCCATCTCGGAATTGCTCCTCAACTGGGCTTTCGGCCGATAAGGAGCCTGGAAGTCGGCATCCGCCTCGGATACGATCTGGATTATCACTTCCGCAGCTATTATAACCCTTACAGCGTATGCTATCATTATTTCTCAGGAGCCGTATATGCCAACTATGAGATCTTCAGAGGCATTTACGTCCATGCAGAAGACGAGGAGCTCTGCTGCCTGGTCAAAGGCCATGCCGATTGGTTCAATACCGTCTTTGCAGGCGTGGGTTACCGGCATTATTACAACACTTCATACGTGTTTTATGCCTTCCTTCTCAATCTTTCGTGGATCTTCGACGATTATGGCTATGCTACAAGTCCATACGCCAGCCCATACGTTGTCAGAATGGGTTATTGCTGGACTTTATAGGATGAATCAAAATGGATAAGAAAACTAGCAACAACAATATCAACATCAAAAACAAGCGCGCCGAACATGAGTATTTCCTGATGGAAACGCTCACTGCCGGCATTGTCCTTACTGGCACTGAAATCAAGTCGATCCGCAACGGCAAAGCCAGCCTGGCGGAATCCTACTGCACCTATAAAGGGGATGAGCTGTTTGTGGTAGGCATGCACATCGCCGAATACGACAAAGGCACCTACAACAACCACGACCCAAAACGCGACCGCAAGCTGCTGCTCACCGAACGCGAACTGCGCAAACTCAAGACCAAAGTCCAAGAGAAAGGCTTGACCATCATCCCTGTGCTGCTCTTCATCAACGAGAAGGGACTGGCCAAACTCAACATCGCCTTGGCACGAGGCAAGCATTATTACGACAAGCGCGAATCCTTGAAGAGCAAGGACTCGAAACGCGACGTGGAAAAACAAATCAAAGGTTATTGAGCCCGAAACAAACTTTTTTTTGTATTTTTGCAAAAAATCCCGAACATGAAAAGATTTTTGATGATAGCGGCATTGTCGGTCCTGTTGATAGGCCTCGGTTCCTGTCAGAAAAACAAGTACTGTCAATGCTACGCCTACGTCGAAGGCGAGGACATCTCTTTAGGTGAAGACCTAGATGTAGGTGCCATGACGGAAGAGCAGATTGAGGCTTGGGACGCACGCGACAACTATAACCTTTACATCATCGAACACGGCAACTGTAGCGACAAGGCAAGAGAGATTACCGGGTGGGGCCAGGTGACCTGCAGGGAAGTGGATCCCAAGTCGCCCGAAGGAACATGGTTCGAACGCATCTATAACCAGCTGTTCGGCGGTGGGCACAACAACAATAGCAATAATAACAACAATAATAACTCCGGAAACGGCGGGAAACCGTGAGTAAAATCTTGAAAATCCTGCTCGGGATCCTGTTCATCGTCTCGGCCATCCTGAAGATCGCCGACATGGACAAGTTCGAGATTTATATCTACAGCTACCATTTCTTCAGTCTCAACATCTCATTCTTGGTTGCCAGAGCCGCTATCATTGCGGAGTTGGTGTTGGGTATCGGTTTGGTCTCCAACTGCTTCCATAAATTGATGTGGTGGGGCAGCGTGTTGATGCTCCTCGTCTATACTGGTTTGCTGGCTTACGCCTTGGCATTGGGCAGGACCGACAACTGCCATTGCTTCGGAGACTATCTGCAATTCAACCCATGGCAATCCATCATCAAGAATGGGGTGCTGTTAGGCCTTTTCGCACTAGTTTACAAGGCAAAAGGATGGCGCTTCAAACACGATTGGTTAGCCTTGGCAGGAGTGGTGGTGGCGTGTTGCGTCGCAGTCTTCATTGTATCGCCACCCGACAATTACACTCCTTCGTACAACGACAACCACGACCTGCAAGTGGAGCTTTTCAATGAAGCCCTACAAGATCCGCCTTTGAACAGTCTTGGGCTCCAAGAAGGGAAGAAGGTGGTCGGCATCTTTTCAACGGGATGCGAGTATTGCAAGTTGACTGCCCAAAAGCTGAGTTTAATGCAATCGTATTACGGCTTCCCCGAAGACGATGTCCTGTACATCTTCATGGGAACGGAGGAAGGCGTGGAGCAATTCTTCAGCACTTCCGAATCGACACGTTATCCGTATGTAATCTATGATGACGTGAAACGGTTGCTGAAGGTCAACAACGGCATTTTCCCGATCCTCGTGATGCTCGAAGACGGCCATCTGGTTCATGAATACGGACTTCGGAACATGAAAGAAGAGGACATAAAACTTTTTTTTCAAGAGAAATAAAAAGCTATCCTAGAATACATTAAATTTGCAATCCGTTATGAAAAACGGATTTGACAACGAGAAGTATCTGAAGATACAGTCCGAACACATCCGCGAGCGGATCGGACAGTTCGGCAACAAGCTATACCTGGAACTGGGGGGTAAGCTTTTTGATGACCATCACGCCAGTCGTGTGTTACCCGGTTTCCAACCCGACAGCAAGCTGCGCATGCTTCAAAACCTCAGCGACAGTGCCGAGATCATCATCGTCATCAGCGCTACCGACATCGAGAAGAACAAGATCCGCAACGACCTTGGCATCACCTACGATGTGGATGTGCTGAGGCTGAGGAACGAGTTCATGAAGCGCGGTTTCCTGGTGAGCGGCGTGGTCATCACCCATTTCAACGGCCAGAGCAGTGCGGCGGCCTTCCACAACCGTCTGGAGCATCTCGGGATCAAAGCCTATTACCATTACCTCATCGACGGCTATCCGCACAACGTGGCGTTGATCGACTCCGACGAAGGTTTTGGCAAGAACGACTATGTGGAGACCACCAGGCCTTTGGTCATCGTCACGGCTCCCGGTCCCGGCAGCGGCAAGATGGCCGTGTGCCTCAGCCAGCTCTATAACGAGCAGAAGCGCGGCATCAACGCCGGCTACGCCAAGTTCGAGACCTTCCCAGTGTGGAGCCTGCCTTTGAAGCACCCCGTCAACATGGCTTACGAGGCTGCAACCGCCGACCTCAACGACGTGAACATGATCGACCCGTTCCATCTGGATGCCTACGGCAAGATTGCCGTCAACTATAACCGCGACATCGAGATCTTCCCCGTGCTGAATGCCCTGTTTGAAGGCATCTTCGGAAAGTGTCCCTACAAGTCGCCTACCGACATGGGAGTGAACATGGTTGGGTTCTGCATCAGCGACGACGAGGTGTGCTGCAAAGCCGCCAAAGACGAGATCATTCGCCGTTATTTCACCGCCTTGAACACCATGGCCGAAGGTGGCTGCAACGAGAGCGAGGTCAAGAAGATCAAAGTGCTGCTCAACCAAGCCAAGATCACCGTCGAGGACCGCAAGTGCGTCGTCGCCGCCAGGGAACGCAAGGAGAGGAGCGGGGTGGACTGCTCTGCCATCGAGCTCGCCGACGGCACCATCATCACGGCTGAGACCAGCTCGCTGTTAGGACCCAGCGCCGCCTTGATCCTCAATGCCACGAAATACCTAGCCGGCATCGACCACGACCTGAAGCTCATTCCGCAGTATATGATCGAGCCCATTCAGAAGACGAAGGTCGATTATCTCAGAGGCAACAATCCCAGGCTCCATACCGACGAGGTGCTGATCGCCCTTTCGGTGCTCAGTCCCGAAAACGAAAACTGCAGGAGAGCTTTGGAAGTCCTCCCGCAGTTTGAAGGTTGTCAGGTGCATTCCACCGTGATGCTCAGCGAGGTCGATCGCAAGATCTTCAGCAAACTCAAGGTGGGGCTGACCTGTGATCCGGTGAGAAAGAAATGAACGGCTTAAGTTTAACGGCGAATTTTACAAATTTTACGAATTATTTCTTTTCGTTTAATTCGTTCAATTCGCCGTTCGGTTAATTCGTTCAATTCGCCGTTCGTCTAATTCGTTTAATTCGCCGTTCGTTTAATTCGCCGTTAATCGACCTTAATGTCTTTGTTAACGTTCTTGGAACCCCAGATGGCGTAGAACAACAGGAAGGCCAGGCCGACGACGATCACCCAGTAACTTTGGAGGTAACCCGTACCGCCCAGACCATCGACGATGGCGTTCTGGAGCAGAGGCAGGATGCCGCCACCGCAGACCAGAGCCATGAAGATGCCAGAGGCTTTCTCGGTGTATTTGCCCAATCCTTCAACAGCGAGGTTGAAGATACCGCCCCACATCACCGAAGTGCAGAGACCGATGCAGACAAGGAAGGCAGCATTAAGCGGGATGCTTTCCATGCCGAAGCCATGTGCGCCGTTGAAGGCGGGGAACTTCACCATGGTCTGAGGTCCGAACATGGCCAACAGCGTCAGCACGATGCCGACCAGCGACACCACGGTAAGCATGGCCTTGGCGGATACCTTGTTGCCGATGATACCACCGATCAGACGACCGACCAGCATCAGGAACCAATAGGTGGCAGCCACGGATCCAGCTACAGCTTCAGCATTGACGCCAGCGCCCAACACGTTCAGTTCAGGATTCTGGAGCCATTTGTTCAAGACATTCGGAATGCCGACTTCAACGCCCACATAGATGAAGATGGCGATGGCACCCAACACAAAGTGACGGAAAGCCATGGGGCCTTTGCCTTTTTCGACCTGCGAGACGGCCTCCTGTTTCTGCTCGTTCTCAGGGATCTTGGTAAGCAAGATGACAAGGAAGGCAAAAGCGAAGATGCCCAAGGCGGTGTACATCAACGGGAACACGTCGCTGATCTTGGCATCCATGATGCTGGGGATCAGCAATCCCGTGATGATGATGACGGCAGTGCCGCACAAGGAGTTGAAGGTGCCGCCGATTTGGATCAGCTGGTTGCCTTTGTTGCCGCCGCCGCCCAGCTTGTTCAGCATCGGGTTAACGACAGTGTTGAGCAGGCACATGCTGAAGCCAGCCACAAAAGCGCCGAGGAGATAGATGCCGAAGCTGCCGAAGACGCCGGAAAGGGTCTGGATGCCGACGCCGACGAAGCCGACGATGACAGCGATCAAAGCCGTCTTCTTGTAGCCTTTTTTCTGCAGGAGGTTGCCGGCAGGAATGCCCATCACGGCATAGGCGATGAAGTTGGCGAAAACGCCCAAGGTACCTTGCCAGTTCGGGATGTTGAACTGGTTCTTAAGGATGTCGCCCATCGGAGATGCCAAGTTGGTCACGAAGGAAATCATGCCAAACAGCAGGATCATCACGATGATAGGGATGGTGTAATTTTTCTTGTTTTCCATTTTTAGTCAGTTTATAAATTTGAAGATGATAATCTCTTTGTATTCGTCGCCAGCACGCAGGAAGGTGTTGGGGAAGTTGGGCTTGTTAGGCGAGTCGGGGAGGGCTTGACACTCCAAGGCGACGCCTGAATAGTCCTCATAGACATGGCCGTTCTTGCCTTTTGGGCAGCCACTTAGCCAGTTGCCGGTATAGACCTGCACGCCGGGTTGCGTGGTATAGATCTTCACCATACGGCCAGACCCTTCATGGGATAGTTCGGCTGCCAGACAAAGCTTGTCCTTGGCGATGCCGTCGATGACCCAGCAGCTGTCATAGCCTTTGCCGTTGACCAGGTCCGGGAAGGGCTTTTTGATGTCTTGGCCGATGAGTTTGCCTTCGGTGAAATCCATCGGCGTATCGGCCACGGGAGCCATCTCACCTGTGGTGATCAGCTCGTTGGTGGCAGGGAGGAAACGCGAGGCGTTCAACTTCAACTTATGGTCAAGGATGTCGCCATTGCCTTCGCCTTTTAAATTAAAGTAGGTATGATTGGTGAGGTTCACGATGGTCGTATCCGACGAATAGGCGCAGAGCCGGATGTTCAGCTCGTTTTCGTCGTTGAGTGTGTAATACACCTTGGCCACCAACTCGGCCGGATAGCCCGCTTCGCCGTCGGCGCTGAGGTAGGTGAACACCACGCTTTCGCCACTGATACGACTGGCCCATTTCTGGTTGGCAAAACCGATGCTGCCACCATGGAGGTGGTGCTTGCCGTCACCGGTATTAATCTCTAGTTGGTATTCATTGTCGTCTATCTTGAAACGGCCGTTGGCGATGCGGTTGGCGAAACGACCTGGGACCTTGCCTGCACAGGGACCATCGCCATAGTAATCCGACGCATTGGGATAGCCCAGCACAATGTCGTCCAAATGGCCGTTACGGTCAGGCGTCATGATGCTGACGATGCCTGCGCCGATGTCGCTCAGCTGCACCTTGATGCCGTTGCTGTTGGTCAAGGTATAGAGCTTGATGTCTTTGCCGTCAGGGGTTTTGCCCCAGACTTTCACGTCGATGTTCATAGTTCAGGTATTTGACTCGGGACTCGAGACACGGGACACGCGTCTCGAAGTCTCGTGTCTCGCGTCCATTACTACTTACCATAGGTTATTTGGATAAACGCCTTTTTCGATCAATTCACGGATCTTGCGCATCACGTCGGGTTTGTCTTCTTTGTAGGTGACGCCAAACCAGGAGGCGTTGCTCGACAAGACTTTCAGCTTGGCTGAGCCATCGTGGATGCTTTGGTTGACCATCAGCGGGATGAAGAACTCGGCTTTGATGTTGGTCTGGGCAGGTCCCTTCAGGAACTCGACAAAGCCCTTCTCGGAATATTCGAAGAAGTCGGGCGTAAAGCCGAAGAAGTTCATGGAAACGAGAGAATCCATGTCCAAGGGATGCGATCCGGTCTCATCGGTATAAGCTGCGCCGCCGTCTTCGGTATGACCGATGGCGGTGCGCTCGACGATGGTCTGAAGGTTGCCTTCAGCGTCGGCGGTGCAGATGCCACGGCTCACCGTGCCGAAGTCCGACATGGTGTTGCGCAGCTTGTAGGCGACCATGCTGTAGGCGCCTTTCTTGCCTTCGCATTCCATGAGATATTTGGCCAGCACCTCGTAGGCTTCCTTGCCGTAGAAGTCGTCGGCATTGATGGCGGCAAAAGGTTCGTGAATCACATCCTTGGCCATCAAGACGGCATGGCAGGTACCCCAAGGTTTCACACGCCCTTCAGGGACGCTGAAGCCTTCCGGCAATTTGTCGAGGGATTGATAGACATATTCAACGGGGATGCCGAATTTCTCGGTGTTGTTCACTTTCTTGAAAGCCTCGGCGAAGTCCTCGCGGATGACGAAGACCACCTTGCCGAAACCGGCGCGTTTGGCGTCGTAAATGGAATAATCGAGGATGGCCTCGTTGTTAGGACCGACGCCGTCCATCTGCTTCAGGGCACCGTAACGTGAGCCCATGCCAGCAGCTAAAACTAATAAAGTTGGCAGTTGGCAGTTGGCAGTTAATAGTTTACAATTTGTCTGTTCGGAATTCATTATTATAGTTTTTTGTGATGCTGTTGAATAATTTGCATAACTCTTTACATTTGTCGTTTACAGATTGATATTCATCAATGGCCAAATAATCAGTTTTGAATAAAAGCTCAAGCCAGTATTCTGTTTCAGAAGTTTCTTTTAGTGAAATGTATATTTTTGCTATGAAATCCCTTTTGCTAATGCCACTTTGTGCTTCTACGAGATTGGCGCCAATACTTGTTCCACTACGTAGCAGTTGTTTAGACAGAACATATTCTTTTTTCGTTTCACAGAGATACTTATACAGATTTACAATATCAATTGCAAAATCCATACACTTGTCTCTTAAGAACTGTCCAAAGTTTTCCATCTAAATATAGTTTTAACTGCAAACTGCTAACTGCAAACTGCTAACTGCTAACTGCCAACTCTCCTTGCTCCGTCACTGATTACAACATCATAGACTTTGGGTTCATGGCCGAATTTGGCGTTGAACTTTTCTTTGGCGGCTTTTATAAAGCTATCGTAAAGCTCTTCTTTCACCAGGTTGATGGTGCAGCCGCCGAAGCCGCCGCCCATCACACGGGAACCAGTCACACCGCATTCCTTGGCGATGTCGTTGAGGAAATCCAATTCCTCGCAGCTCACCTCGTAGAGCTTGCTCATGCCGAAGTGGGTGCCGTACATGCGGTCGCCAACGGTTTCATAATCACCTTTTTCCAAGGCGTCGCACACATCGAGGACGCGTTGCTTCTCACCGATGACGTATGAGGCGCGAAGGTAATCCTCTCCAGAGATCAGGGGGCGGATTTCGTCAAGCATATCCTGGTTGGCATCGCTCAGGTATTTCACTTCGGGGTAGTTGGCGGCAATATGGGCGCAGGCGTTCTCGCATGATTCACGTCGTTTGTTGTAGGCCGATGAAGCCAACTCATGCTTCACCAAAGTGTCCAAAAGCACCACCTTGTAGCCCTTGGGATTGAAAGGATAGTATTCAAACTCCATCGTGGCGCAGTTGAGGCGCATCAGGTGACCGGCTTTACCGAAGAGGGAAGCAAATTGGTCCATGATGCCGCATTTCACGCCGACATAGTTATGCTCTGTGGCTTGGCCGATGCGTGCCAACTCAAACTTGTCGATGCCAAGATTCAGCAACTCGTTGAGGGCAAAACCGAAGGTGCTCTCCAAGGCTGCCGATGACGACATGCCGGCGCCGATGGGCACATTGCCATAGAACACAGTGTCGAAACCTTGCAGTTTGTAGCCACGCTTGATGATTTCGCGGCACACACCAAAGATGTAATTGGCCCAATGAACGTGAGGATTGTCCTCCTCCTTCATGCCAAATTCACAGTAGTCCTCCTTGTCGATGGAGAAGGCCCGCACCTTGTCCGTCCCGTTGAGGCGGATGCAGGCGTAGATGCCCGAATCGATGGCACCAGGGAAAACGAAGCCGCCATTATAGTCAGTATGTTCGCCGATGAGGTTGATACGTCCCGGCGAAGTATAGACAACGCCTTCCTGACCGAAACGGTCACGGAAAATGTTCTTGAGTTCAGTGATATCCATAGATATTAGATTTAAGGGCGCAAGTTACTAAAAAAAATGATTCATTGAGTAGCTTTTTTGTTGAAATATTATCTAAAAAAACAAGCGATCCCTTCTTGACAAAATTAATATTCTATTATATCTTTGCTGTAAATATTAATTCATTACATTATGTACACAGACAACGATTTTATTAGATTAGACTGGGCGGCAAAGAACATTTTACGCGACAAGGCTGACTTCGAGATATTTGAAGGATTGATGACGGTACTATTCAACGAACCGGTCAAAATAATAGAACTGCTTGAAAGTGAGAGCAACAGGGAATCAAAGGAGTCCAAGAGCAACCGCGTTGATATCAAAGCCAAGAACAGCAAAGATGAAATCATCTTAGTGGAAATCCAGTTGGAACATCAAGCAGATTTTCTGGAGCGCATCCTATTCGGCGTGTCGAAGACCATCATCGAACACATCGGAAAGAGCCAGAATTACACCAATGTGAAAAAGGTCTATTCCATCAACATTCTCTATTTTAACTTAGGACAAGGTAAAGACTATATCTATCATGGGACGAATTCTTTTAAAGGATTGAACACAGGTGATACGCTGGCTTTCAACAAGAGAGAACGGAAGGGTTACCAAAGGAAAGAAAAGGCAAACATCTTTCCGGAGTACTATATTATCCGCGTGAATCAATTTGAGAAAGAAAGTGCCGAGACCCCGCTGGAAGAGTGGATGCTGTATTTAAGGGATGGCTATATCCATCCTGACACCACAACGCCTGGCTTGCAAAAAGCTAGAGAATGTCTCAGGATACTAAGCATGCCTGAAGCAGAACGAAAGGCGTATGAAAGATTCCTTTACGACAAAGTCTCCGAAGAAGATACCATTGAGACCGCCCGTGAAGACGGTTGGTTTGAAGGTTACGATGAAGCCATTCTTGAGATCACCCAAAAAATGAAGAACGCGGGGATTGATGAAGAGTTAATTTCTGAAATTACAAAAAAGTAGTATCTTTGTAAAACCAATTGCATTATCTCAGAGATACTCGAATGATCAATAAACCCATTCTATATGGATTTGTTTTGCTACTGCTAGTTTCTTCCTGTGCACACCGGCCGGAAAGGAGCTATCCCATCCCGACAGCGCAGCAACTGGAATGGCAACAGATGGAGACCTACGCCTTCATCCACTTTGGGCTGAACACCTTCAACGACATGGAATGGGGTTATGGCGACACGCCAGCCGAGACCTTCAACCCATCCAACCTCGACTGCGAGCAATGGGTGCGGACCTTGAAAGCAGCCGGCATGAAAGGCGTCATCCTCACCGCGAAACATCACGACGGCTTCTGTCTCTGGCCTACCGAGACCACGGATTATTCCATCAAGAACGCACCTTACAAAGACGGCCGTGGCGACGTGGTCGGGGAGTTGTGCGAAGCCTGCCGTAAACATGGACTTAAGTTCGGGCTTTACCTGTCACCTTGGGACCGGCATCAGGCGGAATACGGAAGGGAAGGATATGTGGAGATTTATCATAGACAAATCCAAGAGCTGGTGGACCATTACGGACCGTTCTTCGAGTTCTGGTTCGACGGCGCCAACGGAGGCGACGGCTGGTATGGCGGCGCCAAGGAAGCCAGGTCCATCGTGGCATCAGAGTATTACGACTATGAAAAGGCCCGCGACATCATCTGGAAACAGGATCCCAACACGATGATCTTTGGCGGCACCGTGCCAACCTTGCGTTGGATCGGCAATGAAGACGGCAGGGCAGAGGCCACGCAATGGTGCGCCTATTCACTTGATTTCGGCGACCTCAACAACACCAAGTTGCTATCCACAGGCATCGCCAATGGCGAAGTGTGGCTTCCCGCCGAAGTGGATGTCTCCATCCGTCCAGGCTGGTTCTTCCACGACAATGAAACTCCCAAGTCGCTGGAACAGCTTCTCGACATCTATTACCATAGTGTCGGCCGAAATGCCAACTTGCTCTTGAACTTCCCCATTGACAAAAGCGGACGCATCAATGCCAGCGACTCGTTGAGAGCCGTTGAATGGCATCGAACGATCCAAAACACCTTTTCCGACAATGTGCTGAAAGATAGCAAGGTGACAGCCAGCAACACCCGTTCGCCAAGGTTCAGTCCCAAACATGTGCTGAACGATGATTACACCCAGTATTGGGCCACCGACGACGGCATCAACAAGGCAGAGTTGGTCTTTGAATTCCATGAACCGACCAGCTTGAATACCGTTGCCCTTCAGGAATACATCCCGTTGGGACAAAACGTAAAGGCCTTCAGCATCTCCTATTACCGCAACGGCAAATGGCTTCCCGTGGAGACCGATGAACCAATGACCACCATAGGTTACAAGCGCATTGTCCGCTTCGAAACGGTCAACGCCGAGAAACTAAGAGTAAGGTTCGTGACAGCGAAAGGCACGTTGTGCATCAACCAAGTTGGTGCATATAGGCGTCAATCTTAGGCAGGATCTCGCCCGACTTGCCTTGGAGATATACATCCGTGATATAGTTCGTATAGGTAGAAGGCTCCATGTTGATTTCGATGATCTTGGCGCCGTGACGTTTGGCAATTCCTGGAATCATGTTGGCTGGGCTGACTTGTCCCGAAGTGCCGATGATGACAAAGGCATCGCAATCCTCAGCCGCGCGCACCGAGCCGTAATAGGCATCCTCTGGAATGCCTTCGCCGAAGAAGATGAAATCAGGTTTCATCAAGCCTCCACAATGTTCACAACGTGGAGGATTCTCAGTAAGCTTCATCGCTTTGGCATCCACCTTACGTCCACATTCCGTGCAGACGAAACGCGACATGTTGCCATGGAACTCATACACCGTCTTGTTTCCTGCCACCGTATGCAAGTCATCGATATTCTGGGTAATCACGCAACTCAGACGACCTTCCTTTTCCCATTTGGCAAGGATCTCGTGACCTGGATTGGGCTTCACGTCCTTGCTATTGAAATAGTTGTAGAACACCTCGCGGATGATATTCCATGAATCTTGGGTGTGCCTGAAATAGTATTCAATATCAAGGGATTTCGGATCATATTGGTTCCAGATACCGCCTTCGCCCCTGAAAGGAGGAATGCCGCTCTCGGCCGAGGTGCCGGCACCAGTGAAACCTACAATTCTTTTGGCATTTGACAAGATGCTTGCCGCTTCTTTGATTTTTTCTTCCATGCTAGTCGTCAGAGTTTAGCGCCAGATCGGCATCCAGGTTGTATGTCCTGAATCTCGCCGTCCCGGCTTGAGTTATGTTAATCAAAAATTCTTCTGCCGTTCCATCACCCCAGTTGCCTTTCAGCGTTGGCTCCTTGACCAATTTCTGTATCTCATCGAGATAATCCGCCCTGTCGATCAAATAGGCGCCAAGGCTGACAAGATGCTTTGTTTCCTGTTGACAGTCAATCAGCTGAAAGCCGTGTTCAATAAGGAAGGAGTGGAGGTTGTAAAAAGCAACCTTGGAGGCGTCGCTCATGGTATGGAACATCGACTCACCGCAAAACAGCTTGCCAAGCGCCACGCCATAGAGACCGCCAACCAGATCGCCTTCAAAATAGGTTTCAAACGAATGCGCCAATCCCATGCGATGCAGTTGAATGTAAGCCTCAATCATCTCATCGTTGAGCCAAGTCCCATCCTGTCCTTCACGAGTCATCTGGGCGCAATGCTTGATCACACCCTCGAAGTTGGTGTCGATCTTGCTTTCAAAACGACCCGAACGCAAGGTATGCCGCAGTGATTTCGAAACCCTCATCTCACCGGGACGAATCACCAAGCGGGGATCCAGCGACCACCAAAGTATTGCACTGTTGTCGTTGAACCAAGGGAAAATGCCATTGGCGTAAGCGACGATGAGGCGAGAAGGCGACAAATCACCGCCAAAAGCCAACAACCCCTCCTTGTTTGCCATCGAGGCAGGCGGGAAATTGTAATCATCGTCGTTCAGTTGAAAAATCCGATTCATTGTTTGATGCAAAGATAATAAAAAAACAAAAATCATGTAAAAAAATGCATGAATAAATTTAATTTTATATTTTTGTAGAGATAATTAATTTAAATATGAAAATTTGTATTTTATTGATAATGATGCTGGGAGCCCAGCCTCCCGACTCCATAACGGTCGCCTTTTGGAACCTGGAGAATTACTTTGATCCGTTTGTTGACTCCACAAAGTCGTACAACGAATACACTGAAAATGGCAGTCAACACTGGACCAAATCGCGGTTTTACAAGAAGCGGAACAACCTCTACAAAGCCATCTTGGCATTTTCGCACAACACCCCCATTGGCATCATGGGCGTGTGCGAGGTGGAGAACGAGTTTTGCCTGCATGCTTTGTTCGCCCAAACGCCTTTGAAAAAACACAATTACCGCTGGGTGCACTATGAAGGGCCTGATCGACGGGGCATCGACCCTGCCATCATCTACTCGAAAGACTGTTTCCAACTCATTTACAGCGAGGCCATTCCTTACCGCGACCCGCAAAATCCCAAAGCCGTTTCGCGTGACATACTCTATGCAAAATTCTTTGATTACCAAAGCGATACCATCCATTGTTTTGTCAACCATTGGCCATCGAAATACCGAGGGGAGCTGGAAACCGTAGAGTCCCGTAACTGCGCGGCAAGAATCGCAAGGCACAAGGTGGACTCGATCGTGGCCGTCGTTCCCGATGCCAAGATCATCCTGATGGGCGACTTCAACGACACTCCTGAGTCACCTTGCATCAGAGAGATATTGGGAGCCAAGCCTCTTTCAGAATGCAGTGAGCAGGATTTACTGGTAAACCTATTTGCGGAGCCATATAAACTTGGTTTCAAGGGGACTTTAAAACATCAGGAGTCATGGACGGTATTTGACCAAATCATTGTAACCAAATCATTGATTGACAGCAATTCAATCTATTGCACTTCAAGTGACGCTCGAATAATTCACGAAGACTTTTTATTGACGGAAGATCCCACTTATCACGGACAAAAACTGAACCGGACGTTTCTTGGTCCCAAATATCTGGGAGGGTTTAGTGATCATCTGCCAGTTTCGATCCTATTACGGTATGGGCACAGATAGCTTTGGCTGGACAGAAATGGCAAGGCTTAACTTTGGTGTCGCTGGGCTGTGAGAAAGGTTCCGAACGGTTCATCATGGCGGCCAACGTATCAGTCAGCAACGCCTCCATGTAGCCCATAAAGTCGTCATTCAAAGCCTGAAGCTCCACATTCAAGTCGAAACACAGGTCCTGGTTTTTCAATCCAAATAGGGCGGCTGTCACATCCTTTGGTTGGAGCTCAGGATGCTCTTTCAAATACAAGTATTTGTAAATCATCAGCTGCATGGCTTTTTCAGGGATATCCCTGACGCTGCCGATCTTGGCTGGCACCTTCACCTCTGCATCTTTCAGCAAGCCCGTCTTGTAATCGATGATCCTGATCTTTCCGTCATGGCTGTCGATACGGTCGGCCTTGCCTGCAATGGTGCATTGAATGCCATTGACTTGTAGTCGGGTGGATAGGGTGTGTTCCACTTGCAAAATCTTCAGCTCATGCTTCTCAACGTCTTCTTTCTCAAAGTTCGTGTAGTTTTCCAGCATCTTACTGATCGCAATTTGGTCCAGGTAGTTGAATCCAACATCCGACAGCTCATGGCCTATAACAATAGGATCGTCATAGACAGCCTTTTCGATCCTTTGATTGAGCCGGTTCGCGTAAAACTGCTGGAGGGCATCATGCACCAGGCTTCCGACCACATTGCTCTGAGTCCTTTCCTCCATACGCTCGTCTTTGACCTTCATGATATAATACATGAAAAACCGTAACGGGCACTTGATATACACCGAGATGGAAGTGGGCGCCAAAGCCTGAAGCACATCGTCAGTCTGCATCTTTTGCATCAAGGATGCCATAACTTCATCCGTCTTGTTTGCCTGTAGCGACTCAGGAATGCGCTGTTTCTCAGTCTTATTGGGGAAGATCGCCTCATGGATTATGACGTTGGGATTCTGCTTTGCCAGCTCATATTTGAGTTGCAACAGGAATCGGCTCGGTTCGCCATTGGCATCCCCAACGTTGCTATTATAGATGAAATAGGCTTTTTTCGCCCCTTGCAACTGGCGATAGAAGTGATAGGCATACACAGCCTGTTTCTCTTGATAATCAGGAAGATGACATTCTTTTCGGATAGGATAGGGGATGAAGCTTCCGTCAGATTTGCCTGTCGGGAGAACGCCTTCGTTGACGCCAATCATATAAAAGGTATCGAAGTCGAGGTTACGCGCCTCCAACAATCCCATGATTTGCACGCCTTCCTTGGCAGTGCTGTTGAGTTTGATCGTCGTGTTGACCGACACCAGTCGATAGAGCACTTCCAAATCATCCAGACTATTCACGTAGTCGGGATAACGTTCCATGATGCCATTCAGACGGTTGATCACTTTGCCCATCTCACTGATCTGGTTGAGGAGGAAAAGCATTTTGTCCCCCTTGCCCAAACCATGTATCTTGTTGGCCATGAAAGCCAGCAGTTTACCCAACGACTTCAGCACAGATTGCGGAGTGTCAACGGTTTCCACGGGTCCCAGCAAAAGTCCCATAAACTCCCTCAGATCGGCGCTTTTGCAACAATTGTTAAACTCAGCTTCATCAAAAAGGAAGACCGAATGACTTCGGATAAACTTCTTGTATGCATCCAACTCACTGTTTTCCTGTGTGTTGAGAACCACTCTCATCAGCTCCAGATCCAAGATCCTGATGACTGGCCAAAGATACCAGCGCCAACTTCCGTTCCTTGCCTTGCGCCCCTTTCTTCTCAGCGTGAAGCATGCCGCAATGAAATCATACAATGAAGTTTGCCGCATCGGATAGCCCATGGACACCTTCATCGAAGTGTAACGGGGATTGTCTGGAATGGAGTTCAAGACGGGAATCATCAAGTTTTCATCTGCCAAGATGACCTTGGGGTTATCTTCAACCTCTACTTGAAGTAAGCTCTGTAACGCTTTGGTTTGTATCGTATTGCCTTTTGTACTAATCAAATGAATCTCTTTGGGCTCCTGAAGGAAACTATCCGAAAACGCCTTGGGTTTCCAAGGCAAGTCCTGCTTCAGATAGCGTCTGGCAAAAAGGCCGGCTTCGTTTTGAGGATCATCGACGTAATAGCGGTCGAAATCCCATATCACTTCGGCGAGTTGATTCCGATAGAGTCTGTCGATGATCTTTTGTTCGGTAGGTGTCAATGCATTGAAACCCGCAAAGATGATCTTGCGCCCTCCAGCCTTTTCCAACAGCGTGGCATCGTCAAGTTCCGACAAATACCTTGTAATCATGCCATAATAGCCTTTCCCTTGACCCATCAAACGCTCGCGCAACAAACGGTAGTAGTTCTTCAAGCTCTCATAAAAGTGCAGATACTTTTGCTCTTTCTCGGTCATCTCCTGACCTAGATGCCATGTCCCCATGCGTTTCTCCTGTTCGATGTATGAGAACAGATAGTCGGCGTCCACCGCATACTGATCAATCTCGTCAAAGTCATTGGCCATTTGGGCGGCAATGTTCCCAAACACATTGATATTGTTATCTTTATGAGACAGTTCCGAATCGATGGAAATGAGTTCAAACAGCATATCCACCGTATCGACCAGTTGTATGCCGCTCCATTGGGTCATCGCTTCCTGGATGGAAAGCATCTGGGGCAGCCAGATGTTGTCAGTATAGATTTCCTTAAATACCGAACGCAGATAGAAAGCCGCGCGCTTGTTGGGGAAGACCACAACAAGCTCCTCTTTGCGAAGATCGTAATGGTTCTGAATATGTTGGGCAAGATCAGTGAGGAAGGACATAGCAATTAGCAATTAGCAATTAGCAGTTAGCAGTTGGGATTCGATATGGGCGAAATCTTCGGCTTTGCCGAGATCGAACCAATAGGTGGGATTGATTTCGACAGAGCGAATGCGGTATGCACGGGCTTGTTGGAGATACAGGTCGATGATGCTGTAGCGCTGCCAAGGGAATTCGGCAAACAGCGATGGCCTGAAAACATGCATACCATTGAAAGCCAGCTCCCTATACTGATCCCTGGCGCCATCCACCCATTTGTAGGCATCGTCTTTCAAGTTTTTCCAGCCGATCAACAGACCTTGCTCATCAAAGAGCAGCTTCCGGCTCGTAATCCGATCTTGAGTCAACAGCCAGGCGTCATCCTGAGATGCAACGAATTGGTCGTACTTGGCTTGGAGATCGACATCACTGAGGATATCCACATTGTGCACCAACACTGCCGGTGCATCATGGAAGAAGGGAAGCGCTTGGACGATGCCGCCCCCTGTATCCATCAAGGCACCGCGCTCGTCCGACACATAGATGTCCGCCTGAAAGTCATGCGACTCAAGAAATTGGATGATTTGTTCTCCAAAGTGATGGATATTGACGATGATGGTATCGAAACCATGCTGCTGAAGATTCTCGAGATTGCGCTCCAGCAGGGTCTTTCCAGCCACTTCGACAAGGGCTTTGGGTCGGTCGTGGGTCAGTTCCTTGAGCCTGGTTCCCAGACCGGCAGCGAGAATCATGGCTGTTCTATTCATGGATTTTCTGTTCAATATGGTTCAACCTCACGTTTACAGTAGGGTAGGTCGCCTTGATCCAGTCGGCGATGCTTTGCGCGAAAAACACGGAACGATGCTGTCCGCCAGTACATCCAAAGGAGACCATCAAGTTGCTGAAATGCCGCTCCAGGTAATTGTCGATGCTTTGTCCGACAATGCCTTTCACATGCTCCAAAAAGACATGTGTCTGGGGCTTCTCCGTCAGGTATTCCACCACTTCCCAGTCGCGACCCGTCTTGGTCTTGAACTGAGGTTCACGTCCAGGATTGGGCAAGGCACGGCAGTCGAACACAAAGCCACCGCCATTGCCACTAAAATCGTCAGGATAGCCCTTCTTGAAGGAGAAGCTATTCACTGTTACGGTGAGGGGGGAGTGAGGAGTGAGGAGTGAGGAGTGAGGAGTAAACTTATTAAGCAACGAGACGACTTGGAGGATCACGGACTGGAGTTCGGGATAGGCATCGAGGGGATGTTTCTCATTCCAGGTTTTGAGTTCCTTCAGGGCGTATGGGATGCTTTCGATGAAATGGGCTTTCTTCTGTATCAAGCCGCGGAAGCCGTAGGCACCCAACACTTGCAGCAGTCTCAGATAAACGAAATAGGGATAATATCTGTCGAAATCCACCGAATCGGGATCAAGGTAGGCCGTCAAAGCTTGTTTATAATACCCCAGCAACTCATCACGCAAGCTTTGTGGCATCTGTGCTTTCACTTGATAGAGCAACGACACCACATCGTATTGCAGCGGTCCCCGCCGTCCACCTTGATAATCGATGAAACACGGCTTGTCATGGTCGATCATGACATTCCGAGACTGGAAATCGCGATACATGAAGAAGTCGTTTTTCGCCTGACAGACCACATCGGCAAAGGCATTGAACTCAGCTTTGAGCCGGGTCTCGTTAAAGACGATCTCGGCATGCGGCTTCACGAAATAATACTTGAAATAATCCAAGTCGTCCATTACCGAAGGCTTGTCGAAGCAAGGCACGGGATAGACCTTGGAATAGTCAAGGCCGCGATGTCCCTCAATCTGGAAACGCACCAGCTGCTCAAGCGTTTGCTTGAAAAGCCCTACCGTCTGCTCGTCATATTTCCCGGCCGCCAAAGCATGCTGGACATGGCCGAAAAGGGTGGTGTCGCCATGGTCCGACTGCAGATAGCAGGTTCGTTCCTTGTTGACAGCCAACAGTTTGGGGACAGGCAAATGCATCTTCCCAAAGTGTTCCGTCAGATAGAAAAAGGCCTCGTTTTCTTCCACGTTGGCGTTATAAGTGCCAATCACGGAAGCCTCGGAGGTCTTCACACGGTAGTATTTTCTGGAGGAACCCGACTCTGCGATCGGCAGGATGTCAACAGGCGTCATCCCAATGGAGCGGACGAGTTCCGACAAGTCGTTTTGGATATCATAATCAAGCATGTCCTATCGTCTTTATTTGGTTTACAAAGGTACAAAACAAATTTTTCACAAAATAGATCGCATTACGTTTTTATTGCTAAATTTGCACGTTTTTGTGAACTCATATCGGGACTTCGGTCTTGATAATACTTAAAATGAATTAAAATGGAAAATAAAGAGCTTAAGGCCATTGATGCCAATGAGAAAAAGAAAATCGTCAAATTGAATCAGTCTTCAGTCCTTCCGGGTAGTATACGAATCAAAGTGGAAACCCTGATGGAGCAACCAGTTGAAGAAGAGGTCAAGCCGACGGAGATCATTCCTCAAGACGAAGTCCTTCCTGAGATCGTGACCAACGAGGAGATGGAAGAGGCTGAAGAGGAAGAAGATGTTGTTGAGAAAGTTGATATTGAAGGGAAGACCAAGGAAGAGTTGGCCGCCATGCTCGAAGAGATTGTCCAAGATCCTGACGTCATGAAGGAAAAGGACAATGTCACTGCCATTCGCGTTCGTTTTATGAAGCTCAACAAGGAAGACATGGACAAGGAAATGGAAGCCTTCCTGGAGAGCGGAGGAGACAAAGAAAGCTACCAGCACGTTATGGACGACGCCGAGAAGCGCTTCAACGCCGCCTTCGGCATCTACAAAGCCAACCGCGCCCGTCAGAACGAGTTGCTGGATGCCCAGAAAAACGAGAACCTGGCCCAGAAGCAAGCCATCCTCGAAGAGCTCAAGCAGCTCATCGCCTCTGAAGAGACCCTAAAGAAGACCTACGATGACTTCCGCGCCCTCCAAGAGAAGTGGAAGACCATCGGACAGGTGCCCGCCACCGAGAACGCCAACCTTTGGAACACCTACCACTTCCTGGTGGAGAAGTTCTTCGACAAAGTCAACATCAACCGCGAACTCCGCGACCTCGACATGAAGAAGAACCTCGACGCCAAGATCGTCCTTTGCGAAAAGGCCGAAGAGCTGCTCGACGAGAAGTCCATGTCAAAGGCCTTCAAGAGCCTCCAGCAACTCCATGAGGAATGGAAGGAAGTAGGACCGGTGCCTCAGGACAAGAAAGACGAGATCTGGGAGCGCTTCAAAGCCGCCACCGACAAGATCAACGCCATCCGCCGCGAACATTATTCCAAGATCCAAGATGAGCAGAACGCCAACCTCGCCACCAAGACCGCTCTCTGCGAGAAGGCCGAGGAGCTGCTCAACGAAGAATACACCAGCATCAACGTCTGGCAAAAGAAATCCACCGACCTCAGCGAGCTCTTCAAAGTGTGGAAGACCGTCGGTCCCGCCTCGAAGAAACAGAACGAAGAGATCTGGACCCGCTTCAAGACCGCCATGGACACCTTCTTCGCCAAGAAGAAAGAGTTCTTCGCCAACCTGAAAGACAGACAGACCGAGAACCTCGAACGTAAGATCAACCTCTGCATCGAAGCCGAAGCCCTTCAAGAATCCACCGAATGGAAGAAAGCCACCGAGCGATTCAAGAAGATCCAGGAAGAATGGAAGACCATCGGCCCCGTGCCGAAACGTCACGCCGACAAGATCTGGAAGCGTTTCAGAGCTGCCTGCGACACCTTCTTCGGCCGCAAAGCCGAGCACTTCGGTGGACTGAAAGAAGAAGAGGCCGCCAACCTCACCGCCAAACAGGCCATCATCGAAGCCATCAAGAACTTCGAACTCAAGCCGAACCGCGCTGAGAACATGGAAGCCATCAAGGCCCTGCAGAAGCAATGGATCGAAATCGGTCACGTGCCGATCAAGGTCAAAGATAGCATCAATAGCGAATACCGCAAGGCTGTGGATGCCCTCTTCGACAAGATGAGAAGCAACCAGAACGAGATCACCACCAACGAATACAAGGAGATGGTGGAACTCATGAAGGACGATCCGGAATCGAGCGACAAGATGAGGAGAGAGAAGAACAACTTGGCCAACAGGATCCAGAAACTCCGCGACGAAATCGCCGTCCTCGAGAACAACATCGGATTCTTCTCCAACAGCAAGAACTCCGAGCTGATGCGCGCTGAATACGAGAAGAAGATCAACAAGGCCAAGAACGATCTGAAAGTCTTGGAAGCGAAGCTGAAGATCGTGAATGATTAGTTGGCAGTTGGCAGTTGGCAGTTAGCAGTTGAATACGATAGGGGACATATTTCGGGTCACTACCTTCGGGGAATCCCACGGGGTTGCCGTTGGAGGTGTGATTGACGGATGTCCTTCTGGCGTTCAGATCGACAAGCAGCTGATTGCTTCTGATTTGGCCCGCAGGGCTACAGGAACAACCTCATCGGCATCCCAACGCAGGGAAGCCGATGAGGTTGAGTTTTTTTCGGGATTGCTCGATGGCGTGACCCTAGGCACACCCATCGCCTTCATCATCCGTAACACCGATGCCCATCCCGAAGATTACCAAGCGTTAAAAGACCATTTCCGTCCCTCGCATGCCGACTACACCTATCAGGCGAAATATGGCATCCGCGACTGGAGGGGAGGAGGTAGAGCCTCGGCAAGAACCACCGCTCCTGTAGTGGTTGCCGGCGCCATCGCCAAACAGCTTCTTGATCAACACGGCATCCGCGCGCAAGCCCAAGTGAAAAGCATCGGCGGTGAGACGGATCCCGAAAAGATAGAAACATTACTGCAGCAATGCAGAGCTGTCGGTGATTCGGTCGGCGGCATCGTCCACGGCAGCATCACGGGGATACCTGCAGGCCTTGGCGAACCTATGTTCGATAAGTTCCAAGCCTGCCTGGCCAAGGCCATGTTCAGCATTCCAGCCGTCAAAGGCTTTGAATATGGCGACGGCTTCGCCATGGCCGCCATGAAAGGCTCCGAAGCCAACGATGAGATGAAAGTTGAGGACAACCGTACCGTAAAGTTCTTGAGTAACCATTCCGGCGGCATTCAGGGCGGCATCACCAATGGCGAAGAAGTGTTCTTCAACGTGGCCTTCAAGCCCATCCCAACCATTGGAAAAGGCAACCGCCATGACGTCTGCGCATTGCCGCGTGCTGCGGTTGTCGTAGAAGCCATGGCGGCATTGACTACCATAGATCTTATTTTGAGGAACCATTAATAAAAATGATGGTGCGATAGCCGTCATTGCGAGGAGCGGAGCTTAGCGGAGCGACGTGGCAATCCACTTGTCGTTAATTATGGATTGCTTCGTCGTTCCTCCTCGCAATGACGGCTACCGCACCTTCTTCCGTCTTCTGTCTTCTTACTTCTGACTTCCGTATTCTACCCCCATATTATACAGGATAAACGAATAGATATCCGCTTGTTCCTCCAGCACCTTGGCGATCGGCTTGCCACCGCCGTGACCGGCTTTGCTGTCGATACGGATGATCTTCGGCTCATCGCCAGTCTGCGCAGCTTGCAGTGCAGCGGCATACTTGAAGCTGTGGGCGGGAACCACACGGTCGTCGTGGTCGGCGGTAGTCACCATGATGGCAGGATAGTGCACGTCGGCACCACTCTTGATGGTATGCAGCGGTGAGTAGGCATACAAAGCCTTGAACATGGCTTCGTCGTCCTCGCTGGTGCCATAGTCGCTGGCCCAGTTCCAACCGATGGTGAAGAGATGATAACGCAGCATGTCCATCACACCCACCTGAGGCACGGCCACCTTGAAGAGGTCAGGGCGTTGGTTCACCACGGCACCCACCAACAGTCCACCGTTCGATCCGCCGTTCAAGGCAAGATAATCGGGTGAGGTGTAGTTCTTCTGAATCAGGTATTCGGCACAGGCGATACAGTCGTCGAACACGTTCTGCTTCTCGAGCTTGGTACCAGCCAGATGCCATTCTTCGCCATACTCATTGCCGCCGCGGAGGTTCATCTGGGCATAGATGCCGCCATTCTCCAAGAAAGGCAGGCGAGATGTGCTGAAGCCTGGATTCAAGGTGATGTTAAAGCCGCCGTAGCCGTAAAGCAGGGTGGGGTTCTTGCCGTCCATCTTCAAGTCC
Organism: uncultured Bacteroidia bacterium; assembly: GCA_902800965.1. Classification (GTDB taxonomy): domain Bacteria; phylum Bacteroidota; class Bacteroidia; order Bacteroidales; family F082; genus Limimorpha. The sequence goes on along the minus strand of CADCGK010000008.1, from coordinate 51,292 downwards.
TTCTTGTAGGTCAGGAACATCGGCACCTTGGTACCGTCCTTACTGATGACGAAAACTTGTTCTGTGGCAAACGCCTCGGGGTCGAAATCGACGGCTGGAGCGCGGAACACCGTGGATTCATTGGAGTCGATGTCATATTTGAAGATGGTGGTCGGATAGACAAACGAGGTGAAGCCGTAGTAAACCTCAGGCTCGTCGTAACGGCAGCTGAAGCCGACTTCGCCGTAGGTAGGCAGGGCGATCTCATGGAGTTGCTCGCCGTCCATGGTATAGACGTAGGCATGGTTGGCTGCATCCTTGTCGTAGGTGACAATCATTTTGCCATTGGCCAGTTGAGCCGAGACCAGCACGTTGTCCGACTCGGGGATGATGTCCTTCCAATTCTCCATCTGGGGAGCCTTGGCTGAAACCTTGACCACGCGACCCTTGGGTGCATCATAGTTGGTATAGATGTAGATCTCATCGTTAATGACATCGATAGGCATATACTGGTAATCCATGTTGTCTGCGATTTGCACGAACTTGCCCTTAGGATCTTGCATATCACGGATCCACAAGGTGCTACCGGCGCCTTGGCCGCTCTCGAAGAGGAACATGTAATGTTCATCCTCCGTAAGATCGACCTGATGGAAATAGCGTGGCTGTGCAGGGTTGCTGTAGAACAGCTGGTCTTGGTCCTGCTTAGTGCCCAGCTTGTGGTAATAGATCTTGTGGTTTTCGTTCACGTTGCTGAATTCCTTGCCGGCGACAGGTTTGTCGTAAGCGGCATAGAAGAAACCGTCCTTGTACCAAGAAGCACCGGTGAACTTGGCCCATTCGATATGGTCGGGAAGGAGCTCTTTAGTGGCGATGTCCATCACATAGATCTCCACCCAGTCGGAGCCGCTGCGTTGGATCAGATAAGCATAATACTTGCCGTCGTTCGACTGCGAACCGCCACCGAAGGCCACGGTGCCGTCATCGGAGAGCTTATTGGGGTCAAGCAGCACCTCGGGTTCTTGGTCGGGATACTGAATGTAGATCACGCTCTGGTTCTGAAGACCGTCGTTCTTGCTGTAGATGTAACGGCCAAAACGTTTGTGGGGTGCGCTGTAACGCTCATAGTTCATCAGCGTTGTCAGGCGCTCCTTGATGGCGCCGCGGAAGGGGATATGGCTGAGGTAGTCGTCTGTCACGGCACGTTGGGCGTTGACCCATGCTGTGGTCTGCTCCGACGTATCGTTTTCGAGCCAACGATACGGATCGGCGACCTTGGTCCCGAAGTAGTCGTCAACAACGGTTTCATCCCTGAAGGTCTCAGGATATTGTGCCACCTGATAACGTGGCTGGGGCTTCTCTTGGCAAGCAGCCAAAGCAATTACGCTTCCCATGATTAAGATTGCTTTTTTCATTTTATTATTTGATATTTAAAGATTCGTCGGACAAAAATACGTTAATTTATCAAGAAAGCGTTGCGAGAAATGAAATTTGTTGTATCTTTGCCATCAGTTGGTCGCGGAAACGGAATGAAAAATGAAATGATTATCAAGACGTAAAGGGGCGGCCGAAAGGATGCACCCTCCGCGATAACAGAACAAACCCCTCACTCTGAGGGGTTTTTTGATGTTCGTTTATACAAGGTTTGAAATGCCAAGCTCTTTTTCCCAACACGAATCTCTTCCACGTAATAGAAAGACAGACCTATCTGTTTCTCATAGACAAGTACTGTTGATTCTCTCTGACGAGTTTTTGATGTCGAGATACTAAGTTTATCTCTGTTTTTAATAATGTAAGGAACAAGCAGGTAATCCTCCAAAGTCAAGGGAGTACGGTCGTTGCTACTTCGCCCATGTCTTTTCTCGGAATGTTGAACTCCCGAGGTCTCAATAACATGTTTATAACCAGTCAGATCAATTCCATGCTTGGCGGCAAGCTTCATTAACTCGTCGTCAATGTTATCGTCCACAATACAAAACTTGTAATCACAGGTCGTGCCGATAAGTTCAACCAATTCCGAAAAGGAAATCTTGGTCTGGCGTTCTTTGTTGTAGGGTTTCTTTTCGTTCATAGTATGAATACAAATAATTGCAAAGATACCTTGAGCGACAAAAACCGTCAAGAACTATATGTTGATATATTTTCAATAAATTATTGAAAAATTGGATACAAATTATTAAACATGTCGGCCTGAACTAAACCTTGTCTATATAGGTATCATCCTCGATCCTCAGATTCTCGATGATAAACCGTTGCCTTTCCGGCGTATTATTCCCCATGTAATACTTCAGCAACTCCTTAATGCCAAAGTCATATTGAAGGATCACCGGCTCCAGCCGCATGTTGGGACCGATGAAGGCACGGAACTCGTCGGGAGAGATCTCACCGAGACCTTTGAATCGGGTGATCTCGGCCTGTTTACCGCATTTCACGATGGAGTCGATGCGTTCCTCTTCGGTATAGCAATAATAGGTCTCCTTCTTGTTTCGCACGCGGAAAAGGGGAGTCTGCAAGATATAGACATGGCCGTTCTTCACCAAATCGGGATAGAACTGAAGGAAGAAGGTGAGCATCAGCAAGCGGATATGCATGCCATCGACATCGGCATCGGTAGCGATCACGATGTTGTTGTAACGCAGGTTCTCGATGTCTTCATCAATATTCAAGGCAGCTTGCAGCAGGTTGAATTCCTCATTCTCATAGCAAACCTTCTTGGTCATGCCAAGGCAGTTCAACGGTTTACCGCGCAGGCTGAACACGGCTTGTGTCTGCACGTCGCGGCTCTTGGTGATGCTTCCCGAAGCGGAGTCGCCCTCGGTGATGAAAATGGTGCTTTCCAAGCGTTTCTCGTGGTTGGTATTCAAGTGGATACGGCAGTCGCGGAGTTTCTTGTTGTTCAGGCTGACTTTCTTGGCGCTCTCACGGGCAGCTTTCTTGATGCCGGCGATTTCTTTACGTTCCTTCTCGTTGGCTTGGATCTTCGCTTGCAGGACCGACACCGTATCGGGGTTTTTATGCAGGTAATTGTCGAGATGCCGTTTCAGGATGTCGAAGACGTATGTCTTGAGGAAGGGGCTGTCGTTGGTGCCGTCGGGGTTGTTGGGAGCGAGGTGCGTAGAGCCCAGCTTCGTCTTGGTCTGGGCTTCGAACACGGGCTCTTGGATCCTTACGCAGAGGGCGCATATCAAACCCTGACGGATGTCGGCAGGCTCATATTCCTTTTGGAAGAACTCGCGCACCACGCGGGCATAACCTTCACGGAAAGCCGACTGGTGGGTGCCGCCTTCGGTGGTATGTTGGCCGTTGACGAAGGAGTAGAAGTAGTCGCTCGATTGGTTGTTGACATGGGTGAATGCTGCCTCAAAGTCACCGTCTTTGATATGGATGATGGGGTAGAGGCCTTCGCCTTCCATGTTGTTCTGCAAGAGATCGAGCAGGCCATTCCTCGAGTAGTAGCGCTTGTCGTTATAGACCATGGTCAGGCCACGGTTGAGGTAGGCATAGTTCCAGACCCTTTTCTCCACGTAGTCATCCACATAGTGGTAGTTGCCGAAGAGGGCGCTGTCGGGGATGAACTCCACCAGCGTGCCTGTCTCTTCGGGGTTATTGTAGGGGATGATGCCCGTGTCGCTGGTTACCTTGCCTTGGGCGAATTCCACGATACGGGTCTTGCCTTCGCGGATGGACTGCACCTTGAAGTAAGAGGAGAGGGCGTTGACGGCCTTGGTACCCACGCCATTCAACCCCACTGACTTCTGGAACACCTTGCTGTCGTACTTGGCGCCGGTGTTGAGTTGGGAAACGGCTTCCACCAGCTTTCCTTGCGGGATGCCGCGTCCGTAGTCGCGGATGGAGACCTTTTTCTCTGCCTTATTGATAGTGAGTTCGATCTTTTTGCCATAGCCCGAGGTAAATTCATCGATCGAGTTGTCGATCACCTCTTTGATCAACACGTAGATGCCATCGTCCTGCGAGGCGCCGTCGCCCAACTTTCCAATATACATGCCCGGTCGGCGACGGATGTGCTCCATATCTTCCAGATGCACGATCTTGTCATCGCCGTAATCCTCCGTTACGGTTGGAGGCATTTCCGGCTGGTTGAAAATATCCTGATTCTCTTCAAAAGGTTCGTTTGTCATCAAAATCTATTTTTTTGCAAAGATAGCAAATAATTCCTCTTTGAACCAACTCCAATCCTCTTTCGTCAGCAACAATTCCTTCGCCTTCACATTCGTGAGTCTTTTAAAGACAAACCATTGGTAAATGATGATAGCAAAATAGGTGCAAGAGAACGAGATGGCTGCTCCTTGGATGCCCATCCGTGGGATCAAGAGAAGGGTGATGGGGATTGTCACGGCCAAGCCTACAAGTGATGCATACAGATTGTATTTCGGCTTGCCTGTCCCCATGAAATAATTGGCGAAGATCAGTTGCGCCGAAGCAAACAAGAGCCCCGGGGACATCAGCAGGATGATGAGCTTGACCTGACCGAATGCGTCCGAGAATAACCATGTGAAGAAACCCACTGGCAGCAATGCAATGGCCACCAAGGCAACCAAGGTCAACACTACAGTGATCTTCAAAAACTTAACGGTCAATTTCACAATCTTTTCCTCATCGCTGAGGTTGCTCAGTTTGGAGAACTGCACCATCGAGACACTCACTCCGAAAACCTTCACACCCTCGCCAACCTGCGACCCAGCGCCATACACGCCCACCGCAGCGTCGGTGCAATGCTGTCGCAAGAGATAAATACTCATACGACGGTTCAAGGTGCTCACCAACATCGATAACTGGATGACAGCGCCATATCGCAGCATTTCTTTGGCGGTAAGAAAAAACGGATCATAACCGACTTTGGAAACCATGGGCATCAACACTATGAAACCGACGACAAACGCCGTCGAATAGCCGCAAAGCAGCGAATAGACAAAGGCATGCGCATCATGGATATGGAATACGAAAATGAACAAGGCCATCGAGCAAACCTGAACGAGTATCTGCAAGAGGAAAATCCAATTATAAGTGCTTACCTTTTCCTTGCCCAGGAATATATTCAGGTTAAACTCATGGAAGCTATAGACCAACACAAGAAGCAAGGTAAGGACTTCATATCCCTTGGGAACGATACGATCGAAGGTGACTGGAAAGTAGGAAAGGATCCAGAACAGGATGGCATACAAGACGATCACCACAATGATCCATGCGTATGACACTGCCATCAGGGTAGTGAGCTTCTTCCTTGGCGTGAAATACACCAAGCCATTCCCTGCAATCAACTCCACACCGATCAACAGGAAAGTGAGGTCCGTCAACACCGTGAAGCCAATGCCCCATTCCGCCGCGCCGAGCACCTTCGTACCCATCAGCATGGTGATGAAGCCGATCAGCAGGTTCAGCACCCTCGTGACGCCTGTACCAAGTATCTTCTTAAACATGCTTCAAAAATACAATTCTTTTCGAGATTATTCGTTATTAAAAAGGTCCTTGTGAGAAAATTTCCTAATTTTGACCGATTTTTCAAACATGAAGCTATCCGTAGTCATCGTCAACTATAACGTGGAGTTGTTCTTGGAACAATGCCTCAACTCTGTCCGCCGCGCCATGCAAGGCATCGAGGGCGAGGTGTTTGTGGTCGACAACAACTCCGTGGACGGCTCGCTGAAGATGCTTGCGGAGAAGTTCCCCGAGGTGAAGGTCATCGCCAACAAGGAGAATGTCGGCTTCAGCCGCGCCAACAACCAGGCTATCAGGATATCCACGGGAGAGTACGTGCTTCTGCTCAACCCCGACACGGTGGTGGAGGACGACACCTTCTCAAAATGCATCGCCTTCATGGACGCCCATCCTGATGCAGGCGGCCTCGGCGTGAAGATGGTCGATGGCAAGGGCAACTTCCTCCCTGAATCCAAACGAGGACTGCCCACTCCGGCTGCCGCCTTCTACAAAATGTTCGGCCTTGCCAAGCTGTTTCCGCACTCCAAGCGCTTCGCACATTATTACATGGGTCACCTTTCCAACGATGAGACCAACGAGGTGGAGATCCTGGCTGGAGCCTACATGCTGATGCGTCGGGAGACCTTGGATAAGGTGGGGCTCCTCGACGAGACTTTCTTCATGTACGGCGAGGACATCGACCTCTCTTATCGCATCACGCAAGGAGGCTACAAGAACTACTATTTCCCGGAGACACGCATCATCCACTATAAAGGCGAGAGTACCAAGAAGACCAGCGTCAACTACGTCTTTGTATTCTACAAGGCCATGGAGATCTTCGCCAAGAAACACTTCGGGCAAAAACGCGCCTTCTGGTTCTCCTTCTTCATCAACATGGCCATCTATTTCAAGGCATTCTTGGCCTTGGTATCCCAGTTCTTCCACAAGATCGCCATCCCTTTCCTAGATGCCGTGCTAGGCTATGGAGGTCTGGCTGCCATCAGCTATTTCTGGGGCAAGATGACTGTTTATGAGGGAACGGGGAGTTATCCAACCATACTTTTCGCCGTGGTGCTACCCGCCTATATCCTGATATGGCTGTTAAGCACCTTCTTCGCTGGAGGATACGACAAGCCTTACAGCATTGGCAAGAGCGTATTCGGCGTGGCCATAGGTAGCGTCTTCGTCCTCATGCTATACGCCTTGCTGCCCGAGTCGCTGCGCTTCTCACGTGCCCTAATCCTCTTCGGTACCATCTGGCTCGCCTTGGAGATGAGCCTCATCCGTCTCATCGGCATTGCGATGGGGAAGGAGTCTTTCCTCTCGAAACGCAACGCCAAGAAACGGTTCCTCCTCATCGGCAGTCCAGAAGAGGCAAAACGCGTGGAGAACTTGATTCAAAGCACTTCCATCAAACCCGACTTCATCGGTTTGGTCAGCTCAGAAGCCAAAGGGGAGACCCCCGAAGGGTTCATAGGGCGAATCAACCAAGTGCCTGACATCATCAATATCTATAAGATCACAGAGGTCATTTTCTGTTCGAAGGATGTTCCGCATCAGGTCATCATCGACAAGATGGTGGAATGGCACGCCTCCAATGTGGATTACAAAATCGCACCGGAGGATAGCCTATCCATTATCGGCAGCAACAGTATCAATACCAGGGGAGACCTCTATACCGTGGATATCAAAGCCATCGACACAGTAGCCAATCGCCGTAACAAGCGTTTACTCGATTTCATCCTTTCAGGATTCAGCATCTTGTTCTGGCTGCCACTGGCTTTGGTGGTGAAAAAGCCCGTCCGGTTCCTGAAAGACGCTATCTTAGTGTTGTTGGGCCGCCGTACCTGGGTGGGCTACTGTAATACTACCGATGAGACCCAGAAGTTGCCAAAGATTCGTCGTGGTGTTTACAATCCAGCCACCCCGTTGGAAAAACTCGGCACTGAGAACGGCACCGAGTTTTATAACCAATTGAATCTGCTGTACGCCCGCGATTACACAGTCTGGAAAGATGCGGAGATCTTTTTCAAGTCGATCTCGAGATAAGAGGCCTCTTATCTCTTATCTAACAGCATGTCTATAGCCGTCAACCTTGTTCCAATCGCCACGAGTAAAGTCAGGCATGGCCACTGGCAGGCCACCGTGGGCAATGGAGGCTGCGGTAAGCTCGCCAAGGCAGGACCACTCGGCGGCGTCATACACGTCCTGATCAAGCGGCAAGCCATTGTGCAGGCAATAGATCAGGCGGTAATCCATGATGAAATCCATGCCGCCATGGCCCCCCACTTCTTTGGCTTTCTCCTCAATTTCCACCGCAATGGGGTGGAGGTATTCCGTTAAGATCTTATCGCGCACCTCGGCAGGCACAAAACCATGGGGATTCAGGTGCTGTCCTTCGGCCAAGAAGCCAGCAGGCAGTTTCTCGTCAAGTAAGGTAAAGCCCTGGATGGGATACTTATTGGCAAAGCCATCCGTACCAGTAAGCTGATAGAGACGGTTGTAGGGGCGATAGGTATAGACGTTATGCTCAATCAACAAGGTTTTGCCCTTCTCCGTTTGGATCATCGTAGTGGTCATGTCGCCATTGGCGAAGTCATCCACACCCATCAGTTCCTTGGCGATTTTCTTGCCGTTGTACGATGGCGTACTCATTGAGGTGAGGGTCTTCATGCGATCGCCACGGTGAATGTTGAAAGCCTGGCAGAGAGGCCCGAGACCATGGGTGGGATACACGTCACCCGCATGGCTTTGGTTGAATTCCAAACGCCAATTCTCGTAGTATTCGCGCCAATAGGGTTCGAGATTATGGATGTAGGCGCCCTCGCCGTGGACAAGTTCACCGAACATGCCTTGCTGTGCCATATTCAAAGCCGTTAGCTCGAAGAAGTCGTAGCAGCAGTTCTCGAGCATCATGCAATGACGCTGGGTCTGCTCCGCCACGTCAACGAGTTGCCAACATTCCTCCAAGCTGGTGGCAGCTGGCACCTCCAACGCCACATGCTTGCCGCACTGCATGGCGTATGTTGCCATCATCACATGGGTCTGCCAATTGGTGCAGATATAAACCAAGTCGATATCATCACGCTCGACCAACTCCCTCCAGCCATCACGGCCGGTATAAGCAGCGGCACGAGGGAGGCCCTTGGCTTCCAGGATGTTCTTCTGGACGGCCTCCACACGATCGGGCTCGATGTCGCACAAAGCGACCACCGTCACGCCGTCAATATAAGTCATGCGATCCACGGCATCCGGACCGCGCATGCCCAGGCCGATGAATCCGATACGGACGTTCTCGATGGGATCAACAGCAAACTGCAGCACGCTTTCTTGACCTTCTTGGCGTTGAGGCTCGTCAAAAACGATCATGTTGTCCTTGATGACATAGTTGCCGTGACGATCCTCTTGTGGTTGAGGTTTTGTGCTACAAGCCGAGAGGAAGCAAAATGCGACAGTTAAGATGAGTAAAAGTTTCGTTTTCATAGGTTTAGTTTTGTGATTTTGACGGACAAATTTAGGAAAGTTTCTTAACTTTGTCAAAAAATAAACTGACTATGAGCGAAATAAATACTCTTCATTCCATCGCTGGACATTTCATCAATGTGGCACAAATCGAAAGCATTCAGCCTTTGGGCAACGGCCTGATCAACGACACTTTCAAGATCATGATGAAAGGGCAGGAGCAGCCAAAGTTTGTCTTGCAGCACATCAACGATAAGGTCTTCACCGATGTTGAGATGCTGCAACACAACATCGAGACGGTCACCAACCACATCCGTCGCAAGTACGAAGCTAATGGGATTCCCGACATCGACCGGCGTGTGTTGCATTTTCTGAAAGCCGACACGGAGAAGACCTACGTGAAGGTAGGAGAGGAGTACTGGCGGGTGATGGACTTCATCGCCGACAGCGTGACACAGGAGGCCGTCACGCCACAATCCGCTTACGATGCCGGAATATCCTTCGGCGACTTCGAGGCATTACTGGCCGACCTGAGAGAACCGATAGGGGAGATTATCCCCAATTTCCACAACATCGAATTCCGGCTGAAGCAGCTGGACGATGCCATCGCTGCCGATCCCGTTGGACGGATGGCTGACCATGAAGTTCAAGATTATGCCAAGAAAATCAAAGACTTAGCATACGATATGAGTCTTGGGGAACGTTTGTACCGTGAGGGCAAGTTACCGAAACGCATCTGCCATTGCGACACCAAAGTCAATAACATGCTCTTCGACAAAGAAGTCAAAGTACTGTGCATCATCGACTTAGATACGGTCATGCCCAGTTTCGTGTTCTCTGATTTTGGTGATTTCCTGCGTTCTGCCGCCAATACCGGAGCTGAGGACGACCCCGACCTTGGAAACATTCATTTCAACATGGAGATTTACAATGCTTTCCTGGATGGCTACCTGGAAGGCACCAAATCTTTCTTAACGCCCGTAGAACGTGACCATTTGCCGTATGCGGCATGCTTGTTCCCATACATGCAGGCCGTCAGGTTCTTTGCCGATTATATCAATGGCGACACCTATTATAAGGTGAAATATCCTGAACACAACATGGTGCGAACAAGGGCACAGTGGAAACTGTTTGAGAGTTGTCAGTTGGAAGTTGATCAGTTGTTCAGTTAGAAGTTAACTGAACAACTGATCAATTGATCAACTTAAAACGGCAGGTCGTCGCCGTTGTTGCTGTCGTTGCCGAAATAGTCTTCAGGGCCGCCAGTGGGAGCCGCCGGAGGTGTTTGATGCATGGCTTGTGGTACAGCCTGGGGAGCGGCTTGCTGTACAGGAGCTTGGGCGTTGATGGGATCAAAACGCCACACACGCACGTCGGTGTACCATTTGCCGTTGAATTCTCTGGAAGAGATATCGATCTGAGCTTTGATGAGTTGTCCAGGCACCATGCTTTGGATCTCGTTGATTTGGTTAGTCCAGCACGTCAAGCAAACTGTTTTGGGGTATTGTTCATCCGTTTCGATGATCAGGTCCTGTTTACGCCAAGGACCTTTGGCGCTTGTTCCTTCGGTAAGACCGCCGAGTCTCACCACTTTACCTGTGATTTCCATATTTGTATTAGTTTTAGATTTCATTGCAAAGATAAGGTTCAAAACCTCAAAAATGTTCACTTTGTAGAACAATATTCCAATGTTTTTCGCAACTTCTTCACTTCCTTTTTGTTATCCCTTTTCAAATATAATCAATATTATGTTAAATAGAAGTAAGAAGAAAGAAGCAAGAAGGAAGAATGATACAAAAAAAAGACCCTGGGTTGGCTCACCCAGGGTCCCCTTCTGTCTTCCGACTTCTGTCTTCTTACTCAGCATCCAACGCCTTCGCCTCGTCCATCATCTTTAGCTGGACATACATGGTCTTCAGCACGTGCTTCAGATCATCGGAAGGTTGCGCTCTGTAAGCTTCTTCAGCAAACGGCAGACCCGTACGGAGAATCTCTTCGGCTTCACCAACCAAGGCATTGTAGCGCTCGATCTCTTTCTTCGAGAAACCGGTAATCTCGTTTGCTTCAGCCTTTTTCTTGTTAGAAAGGTTGATGTACAAAGCAGCCAGGTTGTAATCGGCATCGTAGAAAGTAGGATTTACATTCAGAGCCTCCTTGTAGTAACCGATGGCTTTGTCAGCATCATATATTTCATGCGTGTCGTCACCGTAGATCGTACCAAGGATGAAGAGAATCGAAGCATTGTTCGGATCCATCTCGTGGAGCTTGTTGAGGTCAGCAATGGCTTCCTCACCCTTACCGTTCTTCAGATAGATGTTCACCTTTTCAATGATCATGGAAGCGTCGCCAGGATTCTTCTCCAGACCAGCCTGGATCATTTCAAAGCTCTTTTCCTCATCGCCAAGACCATTGTAGCAGATAGCCATGTTCTTGTAGAGGTCAACTTGCTTATAGCCAAGGTTCTTCAGCTCTTCATAGTTGGCAAGAGCCTCGTTGAACATACCACCTTTTTGATAAGCAAGAGCGGTATTGACCAAAGCGGATGTGTCAGGATTGGCACCGCTCAAAGAAATCTCATACGACTTGCGGAAACTAGTAGCAGCCTGAGGATAAGCTTGATTGTTGAAGTTTTCAACACCATCCTGGAAGAAATTCACGGCGATGGCAGCAATTCTTGGATAGATATCCTGAGCATTGTCCTTAGCGTAGTTGGCATCAGCCTTAACGCAGTTTTCAAGAGCCTCGTATGCTTTTTCAAGGCAATCCGGATACTTGGCGGCAAATTCAGGGTTCTGGTGAATGTTGAGGTAAATCATGCCACGATACAGCCAAGCCTGAGCCTGATCTTTGGGTTTCATGCCAAGGAAACCGTCGTGATGCACGCATTTCTCAATAGATTCAGCAGCCTTGTCATACTGACCGTTCTTATTGTACATGTATGCGTTCGTACGGTCGGTTTTCTGAGCCATCATCACATTCGCGGAAAGAATGACAGCCAATAAAATCACTAATTTTTTCATTTTCTTTCAGTTTATAGTTATACAACTTTTATCTTTTATCTTTTATCTCTTATCTACAACAATCATTCCACATCCTTCTCCCCTGCCTCTTCTGGCTCGCTGGGCTCCACAGGAATCGGATTACCATCCTCGTCGTATTGCACCTCACCTTCTTCCTCTTCGTCTTCTCTCTTCACCTTGGTGACTGCAGCAATCTCATCATTACCTCTCAAGTCGATGAGCTTCACGCCTTGTGTGGCACGCCCCATGACTCTCAAGGTGTCGGCACCGATTCTGATCAGGATACCAGACTTATTAATAATAATAAGGTCATCTTCGTCAGTGACATCCTTGATGGCAATCAGATCGCCAGTCTTTTCCGTGATGTTCAAGGTCTTGACACCCTTACCGCCACGGTTGGTGATGCGGTAGTCTTCGATGCCACTGCGCTTTCCGAAGCCCTTCTCAGAGACCACCAAGACGGTCTGTTCAGGACTATGGATGCAGATCATGCCGATGACCTCGTCATTCTCCGAAGCCAGGGTGATGCCCTTCACGCCAGAGGCGTTACGGCCCATCGGGCGAACAGTCTTTTCATTAAAACGGACTGCCTTTCCTGAACGAAGTGCCATCAGCACCTCGTCTTCGCCGCTAGTCATGTTGGCGGTCAGCAGCTCATCTCCTTCACGGATGTTGATGGCGTTGATACCAGCCTTACGCGGACGTGAATAAGCCTCGAGGGTGGTCTTCTTGATGACGCCCTTCTTCGTGCAAAGGATCACGTAGTGGTTATTGATGAACTCCTCGTCCTTCAAATCCCTTACGTTCAACACGGTAATCACCTTGTTGTCCTTATCGACATTCAGCAGGTTCTGGATAGCCCTACCCTTGCTGTTCTTGCCTTCTTCGGGAATCTCGAAAGCACGCAGCCAGTAGCACTTGCCTTGTTCGGTAAAGAACAGCAGGTAGTTGTGGTTGGTGCAGGTGAAGATATGCTCGATGAAGTCGGTGTCGCGGGTCGAAGAGCCTTTGGAGCCCTTGCCTCCCCTACTCTGGCGGCGGTATTCGCGCAACGGGGTACGTTTCACGTAGCCGAGATGCGAGATGGTGACCACCACGGTGTCGTCGGCGATCATATCCTCGATGCGGAACTCGCCAGCAGCGGGAACGATCTTGGTGCGGCGCTCGTCACCATATTTATTTTTGATTTCGGTAAGTTCGTCTTTGATAATCTGGAATTGCATGTCCACATTTTGTAGAACATCGTGGAAATGGCGGATTTTTTCCTCAAGGTCTTCCAACTCGTCCATGATCTTCTTGATCTCCAGTCCGGCCAACTGACCGAGGCGGTAGGCCACGATGGCGGAAGCCTGAGGATCGTCGAATCCGAAGCGTTCCATGATAGCCTGCTTGGCTTCGGCGGAGCCGCCCTTACAGGCGCGGATGGTGGCGATGATCTCATCGACGATGTCGATGGCACGGGCCAGACCTTCCAGGATGTGGGCACGTTCCTCAGCCTTCTTGAGGTCGAATTGGGTACGGCGGATGACCACCTGATGGCGGTGATCCACGAAATGCTTGATGAGGTCCTTCAGGTTCAGCGTGTAGGGACGACCGTTGACCAGCGCCACGTTGTTCACGTTGAACGAGCTCTGCAGGGCGGTCATCTGATACAGCTTGTTCAGCACCACCTCGGCATTGGCGTCACGTTTCAGTTCATAGACGATACGGATGCCCTTACGGTCGGATTCGTCGCGGATGTCGGCGATGCCGTCCAACTTTTTGTCGTTGACCAGGTCAGCCGTCTTCTTGATCATGTCGGCCTTATTGACCTGATAAGGTATAGAGGTGGCGATGATGCGTTCGTGGCCGTTGTGTTCCTCGATGGTGGCTTCGCCACGGACCACGATACGTCCCCTACCCGTCTCAAATGCCTCACGGACGCCTTCGTAGCCGTAGATCACGCCAGCCGTCGGGAAATCGGGAGCCTTGATGAACTCCATGAGTTCCTGGACGGTGATGTCGTTGTTGTCGATATAGGCGATGATGCCGTCAACGCATTCGCTGAGGTTGTGCGGAGCCATGTTGGTGGCCATACCGACGGCGATGCCGTTGGAGCCGTTGACCAGCAAGGCGGGGATCTGTGTTGGGAGCACCGTGGGTTCCTGAAGTGAGTCGTCGAAGTTGTTCTGGAAATCGACCGTATCCTTGTCGAGGTCGTCCAGCATCTCTTCCGCAATCTTCTTCAGGCGGGCTTCGGTGTAACGCATGGCAGCCGGGCTGTCACCGTCAACACTGCCGAAGTTACCCTGTCCATCCACCAAAGGATAGCGCAGCGACCAGTTCTGGGCCATACGCACCATGGCGTCATATACTGAGGAGTCGCCGTGAGGATGGTATTTACCGAGGACCTCACCGACGATTCTCGCCGATTTCTTGTAACCACTATGGGATGTCACACCCAAGCCCAGCATGCCGTACAACACGCGACGGTGCACAGGTTTCAATCCATCCCTCACGTCAGGCAAGGCACGGGAAATGATGACCGACATCGAGTAGTCAATATATGCTGATTTCATCTGGTTCTCAAGGTTCACCTTGATGATTTTTTCACCAGACTGAAGTTCTTCGTTCTGATTGTTCTCTTCCATTTTAAGGCCGTTTTTTTAAGCAGGTGCAAAGGTACAAAATTTTCCTTTACCAACCACGGGAAAGACGTTTTTTCATGAAAAATTGTCAATTTGGCCTAAAAAACAAGCGAGGAGCGATTTTTGTTATTAAATTTGCATCTTGAAACTACTTACTTCTGAATTCTAAATTCTTTTAAATATGGATGCAAAGTTTTCCCCCAGGGTTCGTGACATTATGTCATACAGCCATAACGAAGCGACAAGGCTGGGGAATGCCTATATCGGACTGGAGCATTTGTTTTTGGGCATGCTGAAAGACGGCGGTAGCTGCGCCATCCAGCTGTTGGGCAACCTCAACTTGAACCTCGAGGTGTTTCAACAGAAGCTGGAGGCCTCCATCCGGGTGGTCAGCCCCGTGAAGATAACCAACGAAAGCCTTCCCTTGACCAAACAAGCCGAAAGGGTCCTGAAATATACCTATATCATTGCCAAGGAATTCCACAGCGAGATGGTGAGGTCGGAACACCTCATGCTGGCCATCCTGCACGAGAGGAACAACATCATCTCCCAAAACCTGGAGTTTGAAGGCATCACCTACGAGAATTTCCGCGAGGAGCTGATCAAATACAACGCGGCCATGGGACGGGATCTTCCGAAAGACGCCTCCCCTGCCGAGGATACACCTCAGAACATCTTCGGTGACGATGACGACGACGTCGAAGATGACATCAAACCCCGTCAGGAGAAGCCCAAGAAGACCAGCAACATCAAGAGCAAGACGCCTGTGCTGGACAACTTCGGGCGCGACCTGACTCGTGCCGCCGAAGAGAACCGCCTCGACCCCATCGTGGGCCGCGACAAAGAGCTGGAACGCATCGCACAGATCCTGAGCCGCAGGAAAAAGAACAACCCCATCCTCATCGGAGAACCCGGCGTGGGTAAGTCCGCCATCGCCGAAGGCCTAGCCATCCGCATCATACAGCACAAGGTCTCGCGTACGCTGTTCAACAAGCGCATCGTCATGCTTGACATCGGCAGCGTGGTGGCGGGAACGAAGTACCGTGGCCAGTTCGAGGAACGTATCAAGGCCATCCTCAACGAGCTGGAGAAGAACCCCGACATCATCCTCTTCATCGACGAGATCCACACCTTGGTCGGCGCCGGCAACGCCAACGGCTCGCTTGACGCATCCAACATGTTCAAGCCTGCCTTGGCCCGTGGCGAGCTGCAATGCATCGGCTCCACCACCCTTGACGAATATCGCCAGTATATCGAGAAAGACGGCGCCTTGGAACGCCGCTTCCAAAAAGTGCTGGTCGATCCCACCACTCCTGAAGAGACCATCGAGATCCTCAACAACATCAAGACGAAATACGAGGAACACCATACGGTAAGCTACACCCCTGAGGCCATCGAGGCTTGTGTGAAGCTCACCAACCGCTATATGTCGGACCGCTACCTCCCCGACAAAGCCATCGACGCTTTGGACGAGGCTGGTGCCAGGGTACACATCCGCAACATCAACGTGCCCACTGAGATCACCCAACTTGAACAGGAGATCGAAGAGGTCCGCAAGCAAAAGAAAGCGGCCATCACCGAACAGAAATTCGAGGATGCCGGGAAGTACCGCGACACGGAAGTGAAGCTGATGGACCAGCTTGAGAAAGCCAAGAAAGAATGGGATCGCGACACCCTCTCCCATAAAATGCCTGTGACGGAACAAGACGTCGCCGAGGTCATCGCCATGATGACTGGCGTGCCCGTGCAACGTATCGCACAAAACGAAGGCGCTCGCCTGATGAACATGGAGAAAGAACTCGCAGGCACCGTCATCGGACAAGACGACGCCATCAGCAAGGTGACCAAGGCCATCCGCCGCAACCGCGCAGGACTGAAAGATCCGAACAAGCCCATCGGCTCGTTCATCTTCCTCGGTCCCACCGGCGTCGGCAAGACCTATCTCGCCAAGGTGCTCGCCAAATATCTGTTCGACTCCGAGGAGGCCTTGATCCGCATCGACATGAGCGAATACATGGAGAAGTTCGCCGTCTCCCGTCTGGTGGGCGCGCCTCCAGGATACGTCGGCTACGAAGAAGGTGGACAGCTCACCGAGAAAGTGCGCCGCAAGCCCTACTCCATCGTCTTGCTCGACGAGATAGAGAAAGCTCATCCCGATGTGTTCAACATCTTGCTGCAGGTGCTCGACGACGGCCAGCTGACCGATAGTCTGGGTCGAAAAGTGGATTTCAAAAATACCATCATCATCATGACCTCCAACATCGGAAGCCGACAGCTCAAGGACTTCGGTCAAGGCGTGGGCTTCGGCACCGAAGCCAAGCGCAACTCGGCCAACGAGTATTCGCACAGCGTCATCGAGAATGCGCTCAAACGCACCTTCGCCCCTGAATTCCTCAACCGTGTGGACGACGTGGTCATGTTCAACGCCTTGAAGCGCGAGGATATCCACAGAATCATCGATATCGAGCTGCGCAACATCTTCAAACGCATCGAAGAGATGGGCTACACCTTGGAACTCACCGAGAAAGCCAAGGACTTCATCGCCGACAAGGGCTGGGACGACCAGTTCGGCGCCCGTCCGCTGAAACGCGCCATCCAGAAATACGTGGAAGATGCGTTGGCAGAAGAGCTGATATTGCATCCGATGACTCCAGGCAGCAAGATCAACATCGATCTAGAGGAAGAATCACAGGAAATCAAAGTCAACCTCATCCCCACAGAGACTAAAGAAATAGAACCCGCCGACTCACCAGCTGTTTAATGGAATTTGACTTCAAAAAACATATTGACAACCCCTTGTTTCGAATGATATCCAGGTCCTGCAAGGAACTTGGCGTCAAAGGCTATGTGATCGGCGGATACGTCCGCGACATGCTGCTTTGCCGAAAGTCAAACGACATCGACATCGTGACGGTGGGCAGCGGCATCGAGTTAGCCAAGAAAGTGGCTTCGCATCTGCCCGGAAACAAAGAAGTCAAGTATTATGGCGCCTTCGGGACGGCCATGATCAGATACAAAAGCATCGAGATTGAGTTCGTCGGCGCCCGTCGGGAGTCCTATGACCGCAACAGCAGGAAACCCGTCGTGGAAAACGGCACCCTCGAAGACGACCAAAATAGGCGCGACTTCACCATCAACGCCATGGCCATCAGCCTCAACGAGGACGACTTCGGGACCTTCCTCGACCCCTTCAACGGCATGGAAGACCTCGAGGAGCTGACCATCAGGACGCCCCTGGATCCTGACATCACCTACTCCGACGACCCTCTGCGCATGATGCGGGCCATCCGTTTCGCCACTCAGCTGCATTTCTACATCGAGCCCGAGTCGTTCTACTCCATCTCGCGCAACGCGGAACGCATCAAGATCGTCTCCATGGAACGCATCACGGAGGAACTGAACAAGATCATGATGTCGTCGAGACCTTCCATCGGCTTCGAGCTGCTGGATGAATGCGGGCTGCTGAAGTACATCCTGCCTCAACTCACCTTGCTGAAAGGCGTGGAGGTCATCCGTGGACAAGGTCACAAGGACAACTTCTTCCACACCATGCAGGTGCTCGACCAGGTGGCCGAGACGAGCGACAACCTCTGGCTGCGCTGGGCCGCCCTATTACACGACATTGCCAAGCCACAGACAAAACGTTGGGAAGACGGCATTGGCTGGACCTTCCATGGGCATGAGTTCAAAGGCTCCAAGATGGTTCCCAAGATCTTCGCCCAGCTGAAGCTGCCGCTGAACGAGAAGATGAAATATGTGGAGAAGCTGGTGCTGCTCCACCTTCGCCCCATCGTGCTGGCCGAGGATATCGTCACCGACTCCGCCGTGAGAAGGCTGCTGTTCGACGCTGGCGACGACATCGACGACCTGATGCTGCTCTGCCATGCCGACATCACTTCGAAAAACGAAGAGAAAATCAAGAAATACCACCATAATTTCGAGATCGTGGAGCAAAAGCTCAAAGAGATCGAAGCCAAGGACCATCTCCGCAACTGGCAACCTCCTATCGACGGCAAGTCCATCATGGAAGCCTTCGGCATCGGCGAGGGCCGCGAGGTGGGCATCATCAAGAACGCCATCCGCGAAGCTGTGCTGGACGGCGTTATCGACAACAGCTTTGACGAGGCATACGCTTTCATGAAGAAAATCGGCGCCGAGCAAGGCTTGACCATCGTTAAGGAAATCGAGGCACCCGTGGTGGTAAATAATCAAGGACCAGTGCCTAATAAAGTCTAAATGAAAACGCTCATCGTCATCGCTGGTCCCACCGCTTCAGGCAAAACCGCCGCCGCCATCAAGGTCGCCAAGGCCTTGAACACGGTGATCATCAATGCCGACAGTCGTCAGTTTTACAAGGAAATGAGCATCGGCACCGCCGCTCCGACACCTAAAGAATTACAAGAAGTAAAGCATTATTTCGTTCATCATATCAGCATTTTAGATGATTATGATGTAGCTCAATACGAGCAAGATGTCATCAAGCTTCTGAAGAAATTGTTCCAGGATCATGACCATGTGATTCTCACAGGAGGCTCTGGACTTTTCATCGACGCCGTCTGCAAAGGCATCGACGCCATGCCCGACATTGAGGAAAGCATCAGGAATAAAGTGGAACGGTTATATAAAGAAGGCGGCATTAACGCTTTGCAGGAGGAAGTTAAGCGTTTGGATCCCGATTATTGGGCCATTGTCGATCAGAAGAACCCTCGCCGTTTGCAACGTGCCTTGGAGGTGTGCTACCAGACGGGAAAGACCTTCACATCGTTCCGCACCAACACTGGTGTCAAGCGCGAGTTTAACATTGTGAAATACGCCCTGTTGTGGGACAAGCAGGAACTCTACAACCGCATCAACAAAAGAGTGGAGATCATGCTTTCGCAAGGCTTGGTGGACGAAGCCAGAAGGCTCTACCCTTACCGTCGCCGTAACGCACTCAACACCGTGGGTTACAAAGAATTATTTGATTATTTCGATGGAAAATGTAGCTTGGAAGAAGCCGTCGAACAAATCAAACTTAACACCAGACATTACGCTAAACGGCAAATGACCTGGTTAAGGAAAGACCAAGACTATCAGTGGGTGACAGCCAAAGAGATAACGGCGAATTATAACGGCGAATTATAACGGCGAATTAAGCGAATTAAGCGAATTAAACGAATTTAACGAATTTACTGGTAATATTTAATAAGGCCTTCCATAGGGGATTGCATAATAATGCCTAATCTCAAATCCTTTGTTTCCAGGCACTCCTTCAGCAGCTCTTGAAAATAGAACGCCACGGATCCGACAAAGCTAATGGGCAATGAGTGGCAGTCCTGATATCGCAACACAAAATGCTGGATAAACTCCTCAAAGCATTCTTTCACCAATTGACGCATATAAGGATGTTGCTGCTGCTCACCAGCGAATTTTGCGAACTGCGCCAAGTATCTTGAAGCCCCATTTTCATGATACACGTTATGAATGAAATCCTTGATTTCCAAATGATAAATCTGTTCGAATGAAAGTTTTAGTTCAAGTGGCATCAGATCATAGAAATAGGCTCTGGCAACCTTTCTGCCGATATAGCAACCGCTTCCTTCGTCGCCCACCAGATAGCCCAAGGACACACCTTGACCAATAATCTCACTGCCGTCATAGAGGCAGGAGTTGGCACCAGTTCCCAGGATACAAGCGACGCCTTTCTCCCGTCCAAGCAAGGCATGGCACACTGCCATTAGGTCATGAGTCACTTTCACCACTTGGGCTTCCTTGAAACGCACTTTCAGGTATTGTGCGACGTCTTCCCTATTGGCTTCCGATCCACAGCCTGAACCGTAATAATACACGGCATCTACCGCCGGAAAATCCTTAGGCAAGTCTTTATATAAAAGGTCCACAAAGACATTGCTATCATTGTAATTGGGATTAAAACCACCTAATGTGATATGGTCCTCCACCCTTTCGCCATCCAAAACGACCCATTCCGTCTTGGTCGATCCCGCATCGATGATAAGTTTCTTCATGACCACAAAAATACGGCTTTTTCAGGAAAAAAACAGGGATGAAAAACAAAAATAAATATATTTGCAGACTGTTGTTGAATTCAAATAATAAACCGATGAGAAAATGGCGCATTGAAGACTCCGAAGACCTTTACAACGTGAAAGGCTGGGGTGGTACTTATTTTTCAATCAACGAGAAGGGCCACATGACGGTAACGCCCAAAGAGGGCTGTGCTTCGGTGGATCTTCCTGAACTCGTTGACGAGCTGTCGTTAAGAGATGTCTCGGCTCCCATGCTGATTCGTTTCCCCGACATCCTCGACGACCGCATCAACAGAATCGATTCCTGCTTCAAAGAAGCCGCCAAGGAGTATGAGTTCAATGGACAGAACTTCGTGGTGATGCCCATCAAGGTGAACCAGATGCGACCTGTGGTTGAAGAAATCGTCAGCCACGGCAAGAAATGCAACATCGGTCTGGAAGCCGGCTCCAAGCCAGAGCTCCACGCCATCATCGCCCTCGGCACCGACTCGGATTCGCTGATCATCTGCAACGGCTACAAGGATGAGGAGTTCATCGAGCTGGCCTTGCTTGCCCAAAAGATGGGCCGTAAGATCATCATCGTGATTGAGAAGTTGAACGAGCTGAAGATCACCGCAAAGATAGCCAAGCGCCTGAAAGTTACGCCTAACCTTGGCGTCCGCATAAAACTGGCCAGCTCCGGTGCAGGAAAATGGGAAGAATCGGGCGGCGACGGAAGCAAGTTCGGCCTCACCTCCTCAGAGCTTTTGGAAGCACTCGACTATCTTGAAGAACATGACATGAAGGACTGCCTAAAGCTGGTGCATTACCACATCGGCAGCCAAGTCAGCAAAATCAAGAAGATTAATGTGGCCTTGCGTGAGGCAGCACAGTTCTATGTGCAGCTCTACAAGATGGGCTACCATATCGAATACGTGGACATGGGCGGCGGCCTCGGCGTCGATTACGACGGCACCAGCTCAAGTAGCGCAAGTTCTGTCAACTATAGCATCCAGGAATACGCCAACAACGCTGTCTATACCATCGTCGATGCCTGCGATAAGAACGAATTGCCACACCCCAACATCATTTGTGAGTCGGGTCGTGCCTTGACTGCACATCACTCGGTGCTCATCTTCGAAGTGCTGGAGAAGACCTCCCTCCCTGAATGGGACGACGATGAGGAGCCTGAAGAAAGCGACCACGAACTGATCAAAGAGCTCTATGATTCATGGGACGAGCTGAACAAGAGTTCTTCTTTGGAAATCTGGCACGATGCTCAGGAGATCCGCGAAGAGGCTCTCAACCTATTTAGCCTCGGTTTGCTCGACCTCAAGTCGCGCGCCAAGATTGAACGTCTGTTCTGGAGCATCGCCCGTGAGGTGAACCACATCGCCAACAGCCTGAAACGCGTTCCCGAGGACTTCACCTCCCTGCCGAAACTGCTGGCCGACAAATATTTCTGCAACTTCTCGCTTTTCCAATCGTTGCCTGACCTCTGGGCCATCGACCAGCTCTTCCCCATCATCCCGATCCAACGCTTGGACGAGAACCCGACCCATCTGGCCACCTTGCAGGATATCACCTGCGACAGCGATGGCAAGATCACCAACTTCGTTGCCAAATCGACCCAACACACCATCCCATTGCATAGCTTCACCGACAAAGAGCACTACTACATCGGCGTGTTCCTTGTCGGCGCTTACCAAGAGATTCTCGGCGACCTCCACAACCTGTTCGGCGACACCAATGCGGTGCACGTCTCCGTGGATGAGAAAGGTTACTACATCGATCAAGTCATCGACGGCGAGACCGTGGCCGATGTGCTGGAGTACGTACAATACAGCCCAAAGAAACTGGTGCGCACCGTGGAGACTTGGGTTACCAAGTGCGTCAAGGAAGGCAAGATCAGCGTGGAGGAAGGGAAAGAGTTCCTCTCCAACTACAGGTCTGGACTTTACGGCTATACCTACCTGGAAAATTAATCAATCGGGTTTCGAATCGAAGTTGCCTTTCACTGGGGCGATATCTTGCTCTTCATCCGATGTAACTACGGCAGTGTTTTCAATGCCGCAGGCTTTCAATATCTTCGCTTTCACTTCGTTGTTCTGCATCCAACCAGTAAAGAGCTCTGCACCAGGACCGTAAGCATAGATCATGACAGGCAGGCAGGTATGGCTGCGCGTTGAATAGTTGAGCGACACGTTGGAATAATGGCCTTGAGGGTCGATCATAGTCAGGCCACCCGTTTCATGGTCAGCCGTAACCACCACCAAAGTGTTGTCGTGTGTTTTGGCATAATCCAGTGCCACCTGAACGGCATTGCTGAAGTCAACCGTCTCGTCAACCATCCAGGCAGAATCTCCAGCATGGCAGGCAAAGTCGATCTGCGATCCTTCTACCATGAGGAAGAAGCCATCCCCGTCCTGTTCCAAGGTCTTCAAGGCCGTCTTTACCCCTTCCGGAAGGAAGTCGCCACGCTCCTCATACTTCGGCATGTGACCACGGTTGGCCAACACCGCATATTTCATGCAAGTGGTATCAATGTCTGCTAATGTGTCATAGACTTTCCATCCCAACTCGTTCTCCATACGTGCAAGCAAATCGAGGCTGTCCTTACGCTGGTTGAAATATTTGCGGCCGCCGGCGATCATCACATTGAGTTTGTCAGACTCAGCCATCTGAATGGCGATGTCCTCATACATGCTACGTTTCGGCACCTTGGCGTAGAAATCAGCAGGTGTGGCATGACCCGAATAGCAGGTCACCACGATGCCCGTGCTCTTGCCTTGGTCGGCAAGGACTTCAAGGATGGTTTCCATGGCCAGGGTATCCACATCCATGCCCACCATACCGTTCTTGGTTTTCTTGTCACAGGCCAGCGCCGTGCCACCAGCAGCCGAGTCGGTGATGTCGTTACTTGCAGAACGGGTATCGACAACGCCAATATAGGGGAACTGGCAAAAGGCAAGGTCTTCACCAGTGGCAAGCATCGTGGCAAACACCTGAGGCAATGCCATTCCATCACCAATCATGTAGATGACATTGACAGCCTTTGGTTCTTCAATAACTTTTTCTTTCTTTTCACAAGAAAAGAAAAATGGAATCATCAATAATACCGATACTATTACAAACACTCTCTTCATATCACTTCCAACTTTCAACTATCAACTTTAAACTTTAAACTTTCAGCTTTAAACTCTCCCCCTCACCTTCTTCACCGCCTCTACGATATCTGGTGTATCCAGATGATAAGCCTTCATTAACTCATCTGGCGTGCCGCTTTGTCCGAACACATCATTGACAGCCACCATCTCTATGGGCGCCGGGTTGTTCAGGGCCAATACTTGGGCGATACTATCGCCAAGACCACCATTACGTTGATGTTCTTCAGCCGTCACCACACAACGTGTCTTGGCCACGGACTTTAGCACCGCTTCCACATCCAGCGGCTTGATAGTGTGGATGTTGATCAGCTCGGCCTCGATGCCCATTTCCTTAAGTATCGGAAGGGCTTGCATGGCTTTCCACACGAGGTGTCCGCAAGCGAAGATGGTGACATCCTTGCCTTCCTGCAAGAGTTGGGCTTTCCCGATCTCGAACTTCTCGTCAGCAGGTGTGAAATTCGGCACTTTCGGACGACCAAAACGAAGATAAACAGGACCTTCATATTCAGCGGCAGCGATGGTGGCATTCTTGGTTTGGTTGTAGTCGCAAGGCACGATGACCGTCATATTGGGTAGCATCTTCATCAGGCCGATGTCTTCCAAAATCTGATGGGTGGCACCATCTTCTCCCAAGGTAACACCGGCATGGGATGCGGCGATCTTGACGTTTTTGTTGGAATAAGCCACGCATTGGCGAATCTGGTCATACACACGACCCGTGGCAAAAGCAGCAAAGGTGCCGGTAAAAGGCACAAAACCGCTCAGCGCCATACCGGCAGCCATGTTGGTCATATTGGCTTCAGCGATGCCGGTCTGGAAGAAACGTTCCGGAAATTCTTTGGCGAAGTCGCCCATTTTGAGCGAGCCTGTGAGATCGGCACAAAAGGCAACAACTTTGGGGTTACGACGGCCCGCTTCCAGCAAGCCAGCACCAAATCCTGATCTAGTATCTTTTTTTTCTACGTTTTCCATGGTTTTTGTTTTTGGTCCGAGGGCATCGCTACTCGCAAACCCTCGGTTATTAATAGGGAACCCATTTAGGGTTCTCAATAATCTCCTAATGTTTCTTCGAGTTGAGATAAAGCATTGGCGGCCTGTTCGTCATTGGGCGGTGTGCCATGCCATTTGTGGGTACCCATCATGAAATCGACGCCCATACCCATCTCGGTGTGTGCCAAGAGCAACTGCGGCTGTCCCTGCCCAGCTCCCTTGCGTGCTTGGTTGAGGGCATCGACCACTTGCTGCATGTCGTTGCCATTGAGCTCGATGACTTTCCATCCGAAAGCCTCGTATTTGGCACGCATGTCGCCGAGGTTCATCACCTCATCGGTGGGACCATCGATCTGTTTCTTGTTGTAATCGAGAATGCCAACAAGGTTATCGATCTTCTTGGCACCGGCATACATAGCAGCTTCCCAGATTTGGCCCTCATCCTGCTCGCCATCGCCCATCAACACGAAGACAAGATGCGAGTCATTGTTGAGGCGTTTGGCTTGTGCGGCGCCAACAGCCACCGACAGGCCTTGTCCAAGAGAGCCGGAGGCGATACGCACGCCAGGAAGTCCTTCAGCTGTGGTCGGGTGCCCCTGAAGGCGCGTCCCTAGCCTACGGAATGTTGCCAATTCGCTCACGG
The DNA here is from genome assembly GCA_902800965.1 of uncultured Bacteroidia bacterium. Taxonomy (GTDB): domain Bacteria; phylum Bacteroidota; class Bacteroidia; order Bacteroidales; family F082; genus Limimorpha. The sequence continues at coordinate 25,966 of CADCGK010000008.1, read as the reverse complement.
GAAAATAGCCACGACGGGCCAAAATACTGTAAAACATGGGGCTGATATGGCCGTTGGAGAGGAAAAACATGTCCTCACCATCGCCGTCCATTCGGAAATTAGCAGGGTCGATCTGCATTTGATCAAAATAAAGGGCAGTGACTAAATCGGTCGCTCCCAGTGAGCCGCCAGGGTGACCCGATTGGCATCCGTGTACCATGCGGATGATATCGCGACGCACCTGTGAGGCTACCCGTTTCAATTCGTTGATTGACATTTTTATTCAGTGTTTATTACTTAAATCTTTTCAAATACACAGATCTCATAGTATCCTTCCTCATTGGGCTCGTATCCTTCTTCGTCTATGGATCCTATTGACCGAATCACCAACTTCTTGTCGGTCAGTTCCGTAATAGTGTACACAACACAGTCTCCTTCTTCATCTTTCATAGTAAGCTTACTGTCTTCGAGTGTATAAGTACCCATCTGTTGATCACCGACATAGTAGCTGCCATCCAAGCGTAATTCTATAATATATTGGTTGAATTCCGTTAAATCGTGTGTTTCATCGCCATCATAGACAATAAAGCTCACGCATTTCCATTTACCGATAATCTGGTCTTCTTTGGACTTAGTGCAAGAGCTAAGAAAAGCCATGGCAACGACCATGACAAACAATGAAACAATCTTAAATGCTTTATTCATAATGTTATGTTTTTAAAGTTATTTTTAAATGGTTTTTCATTTAATGACCTTCACCGTTCGTCCTGCCACATTGACAAAATAGACACCTGGTTTGAGAGCTTCCGTATTGAATTGTCCATTATAACGTTCTGCACGCACCAGACGGCCCATTACGTCATAAATGTTGACGATCTTGCCTTCCATTGCATCCAAATCATCATAGGTCAAATCTGCAATGCCCGTAGCAGGATCCGTCACATGAAAGTCGATTGTAAAAGCCAAGTAATCATTACCAAAAACCTGTCCCAAATCAAACAATGAAAGGTCACCATTAATATATACCGTTACTTGACCGTCAAATTTATAACCGAATTTGGGTGAGAACTTTAGTTCCAGATAATACGCTTTGCTCTCATCATCGAAAAACTCTTCCGGTGCAACAATTGGGTCTGTAAGACCTGAAACCCAATGCCATGAAACATCCGCCAAGGTATAAGGGGCTTCTGGATCCACTTCCAAATCGTAATCAGGATGTTCGCCCCATGCAGGCACGGTGAAGCCTTCTACATAGACTTCATTGATGATTTCAGGCACAACGGGCGTCATAAACAAGCCGGTAAGTTGGGTTCCGTTTTCGCCAATCTCACCCAGATAGGTTGCTGCTCCTGTCTCTGTATCAACTTGGTAAAAACCATGGTCGCTTGATGTGGCAAATTGTGCCCAATAGAGCTCTCCAGTGTCATAATTGAAAGCCATGCCTTGTGTGTACCACACCTCTTTCCCTGTAGGACCAACCAAGGTTGTGGCGGCTTCATTGAAAAGGTCTATCTGGTACAAGTTTCCTCCTTCGTAAGCAACGCCATAGGCTTCTCCTTGTTCATTGATGGCAAGTGTCCATATTTTCTCATTTAAATAGCCAACGGTTTCAACCTCCGAAGGTAAATAAAGGCTACAACATTTAATATTACAACTATATTGACTATCCTGACACAAGAAATAGAGTTTCCCATCCCATGGATTGTATGACATGTCAACAATCAAGTTATATGGGTCCAATAACGGCACCACTGTCTCGTACACACCAAAAGTTTGGGTTTCTTGGCTAAATGCAACTTTGCAGAGACTTCTTGTTGCGGTAACAAACCACACATATCCATCCAAATAGGTGGCTGCTAAGATTTCAGGAAATGTCTCCGATACAGCTTGAACATCACCAGGATTCTGTGCGTTGAAGGTAACGAATTTGTTCTGCCAGCCCTCACCGTTAAAACATGTGCGGGCATATCCATACCATTGATTTGTTTGTGCATTGGCCATACTGAGAAATGCCATCAGCATTGCAGCCAAAAATAGGCGTAAAGACTTTTTCATATCGCTAAAAGTATCCCTGTTTTCTATCAGCAAAGATAGAAAATACTTTCAACTTTCAACTTTCAGTTTTCAACTATTTATGAAACGGTTTATCAAACACCTTCGGGAACGGCGTCTCAAACTCGTGTTCCTTACCAGTGGTCGGATGGATGAAGCAAAGCCTGTAGGCATGCAGACACAGGCGGCCCAACGAGTTGTCATGGCTGCCATATTTCTCATCGCCAACGATAGGATGGCCAAGGTCTTGAGCGTGGACCCTGATTTGGTTCTTTCTTCCTGTCTCTAGGTGAAAATCCACCAGCGAATAGTTCTTATTGCTGATCAGCACCTCGTAATGGGTCACAGCGAATTTTCCGCCGTTATCAACGGGGCTGGAATAAGTGACAAACATCTTGTTGTCCTTGAGCCACGACTCCACGGTACCTTCCCTAGGTTCGAGTTTGCCCTCCACCACGGCAACATAACGGCGGTCATAGACCTTTTCCTTCCAGTTCTCCTCGAACATCATGGCGATCTTCTTGTCCTTGGCGAAAAGCATCAAGCCGGAGGTGTCGCGATCGAGGCGGTGGATGGTATGGGCTCTGCAACGTTGTTGAGATGCAGTGAAATACTGGTTAAGGATGCTTTGGGCTGTTTCTTGATCCTTGCCAGGACTATTGGTAAGGAGGCCTTCTTTCTTGTCGATGACTACCAGGTATTTGTCTTCATACACAATTTTGAGCCATTTACTATAGAAGCGTTCCTTGGCGGAGGGCTTCCCTATCTCGACCGTCATGCCAGGTTGCAAGGCGAAATCGAACTGGCTAGTGCGTTCCCCTTCAACGGAGACCACGCCGTTGGCCAGCATGTGTTTCACCTTGGTGCGGCTGATGCCGTCCATCTTGCGCAGGATGAATTCCATCAGTGGAGCGGATTCATCCACCTTGAATTTCAAGGGATTGCTTTTGGAATGTACTTGCTTTTTCATGGCATAAAAAATCGCAACCTGAAGCCAGATTGCGGTTTTGATGTGCCCCGAACAGGAGTCGAACCTGCACTCCTCTCGAAATACGCACCTGAAACGTACGCGTCTACCAATTCCGCCATCGGGGCTAAGGAGTCTGTTGGTTTTTCAATGGTGCCCAGGACAAGAGTCGAACTTGCATGCCGTAATCGGCACTACCCCCTCAAAGTAGCGTGTCTACCAATTTCACCACCTGGGCTTGAATTCGGCGGCAAAGATACTACTATTTTTGAAACTAGCAAGTGTTTTTTCAACTTTTTTCAAATAAAAAAACGCGGCCCGAAGACCGCGTTTCCTATGGTAAACAAATCCAGCTTACTTCACTTTCTCGACGATGGCCTTGAAAGCTTCAGGATTGTTCAAAGCGAGGTCGGCCAACACTTTACGGTTGATCTCGATACCGGCTTTGTTCAGCTTGTCCATGAACACGCTGTAAGACATGTCATACTCGCGGACGGCTGCATTGATACGGACGATCCACAGGGATCTGAAGTCACGCTTCTTGTTCCTTCTGTCGCGGTAAGCGTAGGTTTGTCCTTTTTCGTAGGAGTTTTTCGCCACAGTCCAGACATTCTTTCTGGTTCTGAACTGACCTTTGGTCTTCTTGAGGATTTTCTTGCGCCTGGCTCTTGAAGCCACAGCATTGACTGATCTTGTCATTTCTTGTAAGTTTTTCGTTCAGCGCCCCGCCCCATTGCGGGATCTTTTCTGCTGAGACAAAGGTTAAACAATTAATTTACTTGAGAAGCATTTGTTTGACGACTTTCTCATCTGCTCTCTCGACGATTGCAGTATGATCCAGATTACGTTTTCTCTTCTGGCTCTTCTTGGTCAGAATGTGGCCATGATAGGCATGCTTCCTCTTGATTCTGCCGGTACCCGTCAATTCGAAACGTTTCTTAGCACCGGACTTGGTCTTCATTTTCGGCATTTTACTATATAGTTAACAGTTTGTAGTTTTCAGTTTGCAGTTATTTCTTGGTGCTTTTAGGAGCGATCATCATCATCATCCGCTTCCCTTCCAGCTTGGGCATCATCTCAACCTTACCCATCTCCTCGAGTTCCTGTGCAAAACGCAGCAGCATGATCTCACCCTGGTCCTTATAGACAATGGAGCGGCCTCTGAAGAGCACTTCCACCCTCACCTTGTTACCATCTTGCAGGAAACGCTTGGCGTGGTTCAGCTTGAACTCGAAGTCGTGATCATCCGTTTGGGGTCCCAGGCGGATTTCCTTGACCACCGTCTTGCTGGCATTCGACTTGATCTCCTTTTGCTTCTTCTTTTGGTCAAAGAGGAATTTTTTGTAATCCATGGCCTTACAGACCGGAGGATTTGCATCTGGAGAGATCTCGACCAAATCCACCCCCATACTTTCGGCAATCCTAAGTGCCTCTTTCACTGGATAGATATTGGTTTCAATGCCTTCACCGACCAATCTCACCATCGGAGCCTTGATTTCTTCGTTGACCCGATGTTGGTCCTCGCCCTTCTTGTTGTTCTTGGGCTGATAGTTTCCTTTGTTAGGGAGCTGTGCTATAGTTTTAATCTCCTATTCGTTTGTTAAACACCTTTATTAATTATAGCATCATCTGATGCTTTGTTCTTCTTTGACTTTTTCGTTGATCATCTTGGCGAATGCTTCCAAGCCCATCGTACCCATATCCACTTGGCCGTGTGCTCTTACTGAAACGGCATTGTCAGCCTCTTCCTTCTCACCTACAATAACCATGTAGGGGTATTTCTTCATTTCAGCGTCACGGATCTTACGACCGATCTTCTCGTTGCGCTCGTCAATGAGGCTGCGAATATCGGATTTTTTCAGATACGATTGCACTTTTTGTGCAAAATCCAGATATTTTTCACTCACTGGCAGGATGATCACCTGGTCAGGAGCCAGCCAAAGCGGGAACTCGCCAGCGCAGTGCTCAAGCAACACGGCCACGAAACGTTCCATAGAACCGAAGGGGGCTCTGTGGACCATCACAGGACGGTGTTTCTCGTTGTCAGCGCCGATGTAAGTCAGGTCGAAACGCTCCGGCAGGTTGTAATCAACTTGGATGGTTCCCAGCTGCCATTTACGGCCGAGGGCGTCTTTCACCATGAAGTCGAGCTTAGGACCGTAGAAAGCGGCTTCGCCATACTCCACATGGGCCGGCAATCCTTTTTCGTTGCAGGCTTCCTGGATGGCGGCTTCAGCCTTGGCCCAGTTTTCATCGGTACCAACGTACTTCTCATGGTCGTTGGGGTCGCGAAGTGATATTTGTGCTTCAAAGTTGTCGAATTTCAACGCCTTGAAGATGATTTCAATGATTTCCATCACGCGGATGAACTCTTCCTTCACCTGGTCGGGACGGCAGAAGATATGGGCGTCGTCCTGAGTGAACGAACGCACACGGGTCAAACCATGAAGCTCACCACTCTGCTCATAACGATACACGGTGCCGAACTCAGCACAGCGGAACGGCAGGTCCTTGTAAGAACGAGGTTTGTTCTTGAAGATCATGCAGTGATGAGGGCAGTTCATGGGCTTCAGCAGGTACTCCTCGCCTTCTTCCGGTGTAGTGATCGGACGGAAGCTGTCGGCACCATAGTGATCCCAGTGACCTGAGGTGACATAGAGTTGTTTGCCACCGATATGAGGCGTGATCACCTGTTCGTAACCATATTCTTTCTGAATCTTGGTCAGGTACTCTTGCAGACGAAGGCGTAATTCAGTGCCTTTAGGCAGCCAAATCGGAAGGCCTTTGCCCACCATGTCGCTGAACATGAAGAGTTCCAGTTCACGGCCAAGCTTGCGGTGATCGCGTTTCTTGGCTTCTTCGAGCAATACGAGATACTCATCGAGTTCCTTCTGCTTCGGGAAGGTGATGCCATAGACGCGGGTAAGTTGCTTGCGCTTCTCGTCGCCACGCCAATATGCACCAGCCAAAGAAGTCAGCTTCACGGCTTTGATGAAGCTGGTGTTCGGGATATGGGGTCCACGGCAAAGATCCGTGAAATTGCCATTTCTATAATAAGTAATGGTGCCGTCTTCTAAGTCGTTGATCAACTCAACCTTGTAAGGATCGCCCTTTTCGGTGAAGTACTTGAGAGCATCAGCTTTGCTGACTTCCACACGTTCGAAAGTCTCCTTCTCACGGGCCAGTTCCAGCATCTTCTTTTCGATGTTGGCAAGGTCAGCCTCGGTCAAAGTGATGTCGCCAGTGTCGATGTCATAGTAGAACCCATTGTCAATGGAAGGTCCAATACCGAACTTCACGCCTGGATACAATGCCTCGATGGCAGCGGCCATCAAGTGGGCCGAAGAGTGCCACATGGCAGCTTTGCCTTCTGGATCATTCCATGTGAAAAGATGAATGGTGGCATCCTCGTTGATGGGGCGGGTGGCATCCCATTTCATGCCATTGACATTGGCTGCAAGCACATTACGGGCCAGGCCTTCACTCAAGCTCATGGCGATATCGAGTGGAGTGACACCGGATTCATATTGTCTGACGCTCTGGTCAGGGAAGGTTATATTGATCATTTTCATATCCTTTTAAAAAAGCGTGCAAAAATACAATTTTTTTTCATTCAATTCACATTGATAACGAAAAAATGTAACTTTGCCAGCGATTATTAGTTCGAACTATGAAAAAACTGGCATTTCTCTTTATTCTTTTTATTGCTTTGGCGGCTCAGGCGCAACAACCTCCCCGAGCCATCAACGAATCTTTGGCCCTCCAAACAGCACAGGCTTTTGCCAATGCTAAACTCGACGCCAAAGGTGAGACGGCAACGCTTGTCTCATCTGATGGCATTTATATTTACAACATAGGAAATCATGGATTTGTTATCATTTCGGGAAACACGGTCCTTCCCCCTGTCTTGGGTTATTCCGACAGAGAGACCTTCCCTTCCATGGACGATGCGCCTGACAACTTCGCCTGGTGGATCCAACATTACAGCGACATGATTGAATTCGCTGTCGAGAACGGCATCCAACCTGAACCCGAAATCGAACAGCAATGGGACGAAGCGCTGAAAGGGCAGTTCCCTTCGAAAGGAGCGACATCAGTGCCCCCTTTGATTACTACACATTGGAACCAAGACTGTTATTACAATGAATATTGCCCCTCTACTGGCGGAGGCTGGTGGGGCGGTCCTTGTGGTCATGTTTATGCTGGATGTGTAGCTTGCGCCATGGCACAGGTGATGAAATACTGGAATCATCCTGAAGTAGGCTTCGGATCACACAGTTACATCCATAGCACCTACGGTGAACAAAGCGCCAACTTTGCAGCCACCACTTACCATTGGGAAAACATGCCCGAACAAATTTACGGCCATAATGACGCAGTTGCCACCTTGATGTATCATTGCGGCGTCAGCGTCAACATGAACTACGCTGCTGACGGCAGCGGTGCCCAGTCGAGGGATGTTGAGACTGCCATGAGGTCCTATTTCGGCTATTGCGGAGCAAAATATCGCGAAAAGAGCCAGTACGATGAAGATGTATGGATCGACATGCTCAAAGCCGAGCTGGATCTCTCCCACCCTATTTATTATTCAGGATCAAGCGACAGTGCCGGTCATGCCTTCGTGTGCGACGGCTACGACAGCAACAACTTCTTCCATTTCAACTTTGGTTGGAGCGGCTCCGGCGACGATTACTACTCCTTATATGATGTCAACGGATACAATGGCAATCAGGCCGCAGTGATGAACATCGTACCTATGGACATCCGGTCTGACGAAAACGGCATCATCTATGTCAGCGCCGACGGCGAAGGCAACGGTTCCTCATGGAGCAACGCCACTTCGAAGTTAGAATACGCCAGTTGCCTCTCAAGCGGCGGCAACGTGAGAGTCTGGGTAAAAAGAGGCACCTATTACGGCGATGCCACCGACCCCAACAACGCCTTCACCATCACCGCTTCCAACAAGGTATATGGCGGTTTCAATGGTGACGAAGGCCCTGACTTCAACATCGATGACCGCGACCTCGTCAACAACGCTACCATTCTTGACGGACAAAACAGCAAGCGTGTACTGAGCCAAACCAAATTCTTCAACGCCGGCACCAGGGCAGTTTGGGACGGTTTTATCATTCAAAACGGCAACTCCGGATCAGGTGCTGGCGTGTATTTGAACGATTACACTACCCTATCCAACTGCATCATCCGTAACAATGTTTCCAACGGCATTGGCGGTGGTGTCTATATCAACTCCGCCACCGGAACAAGTCAAACATACCTCAACAACTGCGAAATCACAGGCAACACAGCATCGTTGGGGGGCGGACTTTGCGACCGTAACAGCTCGACCATCACCAACTGCAAAATCAGCAACAATGCCGCTTTGACAAAAGGCGGCGGCATCTATCTGTACAACACCGACAAGCCCACCTTCCGAGGATGCATTGTCAGCAATAACACAGCAGTACAAGGTGGTGGCATTTATGCCAGAGGAAAATGTGTGATGACGAACTGCAACATTGTCATGAACCAAGCCACTGAGTCGTACGGCGGCGTGTTCAACGAGAACAAATACAGCAATTACTCAAGTTGCATCCTTTGGGGCAACCAAGCCAATGGATCACCAAACCAGAACTATGGCTCCAGCAAGTTCGAATACTGCGCTGTCCAAGGCGGCATCACGGGAGAAAACAACATCAACCTTCCTGTGGAAAACGATGGCGAGGAGCCTGGCGTCTATGTACGTTTTGTCAGTCCGGCACAAGGTGTCGGCATCGGTTTCACTGATGCCAACTGGAACATCGAGCCTAACAGCATCTGTCTCAATACCGGCAAACCAGGTAATACGGGCTACTCCTTAGATTTCGATGGCAACCAACGCATTCAGCATGGCTGCGTGGAAATCGGTGCCTACGAATGCAATGCTTCCCTCACTCTAATTGAAGATTATCTCGTAGAAGGCATGCCTTACTACTTCAACGGCAGAATGCTGCACGAACCCGGTTATTATACTGCTGTTTACAACATGCCTGCATGTGACAGCGTCGTTGGATTGACCCTCTCTATCGGTGCCGGAACTCATGAATTCAGCGACCAGCTTGAAGTATTGAATGTTGACGTGTATTCCATCCTTGGACAATTGATGGGACAGGTAAGTAACCTTGAAGCAGTCAACGAGCTGTCGTTAAAAACCGGCTGCTACATCCTGAGGATCCATACCATCGAGGGAATTCTCAGCAAAAAGATCATCATTCAATAAAAAAAGACCGTCCCGCCTGGTTTCAGACGGAACGGTAAAACTTTTTCGACTCACTATAGAGTCAACTCAAAGGAAATTTATTCAACTTCCTCCTCGACAGGCTCGTCAAGCGGGACGTCATCCTCATCAACATCGAAGAAGCTGTCTTTGCAGTCCAATTCAGCTTTCTTGCTTTCCATGAGTTTGTTCATCTCTTCTGACAACTTGTCGAGTTCGGCTTGTTCCTCTGCGGAGAGGGCGTCGATGCCTTCAATGCCAAGCATACCAAGGATACCAAAGGCAGCCATGTCAACATCGTCACAAGTTTTTGCCTTCTTGATGTTGTCGCCAATGTTGTCAATAATCTTCTTAGCCTTGTTGAAAGCGGTTGAATGATTATTGCCACCGCAGGAGGCCATGCCAATCATGATAACGCTCATGATCAAAACGAGTAAGGATTTCTTCATAGTGATAAAAAGTTTAATTCCGCTACAAAAATAATTACTTTTTCCAATAAAACCCCCAAAAAAGTTAAAAAAACAAAAAAGTTATAAACAATTCATGTTGAATTCTTTCTGTGAAAAAGTCATCTTTTTAGTCCGCCATACCACGGAAAATGATAATTTTGCTCTTGAAAACGACAAGCAAAAACACAACTTAATATTAACCAAATTACTAACATTAATTCATTATCTATGAAAAAGTTACTTACTTTTTTCTTGGCAATGATTGCCTCCATCACTATGATGGCACAGGTGACCACATCAAGCCTGAGTGGTAAGATCACTGATGAAAGTGGTCCTCTTCCAGGTGCTACTGTGATTGCTATTCACCAACCTTCCGGTACTGCTTATGGCATCACTACCAACAGCGAAGGCCGCTACACGATTCAAGGCATGAGAGTCGGTGGACCTTACTCTATTGAAGTCCGTTTTGTCGGCTACACTACTTCTAAGGCGGAGAACGTAACTTTGAAGTTAGGTGAAACCTATCGCGCTGACTTTGTGCTTAAAAGCGAATCAGTTGGTCTGGGTGAAGTCGTCATCTCAGGCGTGGCAGAAAGACCTGTCAAAAACTCCACCTCTACTACCATTAGCACTGAAGAAATCGCCAATCTGCCCACCATCAACCGCAGTATCGTTGATGTTGTCAAGGTGTCGCCCTACGCAAACAACATGAGCTTTGCCGGTAGCGACGGCCGTTCCACCAACTTCACCGTTGATGGTGCCAATTTCAACAACAACTTCGGCCTGAGTCCCAACCTTCCTGGCGGTGGCACTCCTATTTCTGTAGATGCTCTTGAAGAAATTCAAGTCGTGATCGCTCCTTTCGACGTCCGTCAATCCAACTTCGTCGGCGGTGGCATCAACGCTATTACCAAGTCCGGTACCAACCAATTCCATGGCTCAGCTTACACCTACTATAATAACCAAACCATGCGCGGCAACCGCCTGATGGGCGAAGACCTCGGAGTGCGTCCTGAAGAAAGCCGTTGGACCTATGGTGCTACAGTCGGTGGTCCTATCGTGAAAGACAAATTGTTCTTTTTCCTCAATGCAGAAAAAACCGATGAACCATTAGAAGTAATCCAATATCGTCCTGATGCTGCCAACGCTGCGGTTCTCGACCAGATTTACGACAAACTGAAAAACAGCTACGGCTACGATCCAGGTTCCTACACCAACTATCCTGGCGGTGACAACAACCTGAAACTCTTGGCTCGTATCGACTGGAACATCAACGACAACAACAAATTAATGTTCCGTTTCAACAAAACCGCCAACACCCACTGGGTAGAACCCAATGGCAACTCTTGCGATGACAAGTTCCGCAACTACAACCACAATCGTTCAAGCGCAATCTCCTACCCGTTCTCGAACAACATGTACTCACAAAACAATAATGTGATGTCATTCGCTACTGAATGGAACAGCCGCTTCTCAACCCAACTGAGCAACCAACTCTTGTTCACCTATACCGACATCAACGACCAACGTGGTTCCAATTCAAGCATCTTCCCACACTTTGACATCATGAGTGGTGACGAGGGTCTCCAAAACGAAGGCAACTTCGTTCCTTTCACCAGTTTCGGTTATGAGCTCTTCACTTATAACAATGGTGTGTTGAACAAGGTGTTCAATGCCACTGATAACTTGACCTACTTCACAGGCAATCATAAAATCACTGCCGGTGTCAACTGGGAACGCCAAAACGCAAGAAACTCCTATATGCGTAACGCTACAGGTTACTATCGTTTCGCTAGCGCTGAGGACTTCCTGACTGGCCAACTTCCTTTGAGCTTCTGCCTCACCGTGGGTAACAATGGTGAAAAGAACCCAAGCGGTGAAATCACCTACAACCAATTCGGTGTGTATGCACAAGATGACTGGAACATTACCGACAACTTCAAACTGAACTTCGGTATCCGCGCCGATGGTATGTTCTTCGACAATTCACAACTGATGACCAACAACGCTATCCTTGAGTATAACATGGGTGGAAATGTCGTCAACACCGGCAAATGGCCCACCAACCGCGTTCAGGTCTCCCCACGCGTCGGCTTTACCTGGGATGCCACTGACTTCCTTACCATCCGTGGTGGTAGCGGTCTCTTCCAAGGCCGTCTGCCTCTCGTGTTCTTCACCAACATGCCTCAAAACTCCGGAATGATTCAATCCAGCTTCTATGGAAACAGCGCCACTGTTGGCTTCGACTCTATCAACAACAGCTACATTGTCAACTATTCCCCCGAAGTTCTCGCCAACCTGGAGAAGTTGAGAAAACCCGACGGCACCTACATCACCAATGTCGATGAGATGGTTGCCGCATTGGGACTCAACACCACTGTCACCCCTGAAGACGGTACCCTCCCCGGCACTATCAATGGTGTAGATCCGAACTTCAGAATGCCTCAGATCTGGAAATCAATGCTCGGTTTTGACTTCGAAATCCCAGCATCATTCCCACTGACCCTCACTTTGGAAGGTATGTTCAACAAGACCATCTGGGGGGTTCGTCTGGTGGACTGGAACCTCAAATACGATATGATTGCCAATGCTGGTGACGAGGCTCGTTTCAACGGCCCTGACAACCGTGTCAACTACAAACTTCTTAGCGGATATACCTATGGCTCATCCAACGCATACGTGCTGACCAACACAAGAGAAGGCTATGGCTACACCATCAATGCCGCCATCAGCGCTTCCCCATTCAAGAACTTTGATATCAGTGCCGCATATACCCACACTGAAAGCAAGGAAATCTCTGGCATGCCCGGCAGCGATGCTAAATCAGCTTACCAAGGCCTTTACAGCATCGATGGTCCTACCTTCCTCAACCTGCAACGCAGCCAGTATGTCATTCCTGACAAAGTCACTGCTTCTGTCGGCTATATGCTTCCCGCCCTCTTCGATGGCGACGGTGTCAAAATCAATTTGTTCTACACCGCATACTCAGCTGGCGCTTTCAGCTACATCTACTCCAACGACCTGAATGGCGACGGTCTCAAGACCGATCTCATGTACATTCCTAAGGATGTCGATGAACTCCTCTGGGCCAGCGAAGCTGACAAAGAAGCTTTCAGAACCTTCATGGACAACGACCCATATCTGAGCACACACAAAGGACAATATGCAGAAGCTTATGCCGGCCGTTCTCCTTGGATGCACCTCCTCGACATGCGTATTGCCAAGACCTTCAAGAAGACCATCGGCAACACCACCCATTGCTTCGAACTTAGCGCCAACTTCGACAATGTTCTCAATATGCTCAACTCCTCATGGGGTCTCTACAAATTGGGCTGCTTCGGCACCACATACACTGTCTCTCCTCTGAAAGTTGACCATGTTGAAAACAACACTCCTGTGTTCTCAATGAACAAAGACATCGATGGAGAGTATCCCACCAACACTTACACCCAGACCTACATTAACACCAACCAATGCTGGTCACTGATGCTCGGCCTGAAGTATAGCTTCTAATCTGAACAAGTGTATCGATAAAAAAAAGCGCCTCGCTTGAGGCGCTTTTTTTATTTCATTCAATTCACCAAGAACTTCCTAACCAGTTCGTCTTGATCAAACCGGCAACGGACGAAATAAAAACCAGGTGCCATGGAATCAACAGGCAATGCGACATCATTCCCATCCTCTTGGTGCGACAACACCAAACTGCCCGACATGCTATAAATCTCAATGCTCTTTATGATTCTCTCCGACAAAAAATGAACAGTCTGCTTGGCTGGCACTGGATAAATCTTAAACCCATCCTCCGATTCAGCCAACTCCGTGACTGGTTGAATGCTGATGTCAAAACCATTGTCTTCCGAAATCATTGGATAATTGGTAGTGACCAAACGGATGCGGTAATGCTCTCCTGCGAAAATACCAGAAGGAATTGTCACATTGAAACTTCCGCTTACGTTGGTTGTCACCCTCCCCAGTTCTATAGGTGTACTGAAACTACCATTGGCGCTGGACAGCTGGGCAATCACCTGGTTGGCTTCCTTGTTCAAGTTTTCAGCGCTCATCGTTCCCTCCAGAGTGAAAGGAATGGTGAGCGACTCACCCATCATGAAATGATCCTTTTCGATGGCACCCATCCTCACAGAAGGATTGTAAATCAACAAGATGTCATCAACATACATGTCATCGGAAGTACCACCTTGTCCAGGTATCTCATTCGTGGTGATCGTAAACAAGATATATCGAGGATCATGGCATGGGCCTTGCTCCACAAAAGGAATGGAGAGTCGGCGCCAAGTGTAACTGCCTTCTGAAGTACTGGTGCGCTTGAACGAACGCGATGCCATGGCAACCAACTTGTCGGACGGATCGAAAGTGCCGTTGGCGACTTCCCTGAAGTCGGCATCGCCATGAATGACAGCCCTTGCCCTGGCATTCTGATCGGCACTGGCGGAACGGAAGCACACCCAAACAGCCAACGAGTCTGGGATCGTATTGATGGGGGTGTTGAAACGGTTATCGGAACGTTGCGTGTAATTGTAGTTGCTGCTTCCCGACGCACTCATGCTTCCTGCATTCATCCTACCACAGGTCAGGTTGCCGTTGGCCGTCACTCCCATGACCGACTTGGGCCACATCTTCACACTTTTCGATCCTGAGGATCCAGGACGAACATGGGTCGAAGGCTCGATCTGCTTCGAGAGAAAGCCGCTAAAAGTGCCTGAAGCTGACATGCCAGAATGCCAATGCACCGGCTCGTCGGTGTCATTTCCTGAGCCGAAGTTGGCCCAACTCTCAAAGCCGCGGTTTTCGAATTGTTTGCCGTATTGTGCCTTACAGACAATGCTGACGAAGCATAGGCCTAAGGATAAAAGCAGGACTGGTCTTTTCATAGTTGTTCTGTTAAATAATGAGACCACAAAAATAGAAAATCACCTTATTTTCCTTGACATTTTTCAAAAAAATGTAAATTTGTATTTTTTTAAGTACATGAAACTATGTGTGGAATAGTAGCTTACGTAGGTCACCAAGATGCCTACCCAATACTCATTGAAGGACTACAACGCCTCGAATACCGCGGGTATGACAGCGCAGGCGTAGCTTTATTAAACTCATCGAACGAGCTGAACGTTTACAAAACCAAAGGGAAAGTCTCCGACTTGGAGGCGTTCGCAGCTGGCAAAGACACCAGCGGACATATTGGCATCGCCCACACCCGTTGGGCCACCCACGGCGAGCCGAACCAAACCAACGCACACCCCCATCTCTCCCAATCGGGCAACCTCGCATTGATCCATAATGGCATCATCGAGAATTACCTCAGTCTGAGGAAAGAGCTCGAAAAACGCGGCTTTACCTTTAAGTCATCCACCGACACCGAAGTGCTGACCAACCTCATTGAAGACGTGCAGCAAAGCGAACATGTGGATCTGTTCGAAGCCGTCCGCATCGCCTTGAACCATGTCATTGGCGCCTACGCCATCGCCATTGTGGAGAAAGGACATCCCGACGAGCTGATTGCCGCCCGTAAAGGCAGCCCCATGGTCATCGGCATTGGCGACGGCGAGTATTACATCGCTTCCGATGCCACGCCTATCGTAGGTAGGACACAGAAGGTAGTCTATCTCGAAGACGAGCAGGTGGTTCGTATTAAGCTGGGCGAAGAGCTCCACATCAAGACCATACAAGACGTGGAGGCCATCCCCTACGTGCAGGAGCTCCAGATGAACCTCGACTCCATCGAAAAGGCCGGCTTCGACCACTTCATGATGAAGGAGATCTACGAGCAGCCTACCATCGTGCGCGACACCATGCGCGGCCGTCTGCATCCAGAAGCCAACACCGTCCGCCTGGGCGGCATCCTTCAATATGAGAAACAGCTGCTCTATGCCGACAACATCGTGTTTGTGGCTTGCGGCACCTCTTGGCATGCCAGTCTGGTAGGCAGCTACCTCATCGAGAAGCTGGCCAAGATCCGCGTCAAAGTGGAATACGCCTCCGAGTTCCGTTACCGCGACCCCGTCATCACGCCCCATGACGTGGTGATCGCCGTCTCGCAGTCAGGCGAGACCGCCGACACCCTTGCCGCCATCCAGTTGGCAAAAGAGAAAGGTGCCATCGTCTTGGGCATCTGTAACGTCATTGGCTCCTCCATCTCAAGAGCCACCGATGCCGGCATCTACACCCACGCTGGTCCAGAGATTGGCGTCGCCTCCACCAAAGCCTTCACCTCTCAAGTCACCGTAATGGCAATGCTGGCCTTGCGCCTGGCAGAGCTCAAAGGCTCCATGAAGGACGAAGAAAGGAAAGTCTTTATTGATGAGCTGGACCGCATCCCAGAAAAGATCCAGTGGACCCTCGACCACAGCGGCCACGTGAAGGACATCGCAGAGAAATACAAAGATGTGCGCAACATGCTCTATCTTGGCCGTCTCCAGAACTATCCCGTCGCCCTCGAAGGGGCCCTGAAACTCAAGGAAATCTCCTACATCCACGCTGAAGGCTATCCCGCCGCAGAAATGAAACACGGTCCCATCGCCTTGATCGACAAGGACATGCCCGTGGTGTTCATCGCCACCAACCACAGCACCTACGAGAAGGTGCTCAGCAACATCCAAGAGGTGAAAGCCCGTGACGGCAAGATCATCGCCGTAGTGAGCGAGAAAGACGTGCTGGCCCGCAAGATGGCAGACTACGTCATCGAGATACCCGAGACCGAATGCCTCTACTCGCCCCTGCTGGCCACCGTGCCGCTGCAAATCCTCGCCTACCACATCGCCGTGATGCGTGGCTGCAACGTCGATCAGCCACGCAACCTGGCCAAATCCGTAACTGTCGAATAATGAATATCAACCAATAAAAATCAACAACATGGACATCAAACAATTCTTCTCATCCGTTGCCAGGACCATCAAACGGGAAGTGACATCGGAGATCAACAAGGCGAAGTACTCCCAACCGAGCACTTCACAAGCTCAACCCACTCCTTCCCAAAGCCAGCCACAACACGCAGAACCTGCTTTCCGCAGAGAACGCACCGACGCCGAATGGGTAGCCTATTTCAAGGAAATCCTCACCAAGGAGTTCCCACAATACACTATCCGCGAAAACGTCACCGTACAGGAATTGGCCGGCAACCTCAACGAGGAGTTCCAACTCTACAAGAGCAGACCGCGTCAAGCCTATAAAGCCGAATGGGGCCAGCCCTATTCCTTTGTACTCTATGAGGGCGGTATCGCCAGAGGCGTGGTCATGCTGGGCAAGGGACACAGCCACGACAGCAACGTGAAGTATCTCATTGCCAGGAAGTACGCCAACAGGATCCAACTTCCGTACATCAACTTCTATACGCAGATGGACAACGAAAGGGACTACGTCATCGCACGCATCAAGAAACTGATGGACGACGCTGGATTCTTTTGATTCTTAAGACTAATACGGAAAAGGGGATGCAGCATCGCTGCGCCTGCGACGGATGCAGCATGATCCAATGAGTTTACGGCTTTGCAGGCAGCCAGATCATGTACCATCTCGTGATCCGCAATTTTGCGGATTCAAAATCTCTCCCCTTTTTCGTTTTTTTGCCATGGACAGCATCATCACGCAACTTACCGACCAAGGTGTTTGGGAGGAATTTCTGGCCTATCGGCTGATGAAAGGCCGATTCAATTGGCGTGAATTCAATGCGGCTGACGATTTTGTTGGCCAGGAGGAATACCTGCCGATGGCATTACGCCTGATGAATGGAGAGCGTCTTGGCTTCCCCAAAAAAAAGATCGTCAATAAAATGGGCACCGGCAAGAAGCGGGTAGTCTATACCTACAACCCTGACGAGATGCAGGTGTTGAGCGTTATCTCCTATCTCCTCTATCGTTACGACAACTGCTTTGCCCCAAACTGCTATGCCTTCCGGCGTGGCTTGAGGCCTCAAGACGCTATCCGCAGGATCAACCGAGCCATCCACGGCAGAACAATGTGGGCCTATAAGCTCGACATTCACGACTATTTCAACTCCATCGATATCGATCTGTTGCTGCCCATGCTGACCGAGATCCTAAAAGACGACCAGCCACTTTACCACTTCTTTGAACAGATGCTCACCGATGACCACGCCATCTATAACGGACAAGTCATCGAAGAGAAACATGGCATCATGGCAGGCACCCCTACGGCACCCTTCCTCGCGGATGTCTATCTCAATACGGTGGATCATCATTTCTTTGACGAAGGCGTCCTTTATGCCCGTTATTCCGACGACATCATCCTCTTTGCTCCCGACAAGGAGACCATGGAACAGCACAAGGCTATATTGCTACAGTTCCTCCAAAAATACCATCTTGAGGTAAATCCCGACAAGGAAAAGGTCTATACTCCGGACGAGCCATACGAGTTCTTGGGATTCAGATGCCACAAAAACGAGATCGACATCAGCGGAGCAACCATCAAAAAGATGAAAGGCAAGATCAGCCGTCAAGCCCGTTCCATGATGCGTTGGCGCAGCCGTAAAGATATTGCCGCCGAGCCCGCCATCAAAGCCATGATCCGCTATTTCAACCAAAAGTTCTTCGAGGGTGAAGACCCCGAGACCCTTACCTGGTCGAGATGGTTCTTCCCTGTCATCAACAGAACGGAAGGCCTGAAGGAGATCGACCATTACTTGCAGCAGAATCTCCGCTATCTAAGCACAGGTAAACACGGTAAAACGAATTACCGCATGGATTATGAGACCTTGAAAAAGCTTGGCTACCGAAGCCTCGTCAACGAATTCTACAAATCCCAAAAATAAAAGAAGCTGACCACCCTACAGAAAACCTCGCGCCACCACGACTGCTGGCGTTCTAGATCGACATCCTTGGTCCGGCTACGGAACACATGCAGGTAGTAAAACAGATTGTGGCTACGCCATTCACAGATCAACGACTTCATGCTACGCACCGCCACTGCCATCTCAGGGTCACATTGCTCACGCAAAGACAGTAAAAAAGCACGCATGTCCTCTTTGCTCCTAATCAGATAGGAATCGAATATATGCGTATTGTCGTGCGTAAGCGTAACCCTATCATTCATAATTCAGTTCCCTGTATTCGTAGGTGATCTTGTCGGCGCAGCGCACCACCAAGTAAGAAGCCGTTTCCTTGCTTTCGTTGAGGTTGTCGGTCATCACATATTTCACCCCACCAAAGGTCTTGGAATCGCGATAATGGAAGTGCCCCATAATCACCATGTCAACGGCATTGTTGCTCATCAGGTCCATAAATGCATATTGTTCGTCCTCAGGCAGGTTGGCGGCCGGAGTTGTCGTGTAATTGTACGTGGTTCGGAAGAGCCAATTGTGGCTGATGACGAAACAATAACGGTATGATGTGCGATGGCTGAGTTGTTCTTCAAGCCAGTCGAGTTGACGGCGGCCGTGTGTACCATTTCCAGAATCCAGGAAAAGGAACAGATCCTGGTCTCCACCGCGTGTCTTCACGGTGACAGCGTAGGTGGAGGTATGGAAATACTGCTTGAAATATTGGGCGCAGTCGAAATACACGTCGTGGTTTCCAATGACCAGGAAGCAAGGTTTGTTGGTGACTTGAGTCGTTTCGTTGTAACGGAGCGCTTCGTTTGTCATCCTGAAGCCAGCTTCTCCGCTCTCGTTAACCATGTCGCCGGCATGGATGGCAAATATCGCGTTGGGATCGTTTCGCATGACCGTAATGTATTGGTACAGACGGTCGTTTCCACCTTGTGGCAAAATGCTGTCACGCTCCAAATAGTGCGAGTCGGAACAAGAATAGAAACAGTATTCATCGGGAACATCTTCGATGACAGGCATTCCGTTTTGGGCGTTCCAGTCGAGCCAGTCGGCCACCCTTTCTTCGGTGTCGCTGCGGTTGACCACCATTCCCAATACGTCAAGACGATTACAAGATGAGACCAGTAACAGACTGGCAACGATGAGGATGATATAAGTGAGTTTTTTCATGACAATCAGTGATTATAAATGCAACCAAAATTGATAAAGAAACCGTTGTACTGTGAAGAAAGGTTTAGCACGCCTGCGGGATGCAGTCCGGCCTCGCCAGTCAAGCGCCATTCGTCGTTCAGGTCGTAATAGCCATGGATAGTGTAATAGAACAAAGTGACGCGTTCGATGATGAACTCACGGTAATTGGAGATGCCACCGCCGATGTTCCAAGGATGGTCTTGTGAGAACAGGTTACCTTCGATGTTGAACACCACGTTCATCGGCTCGAAGACGACACCTTCTCCCCCGTTTTTCCTCAACGGGATCTCAGCGATATAGCGGTTGCAGAGGCCGAACTGGAAGTTCCAGTGGGTGTTTTTCCAACCAAAATCGAGCAAGGCATTGAATTCTTGCAGCTTATAGTTTGGGAAGATCCGATAGAGATAACGGTTTTCAAGGTAAAGCGTTCCTTTTGAAGCCTTTAACAAATCCAGCTGGTACGCCACATTCAGGGCATAACGGTTCTGAGTGCCCACTTGGACACCCATGTCAAGATGCATGTTGTTGGCTAACTGGAAGTCGTATGCGATGGCAAAGTTACCTCTCGATCTTTCCGTGCGGTTGTAGTCGAGTTCCGTATAGGCTCTCAAATGCTGGGCATTGGCGATGAATGCCGATAAAACAAAGAAAGCTGTGATCAACAGTTTTTTCATTTTAAAAATTTTTTGTCGCGGCAAAGATAGCGTTTTTTATCTTTGCAGAAAATAAGGACATAATGAAAATACTAAGTATTGACAAGGTACGTCAGGCAGATGAATATACCATTGAGAACGAGCCCATTAGTTCCGTTGATCTGATGGAACGGGCTGCCACTAAAGTCTTCAAGTGGTTGTTGCCTCGAATCACTTTAGACAGCAAGATCAAGGTCTTTTGTGGCATGGGTAACAACGGTGGCGATGGGCTGGTGGTAGCACGTCTGCTGTGGAACGAAGGGTTTGACACCGAAGCCTACATCGTTCGGTGTTCTGAGAAGATGAGTCCTGACTGTGAGGTGAACTATGAGCGAGCAAAATCCGTCTTTGCGAGGAGCGGAGCTGTGCAATGCGACACGGCAATCCATGGCATCAGATCGAAAGAAGACTTCCCTAGCGTTTCCGAAGGTGAAATCTTAATTGATGCTTTGTTCGGTTCAGGCTTAAATCGACCAATCGAAGGACTTGCCGCAGACCTCATCAACTACCTAAATAATCAGAATGCCATCCGTATTGCCATTGACATTGCCTCGGGACTATTTGCAGATAGTCCCAGCCCAGCGGCTGCTATTTTCAAACCCGATTACACCCTTACCTTTCAGACACCCAAACTGGCCTTCATGATGCCAGAAAACGATCCTTACGTCGGTCAGTTGGAGGTTCTCGACATCCAATTACATCCTAAATATTTACTTGAAGTAATAACGAATAAGTTTTTGGTTGATAGGTTAATGGTTAAAAGCATTATTCATCATCGACCAAAGTATTCTCATAAAGGGACTTATGGTCACGCTCTATTGGTGGCTGGATCGGAAGGCAAGACCGGAGCAGCCATCTTGAGTGCCAAAGCTTGCTTGAGAACTGGGGTTGGCTTGCTCTCCGTCTTATTACCCAAAGTTGCTTGGACACCACTCATGGGAGCTGTACCAGAGGCAATGATCCACACCGACGACAAGTTGGATGCCTTCAATGCCATTGGCGTCGGCCCCGGTTTGGGTAAGGATGACGATGCCCAGCGAATGGTGCGACACTTGATTCAAGATACCCAGGTACCTTTGGTAATGGATGCCGACGCTTTGAACATCCTTGCCGAGAACAAAACTTGGCTCTCATTCCTTCCTGCCAAGACCATCCTTACCCCTCACCCAAAAGAGTTTGAAAGGCTATTCGGCAAGACCTCAAACTCTTTTGAACGGCTGGATTTGTTGCGAAATATGGCCACAACCTACAATATCATCATTGTGCTGAAAGGCGCCAATACCGCTACAGCCATGCCAAACGGCACCATCTTCTTCAACAGCACTGGCAACCCCGGCATGGCCACCGCAGGCAGCGGCGATACGCTCACTGGCATGATCCTCTCGCTCCTCGCCCAGCGTTACAGCTCGGAAGAAGCGGCCGTGCTTGGCGTTTATCTTCATGGATTGGCAGGAGATTTAGCCGCTGAAGAGATCGGCCAGGAGGCTTTGATCGCATCGGATATCACAGAACATATTGGAAAAGCGTTTTCCTCAATAAACTCAGAAAAATGAAAAAGAAAAAAGAACCCGAATATTTAGAAGACGTGCTCATCGTCGATGCCGGCAGCGAAGGTATGTCTGTGGCCAAACCCGAAGGCCGTGTGATCTTCATCCCCTTTGGCGTGCCTGGCGATGTGGTGGATATTGAAGTCTTTAAAAAGAAGAAGAATTATTTCGAGGGACGCATCCTCAACATCAAGAAGCCTTCCGACAAACGCGTGGAACCTTTGTGCCAACATTTCGGCCTCTGCGGCGGGTGCAAATGGCAACAGCTTGAATATCAATGGCAGATCTATTATAAGCAGAAGCAGGTCAAGGACAACTTCGACCGCATCGGTAAACTCGACTATCCAGAAATCCGACCCATCATAGGCTGTGAAAAGCAGTATTACTACCGCAACAAGCTGGAATATGCTTTTTCAAACCGCAAATGGCTCACGGATGGCGCACCGTCTGGCACTTGCGATGAAGACGACTGCAAAGGGCTCGGCTTCCATTTGCCCCAACTGTTCGATCGTGTGGTGGACATCGAGAAATGCCATCTTCAGGCCGATCCATCCAACGACATCCGTCTGTTTGTCAGGCAGTTTACCTTGGACCACAAGCTCTCTTACTATAGTGTCCGACACCACGAAGGCCTAATGCGCAACTTGGTGATCCGCTGCAACTCCAAAGGTGATTTCATGGTCATCATCGTCATCAGCGAAGAAAATGCTGTCATTCGTCACGAGCTGGTCCCCGCATTGGAACAGCGTTTCCCGCAGATTGTCTCCCTCCTTCTGGTCATCAACAACAAATGCAACGACGTCATCAACGACCTGCCGTTCGAATGCTTGAAAGGTGATCCTTTCATCATGGAGACCATGGCTTCACCCCGACCCGGATTCCCTGATCTGCAGTTCCGCATCGGACCTGTTTCGTTCTTCCAAACCAATGTGTATCAAGCAGAAAGACTCTACAAAGCCGCTTTCGATCTGGCTGAGGTCAAAGGCGACGAACTGATGTATGACCTTTATACTGGCACGGGGACCATCGCCCAGTATTTCTCCCACTTCGTGAAGCGCGTTGTGGGCATCGAATACGTGGAAGAAGCCATTGCAGATGCCAAGGTCAACGCATCCATTAATGGCATCGAAAACTGTACCTTCTACGCGGGCGACATGGCCAAGATCTTCACCGATGAATTCATCCAAGCCAATGGTCGCCCCGACTTCATCGTAACCGACCCACCCCGCGCTGGCATGGCCGAAAAGGTAGTTGAACAATTACTTAAGATAAAAGCACCTAAAATCGTGTATGTCAGCTGTAATCCAGCTACACAAGCGAGAGATTTACAACTGCTTTCACCCATCTACGAGATAAAAGCAGTACAGCCCGTGGACATGTTCCCTCACACCCAGCACGTGGAGAATATCACTCTGTTGAAATTAAGGTAGCCAATTGCTCCACGTCGCAGTCCTCCCCTTTGAAAGTCAACTGCGCTTGTTCGTAAAATGGAAGACGCTCGGCGTAATTCTTCATGATGAACTCCGCAAGTTCTTCTTGTGTTTTATCGATAAGAATCGGGCGCTTCACTTTTGACTGAGACAGCCTGCTGATGGCTGATTGTGGGCTTACTTTCAGGAATACCGTGAATCCATGCTGATTCATCCATTCCATGTTGTTATTGAAACAAGGTGTGCCGCCACCTGTCGCTATCACCGCATTGTCATACTTCAAGGTGTCGTGTAATATCTGCGTTTCAAGTTTCCTGTACAGATTCGCGTCGTACTTATGGAAAAAATCGTTAATGGAAATCTTGAACCGTTCCTCAAACAAACGGTCCGTGTCGTACGCCTCCCATCCCAGCTTATTGGCCAGGCGTTTCGAGGTCGTTGACTTGCCTGCACCCATATAACCGACGAGGTAGATCCGCATGCCGACTATAAGGTGTTACTTGCACTTGCCATAGTTGTCAAGCTCGTTTTGCAGCGAATCCAGTTCCCGGCGCATTCTTGCTGTCTCCCTGCCATATTCCGCAATGATCTCAGGAGAGCCATACACACACGACATCTCACGATCTTCCACAGCCGCCTTGAGCTTGGCAATGCGTTCCTTCAATTGTTTCTTTGTCATCTTATTTTGATTATCCGTACTTTGGTTAGAACAGCACGCACCTATAATGAGGGCAAATAAGGCAAGCATGCCAATCCAAACTTTGTTGAATACCCTTTTCATTGTCAGCTAATTGTTTGTTTTTGCAAAGATAAGATTTTTTCTCAAATCTTGGGGGCTCTTGTGTTTTTTATCAACAAATTATCAACACCAATATCAACATTTTGTGTTGATAAATCAAGCTAGATATATTTTATAATAAGTGTTAAATGACGTATTTTTGTCCATTACGGCTTATGGAAAGCACAAAATAGCAAAATAATAATTATCAATAAATTAAATTCAACCCATGAAACGAAAACTTACTTTTTTGCTGACAGCCTTATTGCTGTTAACGAGGATGTCTCTTTGGGGACAATCCGATTACTCGAGTACTTACACGAGTAATGTAACTCTAAGCACCACTGGTGGAACCAGCGCCACTAACTGCAAAGTGATCATCAGCAATGTCCAGTATGACGGCATCAAGGCTGGCACAGGCAACGTTGCAGGAGCATGGAAAGTAACGGTCCCGGCAGGAACCCAGTATCTTCATCTTCACGTTGCTGCTTGGAAAAACGATAATGTTACTTTGACAGTTACCCCAAGTGGCCTTGTTAGCGACATTGCTTTAACAAGCAACAATGGCATATCAAGCAATTCGCCATTCACTTTCGATGGTGACCCAAGCACAGATGACTATTACAAAGTTCTTAGTTTCAGTAATTTGAACCAAGACACCGAACTTACATTCACCGCAAATACCGGAAAACGTTTTGTGGTATTCGGAGTAAACAGTGAATCCAGTGGCACCATTCCAACTGTAGCCACACCAACCTTCTCTCCTGTTGGCGGAACCTACGGAAACACCCAAACGGTGACCATCAGCTGTGCAACGGAAGGCGCTACCATTTACTATACTACCGACAACTCCGACCCTGTTGCACCTACAGGTGTCACTGGCACTCAATACACTCAACCCCTCACTATCAGTGAGACCACAACAGTGAAAGCCGTTGCCATCAAGGATGGCATGAACAACAGTTCTATTGCCACCGTCTCCTATACCATACAACAGATAGCTTCCATCACAACCATCAATGGCATTTGGGATGCTGCTGCACAAGCTGGCACCACGGCAACACCCGTGAGCGTAACCTTTAACGACTGGTATGTGACTGGAGTAAAAGGCGGTCAAGTTTGTATCTCTGATGGTCAATACGGTTTCGTCATCTATCAATCAGGACATGGTTTTGTTGTCGGCGACAAGTTAAACGGCACCACGACCTGCAACGTATTAATGTATCAGAACCACTATGCAGAAATCACAGGCGTCAGTGCGACAAACCTTACCGTCACTCCTGGACAGGAAATGCCTGTTTTGACCACCACTATCGGTTCCCTTGAATTAAAGAACTACGGCACACCCATTGATTTAGGCACATTGACCTTCAACAATGGTCAATTCTATGATGAGACTGGCTTGAGCATTACTCCATATAACAACTTCAACCTCAACCCCAACCCCGTTACCTCTTTGGAAACCGGCAAACAGTATCATGTCAAGGGCATTTCCATCATCTACTGGCCCAACAATGGTGGACAAACCCAGCAAGTCGCACCTCGCAGTGCAGACGATTTCGAAGAAGTGACAGCCCCCATGGAATCCGTTGCCACCCCGACCTTCTCACCTGCGGAAGGCACCTATAACGAAGCCCAGACCGTAACCATCGCCTGCGAGACCGATGGCGCCACCATCTTCTACACCCTCGACGGCACCGATCCCACCCCGAACAGCACGGTTTACTCTGACGCCATCACTATCAGCGAGACAACCACGGTGAAGGCCATCGCCACGAAACAAGGCATGAACGACAGTGAGATCGCAACAGCTACTTACACCATCGAGATT
>CADCGK010000007.1:1376-128983 GCA_902800965.1 uncultured Bacteroidia bacterium | reverse complement strand
TAAGACGTGGGAAAGTAGGTCGCCGCCCACCCATACGGAAAAGCCCTCCGCGAAAGCGAGAGGGCTTTTTTAGTTTTCAGTTGGAAGTTGTTCAGTTGGCAGTTAACTGAACAACTACAAACTGAAAACTTTTTTTATTTTTGTGTCATAAAACAGAAAATGAAATGTAACAATGAAAAATTCACTACTCTTTATGATGCTGTTTGTTGCCTTTTCGCTCCAAGCGCAAGAAGCGGTGACCGTGAAGTTCACTGCGGCTACAGAGGCTGGAGGATACAGCCCATTCACCTCGGTGTTAGTGACCGACTTGAGCCAAGGCTGGATCACAACCTTGGCTTATCCCGATACAACCTTGGTGCTCTCCCACTCACTTGTAGGTGTGGCCGAGTGTCATGGTCTGAACTTCCAATTGGGCTCGGCCTTCCCGAACCCTTTCAAGGATCATGCATGCGTTCCTTTGGTACTCTCGGAAGCCTCGGAGGTAAGCCTACAGGTGATTCGCGCTGACGGTACAGTGGTGGCTGCTCATGACCTGCGACTTGATGCAGGTGCCCATCATGTGATGGTGCGTCTGTCGACTTCCGGTATGTCGATTTTGCGTGTCACGACGGCTCACGGTAGCTCGGCGACCAGACTGGTGTGTCTGGAAGGTGGCACTGATGACGTAAGGGTAGTTTCCAAAGATGGTGCCTCGGGTCGCGGTGGAAACCCTGGCATATTCGAGCCAGGCGACCTCATGCGCTATGAAGCTTTTTATTCGGTTGGTGGAACGACCTTCCATAGTGCAGTGGTGGAACAAACACAATACAATGATGAAACGGTGACGCTGGTCTTTCCTGTTGGAGCTCCCATAGGTGCTATCGACGGCTTGTACACCATCAATGAGGATGGCGGGAAGGTCTTCTTCTCCAAAGGTAATCTTCAGTACAATATGAACTTAGGTGTATGGTCGTTCATGGAACATCAATACGATATGGTAGAAACCCTTGGACATGATGTGGGGCAGAACTATGCACTCCAAAACATGATCAGTCTTTTCGGTTGGAGCACAAGTGGTTATAACCATGGTGCTCATTGCTACCAACCCTGGAGCACCAGTTCTAATTACTATGACTATCATGCCTATGGCAACCATGAGTTCAATCTCTACGAACAGACGGGTCAAGCCGATTGGGGTTATAATGCCATTGCCAATGGAGGCGACACAGAACATCTTTGGCGTACCTTGACTACGGAAGAGTGGAACTACCTCTTCGAATTGCGTGACACACCTTCGGGAATCCGCTTCGCTAAAGCGAAGGTGGGTGAGGTGAACGGCGTAATCCTGTTGCCTGACGACTGGAGCGGCAGTTTCTTCAGTTTGAATTTTCCCAATGTAACCAATGTGTATTACGAAAACAATAGCATTTCAATGGAGCAGTGGGATCTGATTGAGCAACATGGTGCGGTCTTTTTGCCGACAGCCGGTTACCGTTTGGGCGCGGAGATCCTCAACGAAGGGAGTAGTGGCCATTATTGGTCGTCCTCGCGCTATAACGAGTCGCGCGCCAATTGTGTGTCCATTTTCGATTCAGGCTTGTATCCTCAGGCTATTGACTTTGTTTTCAATGGGTTCTCAGTGCGCTTGGTGCAGGAGGCTCGTTAAATGGGATTAAAAACAATCAAAACAATCATAAATGAAAAAACTGATGATTATCCTGGGATTGGCGGGAACGATGATCGGCTGTGAGCCGAAACAGCCCGCAACAGAAGTACCGACTCCAAAAGAAGAATTCAAATTCTTGGTGGACCAATTCGCCGACTTGCGAATCATGCGCTATCAGCTGCCCGACTGGGATCAGCTGTCGCTGCAACAGAAAGCCTACATCTATTACCTTAACGAAGCAGCCAAATGCGGTCGCGACATCCTCTTCGACCAGAACTTCAAATACAACCTCTGTGTCAGGAAAACGATCGAAGCGGTGCTAAACTCCTACCAAGGCGACCGCGAATGCGCAGATTTCCAGAACTTCCTGGTCTATGCCAAAAGGGTGTTCTTCAGCAATGGCATCCATCATCATTACGCCGAGGACAAGTTCTTCCCTGAGATATCGGAAAGCTATTTCGCCGAGCTGGTGAAAGGCAGCGACGCCACTTTGCTTCCGTTAAACGAAGGGGAGACCGTCGATGACTTCATCGCTTTCATTACGCCTGTCATCTTTGATCAGGAGCTGTATAAGATGCGCCGTAGCAGCCAGGAGGACATCATCGCCAACTCAGCAGTCAATTTCTATGAAGGGGACATCACCAAAAAGGATGTGGAACGCTTCTATGACAAGATGCGTAAACCTAATGACGCCACCCCGATTTCCTACGGCCTGAACTCGAAACTGGTCAAGGATAAAACCGGCATCCACGAAGAGGTCTATAAGGCTGACGGCCTTTATGGTGAAGCGATCTCGGCCATCGTCAGATGGTTGGAAAAAGCCAATGAAGTGGCGGAAAACGACACGCAACGCGACTACATCCAGAAGCTGATTGCCTACTATCGTACGGGCGATCTGAAGACTTGGGACGAGTATAACATTGCCTGGGTGCAGGATTCGATCTCTCATATCGATTTCGTGAATGGATTCATCGAGGACTACAACGACCCGATGGGCATGAAGGCTACTTGGGAATCTATTGTGGATTACAAGGATCTCGAAGCCACCGAACGCTCTTTCATCATCAGTGAGAACGCCCAGTGGTTCGAGGATCATTCTCCCGTGGATGCACGCTTCAAGAAAGAAGAATGCAAGGGCGTCTCAGCCAAGAGCATCATCGCCACGACCTTGGGCGGCGACTGCTTCCCTTCACCTCCGATCGGCATCAATCTGCCTAATGCCGACTGGATCCGCAAGGACTATGGCTCCAAGTCGGTGACCATCACCAACCTGATGATTGCCTACGACAAGGCCGCCGAAGAATGCCCCAAGAGCGCCTTGAGCGAGTTTGCCTATTCCGAAGAGGAAGTCGCACTTTGCAAGAAATACGCCTCTGAGACGGATATCGTCCATACCACCTTGCACGAATGTCTTGGCCATGGTTCTGGCAAGCTCCTGCCGACCACCCAACCTGGCGCTTTGAAGGAATTCTCCTCCACTTTGGAAGAGGCTCGCGCCGACCTGTTTGGCTTGTATTATCTGGCTGATCCGAAGATGGTGGAACTCAAGGTGTTGCCGGATGCCGAAGCCTATAAAGCCGAATACTGCGGCTACATCCGTAACGGCATGATGACCCAGTTGGCTCGTGTGGAGCTAGGCAAAGACGTGACGGAATCCCACATGCAGAACCGAAAGCTCATCGCCGAATGGTGCTATGAACATGGCAAGGACAACAACGTCATCGAGAAAAAGGTGGAGAACGGCAAGACCTATTTTGTCGTCAACGACTTCGAGGCGCTGCGTGGCCTGTTCGGCGAACTGCTTGCCGAGGTGCAACGCATCAAGAGCGAGGGCGACTACGCCGCTGGCAAGGCCTTGGTCGAGAAATATGCCGTCAAGGTCGATCCTGAACTGCACAAGGAAGTCAAGGAACGTTACGACGCCCTAGGTTTGAAGCCCTACGGCGGCTTCATCAATCCCGTGGTTCGTCCTGTCATGGAGGGCGACAAGGTGGTGGATTACGTCGTGGAGTATCCCGATGATTTCGTTGCAGAACACCTGGACCTCGGAAAGAATTATAGCTTTTTAAAGGCTACTCATTAATCTTTAGTGGTAGAAAGAAGGATACGGTAGCCGTCATTGCGAGCGCAGCGAAGCAATCCACATAGACCATTTCGAGTCTGAGTGGATTGCTTCGTCGTTCCTCCTCGCAATGACGAAGCTGTTGGATTGCTTCGCCTTTCAGAATTTGAGTGTCAGATTTCCCATTACGGTGAAACCAGCCATCGGGATGAATCCGATTTGGTAATAACGGTTATCGTTCGGATGACCGCCGCTGGCGCAGATGGCTGAATAGACCCAACCGCTGGCGGCATAGCGCTTGTTGAAGATGTTGTTGCAGCTGACCTTGAAGAGGGCTTCCTTCACGACGCTTTTCGGTCTCAAAGTATAGCCGAGGCTCACGTTCGAGGTGGAGTAGCCAGGCAACGAGCGGTCCATGTTCTGTGTGTTGTCGAGATACATCCTTGAGACGTAGTTGGTATGCCAAGTTGCCTCGAAGCCCTTGTGATGGAAGGTGATGAAGCCGTTGAGTAGGGCTGATGGCGAGAAGGCCAAGGTCGAGTTGTCGTAATGGATGGTGGTGGTGCCGTTGTCCCAGTCTTCGGCCACTTCGTCAAAGTCCTTGATCCTGTTTTGGCTCAAAGCGGCATTTGCCTCGATGGTCAGCCATCTAGTGGCATTGACGCAGGCTTGCAGCTCGACGCCCATGCGGTACGATTTCTTGATGTTGGTTGTGAGGGCTTCGCCGATGTCGCTCAACTCACCGGTCTGAACGAATTGGTTGGTGTAGTCCATGTAATAGAGGTTGGCGCCGGCCTGCCAAATGCTGCCATTGTAGTTGTAGCCGAGTTCGTAGTCAAGAAGCTGTTCCGGGACGGGCGCTGGGCGTGATCCGTTGTCGGTGAAGTTGTTGCGTTCCGGCTCACGATGGCTCATGGCAACGGAGGCGTAGGCGTGGTGGTCGTTGAGATTCCAGGAGATACCGCCTTTGGGGTTGAAGAAATGGTATTTCTCGTGGATGTCAAGGGGCTGGTTGTAGTAGCCGCTCTGGTCATCATAGAACTTGTCGTTGATGCCGTTGGTCATGTAATCCACATAGCGGTACTGCAGGTCGCCAAACACCGTCCATTGCTTGGTGATGTTGTATGCTGCTTTGACGAAAGTGCTTCCGTCGAGCTTGCTGGCATCGGAGTCGTAGTATTTGTAGTCGCCATTGGCGAGATACTTATCGGCGACGTCGTTGTTGGCAATATAGGTGACGTATCCAAAGTGGTTTCCGCTGAAATTCTGAACCGAGATGCCACCGATCACATCCCATCTCTCGTCTTTGTAATTGGCGTTCCAAACCAAGCCGTAGGTATGTTGTGTGAGGCCTTTCTTACGGATAAAATCTGTCCTTTTCACAAAAGAACTGTCGGGATACATGTAGGACATGCCGAATTTGGAGAGCTTGTTGTTGGGACGGAATTCCTCATAATAGCCATAGCCGTAGGTATAATGCAGCGATGCCGAGGTTTTCCAGTTTTCGTTGATGTCCCAAGCGGCTGAAAGGATGTTGTGGTCCTGCCAGAAGTTGTCGGTGGTCCTGTCCCAGAAGCTACCGTCGTTGAGTTGGTAGCGCTCGGTGACGTAGTGGCCGTTTTCGTCTTTCAGGAAGTTGCCTTCGTCGTCATAAACGAGGTGCTCATAGAGGGAGTTGTATTGTCCGAGGCCGACGTTCCACAGGTCTTCGTAAGTCTTGATGCCAGTATTCACTCCCCAGGTGCCATCCATGATGCTGAGGTTGTCGTCGCCAGCTGTGACGCCGTTCCAGGCTTGGCCGGTTTTCTCGAAGTTGCCGATGTTCTTGTAGCGGAGCTGGAAGTTCTTGTTGTAATAGGTGATGCCGCCGTAGTAGCTGCCGCTGCGGCCTTTGGTGCCGTGCATGAAGCCGTCGGTGTGGGTCTCATGGTAGGCGCCGTCGATGATGAGGCGGTTCCAAAGGAGACCGGTGGATGCCTTGGCACCGAAGTTAAGGGTGTTGAAAGAGCCGTAGGAGCCAGTGATTTCAGCGCTTGGCGTCACGGAGGGTGCTGCTGACGAGAGCGCCACGGTGCCTCCGAAGGCTCCATCGCCATTGGTGGAGGTGCCCACACCGCGCTGGATCTGCACGTTGCCGAGCAAGGAACCATAGCTGTTCATGTTGGCCCAGAACACACATTGGTCTTCGGGTGAGTTCAGCGGCACGCCGTCGAGGGTCACGTTGATGCGTGAGTCGCCGGCGCCACGGATGCGCATGTAGCTGGTGCCAGTGCCGACACCGTTCTCGCTCCATGAGAGGATGCCAGCGGTCTTAGAGAACAGGAAGGGCAGCTCCTGTCCAGTGTTCGAGAACTCGTTCAACTCTTCCTTCTGGATGTTGGTCACGGCGAAAGGAGCGCTTTTCTGCACCTTCACGCCGCTGACAACCACTTCGTTAAGCATTTCAAAATGTGTGGTGTCGATCTCGTTTTGAGCATTCACATTCGCTGCGACAAATAACGCTGCGATACCAATAAAAATCCTTTTCATTTAATGAACTGTTTAAGTTAATAATAAATGCAAAGGGGAATGTTGAATCTATCCAATCCCTACGCCGGCATTACCCGGATCAGGTAAAAGGGTATGATCTCAGCCTGTCTTTCAATCCTTGCGGAAAAGGCACCCCTGTTTGACGCGGCAAAGATAATAAAAAGGTTAGAGATTAGAGGTGAGAGGTGAGAGTTTTTTTCCAACCTCTCACCTCTAACCTCTCACCTCTAACCTCTCACTTATGAAAGGTGAGCAACGGAATATGCAGGTCGAAGAAATCGTTTTTCGTGACGGTGTCGCGGAAGAAGATGTCCCAGAAGTGGCGGCGATGGGGGATGAAGGCGGCCAGACTGATGTTGTTTTCGGCACAATACGCCTTCATGCCGTCGCGGGGACTGCTGTTGTAGATCAGCTTGAAGCAGAGCTCGCCGTTGAGGTTCATGTATTTCAGGGTCTCTTCCAACTCTTTCATCTGTCGTGCTGCCTTGGATGGCTCACCGTCCATGATGAAGTTGACCACATGGAGATGCAGCTGGTAAGGCTTCAGGATGTCGAACACACGGGCGATGGAGTTGGCGTCCGTCTTGTCGAAGTTGGTCACGTACAGCACCTCGTTGTTGGGTTTGTATTGGTATTCCTCGTGGATCGAGAGCAATGGCACGGGCGATTTGCTCATCAGGCTTTTCGACATGCTGCCTTCCAGGAAGCCTTTCCTGCCGCGGCCACGGGTGCCCATCAGCACCAGATCGGGTTGGATCTCGCGGGTCAGATGAAGCAGTTGTTGCTCGGGATAGCCGTCCATCAGTTCGGGGATGATCTCGATGTTTGTCAGCCCTTGTTTCTCTATCTCACCGTTAAGGTAGGCCATGCTTTGGCGCATGGATTCTTCAGCTGTGGCTTTGGCGTCGTTCACCTCGAAATGGTCCATGTAGGCGTGAAACAACACGATGGTGCCTCCCGTAGGCCGCAAGAGGTCGAGGGCGTAAGGCACAAGCATTTGGTTTTCTTTGCTGAAGTCGGTAGCGAGGATGATTTTCATGATGATGAGTGTTTAGAAACCGATGAAATAACAAGCGTATCCGCCAATGGCGGCGACAAGGATATTGATGAGTTTTGCTTTGACGAATCCGGATTTGCTTTCCGCCAGGAGTGGGAGCGAGGCGTGTCCGTCTTGGGAGATCGAGCTGGCCAGCAGCACCGAGAACGGCACCATGCCGGTGGCAAACAGGGTCACAAACAGCATGTGGGGGCCCGATTCGGGGATGATGCCCACCAGCACCGCCAGCAGGATCATCCATGGGATGTTGGAGTTGATCCACGATTCCATGTCGAGGTAATGCAGCCCGAGCTCGATGACCAGCAAGGCGCCGAAGGTCCACAGGAAGATGGTCAGGAAATGCTTCCGGATGACGTGCTCCCAGAGGTGTTCTTTGACGATGTGTTCGCTGGCGGTGGCGATGAACCACACCACGAACAGGCTGATGATGGCAAATATCAGGTTCATCCAGTATTCGTCGAAGATGTTGACGTGGCTGGCGATTTCAGCCGCTTCGTGCTCGTGTTCGTGATCATGTTCCAACAATCCAAAGGCAAGAGCGATGATGAAGATCACCACGCCCAGCAGCAGGGCGATGCGTTCGGCGCTGGCATGACGCAGGTTCCTGAAAGAGGGCTTTTCGTGGATGGTGCCGTGATGGTGCTCCTCATGGTGCAGCTGGAAGCCGTCGCCGCAGGCGCTCTTCGGGTCGTTTTTCTTCGACAGCAGGTCCACGATCCAGCCGGCAGCGATGGCGATGATGAACAACACAGCCGTCAGGATCAGGGCTTCCTTGGGTATCATGGCGAGCATCACGAAGGCCTCGTCGCCCGAGGAGGCGATCATCATGGCGATCAAGGCGCCGAAGCTCAACAGTTTGTGCGAGTACATCGAGACGGCGGCGAAACCACCCATGCAGCCTGGGATGATGCCCAGTCCAGCGCCCAACACCACCTGTCCGAAACGGTGCTGATGCAGCCTGGTGAAAAACCGTCCTTCAGAATGGATGTTGACGTATTCTATCATCAGCATCATGATGATCACCAGACCGGTCACCAAGAAGCTGTTCCTCAGCACATCCAAAAACAAATCGAGAAAATCGTGCATCATTCTTATTTTGATAGCAAAGATAGGAAAAACTCTTATTTTTGCATTTGAATAAACAGCAAAAAATGACAAAAGAAGATTGTTTTTATTTGGGCCGTGTGGCCAAGACCCATGGCATCAAGGGTGAAGTGACCATAAAGCTGGATGTCGATGACCCGTCGGAATACCTCGATCTGAAGTATTTCCTGTTGGAGATCAACAAGGTGCTGACGCCGTTCTTTGTGGAGAAGCTGGTCTGCAGCGGCGACAAGTTCTTCGTCTCCATCCAGGATGTGAAGACGGTGGAGGCGGCTTCGGCCTTGACGGGGAAGGAAGTCTGGCTGCCGTTGGAGATGCTGCCGAAGCTCTCGGGCAAGCAGTTCTATTACCACGAGGTGAAAGGCTTCATGGTGGTTGACGAGGAGAAAGGCGAGCTGGGTCCCATCGCCGAGGTGATCGAGTATCCCACCCAAGCCATCATCCAGGTTTTCAAAGACAAGAAGGAGATCCTGATACCCATCTTGGATCAGGTGATCCAGAAGGTAGATCGCAGATCAAAGAAGTTATATATAAAAGCCCCGGAAGGGTTGATAGAGATGTATTTGAGTTAATAATGAAACGATTCCATTTCAAGCATTTCAGTTTGTGTCACGATCGCTCCACCATGAAGGTGGGGACCGATGCGGTATTGCTGGGTGCTTGGGTGGAGGTGAAGCCGTCGGATTGGGTGTTGGACATCGGCACGGGGTGTGGCATCCTGCCGTTGATGCTGGCGCAGAAAGGCATTGCCAAGGTCCATGCGGTGGATCTCGATGAGCCTTCTGTTTACGAGGCTTCGGCCAATTTCGACGCGTCGCAGTGGCGTGACAGGCTGTTTGCCTTCCATGCGGATATCCGGCAGTTTACGATGCAATGTGCCTACGACCTTATCATTTCCAACCCTCCGTTTTTCATCAATTCCTTCAAATGCGATGCCGACCGCCGCAATCAGGCCCGGCATACCGACAGTTCCCTGACGTTTCCCGAGTTGGCAGGTGCGGTGCGTCGTCTGCTGAAGCCTGACGGGCGCTTTGCCGTGGTGCTTCCCGAGCGTGAGTCGCACGACTTCATTCCTGCGGCTGCCCAGTGCAACCTATTTGTCCATAGCGTACAGTATATCATCCCCGTGGAAGGCAAGGAGCCCAACCGGGTGAACATGGAGTTCCGTTTCGGGAAGCCTGGTGAAATAAAGGAATCCTCGCTGGTGATACGCCATGCCGACAACAGCTTGACGGAGGATTACCATAATTTCTTGAGGGACTACTATTTAGGGTAATGATTATTATCGGTTACGTCATTGCGAGGGAGGAACGACCGAAGCAATCCATATTTAACGATAAGTGGATTGCCGCGTCGCTCTGCTCCTCGCAATGACGTAACCGACGTCGGTTGTTCTCGTTATGAGGAGTGTTTAATAGCGGCCCTTCTTCTCTTCCTTTTGTATCTCACGGTTGAGTTTGGAGAGGTCTTCGCCAAAGATGTAAGTCAATCGTAGTGAGATCTGGTTGTTGTATTGCTGCCTGACTTTATAGTCGAGCGTTGGGGTGTATTCTTCAAATAGCCTGATGCGGATGGGCATCAATGAATACTGGTATCTCAGTTGGGCATGAAGTCCTTCCCAGATGCGGATGCGGAAGTCGGCACAGATGCTGAGGTCTTGTTTGCTGTAGGTGTTTGAGTTTTGCACCAGGAGGGTGGGAGGAAGCTCGGTGTCGTCGTACAAACCCGAACTGGATAGGTCGTCAAGGGTGCGGATGTCGCTCAGGTCGATGTTGTCTGATCCCTCGTAACCGTCTCTCCAGCGGAGGTAGCCGTTACCTGGACGGATTTCGCTGGCAACGCCGTTGATTTTTTCAGAAAGACCAACCAGTCTGCCATAGGCAAGGCCCAGACCGAAAGTGTATCTGTGCTTGTCGGTCAGATACAGCATCACAGGCAATTCTATGTAATTCAGTTTCAAGTCATAGGTGCCACGGAAGTGACCGCTGTTGGCTACGAGTGTGTCGCTTCTCAAGGCGCCTTTAGGGTTATAAACGATCTCGAATCCAAGGTCGAGCCAATCCTGTTCGGTGAGTGAAAGCAGCACTCCAGCTCCTAATTGTCCGCTAAAACGCTTGTAGCCATAACATTCATCGCCGTCAACTTGTGCGATGCTGGCGCCGGCGAAGGCTTCACCCTTGAAGAGTTGGGCGTTGGCGTTATTAATAAAGGCACAGGACAACATCAATGTTCCAATAATAAGCAGTGTACGCAGTTTCATGGTCTAAGAATCTAAAGATGCAAAAATACGACAATTTAACGAAAGTTTTTAAAAAATATTGCTTTTGCTATTGACAAAACCTAATAATTAATATATATTTGCAGAAAAATTATTTTTGAAAAGATGGGAATATTTAAGAAAAGAGAACCCGAAACGATAGAGGAAGCTAGGCGCTATGTCAGAAACGCAAAGGAAATCTTGAGAGAGAGGGGGAAACTTGATGACGATGGGGAGGCTTATCAGGATCGAAAATATGTTCGAGCCGCAGGGAACTATTTGTGGCTCGGGGTGTTGATAGCGCTTGATGTGGTCTTTAATGTGAGGCAGGGTAAGCGGACGCGTCCTGACATTAACGATTATCGAGAAGTGGTTTCCCATCGAGACAAAAAGTTGTTGTCGTTGGTTAATATGGGATACGACACCATTCATTTGTCAATGAATTATGATGGAAACCAAAGCAGGGTTGTTTGTGACATGGGCTTTCGAATAACCGATGATATAATTGATCGGTGTGAGCGTATGGTTTCCTAAATTCGAGTTAAGAGTTCCAAATCTTCCATGATGCCTCGGCCTGCGCATGAAGCATGGTGAGCCCGTTGGTGGTGGTGGCGCCATGTTCGCGGCCATTTTTTAAAAACAGTGTTTCCTCGGGGTTATAGATCAGGTCGATCAAGGCGTGCTTATCGGAGATGGCTTCGTATGGGATGTCAGGTGCGGCATCGATGTTGGGTGCCATGCCCACTGGAGTCGTATTAATAACAAGTAGGTGTTCCTTGATGATGTCAGGGGTCAGCTGGTCGTAGGTGTAATCCCCTTTTTTAGGATCACGGCTTACCAGATGGAAGGCGATGCGGTGCTTTTTCAGAACGTATTGAACGGCTTTCGATGCGCCGCCAGTGCCGAGGACCAAGGCGGAGTGAGGAGTGAGGAGTGGGGAGTGGGGAGTTAGGGGTGAGGAGTGAGGAGTGAGGAGTATGCTATTGGGGATGGCGGTGGCGTCGCTTTGCGTCATTGCGAGGCCTTTGGCCGAAGCAACCCGAAGGCTCTTCGACCGAAGGGAGAAAATCCAACCTGACCCGAAATAGTCAAGCTGGATTGCTTCGGTCGTACCTCCCTCGCAATGACGAAGAGTTGCACCTTCCTCACGATGACGATTGTCACTCGCTATTTCTTCTAATAAAGACTCAAACCCGACGACATCGGTGTTATAGCCTTTCAAGCGTCCGTCGGGTAGTACCTTCACGGTGTTGACGGCGCCGATTTCCTTGGCGGCTGGATCCAGTTCGTCGAGATAGGGGAGGATGGTTTCTTTGTAAGGGATGGTGACGTTGAAGCCGGATAACATGGATTGCTTCGCTAACGCTCGCAACCCCGAAGGGCTCACCGACCGAACGGGAGGTAATGACGTTCCCGACGCTGAGTTTTCTCCTAACGAAGTGATATCAAAATTCCGATACTCGCAATCCAAGCCTTCTCTTTCGAATTTAGCTGTAAAATAAGCCTTCGAGAAAGAGTGACCGAGGGGATGACCGATGAGTCCGAAGAGGTTCAAAGGGGAGAGGTTAGAGGTGAGAGGTGAGAGGTGAGAGGTTAAAGGTTAATGGATGCCGAAGAGGGCGCCGAAGCCTAGGGTGCAGAGCACTCCGACGATGACGCCGGCGAGTACCACGCCACCGATCACGGCGATGACGCTCTTCTTGAAGTCCATGTCGAGGAAGCTGGCGGCTAACGTTCCCGTCCAGGCACCAGTGCCGGGCAACGGGATGCCGACGAAGAGCAACAGGGCGACGTACAAGCCGCGTCCAGCCTTGGCTTTCAGCTTCTCGCCGCCTTTCTCGCCTTTGGTGAGACACCAGGTGAAGAACCTTCCGATGTATTTCTTGTCCTTGCCCCATTCCAGCACGCGGCGGGCGAAGAAAAAGATGAATGGCACCGGCAGCATGTTGCCCACGGCGATGATGATATAAGCCCACAGCAGGTTGAAGTCGGCGGGGTTGTCCATGGCGGCTTTGATACCGTAGGCCACAGGGATGGCGCCGCGGAGTTCAATCAGTGGGATCATGGAGATCAGGAATATATAGAGATAATTTTTCATAGTCACGTCATTGCGAGGAGGAACGACGAAGCAATCCATTTATCAGCTCCATGACTTCAACGTCATTGCTGATCATTTCCGGATTGTATTCGATAAACTCCTTATAATAATCAGGTTTGGCAGTCAGCGCTTCTTCCAGGTAAGTCAAAGCCTGGGAGCGTTCGTTGCGCTCAAGATAGAGATAGGCAAGGAGATAGAGCAGGGTGGCGTCGTTGTGGGTGCGTTCCAAGCCAAGCTTCAGGTAGCAGATAGCCTCGTCGAAACGGCCCATGTCGGCCAGTAGGTCGCCGAGGAAGAAGTACAGATCGGGGTCGTTGGGCTGGCTCTTTTCGATCTCCAGTAGGTAGGCGAGGGCTTTCTCGTGTTCGCCGATCTTCTGATGTTCGGCGGCGAGGTTATAGAGGTGGTCGTCGTTGAACGGCTCCAGCTGGTAGGCCCTCTCGAAGAACTTGATGGCTTTGTGGCTGTCGCCGGTGTCGCTGTAGATGTAGCCGAGTCCCGACCAGGCCTCGGTGAGGTGCTCGTTGATGGCCAGTGCGCGGTTGTATTCGTTCTTGGCGTCGATGTAGTTCTCTTGTCGGTAGTAGCAGTCACCAAGGGAGGCGTGGATCATGGAGGTCTCCACGTCGTGCGCCAGCGCCTCGTTCAGCGAGTCGATGGCTTCCTGGAAGCGGTTGAGGTCGTAGTAGGAGTTGGCGAGGTGCATGTTGGCCCAGAGGTGGGTGGGGTCGATGGCGAGCACGTATTCATACATCTCGATGGCTTCCTCCAGACGGTCGGTGCGGCGATAGAGGTCGCCCAATGCCGACCACGACTCAGCCTCCTGCGGGTTGTCCTCGATACGCTGGTTGAAGTAGGCGATACCTTCCTCCACGCGGTCGGTCAAGATAAAGCAGTTGATGAGGTCGATGATGGAGTTGTTGTTTTGTAGGTCTTCCGCATCGACATCCAGCGACTTCTTGTAGTATTCGATGGCTTTATTGAGGGCACCGAGGTTCTGGTATTCGAAGCCGATGGCGTGGTACAGCTCGCCTTTCTCGTCTTCGTCGAAGTATGAGAGGGCGGCGGTGTAGGTGTCGATGGCTTTCTGGTGTTTCCCGAGGGCGGCGTAGCAGGAGCCGAGGGTGAGGTAGTAGTCGGGTTCTTCGTCGTTGACCTCCATCTGGTCGAGGAGGTCGAAGGCTTTCTTGGGGTCGTTTTCGACGAGGAACTGCCGTGCGTTCTTGATCTTGAGGTTGATGTCGTCGGGATGTTGTGCCAATGCGAGATCGACAGCCTGACGCGAGCGCTTCAGGTTGTTGTTCTGCATGTAATAGTCGATGATCATCTCGAATTCCTCAGCGTCGAAGTAGGTGGGGCGCTGGTTTTCGAGCATGTCTTCGAAACGGCTGACGGCTTCGCTAGTCAGCTCATCGTCGTTTTCTTCCCAAGAGTTGTCGTCGTCGGTGAACACGGTTTATAATTTGTTCGCAAAGATAATGTTTTTCTTGCTTTTTACTTACTTTTCTCTTGAAAGAAAAGTAACAAAAGTTCAAGGCCGACATTATCGGACCTCCCCGCGGTTGTCCTAAAGTCTTGAGCGTCATGTCGCGGAGTGCCTTCTGCGAAGGCAAACGCCTGCGGCGCCCCGCCATGAGGTATCAGCCGCATAGAACGTCTTTTGGGCTCGCTCTGCTCCGGTTTTTGGCCGTGGCCCGCGCGCCATAGATGACGTAGGATAGCTGTTGTTGGTAGAAGGATGGGGAACGACAGCCGTTGCTGGAAGCTGAGAGGGAACGACAGTCGTTATTGCGAGGAGCGGAGCTTAGCGGAGCGACGCGGCAATCCACTTGTCGTATATTCTGGAGCGTATCGTAATTAATGGATTGCTTCGGTCGTGCCTCCCTCGCAATGACGTACTCGACGCCATCTTGAGCCCACACGATGACGTGTCCGGCGCCTTTTTTCTAGGTCGGATCAAGGTGCGTGGGCCATAGACGAAATAGGGTGACTGTTGTTGGAAATTGGATGGGGTGCGATAGTCGTCATTGCGAGATGGATGGGGAGCGATAGTCGTCATAGGAAGCTGAGTGGGTGCGACAGCCGTCATTGCGAGGAGCGGAGCTTAGCGGAGCGACGTGGCAATCCACTTGTCGTTAATTCTGGAGCGTATCGTCATTAATGGATTGCTTCGGTCGTTCCTCCCTCGCAATGACGTAGCCGACACCCCTCTTGGTCGTACGATGACGTACCCGGCGCTATTCTTGCTACAATTGACGTTAGGAATTAAAAGCTATCCTATTCTGAATCGACCGTCCCAGCGTGATCTCATCCACATATTCTAAGGTGTCGCCCACGGCGATGCCTTTGGCGATGACGGTGATCTTGCCCTTGAAATCCTTCAACTGTCTGAAAATGTAGAAGTTGGTGGTGTCACCTTCAATGGTCGCTGGAAGTGCGAGGATGATCTCGCGGAAGTCTTCGGTCTTTGTCCGCTGGATGAGCTCCTCGATCTTCAGGTCCTTCGGGGCGATGCCTTCGATGGGGCTGATGACGCCACCCAGCACGTGATAGAGGCCGTTGTAGGCTGCCGTGTGTTCGATAGCCAAAACGTCGCGCATGTCAGCCACCACACAGAGGGTGTTCTCGTCGCGGCGCGGGTTCGAGCAGATGGAGCAGACCTTGGTGTCGGAGATGTTGTAGCAGCGTTCGCAAAGCATGATGTTGTGCTTCATCTTGAGCAAAGCGTCGGCAAGTTGCTCTGTCTGAAGGGTCTCCTCGTTGAGCAGGTGCAGTGCCAATCGCAAAGCGGTCTTCTTGCCGATGCCAGGTAGCTTCGACAGGGCTTCAACAGCGTTTTCCAATAATATGCTTGAGTATTCTGTCATGGCTTGCAAAATTAGGAAATTTTGTCATTAAAATATTTTTTTGAGATATTAAAAAAAAACCTAACTTTGCAAGTTAACCCAGTTTAGAAGTTATTGTATCCTATGAATACACTTAATGAGACAAAAATCTGTGTGATAGGCCTTGGCTATGTGGGACTTCCGCTGGCCAGGCTGTTCTCAACGAAATATGAAACCATCGGCTTCGACATGAACCAATCCCGTGTGGATGTCCTGATGACAGGCCACGATGCCACCCTCGAAGTGGCGGACGACCTCCTGCAAGATGCCATCAAGAACCACGGATTCCGTTGCACTACCAACCTTGATGAAATCAAGAAATGCAACTTCTATGTGGTCGCCGTGCCCACCCCCGTTGACAGCGACAACCGTCCTGACCTGAAGCCCCTTTGGGGTGCCAGCGAGACCGTCGGCAAGGTCATCTCGAAAGGTGACGTGGTGGTGTATGAGAGTACCGTGTATCCCGGCGTCACCGAAGAGGAATGCCTTCCTGTGGTGGAGCGTGTCAGCGGACTGAAGTTCAACGTGGACTTCTATGCCGGCTACAGCCCCGAGCGTATCAACCCGGGCGACAAGCAGCATACCGTGGAGAAGATCAAGAAGGTGACTTCCGGCTCCACGCCTGAGATCGCCGACTATGTGGATGCCATCTATAACAGCGTGTTGGTGAACGGCACGCACAAGGCACCGAGTATCAAGGTGGCCGAGGCCTCCAAGATCATCGAGAACAGCCAGCGCGACGTGAACATCGCTTTCATGAACGAGCTGGCGAAGATCTTCAACGCCATGGGCATCGACACGCACGACGTCATCGAGGCTGCTTCGAGCAAGTGGAACTTCATCAAGCTGAGTCCTGGACTCGTGG
Source organism: uncultured Bacteroidia bacterium (assembly GCA_902800965.1). Lineage (GTDB taxonomy): Bacteria > Bacteroidota > Bacteroidia > Bacteroidales > F082 > Limimorpha. The sequence continues at coordinate 112,481 of CADCGK010000007.1, read as the reverse complement.
GCGGGCACTGCATCTCGGTCGATCCGTATTACCTGATTCAGAAGGCGCAGGTGTATGGCGTGCTGCCGCGTATCATGCGTGCTGCGAGACGCCTCAACGACGGCATGGGCGCCTACGTGGCCAACCAGACCATCAAGTGCATGAACAAGAAAGGCGTGCTGGTGAAGGACGCGAAGATCCTGATCCTGGGCGTCACCTTCAAGGAGAACTGCCCCGACATCCGCAACACCAAGGTGGTTGATATCTATCACACTATCGAGGAATATACCCCCAACATCACGGTCTATGACCCCTGGGCCGATCCGTCTCATGTGAAGCACGAATACGGCATAGAAATCACCTCTAACCTCTCACCTCTAACCTCTCACCTCTACGACGCCGTCATCTTGGCTGTTGCCCACAAGGAGTTCCTCGACATGGACGTGAAGTCGTTGGTCAAAGAAGGTGGCGTGGTTTATGATGTGAAGGGGATTTTGCCGAGAGAGTGCGTGGATGGGAGATTGTAGATAAAAGATAAGAGATAAAAGATAAAAGATAAAAGATAAGAGATAAAAGATAAAAGATAAAAGATAAAACGAGATATAGATGAGCAGGTTGAACAAATATTTTCAGCAATACCTGAGTGCGAAGGTCATTTTTGCGATTGACTTGTTGCTTTCGGTAATCGCTTCGGCGATTGCTGTGATGACCTTGGTCTTTTTCGCAAAATCAGGAGCCGACTACTATAGGGGAATGTTTTCACTATGGTGGTTGATTAGCAGTGTTGTCGGTACGATAGCCGGCATGCTGTTGTTCAAAAGTTATAATGTGGTGGTGCGTCACACTACCTTACGTGATTTGCTCAACTATATTTTGGCTTTGTCGGTCAAGGTCATTCTTATTGGCGTTGTAGTTGGGTTTGTTCGTATATTCAACGCCAGTGTAGTTGTTGCGCTGGCTTTGGACTTCTTGCTTTCCCTGTTCTTGATGATATGCGTGCGCCTTGTGATGTTCTGGGTGTACGACATGTATAAGAGGAAATTCAAGGAACTCAGTAACCGCCAGAGGGTGTTGGTCTTCAGCACCTCCGACAAGTCGGCCGCTGTCGTCACTCGTTTGGAGAACTCGCCGCATTACAAGGTGGTGGGTTTCATCACTCGCGATGACAAGAGCAAGAACCTGCGTATCAACGACTTGCCTGTGTTTGTGTGCCATACCGACAAGCAGGTGGAGCAGGCTCTCGACCAGGTCTCGACGCGCGCTATCCTGTTCTCCAATGAGGCCGATGTGATGAGTGAGAACAATGGCTTGGTGGAATATTGCAACCGTAACAATGTCAAGACGTTGATCATCCCAACTATTGATGATCTGGAAAGCAACCAGCTGTTGCGTGAACGTGTTCGTGAGGTGAAGATCGAAGACCTGCTCGGCCGTCAGGAGATCAAGATCTCGATGGATGAGATCATCGCCAATTTCAAGGATAAAGTGGTGATGGTCACGGGCGCTGCGGGCTCTATCGGATCGGAGCTCTGCCGTCAGCTGGCCACCTTCGGCATCAAGCAGCTGGTGCTGTTCGACAATGCCGAGACCCCCATGCATAACCTCCGTTTGGAGCTGGAGCAACGTTTCCCGAGACTCGATTTCGTGCCTATCATCGGTGATGTGCGACATCCCGACCGTCTCGACTACGCCTTCCGCAAGTGGCATCCACAAGTGGTGTTCCATGCCGCTGCCTACAAGCATGTGCCGCTGATGGAGGAGAACCCCTGCGAGGCCGTGCTGGTCAACGTCTTCGGCTCCTGCAATGTCGCCGACAAGTGTCTGGAATACGGTGTCGAGAAGATGGTGATGATTTCTACCGACAAGGCGGTGAACCCGACCAACATCATGGGCTGCTCCAAGCGTCTGGCGGAGATCTATGTGCAGTCGCTGGGACTGGCAGTGGAGCAGGGCAAAGTGGTTGGTAATACCAAGTTCGTCACCACCCGCTTCGGCAATGTGTTGGGCTCCAACGGCTCTGTCATCCCGCGTTTCCGTGAGCAGATCGCCAATGGCGGACCGGTCACGGTGACCCATCCTGAGATCACTCGATTCTTCATGACCATCCCCGAGGCTTGTCGCTTGGTGATGGAGGCAGCCACCATGAGTTCTGGCAACCAGATCTTTGTGTTCGACATGGGCGAGTCCATCAAGATCGACACCTTGGCACGCCGCATGATCACCCTTGCCGGCTTGAAGGTGGGAGAGGACATCGAGATCCAATACACAGGCTTACGTCCAGGTGAAAAGCTATATGAAGAAGTGCTCTCCAATAAGGAGAACACGCTGCCCACCTCGCACGACCGCATCCGCATCGCCAAGGTGCGCGAATACAAGTACGATGAGATGAAGCAGGTGTTGAATGAACTTGTCGATCTTGCCCACAAGGTGGAGATCCCCGAGATGGTCATCTTGATGAAGAAGACCGTGCCGGAGTTCATTAGCAAGAACAGCAGGTTTGAGGAATACGATAGAAGGTGAGAGGTGAGAGGTAAACCCCGTAGGGGTTAAAGCTTGGTAGAAAGATGGAATTTTTGGCGAAGCATTGGTTGGATATAACGACGACGGCGTTGGGGTTGGCGTATATTCTGTTGGAATACAAGGCCAGTGTTTGGATGTGGGTGGTTGGATTTTTCATGCAGTCGTTGGGCATCGTGTTGTATTATCAGAAGGGACTGTATGCCGACTGCGGCATGGAGTTCTATTATCTGGCCATGACGGTGTATGGCTTCATCGCCTGGATGCGGCACAAGCAGAAAGCCAAGGAGCTACCGATCCGTCATATACCGAAGAAGATGGCGTTGCTTTGGGTGCTTGTCGCGGCGGTTGTCTGGGCACTTATCTACTTTGTGTTGTCGCGTTTCACCAACAGCACGGTTCCTGTGCTCGATGCCTTCACCACGGCCTTAAGCATCGTGGGCATCTGGGCTTTGGCCAGAAAATACCTGGAACAGTGGTTCGTTTGGATCATCGTCGATATTGTCACCTGCGGACTCTATTTTTACAAGGACATTCCCTTCAAGGCAGGTTTATACGGGCTATACGTAATCATTGCCGTCTTTGGCTATATGAAGTGGCGTAAGATGATGTACGCCCAGGGGCGGGGAGAGTAAATTTAGGAGTAAATTAAAGAGTAAATTGGGAGTAAATTTTTTTGTTTAAATCTATGTCTAGATTAAAAATTTACTCATAAATTTACTCCGCATTTATGGTAATTTACTTACTTCTGCCCTTGGGCAGCAAAATATTAAGTTTAGGCGCCCAGGGGCGAGGAGAGTAAATTGGGAGTAAATTGAAGAGTAAATTGGGAGTAAATTGAAGAGTAAATTGGGAGTAAATTTGATTTTTTGCTTAAATTTTTATCCAAATTCATAATTTACTTATAAATTTACTCCGCATTTATGGTAATTTACTTACTTCTGCCCTTGGGCAGCAAAATATTAAGTTTAAGCGCCCAGGGGCGAGGAGAGTAAATTGGGAGTAAATTAAAGAGTAAATTGTGAGTAAATTATATTTTAAGGTTATGGAAGGGTGTGTGAAAATGACGAAGCAACAATATATGGACATGTATGATATTGTTGGAGCAGCTATGGAGGTTTATAACACCTTGGGTCGTGGAATGGAGGAGCCGATCTACCAAGAAGCTCTTCAAATGGAGTTGGATGAAAGAGGGATAGGGTATAAACGAGAAGTATGGTTCGATATGTTCTATAAAGGAAAAAAGATGAAGAAAAGATATAAAGCGGATTTTGTGATTAATGGAATCATTGTGGAGTTGAAATCGGTTAGTATTTTTTCTTCTGAACATCGAGCTCAGTTATTTAATTATATGAGAATCACTAAACAAAATAGGGGAATCTTGATGAATTTTGGAGGTAAGAGTTTTGCTGCCGAACGTTATTGGTATCAAGAAGAAACAGATGATTTCATATTGCTAAAGGAATCTAACTACCGGGATTATGTTGACATTTAAGCGCCCAAGGGCGGGGAGAGTAAATTAGGAGTAAATTAAAGAGTAAATTGGGAGTAAATTTGTTTTTGTTTAAATCTTTACCCAAATTTAAAATTTACTCATAAATTTACTCCGCATTTATGGTAATTTACTTACTTCTGCCCTTGGGCAGCAAAGATAGGCGCCCAGGGGCGGGGAGAGTAAATTAGGAGTAAATTAAAGAGTAAATTGGGAGTAAATCTGTTGATTATGTTTAAATCTATGACCAAATAAAAAATTTACTCATAAATTTACTCCGCATTTATGGTAATTTACTTTACCACTGCCCTTGGGCAGCATATTTTCAAAGAAAAAACTCCAAAATAATTTTTGTTTTATTGCCCAAATATTCTTATTTTCGCAGATTAAAATAAGAGTGCCAAAATGCAGGCGTTACTTGCTTTCCCTGCTATTTTGTAACTCGTTAAATGATAGCCCTTTGTCATCACACGCTGTGACTGACGGGGCGAAGCTGTGGGAGATTGAGTATGGGCGTTTATGAAGAGAACATTGTTCCAGTAAAGATTTCAAGGCTGGCAGAGTATGTTTCAGAGAGAAGACGAGTCTCTTTGGACGAAGCCTTGATTTACATCTATTCCAATCCCATGTATAAGGAACTTTATGATGAAGGTGCCAAGTGGTGGTACTTAAGTTCAGAAGCCTTGTACGATGAGTTCGAGCGTTTGCGTAAGCGCATTACCCGAGAGGTGTCAAAACCGGCGTTCGAGTTCTATACTTACACTTTGGAGAAATATGCTCTTAGCAAAGGGATGGGAGGTCTGCAGGCATTGGCGATTTTCAAGGACTACGGAGTAGATGATTTCTTGATAGATCACTATGATTTGTTGCATACTCAAGGAACAGGCTATGTTATTGATGAGATAGACCGCTTCATACAAAGGAGAAAGAGAAAATGAGGTTATATCATGGCTCCATAGTAGAGGTTAGTCATCCTTCTCTTCGGTTTGGTAGAGAGAGGACTGATTTCGGACGCGGTTTTTATACCACGACTCTTGCCGAACAGGCTGAACATTGGGCCAAGATTAAGAAAGAAAGAGCCAAGGCGACAAAAGCCGTCGTTTCGGTGTATGAAATTGAAGACTCGCTATTATCTGATTCTTCATTGAACATCCGAGAATTCCATGGTGTGGATGAGTCATGGCTTGATTTTGTGGTCGGTTGTAGAAAAGAAGGCGCACTGAAACACGATTTTGATCTGGTTTTTGGACCGGTTGCCAACGATAACGTCTTCACCACTGTGAACTTGTATGAAAGCGGAGTTCTTGATGCTCCGGCGGCCATAAGCCAGCTTCGAGCCTACAAGACCTACGATCAGCTTTCTTTTCATACTGATCGAGTGATCAGAGCGCTAAGGTTTGTTGAGAGCTATGAAGTTTGAGATACTATATCTTAAATCTTTGAATTTTTAAATCTTTAAATCCTAAAATACGTGAACATCTCCGTAGCAGGCACCGGCTATGTCGGTTTGAGTATCGCCACCTTGTTGGCGCAACACAATCAAGTCACCGCAGTGGATGTTGTCCCTGAGCGTGTTGACTTGGTCAATAATAGGAAATCTCCTATCCAAGACGACTATATTGAGGCATACCTTTCTGGATTTCATGCCGAGAAAGACGAAGACATTGCCTGTATCAGAGCAGGCAGAACCGAAGGCTTGAAACCCTCGAATCTCGATATCAAGGCAACACTTGATGGTGAGAAAGGCTATAAGGATGCCGAGTTTGTAGTGATTGCGGCACCGACCAACTATGACCCGCAAAAAAATTTCTTTGACACGAGCCATGTGGAAGAGGTGATCGACCTGGTGTTGCGTGTAAACCCCGATGCGGTAATGGTCATCAAGAGTACCATCCCGGTGGGTTATACACGAAGCCTCTACGTGAAATATGCGGCCAAGGGGGTGAAGAAGTTCAACTTGCTCTTCTCGCCAGAGTTCTTGCGTGAGAGCAAGGCTTTGTACGATAACCTTTATCCCAGCCGTATCATCGTGGGTGTGCCGAAGATGATGGAAGGAGCCGAGTTCCAAAAAGAGAATGAAGCCATCAAACAGTTGACTGACATTGACTGGCTCACCGAAAAGGCGCATCAGTTCGCTGCGTTGTTAAAGGAAGGTGCCATCAAGCAAGAGGTGCCAGTCCTATTCATGGGCATGAAGGAAGCCGAGGCGGTGAAGCTCTTTGCCAACACCTATCTGGCTTTACGTGTGAGCTACTTCAACGAGTTGGATACCTACGCAGAGGTGAAGGGTCTCGATACGATGGCCATCATCAACGGTATCGGTCTTGATCCTCGTATCGGTATGCATTATAACAATCCAAGCTTCGGCTATGGCGGCTACTGTTTGCCCAAAGACACCAAGCAGCTGTTGGCCAACTACCAGGATGTGCCAGAAGATTTGATCCGTGCCATCGTGGATAGCAACCGCACCCGCAAGGACTTCATCGCCGACCAGGTGCTGAAGATGGCTGGCTACTATGATTACTCGGAGAACAACCAATACGATTCAAAACTCTCACCTTTCACCTCTCACCTCTCACCTCCAACTATCGGCGTTTTCCGTCTGACGATGAAGTCGAACAGCGACAACTTCCGCCAGAGTGCCATTCAGGGCATCATGAAACGCATCAAGGCTAAAGGAGCAGAAGTGATCATCTACGAACCCACGTTGGAAGATGGCACTACTTTCTTTGGCAGCTTGGTGGTCAACGATTTGGCCAAGTTCAAGGCTCAGAGCCAGGCCATCATCGCCAACAGATACGACAGCTGTTTGGACGACGTGAAGGAAAAGGTTTATACAAGGGATATTTTTAAGAGAGATTAAAAAAACACATACCTATGAAAGGCATCGTGCTTGCCGGCGGATCTGGCACCAGACTTTATCCCATCACAAAAGGGGTGAGTAAGCAATTGTTACCTATCTATGACAAGCCAATGGTGTATTACCCCATTTCGGTGCTGATGTTGGCTGGTATCCGCGATATCCTCATCATCTCCACGCCATACGACTTGCCGGGTTTCAAGCGCTTGTTGGGTGACGGCTCCGACTACGGCGTGCACTTCGAATACGCCGAACAGCCTTCGCCGGATGGGTTGGCACAAGCCTTCATTATTGGAGAACAATTTATTGGTAATGATTGTGCCTGCCTGGTGTTGGGCGACAACATCTTCCATGGAGCCGGATTGACTGGTATGTTGAAACAAGCCGTGGTGGATGCAGAGCAACATCAAAAAGCCACCGTGTTTGGCTACTGGGTCAGTGATCCGGAGCGTTACGGTGTGGCTGAGTTCGACAAGGATGGCAATTGCCTCAGTATCGAAGAAAAACCCAAAGTGCCCAAGAGCAATTATGCTGTGGTTGGATTGTATTTTTATCCCAACAAGGTTGTTGATGTTGCCAAGACCATCAAACCATCGGCAAGAGGCGAGCTTGAGATCACTACGGTGAACCAAGAATTCTTGAAAGATGGCGAGCTGAAGGTGCAGACCTTGGGTCGTGGCTTTGCATGGCTTGATACGGGCACTCATGATAGCTTGGCAGAAGCATCCACTTTTGTGGAAGTCATCGAGAAACGCCAAGGGTTGAAGATCGCTTGTCTGGAAGGGATCGCCTACCGTCATGGTTGGATTACCGAAGATAAGATGCGGGAGTTGGCACAACCGATGCTGAAGAACCAATATGGTCAGTATCTTCTTCGGGTTATTGATGAGTATAAGTCTAAGATAACATCGGATACGTTGACAAGGTAATATGGCGCCCAAGGGCGAGGAGAGTAAATACGGAGTAAATTTTAGAGTAAATTGGGAGTAAATTCATGAATTTTAAACGAAATATCATCATTACTGGAGGAGCAGGCTTCATTGGAAGTCATGTGGTTCGCTTGTTTGTCAATAAGTATCCCGACTATAAGATCATCAATCTTGACAAGCTGACCTACGCAGGTAATCTGGCGAATCTGAAGGACATCGAGGACAAGCCGAACTATCGTTTTGTCAAGATGGATATTTGCGACTTCGATGGTGTCTATAAGCTGATGCAAGACGAGCATGTCGATGGCATCATCCACCTTGCCGCTGAGAGCCATGTGGATCGTTCCATCAAGGATCCGTTTACCTTTGCCCAAACCAACGTGATGGGCACGCTGAGCTTGTTGCAAGCTGCTAAACTTTATTGGGAACAATACTACTCCTCACTCCTCACTCCTCACTCCGCACTTAGATTCTATCACATCAGCACCGACGAGGTCTATGGCGCCTTGGAGCTGACCAATCCCGAAGGCATCGAGCCACCATTCACCACTAAGGCTTCTTCTGGCAAGCATCATCTGGCATACGGAAGCAAGTTCTTCACTGAGGACCTGAAATACCAGCCTCACAGCCCTTATAGCGCTGCCAAGGCTGCCAGCGACCATTTTGTGCGTGCTTTCCACGACACTTACGGCTTGCCCACCATCGTGACCAACTGTTCAAACAATTACGGTCCCTATCAGTTCCCTGAAAAGTTGATCCCGTTGTTCATCAACAATATCCGCCATCGCAAGCCATTGCCGGTGTATGGTAAGGGTGAGAACGTACGCGATTGGCTCTATGTGGAAGATCATGCCAGAGCGATTGATCTTATTTTCCATGAGGGCAAGATAGGGGAGACCTACAACATTGGTGGCTTCAACGAGTGGAAGAACATCGACCTGATCAAGGTGCTAATCAATACCGTGGACCGTCTGTTGGGCCGTCCTGAAGGCTCCGACATGGACTTGATTACTTTTGTCACTGACCGTGCAGGCCACGATTTGCGTTATGCCATCGACTCGACCAAGCTTCAGAAGGAACTGGGCTGGGAGCCGAGCCTGCAGTTTGAGGAAGGCATCGAGAAGACCGTGCGTTGGTATTTGGACAATCAGGAGTGGATGGACAATGTCACCAGTGGCGATTATCAGAAGTATTACGAGGATATGTATAAAGGGAGATAGATATAGCCCAAGAATCAAAATCGATTACAATAGAAAAAAGATATGGCACAATTTAAAGAAAACGGGAAGCTAAAACTTCTGATCATTGTGGGTACCCGTCCTGAGATTATCCGACTGGCGGCAGTGATCAACAAGTGTAGGGAGTATTTCGACTGTTTGTTGGCGCACACTGGCCAAAATTACGACTATAATCTCAATGGCGTGTTTTTCAAGGATCTCAAGCTGGCTGACCCAGACGTGTATATGGAGGCTGTAGGTGCAGACCTGGGTGAGACCATGGGCAATATCATCGCCAAGAGCTACCAGCTGATGGTGGAGGTAAAACCCGATGCCGTGCTGGTGCTGGGGGACACGAACTCTTGCCTCAGCGTGATTGGTGCCAAGCGCCTGCACATTCCCATCTTCCACATGGAGGCTGGCAACCGTTGCAAGGACGAATGCCTGCCAGAGGAGACCAACCGCCGTATCGTAGATATCATCTCCGACGTAAATATGGCATACAGTGAGCACGCTCGCAGGTATCTGGCCGATACAGGCCTGCCGAAAGAGCGTACGTATGTCACCGGTAGCCCGATGGCTGAGGTGCTTCATAACAACCTGGCTGAAATTGAGGCTTCCGACATTCACCAGCGTCTTGGGTTAGTGAAGGGCAAGTATATCCTGCTCAGTGCCCACCGTGAAGAAAACATCGATACGGAAAAGAACTTCCTGAGTCTCTTCAATGCCATTAACAGGATGGCAGAGAAGTATGATATGCCCATCCTATACAGCTGCCATCCTCGTTCGAGAAAACGTTTGGAAGCAAGTGGCTTTCAATTGGATAAGCGAGTTATTCAGCATGAGCCGTTGGGCTTCCACGACTACAACTGCCTGCAGATGAATGCCTTCTGTGTGGTGTCCGACAGTGGCACCCTTCCCGAGGAATCTTCATTCTTTACCAGCATCGGTCATCCGTTCCCTGCGGTGTGCATCCGCACCTCCACTGAACGTCCCGAAGCACTGGATAAAGGCTGTTTCGTGCTCAGCGGCATTGATACCAAGGGACTCCTGCAGAGTGTGGACGTGGCTGTTAGCCTCATCCATGACGGCCTGCCGGGCATCCCTGTGCCTGACTATGTGGACGAGAATGTCTCCACCAAGGTCGTGCGCATCATCCAGTCGTACGTGGGCGTTGTCAACAAAATGGTTTGGAGGAAGGAGCTATGAAGATACTGGTCACAGGTGCCAAAGGTTTTGTAGGCAAGAATCTCTGCTGGGCGCTGAAGAACATACAAGCTGGCAAGGACAAAACCCATCCGGGGATGATCATCGAAGCTGTGTATGAGTACGACCTCGACTCCACTCCAGAGCAGCTGGATGCTTGGTGCAAAGAGGCGGATTTTGTCTTCAATCTGGCCGGTGTTAACCGTCCGCAGAACCAAGAGGAGTTCATGCAAGGCAACTTCGGCTTTGCCAGTACTTTGTTGGATACACTGAAGAAGCACGACAACCGCTGCCCAGTGATGCTTAGCAGCAGCCAGCAGGCCTCGCTGACGGGACGTTTTGGCAACTCGGAGTACGGCCGCAGCAAGAAGGCAGGTGAGGAGTTGTTCCTTAAATATCAAGACGAAACTGGTGCCAAGGTGTTGATTTATCGTTTCCCGAATCTCTTCGGAAAATGGTGCCGACCTAACTACAATTCGGCAGTGGCTACCTTCTGCAATGCCTTCGCCAACGACCTGCCTTACACCGTCAACGACCCGTCTGTGGAGTTGGAACTCCTTTATATAGATGACCTTGTTGATGAAATGATTGCAGCTTTGCAAGGCAAGGAACATCGCTGTGAGTTCGATGGGTTGGGAGTGTTCCCTTTGAAGGACGGCTTGTATTGCTATTGTCCTGTGACGCATAAAGCTACCCTTGGCGAGATTGTGAACCTGCTGGACAAGTTTAAAGCGCAACCCAAGACTCTTATGATTCCGGAAATCCCTTCGGGTAGTTTTGCCAAGAAGCTCTACAGCACCTACTTGAGTTACCTGCCTTACGAGAAGACAGCCTTCCAACTCAAGATGAACGTGGATGAGAGGGGCAGCTTCACAGAGTTGGTGCATACCCTCAATGCAGGACAGGTAAGCATCAATATATCAAAACCTGGCATCACCAAGGGTCAGCATTGGCACAATACCAAGTTCGAACAGTTTATTGTAGTGAAAGGCCATGGCCTAATTCAGCAACGGTCACTCAACGACCCTGAGGGTAAGGTACTCGAATGGGAGGTTGACGGCGACCATATACAAGCCGTTCACATGCTGCCGGGCTACACCCACAACATCATCAACCTGTCCGAGACCGAAGACCTCGTTACCGTCATGTACTGCAATGAAGTTTTCAACCCCGACAAACCGGATACATTTTTCGAACCAGTCAAGTAAATATTAAACATTAAGATATGAGTGTTTTTCAAGATAAGGTGCTACTGATTACAGGCGGCACGGGCAGTTTTGGCAACGCAGTGTTGAACCGTTTCCTGCGGACAGACATCGGTGAGATCCGCATATTCAGCCGTGATGAGAAGAAACAGGACGACATGCGCCACGATTTTCAGGCACGTATGCCAGAGGTGGCCAATAAGATCAAGTTCTACATCGGCGACGTGCGCAACAAAAGTACTTTGAAGTACGCCATGAAGGGTGTGGATTACGTCTTTCATGCAGCAGCTCTTAAGCAGGTGCCAAGCTGTGAGTTCTTCCCGATGGAGGCCGTAAAGACAAATGTCATCGGCACTGACAATGTGCTGGATGCCGCCATCGATGCTGGTGTTAAATGCGTGATATGCTTATCTACAGACAAGGCTGCCTATCCCATCAACGCCATGGGCATCACTAAGGCTATTGAGGAAAAGATTGCTGTGGCCAAGAGCCGCCTCTCTGGTGACACCAAGATCTGCTGCACCCGTTATGGCAATGTCATGTGTAGCCGCGGTAGCGTCATTCCGCTGTGGATCGACCAGATCCGTAAGGGTAATCCCATTACGCTTACCGAGCCTAAGATGACCCGTTTCATCATGAGCCTTGAAGAGGCTGTGGATCTCGTCCTCTTTGCCTTTGAGCACGGCAAGAACGGTGACATCCTCGTCCAAAAAGCCCCTGCCTGCACCATACAGACTCAGGCCGAGGCCGTTTGTGAGCTCTTCGGTGGAAAGAAGGAGGATATTAAGGTGATAGGAATAAGACACGGCGAGAAGATGTACGAGACGCTGCTTACTAAAGAGGAGGCTGCCAAGGCCATCGACATGGGTAACTTCTACGCAGTGCCTGCAGATAATCGTGACTTGAACTACGACAAGTTTTTTAAGGAGGGTGATACCAAGAGAGCTTCCATTGAGGAATTCAATTCTGACAATACCCGTCGGCTTAACTTGGAAGAGACCAAGGCCAAGATAGCCGGTCTGGAGTATATCCAGAACGAGTTGAATGGGGTGCCGAACTTATGCTGATGCAGATTAATAATGCCATATTAGACACCCTTTCCGCTCAAGCCAAATCATCTCCACGCTTGCGGATGAACCTTGACTTGCGCAACAGCACTGACGACCATAGCCAGCGCATGCTGAACGCCTTGGAACCAGGTACTGTGATGCCCATTCACCGCCATCAGAACACCTCTGAAACTGTCGTGGTACTTCGAGGAAAAGTGAAGTGGCTTTATTACAACGACAAGGGCGAGCTTACCGACACCATCCTCGTTGAAGCCGGTGGTGATATTTGTGGGCTCAATGTTCCCATGGGACAATGGCATTCGTTGGAATGCCTGGAACCGGGAAGCGTGATCTTGGAGTGCAAGGATGGTGCTTGGAAGGCGCTTGGGGAAGAAGATATATTATAAGAACACCGAAATACGTAAATTATCCCGAACACAACTAGTCTACACCTGACACATTCTACTGGCAACTGACCCCAATGCCCAACATTCAAGACATATTTAATGCGATTGCAACGGATGGTTTTTCGTCGTCAACTTTACAGCTTATAGACAAATATACCAACGACATACAGAATGGAACGACAAACTTTTATAGATTTACTATTCCAGAGCATGCGGGACTCTGCACGGCAGGTTCGGCTCTTATTGGGGCGTCCATCGTCGCGAGCTACGCGAGAGCAAGCCTTACGGCAAGTAGAGATGCTTCAGGCAGCAAAGGAGGCCCAAACAGCTGGGAGATAGACGAACTACAAGAACAACTCATAGAAGAATGGGCAAAAGCCGCTCGTTTATGGGTTGAGGATTCTGATAAAATCTTGACGTCCACTTTCGGACCTATGATAGCACAGGGGGCAGAAGCCAAGGTTTATTATAGAGAAGGAGATACTTCGGTTGTAAAGGAGCGAGCTTCTATTTATTCGACAACACAGAAAGCGCTTGATGCGATAGTGCTTCATAATTGTCTCTTTCCCGAAACAGCCATGCATGTGGTAAGCTTTACTCGAGATGCCGACCGATTGTTGCGTATTATTCTGACCCAACCCTATGTGCGCTGTCTTCGCTTGGCCACAAAAGAGGAGATTGACGAATTGGCTTTTTCGAAAGGTTTTCGTGACAATTGGTCTGGTCAAGGCGTAAACTATATATCAGAAAGGATTGCTTTGGAAGACATGCATCCAGCGAATGTGTTTATTGACGAGATCAGCACATTTCCGATTTGTATTGATTGCATTGTTAAGTTTGTCAAAGAGCCAGCCTTATGTCTTTAAAATGACAACAATAGATATGTTTTTTAAACATCGAAATACGCGAATCGCCCCCAAAGCTGAAACAGTCGATGAAAGAAGAATGAAACGTGATATTTAGATTGTTATACTAAACTGGGATGAAATTGAACGCTAAAACTATTCTCTTGGCATGCATTCTCATGCTGACTTCCTGTTCGGCAGGTCGCTCTTCAGTGCAGGTTGATCACAGCGTGCCATTCTCAGATTATCTCACGCCATTGATGTTTGGGGCAAAAGGAGATGGTAAGCATGATGACACAGATGCTTTGAGAAAGGCATTGTTTGAATCGAACAAACAAAGCAAGGTTTTGTATTTTCCTTCTGGTTATAATTTCAAAGTGACTGGTACCCTGAATTATTATAATAATGAGTATCAATCTTATACTTTGAATATGATGGGGTGTATTCCGATTAAGAAAGGAAAGTACACGGTCAAGGATTATGGTGGAATTTCTGTGGCAAAAGGCGTTTCTTTGTTTAAGACTGCTACTTTTACAGGAAGCATAGAAAGAGTTTGTATCGCTGGGAAAAGGGATTCAAATGTTCGTTTTTTTGATGCTTGTGATTGTAAAGGACTTGTGATCAATGGTTGTAGCATTGCTTGTTTTGAAGTGATGTTCTTTGATACTAAATTGCATCGGGTTTGCCAGATAACCCAAAACAATTTTTTATCTGTTTGCTACTTTTCAAAGAATGAGAATACTTCTAGCGGTATGACTGATTCTACTATTTCTCTTAATTATATAAACGGTGGCAATATTCGTGATGATAACTCCTGTTTTGAGTGGTCTTATTATAATGGGTCCATTATTTCAAACAATTTTATTGATTATTATCGTACAATTTATTTTCCTAAAGCAACCAAAGAACAACCTTTTGTTGGCCCATTGAGTTATTCAAACCAATACGAGGTGTTTCGTTATTTTTATGCTGCTGGAAGTGACAATTTGAAATCAGTTACATTTTCGTCTGTTGCTGATTCGTTTAATATGAACGATCCCGCTACTTTTAGTAATCCTGAAAAATACAAAGCATTGACATACAATGGTAAGGATGGGAAAACATACGAGATGCCGCCGTATGTAGCGATATGTCATTCTAACTGGAGTATTTCAATAAAAGACGCTAAAATTGAACGTGACATGGGACCGTTAGTATTTATATACTCGACATTAACTGAATATGAACGCAGTCGTTTCGAGGTGTCATTTGTTGGGAATAATCAGTATAAAAAAGGACAGATTAATTATAGAGAAGGAGATGCAAATCCCTTATATAATAAAGGGAAATATCCACAGAATCAGGTAAAGATTGAAGGAATTGTTGAGGAGCTTGACGCATTGCCTAAATTATCCATGGGATGGACATCTTCTTATAATGGCCGTGTCGTTCAGGTTAAGGGCCAACGCTATAGGGCGGAGAATGTTTATGACGGAAAAAATTGGAAGGCTGAGTGGAAGAAAGAAAACTAATATATTTTGAAAATATAAACGAACAAACATGAAAACACTAACGGTTACATTTCATCATACTACCAATTATGGTGCTGTGCTACAGACGTACGCCTTGCAGCAAACCATATTGTCTTTAGGACATGAAAATCTTGTTTTGGAAACGAAAACAAGTAGTGGTAAGAAAAAGATCAAGTCCGTCAGAGATTTGTATCTTAGATACTTGTCATGGTTAAGGCGGAAAGAAAGAAAAGTGTTGGCTAAGTATTTTGCTGATTTCCATAAATACAAACTACAATTGACAAGGCCCTACACTTCAATGGAAGATTTAAGAAACGATCCTCCTGATGTGGATTGCTTGATTACGGGTAGTGACCAAGTGTGGAACTTCGTAACGGTTCCGAAATTTATTGATTCCAGATTGTTGAAGTTTGGAAAAGAATCTGCCATTCGTTTCAGCTATGCTGCCAGTATGGAAGAGTTGCGCTATTCTGACGAGCAGAAACAGAGATTGAAAGATGCTTTAGCTGGATTTAAGGGCATTTCTGTCAGGGAACAATCCGCCAAAGAGTATATTGAAAGTTTTACTCCTTATCAGGTCGAAAGGGTGCTTGATCCGGTCTTTCTTTTGTCGAAAGAGCAATGGATGGAACTCGCCATAGAACCTCGTCTTAAGGGACCTTGTATTTTGTGCTATCAGGTGCAAAGCAATAAACGTATGGAGGAAGTGGCCTATCAATTGAAAAAGGAAACGGGTTATCCTGTTGTTTCCATTTGCAATGGCCCCATTCGCTGGATGAAGGCTGATTATTCGTTTCATGATGTTTCAATTGAGGAATTTTTGGGTTTTTACAACCAAGCTGCTTATATTGTAAGTGCGTCGTTTCATGGAGTGGCGATGGGACTAGTTTTCGGCAAACCTGTTTATGCATTGATAAAAAAGGCTAGAGCGAATCGTTTAAAAGAGGTAATGCAACTTTTCCAATTAGATGATTTCATTATCCATCAAGATGATAAGAAGGCGATAGTTAAGTATGATTCATCAAGAATATACAGTTTGAATGAGATAAAAGATAAATATATTGCTATCTCATTGGATTATTTACACAAAATGTTGGATTAATGCACATCAAATATCAAAGGAATATTGGGTATCTTTTGCTTCTGTTTCTTGCAGCGGCATTGGTTTTGTTGAAGGTGTGGCGTGGACTGTTATACCAAACCGAGCAACAAGGTGGGATTTGGAATGTAATCCAAGTTTTTCTTGTTGGAACGGGAGTTTTGTGTATTTTCTCAAAATCGAAAACATTTATGTCGTTGCATTGTATAAAAACATATTTGTTTTTCTTTTTGTATATTTGGTTTTTGTCGCTTTTTCCTTTTTTGGGGAGTGATTTTGACATCCCACACATTTTCCGCTTTTTGGTGATCCCTTATGGAGTTATGTCGTTGTTGACATTCTACACAATCGGGTATAAGGCGAATATTCGACAATATCCATGGGTGTTGGGAATTACCTTTCTAGTACTGTTTTATTGGATGTTCACAAAATGGAGAGCTTATAATTTGTCAATCATTGATTCTAATGGTGCCGTCGCTGATGTCTATTATTTAGTTGGTCTTCTTCCCATAGTTTTACTTTATACTCCTCAGAAGTTTAAAATAGTTCCGTTTTTGTTGGCTTTTATAGTTGTCGTGATGTCTAGTAAAAGAGGTGCTCTTGTTGCGGTAGTATTAATGTTAGTAGTGTATTTCTTTTTTGCTGGCAGTCAAAGAAACGGGAAAAAAACAAATATTGTATTGCGCATTTTGGTTTTTTCATTTGCATTAATCTTGGTGTATTATGTTGTTGTGAGGATGGTGGGGCAATATGATTTGAATATCTTTTATCGTATGGAAAAGTTAGGGGATGATGGTGGTAGTGGACGCACTGAGAGATGGGGCGCCATTTTAAATGCGTTTAGCATCGATTCAAATATTTTACAAATGCTTTTTGGACATGGTGATGGATCGGTTACTAGGCTTGTTGGAGGACATGCGCATAACGATTTTCTTGAATTTTTGTATGATTATGGGTTGTTTGCTTTTGTATTGTATGTGGCATTTTATGTGTTTTTGATCAAAGAGGTTTTGAGAATGTATAAAAGGAAATATGTTTATGCAAGAGAATTTGCATGTTCAGTGATAGTGGCTTTATGTATGTCCATGTTTTCTTTTTATGCAGTTGATTGTACGCATATCACTTCTAGCTCAATTTGTCAAGGATTGATTTTGGCAGATTGGTATAAATTTAAAACAAATGAATATTCACAACAACAGGATGAATAGGATTGATTCGATAGATGAAAGTAAATGTTGTGGCTGCCTTGCATGCGAAAGTATTTGTCCACAAAGTGCCATTTTGATGACCGAAAATGAGAAGGGGTTCATCATGCCGAGCATTAATGATGAAAATTGCGTCAATTGCGGACTATGTTTGAAAGTATGTGATTTCAAAAAGCCTAAGCAAACCAAATCTAATATAGAAAGAGCTTTTTCATTGGTCGTCAATGATAAGGATGTGTTGAAGAACAGTACCTCAGGTGGTGCATTTACGGCGCTGTCAGATGTGGTTCTAGGTCGTTCTGGATGTGTGGTAGGTTCTGTTATGGATGATGACTTTACAATTCGCCATGTGATTGCCGAGGACAAAACTGGTAGAGACAAAATGCGTGGCTCAAAATATGTGCAAAGTAATACGCAAGGGATTTGGAAACAGGTCAAATCGCTGCTTTCACTAGGGAGGGTGGTCCTTTTCACAGGTACCCCTTGCCAATGTGCTGCACTTTGTTCTTTTCTTGGGAAAGATTATGACAACTTGATTGTGGTTGACTTTCTGTGTCATGGCGTTCCCAATAACAAGATGTTCAAGGAACACATCGATTATCTAAACAAATACTATAAGAGCTCTTCGGTTGGCTTTTCCTTCCGAAACAAGACATACGGCTGGGATAGTTATAATAATAATAATAATCTCTCTAATGGTAAAACCAAAACGAAATGGATTAACCAAATTTATTATAACTTTTTTGTTAACAATTTGTCTCTTCGCTCATCGTGCCATCAGTGTCCTTATCGTAGTTTTCATCGCCCCTCTGATATTACTATTGCCGATTTTTGGGGAATTGAGAAACTTACAGGGGAAAAGGATCGAGAGGGCGTTTCTTTGGTGTTGACACATTCCGAAAAGGGACTGGATTTGGTGAAAAAAGCAACGGAGAATTGCCAAGTGAGGGAATACCCTGCAGAATCTGTGATGTTTCGCATTTCTACTGCACCATCGAAGCCAAATGTCAAATGTGATGTTTTTTGGGAAACATACATCAAACATGGTTACAGAGGTGTTGCAAGTCAGTATTTTAGCAATTCCCGTAAAAACAGAATTAAATTCGAGATTCGTAAAATAGCCAAGAAACTGAGAATAGGATAATTTCTTCGGATTATGGGTTTTATTCATAGCACATCCAAGAAAACCGCAGCGCTTTTATCTTATTTCAACCAAGCGCTAAGTACGATAGTTGCCATTTTCCTTACCCCGATATTATTGAAATATCTTGGTGTAGATGAATATGGATTATACCAAATGGTTTATTCCGTGGGTCACTACATTATGATTCTCGATTTGGGTATTGGAACGGTGATGGTGAGATATATTTCTGAGTACCGGGCTCGGAAAGATAAGGTGGGAGAGGAAAACTTTGCAGCTCTTATTGGCATCTTTGCAATTATTATCTCCTTGTTGGTTTTCGGAACTGGCGAGATATTAAATTTCAACATTGAAAACATCTTCAAAAATCTCAGCACGAGCGACTACGTTAAGTCGCATCAGATGTTTAATCTCATGGTAATTCAGTTTGTGTTTACCGTGGTTGACCATTATTTTGTTGGGATTATTGGAGCCCATGAGCGTTTTGTTTTCTTGCGATTAACGGGTTTAATCAAGCTGATAGTTTCGTTTGCCGCCAACATCCTTTTTGTGATGCTCGGTTTTGGCGCTGTTGGTATCGTGTTGTCCAATACCATTGTGATAGTTTTGCTGACAATGATTAACGTGTGGTATGTTTTCAAGCAACTGCATTTCAGGATACATTATCATAGATGGGATTTTGTCATTGTCAAGCCGGCTATTGGTTTAATGCTGGCCATGTTGTTGCAATCGGTGGTGGGTTTCGTCAACTCGTCTGTTGACAAGACCATTCTTGGTATCATGTGTACCAAAGTGGATGTAACTGTTTATTCCATTGCTGCTTCGATCATCACTTTGTTCAACACCCTTCCAACGGTTATTTCTGGACTATTTCAGCCTCAAGTGACTAGAATGGTGGTTCATGGTGCGTCAAAGAGCCAACTTACTGACTTGGTGATACGGGTAGGGCGATGGCAGTTTATGATGTGTGGCTTATTATTGTATGGTTTGGCATTTTTCGGGCTGGATTTCTTGCATTTATGGGTTGGCCATAAATTGACACATAATCAAGTAGTCTTTACATGGATTATCATGATGGTCATCCTTCCCTTTAATATGGTGCCGCTTGTCCAAACCGTATGCATCAGTATTCTTAATGCTTACGACAAACGATTATATCGGTCGCTGATATTGGCAGGAATGTGTGTGATTAATATCATCGTTTCAGTCATATTGGTCAAATTTTTTGGTCCGATTGGTTGTCCAATAGGCACGGCAATGTCTTTCTTGATAGGTTATGCCATCATCTTGAATATCTATTATGCAAAAGGCTTGCAATTGGAAGTGGGGCGTATGTTCAAGGAGATTGTGAGTAAGACTTGGGTCTGCTTACTCTTGTCAGCATTATTGTCTTCTCCGCTATTGTTATGGAAACATTACACCATTCCTATCTTCTTATTGAAAACAACTATCTTCAGCATCATATTTTTGTTGCTGATGTGGTTTTTTGGTTTCAACGAGGAGGAAAAGAATACTTGTAAGCCTGTATTGAAAAAGTTGCATTTGATTCATTGACATGAACACTTTAAGATTTAAACAAAAAGTTCTTTCTTTGGTGGGAAGAAATAGTTCTAACGGAAAGCTTTCTTTTGTTGTTTCCTATTTGCACAATAGGCATCGTTTGCCCAATTTGAAGCATCCCAAGGACTTGTCGGAGATTTGGATCAAACGTGTGCTTGATGGCAAGGTGAACGAGTTATCATATCTGGCAGATAAGTATGAGGTAAGGAAATATGTAACTGAAAAAGGACTTGACAATATCCTAACCCCTTTGATTGCCGTATATGAAACGGCCGATGAGATTGATTTCGACGTGTTACCTGACCGGTTTGCTCTTAAAGCCAACTTTGGTGCTGGGCGCAACATCATTTGTACAGACAAATCGAAGTTGAATAAAGAGGAATGTAGGGAAAAGGTTCGTGCATGGTTAAAACCTGGGCAATATAGTGTTGCTGAACGGCAATACAACCTCATTCCCAAGAAGTTTGTTTGTGAGGAGTTTATTGATGATGGCACTGGCGGTTTTCCTGTGGATTACAAGTTTATGTGCATTCATGGTAAAGTTCATTGCATACTCGGTGTGAGCGGACGTGAACAAGGACACGGGTCTTACCTGCCCTATACAACGGATTGGCAGCCCATACGAGAATACTATCGTGGCAATTCCACGGCGACCGAATTACTGCCTCAGCCCGAAAACCTTGAGGAAATGATACGAGTTGCAGAGCAATTGGCAGAAGGCATGGATTTGGTTAGGGTGGATCTATACAGCAATGGCTCGCGCATTTGGTTTGGAGAGATAACTCTAACTCCAAGTGGCTGCATCTTCCATCGTTGGACACAGAAGGCTTTGGACGAGATGGGGAAGATATATAGAGATAAACTAAATATTAAGTAAATGACCACACATAAAATCTGTTTCTTCAATCGCAGTTCCATCCACTACCGTAAGAATATTTGGTTGTTGAAGGATGGGGAGTTGCCGTGTGATTTCTGTTTTGGAGATTCACTGCAAAGGAGGGCAGCATGATGGCGGCTTCTCCTTTAGGATATAAGGTATTAGTACTTACTTCCATCTATCCTGCTGATGATGTCCCCAAGGAATGGACGCCTATAGTACATTATTTTACTCGCGAGTGGGTAAAAAACGGCAATGAGGTAAGGGTGGTGAATGTTGTGTCACGTTTCCCCAACTTCGCCTATTGGATTGCTCGACTATTAAAGGAAAGGATTTCGTCAAAAGCAGGTTTCGTTATAGGCGATAAACCTTTGCCGCAGCGCACATACGAACTGGAAGGGGTGAATGTGTTTCGGGTTCCTTTAAGGAAAACCAAACCTCATGGAAGTTTTTCAAGCAAGGAGATACAGAAGGCGGTTCGTCTTACAAGGACCTATTGTGAAGAAAACGGCTTTACCCCAGATGTGATTGTTGCTCATTGGGCAAATCCATCGGTGCCAATAATGATGGAGTTGAAAAGGGCCTACAATTGTCGTACAGTTTATATCGCTCATGGCGGAGCTCATTTTGAATTGTTTGGAAAGGATGCAGATAAATGTCTTAAGGCCATAGACAAGATAGGATACAGATCGGCATATATCAAACAAAGATTTGAAACGGAACCAAAGTACGTCAAACCTTCGTTTATGTGCTATTCTGGCATTCCTTCGAAATATGTGGATGCAAATCATAGAAAGGTATTCAAAGACATTCATCATTTCATTTATGTTGGCACCTTGATTGGCAGGAAATATCCAGCTGAGATTGTCGCAGCTTTAAAACAATCATTCGGAGAGGATGTTTTTACAATGACCTATATTGGCAAAGGGGAGGAGGCTGAAAAAATTAAAATGGTTGCCAACAATTTGCGCATTAGTGATAGAGTTCATTTGTTGGGACGTCAGGAGCGTGATGAGGTGGTGCGGCAAATGGATGAAAGCGATGTGTTTATCATGATTTCGAGAAATGAAGCCTTTGGTTTGGTGTATTTGGAAGCCATGGCACGCGGATGCATTACCATAGCCTCGCGTAAGGAAGGCTTTGACGGTATTATCCAAGACGGGGTAAATGGTTTCCTTTGTGAAGCCGGAAACGCAGATGAATTGGCATCGATAATTACCCGTCTCAGACAAATACCGACAGATGAATTGCAAAAAATTTCTGATGCCGCCGTAAAAACAGCATGTGAATTGACGGATGAAAAGGCTGCAGCTTATTATTTAAGTCAGATTGTTGAGTGAAAAAAACATATAAGTCATCTTCCACACAGTGTCTAACCAAACCATAGAAGACACCGATTGGATATCCAAAATAAAAGTCTATTATTGTTTATGAACATCCTTTTCACATTATTAGGATTAGCCAAGGATCTCAAATCCAGCGGTATGTATATGGATTTGGCTTTGGAATTTGTAAAAAACGGCCATAAAGTTACAGTCATTGCAGGATCTATGGATCACACAACATTTCAAGAGGAGTTTGGTATGAGGGTACTTCGCGTGAAGTCTATGCCAATTCTCTATGTTAAAAATATGATTAAGAAAGGTCTTGGGATGGCGACACGCCCGTATTACTATCAAAAGGCTTACAACAAATATCTCAAAAACGAGAATTTTGATTGGATTATCATGCCTACACCTCCTATCACGTTGATTGACTTCGTGAAAAAGGTGAAGAAAAGAACCGGGGCTAAGTTCTATATGATCCTTCGTGATATTCATCCGCAGAGTTCGGCAAGCTTGGGCGAAATTAAGAGGCAATGGATGATTGACTATCTTTACCGCCGTTCCGACTTGGGTTATCATCTGGCCGATGTGGTGGGATGCATGTCGCAAGCCAATATCGATTTCATTCAAAAAGAACATAGCATACCTTCCACAACAAAATGCCGGGTGCTCTATAACTGGATGAACTATCAGCCTTACGTTGAGGAGGACTTTTCCGATTTGAGAGAGAAATACAATCTTAAGGATAAGTTTTTGGTCTTATTTGGAGGAAATATCGGACAAGGTCAAAGGGTAGAGAATATTGCTGATTTGGCGAAGCACTATCTACCAAACGACAACATCGTTTTCGTAATCATCGGCAAAGGCATCAAAAAGGATTATTTGCAACAGTTAGCCAAAGACCAAGGGCTGAACAATATCCTGTTCTTGAACTATATGCCGCGTGAGGATTACTTGCGATTTGTAAAGTCGGCTGATTTGGGATTGATTTCCATCCATGAAAAGAATGCGGCACCCACTTGTCCTTCCAAGGCGTTGTCGTACATGTCATTGAAGATACCGATGTTGGCTTTAATCAACTCGAACAACGACTACGGCCAAATTGTGGAAGAGCAGGCCAAGGCAGGCTATTGGGCTGTGGGCAGTGATAAGGAGAGAGTTTATTCTTTGTTCGACAAGCTTTATGCCAATCCTGATCTTCGCAAACAGATGGGCGAAAACGGCTATAGATTCTATTGCGAGCACTTGACTACAGAGAAGGTGTTTGCAGAGATGATTAAACAAATGAACGAATGAAAATCCTAATTGCCGGTGGTGGACTTCAAGGGCTTTCCTGTGGCTGCTCTCTCTATAAGAATCATGAGGTGAGCGTCGTCACATCCAATCTGATGTGTCGAAAAAGCCACTTCTTCAAGAAGGTGTATTCTGATGTCAAAGCCGGTGATGAGAGTCTGTTTGGCTTGTTGGAAAAGGAGCATTTCGACGTGTTGATCCCCGTCAGCGACATGACGGTGCCTTTCATCAGCAAGCATAAGGATGTAATTGAGAATAGGTTTGGTGTCAAATGTGCCGTGCCCGACTATGATCAGGTGTATCAGGTGGAGGACAAGAGTCGTTTTATGGCTTTTTGCGAAGAAAACAATGTCCCTCATCCCAAAACTGCTCGTTTGTCAGAAGATACCTTGAAGAACACCGCAAATGAAGTCGGTTTTCCGGCTTTAATTAAACCAGACTATTCCGTTGGAGCCCGAGGTATTACCAAGGTAAACTCGATTGCAGAATTGCAGGAAAAATATCCTTCCGTCAGCCAGAAATATGGTTCTTGCACCTTACAGGAATTCATCGAGAACAAAGAGTACTATTTTAATGTGATGCTCTATCGTGATGCTCATGGAAAATTTCCGGCTTATACGATATTGAAAATTGTTAGGATGTATCCAATTGGGGCTGGGAGTAGTGCTTGTTGTATTACGGTAGAAAACGATAATATACTTCAAATCTGCAAAGACTGTCTTGACAAGTTGAATTGGGTGGGCATGGCCGACTTCGACGTCTTGCAGCGCTTGGACAATGGTGCCTACAAAATCATAGAGATCAACCCTCGGGTTCCAGCCAGTCTGCGTGCTGCCGCTATTTCGGGAGTTAACTTCCCGGAAATCATTGCAAATGATGCACTTGGAAAGGTTATTCTAGAATACAAGTACAATCCAGGTAAAGTATTGCGCTACATGGGCATTGACATCATGTGGTTGATGAAGTCGCCCAGTCGTTTTCATGCCAAACCAGGTTGGTTGAAATTCTTCGGGAAAGACATTTTTTATCAGGATATATACAAACAAGATCCTTCCACTTGGTGGACATGGTTGGCTGAGGGACTTGGAAAAATAAATGGTAGAAATAAAAAACTCAGATAAAAAAACAATGACCAATACATTGGTAAAGAAACGTTTGGATTATATTGATATTGCAAAAGCATTGGGTATGCTCACCATTATGTGGGGACATATTGCAGTAGGTAAAAGTGTAACTTTTGTATATGCTTTCCACATTCCACTGTTCTTCTTTTTAAGTGGGATGGTGTTCGTACAAGATAAATACCCTGATTTCATATCATTTATAAAACGCAGAGTACAAACGCTTATTATTCCATATATCATCTATTCATTTATTACATGGGCAATATGGGCGTTGTTCTCTTATATAACTCATGCCAGGGTGGATAGTTATTGGATGCCTTTGTTGCAGACTTTCATTGCTCAAGGGTCTGAAGGTTATTTGGTGCATAACGTGCCACTATGGTTTGTGTCGTGTTTGTTTGTGATAGAATTGGCATATTATTGGATTTCAAAACTTCCAGATGTTTGGAATGTATTTGTCTGTTTACTGTTTGCCATATTGAGTTATGTATTAATCAACTATTGTACATTTTTCGATTTTACCACCTTGCCTTGGAGCCTAGAAGTGGCCATGGCGGCAATCATATTCTATGCCAGCGGACATCTTTTTATTAAGAATGTTGGACATCAAAGATTTGAACAATTTGTCAACAAAAAAAGATGGTTTTCTTTTTTATTGATGCTTGTATTGTTTGTAGTAGTCTATTATGGTGGTTTGTATAACGGAAAGGTGTCTATGGGTCATGCCAGCATACATAACCCATTTATCTTTTATCCTATTGGTTTAATAGGAGTGTTTGCTTTTATCTTTATGTGTTCATTAATAGCTCAATCGAAAATAAATGAATATAAATGGATGAGAGGTGTAAAATGGTTTGGACAGAATAGCTTTATTGCAATGGTAATCCATAATCCTATTAAAGGTTTTGTAATAGTTGCCCTTGCGTCAGTATTGGGAATGGAAAGAATGGCAGTCATGAGAGGAACTTGGACAGCGTTATTAGCATTGTTAATTACCCTCTTGGCAACTACTGCAATTATGGTGTTGATTGTTAGAATAAAGAATAAAAGAAATACAGTAAAATGAATCTCCTCACCTTCGACATAGAAGAATGGTATCTAAACCATCAAAAAGGCGGTCCAATAGAAAAAAATGCTGAATTTTACCGTTATCTTGATGCCATTCTGAACAAACTGGATGAACGACAAACGAAGGCCACATTTTTTTGTGTGGGCGAAATGGGAAGACTATTCCCCGAAGTTATCAGAAAAATACAGGTACAAGGCCATGAAATAGGGTGCCATTCCAATATTCATACATGGCTTAATAAAATGACTGAGACTGAATGTCGTGAAGATACTCGTCAAGCAGTGGATAGCCTTGAACAATGTATTGGCGAAAAGGTGAAAAGCTATCGTGCTCCTGCGTTTTCCATTGGTGAGAAAAACAAGTGGGCATTTGAGATTTTGGCAGAAAACGGCATCGAAAGAGACGCTTCCATTTTCCCTGCGGCAAGGGACTTTGGCGGTTTTCCGCATTTTGGACAAAAAACGCCCTGTATAGTGAATTATAAAGGAATTCGCTTGAAAGAGTTCCCGGTATGTACCACCAAGGTGCTGGGAAAGGAGATGGCATATTCTGGTGGTGGATATTTCAGATTCTTCCCATTAGGTTTTGTGGAGAAGGAGATGAAAAAAAGCTCGTATGCGATGTGCTATTTCCATATAGGGGATTTAGTGCCAGAGCATAAAACTATACAATCTCGGGAGTCATACGAGGCGTATTACAAAGAAAAAGGAACGTTAAAGGCGCGTTATACAAGATGCTTAAAAGCGAATCTTGGAAAAAAGAATGCCTTCCAAAAGATGATGCATCTGATTGACGATATGGAGTTTGTTGGGGTGCAGCAGGCGGATGAGGCGATTGATTGGACAACTGCATCAATAGTGACACTATAGATTGGGATTTAATTAACATCGAAAGTCCCGAAAGAATCGGAAAAAACATAATTGTTTCGCAGTTATTTGCGTTTTTCGATGTTGAAAATAAAAAAAGCATGTACAAACACTTTTTTAAACGTCTCTTAGACATCCTCATCTCCAGCATTGCACTATTGTGTATTGGTTGGTTTATCTTATTGGTTGCCATCTTCCTCCATTTTGCCAACAAAGGTGCCGGCGCTTTTTTCTTCCAAGAACGTCCTGGCAAAGATGAAAAGATCTTTAAAGTTATCAAGTTCAAGACAATGACTGACGAAAGGGGTGATGATGGAGAATTATTGCCTGATGCACAACGTTTGACAAAAATTGGTAAATTTGTGCGCTCTACTTCGGTTGATGAATTGCCGCAGTTGGTAAATGTCTTTAAGGGTGACATGTCGCTGATTGGCCCCAGACCTCTGCTGGTACGGTATTTGCCCTTGTATAATGTGGAACAAAAACGTCGTCATGAGGTAAGACCGGGAATTACAGGATGGGCGCAGTGTCATGGCCGCAATGCCATTAGCTGGACGGAGAAGTTCAAACTTGATGTGTGGTATGTGGATCACTGCACACTATGGACAGATTTAAAGGTTATTCTCATCACCATCAAGAATGTGCTTATGAGAAAGGATATTAATTCTGCTAGCGCAGCAACAATGGAGGCATTTACTGGAAATAATTAAGATTATATGAAGAATTTAGTTATCATTGGGGCAGGTGGAATGGGCCGTACAATATTCAGTAACGCCATCGAGAGTATTGGCTATAGTGAGTCTTTCGTCATCAAAGGTTTTATTGATGACAATTTGGCTGCTTTGGAAGGCTATCCTAATTATCCTCCTGTTATCGGAACTATTAGAGACTATCAACCAGAATCAAACGATGTGTTTGTTTCTTCCATTGGAGGTTTAGCGCGCCGTCCTTGTATGGAGGAAATCATTAATCGTGGCGGTGAATTTATTGGTCTAATTCACAAGACAGCTCGTATTCAAACTAATGCTAAGCTTGGGAAAGGTAATTTTATTGGTGCATATACCGTAATAGGAAATGATGCTGTGGTCGGTGACTATAATATGATCCAAGCTTATACGGTGATTGGTCATGATGCAATAATTGGTAATTGGAACAGAATAGACACTCACGTGACCTGTGTAGGTGGTGTGATTGTTGAGGACAATGTAAATATTCACACATCAGCAGTAATCAGCCATAAGGTGGTTGTTGAAAACGGTGCGCATGTTGGGGCTTTAAGTTTTGTGATAAAGAAAGTGAAAGCTGGTACGACAGTGATGGGCATTCCTGCAAAGAAACTTATGTAATTATTAACTTAAATAATAATCAGTTATGGAGATTAAAGAATTTATTGAGCATTTCGCTGAACAATTTGACGACACAGAATTGAGCGAATTCACTCCCGAAACCGTATTTCATAATTTGGAAGAGTATTCATCGCTAATAGCTTTATCTATCATTGCAATGGTTGATGAAGAGTATGGCGTGGCACTCAATGCTAATGATATGTCATCTTCAGTTACTATTGAAGATTTGTTTAAAATTGTGAAAACCAAGATCAATGATTAATTATAACCCTTTTTCACTTCAAGATAAGACCATACTCATTACAGGTGCAGCGGGAGGAATAGGTCGTGCAACCTCAATTGAATGTTCGAAACTTGGTGCTAAATTAATACTGACAGATATCAACGAAGAGGGTTTAAAAAAAACTCTTGAATTGTTGGATAATAATGATAGTCATTGCTATTATTTAGCAAATCTTACTCAAGATAATGACATTGATAGTTTGGTTGCACAAATTGATAAACTTGATGGGATGGTTAGTAATGCTGGTGTGACCAAACCTATGCCTGTTAAATTTATCAATAAGTATGATTTTGACCGTATACTATCGGTAAACACATTGGCACCTGTTTTCCTAACACAACGTTTATTGAAGAATAAGAAATTCCAAAAAGGGGCGTCAATTGTATTCACCGTGTCTATTGGAGGGGTGTTTACCACTGCCTTTGGCAATGCAATGTATGGTGCTTCTAAAGGTGCTCTTCAGGTGTTTATGAAAAATGTGGCTTTAGAATCGGCATCTCAAAGCATACGTTGCAATAGCGTTAATCCGGGTATGATTAATACTGGATTGCTTAAACCGGGCACTTACTCTGAGGAAGATAGGCAAAAGGATATTCAGACCTATCCAATGAAAAGATATGGTGAACCACGTGAAGTGGCTTTGGGAGTTGTGTATCTTTTGTCAGATGCTTCATCGTTTGTTACAGGTCATGCACTAATTATTGATGGTGGTAAAACTCTTTTTTAATAGTTATGAATGTTATTTTAAGTGGTAAGGTGGCTGTTGTCACTGGAGCTGGAGCAGGTATCGGACAAGCCACAGCAAAACTTTTTGCTAACGAAGGAGCAGTGGTGTATGCCGCTGACATCAAAGGGTTGGAATGGGTGGATGAATTCTCTTCAAATAGTGGCAGAATCGTTCCAATCCAATTGGATATTTGTGACTTTGCAGCTGTGAAAAATGTTGTAATGGCTATCAAAAAGGGACATGGCCGTATAGATGTGCTAGCCAATATTGCTGGTCTTATCTCATACGAGCTGATGCCGATGATTGACTATGATAAGTTCCGCAAGATGCTGGACGTGAATGTAGTCGCGTTGGTTCACTTGATGTCGTTGGTGTCAAGAATTATGACCCGTCAGCAAAGCGGCTCCATCATCAATATGGCTAGTATGGTGGGTGAGAAGGGATCAAAAGGCCAACTCTCTTACGCTGCTACTAAGGGTGCGGTAATAGCAGCCACCAAGTCGGCTGCCAAGGAATTGGCTGAAAGCCATATCCGTGTCAATGCCATTGCTCCCGGTATGGTAGGGTCAGAACGATTCAAGGCAGTGCTGGAAGAGAAGTTTGCCCACAAGATAAATGATGTGCCATTTGGCAGGCTTGCCAACCCTGAAGAAGTAGCCAACCTGTGCCTGTTCCTTGCCTCTGACCAATCGTCTTATATGACAGGACAGATTATTGGCATCGATGGCGGAGCCATAATATAGTTAAAAGTAAAAAAATAAAAACTAAAAGTTGATCAGGTGTTCCTTGGATTAAATAAGAAGCCAAAAGACAAGGTCGCGGCTATCGACGATAGCGAACGCTCCATTACCTACGGAGAGATTTGCGACTTTGCTGCCGTGTTTGCCAAGTTGCCGCAGCGGTCGCTGATATTCATCCTTTCGGAGAACTGCATCGGTTCGTTGCTGGGCTATACCGCAGCATTATGCAACCGCATTGTGCCGCTCATCATCAGCGCTGCCACCGAGGAAGGATTGTACAATCACCTTTATGAGTTGTATCAGCCGGAATACCTTTGGATGCCGCAAGCCAAAGCTGAAGGCAGGAAAGTGGTATTTTCCGCTTGGAGCTATTGCTTGGTGAAGACAGGTAATAAGCGTACCCCGATGTATGACGAGCTTTCACTACTGCTGCCTACCAGTGGCTCAACAGGTAGCCCCAAGTTGGTGCGCCACAGTTATCGCAATATCGAGGCTAATGCTGACAATGTACGTAGATTGTTCAAACTGGATGGCACGGAGAAGGCTATGGCCATCCTGCCTATGCACTACACTATGGGTCTCTCGGTGATTGCCTCGCATCTTTTGGCTGGTTCCACCTTGCTGCTGAGTGGTCGCTCGCTGTTGGACAAAGGCTTCTGGGCTACGCTGAAAGAGGCTACAAGTTATACGGGTGTACCGTACAGCTATGAGGTTCTCGCTAAAATGCGCTTCACCCGTATGGACTTGCCCAACCTGAAGGTAATCACCCAAGGCGGTGGCAAACTGACCGAGGCGATGTGGAATACCTTGGCCAAATATGCTGCCGAAAAGGGCAAGCAGTTTATTGCCACCTACGGCCAGAGTGAATGTACCGCACGCATGGCCTATCTGCCTTCTGATTTGGCTTTGCAGAAGGTGTGCAGTATCGGCATTGCCGAGCCAGGTGGCCAGCTTTCTATTGTGGATGACAATGGCAACGAGACCTTCGAGGGCGAAGCGCAGGGCGAAATGGTGTATCGTGGCGAGAACGTGACGCTTGGCTATGCAACCTGTAGAGAGGATTTGCTGAAAGGCGACGAAAACCATGGTGTGATGCACACGGGCGACCTTGCCCGACGTGATGCCGACGGCTGTTATTTCATCATTGGCCGCCTGAAACGCTTTTTGAAGATTTACGGCCTGCGCATCGGCCTCGATGAGGTGGAGCGAATGATTAAGGCTGAATATAAGACAGACTGCTACTGCAAGGGCGACGATGAGAGGCTGGTGGTGCTGGTGACCGATGCCCGCTTGCAGGAGGTGCTGCCCGCCTTCATCGAAGAGAAAACCCACCTATTCCATCAGCGCATAGAGGTGCAGGTGGTGAAAGAGATATTGCGCAACGAGGCTGGAAAAGTAATCAATCAATAAAAAAAATCATCATGACAAATTTAGAAAAACTCAACAAAATTTTCTGTGAAGTGTTCTCTGTTGAAGAATCTGCTCTGAACAACAATTTTGATAAATGTAACGTGGAAGGTTGGGACTCTGTTCGTCAACTGAGCCTCACCTCGTCGGTGGAAGACGAATTTGACATCATGCTCGATGCAGAAGATATTTTGGAATTCACGTCTTACGACAATGCCAAGGCGGTATTGGCTAAGTATGACATTGCCCTCTAACTTATAACATGTATATATGGCTTACTGGGAAATAAAAAATGTGGCTGTTCGCGGTGTGACAGGAACAGTGCCTAACCATCCTGTTAAATCAGCCGAACTACCATATTTCACACAAGAGGAGGCTGACACCTTTGATGCAACAGTGGGTATTAAGAACCGCTATATTGCCCCAAATGATGTTTGTGCTTCCGACTTGTGCTTAGATGCAGGTGAACGTTTGTTGGCAGGTTTAGGTTGGGAGAAAGAAAGTGTGGATGTATTGCTGTTTGCGTCAGTGACTGGCGATTACAAAACGCCTCCAACTTCTGCAATATTGCAAGATCGAATGGGCTTGCCTTCAAGCACTTTTGTGCTGGATGTACCGATGGGCTGCTGCGGTTGCATGTATTGCATCAACGTGGCTGGCAATATGCTTTCAGCAGGAACAGCCAAACGTGCATTGATTTTGGTGGGAGACACCGCTATGCGTATGGGCAATCCCAACGACAAGAGCCGCGGTCCGTTATTTGGGGACAGTGGAACAGCTTTGGCTTTGGAGTATGATCCAACGGTTGCTGACATCATTATTGATTTCAATACGATGGGTTCTGGCTATCAGGCTTTGATGACTCCTCACGGCGGCTATCGCCACCCAGTAACTCCTGAATCATTCGTTGAAGAAGATTTTGGCAATGGCATTATTCGTGCGCCTAAGGATGCCCTCATTAATGGCATGGATGTGTTCTCCTTTGCCATTACCAAGCCACCAATCAGTGTGAAGAAGATGTTGGAAAAACAGGGCTTGGACAAAGACAAGGACGTGGATTACTTCCTTGTACACCAAGCCAACAAACTAATTGTTGATCGCTTAGTGAAGAAGTTAAAGTTGCCAGTAGAGAAAGTGCCATATAACCTTCAAGAGTTTGGTAACTTGGGTGGAGCTTCCATATTAATGTTAATGTCTTCAGAGATTGGTGATGAATTGACTTCACGTCCGCTGACTCTATTATGTTCTTCATTTGGTCTTGGATTAACATGGGGTACAATGCTTTTGAATACTCAGCCAATGACTGTTTTACCTATAAATAAGATTTGATATGAGAGAAATATCGTTTGAAGAATCAAAAAACATTATGGTTAAGACTTTGCAGAGCATTGACTCTTGTTGCAGGGAGAATAATCTTAATTACTCGGTTTGTTGGGGTACAATGATAGGTGCTATACGTCACCATGGTTTTATTCCGTGGGATGATGATGTGGATATCATGATGCCGCGTGAAGATTATAATCGTTTTCTACAAATTTATAACAATCCAGAGTATGTTGTCTATACTCCGTTTAAAGACAAAAATTGTTTTAAGATTTTAACAGAAGTCTATAATAAAAATACCAAGGTTTTCTTTGATAATTATAAAAAAAGAGGTTTTATAGGTTTATGGATTTCAATTTTTCCTTATGATAACGCACCGGATTCTGATTTGAAACAATGGGAAAAGAAAAGAAAGCGACTAGTTGATTTATATCATTTTAAGACTGTTCGTTATTTGGATACAGATTCTCCATTGCGCAAGTTTGCTAAATTTATTCCTAAGCTATTGTTATTACCATGCTCTTCTTTTTCGATAGAAAGAAAATTAGAAAAACACCTGACAAAATTTAATGGTCAAAAGACAAAGAATATTTGTATTTGGGACAACGGATGCGGCTTCAACAAGTTCTTCTATTTCCCATCTGAGTTGTTTGATGAGTTTATTGATGTTGACTTTGATGGTGTGAAATGTAAGATAATTAAGGGTTACGATCAATTCCTTCGTATGTATTATGGTGATTATATGACACCTCCTCCTGTGGAGAAACAAGTACCTTCACACGATTACAAAGCCTATTACGTAAACGAATAAGAATATGATAAATTTCACAGTTGGCCCGGTACAGTCAAGTGATGCTGTACTGGCCATTGGTGCCGAGCAAGTGCCTTATTTCAGGACGGCGGAGTTTTCGGAACTCATGCTTGAAAATGAACGACTTATCAAGAAGTTTGCTCATACTACCGATGACAGCCGTGTAGTGTTTATGACCTGTTCTGGCTCTGGTGGTATGGAGACCGCCATTATGAATTGTTTGACCAAACAAGATAAGGCTTTGGTTATCAATGGCGGTTCTTTTGGTGAACGTTTTGTGCAACTGCTTACTTTGCATGAAATTCCTTTTACGGAAATTAAATTGGAGCATGGAAAGGCTCTGAAACCAGAACACCTTGCTCCATACGAGGGAAGGGGTTATACGGCATTTCTGTTACAGAAGCATGAGACTTCAACGGGTGTTCATTATGACATTAACCTTGTGAGCGATTTCTGTAAACGCAATGGCTGTTTTTTAATTGTTGATACCATTAGTACCTTTCTCTGTGACCCGTTTGATATGGCCGCATTGGGGGCTAGTGTGATGATAACAGGCAGCCAAAAAGCCCTGGCATGCCCCCCTGGTATTGCGGTGATGGCTTTGGCTCCATCGGCATTGAAAAGAATCGAAAACATCAAATGTTGCTGCCAATATCTCGACCTAAAGCTTGCCCTCAAGAATCAGGAACGTGGACAAACACCATGGACACCGGCCGTGGGTGTACTTCGTCAAATCAATGTCCGTTTGAAGGAGATTGATGCGGCAGGTGGTGACAAAGTAGAGATTGAGCGCACGGCACGATTGGCAAATTATTTCCGCAACAAAATAAAGGAGTATAATCTTCCTTTCGAGATTATTAGCGAAAGTTTGAGTAATGCTGTGACACCGTTACATCCCACCACCCAATCTGCTAATGAAATCTTTTTGAAGATTAAAAACGAATATGGTATGTGGATTTGTCCTAATGGTGGTGATATGAAGGATACGGTGTTCCGTGTGGGACATATTGGTTGCCTTACAGAGAAAGACTATGACCAATTGATTAATGCATTTCTTGATTTACGTGATAAAAAGTTTATCTGATTATCTGAATTAAAATAACTAGAATATGAAAGAGTTGACTCTTAAGGAGCTTCAGGGCGAGGAATTAAATATTCTGAAGGATGTTCATGGTTTCTGCTTGAATAATAACATACGTTATTCATTATATGGAGGAACTCAAATAGGTGCAATGCGACACAAGGGTTTTATTCCCTGGGACGACGATATTGACATTATTATGCCACGCAAAGATTACACTCGGTTCTGCAATGAGTTTAAATCGGATAATTATGAAATAGCTTGTCTCGAAAAGAATAAAGATTATATGTTGGGTTTTGCCCGGGTATATGATTGCAAGCGCACCACGATGGTTTCTCTAATTCCGTGGCTACCAAAAGACGTGGGTGTGTGGATTGATATTTTCCCGGCTGACGGCATGCCTGAGGATGAAAAAGAAATCTATAGATTATACAAAAAGGTAATACGTCTCAGACGGCTGTTACTTGTGGCAAGGGGTGCGTTTGCCAAATACTCCTCTTTCCCTTCAACTTTTGGAAAAATCAAATTGTTTGTAAAGAAAATTATAACACTGAATGGATGTGTTGCAAGAGTGTTGGTCGTAAAATTAAACAAAGCTATGCAAACATACGATTTTGATACTAGTCCGTATTGGTCATCGCTGTCAAATGTTCGTGGCTTAAATGAAAAAAAACACCATCTAAAATCAACATTTCAGACTTGTGAAATGGTGGATTTTGAAGATATGAAGGCGTTTGTTATGAATGGAACGGATATTGTGTTACGTGATAGATATAAAGATTATATGCAGTTGCCTCCAGAGAAAGAACGTGTTCCTAAAGAACAAAGTTATATACATTTTTATTGGAAAGAATAAACTATTATTAAAGATGGAAAAGAAATACAGAATTGGTTATACAACAGGTGTGTATGACATGTTTCATATCGGCCATTTGAACATTTTGCGTAGGGCAAAAGAACAATGCGAGTTTCTTATCGTTGGTGTAACTACTGACGAATTGTCTTTTAAGAGAAAAAATAAATATCCAATCATCAACGAAAAGGACAGAATGGAAATAGTGGGTGCTATCAGATATGTCGATAAGGTTGTTCCACAAGTTGATATGGATAAAATAAAACCCGTGAAAGAATTTGGTGTAGATGTGGTTTTTGTTGGTTCTGATTGGAAAGGGACAGAAGCATGGAATAATTATGAAAAAGAGTTTGCTGAGGTTGGATGTTCTGTGGTTTATTTGGATCATACAGATGGCATATCTTCTACAATATTAAGAAGTAAGTTAGTATGAAGTGGCTTAAACAGTTTGTTTTTATTAATCTATTCAAAACAATCATAATCAATCTAAAACTATTTCCTTTTAAACAGGCAGTGAGATTGCCAATTTTCATGTATGGAAAAGTGGATATTAAACATACATGTGGTAGAGGTTATATTCATGTTCCTGTATTTCCGGGAATGATAAAGGTTGGCCAAAATAATTCATCATTGTTTGGCCATGGTTTTCCTTTAAAAACTAGGTTTTGTATAAAAGGACAGCTGGATGTATATGGCGGCAATATAAGATTTAGTAACGGAACGGTCTTGAGTGTAAAAGCTAAAGGGTGTTTAAAGCTGAATGAGAATATATTGATAAATGTTGAGTCAACAATTATGTGTACTCATTCAATTGTTATTGGGAGTAACGTCCAGATTTCTTGGCAATGTCAAATTTCTGACACCAATTTTCATTATATCCTAGATGAAGAAAGGATGGTTTCAAGACGGAATAAATCTGTTCATATAGGAGAAAACGTATGGGTGGGTAATAGAGTTACAATTAACCCTGGATCCGTGGTGCCAAATGATAGCGTTGTGGCGTGTAATACTCTATTGAATAAAGATTATTCCAGTGAAGGGACAAAAATTCTGTTGGGAGGGGTTCCTGCCCGTAAAATTAAGTCAGGGATTACACGATTATATAATAAGAAAGAAGAAATGCTTGCCGATAGATTATTTGAGCAATATCCTGAGCTTGAATTTGTGCAGTTGCCAAGTGTGGATTAATCAAACACAAAAAAAGTTGATGGGATATACTTGGATTTGATAAAAAATGAAAAAAGTAATTACATACGGAACCTACGACCTTTTCCATTATGGACATCAACGTCTCTTAGAACGTGCCAAAGCATTAGGCGACTATCTAATTGTCGGTGTCACCACCGACAATTTCGATTTGGAACGGGGTAAGATGAGCACCTGTAACAATGTGATGGAACGCATTGAAGCCGTGAAAGCCACAGGCCTCGCAGATCAGATTATCATCGAAGAGTACAAAGGCCAAAAGATTGATGATATTCAGAAATATGGCGTTGATATCTTTGCCATTGGATCAGACTGGGAGGGCTATTTCGATTACCTCAAGGAGTATTGTGAGGTGGTTTATCTTCCCCGTACACAAGGAATAAGCAGTACCCAATTGCGTGAAGAGCGCCCGATGGTGAGAATAGGTGTCATTGGTACAGGTAGTATTGCCAGCCGCTTTGTTCCTGAATCGAAATTTGTCAACAGCAATGCCATCGTGTCAGCATACAATCCCAATAAGGAAGAATGCGAAGATTATTGTAAACAATACGAATTGAAACCATCAGGATCGGAAACAGATCTGTATGAACAGTGCGACGCAGTCTATATAGCCTCACCTCACTACACCCATTATGACTATGTAAAGAACGCCCTGAATGCAGGAAAGCATGTGCTGTGCGAGACGCCGTTTGTATTCGGCAAGGCTCAAGCCGAAGAACTATACAACTTGGCAGAAGAAAAAAGGAAAGTGTTAATGGTGGCATTAAAAACCGCCTATTGTCCTGCTTTTGGACATTTGGTTTCGTTGCTCAAATCAGGTGCCATTGGAGATATCGTGGAGGTAAATGCTTCGGTTACTACGCTTACTGACGAATCATCCGAAAAGCTAAACAAAGACTATTGGGGTGG
Source organism: uncultured Bacteroidia bacterium (assembly GCA_902800965.1). GTDB lineage: Bacteria > Bacteroidota > Bacteroidia > Bacteroidales > F082 > Limimorpha. Next base: position 75,019 of record CADCGK010000007.1, on the reverse strand, counting down.
TAGTATGAACGAGAATGCCTGTTTCCCCTTGCTTCCTATTTTCAAACTTCTAGGAACTGGCTACGAGAACATCAACTTCTACTCTAAGATGAAGAATGAAGTGGACATGTTCACCAAGGCTGTGTTCAGATTCCCATCGGCAGTGGCCTCATTCCAAGTTGGTCTTGGCGTAAAAACCGAAGGCAACCTGGTAGTAGCAGGTACAAAAGGTTATGCATACGTTCCAGCTCCATGGTGGAAAACAGATTACTTCGAGTTGCGTTATGAGGATCCAAACCAAAACAAGAAGTTCTTCCACACATTTGCCGGCGATGGCCTTCGTTACGAAATCAAAGACTTCGTCACGGCCATTCTCTCCAATGAATATTTCTATTCCAAAGTGAGCAAGAAGGAAAACATCAAGATGGCAGAGGTGCAGGAACAGTATTTGAAAGGAGTGAATCTGTATAAGCTGTAGCCTTTAATTCCCATTCCTACCATCAAATAACGACAAGGTGATCTTCCCTGACAAGGTCCGCATCAATCGTTATTATCTGCACAATTATTCCTTTTGAACGGATATCAAGATCATCTTCGCCACGGTACTGGGGCGACGGATGGAGTATGGAGGGGAGGAGATATAAGAAGCCATTCTTGCGGAAATCATTAAAAAATGTTGAGCGGCTTGTCCTTGTCGGGCGGCCGCTTTGATCAAATACAAATTAAGGTGCAGTTTTCTGAACGGGCGCTTCATTTTGATGTAATCAAAACTGGCACAGCAATATCTGTTGGTCAAAACAGACCGGTTCGTAATGAGCAAGACGCCAAAGAAGCGGCAACCAGGCTACTTGTCAATACATAATGTGACTGATGGTGCGGAACTGTAAAGAGGAGGAGGATAATGATACATTTGACAGATGTATTTCAAGATGTTCGTGAAGCAGTTAACGAAATCGTTAATGTCGCGAACAATGTTTCTCCTGAAGGTTTTATAGCATATGTTGTGGGTGGAGATTATTATGAGAGTTTTGAAAACACCAAACTATTGCCATATGTTTTACAAGACATGTCTGGATTTAGAAAAGATTTGTCAAGACAGAAGTTTTATGTTCATTATTTGAATCGAAATTATAAGAAAGATGGTTTTCAATACGAAGGAGAGGAAGGCATTGATTTCTTGTCGATCGAATTGATGATTTACGCTCATCTTTGGCAATCCAGCTATTATTTGAAGCATTTGGTTAGGCTTACTCATTTGGCTTGTGGAAAAGGATATGAGTGGAGGTTGAGTGTTGAAGATAACATATGGATAATCCTAAATAATGAAGTAATCACTCCATTGATAGAAAAGGGACTAAAACTTGGCCATCTAATTGAAGAAAACTATTATGGTGTGTTAAGAGACAGCTTTGCTCATGGTTTGTATAGTATCGATGAGTCCTCAAGAAGAATTGATTTGTACAGCAGCCGGGCAAATGGACCAATATCTTTTGAAGGGTTTCAAAAGAAGTTCTTGTATTCTGTCATTCTATCTCAAACCTTGTTTGAATCCTATAGGGAGAATCAAAAACTAATGGCTGTGTTTTTGCAAGATAACCACAAGGTCATTACATTGCCTGATGGACATAGGATTGAAGTTGAATCTGAAATCAAAGTATTTGATGATGAGGAATATTATAGTTTTAGACCTGTGTTGCAATGAAATAATGACGGAAGTCATACGGGTGGTTCTTGTTCTAACCCCTAATCTATAAACTCAAAATCCCATGTTTTTGCAAGCAAAAAAAAGCGAAGTCATCGGTCAAAAGTTGTGAGGCGCCAGATGACCTTATTTGAACGGAATATGATGGGTTGTGGTAAAGATTAGTTCTCGTCTATTTTGAATATTTGTTTATCTTTGCTTTTTCTAAACCCATTGAAAATTGAAAAAATGTCAGTTCAATCCAAGATAAATCCCTTAATTACACTTGACTATATAGTTCAAGCCGATGAGAACAAGCTTTTTGACCGCAAGTCAGCGAAGATTAAGGCATCTGATCTCGCTATGCATATTTCCGCATTTGCCAATGCTGAAGGGGGGACGATAGCAATAGGTGTGGATGACAAAACTCGCAAGCTTGAAGGTGTGAAAGGATGTGACGAGAAGAAGATTAACGACTTCATCTTGGCACCTAAAGAGTACTGCAAACCTATGCCGAGATATGAAGAGGAGTTCTTGGATTTCGTCAATGATAAAGGGGCTGCTGATAGGGTGCTTCTGTTGCATATAGATGCTAGTCCCGATCAGATCATCAGGACCATCAATGATTCCACCTTCTTACGGATAGGAGATAGAACGAAAGAACTGAAAGGCGAAGACCTTCGTAATCTTGAATATAGTAAAAGCATCCGTCATTATGAGGATGAATGCAACTTGGACGCAACCATCGAAGATCTTGATGAAGAGTTGTTGGAACGATACCGTGGGATTCTTCAAGCGGACGGTGTGCCCTATGAGCAGTTGTTGAGTGCAAGAGGCTTTATTAAAAAGCAAGGTGGGACAAAACGCCTTACCAATGCTGCCGTCTTGCTGTTTGCTAGAAACATACAGCAATTCTATCCGAATTGCAGAATACGTTTTGTCAGATATGACGGCACTTATGCAAAAACGGGCACGGATATCAATATCATACGTGACAAGAACTTGGATTTTCCCATCCTGCGTATCATAGAAAAAGCCAAAGATTTTATCGCTACCCAATTGCGAGAGTTTACGGCCCTGGATAAGAAAACAGGTAAGTTCCAAATAGTTCCAGAATATCCTGAATTCGCTTGGCTAGAGGGAGTTGTCAATGCAGTGACGCATCGCGAATATGCAATGACTGGTAAATACATTCTGGTAAGTATGTATGATGACAGATTGGAAATAACAAGCCCTGGGAAATTGCCAAACATTGTCACGGTTGACAACATCAAGGAAACACGATACGCACGTAACCCGAGAATATCACGCGTGCTTACCGATTTCGGATGGGTAAGGGAACTGAACGAAGGCGTGAAGCGTATCTATGCCGACATGGAGAAGTTTTTCTTGGACGATCCTATCTATAGTGAGCCAGAACAATCGGTCAAACTGACTCTAAAAAATAATATTGTAATGCGTAATATGCGCCAGAAAGATTATGCTATGGGAAAAATAGGGGAAGAGATTTGGTTGCAACTTGATGAATTGGAGCGACAGATGTTGGTTTACATGGCGAGTAACACTGTCGTGAGCAGAGCTGCATTGGAAGCTTTCACAAATCGAACAAACAAGACCATTACAATCAGATTAAATAAAATGATAGACATGGGCATTATTAAGGCTAATGGCAATGCTCATGATCCCAAACGTTCTTATTCGATTATTTATAAAACAAGTACAAAGTAACTACAAAGTAACTACAAAGTAACTACAAAGTAACTACAAAGTAAAACACTTCAGAATAGGCTTAAAAGCTAGTAAATATTAGGGTTTCAGCAACTTCAAAGTAACTTCAAAGTAACTACAAACTAACTTTAAAGTAGGTTCAAAGTAAGTACAAAGTAAATACAAAGTAAATACAAAGTAATATATGCCAACCAACCGCATTTACCTCTGCCTCGCACACATGAGCGAAGCTGGTCTTGAACAAAAGTATATCAAAGAGGCCTTCGACACCAATTGGGTGGTGCCGCTTGGCCCGAATGTAAACGGCTTCGAGAAGGACCTCGAGGACTTCGTGAATACTCCTCACTCCTCACTCCACACTCCTCACTTGGAAAAGCGCGTCACCGCGCTTAACTCCGGCACCGCCGCCGTTCACTTGGCCCTGATCGCCTGTGGCGTCAAGCCAGGCGACGAAGTCATCGTGCAGAGCTTTACCTTCTGCGCCAGCTCGCACCCGATAACCTACCTGGGAGCCAAGCCGGTGTTCGTCGATAGCGAGAAGGACTCGTGGAACATGGATGTCGATCTGATGGAAGAAGCCATCAAAGACCGCATCGCCAAGACGGGTCGCAAGCCAAAAGCCATTGTGCCGGTGGCGCTCTACGGCATGCCGTACGACATCGACCGTATCATGGAAGTCGCCAACGGCTATGACATCCCCGTCGTGGAGGATGCCGCCGAGGGCTTCGGCAGTCGCTGGAAAGGGCAGGTGCTGGGCACCTTCGGGCGATATGGCGTGTTGAGCTTCAACGGTAACAAGATGATCACCACCAGCGGTGGAGGAGCCTTGATATGTCCCGACGCAGAGGCATGGCAAAAGATCATGTGGCTGGCTACCCAGGCACGTGAAGCGTATCCCTATTATCAGCATGAGGCCATCGGCTATAACTACCGCATGAGTAACATCTGTGCCGGCATCGGCCGTGGCCAGATGACCATCGTCAACGACCATATCGACCACCATAAGCATGTATTCGAGCTTTATAAGGAGCTGCTGAAGGAGGTCCCGGGCATCGAGGTCCATGGCAACCCGGATGAACGTTATGATTCCAACTTCTGGCTCAACACCATCACGATCGATCCATCGGTACGGGTGAAAGGGCAGGAGAACGCCTATAAAACCATTGTGCAAGGTGCCGTCGGAGGCGCCGCTGGCGTGGTGCATGCCACCGACAGCGCCCACACCGACTGCGAACCCAACGCCAACGTGGAGGCCATGCGTGTCTATCTCGACCAGAAAGGCATCGAGGCGCGTCCACTGTGGAAGCCGATGCACAAACAACCAGTTTACAAAGACGCTGCCGCCTACGTTAATGGCGTCTCGGAACAGCTCTTCAAAGTGGGCATGTGCCTGCCGAGCGGTCCCTGCGTCAGCGACGACGACGTCAAATATATCGTGGACTGCATCAAGGAAGCCATCGAATAAAACAAGGCTTATTTAGAAAACAGAAACGGACTCGGCGATTTGTCGGGTCCGTTTCTGTTTTGGTTTGAAAAATAGTTCTATTTTTGTCAGTGATTTGAGTATATTCGATGTGATATGACAAAACGGGTCTTTGTCTCGGGCTGCTACGACCTCTTGCATAGCGGCCATATTGAATTCTTCCGGCAGGCTGCCCAGTATGGCGATCTCTATGTCGGCATTGGCTCTGATGAGACCATCCTGCACTATAAGAACCATAAAACCCTTTATCCCGAACAAGAACGCCTCTTCATGGTGAAGGCGATCCGTTATGTGAAAGATGCTTTTATCAATGACGGCGATGGGATCATGGACTTTATCAACACCGTGGATCGCGTCAAGCCGGATGTCTTCGTGGTCAACGAGGACGGCGCTTCGGAGGAAAAACGTCGCTTTTGCGAAGAAAGGGGCATCGAATACGTGGTGCTGCAACGGACCCCTTCGGAGGGGCTGGAAGCACGCTCGTCAACGGGACTGAAAAAGAACCTCTGCGAGATTCCCACCCGTCTTGATCTTGCTGGTACATGGATCGACCAGCCTTACGTCTCGTGCTATGCTCCGGGTTGGGCCATCACGATTTCGTTGAACCCCACTTTCGAGATCAGAGAACGCTGTGGACTATCCACTTCGACACGGAACATGATCCGAAAGATCTGGCCTATGAAACTGCCGGACATGGATCCTGAGATGTTGGCCAAGTTGGTGTTCTGCTTCGAGAACGACCCGGAACGCAGCGACGGCATCGTCAGCGGGGCACAGGACAGCATTGGCATCTGCATGCCGGGACTGGCACGGCATTATTATGACAAACTCTATTGGCCAGTCAAGATCGAGACTTGCCAAGATGAAGATGTCCTGACATGGCTTGAGCAGCACCTCGTCATGATCCCCTTGGAGCCGCGTCGTCCAGGTTGCTCGGTGGTGGAAGGCAAAGATATCAACGAGACGAAAGTCAAAGCGCTGGCGAAGGCTGCCGACGAATGCTGGGAGGCCATCATGAACAAGGATTTTGTCGGTTTTGCTGCGGCTTATAAAGCTTCTTTCAATGCCCAAACCGCCATGTTCCCGGCGATGATTCAGGGCAGTGTACAATCGTTTATCGACAAGTATTCCGCTTCGCCAGAGGTTCATGCCTGGAAGATGCCGGGTGCCGGTGGAGGCGGCTATCTCGCCTGCGTTGTCAATGATGCGTTAGCTTTCTGTCAAACTCATCCGGAAGCCATCTTACTAACAATAAGACGAAAATGAACAAAGTAGTAGAAAAGAAATATTTGCTGGCTTTTTGTTTGGTGACTTGTTGCTTCGCCCTATGGGGCTTCGCAAACGACATTACCAATCCTATGGTGAAAGCCTTTTCCAAGATCTTCCGCATGAGCGTTACGGATGGTGCCTTGGTGCAATTAGCCTTCTATGGTGGCTATTTCTGCATGGCGCTGCCTGCCGCTTTGTTTGTGCGCAGGTTCTCCTTCAAAGCGGGTCTGCTGATGGGCCTCGGCCTTTATGCCGTTGGCGCCTTGATGTTCCTTCCTGCCAAGGCGATGGGTAGCTATTATCCTTTCCTCTTCGCTTATTTTGTGCTGACATGCGGCCTGTCATTCCTTGAGACGACAGCCAATCCCTATATTCTTTCGTTGGGCAGTAAGGAAACTGCCACACGGCGCCTCAACCTGGCACAGGCCTTTAATCCCATCGGATCGCTGGCGGGCATGTTCGTGGCGATGCAGTTTATCCAAGCCAAGCTTAATCCATTGAGTTCTGAGGAACGTGCCATGCTTCCGGAAGATCAGTTTGAAGCGGTAAAAAGTGCCGATCTCACCGTCTTGAGTCGCCCGTATGTCATCATCGGAGCCCTATTAGTGGCCTTCTTCTTGATTATCTTGCTGTTGGTGAAGACGCAAGCCAAGAAAGAGGAAAGCAACGACGAGAAGTTTGGCCCAACGGTGAAACGCCTTTGGCGAAACAAGCCATATCGTTATGGCGTGGTGGCGCAGTTCTTCTATGTTGGCGTGCAGATCATGTGCTGGACTTTCATCATCCAGTATGGCACGCGCGTTTTTATGGGTGAAGGCATGACTGAACAGGCAGCAGAGGTGCTTTCACAGCGCTATAACATCGTGGCGATGGCGATTTTCTGCGTGAGCCGTTTTGTCTGCACCATCTTGCTGAAATATATCCATCCATCCAAACTGTTGACCTATCTGGGCATCGCCGGAGCTGTCTTGGTGATGGGTGTCATCTTCCTTGACGGCAGGGCAGGGCTGAATTGCCTGGTGGCGGTCTCAGCCTGCATGAGCCTGATGTTCCCAACCATCTATGGCATCGCCTTGACGGATGCTGGCGAGGACGCCAAGATAGGAGCAGCAGGGCTGATCATGGCCATCTTGGGTGGCTCGGTGCTGCCTCCGCTGCAAGCGCGCATTATTGACGGCAAAGGGTTAGGGAACATCGCTTCTGTAAACCTTAGCTTTGTGCTGCCTTTGATATGCTTTGTCGTCATCGTCATCTATGGCTTATTCATCACTAAAACTCAAAAAAAATGAAACGTTATTGCCAAACGCTGGAACTCGTTGACGATCCTGTTATGATTGAAAAATACTGTGAAGCACACGCCCATGTGTGGCCTGAGATTCAAGCCGGACAGCGTGAAGTCGGCATTCTCGATATGCAAATTTACCGTAAAGGAACACATCTTTTTATGATTTGTGACACCGTGGATGATTTCGATTGGGAGCGTGACATGGCACGGTTGGCCACTTTGCCGCGTCAAGCGGAATGGGAAGCCTTTGTGTCGCAGTTTCAGGGCTGCCGTCCCGACGCACGCAGTGAAGAAAAATGGCAATTAATGGATAGAATATATTAAAAACAGTAAATAAGACTTCGGATTAAAGGTGATTGATAAATTGGTAATTATTCGTACCTTTGCAACTTGATAAATAAAACTGCAAAAACATGAAAAAACTTGTACTCCTTCTTGCCGCCATTACCTTGCTGGCAGCATGCAATAGAAACAAACTCGCCGACTTCTCCATCAAGACACTGAAGGTGTGCGACAGCGTTCAGTTCACTGACTTGGATCCCGATATGTGGTACTTGTCTGACAAATCATTCTATACCTGCGAGGTGGACGAACCCGTGACCAGGAACCACGCGCTCAAAGACAGCATCCTGGCTTGGATGAGAAACCAGATGATCGACACCATCATCGGCTCGGACAACATCTTCGACCTGATGAAGGTGGATATGAAAGTCTCCCTCGAAGAAGGCAACACCGAGCCTGGCTATATGACGGAGACCTACCTGAAGCTGAGGGAAGTCACCGACCGTTACATCACCTACTCGGAGGATTCCTACCTCTACTTCGGCGGGGCCCACGGCATGCCGTTCTACTATTGCGCCACCTTCGACCGTAACACGGGAGCAAGGTTCTCGTTCAACATGTTCAAGAACCACGACGCATTGTGTGAATTGGTGGAGCAGGGCATCATCGAACAGCATTTTGGAGAGGAGTTTACGGAAGAGAACTTCGACATCGACATGATGCTGCTGCTCGGCGAGGACGAGGCGTTCCCCTTGCCAGGCACCGACCCGTGGATTGAAAACGACAGCGTCCATTTCATCTACGGCCCCTACGAGATAGCCGCCTTCGCCGCAGGTATGCCTGAATGCGCCTTCCCGTATTCGGTGATCGAGAAGTTCCTCACTGAAGAAGGAAAGTCTTTCTTCCAATAAGATTCGATAAACAACATTAAACACGCTAATATGAAAAAGTTATTTTTCGCAGTTGCAGCCTGCTTGATGATGACGGCTTGCAACCAACCTGTCCAGAACAACAACGTTGAACCTAAGGATACTTTCGCCGTCAACAGCATCATGGTGGATGACAGCATTCAATTCCCAGCCGAGGCCGTCGAGGAATGGATGAACGACGACATGGCACGTTATTATGCAGAGGTGGATGCCCCTGTGACTGAGAATGAAGTGCTCCGTACCAGCATCAACAAGTGGATTGCCAGCCAACTCAATGTGAACTACGACGGCGATCCTCAAGATGTCGCTGCCATGGTGGAGTATGACAGGAAAGACTTCCTCCGCCTAGAGACGGGCGCTCCCGACACGCATCTCCAACACTTCATCAAGATGATCGATGATAACGACCGCTACGTCACCTACGTCCGCGAGACTTGGGAGTATGATGGCGGCGCCCATGGCAACACCTACGTGGAAGGTGCCTCGTTCAACAAAGCTACCGGCGAACGCTTCAACTACACGATGTTCACCAATCCCGGAGCACTGAATGAGATGGTCAAGAATGCCGTGAAGGAACAGTATTTTGACCTCCTGTTGGAAGACACCGACGTGACCTTCGAGGATGTCCTCGTGCTGGAAGAAGGTGCTGAATTCCCATTGCCAGAAAGCGAGCCTTGGATCGAAAACGACTCCATCGTCTTCTTCTATCAGGACTACGAGATTGCACCACATCCGCTTGGTCTGCCTGAATGCGCCATCCCTGCCGCGACGCTGAAAGCCCAACTGAAAGAAAACGGCAAGGCATTTTTTGAATGAGTGGTTTCGGTCGGGCCATAAAATTCCTTTTTGACCGTGTGATGGCACTCCTGGGCCTGCTGGGCCTGGGATGGCTGCTCATCGCTATCGGCATCTGGATCAAAGTCAAGATGCCGAAAGCACCCGTGTTGTATGTCCAGGAACGCATCGGCCGCCACGGCAAGCGTTTCAAGATCCATAAGTTCCGCACCATGTATGAGGAAGACGAAGGTCCCTCGGTGGCCTATCCCGACGAGGGTAGGGTGACGCCTGAAGGCGCAATGCTCCGCCGTACCAAACTCGACGAGCTGCCTGAGCTATGGGACGTGCTCATCGGCAACATGAGCTTCGTGGGACCGCGTCCCGACGTGCCGGGCTATGCCGACAAGCTGGAAGGGGAGGACCGTGTCGTCCTCGAGATGCGTCCCGGCATCACAGGACCAGCCACGCTGAAATACAAACACGAGGAAGAAATGATCAAGGAATATGTGAACCAAGCCAAAGCCGACGGCGATCCGAGAACGGAAACCGAGATCGCGCTTTGGTACAACGACCATGTCATCTATCCCGACAAAGTGCGCATCAACTGCGAGTACTATAGAAACTACTCATTTTTCAAGGATATGAAGCTGATACTTGAGACAGTGTTTTGATTTATGCATAGGATTTTTGTTCCAATATACAACTATTTCAAATCCCATAAGCCGCTGATGTACATCATCATGGCTGTTTCTTTCGGGGTCTTTCTGTTTTTCGGTTTGAAGGTGAAGTACGAGGAGGACATCTCCAAGCTGCTTCCTGAATCCAGCGTGGAGAGCCAGCTGGCTTTCGGCTCCATTGGCCTCAAGGACAAGGTCTTCATCCAGGTGACCTCCGCTGACGAGCCTCTCGATGTCGTGACGTTGGCCGAAAGGACGGACGAGTTCATGGAATACCTTCTTGAGGTGGATTCCTCAAGCCACTATATCGCCAACATCCTCTACCAGATGGAGCCCGAGATGGCACTCAATGCCCTGGACTTCGTGCTGGAGCACGTCCCTTCGTTTGTCGATACCTCGGCGTATCCGGCTTTCGAGAAAGCCCTGGAACCTGAGACGGCTGCTGCACAGATGCAGAAGGATTATGACATGCTGATGGAAGACGAGACGGGCGACATCACCCAGATGATCGCCAACGACCCCCTCGACCTGAAGGCTGCCGTCCTGGGCGACCTGTTGGAAGGAGCTGTGGGTGGCTACAACATCGTGGAAGGCCATTTCTTCTGCTCCGACAGCACGGTGACGATAGCCTATCTCGCACCGGCATTCAAGATGCTGGATTCTGGCGCCGCCACACGTTTCGCCAAGATGCTGGACCGTGCCAGAAACGACTTCCAGGCCTTGCATCCCGATGTGAAGGTGATGGCACACGGCGACCCCATCGGTAGCGTGTCGAACGCAGGCCGGATCAAGTCGGATCTCGTGGTCACGGTAGGCATCTCGTTGCTTGTGATCCTGATTCTCTTGGGTTTCTGCTTCAAGAGTTTCCCCTTCCTGTGGAAGATGCTGGTGCCAATCGTCTATGGCGCTGCCTTCTCATTGGCCTGCATCTACTGGATCAAAGGTGGCATGTCGCTGATGGCGTTGGGACTGGGTGCCATCGTGCTGGGCGTGGCCATCAGCTACTGTCTGCACCTGCTGGTCCATCATTTCTTCGTGGGCGATCCAGAGCGTCTGCTCCTCGACGAGTCCACGCCGGTGTTCCTGGGATGCATCACCACCGTGGGTGCCTTCTGCAGCCTGCTGTTCACGGATAGCGACCTGCTCCGCGACTTCGGGCTCTTTGCCTCCTTCGCCTTGATGGGTAGCACACTCTTCGCCTTGATCTTTTTGCCGCATTTTATGCCGAAACGCAAGGCAAACCATACCGGCAAGACCTTCCGATACATCTCTCGGCTCAACAACCTGCCTTACGACAGAAGGAAATGGTTCCTTGCCATCATCGTGGCGATCATCGTGGTGGGTATCATCTTCTCACCCAAGGTGCGCTTCGACAGCGATTTGAGAAACCTCGACTATAATTCTCCCGAAGAGATGGAGAGCGAAGCCTTGTTCAACGCCAAGAACAACGACGGCTTTGTGCATAAATACTATTCCACCGTCTCCACCGATCTCGATGAGGCGCTGGAGGCCGACCAATCCTTGATGCTCATCTTGGATTCTTTGTCGAAACAAGGAGTCGTTCATGGCTATACCGACTTGATTCCCAAAGTGTTTGTGACGGAACAGGAACAAGAGACCCGCATTGCCGCATGGAATGCCTTCTGGACGGAAGAGAGGGTGAAAGATGCTGAATCCTTGGTGGAACGCAATGCCAAGCTGCTAGGCCTCGACCCATCGATGTTCGCGGATTTCAACGGGATGCTGGAAGCCGACTATGAGCCTGCTTCCCTGATGGAGAGCGGCATCGTGCCCGAGAACCTGTTGGGCAACTTCATCGAGCTCAACGCCGACGGCCAGTACATGGTGTTCACGGACGTCTCGATGGAGGCTGCCGACATGGACAAGGTGACCGAAGCCGTGATCAAGAATCCCAAGACCTTCATCCTGGATCCGTTCTATTACTGCAAGGACATGGTGCAGGTCATCCACGACGATTTCAACATCGCGGTGTGGATCTCCTCGCTCTTCGTCCTGCTGATCCTCCTGATCTCCTTCCGCAACATCCTCACGGCGCTACTGTCGTTCATCCCGATGGTGCTCAGCTGGTTCATGGTGCAAGGGTACATGGCCTTGATAGGGCTGGAGTTCAACCTGATCAACATCATCATCTCCACCTTCATCTTCGGCATTGGTGTGGATTACAGCATCTTCATCACCGAAGGGCTGCTTACCCAAGCCCGGACGGGCAGCCGCGATGTGCTCACCTGGCACAAGGTGGCCATCTTCTTCTCGGCGCTCATCCTGATCATCGTGGTCGCCTCCTTACTTTTCGCAGTTCACCCCGCCATTCAATCCATCGGGCTAAGCACCCTCATCGGAATGGCGTCAACCATTATGATATCCTATTCGCTTCAGCCGTTCGCTTTCCGTCAGCTGATGAAAATCCCCGCTTACAAGCGTAGTGTATTGAAGAAAAAACCATGGAAAGGACAACAGAATTAGATAGTTTGATTTTTGCGGCCATGCTCCGTCAAGGGGCTGTGGCTCTAGGAAGAGAAAAGAACCTTATCAACGACTTGAATGTGTTTCCCATCCCCGACGGGGATACGGGCGACAACATGCTGATGACCCTAAAGGCGGGTGTCTCGTCATTGCAAGCGGCACTGACGCCTTCCGTCATTGCGAGGGAGGCACGACCGAAGCAACCCGAAGGCTCTTCGACTGGAAGGAGAAAATCCACTCCAGACGCTTCATTGGATTGCTTCGCTACGCTCGCAATGACGGCCGAGACAGCCTCGTCCGGAATGTTATTGGGTGCCCGCGGTAACTCGGGCGTGATCTTGTCGCGTATCTTTGCCGGCCTCGCCAAAGGCTTGCAAGGTGTTGTTACGGCGGACACCAAAGCCTTCGCTGATGCCATGTCGGCTGCTGTTGCGGAGGCGTATAAAGCCATCCCGGTTCCTGTGGAGGGTACCATCATCACCGTGCTTCGCGAAGGCGTTGAAGCCGCCGATGCCACACAGGACCTTAACCGTTATTTCGAGACCCTGCTCCAAGCGATGCAGGTGTCGCTGGACCATACCCCTGAACTGCTTCAAGTGCTGAAAGACGCCGGCGTTGTGGACAGTGGGGGAGCGGGGCTGCTCTGCATCTTCCGTGGCATGAACGAGGCTCTGTGCGGCCAGACCAGCGAAGAGGAACTGATGCCGACTTCCGCGCCTGCAGCTCCTGCTGTTGACCTCGACAAGTTCAACGAGGACAGCAAGCTCGAATTCGGCTACTGCACGGAGTTCCTGCTGCGTCTGATGCGTTCCAAAGTCGATTTGGAAACCTTCAACGAGCAGGTGATCATCGACTACCTGAACCGCGTGGGCGAGTCGGTGGTGGCTTTTCGTGAGGGTACCATCGTGAAAGTGCATGTGCATACCTTCACGCCTGGCGTCATCCTCAACGAGATGCAACAATACGGCGAGTTCTTGACAATCAAGATCGAGAACATGTCGCTGCAGCACAATCAAAACCTCTCACCTTTAACCTCTAACCTCTCACCTCTCACCTCTCACCTCTCACCTCAGAAATACGGTATCGTCACCGTCGCTTCTGGTGAGGGCTTGATCAAGGCTTTTCATGAGATCGGCGCCGATGAGGTGATCGCAGGCGGTCAGACCATGAATCCATCTACCCAGGACTTCCTGGATGCCTTCGCAAGGATCAACGCGAAGCACATCCTCGTCTTTCCTAACAACAAGAACATCAAGATGGCTGCCGAACAGGCCGCCGAACTCTATAAAAAAGCCGATATCCATGTGATGCCGTCGAACACCATCGGCGAAGGCTATTATGGCATCGGCTTCATTGACCGCGACAATCCCAACGTAGAGGAAAACATCGCCAGCGTCACAGAGATGATGGAGTCGGTCACAACAGGTCTCGTCTCCACGGCCATCCGTGACGCAGAAGGGGAGGTGGAGGTCCATAAGGGCGACTACGTGGGGTACAGCGGCAAGCAGATGCTCAGCGACAGTCCCGTGCGGACGGAGGCGGCGATGGACTTGTGCCGTAAGCTGGATGCTGGCTCCCGTGACGTGATGCTGGTGTTTTACGGCAAAGACGTCCCTGAAGAAGAAGCCGAACATTTGGTGGCGGATCTCCAAAAAGAATACAAGAATCTTGAAATCATTTTGAATTGCGGCTTACAGCCGGTTTATGACTATATTTTTGTTTTATGTTAGTATTTTATAGCGATACAGATTGCGACATCACTCCCAAGGAGTGTGCCGAGTATGGCATCAAGCTGATCAGTATGCCATACACCGTGGGTGACAAAGTAATCTACCCCTACATCGACTTCGACGTGTTCGATTCCCATTCGTTCTATGACATGCTGCGTGCCGGCACCATGCCGACCACCAGCGCCATGAGCGAAGAGGCCTATATCCAGTACTTCGAGCCTGAGTTCCAGGCTGGGAACGACATCCTCTATGTGCACTTCTCATCAGGCACGTCCAACACCTTCACCATCATGGATCAGGCCGTGGCTAAGCTGAAGGAGAAGTATCCCGAGAGGAAGTTCTATTCCGTCGATACCCTAGGCATCACCGCCTTGTCGTACAACGTAGTGCTTGAATGCGCCGAGATGTACAAGGCAGGCAAGACCGCCGAGGAGATCGTGGAATGGGCCAAGGTGGAAGTCCCGAAGTTTCCCATGTATTTCTTCGCCGACGACCTGAAGTTCTTCCGCCGCAGCGGCCGTGTGAGCGGCTTGGCAGCCACCATGGGAGGCTTCATCGGCATCCGTCCCATCATCTACTTGAACGACGAAGGCAAGATGGTCTCCATCGGCAAGGAGAAAGGTCGTGCCAAAGCCATCGCCCGTCTGGTGCAGTATGTCGAAGAGCTCGGCGAAGACGTCAAGGCACACCGTGTGGTCGTCGGTCATAGCGACTGTCCCGAGATCGCCGACGAGGCCGTCCAGCTCCTGAAGGAAAAGTTCGGCGAGGACCTCAACGTGGTGACCACAGTGGTCAACCCAACTATCGGTAGCCACTGCGGCCCCAACGGCGTCGGCATCTGTTTCCACGCCAAACATCGTTGATACGATTGGACATCCCGTAGGGATGCTAGTTCTATAGAAAGCGAGGTCTCGTTTTCTATAGAACTAGCATCCGCCAAGGGCGGATGCCCCAAACCAAATTACTATGATAAAAATAGAAAAAGTAATAACCAAGAAACAGCAGAAGGACTTCCTCAACTTCCCTCTGAAGCTATACAAAGGCAATCCTTACTTCACCCCACCATTGATGATGGATGAAAGGAAGATCTTTAAACAGGATTTCGTCTATAACGACATTTGTGACGCCGTGTATTTCAACGCCTACAAGGATGGCGTGATGGCAGGCCGTATCTCAGGCATCCTCCAGAAGGCCGCCAACGAGAAGAACGGCAAGAAACAGGTGCGATTCACCCGTTTCGACGTCGTCGAAGACCTGGAGGTGGCGAAGGCATTGTTTAAGGCGGTAGAGGATTGGGCTGTCGGACTGGGCATGGATGAAGTGGTCGGCCCACTGGGCTTCTCCGACCTGGAAAGGGAAGGGATGCTTATCGACGGCTTCGACATGCCAGCGACCTTCGAGGAAAGCTACAACCATCCCTATTACCAGACCTTCGTGGAAGCGCTCGGCTACCAGAAGGAAGTGGATTGGACGGGGAGTCACATCCGTGTCCCAAAGGACTATGACGGGGAGCTGGACAAGCTCGCCGACTTCGTGATGAAGCGTTATAACCTGCATCTTGGACCAGCACGCAACACCAACGACTTCATCAAGCGTTATGCTGATGGCATCTTTGAGCTGCTCGACAAGTCCTACGAGCTGCTCTATGGCACGGTGCCATTCACGGAGGGCATGAAGAAGATGATGATCGACAACTTCAAGATGGTGGTCGATGTGAAGAACGTCGCGGTCATCCTGGATGAAAACGACAAGATGATCTGCTTCGGATTGGCATTTCCAGGCATCGCCGATGCGGTGCGTCCCTCGAGCGGCCGCTTGACGCCTATGACCTTGATCCGCCTGCTGAAAGCCCTGAAGAAGCCTTCAGTCATCGATCTCTGCCTGATCGGCGTGGATCCCAAATGGCTGAACCGTGGCGTGAGCGTCATCGTGTCGGCCAACCTGATGAAGATGCTCCAGCGTCCCGAGGTGCTGTATGCCGACACCAACCTGAACCTGGAAGACAACTACGCCATCCAGAACCAGTGGAAACGGTTTGATGAGAAGAAGGTGAAGCTTTATAGGTGCTATGGGAAGAAGTTGGGAGTGAGGAGTGAGGAGTAGGGGGTCGATAGCCGTCATTGCGAGCGGAGCTTTGCGGAGCGCGGCAATCCACATAGACTATCCGTCATTGCGAGCGGAGCTTTGCGGAGCGCGGCAATCCATTTAGACTCGATATGGTCAATGTGGATTTTCTCCTTCCAGTCGAAGAGCCTTCGGGTTGCTTCGTCGTTCCTCCTCGCAATGACGATCTCGATGTGGTTTTTAAAAACGATTAAAACAAATAAGACAAATGATCAAAATAATAATTGATTGTTTCGGTGGCGACCACAGTCCGGAAGCCAATATCGACGGTGCCTTGGCGGCGATGGCCAAGATGCCTGATCTGTATCTGATATTAACAGGCGACGAAAAGACCATCAAAGACCATCTCAATGGGAAGACCTACGACGCGGATAGGGTGGAGATCGTCCATGCTCCCGAAGTCATCGGATGCGACGAGCGTCCCATCGACGTGATACGTCTGAAGCGGGAGAGCTCCATGATCAAGGCAGTGCGTCTGTTGCGCGACCGTGATGACATCAACGCCATGGTAAGCACCGGCTCCACTGGGGCCTTGGTAGCAGCCGCCCTGACCCGTATCGGCCGCGTGAAAGGCGTGATCCGTCCTGCTTTCTGTCCCATCCTGCCGACCATGAACGGCGGCATCGTGGGCATCTGCGACAGCGGCGCTAACGTGGAAGTCACCCCTGACCATCTGAGGCAGTTCGCCATCATGGCCAGCCTCTACATGGAACAGGTCTATGGCATCGAAAAACCCCGTGTGGCCATGCTCAATGTGGGAAAAGAAGCGGAAAAAGGCGACGAGATTCGACAAAAGGCATACATTTTGCTACAAGAGACCCCCGAGATCAATTTTGTGGGCAACATGGAGAGCCGCGATCTGCTGTCGGGCAACTACGATGTGGTGGTGTGCGACGGCTTCTCGGGCAATGTGCTGGTGAAGACCACGGAAGGAACGGCCTTGGAGCTGCTGAAGAAGCTCAAGAAGGACATCTACTCAAGGGGCATCTACAAGCTGGGCGCCCTGCTGATGAAGCGGATGTTCATGGAGGAGAAGGAGTTCATGAACTACCAGAACTACGGCGGTAGCGTGCTCCTCGGGACTTCCAAGACCGTGGTGAAAGGCCATGGCTCAAGCAAGGCCGTGGCGGTGGAGAAATGCGTCGAACAAGCCTACAAGATGGAGGTCAGTGCGCTGTCATCGAAGATGGAAGAGATTATTATGAGGTATGAGCATTATGAGTATTAAGAGTGAGGAGTGAGGAGTTAGGAGTGAGGAGTAGGTGGCCGATAGCCGTCATTGCGAGCGGAGCTTTGCGGAGCGCGGCAATCCATAAGAAACGACAACTGGATTGCTTCGGTCAAAGGCCTCGCAATGACGTACCCGACGATATTTTGACTAAACAATAAAACTAAATAACCAATGTTTGAACAAGTAAAAGAAATCTTAGCGCGTCAACTGCGTGTGTCACCTGATAGGGTGACCCTTGACGCTCAAATCAAGAAAGACCTCGGTGCCGATTCAGTGGACATCCTTCAGCTGCTCATGCGACTCGAGGACGACTATGGAATCGTCATTCCCGATCAGGAACTGGCAAAATTTGAAACTGTTGGCGATGTGGTCGCCTTTTTAGATAGCATAAAACAATGAGAAGAATTATACTGACTTTTGCCATGGTGCTGTTTGCCGTGGCAACCTTTGCACAAACACAGTACGACCTCGACTTCACACAAACCCGCGTGATCAAGGTCTCAGGGAAGACCACCAACAAAGCGGGCCATCTTACCTTTGACGGCAAGGACCAGCTCTCCATGGTGTATTCCGAGCCGGAAGGCGAGTATTTCCATATTGAAGGGAATAAGGTTAAGATCAACCTCGACGGTAAGAAAGCCGAGTTGAACGCCGACAAAGTAAAGATGGTCAAGTTGCAGCGTTCCACACTGCTGAACTGCATATCGGGCAACTGGGAACAGGCTGCCATCGACAACAACGCTGAGACCACCGTTGAAGAGGCCAACGGGTTGCGTCATGTGGTCATCAATGCCAAAGGCAAGGTGCCCCGTGGCGGCTATTCTTCAGTGGATCTGACTTACCGCATGTCGGACGGCATGCTGGTCAAGATGATCCTGGAAGAGGCCAACGGCATTGTCAACACATACGAGATGATGGTCCGATAGTCGTTATTAGGAGAAGGTCCGATAGCCGACATAAGAGAGGGTCCGATAGCCGTCATTGCGAGCGGGTCCGATAGTCGTCATTGCGAGCGCAGCGAAGCAATCCATTTAGACTCAATATGGTCTATGTGGATTGCTTCGTCGTTCCTCCTCGCAATGACGAATCAGAGGATTGCTTCGTCGTTCCTCCTCGCAATGACGTACTCGACGCCGCTTTATGGTTGACCCTTTAAATCAAAACATCATGTTCATTGCCGTCATCAACCAAGTCAATCACGGTTGAGGCGTTCTCTTCACCCTTCTTGTAATTGATGTGGTAGATGCTGTTGCCATAGCGATAGCAGATGCTGAACTCGTTCCAGTCGGTCGGCACATGCGGCGTGATGGTGAGCCTGTTGCCTTCCTTGTGGAATCCCAAGATGTTCTCGATACCCGTCTTATAAGCCCATGAGGCCGATCCGGTGTACCATGTCCAGCCGCCGCGGCCAGGATGCTGCGGGTTACTGTAGATGTCGGCTGCGATACAGTACGGCTCCACCTTGTATTTGAGCACGTCGGCGAGCGACTGGGTGCGGTGGATCGGGTTGATGAGCGAATAGAGGAAGTAAGCCATGTCCTTACGTCCTTCCTTGAGCTGCGCCATGATATACCACATGGCACCGTGGGTGTATTGGCCGCCGTTCTCGCGGACACCCTCCGGGTACTGCATGATGTAGCCCGGGTCGTCGGCCGAGTTCTTGAAGGCAGGGGTGAGGAGCTGGATGATCTCGTGCTCACGGTTGACCAGGCGTCCGTCGGTCTCACGGAAGATGGAGTTCTTCTGTTCGGGCGTGGCGACGTCGGTGAGGATGCTCCAAGCCTGTGAGATGAGGTCGATCTGGCATTCGGTGTTGTTGCGTGAACCCATCGGGTTGCCGTTGTCGAAGAAGGCACGGAGGAACCAGAAGCCGTCCCAAGCGTTGTCTTGCAGTGCCTTGACCAGCCTGCCGCGGAACTGTGACAGCTCCTCGCAATAGCTGAGGTCGGCATCGGGCATCTTCTGGGTGAGTTCCTCCATCTTGGGCAACAGGTCGCATAGGAAGAAGGCCACCCAAACGCTCTCGCCCTTGCCGCCGACACCGACGCGGCTCATGCCATCGTTCCAGTCGCCGCAGCCCATCAGCGGCAGACCGTGCGAACCGATCCTGCTCATGGATCTGTTGATGGAACGGCGCAGGTGCTCGAACAAGCTGGCTTTTTGGTAAGATGGCATATAGTGTAGGCACTTCTCGGATTCGCCAGGTGAGAGCATCTCGGCTTGGCAGAATGGCACCTCCTCGGTGAGGATGTCGAGGTCGCCAGTGACGCTGATGTATTGATAGGCCACGTAGACAAGCCACAGGTAGTCATCGCTGAAGGTGGTGCGGGCACCGAGTTGCATGCTCTCGTGCCACCAGTGCAACACGTCGCCTTCGGCAAACTGGTGCGCTGCATGGTCGAGGATCTGACGTCGGGCATAGCCTGGATCGCTGTAGAGGCAGCTCATCACGTCTTGCAGCTGGTCGCGGAAGCCAGTGGCGCCGCCAACTTGATAGAAGCCGGCACGAGCGAAGAGACGTGAGGCATAGACCTGGTAGAGGTACCAGCGGTTCAGCATGTAGTTGAACGACTTGTCGGGGGTCTCCACCTGGATGGTGCTGAGTTTCTCGTCCCAGAAACGGACTACCTTGTCGTATTCGGCATCGATCATCGCCTTGGTGTATTGGCTTGATTGACGCTTGCCGTCTTCAGGTACTGCGATGATGAAAGCAATGGCGCTCTCGCCGTTAGCCGGCACCTTCACCGTCATGCCGAGGCGTTTGCGGTTCGGGTATTTCAGTGAATAGTCGAAGTTTCCTTCCATGTCGTCGCTGACTGCAGTGAGTTGAACCCATGTGTCGCGGTATTGGTCGTGATAGACGTTGCGCACGAAGATGCTGTTGGAAGCCTCATCCCATTCTGAGTAGAGGTAACGTGCCGTCTTCTCCTCTGTGTTGCCCAACACGAGTTTATAGACCATGTCGAGTTGTATGTCGAGGTCTTCGTTGGTCTTGTTGTCAAGCTTGATCTGATAGTATTTCTCAAGTCGTTCCATGGCGACGAATACACGGACTTTGACGTCGATTTCGTCGTATTGTGCGTCGAAGGCGGAGAAGCCTTGTCCATGACGTGCTGTGGCGGGAATGAACTGCTTCTTGTTGATGAGCAGCATCTCGGAGGCATTGTCGCGGACGATATCGTTGCTCCAGCCCGTGAGCTTGAACTGCTGGGCGTTATGGGCGAAGGTGAAGCCTGCCATGGTGGAGCTGACGATGCATCCGAAGCGCGGGTTGGCGATGACGTTGATCCATGGCATCGGGGTGTTGGTGTTGGTCACCACATAGTCGCACCCGTTGCGGTCAAAGCCACCGTATTGATTGTAGAAGTCGAGCGAGCTCCACACGTGGAACTGGGCGCTGGGTTTCATGACGGGATACTCTACCTTGTCTTGGTACTTCTGGTTGACGGTCTCCAGCCGTTGCAGCTGTTGCTCGATACGCTCGTGGTTGTTGAAGACGATGCGTGCAACGGTTCGGAGCAGGATACGTTCTTCCTCGCTGATCTCGTTGCCGTTGAGGATGAACACCTGGCCTGTTTGCTCATGGGTAGCCCACAGATGCTCGGTGTTGGCCATGTTGCGGATGAAGTGGGTGAGGCCGTCGTGGTCGTTGCCCGGCACGTCGTTGATGAAGACGAGGTCGAGCACCATGCCGTGTACCTTGTAGTATTCGAAGGCGCGTAGCATCTCCTTGGCGAATCCCGACTTGTTGATGTCGTCGATCTCCATGAGGACGATGGCATGGTCGCCGCTGATGCCGAAGCGCCACAGACCGCTTTGCGAGAGGGTGTTCTTGGCGAGTAACTCCTGACGCTGGTCGCCGAAGGTGGCCGTCTGGAGGATGTATTTCGAGATGCTGTTGTAGAGACGCATCTGCGAGCCTTTCAGCAGGGACATGCCTGTACGCATGTTGTTGAAGACCGATGATTTCTTGAAGGCATCCTCGATATCCACCGAATTGCGGTATTGCTCTGCCAGTTGGTACAGCTGTTCCTTGGCTTTGGCGAAGCCGGTGATGATGAAGGCCGAGACGGCTTTGCCTGCCGGGATATGGATACGACGTCGCATGCTCATGATCGGGTCGAGGGTGGTGCCGACGGTGTTGCTCAAGGTGCGGTGGTTGTCGATGACGTGGGCATGACGTATGCTACCGCCACGGCCGAGGAACTTCATCCTGGACGTCTCGTATTCCACCAGGTTGGAGTTGACCAGGCTGGAGTTGGCCTTCTCGTTGGTAAACTCCGGCTGGTCGACGAAGAGCTTGTGGAGTACATAGTAGTAAACGTCTTGCTTGTCTTGCGAAGGCTTGCTGAAGATCAGGGCCTCATGCTCGTTGTCGTATTCGCTGAGGATCTTCATGCCGTTGAACACGCGGTGCGCCGCATCTGCCTCACGCGGTGCCATGACGACTTCACCGTAGCTGGTGATCTCCAGATCGACGTCCATGTCACCAGTGTTGGTGAAGGTAAAACGGCGGATCTCGGCAAAGTAATCCTTGACGACGGTGACCTCGGTCTTGGTCTCGATCTCGTCATCCACACGCATGAAGCTCACCTTGTCGGATGCGAAACTCACGCGATATTGCGACGGCATCACGTCGAGTGGGGAATAGGTGTTGCACCAGAGCTTGTCGTTGCGCAGGTTCCTAATATATAGATAGGTGCCGTGATGGTCGGCGGTGATCTTCCTGTAACGGTTGATGAGGATGTTACGATAGCGCGAGAATCCCGAACCGCGGTCGTTCAGCAGCACGGTGTAGAGGCCGTTGCTGACGACGCCGATCTCGGGCACATTGGCGATGCCGTCGTAGTCGCGGGCATCGCTTTCGGTCTGCACCTTGGAGTATTGGTAACGCTTGTACTGCGTGACTTTCAGGTCGATGTAAGGCTGCACCTGGGCCTTTTCCTTCAACAGGGTCTCCATGGACTTGAAGACGGGCTCTTGCATGAAGTAGTGTTGCAGGCAGTGGCCGCCGAGGTAGTTGGCGAGTGAGGCCAAGATCATACCTTGGTGGTGGGCGTAATGGGCCAGCACCGGCACATGGTCGTCCTCGTCATAGCTCTCGTAGAAGCCCATGTCGTCGTACATGTTGAGTTTCTTGAACCGCTGCAGGTTGTCGTACACCGCCTTGTCGTTGACGCTTATGGTCAACAGGGAGCTGTAAGGCGAGATGACGATGCGGTCGGGCGTGGTGTTCTGGAACTTGAGGTACGGCACACCGAAGGCGTGGTACTTATAGTTCTGGGCATCGTCCAACTCGTTATAGGCTGTCTCAGAAATACCCCACGGCAATTCTTGCTTCTTGCTTCTTCCTTCTAAATTCTTAATAAACGCCTTCTGTGCCCTCACGGCGAAGCTATAGGTCTCGTCCATGAGAGTGTGCTTGTAGGTGGGCAGGAAGATGAGCGGCATGAAGTACTCGAAGAGGGTGCCATACCACGATGCCACACCCTTGTAGCCCTTGTATTGGACCAGGGTCTTGTCGAGACAGAACCAGTGCTTGTAAGGAGCGTCGCCTTGTGAGATGGTAAGGAAGCTAGTGAGTCGTGCCTCCGAGGCGAAGTTGTTGTAATGGTAGGGAAGGAGGGCATGGGCGCCATAGTCGTAGCCGATGCTGAACACGTCCAGTTCTGGGTTATACAGCTTGGAGAAGTCCGTCTCCTCGATCAACTTCTGAACCCTCTCAATCAAACTTCTTTCTTCTTTCTTCTGACTACTGACTTCTAACAAATATCCTTTCAAGGTATAGAGACAAGCTACGAAGTTGCCGCTGTCGCAGGTGGAGATGAAGAAGTTAGGCAGTGCCTTGAGCGTGTTGACGTGGTACCAGTTGAAGAGGTGACCGTTCCATTTCTCCAGGTTTTCGACGGTGTCGATGACATGCCCGAGGCGATCCACGGCCTCTTCTTGGGTGATGAAGCCCAGCTCCGATGCGGAGATGATGGAGGTGATGGAGTAGCCGATATTGGTCGGGGAGGTCTTGTAGTCAGCCTTCTTCTCTCGGTTCATCTGGTAGTTGTCGGGGATGAGATAATTCGTCTCCGCCGTGATCTGTTGGTCGAAGAAATGCCATGTGTCCTTGGCCAACTGCTTGATTTCTTCCATCTCGCTGGCGTTAAGGTTCTTCTTGTCCTGCGGGAACTTCTTGCCGAGCCAGAACATCAGGAAAGGAGCGCCACACCAGGCCACGACGCAGAATATCAAGGCAATCAGGGCGAGGACGCTGCCTGGACTGAGGATGTACAAGGCAATCAAGATGGCGGAGGCGACATAGTTGAACCAGAACTTGCCGATATAGTCGCCGAGGGTGCCTTTGGTGCTCTTGGCGGCTTCGTCGCTGGTAATCCAGTTGAGGAGGTTCTTGTGGCTGAACCACAGGCGATAACAGGCGCGAATCAAGGCGTCAGTGTACATCCATGCTTCCTTGGGCAGCAAGGCGAACTGGACGAAGGAACGGTAGATGATCACTCGGAAACCGCGCATCAAGGTGGCGTAGTAGTGGTATCGTTTGCCGAAGCTGGGCAGCTTGGTGATTTGTCCTAGGATGAAGAACACGATGGGGCTGGCGACGGCGATCAGGGCGATGAGCACGTACCAGAAGGGGGAGATAGTGAGGAGTGAGGAGTTGGGAGTGAGGAGTTGAATAGCGAAGCCGAAGATGATGACGACCATCAGGGCGAGGCTCAAGACGGAGCGGCGCAGGTTGTCGAAGATCTTCCAGCGGCCGATGGTGTTGACTTGGTTCTTGACTTTCTCGCCTTTCTCGTTGCGTACCTTGTTACGCAGCCATCCGATGATCTGCCAGTCGCCGCGGGTCCAACGGTGGTGACGTTTGGCGTCGTCGATGTAGTTGGACGGGTTGTCGTCGAACAGCTCCAGGTCGTTGATGAGACCGCAGCGGATGTGGCATCCCTCGATGAGGTCGTGGCTGAGGATGAGGTTCTCGGGGAAGGTGCCTTTCAGCACTTTTTGGAAGACCTTCAGGTCGTAGATGCCCTTGCCGCAGAAGGAGCCTTCGTTGAAGATGTCCTGATACAGCTCGAACGAGGCGGTAGTATAGACGTCGAGGCCGCCCAGACCGGCGAAGAGCTGGGCGTAACGGCTCTTGTTGGTGACTTCCACATCGACGTTGACGCGGGGTTGCATGATGCCATAGCCGGCGTTGACGCGTTTGCCGTCGGGCGACAGCTGGGCGCGGTTCAGCGGATGTGCCATGGCGCCGATGAGCTTCTGTGCGGAATAAAGCACTAACTCGGTGTCGGTGTCCAAGGTGATGATGAACTGGATTTCCGGAACAGCCAGCTGCTGCCAGGCGCTGATGGTCTCGCAGCGGAAGCGTTTCTGCTTGTCGGCTTCGCTGGTGTTGCCCAAGACCAAGTCGTTGAAATGCAAGATGGCGCCACGTTTGCGCTCGTGGCCCAGCCAGCAGTTCTCGCCGTCGCTCCAGGCACGTCTTCTATACACGAAGTTGAAGATGGGAGCGCCGTATTTCTCGTTGAGTTCCTTGACTTTCGCCAGACCGGCTTCCACCACCTCGTTATCCCAAGGCATGTCTTCGTTGGGACCTGCGGCGGCATCGCCGATGAGGGTGTAGAAGAGGTTCTGGGGACGGCTCTCCAGACGCTGTCCCTCACTGGCGCGGTTGATGTTGGAGAGATAGTAAACCTCCAGCTGTTCCAGCAGCTCGACGGTCCTGGCCTTGTTCTTCAAGATGGTCGGCATGATGACCATGGTGGCGTATTCCTTAGGGATCAAGCCGTCCTTGAATTTAATTTTAAAGGTGTTGACAGGCTTGTGTATCTTATAAAGCAGCTGGTTGAAGAGGTCGATGATGATCTGGCTCATTGGCACCCACATCAAGATGGTGAGGATGATGGTGAACCAGATGTCGCGAGTGGAGCCGAGTCCGAAGGCCCAATAGGCGAAGCCGAAGGCCAAGCCTAGCGAAGCCAGCACCACGATCCATACATACCAATGGGCGCGGGCGTTCCATTTCTTAGGCGGGAAGAGCTGCCAGCCCACATGTTCGCCTTTTTCGTCGGCTTTTGCCACCAGTTCCTTCACGAGGTCGTGCTCTTTGACTTTGCGTTTCTTGCAGAGTCGGGTGATCATGGCGCGGTAGTCGTCCTTGGTGCGATCGTACATTTGGTCGTACATGCCTGCCTTCTCTTCCTTGAGCATCTTCTCGGAATAGCTCACGCTGTCGATGAGTTCCGACACGGGGAGCTTGGTCATCTTCTTCAGGGAGTTGAAGAGGTTCATCATCATTAGGTTCTGACGGGCGGCCAAGTCTAGCTTCTCCATGTCGGCCTGGGCGCGGTCGGTGGGAGAGTAGTGGTAGGCGTTTTCGGACTTCAGCTGTCGGCACAGCATCGCCAGGTCTTTCAGCAGGATGCACTTCATCAACGGGAGCAGGGCGCAGACCTCGGGGTAGGAGAGGTAGTCCTGCTTATCTTCCTGCACCTGAAGCAGGTGGTTGAAAAGCATGCCTTTGTCGAACTGATAATGGCAGCGGATCAGGAAATCGTGTATCAGCTGCTCCAGATAGTCCATGCGAGGCCCTTCCAACCTCTTGAAATCTTTGCTTTGCAGGTCGATCTTCAGCACTTTTTCCTGCTCACTGATCATATAATAATTGTCAAGGACCCACTCGTTGGTACTGCCCACGAGGCGTTGTGACTTAGTCTCTTCGACGAGTAACAGATAATAATCGGTAATGGTCTTGACGCTATCCTTGAAGGTTTTGTAAGTCTTTTTCATAAGAAGGAATTCTGATTAGGCAAAAATAGAAAATAATAATCAGAATAAAAAGACTTTTTTAAAAATTGAAAACTCCTCCTAACTCCTAACTCCTCACTCCTCACTCTTAATCATCTTGTACTGGCAAACCTGCAGCTTGCCGTTGCCGTCGCGCAGGTGGAAGCCGTTGCCTTGGCAATAGCGCCACATCTTGCATTTGGCACAGTCGTCGGTCTTCATCCATTTACGGTCACGATAGACGTTGAACTTGTTGGTCCAGACATCCCAGAAGCTGTCCTTATAGATGTTGCCTTGGTGGTAGTCGCTACGGATGCTGAGGCAGCCGGAGATGGAGCCGTCGGCAAGCACTGATGCCACGTTGATGCCGGCGCTGCAAGAGTAGAAGTGGTTGCGGACCTCGCCTTCGTATTTGCCGAGGAAGCCGTCACAGCCATAGTCGGCACGGATGATGCCCTGCTGACGGGTCTGCTTGATGAACTCCATCATCTCGACAAATTGTTTGTTGGAGAGTTTCAGGTCGGGGTCGTTGGCAGCACGGCCAAAGGGGAACACGGTGAACAGTCGCCAGCGGCGGATGCCCAATGAAAACAGGTAGTCGCGGAATTTTGGCAGGTATTGTATGGTGCGTTGGTTGACGCAGGTGATGACATCCCAAGTGAGGGAAGGATGCTGTTTCAGCGCTTCGACCGCGACCAGCACGTTCTTGAAGCTGTTAGGGTTGCCGCGCATCCAGTTGTGGTCTTCCTCGAAGCCGTCGAAGCTGACTGCGATGGATTTCAAGCCAGCCTCTACGAACTCATTAAGCTTCTCGGGAGTGAGTAGCATGCCGTTGCTGACCATACCCCATACGAAGCCTCGTTTGGTGATCTCTCTGCCGCATTCGGCTAAGTCACGGCGTACCGTGGGCTCACCACCTGTGGTGATCACCATCACCTTGGAGGGGTCCATGTGCTCGCGAATCTCGTCGAGCACCTTGGCAAAGTCGGCGAAAGGCATGTCGTCCTGTTCTGAAAGCATGCGGCAGTCGCTGCCACAATGGCGGCAGTTTAGATTGCAACGCAGGGTGCATTCCCAAAACAACTGGTGCAGCTCGTGCTGGTCGATGCGGTTCAGCAGGACGTTATGGTTGATTTCGAGCAGGAGCTTCTTGTAAAAGCCGAGTTTATCACTCATCTTGCAAATCCTTGTTCAACTCTTTGTCGATTTCTTCAATTTGTTGACGGATGGATTCAGCCTCGCTTCTGAGACGCCTGGTCTCTTCGCCGTATCTTTGGATCACTTCTGGCGAGCCATAGACACAGGCGCCTTCGCGTCTCTTGATAGCTTTCTCCAATTGTTCAAGCTGATCCATGAGGTCGTTACGGCGGTGCTTCATCATGTATTCTTGATAAGTGGGGTCACTCGTCGGAGGTCCATAGACGCAAGGTGGTATGGAAGCTTGGATGACTTGTTTCAATGAGTCGATCTCATGATTGATTTTCCCTATCTCATTATCGTTGTCAAGGATGGCTTGCTTGTCCCCGAGGAGGGTGTTGATCTCGCCCAAGCGAGAACGATATGCCAACTCGTTTTGTTTGGCGGCCATCACCTTCTCGGCTTCGCTGAACACAATGGCATCCTGCTTTGCGGCCTCGATTTGTTCCATGATGACAGCGCGCTCTTGTTTCAGTTGTTTCTTTTCCGCCCTGGTAAGCTTGTTCTGACAGGTGCAGGCTACCAGGAATGCCAATCCTGAGAGAAGGCTGATCCAAACGGTTCTGACGACTTTTTTCATGATATGAAGGTTTTATTGATATGCTGTTTTATCGGTTTTTCAAAGCTACAAATATAGTGTTTTTTTTCCAAAAACGATGCCGAAATGAAAAATTTGTATCTTTGTTCTATGAAAAATGCAAAAGTCATACTGATTATAGGTGCCAGCAGTGGCATTGGCTATGGAGCTGCTGAGACGCTTGCCAAGCAAGGACACCATGTGTATGCTGCCGCTCGCAGGGTGGAACGCATGGAGCCTCTTAAGGAATTTGGCGTGAACATTTTAAAGATGGATGTCACCGATGAAGACTCGATGAAGCAGGGCGTTGAGGCCGTCTTTCAAGCCGAGGGACGTGTTGACGTGCTCGTCAACAATGCTGGCTATGGTTATTTTGGTGCCATTGAGAACGTGAGTCTTGAAGAGGCCAGACGTCAAGTGGAGGTGAACGTGTTTGGACTGGCCCGTCTCACGCAGCTGGTCTTGCCCATCATGCGAGCGCAGGGGAGTGGCCGGATCATCAACACCTCGTCGATTGCTGGCAAGATGGTGATCTATCTCGGTGGCTGGTATAACGTCACGAAATATGCGGTGGAAGCCTTCAGCGACGCGCTTCGCATGGAGGTGAAGCCTTTTGGCATCGACGTGGTGAAGATCGAGCCGGGTGCCATCAAGACGGACTGGGGCATCATCGCAGCGAAGAACCTGAAGGAATCGTCGGAAGGCACTGCCTATGAAGCTACCGGGAACAATTGGGCCAATACCATGACATGGTATTATCACAGCAAGATGCTGTCATCACCCGATGTTGTCACACGAGCTATCAGCCGTGCCGTCAACCGTCGTCATCCTCGCGTCTGCTATCGTGTTGGATTATACTCTTTTTCGGGTGTGTTCTTCCACCAAATCATGCCTGCCCGTTGGTGGGACGCCATGATGAGGAAGTTGGGAAAGGTCAAAGTTAAAGATTCTTGAAATAATCCTCGAACAGCTGTGCAAGGCAATGATCGTCGTCGATCATCTTGCGCAGCTGTTCCAGTCTCTGGGCGTTGGGTGAATCGGGGAACCACAGCTTGAGATAGCCGTTGCGGCCATATTTTTCTTTTAGATGGGTTACCATTCGCTGGTATTGCTCCTCATGGCTGAGTTCGGGATAGTGGTCCAGTCCGTATTGTATGGTTCGCTGGGCGATGGTCATGGGATCGATGAAGCGGTCGGCCTCGGCCACGATACGGCCGTAGATGGTCCTGGGCGCTTGTTTTGCCGAAGCGCGATGGTCTTCGGCAGCATCGGCCATGGTCTGGATCTGTTCTTCGGTAAACCATTCGCGTAGTTTTTCATCCTCTTTGATGATACGTGCCGACACCACGTGATGGAGTTCGCGGCCTTCGCAGAGTCCCGTGTCGTGGTAGGCTGCGATGGCATACACCATATCCATGTTGACGTCAAGGTTTGACGCAATGTCCATGCTTTGCTGTATGACCATGAGGACATGGTCGCGACGGTGTGCTTGGTCGAAGTGATCGTAGCGGGGGATGATTTCCCGCTCGACGTAGGCTGTCAGTTTCGGATTGATCATAAGGTGTCGCCTGTTTCGCTCTCGCCTTCTTTGGCTTGTCGCTCAAGTTCCAGCTTACCGAAACGCAATGTGAAGCCCGCAGAGATATAGCGGCTGTTCAGCATTTTGCGCGTGCTGTCGCTGAGATAATACGGGTTGGTGTTGCTCGAGCCCGAACCGATCTTGGCACCCCAATTGAAGATGTCCTGCACATTGACGAACACCGACAGACGACGGTTGAAGAAGTCGCTGCGCATACCCATGTTAAGGAAATAGCGTGCCTTGCGCTCGCTCATCAGGCTGATGGTCGGCGAGTTGTAGTTGGCCGAAGCCGTGACTTGGAGCTGATTGAAGAGCTTCGCCCAAGCGTTGACGCGCACACTCCACGACCACTTGTCGCGTTGGTCAATCTGATGCACACCGTTACGGTCGTATTCCATGCGATAGCCGTAGTCATACAGGTTGGCATACAAGCGCACGTTGAAGAATCCCGTGGGACGGTAGGTCATATTGAGCGAAGTACCGTAACGCCATGAGGTACCCATGTTATAAGGCATCGAATAACTGACGATACGATCCAGAAAGTCGTCGTACTCGGCGTCGGTCAGTCTGCTGATCTCATTGGTGCTCCAGCGACCATAGGCTTCGAGGCCGATGTTACCAAAACGCTCGAAGAACTTCTGCCATCCTGCTTCCACATTATGTGTATAAGCATTTTTTAGCCCAAATGGATTACCAGTCGAATAGCTGTCATCACCATATCTGCGGAAAGTGCTGATTTGGTCTTCTCCGGGGTGCGACATACGCATCGAATAGTTGAGTTTCCAGTTGTGCATCGATTCCGTACGATAGGTCAAGTGAATGGAAGGACGTACATTGAGGAAATACAAGGTGCTGTCGTCAGCAAACGGCATATCGCTCTGGTAGTTGTAGCCAATGCGGTCGCCACCAATTCCCAAACCCGTACTCAAGGTAAAACCACCCCAACGATGCGTCCAGTTGACATCGCCGTTGACACCGGTTTCATTGCCATTGAAATGGTAGGTGCGAAGCACGTCGATGCTGTCATAAGTGATGCCGCCATCATTGGAATAGAAACGTTTATAATCACTATTGTCCACCTGATTGTCGATGCGCAATCCATAGCTGAGTTCACCCTCCTCACTATAGGGTCGGTTGTAGCGCGCATCGAGATTAATGCCATAGCCCTTCTGATTACTCAAAAGATATCGGTTTTCATCGAAGTCGGTGTAGACATCGTAGAAACGGTTGTTGTAATAGTCGGAAGCGTTCCTGTTGAATCTGCCATTCAAACCGATTCGGAGGTTGTGTCCCTTGTCGTCAAACTTCTTGGTGTAGTCCACACCAAAATGGCCGAAGCCGGATTGCGAAACGGTCGTATCGCCCATGCTGTAGGCCAAAATGCTATCCACAGGTTGCAAATAGAAGGTCTGTACTTCGCGACGGCTACCATTGTTGCGGTTGTTATTATAGAAACCACCTCCATCGAAGGAGATGTCGCTCGTCGAGTCAATCTCATAGTCGATATTCATGAAGACATTGCCGCTAATGCTACGGTTGTCCTCTTTTTGTGATGTCGTCTTGTACCACACAGAGTCATACAGCCCCTCAGTAGCGGCATCCTCGCGTTTCAGCTCCCAGCTGTCGGTGGTGTTGAGTCTGTTGCTATAACGTCCCGAAGCAAACAGGTTGATGCTCAGTTTCTCCTTCTTCCACATGTAACTCACCCAAGGCGAGACAAAAGGCTGGTTGGAGCCGTTAACGCCGAAGCTCACGAACTGGTTGCTCTTGATATGTGCCGAAGTGACGATATTGATGACAGCTTCGGCTTCAGTGGCATATTTTGCTGATGGGTTGGTAATGGTCTCGATGCGTGCGATGGCATTGGCGGGCAAGGTCTGAAGATAGGTCTTCAGGTTCTCTTCAGTGAGTTTCGAGGGCTTGTCGTTGACCCAGATCTCCACGCTCGACACGCCACGCAGGGTGATGTTACCTTCCACATCGACTTCCACGCCGGGTGCGTTCTGCAAGGCATCCTCGGTGGTACCCGTTTGGATGGACGGGTCCTCGCTGACGTTATAGACGAGTTTCTCGCCGTCCATGGCGTAAAGCGGCTTCTCGGCGGTGACAGTGACCTCGTTCAGTGAGGTGACGCCCTGTTTGATGCGCAAGGTGCCGAGGTCGGTGTTGTTGGTCACTTTGAAAGGTAGGACGAAGTTCTCATAGCCGATGGCTGAAATCCTCAGCAGGAAAGCGCCTTGGGGGACGTCGTTGATCTCGAAACGTCCGTCCATGTTGCTGATGCCGCCTTTGACGAACGCGGAGTCGATGGAGTCGAGCACCGCCACGTTGACGTAGGGGAGATATTCGCCGTTGTCGGCATCGCGCAACAACCCTACCACCGTGAAGGTGTCGCCTTCGCGGACTCTTTTCTTTTGCCTGATAGGCGTGTTGCCTGAGTTTTGGTTCCACTCGCGATTGCGGTCACCCATGGGTGGGCGTCCGCCGGGACGTCTGCCTCCAGGAGGAGGTCCGCCTTGACCGCCAGGGAACTGTGCTTCACTGCATACCGCGATGAGAATAAATGCGGTTAAGAGGATGGTCTTTAGGAGCGCAGGCTTCTTCATGGTCAGATTTTCTTCCAGTACACACTTTCGCCGATGCCTAGGATGGATCCTCTGAGCTTGAGTTGCCCGTCATCAGTGAATTCCACTTTGACCTTGGCTTTGATGCCTCTCTGAGGGTCGTAGATCTTGGTGCCGTCCCAGCATTTTTCCTTGGCGTTGTATTGCAGTCTAGAAAACAGCACGATTTGGTCGCAAGGAGTGTTGCGTAGGTTTTTGTCTGGATTCTTCGTGTCCAAGATTTTGTTGCCGTTGGCATCGCGATCTTTTTCGACCCAAATAATCTGGCCTGTGAAAGTGCCATCCTTTTGCTGGGTAATCTTGGCTTTGAACTGGTCGTCGCCTTGCTTGCAAGAATAGGTTCCTATGATGCTTTCAGCCTTGTCGTTCAAGGCGCTTTGTGCCATTGATGTGCTGATGAAAGCGCCAATCAATGTGATGATTAAGAAGAGTTTCTTCATGAGATGAAAGTTTCAACAAAAAACTAGCAAATATAGTAATTTATTTTAATATTGGTTATTTCGACCTCAAAGAAATGGCAAATCCGCCACATGGGGCCATCTTGAGTTTCAATACCGACTTGGAATTCACCTTTTTATGCGTGATGGTGTAGGCTTGGGGATTGTAAGGGAGTGAGGAGTGAGGGGTGAGGAGTGAGGAGTCATTAGGGAGGCCGTTGGCGTCTTTGGCGTCGCAATAGATGGTGGCATCGTAGGTGACACCTGGCTTCAGGAAGTCGAGTTTCACCTTGACTTCGCGGGCGTTCTCGTCGGTGATGCCGCCGACGTACCAAACATCGTGGGGAGATGAAAGGTTAGAGGTTAGAGGTGAGAGGTCGTCTGGAATGTCATATACGAAGCGGGTGGCGCTGTTGATGACGTCTTTCTTGCCATCGGGGAGGGTGGCGAGGCCTTCGGCGGCTTTGTTAAGGGATGAGATCTTAGGATGGCGTGCGGTCACGATATACTCGCCAGGTTCGGCAGCGATATATATGCTGGTGTCCCAATCGACGGCCACGTCTTTGATGAACTGGAAGGCATCCATGTATGGCTCGTAGTGTTCGGGGAAGTCGGCGGCCATCTGCAGGGGAGAATAGAAGGTCACATAAAGGCCCAGCTGGTTGCAGATGGTGTGGCGCATCTTGCCGCCCCAGGGGACGATCTTACCCATGTCGGGCTCGAAGATGCCGGGGGTGTAGTCCATCGGTCCGCCTTGCAGACGGGTAAAGGGCAGAATGGTGGTGTGTCCGGGTTTGATGCGTTCGCGGAACTCAGTGCCCATGGCGCTCTCGTTGCCTATCATGTTGGGCCAGGTGCGGCAGAGGCCTGTAGGTCTCACGGCCTCATGCGAATTCACCATGATATGGTGCTTGGCGGCCTCCACGATGGCATAGTGGTAGTGGTTGTTGATGGGCTGGCTGTAATGGCCTTCGCCGAAGGGGATGATGGTGCCCACATAACCGCCCTTCACGGCGTTGTAGCCGTATTGGTTCATCAAGGTGTAGGCCTTCTCCATCCAGTGTTCATAGTTGATGGTGGAAGCGGAGCTCTCGTGGTGCATGATGAGGCGGATGCCCTTTTCGTGGGCGTATTTGTTGAGTGCAGGCAGGTCGAAGTCAGGGTAAGGCGTGATGAAATCGAAGACGAATTCCTTCTGTTTGCCGTACCAGTCTTCCCAGCCGATGTTCCATCCCTCGATGAGGAGGGCGTCGAAACCGTTGGCTGCGGCGAAGTCGATGTAGCGGCGCACGTTGGCGTTGTTGGCGCCGTGGGTGCCATTGGGCTTGGCATGCTCATAGTCGGTTTGTCCCAGCTTTACCGATGGGAAGTCGTTGGTATAGGCCCAGGTGCTCTTGCCTGAGATCATCTCCCACCAAACGCCCATGTATTTCACGGGGTGTATCCAAGAAACATCATCCAAGGCGCATGGGTCGTTGAGGTTGAGGATGAGTCGTGAAGCCAGTACGTCGGTGGCTTTTTCGCAGACCATGACGGTGCGCCAAGGGGTGTGGCATGGCGCTTGGATGCGGCCTTTGTAGCCAGTGGCGTCGGGGCAGAGGAAAGCACGGAAGGTGAAAGGTGAGAGGTTAGAGGTGAGAGGTGGGTTTTGATTCATCTGAAGATCGAGGTGCATGGTGGGGAAGTCGAGGGTGGCGGCTTCATGGATGTTGATGTAGAGGCCATCGTCGGTCTTCATCTGCAAAGCAGTTTGGACGCCAGTCTTGGAGAAGGCCGTCCAGGGCCAGCCGCCGTCTTTATGGCCAGCTTCCCACAGTTCGGGGATCTCCGAAAGTCTCGACTCTGTGTAATTGTATTCCTGCGTGTCCAGATCGCCAGGGATCCACCAGGCTTTATGGTCGCCAGCCATGGTGAACTCGGTCAGCTCTTCCTTGAACCAGAAACAGACTAAAGAGTTAGGAGTGGGGAGTGAGGAGTGAGGAGTATTTTTCTCGACATCCTCCTCACTCCTAACTCCCAACTCCTCACTATACATAGGGAATTCATAGCGGAAGCCGAGGCCGTCGTCGTAGAGGCGGAATCGGATCTGCATCACGGTAGGTCTGCTTTCGGTGGAGTGGTCCATGCTTTCGACAGAACCGATAGGCTGTTCTAGGGTAACTAGCATCTCGTTATAGTGGTTGCGGATGCGTGCCTCTTCGCCCCAAACGGGCTCCCAGGTCTCGTCGAAAGTGTCGTATCTTGTGTCTTTCAGCACAAATGCGTGGGCCAGGTCGTCGCGCCATTCGAGGGTGAAGCCCATCTTGGAGGGCAGCACGACGGGCTTGCCTAGACGGTCGAGGGCATAATAGGGGACGCCGTCTTTGAGTTCAAACTTGAGCTCCAGCTTCCCGTCAGGGCTTTTCAGGGTGACGGGTTCAACGGCAAAGATGTTTTGGATCAGCATTCCAGTCAATGCTATCAGGAGAAGAAGCGCTTTTTTCATGGTAAAAATGTTTTCATTTAGTATTGTGCAAAGATAAAAAATGTATTTTTGCTTCAAACTACAAATCTAAGCATTATGAAAAAGTGTTTCCTGATCGCAGGCGTTCTTTGCCTGTTTATGCTTTCCTGCAAAGAGAGCGAAAAACCAATTATGATTGTTGACGAAATATTCGATGCATGGCAGACTACACCCATCAAGAAAGTGAGTAGCGCTGATGTCATGGGCATGATACAGGCCTTCCAAAAGCAATGGCCTACACGATGTGTCGGTGCTTTGCTCGAAGACCTTAAATTGCCGGAAAATGAGCAGGATTTTATTTCGATGTATGACCCCCAATACAACTACATGAGTTTTTCCAGTGGCAATGACAGTCCGGATGACGAGAGCTTGCAAGCCCGTGTTTGGCAACGTTCCAACGGTCATCAGCTGTTTGGTATCAATATCTTCGAGCCGAACACCGAGAAACAAAGCTTGTTTGCGTTTTACGACTATGATCCGTCAAGCAAGACGATGACGCCTGAGATCATTCCTGCCATGAAGTTCACTTCCGACTATCCGGATGCGGAGGTGTGGTATGAGATCTATCCTGAACCGAACGAAATAGCGGTGTATGAGTATTTCGGCCAATGGTGGGGCGGCTTAAGGCACGTCTATTCTTGGGACGGTATGAATTTCACCGAGCCAGTCACCGAGTTTGAAGGCATTTCGACCATCTTGGATAAATACCATGAGAATTATGATTTCTATGATGACGAGTCGTTCAGCAAATATGCTTTGTTCGATGTCGATGAAGACGGTATGCCGGAGTTGGTCTTGAGCAACCATAATGATGAATGCCAGGTAGTTGTATCCATTGTCGAAGGGGAGATCCATCTCCTTGCCAGCACGGATTTCAAACGCCATCTGATTTTCCATAAAGAAGGCGTTGTTGGCGATGCCGGCGGATGCGGTACAGGTTGTTTCTATGCGCATTATACCAAGCTGCTAAACAGCACTCCGGAGTTCGAATTTGGCGATATGCAGAGCTACAATTTCGAGACGGATAAAATGGAAGACGAGTATAATAAAGATGGAGAGTTGCTTACCTTGGATGAAGGTCAAGCGATTTTTGACTCGTTCGGTGAGGTATATGATGCTGAATTGGTATGGCGTCCGTTTAGATAAACGGTATTTTGATGAATATGTTATTTGGTAAATTGCGTGTTTTATTGACAATTGTGCTGTTTTTTAGCACGATATATGTGTTTTCGCAGGGTAAGTGGAAATATAATGTTGGCCTTGGCGCTTCGCTGAATGCGGGTAATGTCAATAACTGCAATGTCAGTCAAGACGCTTCGTTGACACGGAACGACAGTGTTCTTGCTTTCGACTGCCATTATCGCTTTTTATATAGTTCCATGATACAGAAAAACGATGTCGGTCGCCGATGGGAAGAAACCAATTTCGAGATCAATGGGGGCGTGAAGACGGATCTGTACCAATATGGTAAATATTCGCCTTTTCTTGCATGCGAGATGCTCACGAACAAATACAAGGGATATGATCTCAAGCTGAGTGGATTGTTGGGGCTCAAGTTAAGGGTCTTTACGATTCCTTCCTTCTGCGACTATTCCGTCAGTGCTGCTTTTGTTTTTGACTGGAATGACTTTACTGACGATGTGTCGGCGTTGCCCAACAACAACTACCGCATCTCGATCCGCCCCAAGATCAAGCAGAAACTTGCGGATAACCTCGCGTTGCTGCATTATACATTCTTCCAGCCTTCGGTGCTTGATTTGAGCGATTACATCATTTACAGCGAGACGAAGCTTCAGACGCAAATCACTAAGAAATTGTTTCTCGACTTCTCATTCAGATATGACTATCACAGTCGTGTTCCGTTGGAAACCTACCGCCATCACGATATTTTGACGGAGGTTTCCATACGGTATAAGAACTGACTGGTGTGCATAAGACGGTCTCCATAAAGATGGCGATAATAATTTTTAGCATAATTACAGATTATTATGTATTTTCGCAAACATTATGAAACATCAATTCTCTATCCGTGAAGAGGCGGCACGCTGCCTTTTGTGCGAGGATGCTCCTTGTACTAAAGCGTGTGGGAAAGGCGATCCGGCCCGTGCCATCCGTGCCATCCGTTTCGACAATGTTAAGAACGCCGGACTATGGCTTCAAGATTGTTCCGATGACGATCTTGGACGAGCGGAAAAGGCTTGTATTCATTATGACAGGCCGATTAGAATCAGGGAAATAGTTGGGGAGCTTAGAGGTGAGAGGTTAGAGGTGAGAGGTGAGGAAAGGCCTGAATTGGGGATCACGTTCTGTGGGTTGCGTTGTGAAAATCCGTTCTTCTTGGCGTCATCGGCGATTTGTGCGAATTATGAGATGGTGGCGCGCGCTTTTGAGGCGGGCTGGGCCGGTGTTTTTTACAAGACTATCTGCAAGCAGGATATTCGCGAGGTGTCGCCTCGTTTCGATGCCATCCGTGAGGGGGCTTCGTTTGCCGGGTTCCGCAACATGGAACAGCTGAGCGAGAATCCTTACGAGGTGGATTTCGACATTTTGCGCCGCTTGAAGAAAGATTACCCGTTGAAGGTTGTGGTTGCATCGATCATGGGACAGACGGAAGAAGAGTGGATCGAGTTGGCGAAGATGGCGGAAGAGGCCGGTTGCGATGCCGTGGAATTGAATTACTCTTGTCCGCAGATGCGTCTTGCTGGCATGGGAAGCGATGTGGGCCAGGATGCAGAGCTGGTCACGTTTTATACGGCATACGTGAAGCGTAATGTGAAGATTCCTGTCATCCCGAAGATGACGCCTAACATCACGCAGATCAACCAGCCTGCCATGGGTTCCTATTTTGCAGGCGCCGATGCCATCTCGGCCATTAACACCATCAAGAGTGTGACGATGAGCCCCGAGGTCAAAGTTGATGGAAAATGGACGGTTTCGGGCTACAGCGGCCGTTCGGTGAAGCCTATTGCATTGCGTTACATCCTAGAGATGGCAAAGAATCCCATCATGAAAAACATACAGTTCAGTGGCATCGGCGGCATTGAAACGTGGCACGACGCCTTGGAGTTCATCCAGGTTGGCTGCCGCAACGTGCAGGTGTGCACTGCTGTGATGCAATATGGCTACCGCATCATCGACGATCTGAAAATGGGCATGCAGACCTACATGGCAGAAAGAGGCGTTGAGCATCTTGAAGACCTCGTCGGTGAGCTGCTTCCATCGTTTGTGCTGCCTTCCGATCTTGACCGTGAGACGATGGTTTTCCCGTTGTTCAACCGTGGGAAATGCATCGGCTGTGGCCGTTGTTACATCTCTTGTCAGGATGGTGGTCATCAGGCCATCACTTTCGATTACGACACCCGCCAGCCGCATCTTGTCGGCAAGAAATGCGTTGGTTGTCATCTGTGTCGTCTCGTTTGTCCTGTTGGCGCTATCGGTTTGGCTCAACGTATCCAAAAGAAATGAACCGCGAAAAAGAGATTTACAAGGTGACCCTTGTGGGAGGCGCGGTGAACGTGATCCTCTTGATATTCAAGTTTGTTGCGGGTATTGTGGGCCGAAGCTCCGCCATGATTGCCGATGCATTGCATTCGCTTTCCGATTTCGTTACGGATGTCATCGTGCTGGTGTTTGTCAAGATCAGCAACAAGCCTCAAGACAAATCGCACGACTATGGGCATGGCAAATATGAGACATTGGCATTGACCATTATAGGCATAGCCTTGATGGCGGTGGCAGTTTCCATCATCGTGAAAGGCGCAGTGAAGATTGCCGGCTGGGCCAATGGAGAGGTACTGGAGGCGCCAGGGATGTTGGCTTTCTGGGCGGCTGTTGTGTCGATTGTGTTAAAGGAGGGTGTCTACCGTTATTCCATCATCAAGGCAAAGAAATTGAATTCCAAGGCAGTGGAAGCCAATGCTTGGCATCACCGCAGCGATGCCTTGTCTTCCATAGGCACAGCGGTGGGTATTGGTGGTGCCATCTTCTTAGGAGAGCGCTGGACCATCCTCGATCCCATTGCCTCCGTGGTGGTGGGTGCCTTCATCGTGAAGGTGGCTTTCGATCTTTTGAAAAATGGCATCGGCGACTTGATGGAGCAGTCGTTGCCCGATCAGGTGGAAGAGGAGATCCTTCGGCTTGCCGAATCTGTGCCTGGTGTCACCAAACCACACGACTTGCGCACCCGACGTATCGGCAACCATTATGCCATTGAGATGCATATCCTGATGGATGGTGATCTTTCCTTGAAAGAAGCCCACGACAAGGCTTCGGAGGTGGAGGATCTACTGCGCCACCATTACGGCGAAGAGACCCATGTAGCAGTTCATGTGGAGCCTAAAGAATGAAACCACTTAGTGTTTTTGATTTGGTTTTGGAGACTTTAGCCTAATAATGCCACCCGATGTTATTTCTCCGATATATTCAAAACTTTCATTGAATACCAATCCTGAAGCCATGTGATTCTTGTCGTGGCTCGTGGCAAATTCTACAATATAGCATTTTTCGCCTTTTATGGTTTTATTATGCCATTTACCGATTGCGTCGTTGGGATAATTCTCGCGCATGAATTTTCGGATTTGTTCGGGCAATCCTTCAACCTCATTTTGCATTGCATGCTTTCCTGCCAACGTATTGTCACCTGCATTCTGAAGTGCATTGGCAGTCTGCTTCTTAAGTTCATCCAAGCTCTTTTGAAAATCTGCGGTAGTTTGTTGGTTATCAGTCCTTTTGATAACAATTTGTTGTTTTCTGAAAGCACGTGCTTTATCGCTTTGCCGGTCTATTGTAGCCTTTTCACCCTGTTTTTTGAGCAGTTCGAATTTATTATCAAAATTGGGGGATATTTCATTGGCGTCGTTTGATGCGTTTAAGGAATCATTGTGATTCTTGTTGGCCTCATTATCTAAAGAATTTGCGACCTGGTTTTTTAACAACTCAAACTTATCTGGGGCCTGAGCTACAGCCATGTTGATAGTGAATAGCGCTATGATAAAGAGTGATAAATTT
The DNA here is from genome assembly GCA_902800965.1 of uncultured Bacteroidia bacterium. GTDB lineage: Bacteria > Bacteroidota > Bacteroidia > Bacteroidales > F082 > Limimorpha. The sequence continues at coordinate 34,640 of CADCGK010000007.1, read as the reverse complement.
TTTTTCATAACAAATAACTTCTATGATATTTAAACTGATTTTTTGATTGGTAAATTTATCAATAATTATGCCATGAATTTTTTTTGGTTTTTTTTTCTAACTTTGCATTACTTAATTTTATTGCTATGAAAAGACTATTAATTGCTGCAATACTGGCCGTGTTGGGTTTGGAATCCGCTTTGGCTTGCACCAACTTGATTGTGGGAAAGAAGGCGTCCGCTGACGGCAGTGTGATGTGTACTTACAACTGCGACGGCTTCGGCTTTTCGGGATCCTTGTTCTACAGCCCTGCCGGGAAACATGCTCCTGGCGAGCAGATCACGGTCAACGGATGGGGTCCTGTCCACAAGGGACGTTATGTGAAACAGGTGGAATACACCTATAACGTGGTGGGGTTGATGAACGAAAAGCAACTTACTATTGTGGAGACTACTTTTGACGGGCGACTGGAGCTGGTGAACGAAGACGGTCTGCTCGACTACTTCACGTTGATGCGACTGGCTTTGCAACGTTCCACCACTGCCCGTGAAGCAATCAAATGCATGGCGGAGCTGGTGGAGGAATATGGCTACAACAGTAGCGGCGAGAGCATTACCGTGTGCGACCCCAACGAGGCCTGGATCATGGAGATCATAGGGAAGGGGCCCAAACGGAATGGCGCGGTATGGGTGGCTTTAAGGATCCCCGACGACTGCATCTGTGCCCATGCCAATTTGAGCCGGATCAGGCAGTTTCCGCTGGAAAGTGGAAAGAGCATTAGCAGCAAGAACTTTGGACGGATCAATGATCCTGAAGTGGAGTGTGTGTATGCTGCGGATGTGATTTCGTTTGCGCGTGAGAAGGGGTTCTTCAACGGCAAAGACGAGGAGTTCTCTTTCCGCGATGCCTATTGTCCGATCGACTTCGAGAACGTGCGCTACGCCGATGCTCGCGTGTGGAGCTTCTTCCGCCATCATTACAGCCAAGAGGAGATGGATAAATACCTGCCGTACATCAATGGCGATTTCGATGTCTGCGACCACCTGCCGCTGTGGATCAAGCCCGACAAACCCTTGTCGTTGAGAGACCTTCAGCAGGATATGCGCGACCATTACGAGGGTACGCCCTTGGACATGACTTCCGACATGACGGCAGGTCCTTGGGGTATGCCTGTGAGGCCGCTGCCGATGCATTATAAGGACAGCGACAGCCTCGATTATTTCCGTGAGCGCCCTATCGCCACCCAGCAATCGGGCTTCACCATGACCTGCCAGATGCGTTCATGGCTTCCCAATGACGTTGGTGGCGTCACCTGGTTCAACTGCGACGATGCCAACATGGTGGCTTACGTGCCGCTTTACTGCTGCATCACAAAGGTGCCGGCCTGCTTCCGCCCAGAGAACAATCCCCGCAACGAGTTCAGCTTCGAGTCGGCCTTCTGGATGAATAACTGGGTGGCCAACATGGTTTATCCCCGGTATTCGATGATGATAGGCGACCTTAGGAAGGCACAAAACGAGCTGGAAGACTACTATTTCGCCGACCAAGACAAGGTCTTGGCTGCCATCAAGGATATGAATCCGACCAAACGACAGGATTACTTGAACAACAAAAGCATCGCGTACGCTGAGAAGATGATGCAGCGTTGGGACCAGTTGGCGAAATACCTCATCGTCCGTTACAACGACTTGGTGGTGCGTAAAATCGGGAAGGACGGCAAGTTCGTCCGTTGGGGCTACGATACGCCCGGTTACAATCAGCAATTTATCGATGCCATCAAACCATCAACAGGCGAACGCTATCAACTGAAGGAAGTCATCGAGCGAAGGGAACGATGATTTACAATAAGTATGAGTACAAAAAAAGAGAACGATTTACATCGTTCTCTTTTTTGTTCCATCTGAAACACTCAGATTACAGCGTGTAGCCAAGGCCGACGAAAAGGCCGTTGGTCTTTGTGGTGATGTTGTCGCTGGTGTTGATGTCGAGCAAACCAAGACGATAACCGCCAAACAAGTTGAATTGGTTGAATTTCACATCTGCGCCAAACACGACATAGAGGTTGAAACGGCTGAGGTTGCTTTTGTCACCATACCAATCAACGGTGTTGCTCGTGTTGGTGCCAAGGATGTTTTCATGAGTGGTGGTCTTGGTCTTTCCAGAAAGGGCAAGGCTTGCCATTGGTCCAACAAATGGAACAACACTCAATTCACGGTTAATGCCGATGGAATAATTAAACAAAACAGGGATGTCAACAAGGAGTTGGGTGTTGGTGGTTTTGATGCTTCCAACAGCATTGCTTTCTTGAGCAGACTTGGTGTTCATACGGAACTGGCCACCTACTGCGGCACCAATACCTTTGGCGAGGCCAAAGTTCTGGGTGAAACCAGCGAAGAAACCTTGGTAGTTGTTGCTGCTGTTTCCAGTAACAAAGGTTTCAGGAGCATAACCTGCATAAACGGTTGATTGTGCCTGCACATTTCCGGCAACGAACATTGCGGCAAACAAAGCCACGATTGCTAATACTTTTTTCATAACTTATTTGATTTAGTTGGACTTGTTCATCTTGTCAAAAAGCGTGCAAAAATAAGTCTTTTTTTGAAAATAAAGTCAAAATCGTTCTTTTTCGGACTATTTGACATAGTTCTCTAGTGCTTTGAAAAGCTCTGGCAGGCGTTTTGAAATGGCCACGGGGCGGTTGTTTTCGATGAAACAGTGCGAACTTTGTGCCGTGCAGACCACCTTGCCATCGACACGCATGGTATAGACGAAATCAAACTTCATCTCCGTGATCTTGCCGATGTTCACTTCGATGTCGATGACGTCCTTAAAAGTGGTGGGGCGTTTGTATTCACAAGTAACGGAGATGACAGGAGAGAAGACGTTTTCCGCTTCGATCTTGTCGAAACCGAAGCCGAGCTGGTCGAGCCAGTCAACGCGGGCTTCTTCCATGAAACGGATGTAATTGGAGTGATGCGTCACGCCCATGCGGTCGCATTCGTAGTATTTGACTTCATGTTGGTAGTTGTTCATAAAACTTTATAATAATTTATAGATTAATTCCAGACTGATGTAACGGCTGTTGGCCTTGTTGGACTTATAGGAAATATAATATGGATTATAGGTGTAATTGTCTTCTTTGTTCCAGTTGAAGATATCGAAGGCGTTGACGAGCAAGGAGAAACGGTTGTCGAAGAAGTCGGCGCGGAGACCGCAGTCGATGCCGTAGGCTGTTTGGTTGGTGGCGAAGAGGGTCTGCGTGGGGGAGCTGTAATAGGCTGTGGCATGGATCTCCAACTTGTTCCAGAGCTTGGCCCAGGTGCCAAGGCGCAGCACGTAAGCGAACATGTCGCTGCAGATCAGGCTGTCTTGGGTCTTGTCATAATAAGTCTCGATATGGGAGTCGAAGACGTTGGCTTCCAGTCGCACGTTGAAGGTGGCGCTAGGACGGTAGGTTATGTTGAATTCGCCTCCTGCTTCGTAGTATTGGTTCAGGTTGACCGGCTTGCTGAAGGGCACCACACGTCCCCAAAGCTCGTCGTAGGCGGCATCGCTCACCATGTTGATGGCGTTGATGGAGTTGTTGAAATAGCCCTTCACATTCACCGATCCCAGACGTTCGGAGTATTTGGCCCACGACAGCTCAAAGACGTCGATCAAGGTGGGCTTCAGGTCGGGATTGCCTACGGAGAATGACTCTTCCTCATAGACTTTCTTGCTGGTAAAATAGCGCACCCATGGAAATTGTGTCTTTCGGGTATAGCTGAAGCTGAAGTTGTGCATCGAGGGGGTGCGGTAGGAGATGTGCAATGACGGCCTCCAGTAGGCAAAGCGCAACAAGGCGTCGTGTTCGGGTGCATCGAGGTAATGCGATTTGATCCAGCTATTCTCCCAGCTGATGCCTGGCTTGACGGTAATGGCGTCGCCGATACGGTGCAGCACCATGACGGTGCCTGCCAGCTGATGCGTGCTGAAACGGCGGTTCTCTGAGCGATAGGTGTCGTTGACATAGCCATCGATGCCTAAGGTGTCATAGATGCCGATGTTGTTGTCGGGCTTCAGATGGCCGGTGAGATTCACATAGACTTCGCCATGGCGGTAAGGATGGATGTATTCCACCTTGGAGTCGTAGCCGATATCGACGAAGTCGTTGGTGATGACGATGTCGCGGTTCATCTCGGGATGTGATGCGAAATAGCGTTTCTCTTTCGTGATGCCTTTCCCGTAGTCGAAGCTGGAACTCAGCTGAACGCCCAACGTCTGTCCAGGCTTGTTGAAACGGTGCTGCCATTCCATCCCCAAGGAGCCATCTGAAAAAGGCTGGTCGTTTATGTTGTGGACATCGTATTCGTATTCTCCGATGTTGTCGATGAACTCTTTGCGATAGGTGCTTTTTCTCGTGTTGGTCTTTTGTCGGCTCGGGGTGATGTTGAAATAAGCCATCAAGTCATTGTTCTTGTCGGGACGGTATTCCGCCTTTAGGAAGACTTCCGCATTGTAATACAGTGACGTGTCGTTGCTGTGATAACGGGTGCAGTTGGCCGTGTCAAGTCCAATAGGGATGCCGTTTTCCAGATGATCCACGAAAGAATAGCTATAACCTTCTGAATAAGTTTTTGTACTGGAAAAACCGCCTTTGATGTTGACATTGAAGGACCATTTGTCGCTGTTGCTGATGTAGGACACCCAAGGCGAGATGTTGGGTCTTGTGTTGAATTGCAAGCCCATGCTAAGATGCCGCTCGGTGTGAGAAACCTCGTTGGTTACGATGTTGATGACGCCCGTGTTGATGGCGGAGGTATATTGCGCTGACGGATTGGTCATCACTTCGATGCGCTCGATGGAAGAAGCCTTGACTTGTTGGAGGTAGTTTTTCAGGCTTTCCTCGTCGAAGCGCGATGGCCTGCCGTTGATGAACAGCTCCACCTCGTTGACGCCGCGCAGGCTGATCTTGCCTTCCGTATCGACTTTGACGCCCGGTACGTTTTGCAAGGCGTCGGATACGGTTCCTTGTTTTGCATCCTTGTCGTGCCCGATGTGGTATATGAGCGTCTCGCCTTCGTTGACAAAGAGAGGTGTGGCGCCCGACAAGGTGTCGGGTGTTTGCGCCGTCATTTTAAAGGAGAGCGTTGACAGGAGCAGAAGAAGGAATAGCAGTCGCTTCATAGGCAGGCGGCCACTTTAGCGGCAAGGCGTGCGTTGTTCAGGACCAATTCGATGTTGGCGGCCAGGCTGTCGCCTCCGGTGATGTCTTTGATACGTGCGAGCAGGTATGGGGTGGTTTCTTTGCCATGGATGCCCAGCCTTTTGGCGTCGGCGACGGCTTCGTCGATGGCGGCGTTGATACGGTCGGCGTCCATGGAGTATTCTTCCGGGATGGGGTTGGTGACGAGCATGCCGCCTCCGAGGCCCATCTCTTGTTTGGCGCGGAAGGCAGCGGCGAGTTCTTCGGGGGTGTCGAGACGGTAGTCCACCTTGAAGCCACTGGTGCGGGTATAGAAGGCGGGCAGTTCGTCGGTGCCGTATCCGATGACGGGGACGCCTTTGGTTTCGAGGTATTCGAGGGTGAGGCCGAGGTCGAGGATGGACTTGGCGCCGGCGCAGACGACCATGACGGGGGTGCGGGCCAGCTCTTCGAGGTCGGCGGAGATGTCCATGGTGACTTCAGCGCCCCGATGCACGCCTCCGACGCCTCCCGTGGCGAACACCTTGATGCCGGCCAAGGCGGCAATGATCATGGTGGTGGCGACGGTGGTGGCGCCGTCATCGCCGCGAGCCACGAGTACGGGCAGGTCGCGGCGTGAGGCTTTCGTTATCCCTGTGCCTTTACGGCCAAGATACTCGATGCCTTGTGTGGTAAGCCCGGCTTTCAATCGGCCGCCTATCACGGCGATGGTGGCAGGGACGGCGCCGCCTTCGCGGATGGTCTGTTCCACGCGCAAGGCCGTCTCCACGTTCTGTGGATAGGGCATGCCGTGTGAGATGATGGTAGATTCGAGAGCCACGATGGGTTTGCCGTCGCGTTGGGCGGCAGCCACTTCGGGCGAGAGATCAAGATATTTGTTCATAAAGCTGTTTCAGTTGTTTGTTTACCGTGTCGGGACACTCACAGGTGATCTTGGCGCATTTGAGGCCCATTGAAGCGGCTTCTTCGATACTGGCGTTGGGTCCCGCATGGACGATGCCAGCCATCAAGGCGTCGCCGGCTCCTGTGGCATTCTCCACCTTGCAAGGCAGGGAAGGGAAGTGGGTGAGTTTTCCGTCTTCGATGACATCCAGGCCGTCATTGCCACGGCTTACGTATAGCCTGGTGATGCCTTTGACATCCTTCAAGCATTCGTATTCCATTTGGTTGCACTTCACAGTAAAGACGTGTTTCCTCTTGGACAGTGCCATGGCTTTCTTGATCTTGGGAGCCTTGGCGCCTGACACGGCGTCGATAAACAAAGGCTCGTCAACGAGATCGATCAGATAGGCCAGCGAGTCCACAGAGAGGTTGGCGTCGGCAACAAACACATCGACATTTTCGATCTTCGACAGTTTCGAGGCCAGCCATACCGGCGTGATGCTGTCGGCAGTGACCATGTCCGACACGCCGCCAATCAGCTCGCCATCCACGTTGTTGATGTTGAGAAAGATGGAACGGCTGCCGAGTGGCGCTGTATCGCACAGGCTGATGTCGATGTTGGCCTTGCGGCAGCTGTCGGCTGTGAACCATCCAAAGGTATCGCCTGCAAAGAAGGTCAAGAATACTATCTCATTGCCCATCAGTGCGAGATTGTGTGCAATGTTACGCGCCACGCCGCCAGAGGAGAGGCGCACGGTGCCAGGATTTGAGTCGTTCGGCACAAACGACTTTAAGGTTGTGGCGGTGATGTCAACATTCGCTCCGCCGATGACACATGTTTTCATGCTACAAATTTACGTTTTGTTTTTGACTTTTTATATCTTTGCGAAAAATAATTGTTTTCGGATGAAAAATAAATATGTCTTCGGGCTGTTGTCATTACTGCTGACAATGGCGGGCAGCAATGCATTTGCTCAGATACAAACGTTTGAATGGCAGGACGTACAGCGCCAGTATTTGGTGCGCACCCCAACAGAATATGACAACACGGTCCCCGTGTTGTTCTTCCTCCATGGTTTGGGCGATAACATCACGCGCCTTGACAATGAGTTCCATTTCCAGCAGATCTCAGAACAGCTGGGTTGGGTCATCGTGGTGCCTCAAGCGTTGAACGAGGGCTACGGTACCATGTGGAATGCAGGGATGACAGCCAGTACCACCAACGACTCGGGGTTTCTGATGGCATTGCTCGACTCGCTTGCAGTACCTTATAGGATCAATCTTGACAGCGTCTTTTTCACTGGTTTTTCCATGGGCGGATTCATGACACACCGAATGGCCATCGAGCATGGCGACCGTATCAATGCCTGTGCTCCGGTCAGCGGACTGATCACTACCTATATGGCCAACCATACCGCTGTGGCACCTGTGAGGATGCTTCACATCCACGGCACCAACGATCCTGTGGTTGGCTATGATGGCGGCTCGCAGTATTTTGGCTACCAGCTTGGATTGAGCGTAGAGAACATCCTGAATTATTGGAAAAATGTCAATGGATGCGATGGAGAGCCACAGATCGACACACTTCCCGACTTGCAAAATGACGGCTTGCGCTTCGTGCGTTACACATACGACTGCGGCACTGAGCTACAGCACATCAAGGTGATTGGCGGTGACCATAGTTGGTACCTCAACGAGAACCAATATGATGTCAGTTACTTCGATGTGATTCACAAATTCTTCACGGGTGAAGGTAACGGTCATGTCGGTGTCTCGGAACAGTCCTCGGTGGTAACGTTGTGGCCCAACCCGACCAAGGGAATGGTCAACGTTGAAGTAGGGGAGACGACCTCTGTCGAAGTGGTTGACTTGATGGGTCATGTCGTTTCAAATCGCAAGTTGAAAAAAGGACAAAACGTCTTGGATCTGGGAGGTTTTCCCGATGGGATGTACATTCTCAAGACGGATCAAGGGGGCGTTGGGAAGGTGCTATTGAGAAAGTGAGTCGGGCGTTATAGCATCCGGATTATTGGTTGGGATCGTGTCAGATTCCATTGGCGGAGGCGGACCGTACACCTTGGGAGGTCCGTACACGCAAGGCGGATGCACTTGAAAGAATTGGCAGGAACTGCCAAAGAGCAGTGCCATTCCTGAAAGGATCCAAATCCATATCTTTCGCGGGATTCTTTTCATATTAAGTTGTTTTTCAACTGCAAATATAACAAAAAAAGAACTCAGCCTGAAAAGACTGAGTTCTTTTTGTTATCGTGATCCGGTTGGGATTCGAACCCAAGACCCACAGCTTAGAAGGCTGTTGCTCTATCCAGCTGAGCTACCAGACCATCTGAATTGCGAGTGCAAAAATACGAATTTTTTCCGAGTTGTCAAGGTTTTAAGCTAAAAAATTGCGCTTTTGGCTTCCTCCAGTCTTAGCATGGCCGGATTTTTCATTCTGAGGGCGCGACTTTTTAACTTGGAGGACACTGCCTTGGAAATCCATATCATCCGTCTCTACAATGGCCTTATAGGCCTCCGCTTCGTTAGGCATTTCGACAAAGCCATAACACTTTGAACGACCGGTTTCGTGGTCCATGATCACTTTACAATCGTCCACCTGCCCGAACTGTTCGAAATAGGCGCGAAGGTCGTCGGCATTGGTCCTAAAGGCTAGCTTGGCTACAAATATTTTCATGCAATACTCATTATAATTGATGCAAAGATAGAAAAAACAAATAACTTTTAACGTTTTAACAAAGAAATTTTAATATTTTTTTAAAAATAGATAACAAAGAATTCGGAACTTTGCAAAAACCTAATCAGAAATGGTATGAAATACGATTTTGACAAGCTTACTCCGAGAGCAAATACGAACTGTGTGAAATACGATCTAAGGGATGTGGTGTTTGGCAATCCCGATGTGTTGCCAATGTGGGTGGCCGACATGGATTTCGAGACGCCCGACTTTGCGCGCGAAGCTGTAATTCGAAGGGCAGAGCATCCTGTTTATGGCTATCATTTTAAGGACAAGCCCTATTTCGAGGCCATCCAAGGATGGCTGAAAAGGCGTCATCAGTGGGAAGTGCCCACGGAATGGATGTCGTTCGTGCCAGGAGTGGTTTGCGGTTTCAACATGGCGGTGCTTGCGTTTACCAAGGAAGGTGACGAGGTCATCATCCAGTCACCAGTGTATCCGCCGTTTCATCATGCCGTGACGGAACATGGTAGGAAGCTGGTTTATAATCGTCTGAAGATAGGAGAGAAGGGCTATGAGATGGATTTCGAGCTGTTGGAAGAGCAAGCCAAGACTGCAAAGATGCTGATCCTCTGCAATCCCCACAATCCTGTGGGTCGTTGCTGGACACGTGAGGAGCTGCAGCGAGTGAGTGAGATCTGCCTGCGAAACGATGTGCTGGTGATTTCCGATGAGATCCATTGCGATCTGGTGCTGCCCGGCTATATACATACGCCATACGCCACCTTGAGTCGAGAAGCTGCTAACCATTGCATCGTGTTCCATGCGGCCAGCAAGACTTTCAACCTGGCGGGTTTGGCCACTTCTACTGCCATCGTGCCCAACAAGGAGTTGCGCGACGTCTATGTTCATTATGTGGAGGCCTTGGAGGCCCATCTTGGCAACATTTTCGGCAAGGTGGCCACGCAAACATGTATGGAGCAAGGCGATGATTGGCTCGACCAGTTGTTGGCGTATGTGCAAGGCAACATCGACTATGTATCGGATTTCATTAAGGCAAACCTTCCCAAGGTGAAGTTCTTCAAGCCGCAGGCCACCTATATGATGTGGCTTGACTTCAATGGTTACGGGCTTTCGGAAGAGGAGTTGTGGCATAAGATGACGCAGGAAGCACAGTTGGGTTTCAACCGTGGATCCGATTTCGGGCAGGACGGCAGTGGGTTCTTCAGGATTAACTTGGCTTGTCCCAAGGCGACGGTTGAGGAGGCGATGAAGAGGTTGATGCAATTTATGCAATAGCCCATCCGAATTTTCTTGACAATTCACAGATTAATGCTCTGTCGGCTGATGGGATTGTGATGGTAATTGTTTCTGATTCAATGTTCCTTTTTAGAATATTGGCAGCATCTAAATCATATTGTGTTTGTAGATTGATCCAAATTCGAGCGGGGATGCCAAGAGCTTTTTCAAGAGCTTTAGCCACTCCGATGGATATAGGGCGTTTCCCATGAATGGTGTCACACAACACTGAGGGCTTTATGCCTGTCTCTAATGCTAAAGATTTCTGTGTCATGTTTCTTTCTCTCAACTCATCTCTTATCAATTCTCCAGGATGTGTCGCAATAAAAGGTGTTTGATCTTTATTCATAATGCTTCGATATTTTATCTATAATCACATTAACTACAATTCCGTTATCACCTTGAGAACTGTTAAACAACAATCGATACTGGTTGTTTATCCATACCGCTTCTGATCCTTTGAGATCACCTTTCTTTTTCTCATAATGAAGCGATTTAATAAAAAACAAATCTTCTATTCGTTGAACTGATTTGATGTAGTTAACTGTTTTAATATATTGTTTAACAACTTCTTTTGATAGTTTTTTATAAACTCGATCTGTTGTTGAGCCGTATAGATAAAGCTCCTTTAAAGCGTTGTCATTGAGCTCAATAATCATACTATTCTTATTTAAAGTGAATAAATGACTAATGGTTCAATTGCTCTGCAAAGTTAGCAAAATTTTTAAATAATTATCAAAATTGATAATTTTTTCAAAAAAAGAAAGGATTTAATAGTTAGAGATTAGAACAAAGAAAGCTGTTGTTTAGGATCTTCCTTGCGCTTCGTCTCTTGATTTGAAGATCCGATCATCTGCTCGAAATCTGTTTCGCTGATAATGGGAACGCCTAATGCCTCCGCTTTCTTGCGCTTTTCGGGACCCATGTTGTCGCCAGCCAGGACGTAATCGGTTTTTCCGGAAATGGAACTGGAGTTCTTGCCGCCGTGGGCTTCGATGGCTGCCTTGATGCCGTCGCGGGAGTAATGGGCGAACACACCGCTCACCACAAAGGTCTTGCCAGCGAGTACCTGTGGTTTGTCGGATGTCGGCTCTTCGGCTTTGGCGAACTGTAATCCTGCTGCTTTGAGTCGTTCCACGATATTCAAGTTCACAGGATTCTCGAAGAAAGCTTTCACCGACATGGCGATGACCTCGCCCACGGTGTTGATGGCGCTCAGTTCTTCCACCGAGGCTTTCATGATGGCGTCAATGTCATGGTATTCAGCCACAATGGTCTTAGCCACCACTTCGCCCACGTTGCGGATGCCAAGAGCGAACAGCACACGTTCGAACGGCACTGTTTTGGATTTTTCGAGGGCGTCGATGATGTTTTGGGCCGTTTTCTCCTTGAAGCTGACTTTGTCGTTTGACAAGCCGAAGAGCTTGTCGTAGGTGAGGTCGTAGAGGTCGGCTGCGTTCTTGATGAGTCCGGCATCATACAGGAATTCGATTTTTCCTTCGCCGAGGCTTTCGATATTCATGGCTTTTCGGCTGATGAAATGCTCGATACGGCCTTTCACTTGGGGCGGGCAGCCTTGTGCGTTGGGGCAGTACCATGCCGCTTCGCCTTCATGTTGGATCAGCTCTGCACCGCAGGCAGGGCAGGTTTTGACGAATTCGACGGGCAAAGCGCCAGCCTGACGTTTATCGAAGTTGATGCCGATGATCTTCGGGATGATCTCTCCGCCTTTCACCACGGTGACCGTATCGCCGTAATGCAGGTCAAATTGACGGATGAAATCTTCGTTGTTCAAGGTGGCGCGTTTCACGGTGGTTCCAGCCAACAGGACAGGGGCGAGGTTGGCCACTGGCGTGATGGTGCCATGCCGTCCGACTTGGAAATCGACACTTTGCAGCTCGGTCTCCACCTCTTCGGCCTTGAACTTATAAGCGATGGCCCATTTCGGCGACTTGGCCGTGAAGCCCAGCGCCTGCTGTTGCTTGTAGCTGTTCACCTTCAGCACGATGCCGTCGATAGCAAAAGGTAGCTGGTGCCTTGCCTCATCCCAATAGTTGATGAAATCGAAGATTTCCTCCACCGACTTGCATATCGCCATGTAGTTGGAGACGTTGAACCCCCATTTCTTGGCGGCCTGAAGGCTCTCGTAATGAGTCTGATAATGGTCTTCCAAGCCATCCATCATCATGTAATAGCAGTAGTTGTCGAGACGACGACGGGCGACTTCCTTGGAGTCCTGCAGCTTAAGGGTGCCAGCAGCGGCGTTGCGAGGGTTGGCAAAGAGGTCGTCACCAGCTTCCACGCGTTGTTCATTGAGCTTGTCGAAGCTCTCATAAGGCATCACGATCTCACCGCGCATCTCGAAAAAAGGAGGGTAGTCGCCTTGAAGTTTCAAAGGGACCGTGCGGATGGTCTTCACGTTGGTGGTGACGTCGTCACCTTGTGTGCCGTCACCGCGGGTGACAGCCCTTGCCAGCACGCCGTTTTCGTATTGCAGACTGATGCTCAAGCCGTCGAACTTCAGCTCACAGCAGAACTCCACATCCTCGTCGATGCTTTTCTTGAGGCGGTTGATGAAGTCTTCGATATCTTCCTTGCTGTAGGAATTCGACAGTGAGAGCATGGGGTAGCGATGTTTGACGCTCTTGAACTCTTTGGTGATGCCACCTCCGACACGTTGGGTGGGAGAGGACGGTGACAGGAATTCCGGGAACTCGTGCTCCAGACGGGCGAGTTCCTCCAGCTTCATGTCGAATTCATAGTCGCTGATGGTGGGCTTGGCAAGGATATAGTAGTTGTAGTTGTGCCGCTCCAATTCCTCGCTCAAGGCGGCGATGCGCTGACGGGCTTCTTCTTTGGTCATAGCTGGATGTAGCTCCAAGGATTGACGTTAAGGATGGTGAGCAAAAGCCAAACGAGCAGTAGCGTTATCACGATGCCGATCAAGGTCATCAGGGCACCCTTGAAATCGCGTTTCAGGCAGAGCATCAACAAGATGGCTAGTACGATGAATGCACTTTGATACCAGATGCAGAGCGACAGTCCCAGCATAAGGCCGGCGATGGCGTAGGAAGTGCGGTGCACCTTTTCCGTCATATTGGCACCGATCAAGACCCTCTGACGCAGTACGACGTTGGCGCCATAAAGCAACAGGGGAAGTCCCAGGAAGAAGCTGACGTTATCGATGATGCCGAAGGAAGGCATGATGACACAGATGGTCGGTATCATTGCGATATTCCAAGCCTTTGACTTATCGTTGGCCAGCAAGTCGCAGATGCGATAGATCATGGACACGGTGAAGAGCGAGATGGTGGCATAGAAGGCACGGCTGAGGAACATCATCCCTTGAGAGTCACCCATGCCCATCTTGGCTTTCAGCCATTCCAAGAGGCCTTGGATGAGGCTGGTGTGTTGCATGTCGTGGTTCGAACCGAATCCTGGGACGAAGATCACCGCGAGGATTCTCACTGCGATGGCGACCAGCATCAGCGACGTGAATGGATGCTTGGCTTTGAATTGTTTGAGCTTTTGTAGCATATCGATAGCTTTAATCGTACAAAAATACGAAAATAATCCTTAAATTTGCCCTTTAAAACCGAAAAATATGTTCTCTTGTCCCATCCAAATCCGCATGAGCGACCTTGACCCTTACAACCACGTCAATAACGGGTCGCAATGCAACTACTTCGACATGGGTCGAAGCCGTTTTTTTGAACATGCCTTCCAACAGCAAATCGATTGGCTTACATTTAAATATGTTTTGGTTCATGTGGAGCTTGATTTCAAGATGCCCATTCATTTTCACGACGACCTCGCTTGTGAATCGGTGATCACCGAAGTGGGCAATTCCAGCTTCAAGATGGAGCAACGCCTGGTGGACCAGAAGACAGGCCTCGTAAAGACGGTCTGCCATTGTGCGGTGGTTTATTTCGACAGAGAGGCGAATAAGTCGGAACGGATTCCGGACAGGGACAGAGAAATGTTGGAAAAGTGGAAAACGGAGAACGGAGAACGGAGAACGGAAATAGCATCGGGTACGTCATTGCGAGCGAGGCACGAGCGAAGCAATCCAACCTGATCCAAACAAAGACAATTCAAGTTAGATTGCTTCGGCCCAAGGCCTCGCAATGACGGCTGTCGGATCCCGTCAAAACCCAATTAATTAAAAACAACAAAAATGAAAAAAACAATCCTCATAGCAGCCTTGGCCCTAGTCTTTTCTGGCCTTCAAGCCCAAACCGACGCCGAACTGAACGCTTGGAACGACGTCAGCGTGTATGAAATCAACCGTGTCTATCCTCGGACTAACGTGATTCCAGAAGGGGAGCAGTGGTCGCAATGCCTCAATGGCGACTGGAAATTCTATTGGGTTAAACATCAAGCTGAAGCTCCAGTTAACTTCTATCAACCTGATTATGATGCCAGCGACTGGAACACCATCAAAGTGCCAGCCAACTGGGAACTAAGCGGCTATGGCACACCGATCTATGTGAATGTCGATAACGAGTTCCGGCCTAACAATCCACCGTTGGCCCCGACTATCGACAACCCCGTGGGATGCTATGTTCATGAATTTGAGATCCCCAAAAGCTGGAAGGATAGAAGGGTCTATATCAACTTCGGCGCCGTGAAATCAGCTTTCTTTCTGTGGATTAACGGCCAATTTGTCGGCTATACCGAAGATGCCAAGACCAATTCGGAATTTGATATCACCGGATTTGTGCATCAAGGGACCAACAAACTGGCCATGAAGGTTTATCGTTTCTCCAACGGATCATACTTCGAATGCCAGGACTTTTGGCGCCTCAGCGGCATCGAACGCGATGTCATCCTTTATTCAAAGCCTCAATTGAATATTGCTGATTATGAAATACATGCTGGATTGGACAAAAACTACCAAAATGGTACTTTTTCAATCCAGCTAAGGCTTCAAAGCAACACCGATAAGATGCCTAAAAACAGCACTTTGATTGTCGGTGCATACGATGGGCCGAAGACACAGGGCTTCCCTGAGGATATTCTGTTCACGCTTTCAAAGTCTCTCAATGAAGTGACCTTTACGCTTGCAGAAGACGGCTTCTATTATGCCAACGTGAATTTGTCTGCCGACAGTGAGGAGATAGGGAAAGTGTTGCCTTGGTCAGCGGAAACTCCCCACTTGTATCAACTGAGAATCGCCCTGATGGACAAGAAAGCCAAAACCATTGAAAAGCTTACTTCGACTTTTGGTTTCCGCACCTCGGAGATCAAAGACGGCAAGCTGTTGATCAACGGACAATATGTATTAATCAAAGGAGTGAACCGTCACGAGCATGATCCTTACACAGGCCACGTCATCAGCCGTGAGTCGATGGAGAAAGACATTGCCATGATGAAACAAATGGGTATCAACACGGTCCGCACCTGTCACTATCCTGACGATCCGTATTGGTATGAGCTCTGCGACAAATATGGCCTTTATGTCTGGGACGAAGCCAACTGCGAATCCCATGCCCAGGGCTATGGGGAGAAGAGCCTTGCCAAAGATCCGCAGTATTATAAAATGATAATGCTACGTAATTTCAATATGTTGGAACGCGACAAGAACCATCCTTCGGTGATTATGTGGTCGATGGGCAATGAGTGTGGTAACGGGGTTAATTTTGAGAATGTGTATGTTCAAATGAAAATGCGCGATATATCCCGTCCAGTGACATACGAACGTGCGTGTCTGGATTGGAATACTGATGTTGTTGGTTTGATGTATTCTAGTGTCAATTATTTGCAACGTTATGTAAACGAAGGACTTGATACGATTAATTGGCCGTTTAAAGAAGTTAGACGTCGCCCCTTCATCATGGTGGAATACTGCCATGCCATGGGAAACAGTATGGGCGGCCTGCAGGACTATTGGGATGTGATTGAAGCTAATGAGCAACTGCAGGGAGGCTGCATCTGGGACTGGGTCGATCAGAGTTTCATCGTTCACGACGACAAGAAAGATGTGGACTGGTTGGCGGTTGGAGGTGACTTCGGTCATGCCTACGGGGTAGGTGATGATGATGCCTTCTGCGCCAATGGTATGGTCTCCTCGGATCGAACCCCGCACCACCATGCTGCGGAGGTCAAGAAAGTATATCAGCCCATTAAGTTCAAACCTGTTGATGTGAACGTAGGAGAATTTGAAGTAACAAATTGGTATTCATTTACTAATTTATCTTCATTTGAAGTTAATTATAGGATATATACCAACGAAAAAACCATTCATGAAGAAGCATTGAATATCGACTTGAAACCATTTGAAACAAAAAGATTCAATATCCAGCGCTTCAGGACATACGGTCATCCTGGCGAGGAGTTTTTTGTGCGTTTTTCTGTGAAACTCAAAGAAGATCAACCTTTTATGCCTAAAGGAACGGAAGTGGCATACGATTGTTTCAAGTTGAACTATCCTTCAGAACCGAAAAGACAGAAATACAACGAAGGGGAAGTGAAGGTCTATCCAACGGATGATGGAACCCTTACCATTCAAGGACAGAACTTTGCTCTCAAGTTCGATGAAAGAACGGGATTTGTTTCTTCATATACTTTTGACAGACAAAAGATTATAACAGATTACTTAAAGCCTAACTTTTGGCGTGCTCCTACCTTAAATGACGAGGTGGATCAGCATGGAAGTAAGGTTTGGAAGCGTGCTGGATTAGATGAGTTGGAACCGAAACGAGTAGCTACCGAGACAAAAACCCTTGATGATGGTCGGTTGATGCTCCGACAAACCATCAATTTACTGGACTTCGATGAAAAGGTTCAAATCGTTGTGAATCAAATCTATATTATCTCTGGAGATGGTGAGATTGCCATAAACAATAGGGCAGAGATGATGGGTGATGTGGCCAGCCTGCCCAAAGTGGGCATGCAGATGCACCTCCCAACTGACTTTCTGGAGCTTTCATACTTCGGAAAAGACACCGAGAATTACCCTGACAGGAACGCTTCTGGTACTTTTGGAGTATATTCATGTAATGCTTTAGATTTATTTGAACAACATGTTGTTCCACAAGATAATAGTAATCATAGTGATGTGCGCTGGGTGGCGATTGAAAGCCCTTCAAATCCATACGGATTGTTCGTGACTTCCACCATTCCTTTCAACCTCAGCATGTATCCATATTCCGATGATGAGTTGACGTCATCCACTCGTATTAATGAGCTCAAAAAGGCCTCTTTCATGACTTTGAATGTGGATGCCCATCAGTCGGGATTGGGTACGGCAACTTGTGGACCGGGAGTGGCTGAGCGCTATCTATTGCAGGATAAGGTCTATGAATACGATTTATGCTTGCGGCCTTATCCTTCCAAAAAGGTGAAACCAGCTGAGTTATACCGATTTGAATGTCCTTCGGTGGCATCATTCATGTTGCCAGAACCAAGTATCAAAGTGGAAATGGATGACAATGAAGACTATCGTATTTTTAATAAGCCTGTGAAGGTTACTTTGTCAAGCGAAGATCCTGCTGCAATGATCTATTATACCTTGGATGGCACCGAACCCACCAGGGAATCGACACTTTACAAGAAGACGTTCTTTATTGACAAATCCTGTGAGTTATCGGTGAAAGCCTTTGCAAAGGACGGCAAGACGTCGTATTCGGTCCATCGCACCTTTGAACGCCATTACATCAAAAACACCACCTTCGTGAATGAACCCGACAAGCATTATTCAAAAGATGCCGACATTGCTTTGTTGGACGGGAAACAGGGAGTTATCGGGGATTATTATTGGGAAAACTGGCTGGGTTTCAATGGCAATGACATGGAGGCTACCATCGAGCTGACGGACCCTCTCGATATCAAAATACTAAAGATTGGCTATGCCCATTGCCCCAACAGTTGGGTGATATGGCCCAAATCGGTTCAGTATTCGCTTTCGTCGGATGGCAAGAACTTTACGGAATGGGAATCCGCTATCATGACGGAGATCAGTTTACCAGATAACAAAGTCCCACAAGGCCGTTATGAGGCCTTCGCCAGTCTTAGTGCCAAAGGTGTGAGATACATCCGTTTGAAGATTGAAAGCGAAAGGGAATTGCCGTTGTGGCATCCCAACAAAGGCGAAAAGGCCTGGTTGATGGTCGATGAGATCGTAGTTGAAACTGAAAACTGACAGTTCTTAGTTTACCAATCGACTGCCTGTCGTTGCACTGGCATCGTCATGCATCGGGCGCCGCCGCCACCACGTGAGAGCTCGTTGCCCTCGAAGGTCACGACGCATTTCTTGTAGCTGTTGATGTTGACTTTTCCGTTGACCACGTCGGCGGCTTTAAGCACCTCGAAACCAGCATCATTGATGGCTTGGATGGTGTGGGTGTTGCGTGCGTAGCCTAGGAACTTGCCAGGGGCGAAGCAGAAGAAGTTGGTGCCGCTATGCCACTGTTCACGGGCAGGGAAGAAGCTGTCGCCTCCACCGCCACAGAAGATGGGCTCCACAGGAACTCCGAGGCCATTCAGGGCGACTACCAGGTTGGGCTCTTCCTTGCCGACGGCTTTTTGTCCATCGATGGTGATATGGAAGGTCTTGTATTGGCTGCTCATGATCACAGGCTCGTAGGCCATGCATTTGTTGACATCAAGCATGGTAAACACCATGTCGAGATGGATGAACGATTCAGGTGTCAGGGGCAACTCTTGGAAGATGAGGTGCTTGACACCAGGCTTGGTCTTCAGGTGCTCTACGAGGGCTTGGATGCCGTGCATGTTGGTGCGGGCGCTCATGCCGCTCAGCACGATGTCGTCGCGGACAATATGGATGTCGCCGCCTTCCATGATGCCAGGTTCGGTGGCGCTGTATTTCATTGCTGGGTTGATGACTTCGCCGTCAAATAACGGATGGCATTTGTAGATGGTCTCCAAAATCATCGTCTCGCGGGCGCGCACCTTGGTGGCCATATTGCTGATCATCAGGTTGTCGAACATGGTGAAAGACGCGTCTCTCATGAAAAACAGGTTGGGTAGAGGCAGCAGCGAGAAGTAGTTCTCGTCGATCACGGAGATGTCCTTCAGGTGGACGCCTTCGATGAGGGCTTTGGAGAGGCTCTCGGCATCCATCGCCTTCAGGTAGTCGGACAGATAAACCACGTTCTCGGCCTTGCAGATCTTTTCAACAAGGTTGTTTTTGACGGTGTCGTTATGCAGAATGTCGGTCAAGAGGTCGCTGATCTCATGGACCTTGGCCACCTTTTGAAGCACTCCTTTGAAATAACTGTGTTCTTTTTGTGCGACTTGCAGGTTAAGGATGTCGCTATACAAATAATGATGAGCCGTTTCTGGAGTCATGTTTTCCAGTTCGGCACCCGGGGTATGCACCAACACGTGTTCTAGCTTGCCTATCTCGGAGTTGACGCATACTTTTACTCGGTCAGAATCCATAAAAAAAGTTTTAAAATTTGGGTGCAAAGGTACGTAATTTTTTGAATCGGGTCAATACAATTCAAGAAATTCGTACGTGTTGCCCATGGCGTCAAGGAATTTGATGAAGTCCTCGTTCTTGATGACGATGGTCGCCGTGTTGTCGTTGGGGTGGAAACTCAGCCGTTCCGCCTTTCTCAGGTTCTCGTCGATGAAGACATGCACATGGTGCTCCGTGTCGTTGATGAGTCCGAAGGGGGAGACGCTGCCGGGTTTCAAGCCGAGATATTTCTCCATACGGGCTTCCGAGGCGAAGGTCAGCTTGCCTTGGTGGAGCCGGTGTTCCAGGTCGTGGATGTCCATCTGGTGCATACATTCGAAGAGCACCAGGTAGTGTTTGTTGCCTTTGTGGTTCCTGAAAAACAGGTTCTTGCAATGGGTGGAGTCGAATTCCTTCCAGTAGTTGATGGCCTCTTCGATCGTCGGGATGGGCGGATGGAAGTGGATGTCGAATTCGATGCCTAGGTTTTTCAGCGTGTCAACGACCTTTTGTTGACGTTCGCTCATGGGGTGCGTGATGCTATCTGAGTGCATGGGCTGTATAGGATTTATCGCATTTCATTAAATCTTCCGGAGTGCCTTCGAACACGACACGACCGCCTTCCTTGCCGCCTTCCGGGCCAAGGTCGATGACCCAGTCGGCCGAACGGATGACGTCGAGGTTATGTTCGATGACGATCAAGGTGTGGCCGTTGTTGATCAAGGCGTTGAAGGCGTCGAGCAGCTTGCTCACATCGTGGAAATGCAAGCCGGTGGTGGGCTCGTCGAAGATGAACATCGTGGGTTTCTCCACACTTCCCTTGATGAGGAAATAAGCCAGTTTCACGCGCTGTGCCTCGCCGCCTGAAAGGGTGTTGGATGGCTGCCCGAGCTTGAGGTATCCCAATCCCACGTCCTGCAAGGGCTTGAGCCTGTTGACAATACGTTGGACCACGGGACTGCTGCGGTCGCTGGACGTATTGAAGAAGTCGATGGCTTGGTTGACCGACATGTCGAGTATCTCGGAGATGTTTTTTCCGTCATATTTGATTTCCAGCACTTCTTCCTTGAAGCGTGTGCCGTGGCATACTTCACAAGGCAGATAGAGGTCGGCCATGAACTGCATCTCGATCTTGGTCACGCCTTCGCCTTCGCAGTTGTCGCATCGGCCTCCGGGCATGTTGAAAGAGAAGAAAGCCGGCTTGATGCCTCTCAGCTTGGCCAGCTTCTGGTCGGCGAAGAGCTGCCTGATCTCGTCGTATGCCTTGAGGTAAGTGGCTGGGTTGGAGCGTGATGACTTCCCGATGGGGTTCTGGTCGATGAACTCCACGGCTTGGATCTGGGAGAGGCTTCCGTCCATGCTGCTGAAACTGCCGCATTTTTCGGCTGTCTCGCCCAGATGGCGCCGCATGGCAGGGAAGAGGATGTCCTTCACCAAGGTGGATTTTCCCGATCCGCTGACCCCTGTGATCACCGTCATCACGTTGAGTGGGAACTTCACGTCGATGTTCTTCAAATTGTGCTGGTTGGCACCTTTCAGGATGATGGCGTTGTTCCAGCTGCGTCGTCTGGAGGGCACGGGAATGGACTTTTCGCCTTTCAGATACTGGCCGGTAAGGCTTTCAGGACAGTTTATGATATCTTTGTAGTCGCCTTGGCACACAAGCTCTCCGCCGAACTCGCCAGCCAAGGGCCCGATATCGATGATGTGGTCGGCGTTACGGATGATTTTCTCGTCATGCTCCACCACGACCACCGTATTGCCGATGTCGCGGAGACGCTTCAACACTTTGATCAACCGGTCGGTGTCGCGCGAATGCAACCCGATGCTGGGTTCATCGAGGATGTAGGTGGAACCCACGAGGCTACTGCCCAGCGAGGTAGCTAGGTTGATGCGCTGCGATTCGCCACCGGAGAGGGTGTTCGACAGGCGGTTCAAGGTCAGGTAGCCGAGGCCGACATCCAAGATGAAATCCAGGCGGTTGTTGATCTCGATCAGCAGGCGGGAGGCGATCTTCTGGTCGTTCTCGTCAAGCTTCAGGTTATCGAAGAAATGCTTCAGCTCGTCGAGAGGCATCAGCACCAGGTCGGTGATGCTTTTGCCGCCCACTTTCACATATTGCGCCTCTTTCTTGAGCCTTGATCCGTGGCAGTCGGGACAGACCGTCTTGCCGCGGTAGCGTGAGAGCATCACGCGGTATTGTATCTTATAGGAGTTGCTCTCCACCATCTGGAAGAAGGCGTTGAGTCCATAGAAGTATTCGTTGCCGGTCCAAAGCAGTTCTTTCTGCTCATCGGAAAGCTCGAAATAGGGCTTGTGGATGGGGAAGTCGAAGTGATGTGCCGAGCGTATCAAGGCGTCTTTCCATTCGCTCATCTTCTCGCCGCGCCAGCAGGCAACAGCATTTTCATAGATGGAGAGACTTTTGTTGGGAAATACCAGGTCCGGGTCGATGCCGATGACGCTGCCGAAGCCTTGGCAGGTAGGACAAGCGCCGTAGGGGTTGTTGAAGGCGAACATGTTGACCGTCGGCGACTCGAAGACGATGCCGTCAGCTTCAAAGCGGGAGGAGAACTCGGCGGAGCTCTTCTCGCCGTTGATATCGGCGACTACCAGGCAGCATTCCTTGCCTTCGTAAAAGGCGGTCTGGACCGAGTCGGAGATGCGGCTGAGCTCCTCGCGCACCTGTTCGTTCACCTTGACGCGGTCGATGAGTAGCTTTACGTCCGTGCTGTCGTCAACATCCGTGTTCATGAAATCCTCGATCCTCAGGATCTCGCCGTTGGCCATCACCCGGTAAAAACCTTGTTGCAATAGGAGGGAGAGGTGGTCTTTCAGTGTCCTTCCTTCGGGGAGCATGATGGGGGCGAGGATATAGGCTGTCGCACCCACAGGCAGCTGGAAGATGTGTTCCACCACGTCGCTGACTTGGTGCTTCTTGACTTGTCTTCCAGATATCGGGGAATAGGTCCGGCCGATGCGGGCAAAGAGCAGCTTGAGGAATTCATAGATCTCGGTGCTGGTACCGACGGTGGACCGTGGGTTGTGCGATGTCACCTTTTGCTCGATGGCAATGGCAGGAGATAAGCCAGTGATGCTTTCCACGTCGGGTTTGTTCAGCCTGCCCATGAATTGTCGGGCGTAGGAACTCAGGCTCTCCACATAGCGCCGCTGTCCTTCCGCATACAAGGTGTCGAACGCCAACGATGACTTGCCCGATCCCGACAATCCTGTGATGACGACAAGTTTGTTCTTTGGTATCTTTAAACTAATGTCTTTCAGGTTGTTGACATTGGCGTGACGGATGTCGATATAACTGTTTTCGGATGCTTGCAACTTCACTTTCTTGAAAAAATTGCACAAAATTACATGAAAATTCTTGACAAAGCGAAAAATTGCACTATCTTTGCATAAAAATTCATGTATAACCAACAATTGGAGGACTGATTATCGAAAGCTGTTTACCCTGATTAACAGGCGCTTATGCCACTAAAACAGGGCCGTATGTCCGAGATAAGAAAAACTGATTTTGAACTGATAGAGGGCTATAGGAAAGGTCGTCTATCAGATTTTGAATTGTTGGTAAGTCGTTATCAAGAACAGATATATAATTATGTCCTATCTCTGGTGAGAGACAGACAGTTGACCGATGATATCTTCCAGGATACCTTTGTGAAGATCATCAAGGTGATCAAGTCGGGGGTGTATAAGGACGAAGGCAAATTCATCCAGTTTGCCATGCGTATTGCCCATAATCTGGTCATCGACCATTACCGTAAGGAAAACAGGATCCCGGTGGTGGAATCGTCAAGCGAAGACTACAATTATGTGGACAATGCACCCATTACCGATCCGTCGGTTGAGCAGGGGATGATCGTCGATCAGATCCATAGTGATTTGCGCAAGATGGTCGAGATGCTTCCACTGGAGCAGAAGGAAGTGCTCCGCATGCGCATTTACGACGACCTGAGTTTCAAGGAGATCGCCGACATCACCAATGTAAGCATCAACACCGCTTTGGGTCGCATGCGTTACGCACTGATCAACCTGCGGAAGATGGCAGAGAGCAAAAACGTCTGCCTAATGTATTGATTTTTAATGTCTTTTATTTTTTTTATTAAAAAACAATACCTCGATAAAATAATCAGCGACAATCTCCGTTTTCTAGGTGTAAGTTTAATGAAACAAAACGCCTATGATCGGTAATGCTACGCTAAATTGCAACGAACCTTATCTTGATGAAATCCTGACGTCTCAAATTAGAGATGTGTTTGCCTCCCAGAAGGGCACACCTGGCAAGTCGGTGCTGAGATTTATCCTTGGTTTCGCTGCATCTTATGAGCCTGTTGAAAACGAACTGCTTGGTGCAACAGGGATCATGAAAAACTAAAACACTAAGTTACAATCAACAATTATTCTTAAATGCGAAGACGCGGTGTGAGCCGCGTCTTTTTTATTAATAGTTCGCGTGGTTTATATATAAAAATAAAATAGGTTTCATTTGTTTTCCACAGGGATAATCACTACCTTTGCAGACCAAATTTACAAGTAATTCTACAATCATTAAACATAACAAATTATGAACAAACAGATTACATTAGAGCAGGCCGTCGAGAAGGTTCATGACGGCATGACGATCATGATCGGTGGTTTCCTCGGAGTGGGAAGCCCAGTTCAAATTATCGACGCTTTGGTTGCTAAAGGCGTGAAGGATCTTACCATCATTGCCAACGACACCGCTTACGACGAGGTCGCTCACGGCAAGCTGGTGACCAACCACCAAGTGAAGAAAGCTATCGTGTCACATACCGGCACCAACAAGCAGACTGCCCTCCAGAAGAACGAAGGCACTTTGATCGTTGAATACGTTCCTCAAGGCACCCTCGCAGAGCGCATCCGCGCCTACGGTGCAGGTCTCGGTGGCGTGCTGACTCCTACTGGCATGGGCACCATCATGGCCGACGGCAAGCAAGTGGTCAATGTGGATGGTAAGGACTACCTCCTCGAGAAGCCTCTGAAGGCCGACATCGCTTTCCTGCGCGCCAACATCGTTGACGAATTCGGCAACATGGTGTTCCTTGGCACAACCAACAACTTCAACCCGCTGATGGCCACCGCCGCCGACTATGTCGTCGTCGAAGCCGAGAAGCTGGTTCCCGTTGGTGAAATCAAACCCGAGTGCGTCCACGCTTCTGGCATTTACGTTGACGGCATCTACGTCGAAAAATAACTGAATAACTGAACAACTACAAACTGAATAACTGATAAAATGGAATACAGAACAAAGATCAGACTGCGCATGAGCGCAAAGGATGCCCACTACGGTGGCAATTTGGTTGACGGCGCCCACATGGTTCACCTCTTCGGTGACGTGGCTACCGAACTCTTGATTATGCGCGACGGCGACGAAGGCCTCTTCTGCGCATACGACATGATTGAATTCAAGGCTCCTGTCTATGCCGGCGACTTCATCGAAGCCGAAGGCTGGATCGACCGCGAAGGCAACACCTCACGCCACATGATGTTTGAGGCCCGCAAGGTGGCCGTGGCCCGCCCCGACATTTCTCCCTCTGCTGCCGACGAACTGGATGAACCCATCCTCGTTTGCCGCGCTTCGGGTACCTGCGTGACACCCAAGGATTGCCAAAGAAAGAAGTAAGAAGACAGAAGTAAGAAGTAAGAAGTATGGAGAAATTAATTATTACTGCTGCTATTTGCGGCGCAGAAGTCACCAAGGAACAGAATCCCAATGTGCCTTATACCGTTGAGGAAATCGTGCGCGAGGCCAAGTCGGCCGTCGACGCTGGCGCCGCCATTGTGCACCTGCACGTCCGCTGGGACGACGGCACGCCCACCCAAGACCGTGGCCGTTTCCAAGAGTGCGAAGAGGCCATCCTGAAGGTTTGCCCCAACGTCATCCTCATCCCTTCTACGGACGCATGATGGAACGCGGCATCAAGCCCGAATACGAATGCTTCGAGATGGGTCACCTCGACACCATCCTCAACATGGCCAAGAAGGGTCAGGCCCCTGGCGCTCCCATGCAGTTCAACTTCGTGTTGGGCGTGCCCGGCTGCACTCCCGCCACCGTCGCCAACCTCTGCTGGCTCGTCAACGGCATCCCCGCTGGCTCCACCTGGACCGTCACCGGAGTAGGTCGTCATGCTTTCCCGATGGCCGCCGCTGCCATCGCCATGGGTGGTAACGTCCGCGTGGGCTTCGAGGACAACCTCTACCTCTCGAAGGGCGTGCTGGCTCAATCGAATGGTGAACTGGTCGCTAAGGTCGTGCGCCTTGCCAACGAACTGGGTCGCCCGATTGCCACCTCCGATGAGGCTCGCGAGATCCTTGGGTTGAAACCGAGAAAGTAATTAATGTAAGGGCGAACATATAGATTCGCCCTTACAATTGTGAATCTTAAATCTGGCAACAATGAAAAAATGTTCATTATTAGCATTGGCAATGGCGGCAATTTGTATTTTGCCATCATGCGTGAAAGAACAAGCCAAAACCATTACCTTCGGCAACACCAAAGGAATGAATTTGGTTTCATACGATTCTCTCATAGATAATCGTTGTGTTTATCTCGACATTGACAATGATGGAGTAAAGGATATTTCATTAGACAATTCTTATGATGGCCTTACGGAATCGGATCCTCAAACAGTTTGTCTTATCACCATCAATAATAGGTTTTCATTTCAAGGAAAAATCGTCGAAAAGTCAACATATTTACATTGCGAATACAACTATGTTGATGACCAGGACAAAGTGAATGTATATGCAAACTGCACCTATTCCAATTGTGACAAGATTTCAGACAATGATGAAGTTCAGCAACACAATGAACTTCTTGTAAATCCTCATAATGCCAATGAAGTCATGGGATTAGACAACGAGTTTGCCGGATCACAATGCTTTTTATTCAGAAAGGATTGTTCTTTCCAAGACCCAAATTTGTATGAGGATGGAGATACCACCTACATGTATACATATTCCTACATCTATCATTGCGACAATTTCCCAATCGACACACCTTTCTATATTGGTTTCCGTTCCAGTGTAAAACAAGATGTGTTAGGATGGATAAAACTAGTTCTTCACTCCGTCAACGAGGGCAAAAATGTCAATCTTGAACTGATTGAAACCGCTATACAAGAATGATAAATTTTAAATCTTAAATACTAAATCTTTAAATCATTAAATTACAAATCAATGCAAAAACATGGTAACAAATACGGTACTCACCGTGTAATCGAACCCAAAGGCGTGCTGCCGCAGCCTGCCAACAAACTGGACAACAACATGGACGAGATCTGGGACAACGAGATCCTCATCGACGTGCAGACCCTGAATATCGACTCCGCTTCGTTCACCGACATCCACAACTATGCCAAGAGCCAGGCCAAAGACCCGAGCAACGAGGCTGAAGTGATGGAAGAAGTGAAGAAGGAGATGTTGCTCAACGTGGAACTCCAAGGCAAGCACCGCAACCGTCGTACCGGCTCTGGTGGCATGCTCCTCGGTAAGGTCGAGAAGATCGGTGACGCTTTAAAGGGCAAGATCGACCTGAAGGAAGGCGACCGCATCGCCACTTTGGTCTCTCTGTCACTGACTCCTCTCCGCATCGACGAGATCCTCGAGATCCGTCCCGATGTTGACCAAGTCGATATCAAAGGCAAGGCCATCCTGTTCGAAAGCGGCATCTATGCCAAGATTCCGGATGACATGCCCGAGAAACTCGCTCTGAGCGCCCTCGACGTGGCTGGTGCTCCCGCCCAGACCGCCAAGTTGTGCCAATACGGTCAGACTGTCGTCATCCTCGGCGCCGGTGGTAAGAGCGGTATGCTCTGCGCCTACGAAGCCAAGAAGCGCGTCGGCGTCACGGGTAAGGTGATCGGTATCGCCAACAGCCCCAGATCAACCCAGCGCATCAAGGACCTCGGCTTCTGCGACATCGTGGAAAGCGCTGCCGGCATGACTCCCGTGCAGGTTTACGAACTCGTCGAGAAGCTCACCAACGGCAAGATGGCCGATGTGACTATCAACTGCGTGAATGTGCCGGATCAGGAAATGACCGCTGTGCTCTGCACGAAGGACGACGGTATCGTCTATTTCTTCAGCATGGCCACCAGCTTCACCAAGGCTTCTCTCGGTGCTGAAGGCATCGGTGCTGACGTGAACATGATCATGGGCAACGGCTACACCAAAGGCCACGCCGAATTCACCCTGCAGGAACTCCGCGAAAGCCCCGAACTGAGAAAGATCTTTGAAGAATTGTATGCCTAATTGATGGCTGGGTCGCTATGCGTCATTGCGAGGAGGAACGACGAAGCAATCCAACCTGACTCAAATTAAACAGTCAAGTTCAATTGTTCCCGGAAGTCACCGACGAGCAGTGGAACGACTGGAAATGGCAGGTGAAGAACCGCATCGAGACCCTTGAGGACCTCAAGAAATATGTGAAGCTGACCGCCGAAGAGGAAGAAGGCGTGAGAAAGACTCTCTCGACCCTCCGCATGGCCATCACTCCTTATTATCTTAGCCTCATCGACCCGAACGACCCGCATGACCCCGTCCGCCGTCAGTGCATCCCTACCGCCTTGGAGACTCATCAGGCAGCTGCCGACTTGCTCGACCCGCTGCACGAGGATGAAGACTCGCCGACGCCCGGCTTGACACACCGATATCCGGACCGCGTGCTGTTCCTCATCACCGACATGTGCTCCATGTACTGCCGTCACTGCACGCGCCGTCGTTTTGCCGGCCAGACCGACAACGAATGCGGTCCCGACCGTATCGAGAAAGCCCTCGAATACATCGAGAAGACCGAGAGCGTCCGCGACGTGCTGCTCTCTGGTGGCGACGCCTTGATGGTGAGCGACAAGAAACTGGAATACATCATCTCGCGCCTGCGCCAGATCCCGCATGTGGAGATCGTCCGCTTGGGCACTCGCACCCCCGTGGTCTGCCCGCAGCGTATCACGCCCGAACTCTGCGACATGCTGAAGAAGTATCATCCCATTTGGATCAACACGCACTTCAACCACCCGAACGAGGTGACTGCCGAGTCACGTCGTGCTTGCGAGATGCTGGCCAACGCCGGTATCCCGTTGGGCAACCAGAGCGTGCTGCTCCGTGGTGTCAACGACTGCGTCCACGTGATGAAGAACCTCGTCCACGAACTCGTCAAGATGCGTGTGCGTCCGTACTACATCTACCAGTGCGACCTCTCGATGGGTCTGGAGCATTTCCGCACGCCCGTCTCGAAAGGTATTGAGATTATCGAAGGACTGCGCGGCCACACCAGCGGCTTCTGCATCCCGACCTTCGTCGTCGATGCTCCTGGTGGTGGCGGCAAGACCCCAGTCATGCCCCAGTATGTCATCTCGCAAGCCCCTGGCAAGGTGGTGCTGCGCAACTTCGAAGGCGTCATCACGACCTACACCGAGCCGACCGAGTACCACAGCGAGTGCAACTGTCCTGAGTGCCAGGCTGCACGCGCCAAGGAACAAGTCGGTGCCGACAAGGCCGTCGATGGTGTGATTTCATTGCTCGAAGGCGAGAGAATGAATATCGAGCCGAAGGCTTTGAAGAGACACGAGCGTAATGAGAATCGGTAAAAAAAAGAAGACAGAAGACAGAAGTCAGGAGACAGAATTCCGACTTCTGACTTCTGAATTCTAAATTCTAAATTCTAAAAGAAATGACCTTCATCGATGACATATTGAAGTATAACAGCCTCTCAATAGTCGGGTTGCAGAAGAACACGGGGATCTGAACTATGTGCTCGACCGCCTGCCCGTCGAGAGGAAGCGCATTGCCGTGACTTCAATAGGCATTGATGGAGAGACCACCGACCAGGTGACGCGCACACAGAAGCCGGAGATTTATCTGCGCCAAGGGATGTATTTCGGCACTTCCGAGATGCACTACCGCCAGAAACGCATCGTCTCCGAACTCATCGATGTGAGCGACGAAAACACCTCGTTAGGTCGCGTGGTGACGGCCAAAGCCTTGACAGGGGGCAAGATCCTCCTGTCGGGGCCTTCGTCGTCGAGCGGACTGAAGCGCTGGATGAAAGACATGCACCGCGTGGGCATCGAACTCGTCATCATCGACGGGGCCTTGTCGCGCATGAGCCTCGCTTCGCCCGCCGTGAGCCAGAGCATGATACTGGCCACGGGCGCCGCGTATTCGACCAACATGAACACGCTGGTGCAACAGACCGCCTTCGTTGTCGATTTAATCAAGATCCCGCTGACGGAGGAGGCCAACCTGCAACTGCTGATGCCCATCGAGAAAGGCGTGTGGTATATCGATGACGAAGGCGCGTTGCACGAGTTAAGCCACATCTCCTCGCTGTCGCAAGACTTCCGCTTCGAGGGTATGGACCGCTGCAAGACCTTGTATGTGGCCGGCGCCCTGGTGGACGGTTTCCTCGAGAAGGTGAGGAAAAACCCGAAACTGAAGACCTGCGAACTGGTGGTGCGCGACTTCACTAAGATCTTCGTCAGTCCCCAGCAGTATAGACTGTTCTTGAAGGCAGGCGGCATGATCCGCGTGCTGCAAAAGAGCAAACTCATCGCCGTGACGGTGAACCCGACCTCGCCCTTGGGCGTGACCTTGGACTCCGACACGCTGTGCAACAGACTTTCGGAAGCGATACAACTTCCGGTGTATGACTTAATGAAACTGGAATGCAACTGAGAGACCACATAGAATCGCCCTGCGGCCTGCGTTACGTGTTCGAGCAACTCGAACTGCAAGCGGGCTATACGCGCCGTTGGATGCTCGACATGCCGATGATGCGGACAGGGGAGGAGATTGCCCAATCATACCGGGTGCTTCGGCAGTTCGTGCGTTTCGTGGAGGAGGTCGATACACCTTATATTAATACGCTCCAGTTCCGCCTGCAGGGGCTGAAGGACATCCGCACGACCATCAAGAACCTCGGGCAGCAGGCCGTCTTGGACGACATCGAACTCTTCGAGGTGAAGCATCTGGCGATCTTGGCCGTCGATGTGGCAGAGCGGATGAAGGCCAACGGCTTGGAAAAGGCCATCGCCGTGCCCGATCTGAACGAGGTCATCACCATCCTCGACCCCGACGGGCTGAAGATGGCGACTTTCTATGTGTACGACTCCTATTGCCAGGAACTGCGTGAGCTACGCGCCCAGATGCGCCAGAACCCCAACAGGCAAGAGGAACTCTTGGCCGAGTGCGCCGAGATTGAAGAAGGCGTGCGAAGGGATTTGAGCAAGCAGTTGGTTCCTTTTGCGAAGGCTTTGGAGGAAGCCCAAATCGCGATGGCGAAGATTGACATGAACCTCGCCAAAGCCTTGCAGATAAAGCAGTTGGGACTTTGTTTCCCGACGATTTCGAAGGATGACATCAGCCGTTACGAGGCAATGTTCCATCCGCAGGTGAAGGACGCCTTGGCGCAGCGCAAACGCGCCTTCCAGCCGGTGAGCCTCACCTTTGGGCAGAAGCCCACTTTGATCACGGGTGCCAACATGGGTGGCAAGACCGTGGTGTTGAAGACCTTGACGCTGTGCCAGTACCTGTTCCAATACGGGTTCGGCATCCCGGCCCAAAGCGCCGACATCGCTGTCAAGGACGAGATTTTCTTCTGCATCGGCGACGAACAGTCCATCGAGAAGGGGCTGTCGTCGTTTGCCGCAGAGATGAAGAACATCGATGCCGTCATCAAGGCATCACGCGAAAACAGAAAAATAGTGGCGTTGATTGACGAGCCGGCCCGCACCACCAACCCCACTGAGGGGACGGCCTTGGTGTCGGCCTTAGTAAAGGTGTTGAGGGGTGACAATGTGAGCCTCGTCATGACCACGCATTACGATATAGAGCCGACCGATGCCCGTTGCCTCCGCGTGAAGGGCTTCGAGAACGGCACGATGAACTACGAACTCGTCGAGGTGCAAGACGGCGAAGTGCCACATGAGGCGCTGAATATCGCTGAAAGTTTGGGGATAGATTCGGAGTGGATTTCCGAGGCGAGGAGGATTTTAATTATGGCGAATTCGCCACAATTAGAAATTTTAAACCCCTCGAATTCGAGGGGTTTAAAAACCACCAAAGGGGTCGAATTCGACCCCCTTGGAAAGAAAGGAGGAAATGACTAATGGCAAAGATGACTGTACAAGATACGAGTATTACGATTTTGTCGATAGACAACAAGGATTATATCTCCTTGACGGATATTGCAAGATACAAGACGGATGACCCTAACGCAGCCATTGGAAACTGGATGCGTAACCGTAATACTATTGAGTATTTGGGAATTTGGGAAGCATTGTATAATCCCAATTTTAAACCCCTCGAATTCGAGGGGTTTAGACAGCAGGCGGGTCTAAATGCTTTCACCATGTCGCCAAAAAAATGGATTGAAGCCACTGATGCCATTGGATTTATTGTGAAGTCTGGTAGATATTATGGTGGCACCTACGCCCACAAAGACATTGCCTTCAAGTTTGCCAGTTGGATTTCGGTTGAGTTTGAGTTGTATGTCGCCAAGGAATTCCAACGCCTAAAAGAGGAAGAACAAAAGCAACTCGGTTGGTCGGTAAAACGAGAGTTGGCAAAGATTAACTATCATATTCATACTGATGCGATTAAGGAGAACCTTGTGCCGGAAGAAATCGACCGTTATCATGCGTCGTTGATTTATGCCAACGAAGCCGATGTGCTGAATGTGGCTTTGTTTGGTGTTACGGCGAAGGAATGGCGCGATGCCAACCCCGATTTGAAAGGCAACATTCGCGACTATGCCAACATCAACCAACTGATTTGCCTCTCGAATATGGAAAACCTGAACGCGGTCTTTATTAATAAAGGAATGCCGCAACGCGAAAGACTGATTGAACTGAATAAGATTGCCATTCAGCAGATGAAGGTGCTGGAAGGGGTTGAAGAAAGGAGAATGCTGAAATGAATATTCACCAATTAAATATCAATAAAATGAAGAACATTAGATTATATACTTTGCTTGCGCTCATGTTGATGGCGGGAGGCACTATTACCGCTCAAGTGCAATTCGAGGTCGAAGTCAAGGGCGATAATTGCATGATCATGGCATCTCCTATCGATAAAAGTCAAATCGAATCAGTTTGCTATTTTGCTGGTGATGCCGGAATGGTCTTTGACAGCAGCTTAAATCTTGTTAGTGCAACCCCAGAACATTCGGTGCAAGAAATTTCAACTATTAAAAGTGAACACCCTTCTTTGATTCCTCTTGAACGTATCGGAAAGCACTTTGTTCAAACTCACTTAAAGTCGTTTCATGAAACAGAGGATTATACTGTTCACAACATAACAATGTTTTTTCTTCCGAGCGTTGACAATATCCAATATTGTGAATTAGAGTATATTGTTAATAAAGACATGGAGGATCCAGAAACTATTATCTATACTGCAATGATAGACGAAACCTCAAACGAATGGACAAGAGTTATGGCTTTTAAAGGTGTGGGGACTTGTTCTGATGGAACAAGAAATCAGTGTATTGTACGAGAAGATGGCTCTATTACCACTCTTTGCAAGGGTGAAAATACCTCGATGATGGTTTATGAAGAAATCGAGTAGTTAACAATTAATGAACAAAATATCAATTATTTAAACAACATACTGAAAATATGGAAAGTAAATTAGGACTAGATTTTAAGAAAGTGGAGTATGCCAGGGGGCTGGCGAAGAACATCGCTGACGATGTGCAGGCCTTCTGCGAGCAATACACCACGGTGGCCGTGGAGCGCACCCTCGCCCGACTGATGGGCATCGACGGGG
>CADCGK010000007.1:0-1328 GCA_902800965.1 uncultured Bacteroidia bacterium | reverse complement strand
GAAGGTGGCCAAAGGCGAACTCGACATCACCAAGGTGGTGACGCGCGACCAGAAACAGATTGCCGCCACGCTGCAACCCGTCATCGACGAGAGCCTGACGCGCATCCGCACCCGCCGCGCCCGTCGCGAGCATTACCTCGAGACCATCGGCGAAGGCCCCAAGCCATACCTTTATATTATTGTGGCCACCGGTAACATCTACGAGGATGTGGTGCAAGCCCAGGCCGGTGCCCGTCAGGGAGCCGACATCATCGCCGTGATCCGCACCACGGGTCAGAGCCTCTTGGACTATGTGCCTTACGGCGCCACCACCGAGGGCTTCGGCGGCACCTTCGCCACGCAGGAGAACTTCCGCATCATGCGAAAGGCCCTGGACGAAGTGGGCGAGGAGGTAGGCCGCTACATCCGCCTGTGCAACTACTGCTCGGGTCTCTGCATGCCCGAAATCGCCATCATGGGCGCTTTCGAGGGCCTCGATGTCATGCTGAACGACGCCCTCTACGGCATCCTGTTCCGCGACATCAACATGCAGCGCACGCTGATCGACCAATACATGAGCCGTATCATCAACGGCTTCGCAGGCGTCATCATCAATACGGGTGAGGACAACTACCTGACCACCGCCGACGCCGTGGAAGCCGCGCATACCGTGTTGGCCTCCGACCTCATCAACGAGCAGTTGGCCAAGATCGCCGGTCTGCCCGAAGAGCAGATGGGCTTGGGTCACGCCTTCGAGATGGACCCGATGCTCGAGAATGGCTTCCTCATGGAACTCGCGCAGGCACAGATGACCCGCGAGATCTTCCCCAACGCGCCGCTGAAATACATGCCGCCCACCAAATTCATGACGGGCAACATTTTCCGTGGCCACATCCAAGACGCGCTGTTCAACATCATCGGCATCTGGACGCACCAAGGCCTGCAATTGTTGGGTATGCCCACCGAGGCCATCCACACGCCGTTCATGAGCGACCGTTACCTATCCATCGAGAACGCCCGCTACATCTTCAACAACATGAAGGACATCGGCGAGGAGATGGAGTTCAAGGAGGGTGGCATCTGCCGTCAACGCGCCCATTTGGTGCTTGACAACACCATCAAGCTGCTTGAGGAACTCGTCAAGGAAGGCCTGTTCACCGCCTTGGAGAAAGGTATCTTCGGCGACGTGAAACGTCCGAAGAACGGCGGCAAGGGCTTGGCTGGCGTGACGCTGAAGAGCGAGAATTATTTGAATCCGTTTGTTGAACTAATGAAAGGGAAGAAATAATGAGTGAAGGTTTGTATTCAATGGAGGCCAAGGATTACGACAAAACCCTAGACCTCACCAA
>CADCGK010000006.1 GCA_902800965.1 uncultured Bacteroidia bacterium | reverse complement strand
TGCCGAAACCAACGAGGACATCCGCTCATTGAAAGAGTTGACCATGTACGGCCTCAAAGGTATGGCCGCCTACTTGGAACACGCCGCTCGCCTTGGTCAGGTGGACAACGACATCAATGAGTTCATCCTGCAAACCCTGGGACAATTGGCGACCTGCAACGATGCCAACGAACTTACCGCTCTTGTCCTGAAAACAGGCGAATGGGGCGTGAAAGCGATGGCACTACTCGATAAAGCCAATACGACCGCTTACGGCGATCCCGAAATCACCGAGGTGAATATTGGCGTGGGCAACCGTCCGGGCATCCTCATCAGCGGCCACGACCTCAACGACATTGAGCAACTTTTGGAACAAAGCAAGGACGCTGGCATCGACATCTACACACATAGCGAGATGTTACCTGCACATTATTACCCCAAACTAAAGAAATACAGCCACTTGAAAGGCAACTACGGCAACGCTTGGTGGAAGCAACGCGAGGAGTTTGAAGCCTTCAACGGTCCCATTCTGTTCACCACCAACTGCATCGTGCCGCCGACCTCTAATGCAACCTACAAAGACCGCGTTTTCACCACCAACAGCACAGGTTTCCCGGGTTGGAAGCACATCCCCGCTGATGCCAACGGCAAAAAGGATTTCAGTGAAATTAAGGTGGTTTTGCCCACGAGCAGGTGTTTGCCCTTGCCGACAAGGTAGTAGAGGCCGTGAAAAGCGGTGCCATCCGTAAGTTTGTGGTGATGGCGGGCTGTGACGGTCGCATGAAGAGCCGCCAGTATTACACTGACTTCGCACAGGCATTGCCCAAGGACTGCGTCATCCTCACAGCAGGCTGCGCCAAGTACAAGTACAATAAACTCGCCCTCGGTGACATCAACGGCATTCCGCGCGTGTTGGATGCTGGCCAATGCAACGACAGTTACTCACTGGCACTCATCGCATTGAAACTGAAGGAAGTGTTCGGCTTGGATGATGTAAACCAACTGCCCATAGCCTATAACATCGCCTGGTACGAACAAAAGGCTGTCATCGTGCTATTAGCCCTGCTCAGCCTCGGTGTGAAGAACATCCACCTTGGTCCGACCTTGCCTGCTTTCCTTTCACCAAATGTGGCCAAAGTCTTGGTCGAGAACTTCGGCATTGGCGGGATTAGTACTGTGGAGGAGGATATGAAGAGGTTTGGGATCCTGTAGAATGCGGAATGATGAATGAAGAATGCGGAATGGTGCAAAGCGGTGTTGGGCTTTTTCGCCATTCTGCATGTTAGTTTGTTTAAGAAAAAATGTGTAATCATTTCAGGCATCCATCATGTTGAATGGAAGGGAAAAACTTCCCTAAAAGCAATAGACCAGGATATGTTCCCTGATAGAATACCTCAAAATATTTTTCATTTTTAGGAAGAGACCAACTTGCCATAAAACTTGGTGTAGTTATTTTGGGTTTCGAACTGCTAACATCTTTATAAAGTCTTTCTAGTATGTCTTTTTGTTTCTTTACAAAACAATCTACATCATTCATACTTCTGGCTTTATCGCAATATGGTGTGATAAAATGCAATCCTAATCTGATTAATCCTTTGGTTCTCTCTTCAAAATGTTTAACCTCTTTTCGAATGTCTTGTAGTTGACTAACATTCATTGTTTTCCATCTTTGGATAAGTCTTGTATTCGTTGTATCCGTCATAAATGCGTCATAACTATGTTTCATTTCGATGACGAAACTATAATCCTTATAAATGCACCAATAATCTATCCTTCCTTTGGAATTATCTTTTTCGTATCCCTTTAGGTTACTATCTCTCACAACTGGATATTCAGCTAATACGAATCCATGACATAATTCAGAAATCACAGGTAGTACAACTGAGTCTAATTGCCTTTCCCTATACAGGAAAGGATAATCCACAATATTGTATTTGTTGTCACCATATAACAACGTACGTTTACATACTCTGCAAAACAATTCTTTAACAAATTGATAGGCAACATACAAATCTTCTTTCTCCTTATCTGGACAAGAAGAAAGGATGAAATCTAATTTCTGAATTTTAGTTTTACGAAATAAAAGTTCCATATAAGTATGAGGGTGTCTGTTTTTATTATTCGTTTATTTCCCAATCACCTCCCACCGTCCGCCTTTGGCAGGGCCAACATGCTGGATGATTCCGTTATCTTTCAGCCATTTGATGTTTTTATCCATAAAGGGATTGAAAATATCGACAAAGGTACAACTTTTTTTGGTTTTTCACAACCTACCGTTTCCCATACCCTTTTCCATCCTTAACAATCACTCCCTCGCTCACCATTTCCGAAAGCACGCGGCTGAGCGAGGGTCTTGTCGCACCAAGTTGTTCAGCAGCGGCGGCCACGGAAGTGATGCTGCCATTGGCTTCGAGGTATTCGATGACACGGTTGCGAAGGCTGTTGACGGCGAAGGTGCGCATCTTGCGACTCAGGAAACGGCCTCGCTCGGAAAGGACTTCAAGGAAGGAACGCAATACGGTCGGCTCCTGCTGCATAAACTCGAAGAAGGCTTCGCGGTTGATGTGCCACACTACGCAATCAGTGAGGGCGGTGACTTCCACAGGGACAACATTATTGTTGGCAAACAGAAACGCTGGAGCCAGCAACATTGGGGCTTTCAGGTGGTCGACGAGCACCTCACGGCCTTCCTCACCCATCATTCGTGCCTCGGCTTGACCTTCGACAAGCACCATCAGCGCACCTCCAAGGATTCATCGCTGCATCCTGCAAAGAGTTTGACACGTTTCAGTTCTTCCATAACAGTGTTTTTTTCAGCGCAAAAATAAGGAAAAAAGTGCCTACCTTTGCAGTCTAAACTGTTATTACTACCATTATGGGCATCACCATTGGTTTATTAATCCCCTTATTAGGCACCATGCTCGGTGCGGCCTTCGTCTTTTTCATGAAGAAAGACATGTCGCCGAGGTTGCAGAAGTCGCTGTTGGGCTTTGCTTCGGGTGTGATGATAGCCGCCTCGGTTTGGTCGTTGCTCATCCCTGCTATTGAGATGCGGTCGGAAAGTGGCGGATGGGCTGTATTGCCTGCTGCAATAGGTTTCCTTGCGGGTGTCGGTTTCTTGCTTCTTTTGGACGAGCTCACACCTCACCTGCACTTAGGTACTGATCAACCCGAGGGACCGCGTTCCAAACTCTCCCGTACGGCGATGTTGGCTTTGGCCGTCACCCTCCACAACCTGCCCGAGGGCATGGCGGTGGGTGTGGTGTTTGCCGCTGCGTCGCAAGGTGCCGAAAGTGTTAGTTTGGCCAGTGCCGTGGCGGTTTCACTCGGCATCGCCATCCAAAACATCCCCGAAGGGGCCATCATCTCCATGCCTATGTGTGCCGAGGGCAACAGCAAGGCGAAGTCTTTCCTCATCGGCAGCTTGAGTGGAGTGGTTGAACCACTGGGCGGTTTGGCTGTGGTATTGTTGGCCGCGTGGCTCACCCCTATCCTACCCTACATGCTCGCCTTCGCTGCAGGTGCCATGTGCTACGTGGTCGTCGAGGAATTGATTCCCGAGGCTTCATCGGGCGAACATTCCAACCTCAGCACCATTGGTTTTGCCATAGGTTTTGTGCTGATGATGGTTTTGGATGTGGTGATGGGATAGAAAAACGCCTCTTTGCCTCGGCGATTTTTTGACTTTCTTGGAATAATAAAACACCTTGATTTGATGTTAATATGGAATAAGAATAAGAAGATGAAACCATTCTTAAATCACTTGTTATTTGTCTTGCTTGCAATGTTATTTGCAAGTTGCCAAAAGGACAACATCGTCAGCGTTGCCATGATTGCCACTTCGGATGATGTGAACGATGACATCGCTGGCACCACTTTCACACAAACTGTTTATGTAGCCTACCATGATAATGGCAGTGCCATTGTTACTGGAGCAACCGATGATTTCTCGGTGACAATCAATGGTAATGACGTGACCATCGTCTATGCAGGCGAAGAGCATGTGATGTATGAGCTTAGCGGCACTGCTGCCGACGGCTATTTCAAGCTATATAGTGGCAGCAAACAGGGCATCACTCTCAACGGAGTGAACCTCACTAACACCAACGGTGCAGCTATCAACATACAAGGTCCGACCGCGGCACCCAACAAAGGCAAGCGAACTTTCGTCGTACTCAAAGGAACGAACTCCTTGGCCGACGGCACTTCCTACATCGACACCCCTTCCGCTGAGGATGAGAAGGCAGCGCTGTTTAGCGAAGGCCAGCTAGTCTTCAGCGGCACCGGAAGCTTGGCTGTTGAGGCCTCAGGCAAGAGCGGCATTGTCAGTGACGACTACCTGCACGTCATGGAAGGAACCATCACGGTGAACACCACCACATCAGCTACAGTCAGTGGCAGCGACACCCTGAAACCCGCCTGTCTGAAGGCCAACGACTATATCAAGGTGACAGGTGGCACGCTTCGTCTCACCAGCAGCGGTACCGGCGCCAAGGGCATCAGCTGTGACGGTTATGGCATCTTTCGTGGCGGCATCGTCAATGTGACCGTCACAGGAAGCAATTACGGCTCTTCGGGAGGAGGCGGAGGTTTTCATGGAGGTGGACAAAGCAGTTCAGACGGCGTGAGTGCCAAAGGTATCAAGTTCGATGGCAACCTCAGCATCACGGGTGGCAGCCTTGTCGTCAAAGCTACTGCGCATGAAGGCATAGAGTCGAAGGGCACGATTACCATCAGTGACGGCATGGTTTACAGCTACTCGCAGTCTGATGATGCCATTAACTCGGCTAGTGAATTCACCATCAGCGGAGGCTATGTCTGCGGTCACTCAGCAGGCAACGACGGCCTCGATGCCAACGGCAACTGCTACATCAAAGGCGGCGTGGTGTATACCATCAGCTCGAGCTCACCCGAAGTGGCTGTCGATGCCAACACCGAAGGCGGTTACAAGCTCTATGTGGAAGGTGGCACACTTATCGCCATAGGCGGACTGGAAAGTGGATCATCGCTGACGCAAAGCTGCTATTCGGCTTCTTCCTGGTCGCAGAACACTTGGTATGCGTTGACCGTTGGCTCCACGGTTTACGCTTTCAAGACGCCTTCGAGCGGTGGTACGCCATTGGTGGTATCGGGTGCATCAACACCTGCGCTTTCATCGGGCGTTACGGTCAGTGGCGGCACAAGTTATTTTGAAGGTTTATTGTATAATGACACTTCTGTCAGCGGCGGTTCTTCAGTCAGCCTGTCATCCTATACTGGAGGCAATGGTGGCGGAGGAGGACCGGGTGGTGGAGGACATGGTCCGTTTTGAGATAAAAGATAAGAGATAAGAGATAAAAGATAAAAGATATGAGATATTGGATTATCATATTATTGGGACTGTTTTTTCCTATGTTAGCAACAGCCCAGACCGATGTCGCCCTTGATCCGGAATTCGGCGGAAGGATTTCCTTTACTATAGACAAGAAGATTGTCAGGAGGTTGCACGTCTCCCTTGAAGAGGAGGTGCGTTTTGACAACAACTTCGGGGCTTTCGACCGTTTGCAGAGCACCCTCAGCCTCAACTACAAGATACACCCGAATATTAAGATTGGCGCTGGCTACGCCCTTATCAACGGGTACAGTTCCAGCTCCAATGCCTTCAAGAACGCCCGTCACCGTTTTATGATCGACGTGAAAGGCACGCTAAAGTATGGTAACTGGAACCTTTCGCTCAAGGAGCGGATGCAACTCACCCATCGCACCGGCGACTACAACGTGTATCAGAATCCTGCCAACGCATTGATGCTCAAAAGTCGCCTGACTGCGAAATACCTTGGCTTTGGCAAGGTGGAGCCATACGCTTATCTTGAGTTGCGGAACTATCTGAACGCTCCTGTCATCAACGCCGCCTACGACGGTATCAACTACGGCACCGTTGATGGTTTGGTACAGGAGGGCGACCCGGGTTGGTTCCTTGGAGGCTTCAACGGTAGCTATATCAACCGCTATCGTGGTTCGCTCGGCGTGGACATCCTGCTCAACCGCAGCAGCACCCTGAATTTTTATTTCATGGGCGACTATTGTATCGACAAGGAAGTGGACGCTAACGCCGAAGGGACGATACTGAAATCCTACACCAAAGAGACCGGCTTCCGAGTTTGGTTAGGGGCAGGATATGAGTTCTCATTTTGATGTTTTTTGTGCATTCAACTAGCTTTCGTTTTATGGAAATAAAGAAACTACATAAAGCCTTACTCGAAGCCGATGCCGTCATCATCGGCGCAGGTGCAGGCCTCTCCACCTCGGCAGGCTTCACCTATATTGGCGAACGCTTCCTAAAGTATTTCTCCGATTTCATCGAGAAATACGGTTTTACCGACATGTACACGGCGGGGTTCCATCAGTTCCCGACCGAGGAGGAACATTGGGGGTATTGGAGCCGTCATATCTATTACAACCGCTATGTGCCTGCCCCGAAACCCGTTTACGACAACCTATTGGAACTGGTGAAGGACAAGGACTATTTCGTCATTACCACCAATGTCGATCACCAGTTCCAAAAGGCGGGCTTCGACAAACAACGGTTGTTCTACACCCAAGGCGACTATGGGCTGTTCCAATGCGCAAAACCTTGTCACCAAAAGACATACGACAATGAGGAAACCATTAGGAAAATGATTGCGTCGCAAAATGTAGAGACGTGCCATGGCGCGTCTCTACAAATACCGACAGAATTAGTTCCCCATTGCCCCGTTTGTGGCGGCCCCATGAAGGTCAACCTGCGTTCCGACGACACCTTTGTGGAGGACGAAGGCTGGCACAAGGCGGCTCAGCGTTACCTTGATTTCGTGAATAGCCACCAACACGGCAGGGTACTATATTGGGACCTTGGCATCGGGAGCAATACCCCGACCATCATTAAACTACCGTTTATGCAAATGACTTACAAGAACCCCGAGGCGACCTACGCCACCATCAACCTCGGCGAGGCGTTCACTGTGGAACAAATCCAGGACAGGTCGATTGTGATAGATGGGGACATTGGGGAGGTGATTGATGAGATAAAAGATAAAAGATAAAAGATAAGAGATAAAAGATAAGAGGGAAATGGATCGGTTAGGTTTCTTGATTCAATATCTTCTTGATGAAAGTCCGGATTATTCCGAGATGGAGATTCCATCGGATTTGCAGGGCAAGCGTGATCTGTTTCGTGCCCTGCGAAATGTACGTTGGCCCAAACCCGTCAGCGAGGAATTTCTGCATTTGCAGGATGAGGAATTGCAGGAGCAACTGCTAGAAAAAGGTGTCGTGGAATTGGACGATTGTAGAGACGTAGCGCGCTACGTCTCTACCGACAAACAATTATTGGTTTGGCAAGGCGATGTTACTCGTCTGAAGGTAGATGCCATCGTGAATGCTGCCAACAGCCAGATGTTGGGGTGTTTCCATCCTTTGCACAAATGCATCGACAATGCCATCCATTCCGCTGCTGGCATACAACTGCGCGAGGAATGTTATCAACTGATGCTCCAACAAGGTCACGAGGAATCGACGGGGCAAGCAAAAATCACAAAGGCTTACAACCTGCCATGCCGCTATGTGATCCATACGGTCGGGCCTATCATCCCCAACGGCATCCCAACGGAATTCCAGAAAG
Source organism: uncultured Bacteroidia bacterium (assembly GCA_902800965.1). GTDB lineage: Bacteria > Bacteroidota > Bacteroidia > Bacteroidales > F082 > Limimorpha. Next base: position 171,658 of record CADCGK010000006.1, on the reverse strand, counting down.
AACAATTGGCTTCATGCTACCGAAGCATCATGGCTTGTGCCAATGAAAACCGTCTTGAAAGCATAGCTTTCTGCTGTATTTCCACGGGTGAGTTCCGATTCCCGAACCAATTAGCCGCCGAAATCGCCGTGCAAACCGTCAAAGATTACTTGACCGAACATCCCGATTGCAGTGTTAAACAAGTAATTTTCAACGTATTTAAGGATATTGACAAGAATATTTATCAACGGCTTATATAAGTGATTTTTTTGCTTTTGCTGTAACAAAATCCACTCTTCTCCGTCTTACTGAAAAAGTATCCTGATGAAAAACTATAAAACCCCTATCATCCTGTTTGCCGTTTTCGAGATCATCGCCATTTCACTTTGGCTGGCAACAGGCAGTTTGTTCTATTTGCTCAACTTCAGCTATATCGGCACCATCATCGGTGTTGGACTGGCCTTGTCAAAAGCAGGATGGAAATATGCAAGAGAATTCATCCAGTTTGGCGTAGGCGCCTATATGCTGGTCTTCCTCGGACTGATATGCAGGGAAAACATGCAGATCGAAGGCTTTTGGTATTACTTGTTCTCGGGTGTGGTGGGCGCAGGTGTGCTTCATTATCTCATCGCCAAAATCTTCGGGCCTCTCCTCTTCGGGCGCGGCTGGTGTGGCTATGCCTGTTGGACCGCCATGATCCTTGACCTCCTCCCTTATAAACAGCCACAAGGTCCGAGAAAAAAGATTGGTTTCATCCGTTACATCGTGTTCGCGTTGTCGCTAATCCTCGTCCTCCTGCTGTTCCATTTCGACAAAGCCAACAAACACACCCTATTCATGCTGTTTCTCATCGGCAATTTGGTCTATTATGTGGTGGGCATCCTTCTTGCCGTTGTGTTCAAGGATAATCGCGCTTTCTGCAAATACATCTGTCCCGTCACGGTCTTCCTCAAGCCGATGAGCCACTTCTCCTTGCTACGCATCCATTGCGATGAGAGCAAATGCATCCAGTGTGGCAGATGCCTGAAAGTGTGCCCGATGGAAGTGGAAGTGAACAACGACTCACGCAAACGAAAAAACGCCACCGAGTGCATCCTGTGCCATAGATGCACCAAGGAATGCCCTGTGAAAGCTCTGAAATAACAAATACTAACTAATATGAAAACAAGACTACTCTTTTCTATTGCCTTATCGCTGATGATTGGCTTCAGCGCATGCCATTCCAATCAAAATCAATCTGATTATTGCACCGTCAAAGGAACCGTGAAGGGCCTTCCCGATGGCACCAAACTCGAATTGCTGGATAAGTTCAACCATTGGGAGGTTGTTGGCACAGGATCGGTTAAACAAGGCGCCTTCGAGATTCATCCTGATGTTTCGTCGCCCACCCATGGGTATCTTTACGTACAAGATGGCATGCAATTGAAGGACTTCATTCTGGAGCCAGGAACGATACTCGTCGAAGTGGATGCCAATGATGAGGAGGACCTCGAAACAGGTGCCAAAGGAACCCCTTCCAACGAAATTGATTACAAATATTATGTGCTAAGCCATAGTGGAAATCAGGAAGCCGCCCAAGCCTTAAAGGACTCCGTGCTTAATGCCGAACAAACAGGGGCATTGGCATTGGCAAAGGTCGAATATTGGTGCAAGTCATCCGTCCAAGCATTGGGTGTTCTGGATCGTTTGTCGCCCGAATTGGCAGCGTTGCCCTATGTTGACGAATTGAGAAAAGAACTGACACAGCGCATCAAAACTGAACCCAGGACGGAAGGCAGTGATATTGTTCCTCTATTCATCGACATGGAATATCCCGACGTGAACGGCAAACCGATTAGTCTGAGTTCGGTGGTGAACGACCCGAGCAACCGCTATGTCCTCGTCGATTTTTGGGCTACTTGGTGTACTGGATGCGTGGAAGCCATGCCTCAATTGAAGGAGATTTACAGCAAATACCATGAGAAAGGACTGGAAATATACGGTCTCTCTGTGGATGCCAATCACAAGAATTGGGAGACTTTCCTCGCCAAAAACCAGCTTGCTTGGGTCAACGTATGCGATGGTACCGGAGGAAGAAAAGAGAACAGCAAAGTCAGGCAAGATTACGCCCTTCGAGGCTATCCGACCACACTGCTGATTGACTGTCAAAACGGCGAGGTCATTGCCCGTGGCGAACTAGACGAAATAGATGTGATGCTTGCGGAGTTGCTTCAATAATTCCATGATTAGTTAACCAATCCGTGACTAGAAATGAAAAAGTTTTGTCTTTTACTCATCTGCTTTGTTGTTTTGGCATCGCTATCAGTAGAGGCGCAGAAAAAGCCTTTCAGGGACATCCACTTTTCACAACATGATTTTGTTGATACAATGAAAATCAAGATTTGGGATGGTGCCATCATCATTCCAGTGGAAATCAACGGGGAGACCAAGAACCTGATGTTCGATACTGGCGCGAATTGGGGCTTTTGGATAGGCGACGAAGAGGAATGGATGAAGCCGTCGGCAGAGACCCTCACGCTAACTGATTCACAAAATGCGAAGATGAAAAAAACTATTTACAGGATGCCGCCGATCAAAATGGGCAACACGACCATCGAAAACTATCCGTTGCTGGTTGACAATGGCATGAAAGAGTACGTCTGCGACCGGATTGACGGTGGTTTCGGCTTCGACCTTGTCACTTGCGGCCTCTCGTTCAAATTCGACACCAAGGACAGCCTGATGATTGTGACCGACCGCAAAGGGTTTTTCAAAAAAGAAGAAAAACGGCAACCCAAGCTAAAATACATGCCGTACAACTCCTATTACAAAACCAGTCCCTTGGTCTGGATAGATTTTCCTTGGGGGCGTTACAAAATGCTTTTTGATTCAGGATGGATTGGCGGGTGGATCGATATGCCGGAGCAAACACTGAACCGTTGGTCAGAGGACGATCGGAAGATGCAAAAGAAAATTGATGAATACACCGCTCTGATTGACACCACGGTATCTACAGAAGCTGGATTTTTCGGCCGGTCGTTGGATACAATGCAGTATAGGAGACTCCATCTTCCAAAGCTCATGATGGGCGACCTTGCGCTTCAGGATTTATGGATATCGACCAACTCCCTCTCTGTCAAGACAGGTTCGGCCATATTAGAACACGCCTCGCTGATTATCGACGGACCGAAAAAATGTTTTTTCTTCCTTTCACATGACGACCAGCGTGAGGTTGTTGTAGGGAACGAGGAGAAAAAGGGCTTAAAGCATAACTTAGCCGACAAGGACGACACGCTTGGTGTGATGAAAGCCGTAGTGCGCAAAGACGGCGAGGCATACAAAAAAGGCATCCGCTCAGGTGACTATCTGATAAGCGTCAACGGGATTCCCATCACCGATTACTGCACTTATCTCAACCTTAAAATCGATACAGAAGAAAGGCACTATGTCTATCGCTCACCTCAAGGAGAAGTCAAAGAGGTGGAGTGGTGAATTGGCAGATGTAAGGTATAGGCTCGCCGCCGCATGAATGGCGTTGTTTTGTAGTCGCCGAAGAGCGACTGCACCTTGTAGTTCTCCTCCAACTGAGGATTCATGATGATGGTGTCGATGCCTCGTTTGATGCAGTTCTCATGCAGGTACTTGAACAGCAGCACAGGGATGCCACATTGCTGGTATTCAGGCATCACGCCCATGATCAAGGCCTCAAGGGTATCATTTTTCTTCAAAGCCTTCAAAATGTTGATGAAGCCAAACGGGAACAAACGCCCGTTGGATTTCTTTACCGCTTTGGACAGCGAAGGCACGCAGAAGACGAAGCCGATCGGCTTGTCGTCGGCATTGACGGCCAAGGCGACAAAGTCCTTGTCAAGAATGGGGACGTAGGTCTTCAGGTAGGCGTCAATCTGCTTGTCGGTCAAGGGTGAAAAACCATTCAAAGGCGCGAAGGCATCGTTATACATGTGAAAGATCTCCCTTCCATAGCGTTTCCCCATCTCTTTCATGCTACGAGGCTGCACCACATGCACCCTGAACCGCTCTTCGATCAGGTTGGCGAACTGAAACATCGAAGGTAGCTCCTTGCTAACCTCTAGTGTCCGTTGGGTCCAGTCCACATCTTTCGTGAAGCCAAGGCGTTCCAGCATCTCACCGTAATAAGGATAGTTATAGAGGCAGGTGAACGGGCTGAGATGTTCATAGCCTTCCACTAGTAGGCCTTCCTTGTCCATGTCGGTGAATCCCCAGGGACCACGCATCTCGGTGCGTCCACGTTGTTGACCCCAGTCGGCAACGGTTTCGATCAAGGCTCGCAGCACCTCTTCGTCTTCGATAAAGTCGAGCCATCCAAAACGGACGATGCTCTGTGCATCATCGGCCTTATGGTTGATGATGGCCGCCACGCGTCCCACGATTTCGTTGCCTCGGTAGGCCAAGAAACAGTCAGCCTCGCAGAAGTCGTAGGCTCCGTTTTTATCAGGATTGAAAGTGTCGTATTCGTCGCCTTCCAAGGCGGGCACCCAATTGGGGCAATTTTTGTATAAATGGAGTGGAAAAGTCACAAACTTTTTCAATTGCTTGTGACTTTCCACTTTTACGATATCAATAGCCATTTTTAAATTGTCGTATTAGAACTGATATAGTCAATAACATCACCCACAGTATTGAACTTGGGGTTGCCTTCGAACTTGAACGCAAACTTGTTCTCAATGGCGAGGCTGAGCAACAAGATGGTCAAGGAATCCAAGCCCACATCACGGACAAGCTGTGAGTTCTCGTCGATAGTGCTGAAATCAGCGGATGGCTTGATGAGCTTCAGGATTTCCTTCAGCTCGTCGAAAATCTTTTCTCTTTCCATGGCTTATTGGTTTCTTGAGACTTTCATGGCACCCGTGCGCTTGAAGTCCTCCTTACGCACTGTGATTTTGCTTACTTGGTGGGTAGTGGGCAATGTTGCATTCACTTTGCCGACCAAGTCCTTGAAATAGGCTTCCACTTCCTCCCATGGACCATTGCCGAACTCCTCCATGCGGGGCAGGATCTCGATGGCAATCACCTGACGGCCGTCCAGTTCATCTTCCTTGACGAGGCAGTCACGGAGCTTCGGATCCTTGTAGAAAGGCTCTTCGATGCTCTCGGGGCTGACGTTCTCGCCGTTGGAGAGGATGATGAGATTCTTGATGCGGCCAACGATGTACATGAAACCATCTTCGTCGAAACGCACGAGGTCGCCTGTCTTGATCCAGCCGTCCTCGGTAAGGGTCTCGGCGGTTTTTTCGGGATCGCCATAGTAACCGAGAAATACGTTGTCGCCACGGAACCACAACTCGCCATCAACCACCTTCGCCTCTTGTTCAGGATAGAGCTTGCCGACAGAGGTGGGACGCGACTTCACGTCGATATTGCCAGTGGTGAGGTTGGCGCCTTCGGTCATGCCATACCCGGCAAAGAGTTGGACGCCCAACTCGTCGAACTCGCCGATGAGTTTCGGAGGGACGTTGGCAGCACCCGAGATGATGAATCCCAACTGTCCACCCAAGAAAGACTTTCCGTACATCTTGACCAAACCCAACAGGATCTCGCAGATGCCAGGGACGGCGACGAGGCAGGTGGGGCGAATGACGGGAAACTTAGTGACCGTCTCTTTGGTGTTGCCGGCAGAGAACCAGGCGCCGCCTTCCATCAGGACAGACAATGTGCTACGGACGAGGCCGAACACATGGCTCAAAGGCAACACGCAGGCATAGCGGTGATGACCGAGTTGGCTACCTGGAGCATAGACGCCATTCAGGGCTCCACGCATCAAGGCACGATGAGGCAGGACAGCTCCTTTAGGCGCACCTGTGGTGCCACCCGTGAAGAAAATGGCGGCAGGATCGTCCTTATCGACAGTAGCCACAGGGGCAGCATGATCAGCGCATTCGGTGATGGCGATGGCCTTGCAGGGCGCACCCTTCACAGTCTCGGCAAAGTCCTTGCCGTATGCCAATACCTTGACGCCAAATTTCATGCAGCAACCAACAATGGCTTGTGGCGGAAGCTGGGAAGGTAAGTTGATGGCAACATAACCTGCCGAAGTGACGGCGAGAAACATCTCTACAGCTTCGACTGTAGTGTTATCCAAAATGGCCACTTTATCACCTTTTTGCAGACCCAATTCGTTCAACAAGGCTCTTTTACGGGCTATAATATCACAGGTTTGCTTGTAGCTGAATGTATTCACCGTATCGGACAAGCAAGGCAGATCAGCCCACTTTTGCTCGATCCAAGTTACAAATTCTGGAAAGGTAGGGATAAACTTCAATTGTGCAAGTTCCTCGGCGGGAAGCATGCTTGGAAAATAATCCGTGTTTGTAATAATTGATTGATTATTAGACATAAAAATAAAATAAAACTAGTCGATTTTTCGGTCGATAAAGATATAAAATAATCTGAAGCAGATTAAATAATAAATCCTTGGTGCGGATTATTTTCTTACCTTTGCGCAAAGATCAAAAAAACAGATACATACTGGTTGCGCTATGAAATTCTTCATTGTTGACGCGTTCACCGACCAGCCTTTTGGCGGCAACCCCGCTGGGGTGGTGTTGCTTGAATCGGACACTTTCCCGAAAGAAGAACTAATGCTGCAGATTGCAGCCGAGTTGCGCTATTCGGAGACGGCATTCATCCAACGACATACCGACAAGGAGTTCTCTATCCGCTATTTTACTCCAAAAGCTGAGGTGGATTTGTGCGGTCACGCGACGATAGCTTCGTTTTTCTTGCTGCATCAGAAAGGATTGGCATCGGGAGCATGCCTTTGCCACACTAAAGCCGGTGACTTGCACATTGAAGTAGGGAGAAAGGTAATGATGCAGATGGCAGAGCCCCGAATCGTCGCAACGATTGACGAAACCGAAGAAATCTATCGTGCTTTAGGCATGAAAGATTACTATCCGACGATGCCCGTTCAGATCGTTTATGCCGGGCTTCCCGACCTCATGATTCCCATCCCTGATGTGGTCACACTGCAAGCACTCCAACCCGACATGCAGGCCATTTCTGAAATCACTAGTCGCCATGAAGCTGTCAGCTTCCACGCCTTCGCCTTTGGAAACGACGGCTATACCGCCCATGTGCGTGATTTTGCGCCCCTCTACGGCGTACCCGAGGAGTCGGCGACAGGCACCGCCAATGCCTCGCTGGCTTATTACCTCCAACAGTGCGGATGTCTTGGCAAAGAAGCCGAGTGCTCCTTTATCCAAGGCGAGGCTATGGGGCGGCCCTCGGTGGTTGTCACTAGGATTCAAGCCGATGGAAACATCTTTGTCGGAGGCACGGCCGCTATAGTTGCTGAAGGAGTACTGAATTTTTCAGCATCTCAATTTTCCTAAATAGATAAGTTATTTTGTTGAACAGCCTTCCTTCTAGAACCAAAGCCCTGATCGGTGTCAGTTTCCGTGAGTTTGCCAGATATGCCCTGCCGAGCATCATAGGGATGCTCATCGTGGGCTTGCAGACCATCATCGACGGACTTTTCGTGGGCCGTGGCGTGGGTGCGCTGGGTCTTGCCGCCGTCAACATCGCCATGCCGCTCATCAGCTCAATGCTGAGCGTGTCCATTATGATTATTTCAGGCGGCATCGTCATCACAGGCATCGCCAAAGGGCAAGGCGACGAAGCACGGGCGAAAGGCTATACCTCACTTACCTTTGCCACGTTATTAGTCACCATTGCGGCGCTTTCCTTATTGGTCGGCCTTTTCCTCAAGCCTTTGTGTTATTTCCTCGGTAGTAACGATGAAGTGTATCCCTTTGTCCGACAATATCTTGGTATCATCGGTTGCGGCTTCATCTTCTACTGCATCCCCAACTTCACGGAGGCTTTCACCCGTCTCAACGGGAAGCCCAACTGGGTGTTTGTCAGCGGCGTCATCTGCTGTGTGGTGAACATCGTTTTGGACTATTTCTTCGTGCTGCGTTTCGACTGGGGCGTGGCTGGCGCCGCCATAGCCACCTGCATAGCTAACACCACGGCGGCTTTGTTACTGTTTCGCTTTGTCCGATTCGGCAAGATGATAGGCGGGCGCAAGGAAATCAAGAAAGTGTTCTTCAACGGCTCGTCAGAGATGCTAACCTCGGTTTCGGCGGCGGTCACCACCTACATCTTCAACCTCGTGTTGATGCGCGAGATTGGCACGAAAGGCGTAGCGGCGTTTACCATCGTCTGTTACCTCAACTTCATCGTCAACATGTCGATTTTCGGGCTGTCGCAGGCCATGTATCCCTTGATGTCATACAGCGTCGGCGCCCGAAACCATCGAAGGGTCAAGTCACTGTTGGCCAATGCCTTGCTTCTCGGAGGCGGCATCGGCATTGGGGTTTATCTACTCGTTTTGGTTTTCAAACACGGCATTGCGAGTGCCTTCAGCAACGGCGACCTGGAGTTGCAGACGCTGACCACCGTGGCCACCACCTACGTCACGCTGCATTATTTAGTGTCGTTCGTCAACATCGTGGCCTGCAGCTTCCACACTGCCATCGAGCGGCCCTTGGAATCAGTGGTCATCGCCCTCTGCCGAAGCATCGTCTTTGTGCTGATTCCCATGTTTTTGCTCACCCCCATCATCGGACAGGATGGCATTTGGCTCAGTATGCCTATTGCCGAGGTAATGACCTTGATGGTCAGTATTCCACTGGTGCTGGTGTCGCTGAAAAGATTGTCGCGAGCAAAATAAACCAGTATCTTTGTAAGTTATAAAAGAAACCGCTAACACTATGAAAAGGATCTTTTTATTTGTATCGTTCTTGTTTTTGGCCCTTGTCGCCCATGCCACGGGTCAATCGGGTGACGTGATCTTTATAGACGGTGTCCGCTGGGAATTATTAGGTAAGCCTATTGATTTAGACGCTACGCTCTATCGCGACTTGAAAGCCGTGCTCCCAGAGAATCGGCCCATTGTCACTTCTAACTGGGACGGCTACACCGCCTATTGGAGCATTCATCAGGATATGCTCTGTCTGGATAGCATCCGATGCGAATACTACGATGCCAAGATCCGAGGCATGAAAGGAACGTCCATTCCTTCCAACACCCTCCTCCGTGTATTCAAAAACTATGTGGACGGAGACTGCATCGTGGCCAGTTGGCTTACGAGAGAGATTCGCGTGGCCACAGGAAAGGTGGTTTATTACTGGCACGACGCGTTTGAGCGAAACTACGAGGAAGAAATGATGCTCAACATCGACAAGGGGAAAATAACAGGGCGAAAAGAATACCATAATCATGTCGTGGACGGTTTTTCGTTCGACAAGTTCAATCTCGCTAACAATGAAGAATTGCGCGAAATGTTTCCTCTGCATATTGAGCGTTATCCCGAGCTGGCCGATGTGGAACGCATTGTGTTCAAGATCAAACAAGCTCGTGTTGATGCGAATGGCAATTTGGTAGAATGCGAAGTGAAAGTGCTCAAGCCCAATGACAACCCACTTCTTGCCGCTGAGATGGCCGAATCGCTGAAAGCTTATCATCCTTGGAGAGTGTTGTTCATCAACGGAGAATACAGTGCTAAAGGAATCGAAGGATGGATTATTTCGTATCCGTTAGGCAAGTAAAGAAACTACATGATGACCCTCGACACCACCAATATGTGTTCGCACTTGCAGAAGAAACTGTTCGATGAGGATGGCGAGTACCATCGTCTATGGATGGCCCTGCAAGACGACGCGGAACTGACGGTCGTGGTTCGCTCAAGGCAGCTCCACATCTATCGCAATGGCAAGAAAGTGTTGGTACTGGCTGGGAAGTCAGGCCCGAAGATTATTAGGGAAGATCCTGTTTGTGAGATGATAGCAGATTAAGCATAGGGAAATGCCTTTCCTAATATGAAAACCCGACATTGCATATCGGGGTGTGGTGGGGTCGTCCTTTCGGGACTTTGGCTTGCCAGAAAGTGACTGCCAGGGGTGCCTTCGTATGTCTCGACCTACGGTAAAGGAAGATAAGCCCCTTCGGGACTATGTCTTGCCTATCACAAGGCAAAATCGGAACACCTTGACGAGGATGGGACGGTGATGCTAAAAGATGCTTTCCTATCTTTGAAGCTACAGGGACGGAGGGAAATGCGCCCAAATAATAATTAAACAATTGAAGAAGAAATTAAAGGAAAGATATACCTAAACACAGGTGAAAACTAATTACCGCCCAATGGCACGCAGAATGTTTTATTGACTACTCTGTCTCGCATCAATGCCATATTTGTGAAGTTTCTGGAAATGTTCTGCACAAGATTCATGTAATCATCCGAATTATTGGATTTCTTGTGATAGAAAGGCTTGATGGAAACACAGTTTTTATGCTCGAAAAGAGTATGCAATAAAGTTCTGTCAGAATTACCACAAGAATGGCCCATGGTGTAGATTTGGAAATAGTCGGAATCAACAAATGACAGTAGTCGTCTGTAATTAACTGCTTCGAGATATTTAATTGATTTGATGTTGGTCAGATAATCATTGTCGTTTTTGTTGACAAGAGTCTTGTAATGTTCATCCATTTCATCACCATAACCGAATACTATGCTGTTTAAGTCGGAAAGGTTGCCATGAATATGATTTACAACAAATCTTTCATTATTAGCTAATGGCTCAAAATACAAATCAGCTGTTGATGTATAATTAAAATTCAGCAACATAGTATAATCAGGGAAACAATATGCTTCTGGAATTTCATTTTCAGAGATATTTTCTATTCCTAGTTCTTGGATTTTCTTTTTTTTGTCTTCTAAGAAGTGCTCAACATTAGAGATTCCAACAAAAGCCTTTTGTTTTTGATAGGCGCCAATTAATTCTTGCCAATTGGATTTGCTATATTTGGTGCGCTGTATCAGCATATCATACCACCTTTGCATGGAACTAATAGCAATATCCTGCTTTTTAAATGGCTCATACAACTTGCTATAGATGTTGTTGTCTATGATGTCTTTTGAAATGCCGATTTGGATTTTGCTTAAATACTCGAATAATTTAGCGCGGATACAATTCAAATCGTCATTAAGCTTTTTGGGAGAAAGATTAGGGCTGATTTTGCTGCATAACAATTGATAGAATATGTTTTCGATGTCCACCCAGTTGTTTAGCTCATAGGATTTGCAAATGTCTGAAAAGAGTTCGCTTTTCAATTCAAACAAACAAATGCGATTATTTATAATATCTTTGATAACCTCATGGCCAACAGCGTTTGCACTATAAAGATTAGTCGGAAAACTACACCATAGTTCAAAAAAACTCTTGAAACCTGATTTGTCTTTTAGCTTGAATATGCACAATTCGTCTTCTTCTTTTGTGTTATCACTTTTCGAGAGTCTATCCCACCAACAATCCCAATACCATTCAATGAAGTCTTTATAACTTGTGTGGAGGCCGTTGGCTAAATCAAAGCCGTTACCTATGATTATTAGTCGATTCATATTCTGGATTTTATTGTTTGCAAAGATACTAATTATTCCAATCATTTGATTGGATTGTGGTTTTGCAAGGCTTGCAAATGGGAATCATGGCACTTTTTTAAAGGGGTCTTGTGGGGTTGATGTATTATTTTTATTTTTGTAAGTTTTAATAAATGCTCATTAGATATCAATAATTAGCCCTTATCATGGCAGATATTCAAGAAACAAAACTCTGGGAATGGTGTAAGACTCATGGCGACTATGCTGGGTATCTTATGCGCTATCCTAATGGCATCTATGCTGCTGAAGCAAAATCATTGATGAATGCTGGAGACGTTACGAAAACCGCTTCTGAAAAAAAACCAAATCCAGTGAAAGCGGATCCTAAATTTGTGATGTCGTATTTAATAGAACATGAAAAAAAGGAATTAGAAGAGTTTAATAGTTGCCATTCTGTTAGAGATTATGAAGAATATGTGAAAAAGTATCCTTTTGGTACATATACTTCTAAAGCTAAAGAACTTATATTAAAATTACGCACAGTTTGCCCTAGTTCCTCAAATAGTTTTATAGAACAGGAATTAGGTAGAATTGATGCAGCATTTAAAAAATGTAAAAGCATACAAGACTATGAGAAGTTTATGTCGACGTGCTCTGATGAAAAATACAAAGAGCAAGCCAGGGCTAGAATAGAAAAACTAAAAGCAGAGCAAGAAGTACAGAGAAAAAAGAAAACTGATGATGAAAATTTAGCAAAATGCAAAACGATAGAAGATTACCAACGGTTTATTGATATGACCACAAGCCCGTTTCATAAGTCGTGTGCTATAAATGAAATAAATGCATTGAAAGATGAACCAATCAATCTTACACTATCATTGGTTATTAATGTTTTGAGCATAGCCGCAGTAATCGTTGGAATATGTATAAACAATATGAATTTCATTGGTATTTCTCTTCTTGCATGTGGAATACTCGCAATAATGGTGTATTCAGTTGCAGTAAAAAAATGGAAAAAATATTGGGAATCTCACGCTAGAGATAATTACTTGACTTCTAGTGCTATACTTTTAATCATAATAGGAGTAATAGTTTGTTTTAGAATGATGGTTTTTTCGTAATAATGAAGAAAAGTTATGAAAATTACAGCTTATAGACGCATTGTTGATGCAAGTTTTTGGTTGCTCGTGTTAGCTATTATTGTTTGGATTGCCCTTTGGGCTTCTTCACGAACACCTATTGGAGCAGAAGGCGAATGGGTCTCTTCGGATATTAGAAGGCAATACGCATCCTATTCATTGCCCCACGGAAGTCTGCCATATCAGAGATATTATGGAGGAAATAGCTCATGTTACTCCTATGGTTGCTCGGCAATTAAAGTTCGTGCAGCTAATAATTCAGATGTTGTGGTTATCATTAAGGCTGAGAATGCGGACGGAAGAGTTGTTGCCCATGCTTATTTAAGAGCAGGAAACTCGTATACTTTTGAGTTGCCTAACGGCACATATCAGACTTTTTTCTATTATGGGAAAGGCTGGTATCCTGAAAAGAATATGAATGGAGGAGTAAAAGGAGGTTTTCTTAGCGACGAAGTATTTTCTAAAGACAATCCACAAACATTGGTTGATCAAGAGTTGACATATTCCTTGGTGTTGCAACAAAACGGTAATTTTCACACAAAACCAAGTAAGGGTTCAGAAGTGTTTTAGCATTTAACGATTTAGAAAGATGACTTTTAAAGATTTTTTCGGTGTTGAATATTCGGAAGATAGACAGGTCTTGCTAAAATGTACACATAGCATTTCAGGAAGTTACACTGTTTCTCCGATGGTGAATACTATTGGACGTGGTGCATTTGAAGGATGTAATATGTTAGAAGAGCTTATTCTGCCAGAAGGTTTGAAATGTATAGAAATAGACGCGTTTAAGGGCTGTAATAGGCTGTCAAGGATAGTTTTACCTAATGGATTGAGGACTTTTAAATATCCTTTGTTTGCAGATTGCGCAATTAAGAAATTGTTATTGCCTGATTTCATAGATGAGCATTTGGGAAGAATGTTGATAGAGTCTTGCAATGAATTGGTTGAGGTGGAGTTAAGCAATTCTAATAATAGCTTTTGTATTGATAATGGTGCGGTTTATTCAAAGGATAAAACTAAGTTGGTGTTTCTTTCGCGTAATTTTGAAGGTTGCTTTGTCTTACCAAGGACTGTAAAACTTGTTTATTCGAGAGCAATTCGTAATTGTAAAACACTTCAATCTATAGTCTTGCACGATTCTTTTGAAGGTTTTACAAACACGAGTGTTCCACTTTATGGTTGTTCTTCTTTAATGTCAATTGAGGTTGATATAAATAATAAACAATTCAGCTCTTTTGAGGGCGTTTTGTATTCTAAAAATGGAACTGAGTTATTAAGATGCCCGGAAGGAAAAACTGGTGATTTTAGCCCTATTCCACAAGTTAGTACAATAAAGAAAAGCTCATTTACTCATTGTGAAAAATTAAAGTTAATCGCTATTCCTCCAAAAGTTGTCGATATAGAAGAATGGGCTTTCGCAGGAGATAATCTTACTATAGTATTTGAAAGATTTGCAAGGGTAAAGAATAACACTTTTCTCAACGCGAAAGTGAGGATAGTGGTGCCAACAGGAACTAAGCAATGGTTCGTTAATGGAGGATACCCACAGGAATGCATTGTGGAGGATTATGTTGTTGGTAATGTTATAAAAGAGCAGGATAAAAGTTTGGATTGTAAGGGCTTTGCTGCTATAGCAGGGATGGAAAAGCTAAAACAAAAACTTCGAACGGATATTATTAAGGTTCTTAAGGATCCTAATCGAGCAAGGCGTTTTGGAATTACAATTCCGAATGGTATATTGTTGTATGGTCCACCGGGATGTGGTAAGACTTTTTTTGCTGAAAAACTAGCAGAGGAAATAGGGTGCAATTATATGTATGTTATGTGTTCTGATGTGGCTTCACCCTATATACATGGAGGACAGGGGAAAATAGCAACGATGTTTGACGAGGCAAGGAAAAATGCACCTACTTTATTATTCCTAGATGAAGTAGATGCAATGATAACTGACAGAGGAAAGCACACAACGGTTAGTGAATCTGGAGAAGTAAATGAATTTCTTGCTCAGCTTAATAATTGTGGGCAGGATGGCGTAACGGTTATAGCCGCGACAAATAAACCAGATTTGATTGACAAAGCTGCTTTACGAACAGGACGTTTGGCGTTGCATTATTATATTCCACAACCTGATTTTGAGACTAGGAAACAATTGTTTGAAATAAACCTGCAGAATCGTGCTGTTGATTCATTTATTGATTATGAAAGACTGGCACAGATGACAGAAAACTATAGTTGCTCTGATATTAGGGAAATAGTAGATAATGCTGGTCGTATTGCTTTTGGAAGCGATAGTGATTGTATAACTCAGTTGATGCTTGAATCTGCTAGTATAGGACTTAAATCTCACTTAACACTTGCTACAATAAAAAAGTATGAGGCAATCAGAGATAGTTTTGAGCAAAATACATAATTACGGATTCCCAATCTTTAAATTCTTCACTGCCAAAGAGAATATGAATTCCTTGGAATTCTGATGCGCCATTTTTCTTGCGATCATCAATTAGAAAAACACCGCGGTTTTAGTCTTTATGATGCGTAAGTATAAGTCTTTTATATGCTACATCACCGAGATACTTTTGAACCCAAAGTAGTTTGTCAGACCATGCTGAAGGGTTGAGCCAAGGTGCAGTAGAAAGAATGAATACATCAAAATGCTTAGCCAGAAAGCGGTATGCCTCTATTGCACCTTCCATGGGTTTCATTAGTGAGAAAATCCCAGGTACTTCGTCTAAACGGCCTTCATATGCTTTCAAGGTTTCCATGGACAGATATGGGAAAGCTGATGGGAAATCTACAAGCACATTATCCATATCGATGTATATGATTTGTTTTTCCATAGGCAATGGTAATCAATAGTAACAGGCTTCGGCTCGTTCGGCTATTATGCTTTGATTTTTGATTCAATGATGCTGCAAAGATAATCAATATATTCGCATCACACCTCGGTTAGATGGTTCGATGTTCCATTGAACTTGCCAACAGCGTCCATCTATTTGGTCAAGGAGGATGAAATTGTACGTGTTTTTGGTGGGGTATAGAGTGAAGCGGCCGCAAATAGGGTCGTCGAAGTATTCGGATATGCGAGGAGTGACATCAAGTATTGATTCGAACCTGTTAACTTGAGAAATGTCCACATGTTTTCTGTTGGGAACAATTAGTATTGAGGCCAAATGCATCTGGTATTCGAACTGATAGCTTCGATGAATGAAGAAGATGCTGATAAACCGACCATAAAAACCAAAAATCGAAATCGAAATGAGGAAAATCGGCGACAAATCATCGATTTTATCGCCGATAACGGGATTTCAGACGCAAAATCCATTTCGAAAGCCATCGGACTCAAGCCCTCAAGAACCCGCGATTACCTCAAACAACTCGTGGACGAAGGCATCCTTGAGGTGGAGGGAGAGTATAAAACAGGAAGTATAGGATTAAGAAGTGAATGGTTGGTACGAATGGGAATTTGGTATACCTTTGCAAAAACAAGAAAGTACCACGAATCCAATGGAAGAACTCAAACAACGCATTTTAAAAGATGGCAGTGCCAGAGCAGAGGGTGGCATTGTGCTGGTCAGCAGTATCCTCAACCATCAGCTGGATCCACAGCTGATGATGCATTGTGCAGAAGAATTCGCTCGCCTTTTCAAGGACCAGGGCATCAATAAGATTGTCACGATCGAGGCTTCCGGTATTGCGCCGGCGATCATGACAGGCTATCTCATGGGCTTGCCTGTGGTCTTTATCAAAAAGAAAGTTCCCAAAACCGTGGACGACTCTTGGAAGTCTTGGGTGTGGTCGTTCACGCGAGGCGACAACACCACGGTGTGCATCGACAAACGTTTCCTGACTGCCGATGACCGCATCCTGTTTATCGATGACTTCCTTGCCGAAGGACACGCCTCGGGCAGTGTCATTCACCTATGCCGACAGTCGGGCGCCCAGATTGTGGGTATGGGTTTTCTGGTGGAAAAAGGCTTTGCAGGTGGTGGCCAGTTCTTGCGCGACCACAATATAACGTATCATGCCCTCGCCACCGTCAGACACATTAACGAAGACAATACCATGGAAGTGGTGTGAAAAATCTGAAAACCCCTATTCTTCTGACAACCCAACCATAATCTTTCTATATTCCACAGGGCTTTTCCCGAGGTGTTTCTTGACGTATTTGCAAAAGAAGCTGACATCGGGGAAATCCAGTTTGAAGGCGATTTCTTTTATGGTAAGGTCGGTCTGGAGTAGGTAGTATTTGATGTGGCTGACGGTACTCTCTGTAATCCAATCCATCGCCGTACGTCCGGTTTTTTCCTTACATACAGCGCTCAAATATTTTGGAGTGACAAGCAGTTGTTCGGCGTAAGCCCTGACTTCACGCTCGGTGTTAGTTGGGCGGCTAAGTATGGACATGAAACGCTGGAATAGGCGGTCTTTTTGCGAGGTCTCGGGAGTCGATTGGCCAATGATTTCATTTTCAAGTGCATGAAGAAGTTCAACAGCTACCGCTTGCGAGGTAAGTCTGATGATACGCTGGCGATAAGGATTGTCGCTGTCCTCCATGTAAACCATCAAAAGATTAAAGTAAGCCTGAAAAAGCTTGCTCTGGAACTCCGTGGCGTGAACAACTGGGTTTTGCCTTAAAAAGAACAGTTTTTTCCACCAATTGGGGTCGATTTGAAAAACGCCTGGCAATGTCTCGTCATAAATCGACTCTCCGGCACTGATAACCTTACCTTGTAAGTCGGGTGTACGCATATACATGCCAATGATGTTGCGGGGTGTACATATAACGATGTCACCTTCCCCTACGTGGTACATTTCTCCCTCTACGGAAAACTGCAATGCGCCTCTCTCACAAAAGAACGCGAGGAAGGAACTCAACATGGTTTCTGACGTAATATTGACTTCATCTATATTATCAGAAATGATAAGGTCGTTGAACGATTTCAGCATAGTTGGTCAATTTTTCTGCAAAGAAACAATCTATTACGATACGTTTTATGGTAAATAACTCCTTTTTTGTTTTCAATATTTCTTGTATTGGATAAATTAACCACAAAAATAGTAGTTTGGACAATACGCTTCTGACCCTATGTGTCTAATTTTGCGTTATATATTCAGTTAAATAGAGCCATGAAAGTAGGACTTTTCATCGATACATGGTACCCTATGGTGGACGGGGTGATCAAAGTGGTGGACAATTATGCCCGCCGATTGGTGCAGTATTGCGAGGTGGTGGTGTTCTGTCCAGAGGCCAAAGGGTTTGATCGCGAGGAGGATGCGAAGCTGCCGTATCAGGTCGTGCGTTGCTCATCGCTGCCGCTCATCACAAGCGATTACGACCTTCCTACATCCGTCTTAGACCCACGATTCGAAGCACAGCTTATCAAGAGCGGAATCGATATTATCCATATCCATTCTCCCTTTTCGGTAGGAATGGCGGGAGTCCTGTATGCCAAAATACACAAGCTTCCCGTGGTCGCTACCCTGCATTCGCAGTACAAGCAGGATTTTGAGAAGTCGCTCAAGTTCAAGTTAGCCTCGAACATGGCGTTGAACACCATCATGCGTGTGTTCAACGCCTGCGACGAATGCTGGGCTGTGAATGAGGGTATCAAAGACCTCTATGTCTATGAATACGGCCTGACCGCCCCCTGCAAGGTACGCCTCAACGCCACCGATCACCATCCTGTGCCCGATGCCCTTGCCGCAGCCCGGATTGTCAACGAGACCTACGGCATCTCAGCCGACACCAAGGTCTTCCTTTTTGTAGGAAGGATCAATTTCATCAAGAACATCGACTTCATCGTTCGCGCTTTAGCGAAAGCCAAGACTATGGGCCTTAAGAACTTCAAGATGTTGTTTGCCGGCAAGGGACAAGATGAGGAAAAACTCGCCGCTCTTGTGCGAGAACAGGGTCTGACCGAAGAAGTGGTCCTATGCGGCCTGACCGGCAAAGAGATGCTGGAGAACCTCTATTCTCGTGCCAAGCTTTTCCTCTTCCCGTCGCTCTACGATGCCAACTCATTAGTACAGATTGAAGCGGCTTGCCAGGGTACGCCCACCGTATTCTTGGAAGGTGCCCGTACGGCTGCCACTGTCACGCCTGGCGTCAATGGTTATGTTTGCCCTCCTGATGAGGACAGTTATGCAAGGATGATCATGGACATCCTGGCCGACCCAAAGACATACGAACGCGTCTCCGCTGCCGCCCGCCGCGACCTTTACCTCAACTGGGACGATGTCGTGCGGGACGTTTACGATGACTACAATACTTTCGTAGAGGCGAGGCGTCGAGGGTCCGTTTCACATTACTAATGTTAATATTCAATGCGCTTGTTCCACAAATCGAGTCTTATGACTATTTTTGCACATTGAAAATTCATCGAATAATGGTCATATTCATCACAGGAATATCCTCGGGTTTTGGTCTGGAAACTGCGCGACAGTTGTCACAAGAAGGTCATGTCGTTTACGGGACAGTACGCCGTGAGGTCACGCCGTTGCCTCGAGTGAAATATCTTCGTTTGGATGTCCGCGATGCCAAGGCGGTGCAACAAGCTGTGCAACAAATCATCGAGGCGGAAGGCCGTATCGATGTGTTGGTCAACAATGCAGGCATGGGCATCGGTGGACCATTGGAGTTCGCCACGGAGGAAGAAATCAGGGAACAGATGGATGCCAACTTTATGGGTTTGGTACACTGCGTTGACGCTATGCTACCTCACATGAGGAAACAGGGATCAGGCAAAATCATTGCTCTCAGCTCCATCGGTGGCTTGATGGGGTTACCATTTCAAGGCTTCTATTCGGCCAGCAAGTTCGCCATCGAAGGTTATTGCGAGGCCCTTCGTTTGGAAACAAAGCCGTTTGGCATCACCGTGACCGTGATCCGCCCTGGCGACTTCTCGACAGGTTTCACAGGCAGTCGAAAGAAAGCAACTAAAGAAGAGGCACTTCAGGCCTATCCTGCCTATCAAAAAGCGATTGGCAAGGTGGAACATGACGAGACAGGCGGACTGAAACCTCAGGTTGTCGCCCATAAAATCAGTAAGGTCGTACGAATGAAGCATCCACGATATGGCTATGTGGTGTCCTCTTTCGAACAACGACTTTCTGTATTCCTGAAACAATTCTTGCCGGCAAAATGGTTTGCTGCAATTTTGGGAAAATATTACTATCTATAAGTATTGCAATCAGATTCGATATGTATAGCTTAAACTATAAAGTAACCACCAGCACCTGCGACAGCGAGGGCAAACTCAAACTGTTTTCCGCCCTTCAAATGATGCAGGACTGCTCCGAGATGTGGCTCGAAAGCGAGCCTATAGTGAAAGACTATTTCGCCCGTGAGAATATGGCGCAACTGCTGGCCTCAAGGCAGGTGGAGATCATGCGCGTGCCCAGTTTTAAGGAAGAACTGACCGTAACGACTTCAGTGTATGGGATGAAGCCTATGTTCGGTTTCCGCAACACCTTCATCTATGATGCCGAAGGGGAGCCCTGCTACCGCACCTGGAGCATGGGCGCCTTTGTCGATAAAGCCAACGGCAAGCTGAAGCGTGTGGACGACGCCGTGGCCAACTCGTTGCTCATCGAGCCTCAACTGGAAATGAACTACAAAGACCGCCGTATCATCCTGCCGAAGGAAGGAGGCAAGACCTTTGCGCCCATCCAGGTGATGCGCGCCGACATCGACTACAACCGCCATGTCAACAACGCCAACTACATCCGCATGGCCATGGAGCTGTTGCCCGAAGATTTCGTTATCAAAGATCTTCGCGTGGAATATCGAGTAGCAGCCAAGTTGGGCGACGTGCTTATCCCAACTGTTTTTGAGATCGAAAATGGCTATATCATCGAACTTGCCATCGGAAGCGAGGCGAGTGCTATCGTGGAGTTTACCTCAAAATAAATGATTTCTCCGCCATGGAAAAAAGCAATAGCTTTGCGAAAATAATACCATGGAAGTGATGTAAAAAATCTAAATAATCCATATTTTTCTTATGAGAATCCTCTTTGTGATAGACACTTACGACACCAACAATAATGGCACCAGCATCTCAGCACAGCGTTTTGCGGCAGCGTTGCGCCAGCGCGGCCACGAGGTGAAAATCCTAACCTCTGGCGAACCAGGCGACGACCGTTTTGCCTTGCCCACCTACAAGATGCCCATTTTCCAACCATTGATGGACAAGCACAACTTTAACTTTGCCTCCAACGAGAAAAAAACCATCCATGAGGCGGTTGAATGGGCCGACATCATCCATTGTTTCCTGCCTTTTGCCATTGAGATAGAAGCCAAACACTACGCCGACAAGATAGGGAAGCCTTCGACCGCGGCGTTTCACATCCAGCCTCAAAACCTATGGTCGTCGGTGGGGCTGGGCAAGGTGGATTGGATCCAAAATGGCACATACATCAGTTTCAGGGATTTGCTCTACAACAAGTTTAGGCACATCCACGCGCCTTCGCAGTTTATGGCCGACGAAATCAAGCAACGTGGCTACACGGCCAAAATCCATGTCATATCCAACGGCATCCAAGATGCTTTCCTCCAGGCGGGACATCGCAACCTTGACGAAGGACGGCCCGCCAAGTCACCCGAGTTTGAAGGCAAAATCCTGATCATGATGGTGGGACGGCTTTCGGCCGAGAAACGACAAGATGTGCTTATCAATGCCGTACCCTACTCAAAATATGCCGACAAGATCCAGCTCGTCTTTGCAGGTCAAGGGCCAAAACTTGAAGAATACGTGGCCTTGGGCAAGGCGTTGCCCCATCCGCCCCAATTTGTTTACAAAAACCAAGACGACTTGATTGCCCTGCTGTCGCAAGCCGACCTTTATGTGCACGCCAGCGACATGGAAAGTGAGGCCATCTCGTGCATCGAAGCCTTTGCCACGGGTTTGGTGCCCGTCATTGCCAACTCGGAAGTCAGCGCCACACCTCAGTTCGCTCTTGACGGTCGCAGCCTCTTTAGGGCTGGAAGTCCCAAAGACCTCGCCCGCGCCATCGACTATTGGCTAGACCATCCAAAGGAATGCAAGTATATGGAGAAACTCTATGCCAAAGCTGCCAAAAAATACACACTTTCCAACTCCATACGCATGTTCGAAGAAATGTTAAACGAGGAGATCGAAGACTGCTCAAAATACTCCTCCCAACCCCCAAAAAGTAGTTTAGACAATGCGTAAAAAAGAGCCATGAAAGTAGGTCTTTTCATCGATACATGGTACCCCATGGTGGACGGGGTGATCAAAGTGGTGGACAATTACGCCCGCCGACTGGTGCAATATTGCGAGGTGATGGTTTTTTGTCCAGAGACCAAAGGTTTTGATCGCGAGGAGGATGCGAAGCTGCCGTATCAAGTCGTGCGATGCTCGTCGCTACCGCTCATCACCGAAGAAGTGGTCCTATGCGGCTTGACCGGCAAAGAGATGCTGGAGAACCTCTATTCTCGTGCAAAGCTTTTCCTGTTCCCGTCGCTCTACGATGCCAACTCATTGGTACAGATTGAAGCGGCTTGCCAGAGTACGTCCACCCTATTCTTGGAAGGCGCCCGTACAGCTGCCACCGCCACGCCTGGCGTCAATGGTTATGTTTGCCCTCCTGATGAGGACCGTTATGCAAGGATGATCCTAGACATCCTGGCCAATCCAGAAGCTTACGAACGGGTCTCCGCTGCCGCCCGCCGTGACCTTTACCTCAACTGGGACGATGTTGTGCGGGACGTTTACAATGACTACAACGCACTCTTGTGGAGTTTACGAAATGAATGAGTTTTTTTGTATTTTTGTCTCCAGACTGAAATACAACGTCAAACCAAACTCATTTATCATGAAAAAGCACTTACATCTAGCTCTGTTGCTCTTCGTGTTTGCTGGCTTTGCCAAGGCACAAGGGCCCATATCAACCGCCAACTGGTTTGGATACATCCTACCCTCCAGCCCAGCAGCGAACAAGTATGTCACTTTTACCATGCAGGATTTAGGGTCGGTATCCATTGCGTCGGATGAGCATCCCTCAGTATCGACAGCCACCTTTGCCGACGGTTATGTATGGAGTGTGAATAACGTCTATGGCTATTGCCTTTACAGGTCAAGAATCGATGCTACCAATAATCTTATTGAAGACCCTGAATTGATGGTCGAAGACGTTCCCTATTTCAATGACATGGTTTACAATCCTGCCGACGGATTGATTTATGTCATTACAGGAGAGCACCTGAAAAGCTTCGATCCAACTAACCCTGGCAACATGCAAGACCATGGCGCGATAGAGCACGATGGCTTCAATCTGGCTATCAACATGGATGGAACTGCTTATATGATAAGTTCTTGGGGCGAGTTTGGTTTGTTGAATCTTTCCAATGCACAACTGACCGTGATCAACCCGATTGATTTGCCGTTAAAAATGGCTTTTGACATGCTGACAGGAGAGTTGTTTGGCGTATTTATGGGCAACTTGTATCAGATTGATCCCAATACGGGTGTCTATACCCTATTGGGTGCGCTCCATGATGGAGGCAACAATTATGATCCGACCTGCCTGTTCATGACTTATGGTATGGATCCGATAGAATTCACAGTCGGCGATTTGAACTATCGCGTCAATGATGACCATGTATCGGTAACGGTTACAGGCCATGTTGACGGTTATAATGCCACTGGACCGTTGGTCATTCCGGAAACAGTGAGTTACGAGGGTGCTGACTATGCTGTGACTACCATTGGCGAAAGCGCATTTTTGTATTGCTTCTATCTGACGAACCTGTCCATCCCTAATTCAGTAACCACTATTGAAGCAAGTGCCTTTGCCTATTGCCAAGGCTTTACTGGCGATTTGGTGATCCCCAACTCTGTGACCACAGTAGGATATGGCGCATTCCAGATATGCCCTGGCTTTGATGGAGACCTGATCATAGGCAACTCCGTTACCGAGATTGGCGACTATGCCTTCAATTCCTGTGACGGTATGACGGGCACACTTCACATTCCGAGCAACGTTCAATCGATCGGCGGAAACTCCTTTGGCTACTGCGCTTTCAGCGGCATCGTCGTTGACCCAGAGAATCCCAATTATGACTCCAGAAACGACTGCAACGCCATTATCGAAACGAGCACTAACGAACTTATTACAGGATGCAAGAACAGCACGATACCCAACACAGTCACTTCGATTGGCTATTGTGCCTTCAGAGGCATTGCTGGCTTAACCTCCATTGAAATCCCGAATTCAGTGACTTACATTGGAGAGAACGCCTTTGCGTTTTGCTACGATTTGACTGGTGATTTGACCATCCCAAATTCCGTAAAAACGATTGACGCGGGAGCGTTTTTCAATTGCCAAGGCTTTGGCGGGACCCTGACCATAGGTGAATCCGTCTCCTTTATTGGCGACCAGGCCTTCAGAAATTGCTCTAGTTTTACGGGAGCTGTTTCTTTAGCCATTACGCCTCCTGCTTTAGGTGACGAGTTTGGCGGTTTAGTGTTTGACAACTTTGGTTATCCAATCCTTACGGTCCCGTGCGGATGTGCAGAAGCCTACCAAAACAGCAATTGGCATGAGCCTTACGGGTTGAATGGCTTCAATGTGTTTATCGAAGATTGCAGCCTGGTTTCGGAAGTTGAGCCAAAAGTTTCAGCCGTTTATCCCAATCCAACCGATGGAATGATAAAAGTTGAGGCTGAAAACATGAGGAGCATCAGCATTTTCAATATGCTCGGAGAAAAAGTCTTCGAAGGCTCAGCCAATGGCGATGTCTTTGAATATGATTTTAGCCATCAAGGTGCTGGTGTGTATTTGATCAGAGTGGAGACAGTGAAAGGCGTTGAGACCATGAAGGTAACGGTGAAGTAATCAACAATTTATAATTCTATCGACATGCCCAATCCCACCAACAAACAAGAGCTGATCGCCGCCATGGCCGACGGCTATGCCCAACTCAATGAACAGATAGCCAAGATGAGCGAGGAAGCCATATCAACTCCCTTTGACTTCGCCGCCGACCCGAAGAAATGCGGGGTGCGTTGGCAATACGACCGCTGCCTCCGCGACCTGTTGATTCACCTCTACGAGTGGCAAGTACTGATGCGCGAGTTTGTGAACAACATCCGCGAAGGTCACCCGCGAGACTATCTGCCTGACGAGTACCGCAAGAACTACCACGAGATGGACAAAATGCTGGTGGAGAAGCACCAAAACACCCCTTTGGAGGATGCCCAACGCCTGCTGCGAGAGACCCACGAGGAGATGCTCCGTCTCGCCGAGAGCTTCACCGAAGAGGAACTCTTCACCAAAGGCTACTACAAAAGCACCTACACCACCGACATGGCGGCCTACTTCGTGAGCGTCACCTCAAGTCCCTACGGGCAGGCGATGAAGTTGCTGAAGACGCATCAGAAAAACCTTAAAACGGCGAATTAGTTTTTTCGGCGAATTAAACGAATTTTATGGATGCTGCTGAACAATTTGAATTCGATGCCGTCATCATCCAAAATGAGGATATGGATGCCGCATACGTTGAGGTACCTTTCGACATCAAGGCACTCTTCGGGAAAGGACGGCTGGCGGTTCACGCCACCTTTGACAGCGTGCCTTACGACGGCCAAATCGTCAAGATGGGAACGCCTTGCTTCATCATCGGCCTGCGTAAGGACATCCGCAAACAAATAGGCAAGAGCTTTGGCGACACGGTGCATATAACATTTTACGAAAGACAAGAATACCACAAACAATGCCATCCTTGAATCGTTGGCATTTGAACTACGACATGAAAAAACTGAAAGAAGGGAACTGCTGGAAAGCATGTTTTGACCAAAAACACAACAAGTATTTGGGACGTATTGTTTATACCAACCGAGAAGGGCAGACGCGTGAACTCTACGAAATCACCAAAGAGGTCTTCGATCGTTTGGGGTCGTTCGCTGATGACTACGACAACGAATGTCTGATCCGAACTGGGAAACTGCTGTTTCGTTTCGAAGACACCATGTATGGCACGCTGGGACCCGTTTATTCGGAATATGACGACAGCTATACTGAAAGTGACTGGTATGAAGCGTACGAATCGTTAACCTCAAAACAACAATGAGAAAGCTTATACTGATATTAGCCTTGGCCTGTTCGTTCAGCCTCTTCGGGCAATCCATCGACACGGTAGCGGTGCGTTCGGCCATCGAGAGA
The DNA here is from genome assembly GCA_902800965.1 of uncultured Bacteroidia bacterium. GTDB lineage: Bacteria > Bacteroidota > Bacteroidia > Bacteroidales > F082 > Limimorpha. The sequence goes on along the minus strand of CADCGK010000006.1, from coordinate 145,957 downwards.
CAGTTGACATCTTATCCCGAATCTACTTTGCAGGACATCTACAAGAGTTTCTACCAAGAGCATTTCGGCCCTGGCCATATCATCAGCGACACGGCCTCTGCGCGACGCTATCTGATGAGTGAACTCTCGGAAATGGGCAAAACCTCATCGCCTTACTTTGAGCCTACTGGCAGCCAAGGCGATTATGTCCGCGTTTATCTCTCCGCCGTCGCCGACAGCCTGATTACTGCCGAGCAACTCTTGGATGCTTTCGTCAGAAGTGCCAATTCAAGGCAAGAGCCGACCGTCAGTTGGTTGGAGAAATGGCAAGCCATCGTCAGTATCATCCTAGCGAACAAAATGGAATTAGAAGGCTTTGTGAACGACCTTCCCCTGCTGACCGAAGCCGCCCGAAACAGCCAAGCCGTGCACCATAGCCGCCGCTACAACGAGGCGTATCACCCACATTACCGCATTGTGGAGCGCAGTATTTTTGAACTAGAATTAAAACCATTCATACAAACTATAAATTCTAAATTCTAAATTACCATGAAACAACCCATTAAAGTGACAGAAGCCATTTTCCCAATGCCCGTTTTGCTCGTGGCCACTTACAACGAAGACGGCACCATCGATGTGATGAACGCCGCTTGGGGCACCATGCTTGACCGCGACCGCGTGGCCCTCAACCTGACCGAAACCCACAAGACCGTAGAAAACATCAAGAAACGCAAGGGCTTTGTCGTCCACATCGCAGACGCCGCCCATGTGGTGGAGGCCGACTATTTCGGCGTCGTGTCGGGCAAGACCGAAAAGGACAAGTTCGCCAAGAGTGGTCTCACCGCGACCAAATCCTCGTTAGTGGACGCTCCCATCATCAACGAGCTACCTATCGCCATGGAATGTGAGTTCATCGAATACCAAAGCGACGACACAGGTCTTGGCGTCATCGGCAAGGTGTTGCAGACCTCCGTCGAGGCTGACAAGGTGAAGGACGGCAAAGTGGACGTGGAAGCCCTGCAAGCCATCACTTTCGATCCCTACACCCACGGCTACTATCAAGTCTCGAAGCGCGTTGGCGAGGCCTTCAAGGACGGTTTGAAGCTGAAGTAATCATCAGTCAGTAACCAAGTCAAACAACACCATGCGCAAAATCCTGATTGTTTTAGCCTTTATGACTCTTTCAACATTGCCAACCATGGCCCAAATCGACCTCCACAGCCACGCCATCACGAAAGGCTACCTCGATTATATCAAAGCCAACGGCGCCGAGATGGACGAAGGTTTTCCCATCCCCGCTTGGGATGCAGGACAACATATCGCCTTTATGGACAAGGCTGGCATTCAGACCGCTGTGCTGACCATGCCTGCTCCACAGCCTTGGTTTGGCGATGCGGAGGCTTCGGCAGCGGTTTGCCGTAGCTACAATGAGGAGTGCGCTGCACTGAAGGCACGCTATCCCGGACGTTTCATGTTTTGTGCTGCGCTGCCCTTACCTGATGTGCAACATGCCTTGGAAGAGGCTCGCTATGCTTTGGAAGTCTTGGGCGCCGATGGCATCAAGTTAGCCACCAACAGTTACGGACAATATCTCGGGGACCCCGCTTTGGAAACGCTGATGGCCTATCTCAACCAACAGAACGCTGTCATCATCCTTCATCCGCATAAACCTTCTGCGGTCAATACAAAATTGATTGCCGACGTGCCGTTGGCCAGTTATGAATACTTGGCCGAGACCACACGCACGGTACTCAACATGGTAGCCCATGATGTATTGGTGCGCTATCCGCATTTGAAAGTCGTGGTGCCGCATTGCGGCTCGTTTCTGCCCAACGCCTTTCCCCGTTTCCGTTCGCTGATGCCCGTAATGGTGAAACAAGGCATGATGCAACCTGTGGATGTCGATGCTAACCTGTCACGCCTCTATTACGACCTTGCCGGAGCACCTACCGATGAAGTCCTCGATGCACTCCTGACCATCACGACACCTGACCACATCCTTTACGGCAGCGACTATCCGTATGTGGCCGAACCGGTGCTCATCAGCGGGAAACAGGCCTTGGAGGGACGCCTCGCCTCGCACGGACTGAATCCGAAAGATATCTTCACCGACAACGCCCGACGTCTTTTTGGTGAGAACCTTCCGTTGCGGCAATATGGCGAAAAGCTTGTCCGCCTCGCCGAAATCGAAGTGGTGCCCGAGTATTTGGAGGATTATATGGCCTTCGCCAAGGAAGTCGGCGAGACTTCTGTGAATGTGGAGCCCGGCGTGTTGACTCTCTTCTCGATGCAAACAAAGGAAGACCCGTGTAAGATCTATATCCTGGAAATATACGCTGACAAAGAAGCTTATCAAAGCCATATCCAGACCACCCATTTCAAGAAATACAAGGAGGGTACTGCCCAGATGGTAAAATCGCTTAAGTTGATTGACGTCAATCCACTCGCTGGAAAGGTGTGGTAATTCGGTTTTTTACTATTTTTGCAACCATACAATAATCAACACGATGAAGAAAATAACAATAACCCTTTTATGCGCATTGGCCTTTGCCGCCTGCACCAAGACTCAAACTGACAACAATCAAAACAATAAAAATATGGAAAACACAGCAAAAGTCTATTTAACACGTGAAATCAGCCCTGAAGCGCTGGTGCGAATCTACAAGGCATTGGGGGTGGAAGCCAAAGGTCGTGTAGCAGTGAAAATCTCGACCGGAGAGGGCAGCAACCCCAACTACTTGAAGCCCGAACTCATCAAAGACCTTGTCCATGAAGTCGATGGCACCATCGTGGAATGCAACACCGCCTACGGTAACGGCCCTGGTGATGAAAAAGACGAACGCAACAACTCGGCCGTCCACTGGGAAGTGATCCGTCGGCACGGCTTCACCGATTACTTCCCCGTCGATATCATGGACGAATACGACGAAATCCGCATCCCCGTGAAGGACCAGTCACACATCAAATACGACATCGTGGGTGGCCATATCGCCAACTACGACTTCATGATTGCCCTCAACCACTTCAAGGGCCACCCAATGGGCGGCTATGGTGGTGCGCTGAAGAACCTCAGCATCGGTTGCGCCAGCAGCAATGGCAAGGCATACATCCACTCATCTGGAAAGATGGAAAAGCTCGACATGGCCAAGCTTTGGACCCCTGAGTACATCGGTGACCAGGACGGTTTCCTTGAAAGCATGGCTGCAGCGGCCCAGGCGGTGGTGAATTACTTCAACAGGCAGCAAGGCATCATCTTCATCAACGTGATGAACAACATGAGCATCGACTGCGACTGCGTCGACCATCCCGCCCCCGTGAAGCTTGAAGACTATGGCATCCTCGCCAGCACCGACCCCGTTGCCCTCGACCAGGCCTGCGTCGACATCATCAACAACCAGCAGGTGACCGCCACCAACGACCCCACCGACCTGCTCAGCCGCATCGACAAGCAACACGGCACCCACACTATCGACCATGCCGAAGCCATCGGACTGGGAACCAAGAAATACACCATTATCAGCATTGATTAACTATGGAAAACCTGAATATTATTATTACCATCAATCGTGAAAGCGGAAGTGGAGGTGGCGAGATCGCCCGTCTGCTGGGAGAGAAGTTGGGATTTAAGGTTTACGGTCGTGCCATATTGCAAAGCGTTGCAGATTATTTTAATACGACCCTTGAAGACATGGATCGCGTTAAGGCGCAGAAAACCAATTGGTGGAGCGACTTCTGTAAGTTTTATCGTCAGTTTGATATGACTGGCTATTCTGATGACCCCCGTCCCGAAGCTACGCCGTTGTCCCTTTATTATGCTGAAGCCCGCTTACTGCGTGAATTGGCTGAACGGGAAAGTTGCATTATCGTGGGCCGTGCCGGTTTCCATATCTTTCGCGACAATCCCAATGCGTTGCACCTGCTTATCATGGCTGACCGTGATGCACGTATCGCCCGCATCGCAAACAAGCAAAATCTCAGCACCGAAGAGGCCGCCAGGGTCATCGACGAAACCGACAAGGCTCGCGACACATTCGTCAAAACTGTTGCCGACACCTCGCGCTACGATGCCCGCAACTATGACTTCGTTCTGAATGTCACCAACATGCCCACAGATGCTGTGGCACAATTCCTTGCCGACAATATTAGGAAGAAGTATCCTTTCTTGGCGTAATAAACTTAGGTTGTAAACTCCGACGATATTCGCTAGGCGACTGCCCAAGATGCTTGGTGCAGTAGCGGCTGAAGTAACTCAATGAAGTGAAGTTCATCCGGTCAGCGATTTGGGTGAGTGAAAGGCGTTCGTCGTCCAAAAGGCCTTTCAGGATGGGCACCGTAGCACGGATAATATAACTGCTGACGCTATGTCCCGTCACACGCTTGACTGTGGCGGAAAGGTATTTCGGCGAGACATTCAGCCGCTCGGCATAGTAGCTCACCTCGCGCTCGGTGCGACTGATGCCGGTGGCGAGCAGGTCGGCCAGCTGACGGACGATGTAGGCGGTGCGGTCGCTGTGGGTGTCGGTGGCATCACGGCGAGCATGGAGCTCGAAGATGTCGTACATCATCGTTAGGCAGAGGCTCCCCATCATCTCTCGGTAGAAGAGCAGGTAGCGGTCATCGAGGCGGTCGCGCAGGCGATGGAAGTCCTCCAACAGGATCTCCGCCTGACGGTCGTCGAGCTTGATGACGGGGTTCTGGTTAAGGCTGATGCTGCCCCCGATGCTGTAGTTGTTCGATGGAAGCAATCCTCCAAGGAACTTGTTGTCGGCGGCGAACCACTCCACCTCCATCCCTGGAGTGGCCACGAGGTTCTTGGCACGGGTTGGATTGGGCATCACCACCAAATCGTTTTTCTCCAAATGATAACAATGTTCGTTAAAAACGAAACTTCCCTCCCCTGCTGTACACAGCAGGTGCATACAAGTGTGGCTCAATCTGGAGTCATTCATCCCGAGGAAGTCCGTAGCATACTGAAAATCAATCTTCATGGCGCAAAAATACACTTTATTTCTCTCAATAGCACAAAATAGTTGGATTTTGTGAAAATAATGATGCTTTTTGTGAAACTAATATCCCAGTAAGTCGCTGTATTTTTGCATCGTAATTCAAAACCTAAGACGATGCAAGAACAAAGAGTTGATCCTAGGCTGACCACAGCCGAAGAACACGCGGAAGGCGTACGCCAAGCGAACTATGAAACTATGAAAAGAATCATTACCGCAATCCTGGCACTCCTCATGGCCACTGGCTGCAATGCACAAAACAACAATGTAGAGACGTTGCGTGCAACGTCTATGAAAAACGACAAATCACAAAAACAGAACAATATGAACAAATCCATCGTCATTTTCTTCTCCCATGCGGGCGACAACTACAGCGTGGGCAACATCGAGGTCGGCAACACCAAGATCGTGGCCGACTACATCAGCGAAATCAAAGGTGCCGACCAGTTTGAGATCGTCACCCACAAGTACGACGGCATGGCCTACATGCCCCTCATTGAATTGGCCAAAGAAGAAACCAACAAGGGCAAGCTGCCGCCATACGAAGGCACTGCTCCCGACCTCAACCAATACGACACCGTCTTCATCGGCGGTCCTGTGTGGTGGGGCACCTATCCGCAGGTGATGTTCACCCTCTTCAAGGACATCAACCTCGACGGCAAAACCGTCATCCCATTCACTACTCACGAAGGCAGCGGCCTCGCCTCCTGCGCCAGCGATGTGAAAAAAGCTTTCCCGAAGGCCAAGGTCACGGGCGAGTTCAGCATTTATGGGCACGAAGTCCGCACGGGCAAGGCAAAGGTCGAGAAATGGCTAAAGGGCCTTTGAAAACACGTTGAACATGCTGAGAAAATCGGCCTCGGTAGCCGCAAGTACACTGTCGTCAGCATTGACAAATAACAAACTATTTCCCCAAATACTCGCTAGGCGTAAGGCCAGTCATCTTTTTGAAGAGACGGGTGAAATGATGGGGAAAATCGAAGCCCAGGAGGCGCGAGGTCTCGCTGATGTTGTGACCGTTCATGAGCAGGCTCTTGGCCTGGTTGATGACATAATTATGAATGTAACCGATGGCTGTTCCTCCTGTGGCTTTGTGGACGATGTCGCCGAAATAACGCGGCGAATAGGCCAGCTCTGAGGCGCAATAGGAGACCGTGGGCAGGCTTTGTGACAACTGCCGATTCTCGCGGAAATACTGTTGCAGCAGGTCGTGAAAGCGTTTCAAGAGGTCGCTGCCGCCCTTGTCTTCCTCGGAGAGCTGTCGCAGGTAGATGCGGTTGCAGTATTCCAGTATCAGGTGTAGATAGCCTAACAAGATGCTTCTCAGCGAGGGTGAGTCATCATGAGCCATCAACTCTTGCCGCATCTGGGAAAGCAGTTGTGTGATGCAGAGCCATTCATCAGGCACCATCCGTAGCGAGCCGGTGAAGAAATAAGAGAAATATTGGTAACGGCTAATCTGACGTTCCAGTTCAGAACCGTGCAGCAGCTCGGGCGACCACAAGAGCACCCATCCGCTCAGCGAGATGCGCTCCCCATTGTCCTCCAAGCCGCCAATCTGTCCTGGCTCAACGGCAATAATCGAGGCATCGCTCGCCTGCAGGGTCTTCATGCCATACGAGAGATCCTTGGGAAACTGGCGTTGGATAAAGAGTCCATAGACACCGTAGTTATTCAGGCTATGACGGAAGGGAGCCAGTTCATCATAGTGGATAATACTGACTAATGGATGCAGCTCGGGAGCATCCACAAATCGGGCATAATCGTTGGGGTTATCTATTTTCAGAATCTTTTTCATCGTGGTGCAAAGGTAGGAACAATATGTAAAAACAACGTAAAAAATGGTACTATTTTTTATAATAGACATACATTTTCTGTGAAATTGGTATATATTCAGCCAATTTGTGTAATATTTATTTTAAATAACGGGTGTACTTTTGCCAACGTAATTAGAATTTGACTTAAATGAAAAAGATTCTTTGGCTATTGGCAGCAATACTGATTACAGGTTGCTCGAAGAACAACGAGACTTTTGCACAGACAATGGAAGAGACAATGTATATCACTATCGGAGAGGAGACGCATACCGTCACGATGGAAGACAATGTCGGCACACGGGCCTTGGTCGCTGCATTGCAAACTGACAACATCACCTACGTGGCACACGACTACGGCAACTTTGAGAAGGTGGGCTATGTCGGGCAGTCGTTCCCCACAGCAGACCACCAAACCACCACTTCTGCGGGCGATCTTGTCTTATACAACGGTGACAACATCTGCATTTTCTATGGTAACAATTCTTGGTCCTATACACGCATCGGTAAACTCGACAACTTGTCGGCTGACGAGGTGCGTCGTTTCGTCAAGGCAGGTGAAGGTGAAGTGGCTATTACGCTTTCATTGCAGCCCATCTATACAGGGATCCAAGAACTATCGCCTGACGAAAACAGCGAAGGAACAATCTACACCATTACTGGGCAGATTGCTCCCAAAGGCTATAAAGGCATTGTGATTCAAAACGGGAAAAAAAGAATATACTATTAATACCATGAAAAAAACAATCATCCTGGCAGTGGTAGCACTCATGACCGCCTGCAACAATCAACCGCAAACAACTGAAGCAACAAAAACAAAAGAAGAAATGAAACAAAAACTGAACCTCACGCAGGAGTGGGACAAGGTGTTCCCGCTGAGCGAGAAAGTGAATCACCGTAAGGTGACATTCGAAACCCAGTATGGCCTGACGCTTGCTGCAGACTTATACGAGCCCAAGGAAGACGGAAGTCAGAAGACAGAAGACAGAAGGTTAGCGGCTATTGCTGTGAGCGGTCCCTTTGGTGCCGTCAAGGAACAATCGAGTGGCCTTTATGCCATGCGGATGGCAGAGCGCGGTTTTGTCGCATTGGCCTTCGACCCTTCCTATACTGGCGAAAGTAGTGGAGAACCCCGCCGCACTGCCTCGCCTGACATCAACACGGAAGACTTCATGGCCGCTGTTGATTTCCTGTCGAAGCAAGACAACGTAGATGCCGAACGCATCGGCATCATCGGTATCTGTGGCTGGGGTGGCATCGCCCTCAACGCTGCTGCTGCCGATACCCGCATCAAGGCCACTGTGGCCTCTACGATGTACGACATGACCCGTATCGGTGGTAATGGCTATTACGAGTCCAACGACAATGAGGCCGACCGCCATGCTGCCCGTGGAGCCATCGCCAAGCAACGCCTCTCCGACCCAATGGCAATGGCTGGCGGTGTCGTCGATCCCCTGCCTGAGGATGCACCACAGTTCGTGAAGGATTACTATGATTACTACAAGACACCACGCGGTTATCATGCTCGCTCTGGCAACTCGAACGACGGCTGGCGCGTCATCGGCACTCAGGCATACGCCAACAGCCGTTTCCTCTATTACATCAACGAGATCCGCTCTGCCGTCCTTGTGATGCATGGCTCGGAAGCCCACTCCCGCTATTTCGGTGAGGCCGCTTACAAATACATGGTAGAGGGACAGGCAAAAGGCTACAACTTCATTGGCAAACCCAATCCCAACCCTGAAAACAAGCAACTGCTCATCATCCCAGGTGCCACCCACTGCGACCTTTACGACGGTGGCGAGGGCAATTACATTCCGTGGGATACGTTGGCGGAGTTTTTCACTGAAAACCTGAAGTAACACAAAATGAACGAACAACCCACAGGGAAGACCTACGTAGGCAGCGATGAGCTTTATGCCGATGTGCAGCGTTGCATGAAACTGGTTGCCGAGATGAACACCGGCTACCACACCGAGGCCGAGGTGCGCGCATACCTGCGACAAATAACAGGCTCCGACATCGACGACACCGTGCGTGTGTTTCCGCCGTTCAACATCAACTATGGCAAGAAGACTACCTTCGGCAAGGGCAGTTTCGTCAACTTCGGCTGCACCTTCCTGGCACTTGGTGGTATCACGATTGAGGAGGGCGTGTTCATTGCGCCTCATGTGGTTTTGGCCACAGAATACCATCCCGAAGACCCAGAAACAAGACATTCCTTGCTCACCAAACCCATCGTCATCAAGAAGAACGCCTGGATTGGTGCCAATGCCACGATATTGGCGGGCGTCACCATCGGAGAGAACGCCATTGTGGCCGCCGGTGCCGTGGCGGGAAAGGATGTCCCCGACAACACCATTGTGGGAGGCGTTCCTGCCAAGGTGATTAGAATGATCAAATAAGAGATGAAATGAAACGATGATGAACACACTCACCTTTACTACCGAGCAGGCGGCCTTCATGTCGGCCATCGCCTGCAACGAGGCCAAAGCCGACTATACCGCCTTGGCCGAGGCCATCAACGGCGGCTTGGATGCCGGCTTGACGGTCAGCCAAATCAAGGAAGCCCTGTCGCAACTCTATGCCTACACGGGATTCCCGCGTTCCCTGAATGCGCTTGGCACTTTGCAGAAGGTGTTGCAACAACGCAATGCCGAAGGCAAAGCCACTGAAGAAGGTGTTGAAGCATCGCCGCTGCCGAACAATTACAATGCATTGGCACAAGGCACCGAGGTGCAGACCAAGTTGAGCGGTCGCCCTTTCAACTATGACTTCTGCCCTGCCGAGGACTACTATCTGAAAGCCCATCTCTTCGGCGACATCTTCGCCCGCGACAACCTCACCCACGCTGACCGCGAACTCATCACCGTGAGTGCGTTGAGCGGCTTGGAAAACGTGATGCCGCAGCTGCAGGCGCATGTGCGTGGCGCCTTGAATATGGGTGTCACAGAGGAGCAATTGCGCAACATCCCGGTGGCCTTGAAAGCTACAGGGTTGCAAGCCGAGGCCTTGCGTTGTGAGGCTGCTATCGTCGCCGCCGTGGACGGCAAGAACGATGTGGTGTGCGCACAGTCACCCTGGCCCATCGGAGAACCCAACACTGCATACGCCCAGTATTTCATTGGCAATAGCTACCTCGCCGTCCTCGACCCCGCAAGCGGGCTCTGCAATGTTAGTTTCGAACCTGGCTGCCGCAACAACTGGCACGTCCACCACGGTGCCGTACAGATGTTGATTTGCGTGAGTGGTCGCGGCTGGTATCAGGAATGGGGCAAGGAAGCCATTCCGTTGGTTCCTGGCACCGTCATCGCCGTTCCCGAGGGCGTGAAACACTGGCACGGCGCCGCCAAGGACAGCTGGATGCAGCACCTCACCTACCATGCCGATGCCCAACCCGGCAACAGCAACGAGTGGCTGGAGCCTGTCAGCGACGAACAATATGACACGTTGAAATAATTGGACAAGGTTCATCGAAAAATCCGCAATTCAGGCGAAGCTTGGGTTGCGGTTTTTTTGTACCTTTGCGGCAAAACAACAGCAATGAAGAAAGAGATTGACCCTAAAGAGTCACCGCGCGGACGGGCGTTGTCTTCAGGAGGTGATCGACAAACTTTTTTGAATGAAAGCATTAACAAATAAAAGCCATAAAAACATGAAAAATCTGACTTCATGCTGGGTGCTTGCCGCCATCCTTACCCTCAGCAGCGCAATGATATCATGCCACAAGGTACCTGTAAACCCTGAGAGCGAAACGATAACGTTGGATTGCACGAAACCCAACTATCTGAAGGCGGGGGACACAGTGGCACTCATATCGCCTTCGTACTACACGCCGATGGAGAATGTGGAGCTCACTGCCGAAGTGCTCCGCAACTGGGGATTGACACCCGTCATCGGCCCCAATGTGGGCAAGATCTACCAAGGCAAGTATGCCGGCACGGTCGAGGAACGAGTGAGCGACCTCCGCTGGGCCTTCAACCAACAGACTGTCAAGGCCGTCCTCTGTAACCGAGGCGGATATGGCACCATTCAACTTATCAACCGACTGTCGCTCGACGAGCTCAAGACCCACCCCAAATGGCTCGTGGGCTTCAGCGATATCACCACACTTCATGGACTGCTAAACCGCGCCGGAGTGATGGGCATACATGGAACGATGAGCTCGTTCCTTGCCGCCGGCGGCACAGACCCCACCAGCACCCTGATGCGCGACTTGTTGATGGGCCAAGTTCCCCGCTACGAGCTTCCTGCGCACCCTCAAAACATTGAAGGACAGGCTCAAGGCGTGCTGGTAGGTGGCAACCTCTGCACTTTCGCCCCCAATCTCGGCACCCAAGCCGATGCCACGCTGGCCAATGACCTTATCTTGTTCATCGAAGAGGTGGGAGAATCTATGCACAACATCGACCGACTGTTTAACATGCTGGTCATGAACGGTGTGCTCGACCGCTGCAAAGGCGTCATCCTTGGAGAATTCGTCGGTTGCGGCAACGAATTTGACTATGAGAGTGTTGAAGCGATGCTTTGCTCCTACTTGTCCGCCTATCACATTCCTGTGCTGTGCGGTTTCCCCGCTGGACATGACGACGTCAACCTCCCCCTCGTGATGGGCGCCCCTGTCACCCTTGACGTGCGTGCCGATGGTTCCACGCTCCAGTTCGACATCGAAGGCCAACAAACCATAGTTCATACTGCCGACCTCTCCTCTACGAGGACTTCTTTGGAGTATCGCCTTCAAAGTGCAGGAAAGCTGGAATAACCGCGACTACCTCAACTTCAACGAATATGGTAATTTCCAGTCCAGAAACGATGGAGCGAGCCATTTGCGAGCTAGGTATCGTCCCGTTTTTCACCAGCGCCATCCCAGGCTATTCCATCAAGGAACTTACGCTGCCCGAGTTTTGGTTTGACGGCGAGGAGGACTCGCTCGGACCTTGGGACTGGAAGATAGACTGCCTGCAAAACGGCGGCATCGCCTACGGGAAATTCCTCTGCGGGGGGAAAGCCGCCTTCGCGACAGTACCATTCTACCGCGAACTGATGAACCTCCGCCGTGCCACGACAACGCCCGACAAGAACGGAGAACTTATCATGGCTTATCTCGAAAAACAAGGCAGCATCACCATCAAGGAGGTGCGTACCTTGCTCAACGTGAAAAAAGGCAAAGCCGACGCCGCTATATGCAAGCTGATGCAGCAATGTCGTGTCGTCACAGGTGCCATCGAGCGGGTGTATCGGGGCCCCGAACAGGTTTACAACGGCTGGCAGGTGTCGTATTTCTGCACGCCCGAGTCACTGTTTGAAGACTTCACCACGCTCCACACCAACCACACCCCCGAAGAGTCACTGGAGCTTTTAATCGACCACATCACGAAGCTGACGGATGGAACGGCTATCCGAAAACAGGTTTTAAAAGTACTGAAATAACCATAACTAAACCTACTCAAAATGAAAAAACTATTCTTTCTCGCGGCAGTGGCACTGATGATGGCTACGAGCTGCAACAACCAGAACAATAGTGGTATCTATGACATCACCGTCAAAGACATCAATGGGAACGATGTGTCGTTGGCTAATTACAAAGGCAAGGTGCTGCTCATCGTCAATGTTGCCAGCAAGTGCGGCTTGACCCCGCAGTACGAAGGCCTTGAAGCCCTATATCAGAAATACAAGGACCAAGGCTTGGAGATTCTTGGTTTCCCCTGCAACCAATTCTTGGAACAAGAGCCTGGCACCAACGAAGAGATTCAGAGCTTCTGCTCTCTGAACTACAACGTCACCTTCCCACTGTTTGCCAAAATTGACGTCAACGGTGAGGCGGAGAGCCCACTCTATACCTATCTCAAGAAACAAGCACCTTTCAAGGGCTATCCCGAGGGTGCCGAGGAGTTTGCCGCACAACTCGACGAGATTCACCAAAAGACTGGCACCGGCTTTGACCAAGGCGATGCCATCCGTTGGAACTTTGGCAAGTTTCTGGTCTCCAAAGACGGCAAGACCATCATTCGCTTCGAGCCCATGGTGACGCCCGACATGATGGAGGAAGCCATACAAGAGCTTTTGAAAGTCAATAAATAATATTAGATTCAAATGAAAAGAATAATCGTTCTCGCCATCGTAGCGATGGCCGCCGTCTCTTGCGGTCCGAAGAAGGAAAAACAAAAGGAAGAAGCGCCCAAGGCGGAAACCCCTAAAGTACTGGTCCTCTACTACTCCCAAACGTCGAACACGAAAGCCGTAGCGACCGAAATCGCCACTCGGCTCGGAGCCGACATGGAGGAGATTGTACCCACGAAACCCTACGAAATGGATTTCCAAGCTACCATCGAACGTTGCAAACAAGATCGCGAACAAGGTGTTACTCCCGAGATTCAGCCGTTGGCAGCCGACATCACCAAATACGATGTGGTTTTCCTTGGCTATCCCGTGTGGTTCGGCACTTACGCACCGCCCGTGATCACCTTCTTGAGTCAAGTGGACCTGAGCGGTAAGAAAGTCGTCCCGTTCTGCACTTTCGGCAGTGGCGGACTGGAGTCAAGCATGAAGGATTTGGCCGAGGCACAGCCTAAAGCGGAAATCCTTCCTGGCTATGGTGTGCGTGCCGCCCGACTCGATGCCGCACCCCAAGAGATCGACCAATTCCTGAAGGCAAATGGTTTCCTTGAAGGAGAGTTCGTTAAGCTGGAGGATTTTTCGGAGCAACATCCTGTAAATGAAGAGGAAACAGCTATCTTCAATGCTGCCGTCGATGGCTATCAAATGCTTCATGCTCAAGCCAAGGCTGTGGCTTCGCGTACTATTCCCGAAGGTACGGAATACCTGTTCACTGCTGAGGATCTTCCTCGCGAGAACAATCCAGGGATGCCCACAGGAGAGCTAAAGGTGTATGTGACCGTCGCAGAAGGCGAAAATCCTGTGTTTACACGGGTGATCAGGTAAATGAAGATTTCAGTTTTTCATACCTTTGCAGCAAAATAATCACAAATGAAAGCACTCCTTATCAACGGCAGCCCACACGCCAACGGCTGCACCTTCACCGCCTTGAGCATCGTGGCGGAAGAATTACAGAAGAATGGTATAGAAACCGGAATCGTTCATATTGGCAACAAAGACATTCGTGGCTGCATCGCCTGTGGCAAGTGCGCCGAATTGGGGCATTGCGTGTTCAACGACATGGTGAACGAAGTTGCACCCAAGTTTGAACAAGCCGACGGCCTAGTGGTCGGCTCGCCAGTGTATTACGCCGGCCCCAACGGAACGCTCACCAACCTGCTCGACCGCCTGTTTTTCAGCACACCGTTCGACAAGCGGATGAAAGTGGGCGCGGCCGTCGTCTCGGCACGACGTGGCGGTACCACAGCAGCCTTCGACCGACTCAACAAATATTTTACCATCAGCGAGATGCCCATCGCGAGCAGCCGCTATTGGAACATGGTGCATGGCCACTCCGCTGAAGACGTGATGAAAGATGAAGAAGGCGTGCAAATCATGCACATCTTGGGCCGCAACATGGCCTTCCTTATGCGCGCCATCTCCGCCGAGCGCGAGCGCAACGGATTGCCCAAAAAGGAAGAGACGAAATACACCAATTTCATACGATAAGTCTTAGCTATGAAAAAAGTAATCGTAATCTCAACCAGTCTCCGCCCCGGCTCGAACAGCCACGCTTTAGCGGAGCAGTTTGCCAAGGGCGCGGAAGCCGCCGGGCATCAAGTGGAACTCATCTCGCTGAGAGGCAAGGAAATCAAGTTTTGCATCGGCTGCCTGTCGTGCCAAAAGACGGGAGCCTGCGTCATCAAGGATGATGTACCGGCCATTATGGAGAGCGTGCTCAACGCCGATGTGGTCTGTTGGGCCACGCCCATCTACTATTACGAGATGAGCGGCCAGATGAAGACCCTCATCGACCGCATGAACGCGATGTACCCCAAGGATTACAAGTTCCGTGACATCTATTTGCTGACCACCGCTGCCGAGAATGAGGAGTTCGTGCCGAAGCGCGCCGAGAGCGGTCTCACAGGCTGGATCGACTGCTACGGCAAGTCAAGTCTTAAAGGCCACATCTTCTGCGGCGGTGTGGGCGCTCCGAAAGAGATTGTCGGAAACACCAAGCTGGAAGAGGCATTTGAGATGGGGAAAAAGTGTTAACTAGTTTTTTTTACTATCTTTGCCGCCGGATTCGGGTTCTTCACCGAAGATTAATAGGGAATCCTGTGTAAATCAGGAGCTATGCCCGTAGCTGTAAGTTCAGCATGAGTCCGCGCACCAAGTCACTGATATTCGTTATCGGGAAGACGTTGCGGATTTGAACAAGCCAGAAGACCTGCCCGTTTCCGTATAATAAACAACTTTCGGGAACAAGAGTTAGTGAAAAAATGAGAAAACAGTATCAACCAGTTACGGCTGAAGAAGCCGTAAAAGTCATCAAGTCGGGCGACCACGTGCATATCAGCTCGGTCTCCAACGTACCACAATGTTTAGTAAAAGCCCTTTGCGACCGAGGTCGTGCGGGTGAATTGAAAAACGTCTATATCCACCACCTTCACACCGAGGGGGCAGCGCCTTATGTCAACCCTGAATTTGAGGGCATCTTCCAGCACAACGCCTTCTTCGTCGGTGCCAACGTGCGTGAGAGTGTCCAAAAAGGATTGGCCGACTACATCCCCGTCTTTCTCGGAGAGACCTCCAAGCTTTATCGCGAACGTTATATCAAGTGTAACGTCGCCATGATCCAAGTATGTCCACCTGACAAATTTGGCTATGTGTCGTTAGGTTCTTCTGTCGATGCTACCTTGGCCGCCATGGAAAGTGCCGAATTTGTCATCGCCGTGGTCAACAAACACGTGCCACGTACCTTCGGCGATGCGTTGGTTCACATCAGCCGAATCAATGTTTTTGTTGAAGACGACACCCCATTGCTCACCGTCGATATGCCCGATCCAAATGAAGTGGAGAAAACCATCGGACGCTATTGCGCCGAATTGATCGAAGACGGTGCCTGCCTGCAGATGGGCATTGGCTCCATTCCGAACGCCATCCTGTCGTGCCTGCACAACCACAAAGATATCGGCATCCACACTGAGATGTTCTCCGATGGCATCTTGCCGCTGGTGAAGGAAGGTGTCATCACGGGCAACAACAAGAAGCTCAACAAAGGAAAGATCGTCTCCACCTTCGTGATGGGTTCACAAAAAATCTATAACTTCATCGACGGAAACCATGAAGTGCTGCTAATGGACGTGGAATACACCAACGATCCTTTCATCATCGCACAACAACCCAAGATGACTTCCATCAACTCGGGCATTCAGATCGACCTGTCGGGACAGGTGTGTGCCGACTCCTTGGGTGAGCGCATCTATTCTGGAGTAGGTGGACAGATTGATTACGTCTATGGCGCATCGCGTTCCAAAGGCGGCAAAGCCATCATCGCCATGCCTTCCACCACACGCAAGGGTATCAACAAAATCGTGCCTACTCTTGACTTAGGCTCAGGTGCCGTCACCACGCGCAACCACATCCACTGGTTCGTCACCGAATATGGAGCCGTAAACCTGTACGGCCGTTCGTTACAGGAAAGAGCGAAATTAATCATCTCTGTGGCCCATCCCCAGTTCCAGGAGATGCTCGACGAAGCCGCTTTCAAGCGTTTCGGACCACATTTTCATTATCTATGGAATAGCATCGTTTAACCTATGTTCGGAAGCATAAATTTAGTAGAGATTTTCAGCTCCTTCATCGTAATGGCTGCCATCATCGATATCTTTGGGTCGATTCCGATCTTTGTGAGCATGAAAGAACAAAACAAAACCATCAAAGCGGGACAAGCCTGCCTGACGGCTTTGGGACTATTTCTAGCTTTCTTCTTCGCTGGAGACGCCCTGCTAAGACTTTTCGGCATCGATGCCGCCTCGTTTGCAGTTGCAGGCGCATTCGTGCTCTTCATCCTGGCAGTGGAGATGATTCTCGGTCGCGAGATCATCAAGAACGAAGGAGGCAAAAGCGGCGCCAGCATCGTGCCTATCGCCTTCCCACTGATCGCCGGTCCCGGTGCGCTGACGGCTCTTCTCTCACTGCGTGCCGACTATGCAGTCATCAATATCCTCATCGGATTGCTGCTTAACATCCTTTTGGACTACATCGTCATCAGTCAACTCGACCGAATCCGAAAGCTGTTGGGCGAAAACCTGATCTTCATCCTTCGTAAGTTTTTCGGCGTCATCCTATTGGCTATCGCCGTGAATATGTTCGTCAACAATATTTTCGCCATCATTTCTCAAGTACCAAGAATCCATTAATCCACCATGAAAAGATATTTATTTTTAGTCGTATCGCTCGTGCTAGCGACCTTCGCAAACGCCCAGCTTTCGGGCACTTACACCATCAGCAACAATGCCTCGCAAAACCCCGACTACACCACGCTAAGTGCTGCAGCTGCCGCATTGACAGAACAGGGTGTCTCCGGACCGGTCCTCTTTGAGATTGCGCCAGGAACCTTTGAAGAGTATGTCACCTTGACGATCATCGACGGAGCCAGCGAGACCAACAGAATCACCTTTAGGGGTATGGGGGCCGACAACCAACAGGTGGTCCTTACAGGCAATGCCGGATACACCGACAACGCCATGCTTACCCTCAACGGCACTGATTACGTGACCTTCGAGAACATGACCATCACCTCCACTTCGACCGCCAATGCAGTTCTCGTGAGACTGCTCAACGGAAACACTGGCAACCATTTTCACAACCTGCACCTCGTTGGAGCCGTGTCAAATACCAGCCTCGACAACGGCAAAGACCTTGTGTATCGTGCCAGTGGAGAATGGATCGACCTCAACAACGAATTTGTGGACTGCGACTTCATCAATGGTTACATCGGATTGTACTACCAAGGCCACAACATCTATACACTCAACGATGGTCTCTTGGTGGAAAACTGCGTTTTCACCGACCAATCCTTTAAAGGTGTCTATATCTCTTTCACCGACCATGCCATTGTCCGTGGCAACACGATCACCAATCACACCCACGACGTATTAAGCAATTACCACGCTATGGATCTCCTGCGCATCCGTTACAATTGCGTTATTGAAAACAATGTGATGAACGTGACGCGTAACTCAAACTACGCCACCGTCTTCGAGACACGCCCAGCCATGGGAACGGCCGACGAACCTATCATTATCAGGAACAACATTGTCAATCTGGTGAGTAATGTCAACACATCATGGTGCTGTGAGTTGGACGACAGCAACAGCAGCTATGTCTATTTTGCAAACAATACCGTGAGATGCTCCGGAAGTGGCAATTGTGGGCTGATGTATGTCGATAAAAACTGGTCTAACTTATTCATGTACAACAATCTACTTGTCAACGAGACCGCTGGATATGTATTCCGTTTTCAACAAAATGCAACGGAACGTTTTTGTGACTACAACCGCATTTTGTATGCTGGCGAGAATGTTGGCAGATTTACAACTACAGATTGCGCCACCTTAGCTGACTGGACTGCCGCTACAGGCTTCGATACCCATTCGGCACTCTGCACTCCTCAGTTTGTGGGCGACAACGATCTGCACATCACCAGCATCGACGGAATCACCGTGGCACATCCTTTGGACTATGTGACCACCGACATCGACAATGAGCCTCGTTCCACGACTCCCTGTGCCGGAGCAGACGAATATGTACAAGGAGTCAACTTGCCTCCCATCGTGGCCAACCCCATCAGCGATGTGGTGTTTGAGGTCTATCCTGCCAGCCAGACCATCGACCTGAGCAATACTTTCACGGATCCTGACGACCCCGATGAAGATATCGTCATCGAATTGGTCTCCAACAGCAACCCCGATCTGGTCAGTGCTGTGCTGAGCAACCGCACCTTGACACTCCAACGTATGCTTTCCGATGGTGGAAATGCGACCATCACGTTGAGAGCTACCAGCAACGGCCAAATGGTAGAAACCACCTTCTCCGTGTCATGCGTCGCAGAAGACCTTCCACCTGTAGTGGCCAATCCTTTGGACCCCATCCACTTTACCGAGTTCCCACAGTCGCTGAACTTCAACCTCACCAACACCTTCGACGATCCCGACAACAACAACGCCTTGATCGAGATCAGCGTGCTGTCATGCCCCTCTGAAGTCAACGCCTTGTACAACAGCTTCGTGCTGACCGTCATCCGCAACACCCCGAACGCCTTCACCAACAAAACCATGGTGATCCGCGCCACCAGCAACGGCAAACAAGTAGATATGGAAGTCCTGGTGTCAGGTGACGAAGTCGTCATCGGTCTCGGAACAGCCACCTTCGAGGATGTCACCCTCGGTTCAGCTGGTTACTGGCAAGGTGAAGAGGGCGACAACGAGATGTTCAGCGGCGGATGGTACTTCACCAACTATTACTCAAGCTATTTCTGGGGCGGTTTCACCGCTTCGAACCACACCGATTTGTCGCAAAGCGGTTTGGATGCCCAATACACGGCAGCAACAGGTGCCGGTTATGACGGCTCGGCGCAATATGCGGTAGCATACTCCTATGGTGCACAAACCGATGTCCATGCCGCCGACAACAGCGTACAAACCGTATCGGGATGCTACGTTACCAATAACCTATGGGCTTACCAGAACATGCTCAATGGCGATGCCACTGCCACGCCATTCGGCGGCACCAGCGGCAATGATCCCGACTGGTTCAAACTCACAGCCACCGGTAAAAACGCCGGAGGTCAAACTGTCGGAACACTTGACTTCTATCTTGCCGACTACCGTTTCAGCAACCATGACGACGATTACATACTGGACACCTGGGAGTGGTTCGACCTCAGTCCACTTGGACCGGTGGCCAGCATCTCGTTCAGTCTTTCATCTTCGAAAAACGACAACTACGGAATGATCACCCCTGCTTATTTCTGCATGGATGACTTCAATGGTGCTGGTCCTGCAACGCCCGACCTCCCGCCCTATATCGCCAATCCAGTGGAAGACGTCACATTTGATTTGTTCCCACAAAGCATCGATGTCAACCTCAACGGTGTGGCCTCCGACCCTGATGATGACGACGAAGCCATCGTGTATTCTTTGATCTCCAACTCCAATGAAGCTGCGCTTTCAGCTACACTCACAGGCAAGACCCTGACGCTCAACCGTCAAGTCAATGAAGAGGCTGTTGCGGATCTTACGCTAAGAGCCTTCAGCGATGGACAGTCTATCGACTTCAATATCCACGTAGTGATGCATCATTACGTGAATGTCAGCGAAAACCACAATTCGTTCTCTGTCTATCCCAACCCATCCAACGGACTGATTCACCTTTCGGCAGATTATCCCACAACGTTCGAATTCCGCGTCCACAACTTGTTGGGTCAGTTGGTCCTTTCAAGGGTCGCCCAAGCTGAGGCAACCATTGATTTGAGTGCCTATCAGAAAGGTATCTATTTCATTTCCATCATGCATGAAGGGAATATTCACACAGAAAAAATAATAATCAAGTGATTAACAATGATTTAGAGAAGAAGGGAGAAAATAATTCGAAAAAATCATTGCCAAAATGAAAAAAGGTTGTACTTTTGCAGTCGCAAACGATGCTTCCGTAGCTCAGTTGGTAGAGCACCTGACTCTTAATCAGGGTGTCCAGGGTTCGACCCCCTGCGGGAGTACAGCCAAAAAGCCGTTGGGATCCAACGGCTTTTTTTGTAACCTGTGGTTTTATCAAAAAAAATGACTATTATTGCAACTTCAAACAAATAGCAAACCACTCTATCATGAAAAAAATAGCATTACTGATAGTCTTCGCACTGTTTACATTGATCTTTGCCATGGGAGACCTTGCACAAGCTCAAATAATTGTAACACCGACAAATCCAGGATCACCATCGTACTCTTCTGATTTAACCAGACAATCTGTTTACAAGTGCATTGCTACCACCACTTGCACAATCAATGACAAGAACGAGCTGGTCAATTGTGAGCTAAAGGAAGAAATCACGAACTTCGTTATCGATATTACACCTGATTATGCGACCGTCACCATCATCAAACCATTAAAAAAACGGAAGTACCAGATCGAGTCTTTCGACATTGAAAAAGCCACTGGAACCTTGGAATTGCAGGTGTATGACGAGAGTGGCGAATTTATCAAATATGCCACAATCACCATTTTCGGTAGCAATTATCTCATCAGCGTGCAATCCGACCTTGGGTTTGACGAATTTGACAGTTCTTGGGATTCTGAAACAATCAATTCGAGAATAGGTGGCACCATGGAGATTTACGACATGGAACATTAACCTCTTACTTTGCATTGATATGAACCTTTTCACTGGTTCGGGCGTTGGGCCCACCATTTTATATCTAGCCTTATCCATCTTTTTAGGCCTGTTGTTAGGCAAGATCAAAATTGCCAAAATCTCCTTGGGCATCACTTGGGTGCTTTTTGTAGGCATCGCCTTCAGCGCTTGTGGCATCACCCTTAACCCGGAGATGTTGCATATCGTCAAAGAGTTCGGCCTGATCCTCTTCGTGGTGGCCGTGGGTTTGCAAGTGGGACCCGGCTTTTTCCGTTCCTTTAAAAAAGGCGGCCTGGCCATGAACCTAATGGCCTTGGTCAACGTGGCTTTGGGTGTGTTGATCACCGTCATCATCGCCAAAGTTGCCCATCAGGACTTAGCCGACATGGCGGGCGTTTATACGGGTGCCATCACCAACACGCCCGGACTCTCGGCAGCACAGCAGGCTGTCAATGACCTAGGCATCGAAGGTGGCGCCGACCGTCTGGCTGCCGGTTATGCCGTCGCCTATCCCCTCGCCGTAGTAGGCATGATTGTGAGCTGTATCCTCCTTCGTTCGTTTTGCCGCATCGACCTCAACAAGGAACCTGCCACTGAAAACGCATTGGCTTCCAAGTCTGAAAAGCAGGCCACTCCTATCACACAACGTCACAAGGTGAACCTCATTCCAATCTTCGTGATCATCGCTTTAGGTGTCATTGTGGGGAGCATCCCGATTCCCGTTGGAATGAAAGCCCCCATCAAACTAGGTTTGGCTGGTGGACCATTGGTGGTCGCCATCATTGGCGGTTGGCTGGGGGTGAAAAAAGGCTGGTTCAGCACCGAATTCACCGACAGCCATGGCGTGTGGATGCTCCGCGAAGTGGGCATCGCGCTGTTCCTTGCCTGCGTGGGATTGAGCGCTGGAGGACAATTCGTCGCCACAGTTCAAGAGCATTATATGTGGGTCATTTATGGTGTCATCATTACCATGGTACCGCCCATCATCATCACGCTCTTCGGCCGCTTGGTGCTGAAGATGAACTATTATACCCTGATGGGCTTCATCGGAGGATCTCACACCGACCCGCCCACCTTGGCTTTTGCCAACACCGTGGCACCTGAAGGCTGTAAACTGCCTAATATGGGTTACGCCACCGTCTATCCGCTGACCATGTTCCTGCGAATCTTCACAGCGCAACTGTTGGTGTTGCTTGCTGTGTAACTTTATGTTTCTTCCAGACATGGATCATGGGAAGGTCGTTTTTTTCGAAATTCCAAAATTCACAGCATCGGAAAGAAAAAATCTTTATCTTTGCGCTTGATTTGTGGTGTCCTTCACGGACTCAATAGGGAATCGGGTGAGAATCCCGGACAGTTCCCGCTGCTGTGATGGCCAATCGCCTGCCACTCTGCCACTGTCTGACGCTCGTCGGATGGGAAGGCGGCAGAAGCGAGGCCTCAGTCAGAAGACCTGCCTCAAGTCACGAAACAAGGCTTCCGGGAATTGGAGCTGGGATTCTACAACATAACAAGATTGTCCTTTCAGGGGGTCGGTCTTCCTTTTAGATATTCCAACATTTTTCCAGAAGTTTTGAGGTAATTGGATGATTGACAAACCTTTAAAACTTTTGTATTATATGTTTAAAAAATTTTTACTTCTATCCCTGCTAATGGCGATACTCATGCCATGGCAAGCGAAAGCACAGGAAACACTGACTGTGTGTGATGGCACGACAACCAACAGCTACATCCCTATTTATGGCTCGTATGTTGACACTCAAGGGACAACATCGGAATTCATCATCCCAGCTACTACAGAAGGCATGGATGCATTAATCGGTGGTGTAATATCACAGTTGACATTCTATATTACTAATAGCCCTGCCACATGGGGCAGCCCTGTTATTCAAATATATATGGGCGAAGTGGAAGGCACCACACTCAGCAGCCTTAACGGCCCAACGAATTTCACTATTGTCTATGAAGGTGTATTAAGCAATACGCAAGCTGCCATGGAAATTGAATTGAACGAACCTTATACCTATGAAGGCGGCAACCTACTTATCGGAACTTATGTCAAAACAAAGAGCACCACTTATAAAAACACAACTTTCTCTGGAATACAAGCTCCATCAGGATCCTCTAGAAATAACAGCGGTTCAGGAGCTGGCACTGCAAGAGAGTTCCTCCCCAAGACCACTTTTACTTACGAACCAGCCTCAACCGGAGGTTGTACGAAACCCAAGCAATTCAATGCAAGCAACATCACTGCCCATACCGCCACGTTGACTTGGACTGCGGGAGCTGAGGGTCAGAGCAACTGGGATGTGTTTGTGACAACAGACGCCACCATCGTTCCTGACGACAACACCACACCCACATATCAGGTTACAGAATGCTCCAAAGATTTGAGCGGCCTTACGGCTCAGACCAATTATTATGTCTATGTCCGCACGGTTTGCGCCGCCGATGACAAGAGCAAATGGGCAAACAAGACTTTCGTCACCACCCGCGAAGCCCTGACTGTTGACTCAAACAACCCGTATTCACAAGACTTTGAGAACAGTAACGACTGGAGCTTTGAAAACGGAACCCTAACCAACACCTGGTGCTGGGGCAGTGCAGTCAATAACGGCGGCGAAAAATCCATATATGTTTCCAAAGACGGTGGAACAACTTACGAATATATACACAGCAATACGGCAATTTATGTCTCCAAACTGTTCAACTTTGCCCAAGGCACTTACACCTTCTTCTTCGATTGGAACGCCAAAGGTGAAAGCACCTACGACTATCTTCGCGTGGCCTTGGCGCCCGGCGATGTTGAATTCACGGCTGGCACCAGTTTGTACACTGGAGTCGGCACAAATGCGCTTCCTAATGGCTGGATCGCCCTTGACGGTGGTAGCAAACTCAATCTGAGCGACAGTTGGCAAACCCAGTCTGCCGAAGCCGCCGTTTCAGGCACTTATACCATGGTCTTCATTTGGCGTAACGACGGCAGCGGAGGCACCACTATCCCAGCAGCCATCGACAACATCAGCATCAGCTTTATGACTTGCCCGAGACCCACCAATTTAACTGCAAGTAACATCACTGGCCGCACTGCAACTCTTTCATGGACTGAAAACGGCACCGCTACCAATTGGGTGCTTCAATACGCCACCAACAACACTTTCACTGAAAGCTTAACGGAAACCAATGTCAGCGGAACTGCTTCAACAGAATTGACAGGGCTTACCCCTGAAACCAAGTATTACACTCGCGTGAAATCGATGCTCGGCACCGACGAAAGCTCATGGAGCGATGTCAAAGACTTCACTACACTTGCCACTTGCCCAAAACCGAACTTGAGCTATGTCACAAACTCAAACACTGCATATACTGGCAGCGTTTCATGGACAGGAAGCACCGCCGACGCTTATGAAGTGGCTTATAGGCCGAAAAACGACTTCGACCCTTCGGACATGACTTTGACAGATGTCACCCGCGTCCAGCTTGAAAACGTAAGTGAATACACCTATACGTTGCAAAACCTCTCCCCTGAAACCAAGTATTACATCTATATCCAGGCCAACTGCGGTGCCGAAGATGGTAAGAGCGCATGGAGTAGCAGGGTGACATTCACCACCTTGGCAACATGCTTGGCACCATCCTATTTGACGGAGGAAAGCGTCAGTTCCAATTCAGTCACGCTTAGTTGGACCAAGGGCGCTGAAGACCAGAATGCATGGCAGTTCCGCTATAGAAAGGCTTCTACCAGTGAATACACTTACGTTTTGGTGGAAAACAATCCGTCAAATTCATACGAGCTGACGGGCTTGGAGCCTGCCACGTCATACGACGTGAACGTGCGTGCTTGGTGTGGTGGCGACGACTACAGCAAATGGAGCTTGGCCAACCAAAGCATGGACAAAACGATAACCACAGCCTGTGCTTCCATTACACCGCCCTACTCCTGCGACTTCGAAGGCGCCGTGGAGACAGCTGGGCATTTCTCGACCTATTCAGTGCCAAAATGTTGGGATCGTATCGAGATGCAATATGGCAGCTATTCACCATACACTTATTATCCATACGTTTATGACTATAGCTCTGATGCGCATGGCGGCACAAAGAGCTTACGTATGTACAGGACACCTAATTCTGCAAACCAAACCATTATCTTGCCAGCCATTGACGATTCATACAACATGAACGACCTTCAAATCAGATTTTGGGCTAAAGCAGGTTCTTCCGACAACACGCTTTCGGTCGGTATAATGGACAACGGCAATTTCACGGAAGTTCAGTTAGTTGAAGGTGTTTCAACCTCTTACACCGAGTTCACCGTTCCTTTGACAAGTTATGCCGGAAACGGCAGGAATATTGCCATCAAATGTGGCTCCTCCGACAGTTATCTGTACTATTATATTGATGACGTAACAGTTGAAGTAATCCCCTCATGCTTGATACCTACAGGCTTGACCAACACAGCTGTGACTTACAATTCCGCTTCGTTCGTCTGGCAGCCTGGCAAGGACGAAACAGAATGGAACATCCAATACAAAAAGACTTCCGCCAGCGAATGGAGCAACCCGATTCATGTTACCGAGCTCCCAACCACGGAAAATCCGTTTGCTTTGACGGGGCTCCAACGCGGCATTGAATATGAGGCAAGAATCCAAGCCTATTGCGATGCCGAAGACCAAAGCGAATGGAACTCGATGCCGGTTAGCTTCACCACCGACTGCGGCGTTTGGCCCATCGACACAGAGAACTCTTTGTTCGAAGACTTCAGTAGCTCCGCTTTCCCGCCAGCGTGCTGGAACTGGATAAGAGTTAGTAATTATTACGGCTGGCAACACAGTTCCGGACAATACAATCCGTTGGACCAACAAGGCACGGCTTATAGTTATTGGCCTACAGGCGAAACCTATCTCATCCTGCCTCAAATGCATATCAATGGTGCTGCTAAACTCACTTTCGACATGGTATTCTCTGGCGATGGCTCCGGCGAAGAGAGCTCAGTGGTTTTATCAACAACAGGTTATGGAAAGCTTGACTTCACCAACACGTTGTGGACTGCTACGGAATTCCCGAAGACAAAAACAACCATTAGCCTCGACTTGTCAGCATATAACGATAGGGATATTTACATTGCATTCAAATACAAGGGTGTCGGCACCAGCGGCCGCATGTGGTATATCGACAACGTCCAAGTCTATGTGGGAGAAATCTTCACCAAGGACATCACCGCCTATACCGAGGGCAGCAACGACCGTTACTACCTCATCGCTTCCCCTGTCGGAGAAGTGAATCCTGAGAATGTGGCGAACATGTTGGCAAACAATTATGACCTCTACTATTTCAACCAAAGCAAGGAGCTAGAATGGATCAATTACGAGGGAACCGACGGCAACTTCAGCCTAATTCCAGGTAAAGGCTATCTTTATGCCAACAGCGGAAATGTCACATTGAGGTTTGTCGGACAACCTTATAACGGAGACGGACAGATTAGTTTGGACAAGGTTTCTGGAGCTGAGTTCGAGGGATGGAACCTCATCGGCAATCCTTTCGGAACCAACGCTACATTGGACCTGCCTTACTACAGAATGAATGCCGACGGCACTGCGCTTAATGCCACTACCGAAACGACGGCTGTCGCTCCTATGGAAGGCGTGTTCGTAACAGCTACAACAAATGACCAAAAGGCTACTTTCACTGCGACACGTATTTCGCCAAAATCAGTCCCCATGCTCAACATCAATATCAATCGCAACCAAGGCACAACCATTGACAATGCCATCATCCGCTTTGACGAAGGAGGAATCCTGCCCAAGTTCCAACTCAATCCGAACAGCACCAAGATTTGTATTCCGGAAAACAGCCAAGACTACGCCATAGTGCGCAGCACAGGAAGCGGTGAACTCCCCGTCAACTTCAAGGCGACGAGAAATGGACGCTATTCCATCAGCGTAAACGCCGAAGACGTGGAAGTGAATTACCTGCATCTGATCGACAACCTCACTGGAAACGACATTGACTTGTTGGCTTCAGGAAGCTATGAGTTTGAAGCCAAAATAACCGACTACGCCAGCCGATTCAAACTGATGTTCAATGTGAATGAAGACAACTTGAACAACCAAGACAACTTTGCCTTCTACCACAACGGCGAGATCATCATCAATGGCCAAGGTACTCTCCGAGTCTTCGATGCTCTCGGCCGCCAACTCTTCACAAAGGATCTCTCTTCTCTAACCTCTCACCTCTCACCTCTCACCTCCCCTGGTGTGTATGTGATCCAGTTGATTCAAAACGACAAAGTCAGGACCCAGAAGATCGTGATCCCATAAGCAACTTCATTCTATATATTTAGTTTTTGTGTTTTTGGCCGGCAGCTCGCTGCCGGCCATTTTTGTCATTAACCCATTGCCTTGTCAAGAAAAAACACTATTATTGCAAAGAACAAACTCAAAAAAACAATAACATGGCAGCTCCAACACTAAAACAAATCAGGATGATGCATGTCGTCAACCTGATGTCTATCGCATATACCGACGGCAAGATCTCGGAAGAAGAAAGCAACGCCCTTGGCGACATCGCCGAAAAATGGGAATTGACAGAGGAAGAGTTCAACGTCTGCGTCGAACATTGGAAACAAACCGACGAAAAAGACATCCCCATCGCCGTGCCTGAGGATGAAGACGAACAGATGGCTTATCTGAAGGACTTTACCCTTATGATGATGATCGACGGCGAGATCGACGACAATGAGAAGCAATACCTCGCCAACGTCACCGCACAATTCGGATACAACCCCGAAGAAGCGGTGCCGGCCTTGATCGACATGGTCTATCAAGAATACTTCGCTGAGAACACAAAGGAAGAAGATGACGATGAAGAAGAGGAAGAAAGCTTCTTCCCAACTTCGGACGAAGATAAAATCGAATCAGCGAAATTCGATCTGGAGTCGAAACACTTCGAAGATGCCTTCGACGGTCTGTTCAAGCTCGCCCTTACCAACCCCGAGGCCTACGACTATTTCCATATCCTCCCCGGCATCGACATACGCCTGTTCCGACTAACGGAAGAACAGTTGGAGCTAGTACAAAAGAAAGCTAAGAAATACGCCGTTGCACAATATGTTTTAGGCCGTTATCATCAGGTGGTAAGACCTGAAGAAGACTCCTTGGAAACTGCTGTGGAGCTGCTGAAATCGGCCGCCGACGCAGGGATCGGCGACGCCCAGTGGGCGTTGGCCACCATGTACCTCTACGGCTACGACGGTCCGGTAGATTATGCGCACTACCAAGAACTCCTCAGTCAGGCCTCCAAAAACGGAAGCGCCATGGCCTTACGCCAACGGCTCCTCGACCTGACCAACGGCGAGCATGGCCTTGAAGCCGAACCTAAAAAGGTCATCAGCATCATCACTGACTATCTCGAAAGCGACGAAAACAATCCCTCGAAATACCCTTACCTGTATGCCGTGATGGGCGATGCCTACCGCAAGGTCGGCAACAAAGAAAGCGCCAACGAATGCTATGAGAAAGCCAGCGACCTAGGATATTTTGAATGTGAAGCCGACAAGTTCCTAAACCACATCGAGGGCCCCGACAAGGATTTTTACCGTGTCAACTTCTCCACGCTGCTTGATTTTGGATGTGATGAGAACAACCCATACTGTTTCCTCCAAAGAGGCTTGGAAAGAGCTTATCATTATGCCAAAAAAGATGATGAATCTGCCAACATCACCCCAGAACAAATCAAAGAGGATCTGGAGAAAGCCTATGAGTTGGGCAATGGAGAGGCCGCCTATCATCTCGGAAAATACTACTACACGGGGGAGTGTGACTTCGAGCAAAATGTCGAAGAGGCCTGGGACTGGTTCGACAGGGCTGTTGAACGTGAAAACGGCG
This sequence comes from uncultured Bacteroidia bacterium, assembly GCA_902800965.1. GTDB lineage: Bacteria > Bacteroidota > Bacteroidia > Bacteroidales > F082 > Limimorpha. The sequence goes on along the minus strand of CADCGK010000006.1, from coordinate 116,988 downwards.
ACGCCTACGCTGCCATCGTCCGCATCATTGATGACGGCCACTATCCCGATGGCGACTTGCCTGACGGCTACAGAGAGATTTGCCTGCTCAACGCCGCGAGACGTGGATCCAAGTTGGCACTTGTTCCTCTCATCAAGGCCAATAAATCTGGCATACTCGCTCCTTTTGTCGATGAAATCGAGCAATGCTACGCTCCCATGCTCCACCAAACGGAAGGCACCGCTAAAATGTCGATGGTCGCCGTCATACACCCCAATGGCACAGCCACGGCTTACAAGCTCGAGAAAGAAGAATGGCTCAAATTGCCGCATCTCATCGGTGCCAAACGTCTAATGCCACTTAGGGTGGACGGCCTTGAACAGATCGGAAAACAAGCGGGGCTCACTGACCATCTGACAGCTTGGATCGACCTCGACGCACCGAGAAAAGGCCTGCTCGTAAACCCCGTGGCAGCCAAGTTCTTCGACGGTGTCATCGCAGGCGATATCGCCATCTCTTTGGCCGACAAACTCTACGACCCCGTTCCTTTCTATGGCCTGGACGAGGCACAGGAAGCGCTCGACGCCTTGGGCGTGACTTTAAAGGAGACCGTCACCGACATCAGTACTGTCAGCGACGCCAGACCAGCACAAATGGACTATGGCAAACTCAACCCCAACGCCGACAAAGGTTATCTCGCCAGAATTGAGGCCGATGGCAAAGCCATCATCATGAGCAGTGGTCTTCAGATGTTCGCCCTCTTTGAGGAAGACATCTACGACCCAGCACGTCTGCAAAAGCTGTACAGCCTCGGTCAACACCTGGGTCTGAAAGGCCGTCTCACCGTCTGGACCAACAACGCCGAACTACGCAAGATACTGCTCTTCCCCGGCACTGCTTTCCCGTGTCATAATCCTATTGGAGAGCAGTTCTATCCAGGCGCCGTGGTTGACAACTTCTTCGTCGCCATGGAGGACGAGAGCTACCGCATCATGCTTTTCGAGGACGTAGAAACGCTGAAACAGGTCTGTATCGCCATGGGCGTGAAGCCAGAGGATATCACCGTACAATAATCCACTCGCCGGGCTTCAAGTCACCAAGTGCGATATCGCCAATCTGCACACGGATAAGCCGAAGTGTCGGAAAGCCCACTGCTGCCGTCATGTGACGGACTTGTCGGTTTTTGCCTTCGATCAGGGTCATCTTGATCCAGCTGGTTGGGATGGCGGCACGGTAACGGATGGGCGGCACGCGTTCCCATAAATCATCAGGAGGAACAGCCATCTCGGCCTTACATGGCTTGGTCCGGTAGCCTTTGATAGTCACTCCTTTGGACAACTGGCGCAAGGCTTCAGGCGTGATCTGGCCATCCACCTGGACCAAGTAGGTGCGCGGATGTTCGTATTTCGGATCCAGCAGCTTCTTGATCAGCTTCCCCTCATCGGTAAGCAACAAGGCGCCTTCGCTGTCGTGGTCCAACCGTCCAGCCACATACACACCAGGAGGAAAACCGAATTCATCTAGAGCACGGTGCCCCGCCTCGGGAGTGAACTGGCTTAACACGCCGTATGGTTTGTTGAACAAGATTACCATTAGTCCAAGATTTCAAAACCATTCGTGGCGAAAGTCTCCAATTCGCCTTTGTCGTTCACAAAGATATAATAGGCCTCGACTCCCTCCATGGTCTTGATCAGCTCCAGCGACTTCTCCATGCCCATCACCATGCAGATGGAAGCCAAGGCATCCGCCCATACTGCGTTCTCGGCTAAGACCGTGACACTGAGCACCTGATGTTCCACAGGATATCCCGTGGTTGGATCGATACAATGCGAATATCGCTTGCCGTCACGCTCGACGTATTTCCTGGTGCTGCCCGAGGTAACCAAGCCCTTGTCGAACAAGGGAACACGGGTCTGCACCACACGCTCATCATCCATATTCTCAGCAGGCTTCTCGATGCCCACCACCCAAGGCTTCCCGTCAGGTTTGCCACCCTTGGCCATAATCTCTCCGCCCGTATCCACCAAGTAATGCTTCACCCCTTTGCTGTCGAGGTATGCTGCAATCCTATCGGAAGTATAACCTTGTGCCACAGCATTGAAATCGAGTTGCATGGCGGGGTCGTCTTTGATCAACTTACCATCCTCGATGCGCACCTTGCGGTAATCCACCAAGGTCTTGAGGCTATCAATAAGGTGAGAGGTGAGAGAGGAGAGGTTAGAGGTTTTAGCGCTGAAGCCCCATGCTGCCACCAGGGGTGAAATGGTGGGATCGAAATAACCACCAGAGAGCTCAGCCGCTTGCTGGGCAATGTTGAAATTATCGATGAAGATCTGGTCCAATTCAACCTCTTCGTTGCGATTCACCTTGCAGATGACCGAGCTGTCCACCCACAGGTTGACCGACAGATCAACCGCATGGAAAATGGAATCGATACCTTGTTGGAAGTTGCGGCCTTGCTCATCATAATAGGTAATGGCATAGTACGAGCCTTGGGCAAAGCCCTCAAGATACATTCTCTGAGGCTGTTTCACACATGACATCGTCATTGCGAGGAGAAACGACGAAGCTAACCATAAAAACCTTCTCATAATGCAAACGTAATTGAGTATTTAAACGCAAAATTATCAATAGTCTTCGGAAGAGCGTAGGCGCCATAACGGTAAAACACGCCAGCGCCCATATTCACCAATGGCATACATAGCAGTCCCTTCACAACGAAACCGCTTTCGAAATAGCCACGTTCCATGGTCGGGAGTCCCCATCCCATGGCCGTCGCAATTGTCAGCTGAGGCTTGAACCACATACTGTTCGTGGGCAACAGCGTGCCTTGGAAGTCATGGCTTAAAAACAAGGCCACGAAACGGCTGCAGAAGAACTCGCTCTCGCGCATCGTGGCGAAACTGCCAGGGGAATACAATCCGAATGGCTCGTACGAACCCAACATGTTGAAGGTCTCCATCACAGGGCAACTTTCCGAAGCGTATCCTGCCTGCAACAGCACTGACGACTTGCCTCTATAACGCGTTTGGAAGTCTTTCTCCATTTGGAACTTGAAGCGGTCAAAGTCGTATTCACCGCCCAAAACACCTTTGAATGAGCGCTGGTAAGAGAGCCATACGATGGGATAGTCGGTGCCTAAAGATTGAATGCCCTTGGTCGTGCTGATAAACCTCTCTTTGTACGCAAATCGCAGTTTTAACTCAGCATTGGCAAAACGTTGGGTTGGCAAGCTATCGTATGGCGCCAAGTGATAATTCTTGTTATAGACACCTCCTGTCAAGAAAGCCTTGAAATGCCGGGCAAACCGCGTGTTGAAAAAAACCTCCATGGAGTTACCACGCGTCATGACGTTCTCATAGAAAGTATAACGATAGGCATTTTCAGAAAGCATACTGGCTCCTTCGTCGAAACCTCCAAATTCACCCATCGCCCACGATTTGTGGTCATAACGGGCACCCAACTCCATCTGTCGTTGGCGGTTGATGAGCCAACTGCCACCAATACCATAGTCGAAATCGCGCAGCCGGGTCCAAAAGCCACTGTATCCACTAATGCGGAAATGTCTTGAAAAACGATCGTTGGTAGAGAGATGAAGGCCAACATAAAGGCCTCTGAACGCAGAGAGGCGAAGCATGTTGCCTAGGTTTAGGTCAACAGGGCCAAGACTAACTGACGACTCGTCCATCAGCTTTGTGGTGACGTTCAACACCCGGTCGAAGATATCGTTCCCCTCCGTCAAAGAATCTATCAAATGATAAGTGTTCAAAATGCGTTCCGTCAAAGAGTCGATACGATGCTGGGTCCAGAAAGCATCGTCGCGATACCCTGCTTCCTCATGCACCATCAGTTCCACTTCCGAGAAAGCCCTGTCGTCAAGAACAGGATGCAGCATCACACCGGAGATATAACTCTTTCCGACGGCCACCAAGGGGAAAGAGTAATCACCCGTCGCAATTACAACTTGGGGGACCACCAGATTGGTGTTCAGCTGTTTTGGGAACCAACGCCCTGAAATTTTCTGATACAGTTGCTGGATACTGATGTTGAACATGCCCCCTTGCTGGTCGGGTTCCGCCTTCACGTTCACCACCGCCCACCCGTCGGAGTGAATGGTCATACTGCCTCTCAAGCCATTGAAAGCGCTTCCTTTCATGGGATGAAACGAGATCACAAAGAGTGAGTCGGCACCTCCTGCAGGCGACACTGATTCCAAGTTGAAGAAATAATGGCTTTTGCTGTTGCGGCTGATAGGGTTGACATAATCCGTTCCTGCGATGCTCACCATTTGGTCATAGAAGCTGGAGCTCTGCATCTTATTGGCGAGATACACCACTTGGGGGTCTTTGGAGCCCGACATCTTGGTGCCCAGCACATTTTGCCGTAACTGGTTCGGCGAGCGGAACAGCACCTCCGAATAAGTCTCCATGATCATCAGGTCGCTTTTCTTCAACAGGCTGTCGAACCTTGCCATTGAGGCGTCATTCAACAGCGTGTCTTTGATCTTTCCAAATTTACTGCTGTCGATGGTGAAGACCATCTGGTCATAGATATTGTATCGGTAAGAATCCAGCGAGTTGGGATTGTTTTCCTTGCGATGCGCCATCACGCTGTCGATAATGCGATGGGCGGGGTTTTCCCCTGCCTCGACGGTCACCTCACCCAACTGAAATGCCTTGGGTTGAAGGGCGACATTCATGCGCTTGTCACTAGCTTCCAACTTCACCTCCAAGGTTTCATACCCCAGGCAGGAGAATTTCAAGCTGCGAATAGGTTCCTGAGCGTCTATCAGGTATTTCCCGTCAATATCGCTCATACCGCCATATTGACCATCATTCACGACGATGTTGACGAAAGCCAAAGGCTGACGGTTTTGAGCATCGGTAATTTTTCCGGAAACAGCTTGATGCTGAGCAAACAAGCCAAGTGTCAAGAAACAAAACAAGATCGACAGCAGCGGTCTCATTCTTCATCTGCGATTTTATAGACCACCTCGTTGTCGCGCTTCATGTAATACTTCTCGCGAGCGATCTGTTCCATGCCTTCAGGATCTTCGGTCACCATTTGCAATGAATCCTTGTAAAGAGCTATGTGTGATTGCAAATGCTCTATCTCCTCCTCTTGTTCTTTCAACTCACGATGCAGGTTGATCTGCTTACGAATGTTGAATTGGTCAAAGAAAAGGATCACCAGCACAAACACCACAGTGGCAATCACATAGCGGTTCGTGAGTTTGCTTACGATTCTTCTGAAGTTCATGACGCGTTAAAATAGATTTGCAAAATTACAAATTTTGAAAGATAAAATGTATTTTTGCTGACAGAAAACAATCAACAAAAAATATCATGAAAAAAGCCATCGCCACCACCAAGGCTCCAGGTGCCATCGGACCTTACAGCCAAGCTATTGCAGCCAACGGAATGATATTCATCTCCGGACAACTCCCCATCGATCCTGCCACGGGCGTCATGCCTGAAGGCATCACGGCACAAGCTGAACAATGCATGAAGAATCTGGAAGCCATCCTCAACGAGGCTGGTTGCACCTTCGACAACGTTGTGAAATCCACCTGCTTGCTTGCCGACATGAGCTATTTCGGCGACATGAATGCCGTGTATGGCAAATACTTCAAGGGTGACTGCCCGGCACGTGCCGCCTTTGCAGTGAAAGAACTGCCTAAGAAAGCACTGGTGGAAATTGAGATGATCGCCGCGCTTTAACTTATTTCTTGAGTGCGTTTTCCGCTTCCTTGATGGTTGCCCTCTCTCCATTAATGAAGGCTACCACGAAGGCATCGCTGAATCCCATATTACGGATTTCAGCCTGACGTGCCATGGCTTCCTGTTTCGTCGCGAAGTCACCTGAGACATAGCGATAGGCACCATTATAGAAATACTCGCCCACCTCAGGGACCTTGGCGAAGGCCTTGTCTGTCACTGGCACTTTGGTATCACGGGAAGCGAATTGCACCTTGAAGGACACCTTCGTTTTAAGAATTGGTTCAACCTCGGAAGGAGTTTCAGGCTTCACTTCGGGTTTGACTTCTGGTTCCTCTACAGAGACCGTCACAGGAGCCTCAATTGGTTTTGGCTCCTCAACGGGTGTCGTCGCAACAGTATTGGCTTTTGTATTGGAGTTTTCCCCTTCATAGCTCTCCTTGAAGTCGCGGAAAGCCCTGTAAATAGCTGAAGCCATGTAACTCTGACCGCTCTCGGAAGCCAAAAAACGCTCCTCAGCGGCATTGCTGATGAAGCCTAATTCAATGAGTATGCTGGGCATGGCCGTCTTCCAAAGCACCAGGAATCCTGCCTGCTGCACGCCACGATCCTTGCGGCCCACACGTTTTGTAAACTGCTCCTGTACTTTGGCGGCCAGCTGCAGGCTTTGGTCCAGGTACTCCTTTTGGAAAAGCGACAAAGCAATATAGGCTTCCGGACTGCTCAAATCGAAGTTGCCATATTGCTCATCGGCATCCTCCTCGTACAAGATGGATGAGTTCTCTTTCTTTGCCACCTCGAGATTGGCTGCATTCTTGTGTTCTCCCAGCACAAAGGTCTCGGCTCCCGTAGCTGAAGCGTTCTTTTTCCCTGCGGAATTACAGTGAATGGAGATGAAGACATCAGCATTGTTACGGTTGGCAATTTGGGCACGTTCATTTAACCCGATGAAAACATCGCGCTCACGGGTATAGATCACCTTCACATCGGGAAGGTTCTTCTTGATGTAATCGCCTACCAACAACGCAACCGTCAAATTCAAGTCCTTCTCCTTGCTGATGGCACCCAAGGCGCCTGTATCTCTTCCGCCGTGACCAGGATCGATGACGACAGTGGAAATCTTCTCTCCGCGTTGAGCTGATAAGGCCAAAGGGAAAAGAAAAGCCATTAAAAGAATACCAAATTTCAAATAGTTTCGTTGAGACATAGTCAAAATTCTTAATTTTGGCACAAAAATAATTGATTTTCCGTAGTTGAAACGAGCAGTACCACATATTTATTTGATTTTTACGACAATATTTTTGTCGCTGCTACTCGTTTTGACAATGCATTCATGCAAAACCCCCGCCTCGGTAGTTGATGAGAAGCATCACTCGTCCAAGCCTCAGATCGATACGCTTTGGCTTGAGCCCATTGCAGAAGCCATCGACACGAACGTCATAATGAGCGATGCTGACAGTAGTGGATTGCTTCGCTTAGCTAACAATGACGTGACAGATTCCATTCGTCCATCCAACGATTCCGCAATCCAACCCGTTAAGCCTGTCAAACCCGTCAGACCTCCAAAAAAAGAGAGCCCCTTCGAAGTCAAGGTGATCCGCACTGCCGTTGACTCCGTCATCCAAAACGTGAAAGAAAAGGTGATCCATTACTATGGCAATGCCGTCGTGAAATACGACGACATCACTTTGGAAGCCAACTACCTGAAATTCGATCTCAACACCAACATCGTCACGGCGGCAGGCCTCCCCGACTCCACAGGAAAGATCCAAGGCTCGCCCAAGTTCACGCAAGGCGAGACCAAGTTTGAAGCGGCTGAGATGTCCTATAACTTCCAGACCAAGAAAGGCATCATCCACAAAGTGTGGACAGAGGAAAGCGGTGGCTATATTCACGGCGAGAAAATCAAACGGATGGATGACAACACCATCAACATCAAGTCGGGAGGCTTCACCACCTGTAATCTCAAGGACCATCCACATTATCAATTCCGTTTCAACAAAGCCAAGATCATCCCTGACAACATGATCGTCACCGGCCCGGTGTATGTCACCATCATGGACGTGCCTTTACCCATTGGCCTGCCGTTTGCCATGTTCCCCAACACCAAGGGACAGAAATCGGGAATCATTGTCCCCACCTACGGTGAATCGGCCAACCGCGGCTTCTATCTCGAGAACGGAGGCTATTACTGGGCCATCAACGAACACTACGATTTCCAGCTGCTTGGTGACATCTACACAAGAGGCAGCTGGGCCATCAAGCCCACTTTCCGATACAACCAACGGTACAAGCACAACGGATCGTTGGCTCTGGGCTTCGCCGTCAACAAGATTGGCGACGAAGGTGCTGCCGACTACAACAAGAGCACCGACTTCAAGGTGAAGTGGACCCACAAACAAGATCCCAAAGCACATCCGCGGCACAGCTTCTCCGCCGATGTCAACATCATTAGCTCGAACTTCAACAAATACAACGCCACCACTTCCAACGAATACCTGAGCAACACCTTCAAGAGCAGCGTCGCCTACCAAACCAACTTCGGCGGGAAGGTGTTCCTTACCCTCAACGCCAGCCACAGCCAGAATACATTGACCAAGCAAGTCACCGTCTCCCTTCCTGAGATGACCCTGACCGTCAACCGCATCTATCCTTTCCAGAAACTCGGAAAGCCCGGCAAGAAACGCTGGTACAAGGATCTGAACGTCAACTACACGATGAATGCCAAAAACTACATCTCTGGCATCGACACCTTGCTCTTCCCCAGCGGATGGTCCGAGAACCTGTCATGGTGGTTCAACAACCTTCAAAAATATACCCAAAACGGCATCAAGCACACCCTCCCGATCAACCTCCCTGTCAAGCTGTTCAAGCATTTCACCTGGACCACTTCCTTCACCCTCAACGACTACATGTACTTCAGCCGTACAGAGCGTCAGTGGTTGCAGGCCGACAGCACCCTGAAGATCGACACCATCAGAGGATTTCGCAACCTCGTTGATTTCAACGTGTCGAGCAACATCACCACCAAGATCTACGGCATGGTCAACTTCAGGAAAGGTCCCATCCGCGCCATACGTCATGTGTTCACACCCACCATCGGGTTCAGCTACCGTCCCGACTTTAGCGATCCGAAGTGGAACGTCTATAACACTTACATCGACGCCAACGGCGAAGTCCAGACCTATAACATGTTCATGAATGCTTTGTATGGCACCCCATCGCAAAACCGTTCGGGCATGCTTACCTACAACTTCAACAACACGTTGGACATGAAGGTGCCTTCGAAATCCGACACCATCACGGGCATGAAAAAAGTGGTATTGCTCGAATCACTGGGCTTTTCTGGCAACTACGACCTCACAAAGGATTCCCTCAATTTCTCTTACATGTCGGTAAGTGCCCGAACCACGCTGTTCAAGAAACTGAAGGTGACTTATTCCAGCGTCTGGGATCCGTACGTCATCGATTCCTTGGGAAAACGCGTCAACCGTTTTGAGATCGTAGAAAACCAACGCCTGTTCCACAAAAACAGCTCTGCCTGGAACTTCAGCCTCAGCTGGTCGCTCAGCCAAAACGATTTGAAGAAATGGAAAAAGGAGGACGGGAAGTTGAAAACGGAAAACGGGAAGTTGAAAACGGGAAATGGAAAACCTTCGGAATTCAGTTTCCAAGATGAGATCACACGGAGGGCCAATGGCAGTGAGTTCGTTACGGAAGGAGAGCTCGACGACATTTTGGGCAATCCCAAATCTTACATAGACTGGAACACCCCTTGGTCGCTGACCTTGAGTTACAACCTGCGCCATTCCTCCAACCTGACCTACGCTGCCTTCATGGGCATCGCCACCAACCAAGTAGTACAGACCCTGACGATCAACGGCGATGTCAGCCTTTCCCCGAAATGGAAAGTGAGCTTCTCCACAGGATGGGACTTCACCAACCACGGTCTTTCCTATACTTCGCTCAACGTCTATCGCGACCTCCACTGCTGGGAGATGCGCTTCAACTGGATCCCAATCGGCAACTACAAGAGCTGGAACTTCACCATCAACGTGAAGGCACAAGCGTTGCAGGACCTGAAGCTGACAAAGAAGAAAGACTATAGGGACAATTGAGTGAGGAGTTAGAAGTGAGGAGTGAGGAGTAAAAAACAAATGCTATGAAAAAACTATTAATGCTTTTGATCTTGATGACCTTAGGATGGGGGGTGAAGGCACAATGCCCGTTACATACGGCTATTGATTTCACAGCAACCGATTGCCATGGCACCGAGGTACACCTGTTCGACATCCTTGACCATGGCCAGTATGTGTTGATCGACTTCTTCTTTTACAATTGTTCGGGATGTAACATCACAGTTCCCATGATGGTTCAATCATATCAAGCTTTCGGCTGCAACATGCATGATGTCTATTATATGGAAATCTCCGACAGAGATTCTGATACTATGTGTCAGAACTGGGTTGCCAATTACGGCGTTGAATATCCCACTATCAGCGGTCTGGCAGGAGGAAGTTCGATAGTCGATCAATACATGATTGGATCCTTTCCCTGTGTCATCCTCATAGCTCCAGACCACTCCATCGTCATCAACGATTTATGGCCCATTGACAATGTCCAAGATATCATCCACGCTTTGGAAAACCAAGGCATCCAACAGCATGTTTGCTCCACCGACATCAATGAGCCCTCTCCTTTCGTCTTGAATCTCTACCCCAACCCAGCCAAGGAGAACGTGACTCTCAAAGGCGAAAACCTCAGCACGATAAGCGTTTATAACGCCCTGGGCCAGAAGTTAAATGAATTCCTCACGAAAGGCGACGAACTGAACATCAACACTGCCAACTACGCGAATGGCGTGTATTTCGTTAAAGCCAATGAAACCACTTTACGTTTTGTAGTAACTCATTAATATAATGAAAATCAACATCCTACGTTCCTCTTTCCAAACCGACGAATTCGTTTGGAATGAATATGCCGAGCTGATTGATCGGTTGAAAAATGAATTTCAGGCTGAAATACAAATCAACGGCAATGAATTGTCAAATTATGTAATGATCGCCACCGGAGGGGTGGAAAACCTTTTCAAAACACTGTTCACCGGCAAAGGTCCAGTAAACTTGATTGCCGATGGCAGAAACAATTCCCTAGCCGCTGCTTTGGAGATTTTGACTTGGTTGGGGGAGCAAAATGTTGAGGGACGGATTCTACATGGGACGAACAACGAGATTGTTTCTGCCTTGGCAGAGACGGTGTGCACACCGTCTCTACAGGGACGAATCGGGCTGTTTGGCGAGCCATCGGATTGGCTCATCGCCAGCGGGGTTGACCGCAATTACCTGCTGGAACATTTCGGCGTGGAAACCGTCGACATCGACCTGCAGCGATTGATTGATGGCATCAAAGCAGTATCGCAAACCGAGGCTGTGAAAGTGGCTCAAACCATCGTGAAACGGTCTCTGGATACCATCGAACCATCTTGTGCCGATATGGTGGAAGCCGCTAAGGCCTATATTGCCATCAAGAAGATCTGCCAAGAGGAGCGCCTCGATGCCATGACCATCCGCTGTTTCGACATCGTGAATGCTTGCGGTACCACGAGTTGTCTGGCTCTCGCCTTGCTCAACGACGAAGGCATCGTGGCAGGCTGCGAAGGCGACATGCAAACCCTGATGAGCATGTTTTTGGTCAAACGCCTTTGCGGTGCTGAAGCCTTCATGGCGAACCCTTCACAGCTTACTGACAAAACCACCATGCTCGCCCACTGCACCATCCCGCTCAAGATGTGCGACGACATCACCATCCGCTCTCATTTCGAGTCGGGCATCGGTGTGGCCATCCAAGGCGTCCTACCCATGACCGACTACACCATCTTCAAATGGGGCGGACCAAAGCTAGACCGCTATTTCGTGACAGAAGCCCAAGCCGTCGAGACCCCTTATAGCAACCATTTCTGCCGCACGCAGATCACTTTGAACGTAGATTTAAGACCTTATCTGCTGCACAATTCCATTGGAAATCACCATGTGATCATTAAAGGAAAACATGCTGAGGCCATAAGAGAAGTGATGAAAAAGTGGAAAGTAAGCAATTAGTTTTCCGTTCTCCGTTTTCTGTTTTCCGTTCTCCTAAGGACAATCCTAAACGTAGTACCTTGTCCAACGACTGACGACTTCACGAAGATCTTGCCCTTGTGGTATTCCTCGATGATACGCTTGGCCAATGAGAGGCCCAAGCCCCAGCCACGTTTTTTGCTGGTATAGCCCGGGTTGAACACCTGCTTGATTTGTGATTTGGAGATGCCTTTACCAGTATCACTCAAGTCGATAAGGACCTCGTCAGCTCCTTCTGTCAACTCCAAAGTGATCTTGCCGTGGTCACCCATGGCATCAACGGCATTCTTGGTAAGGTTTTCCAGTACCCAACGGAACAGTGAAGGTACCAAGGGAAGCACCAAGGATTCTGTTGGCAGCTGGATGTCGAACTCGAATTTCTTGGAAAAACGGTGTTGAAGGTAATCCATGGTATCCTTGATCACTGGGATGATGTCCGTTGGCTCCAAAGTAGGCACTGAGCCAATCTTTGAGAAACGGTCCGTCACCACCTGCAAACGGTCAATATCTTTTTCCATCTCCTCAGTACCGGCAAACGGCTCTTCCTGCATCTTCAGCAATTCCACCCAACCCATCAGTGATGAGATAGGCGTACCCAACTGATGCGCCGTCTCCTTGGCCATACCAGCCCACACCTGATTCTGTTCAGAACGACGCGCCCAGCTGAAGAGCAGATAAGCTATCAAGAGATAGAGTCCGACCACAATGAATTGGATGATGGGGAAGTACTTCATCTGTTCCACCAAATCGGTGGTACGATAATAGATCTTGGCTTGTCCCGTGTTCATGAAGTCAATTTCCAACGGATCATTTTCCTCGCGCATCAACTCCAGCTGATGATTCACATAATCCGGATTTTGCATCATGACAGAATCCAGATTGCCATAGCTGAGAATCTTGGTGGCATCCGCATTCGTGATGATCACGGGAGCGCCAACTGCATTCAAAGTGATTTCCTCAAGAAAATGGTCTATCATGTCCTCCAACACCGCCTTCAACTCCGTATAGATCAAAGATTCGTTGTAATAGAGCCATTGCACCTGACCAAACCCAGGATTGATCTTGATGGGAGAAAACTTTGAATATGCCTTCCGGAGATCTGAATCAAACAGTTTCTTATCTTTCTGATCATCAGGAAGATTATTGGAAAAGATGATATTCCCAGCATCATCAGTAATAATCAACGGAATACTGATATTGCTTTTGATGATCTCCAGATAGATGCCAGTATTTTCGTTCGAGGAGAAGTCAAGCACCTGTCTATAGGCATGAGCCAACAAGTCCACACGCTTCTTTTCCTGATCGCTAACCTTGGAGAAGAAGTCTTCCGTTGACTTCATCATGATCGCATGTTGCTCCATGGCCGCTGCCCACATCCTCACCTGATTTGTCTCCTGCTCAGCGATAGACTTTACCAAATGGTTGGTGTACCACAGTGAAGCACCCACGATGAGGAGTGCCACTATGGCAAGAGCCCATTTCCAACGTTTTTTACTTGTGTAGAGGTTCATTTGTTGATTTTTATAACGCAAAGTTAGCAAAATATTGTATTTTTGCAGGTTATTCTGAAAAAAACACAAACCCTATGGATTATAACTTTATCGAAATCGAGAAAAAGTGGCAGCAATATTGGCGCGACCAGAAAGTTTACAAGGTTGATATCGACCATGATAAGCCGAAATTCTATGTTTTGGACATGTTCCCCTATCCTTCTGGAGCAGGACTTCATGTGGGTCACCCCTTGGGTTATATCGCCTCCGACATCTACGCCCGTTACAAACGCCTGAAAGGTTTCAACGTGCTGCATCCAATGGGTTATGATGCATACGGACTTCCCGCCGAGCAATATGCCATCCAGACAGGCACCCACCCTGCCATCACCACCGAAAAGAACATCAACCGCTATCGCGAACAGATGGACAAGATCGGGTTCTGTTACGACTGGGACCGTGAGGTGCGCACTTGTGATCCACAATATTACAAGTGGACCCAATGGACCTTCCTTCAGCTGTTCAACTCCTTCTATTGCAACGGCTGCCAGAAGGCCCAGCCCATCAGCAAACTGATTGCCCGTTTCGAGGAAAAAGGCACGGAAGGACTCAATGTAGCTGAAAGCAAGCCGCTGAGTTTCACTGCAGCTGAGTGGAAGGCCATGAGTGAGAAAGAACAGCAGGAGACCCTGATGAACTACCGTCTCGCCTATCAAGCCGAGGCCCTGGTCAACTGGTGCCCCGAGCTGGGCACTGTGCTTGCCAACGACGAGGTGGCCGATGGCCTCTCCGTACGTGGCGGCTATCCCGTGGTTCGCAAGTCGATGAAGCAATGGCTGCTCCGCATCACGGCATACGCCGACCGTCTGCTTACCGGATTGGAGACCGTCGATTGGAGCGAGTCGGTGAAGGACGTCCAACGCAACTGGATCGGCAAGTCCATGGGTGCTTCCGTCATCTTCAAGATTGATGGTAAAGACATCGATTTAGAGGTGTTCACCACCCGTGCCGATACCCTTTTCGGCACCACCTTCATGGTGCTAGCCCCTGAGCATGAGCTGGTGAGCGAGATCACCACACCCGAGCAACGCGCCGAGGTGGAGGAATACATCACCCGTACCAAGAACCGCAGCGAACGCGAGCGCATGGCCGAGGTCCGCAAGGTCAGCGGTGCCTTCACGGGTGCCTACGGCATCAACCCCATCACGGGTGCCAAGCTGCCCATCTGGATCGCCGACTACGTTTTGATGGGTTACGGCACCGGCGCCATTATGGCCGTGCCTGCCCACGACAGCCGTGACTTCGCCTTCGCACGTCATTTCAACCTGCCCATCATCCAAGTGGTGAAGAAACCTGGCACCGAGACCACCGATCCTGACACTTGGGAGGAAAGCTTCGACGCCAAGGACGGCGAGCTGGTCAACTCGGGTTTCCTCAACGGCCTGACCGTCAAGAAAGCCATTGAGCGTATGATTGAAGAGCTGGAAAAACTGGGCGTCGGCACAGGCAAGACCAACTACCGTCTCCGCGACGCCATCTTCAGCCGCCAACGTTATTGGGGCGAGCCCTTCCCGATTTACTACAAGGATGGCATGCCTTACGCCATGGACGAGTCAAAATTGCCTCTGGAACTGCCCACCATCAGCGAGTACAAACCCACTGAGACAGGTGAGCCACCTTTGGCCCGTGCCAAGAATTGGGTCACTGAGGAAGGCTACCCCATCGAGACCAACACCATGCCTGGCTTTGCCGGTTCCAGCGGTTACTACTTCCGCTATGAAGACCCGCACAACGACAAGGAATACTTCAGCCACGAAGCCAACGATTATTGGCAGAACGTGGACCTTTATATCGGCGGCGCTGAACACGCTACCGGCCACTTGATTTATAGCCGCTTCTGGTGTAAGTTCTTGCATGACATCGGTTTGTCGTGCAAAGATGAGCCTTTCCAAAGGATGATCAACCAAGGCATGATCCAAGGCCGATCAAGCTTTGCCTATCGTGCCAACATGGAGAAGCTCTGCGAGTATGGCGTTTGGCGTCTCATCAAGGACAACAAGCTGGGTGTGAAGTTCGAGAAAGACTTCAAGGATGGCCGCCGTCGTTTCGACTTCTTCTGCCCCGAAAAAGGTATCCTCATCGAGATCAACCGCATGGGTAACCTCGAAAAGGTAGCCGAGCCTTGGGAAGAATACGCTGCCAGCAAAGGCTATAAGCTCCTGCTCGTGCCAATCATCGATGTGGTAAACGACTACCTGAAGGGCACAGACAAAGTGGAACAGAGAATCAAGGACTTGATTGCCGGCAAGGAGGTTCCTGCTTTTGTCGAAGGTGAGGCCTATAGTGGCGGACCACTGTTCATCTCCAAAAACATAGAGGACCGTGAGCAGTTCAGCGACCCGATTCATGTGGACATCAACATTGTGCGCAATGATATCCTGGATATAGAAGCCTTCCGTCAATGGCGCGATGACTTGAAAGACGCCCAATTCATCTTCGAAAAGGACAAAGACGGCAACGACATCTTTGTTTGTGGCAACGAGATCGAGAAGATGTCGAAGTCGAAATACAACGTGCAGAACCCTGACGACCTCGTGGAGAAATACGGTGCCGACACGCTGCGTCTCTATGAGATGTTCCTCGGCCCCTTGGAGCAATCCAAGCCCTGGGACACGCAAGGTATCGAAGGCACTTTCCGCTTCGTGCGTAAGTTCTGGAGACTGTTCCACAACGAAAACAACGAGTTCTGCGTCAGTGACGAGCCCGCCACCGCACCCGAGCTGAAGAGCCTGCACACCCTTATCAAGAAAGAGGAAGAAGGCATTGAGAGCATCTCGTTCAACACGGTCGTCTCAGCTTTCATGATCTGCGTCAACGAACTCAACGACCTCAAGTGCAACAAGCGCGAGATCATGGAACCTTTGACCGTGATGATTTCGCCCTACGCACCGCATATCGCTGAAGAGTTGTGGCACCTGCTGGGACACAACGATTCTGTGGTGAAGGCGACCTTCCCGGTATATGATGAGTCAAAGACTGTGGAAAACAGCTTCAACTACCCCATCAGCTTCAACGGCAAGATGCGTTTCAACATGGAACTGCCCGTGACGATGAACGCCGACGAGGTGCAAGCCGCTGTGCTCGCCGCCCCCGAAGCCGCCAAGTGGATCGAAGGCAAGCAGGTGCGCAAGGTCATCTACGTGCCGAAGAAGATTGTGAATATCGTGGTGGGATAATCAATTTGTAGAGACGTAGCGCGCTACGTCTCTTCCGAATCATCGTTTCTGTAATTCAAATACCACCGCATGGGGCATCTCGAAATGGTTCGGGAAGTCTATACGATAATGTCCATCAGCCTCCTTGTGAAGGGAGGCATTTTTCTTGCTGCCCAAAACTTTGACTTTGCCTGTCTTCAAGCTCATGCCCTTGCCGTCAAACCAATAGGTATCTGGCACTGGGCTTTCCTGCTCATCAAGGAGAAAGATGGCATACACCTTATCACCTTTTTGGGTGAAACGGAACTTGCCGTATGCGTAAGGATAGACGGGACGAGTGCCATAAATGGCCTCACCGTTCACCTTCATCCACTCGCCGATCTCCTTCATGCGGAACAGGGCTGTATCGGGTAAGTTGCCATCGGCATCGGGACCCACATTGAGGAGGAAGTTGCCGCCTTTGGCCACGATGTCGCAAAGCAGGTGAATGAGTTTGTTGGTGCTTTTGTAATGGTCGGTGGAGACGTAGGACCAAGAGTCACCCATCGACATACAGGTCTCCCAAGGATAGGGCAACAACGAGTCAGGCACCTGTTGTTCGGGGGTCTGGTAATTCTCGTACTTCCCGCCCACCGAGCGATCTACAATGATGAGGTCAGGATTGTTCTCACGGGCGATTTTTGCCACCGTGGGCATGTCGATGTCTTGGATGTAGCCTTGACAACCGAGCCAGGGGCGTGTTTCCTCGTTCACGCTCCATTCGGGACGAACCCAGCCCCCATCAAGCCAGAGGATGTCGATGTCACCATAGTTATGGGTAAGCTCGCGAATCTGCCGATGCGTGAATTGCTTGTATTTCTCAAAACGCTCTGGCATGACCGTTGGGTCGTAGTTGACGTTACGGTCGGGAGTGGCCCATTCATGCGCCCAGTAATCATCGCAGTGCCAATCGGGTTTTGAAAAATAGAGGCCTGTCCAAAAGCCCTTTTCGCGGAAGGCTTTCACCACTTCGCCAGTGACATCGGCTTTAGGATTGGATGAAAACGGGCATGAAGGATCGACAGTGGAATAGGTGGTTTCTTTCGTATCAAACATACAGAAACCGTCGTGGTGTTTGGTGGTGAAGACCACGTATTTCATTCCAGCATCGAAAGCAGCTTGAGCCCATTTCGAAGGGTCAAAACTCTTGGGGTTGAAAGTCTTGTTAAGGTTTTGGTAATCGGTTTTGTATTTGTAATAGTCGGCACCATCACGGTTGATCCATGGCTCATTACATATCGACCACGACTCAACCACTTCCCATTGGGAATACATGCCCCAGTGCATCATGAAGCCAAACTTCAGGTCCTGCCACTGGCTGATACGATTGGTAATGACGGGGTCAGTTTCGGGAAGTTGGTCATCAGTTTGCGCGAAGGCCATCATGCATACAAGGCACAAAAGCACGGTGAAAAAGCGTTTCTTCATAGAAGGTTATTTTTTGCTGTGCAAAGGTAGAGAAATAATCCTCCTTTTCCTTCTAAAACCAAAAAAGTTGTACTTTTGTTTCCAACAAAACATTGACTAATGAAAAACATTATTAGAGTATTAGCCTTGTTGCTGTTCGTCGGCACAGTGACACTTACACAACAGGGATGCTTTTGGCTGTTCAGCGACAGCGAGGATGAAAACGGCAATTCCTCAGCCCCTAAAAACAATACCGAACAGTCAATCATCTTTTCCGATTGCTCAATCGAGACGAACTCAAAGGACGACAATGGAAACCCTAGGATGGTGTACCACTTCACTGCGGAATTGTCGGGGATGAAGGAACACGGCATCCAGATGGTCATGTCCGTTGAGTCGCCCAAAGGCACCCCATATACTTACGTTGACGAGGAAGGCGACGAGATTATAGTGAGGGCGAAAAAAGACTTCCAAAACAAGAACCAAACTGACAGCTTCAGCCTCAAAAACAAAATTGTCGGGATAGAGAACAGCAAACTCCACCTCAAGGAGGGAGAAAACACCTTCTATGTGCGTCTTACTGCTTACGATGAAGACACCCATGCCGAGATCGGGTCGTCGCCTTACATGGCGGTCACCATAACAGGTAAAGGAGATTCCGAACCCTCGGTAACCTTTTCCCAGTGCAACCTTGAACATAACGTGATGTATAACGACAAAAAAATGCTCAAATACAGTTATGTAGCAAACGTTCGAGGAGTCAAGGGGCACGAAATCCAATTTATCATGACTATTGAAAGTCCCAAAGGGACATTTCATTACGGAAAAGATGGAAAAGTCTTGGAGTCCAAAAGCAAAACACTTACTGCTACCTATGACAACACCAAATTCGACAAATGGCAAGGGATTTACAATGATAATCTCAATCCATTGCCCGGGAAAAACACATATTACGTTCGCATAACCGCCAAAGATTTGACGACGGGGAAGACACTTGGGGAGTCGGACTATTTGACTTATACTCAAACAGGAAGCTCCAATAATAAAAATAGTAGTAACAATAACAATAAAAACAACAACAATTCTTCGTCTAACAAACAGTCTTCCAGCGGACCCTCAGTAACCTTCTCCAAGCTCAACCTTGAACATAACGTGATCCATAACGATAGAAAAATGCTCAAATGCAATTATATAGCAAATGTTCAAGGCGTCAAGGGGCACGAAATCCAATTTACAATGACTATTGAATGTCCCAAAGGGACACTCATTTACGGGAAGGATGGAAAAGTCTTGGAGGCCAAAAGCAAAACACTTACTGCTTCCTATGAAAACACCAAATTCGACAAATGGCAAGGGATTTACAATGATAACCTCAACCCATTCCCTGGAAAAAACACTTATTACGTCCGCATAACCGCCAAAGATTTGACGACGGGGAAGACACTTGGGAAATCGGACTATTTGACTTATACTCAAACAGGAAGCTCAAACTCCAACAACAATTCCAATAAAAAGTCCAATGCTTCATACAGCCCTTCAACTTCGTTGCAAAAAGGCTATTATTACATCCACATTGCCAAAGACCCCAACTATTGTATTGAGGTGAAGAACGGCGTCGCGAGTAGCGGACAGAACATTCAACTCCAACGTTCTGACGGATCCGCTGCACAACAATGGTATTTTGAACCGAACAATGATGGATCCTACTACATCCGATCGCGCGTGAACAACGACTATGTCCTGGATGCAAAAGGCGGCATTGCCGCTGATGGCACGAATCTCATTTTGTACCGTTTCAATGGCAAAGCTAATCAAAGATGGTACATTGAACAATGCTCCCAAGATCTCTATTACATCCACTCTGCGCTTAATGACAACTATGTGATTGATTTGGAACAAGCCAACGTCCAAAATGGCGCCAACATCGAGATCTATCACAGCAAGAAGAACGCAGCCCAGCGATGGAAAATTAACAAATAAAAAACCACGATCACAGGTCTCCCTGTCGATCGTGGTTTATCAAGAAGATGGAGCGCTTTTTATGCGCCCATCATGGTTTTGACATCTTTAGCTCTTACAGTATAGATGCGACCTTTTTCGTCGCAGAAACACATGGTGCCATTATGGCGGCTACGCATGATCACGAGGCGGCGGAACGACAGGTCAAGGCCGGTCATCAGCTGCTTGGTCAATTCTGACACCTCATTCTTTTTAGCATTTACTTTTACTGTTGTCATATCTGTCTGATCAATTTAAATTTTTCTTCATTATAAACTTTCACGACATCATGCGTGCTGCCTTCGGCCACCACCTCACGAGGCACAACCGAATTGTCGATGAGGATGAAATAATCCACCACCGGCAGGTACAACTTAAACAAATTCCGTACCCCAGCGGTATAGCGGCGCCTAACAATATGTTCTTCCACATTGTGGCCGCCGTTTTTGACGCGTTCTGCAACACGTTGCAGCGCCAGTTCAGGACTTTGTAACCAGAAATAAATCAGCTTGATGTCATAACCCTTTTCTTGGGCTTTTTGAACGAGAGCATGGTACGATTTCGTAGCCAAGGTGGTTTCGATGGCGAAATCTTCGTCGAGAGAGATCAGTTTCTTGATTCGGGATAACATGAGCCTAGCGGCAGTGATCTTGGCACTGTCGGGATTGAGCGGATTCAGACCTTTCGCCATCTCGTCACAATTGACGAACTCACGGCATTGCAGTGTTTCTGGCAATACCGTCATCGACGCGGTGGTCTTACCAGCCCCGTTACAGCCTGATATGATATACAGGTTAGGCATGAAATAAAAAACTCTCTCTCGTTTTCAAAAAAGTCGGGATGACAAGATTCGAACTTGCGGCCTCTTCGTCCCGAACGAAGCGCGCTACCGGGCTGCGCTACATCCCGAAACTTTCAGAATGCAAAAATACAACATTTTTGGAAAAGCAAACAAAAAATTATCAACAAAACATCACCATCGTTAATAACTCATCACGCCCAAATGCTCCAACAAGATCTTTAATCCTATCAGGATCAGGATAATACCACCAAGAATTCCAGCAGATTTCTCAAACTTGGAACCGAATACATTTCCAATCTTGACGCCTAACAACGAAAAGAGGAAGGTGGTGACACCGATGATGAGTATCGACGACCATATTTTCACCTGGACACAGGCGAAGGAAATGCCTACCGCCAAGGCGTCGATACTGGTGGCGATGGCAAGAAGCAACATGGTTTTGAAATCCAAGGAATTGTCGTCTGGTACGTCATTCTTTTTAGAGAGCGCTTCGCGGATCATGTTCGCTCCAATCAAGAAAAGCAATCCGAAGGCAATCCAATGGTCAACTGCAGTGATGTATTGCTCAAACTGAGAGCCGAGGAAATACCCGATCAAAGGCATCAGGGCTTGGAACAAGCCAAACCAAAGTCCGCATGTCAAAGCCATTTTCCAAGAAAACTTCTTGGTTGTCAATCCCTTGCAGATCGAAACCGAAAAAGCGTCCATCGACAAACCGATGCCAATCAGGAGTATTTCAACGAAACTCATTTTTTCAACTTGTTTTTGAGATGCAAAAATAGCGTTTTTTACGTCATTGCGAGGAGGAACGACGAAGCAATCCATTTTTATTCTATCTTTGCCCTGATAAAAATCACCGAACATGAAAAAACAACTTCTTATCGCTCTAGCGCTGTTCCTCTCGGTCAGCGCCTTCTCGCAGAAAAAAGAAATCATCAAGAAAGGCTGGAACTTCGGTCCGCTGCCTGTGGTGGGCTACGATGCCGACCTGGGCTTCCAGTACGGTGTATGTTGCGACATCTTCAACTATGGTGACGGCTCGCGCTATCCACGCTACAACTACAAGTTCAATGTGGAGGCTTCGCGCTATACCAAAGGTTCTGGCGTGTTCCGCTTCTACAGCGACATGCCCTACGTGTTGGACGACACCAAACTCTTCTTCGATGTGACTTATTTCTACGCCAAGAAATACGAGTTCTTCGGCTTCAACGGCTTCGAAGCCAGCACCTTTGACCCGTACCTCGATTTCGAGAAAGACGGCTACCACTTCATCAACCGCAACCAGTTCCGTTTCGTGGGCAGCATGCAACGTCCCTTCTTCGATGTGCCCAACCTCTATTGGACCGCAGGCCTGGCTTACTACAACACCAAAGTCAACCGTATCAACATGGAAGGCTATGAAGACCAAGTGACACTGTACGAGAACTATGTGAACACCGGCATCATCAAGGAAGACGAAGCCCATGGCGGCAACACCACCCAGATCCGTCTCGGCATGGTTTACGACAGCCGCGATCACAACAGCGATCCTACCAGGGGCATCTACGCAGAAGCCACTTTGGTTGGCGCTCCCGACCTCATCGACCGCAAGGGCTACGGCAACCTGTCTTACACCTTCTTGTGGCGCCAATACCTTCCTCTGTATCAAGACAAGTTGACCTTCGCTTACCGTTTGGGTGCCCAAAACCGCATCGCCGGAAAGACCCCTTGGTACATGATCAACAATTTGAATACCATGTTCTTCCAGAAGATGTACACCGAAGGTCTGGGCGGTGCCGTCACCATGCGTGGCGTGAACCGTAATGGCGTCCTCGGGGAAGGTTTCGCCTTTGCCAACGTGGAACTACGCTGGCGTATCATTGGCTTCCAGTTCATCAACCAGAACTGGCAAGTGGCTTTGAATCCCTTCTTCGACGCAGGTATGGTGACCCAGAAGTTCCGCGAAACCGAGTTGATGAATGCTGACAATGGCGGCATTATCCTTCACGACAACGCCTTCGACAGCTATAGCGGCGAAAACGAGAATATCCACACCAGCGCGGGCTTAGGACTCAAGCTCATCATGAACCGCAACCTCATCGTATCGGCAGAGATGGGCCGTGCCCTCGACAACCGCGACGGACAGAAACTGAAGACCTTTATCGGGTTCAATTACATTTTTTAGAAGACAGAAGCAAGAAGTTAGAATAACTTGTTAAGATCAAGGCTCCGGTATTCCTGCCGGAGCTTTGTTTTAAACACCCAACGGATGTCGGAAATCATGCGGCGGACCAGCTCCTGATAGTCATACCAGAACAAATAGGAATACGACAAGGCGGCTGTTCCAGCTAAGGCCCAGTACCATGGCAGGTTGCAGAACAAGGCAACGGTACCACCGATGAACACCAGGGGAAAAATCAACAACTTGCCGCCAAAGCACACCGTGTTACCCCAAGCTTTATCCTTCAGCTTCGATTTCACAATCAAAGTCGGAATCCACACGATGGCGTTGATTACCGTCGAAGCCAAGAAATAAGGCAATCCTATGATGGCGACCAACAGTTTCCAGAGGGAATTCAACAAGGGACGTTTTTTTGCCGTAGAGGTAACGGAGATCTTTTGCCGCACGCGTTCTTTTGCGAAGTCCATCACCTTGGCAAACAGGTTCTTGGCCTCTTCAGGATGGGACTCCTTAAACTGCTCGATCTTCTCCACAGTGGCGCGGTTGCGGAGCATCTTCTTGTATAAGCCTCCTGCCCGTTTCTCGTTTTTCATCTTCACCATCTCCCAGATGGCATCGTAGTCCTCGTCATCGGGGATGTAAGTGATCAGCTTGGAAATCCGCTCAGAGAGCATGCCACGGAGCTGGTTCATCAACACAGCCTCGTTCTCTTCTGTGCTGTTCTTGATGAAATCCGTCACATTGATGGGCTCGCCGAAGTTTACCATACAGGTGGAACGGAAACGGAAATAGTCGCCGTACTCAATGCCGACCGGAACCAGATAAACAGGTCTATCTTCACCGAACTCGCGGTTGGAGTCCATGGCGATGTGGAAGATGCCTTTGCTGAGCTGCAGCAGGGAGTGTTTCGTACGGTGACGACCTTCGGGGAACATGTAAAGTCCCACGCCGTCATGCACCACATCGACCGCCTGCTCCATCGAATCGGTATTGTTGCGCACTGCTGCCACACCGTTGCGGATCCGGAACAAGGGAAGGATGCGGGTGAACCGCAGTATCTTGGCCACAGTAGGATTGGCGAAAATGTCACCACGAGCCATGAACACCTTTTTATGACGACTTGTGGCCAGCACCACCAAGGCATCCATCAGCGTGTTGCTGTGGTTGATGCCAAAGATCATCGCCCCTTTCTTGGGAAAGTTTTCCCTTCCATGCACCTCGAAACGTCGGTACGAATGACGAGTGTTGAAATCAACCCACGGACGCAGGGCTGAATATAGTCGGTCGTTATCTTGGATTTTCTTCTTAACCATATTACACCATAAAGAAGTTGCGAAAATAAGAAATTTTTTATCTTTGTCAACAAATTTACACAGAATGAAGTGTTTTGAACGTTTCTTTTGGTGGTTGTTTTGCCTTCTTTTTGCAGTTTCATGCGATGAAATCAAGGTACCTGAACCTGAACCTGAGATCATCGAAGTGCCCGAAGACACCTTGTCGGTTTTGGAACACATCCAGGACAGGGGCATGATCCGCGCAGTCACCAACAAACGCCATGTCAACTACCGCCTTTTGGAAGGTCATCCTGCGGGATTCCAATTTGACTTGTTAGACGACTTCACCGAAGCCCTTGATTTGGATCTCTCTTTGTCGGTAAACGACAGCCTTCTCGAGTGTTATCAGCTGTTGAAAGACGGCGAAATCGACATCTTTGCCGGCGAAATCGACAGCCTATGCATCGATAGCAGCCTTTGTTACAGGATGATTGAATTGCCAGTGGAACAAGACCGTTTATTCGCTTGGGTTACCTGCATCATGGACGGCGACACCAGTCTCACTTCCGTCATCGATCTATGGATGGACGACTACAAGAGCAGCGACCTCAGGAAGTGCTATTATCGCTATTACAATGGCAAGAACATCCGGAACGACTCTTCATTCAGGGCCATGTCGCACATCTCCCAATACGACAACCTGATCAAGGCGGAGGCCAAACGAATGGGTTGGGACTGGCGGTTGCTGGCTTCCATCATCTATCAGGAATCCCATTTCAAACTCGATTTGGAAAGCGAACAGGGCGCATACGGCCTGATGCAGCTGATGCCCGTCACTATGGACAAATACGGCATCGACTATGACTCGTCGGTGGAAGAGCAGCTGGAGGCCGGCGGCAAGCTGTTGCTCCACTTCGACCAAAACCTTCCGGCAAGCATATCCGACACTCTCGAACGCGAAAAATTCATGCTTGCCTGCTACAACGCGGGGATGGGCCACGTGCTCGAATCGCGCCTCGCCGCCGAAAAACACGGGAAAGACCCCAATCTTTGGACGGACAACGTCGAGTTCTTCGGCCCAAAACAGACCTATTATTTCGTCAAGGAAGTAACCAAACGATATTCACATTATAAAGCATTGATCGAATGAAAAAGAACCTGTTTTTGCTGTTAGCAGCAGCCCTTTTATCCCTTAGCTGCCTGAAATCACATGCCCAATCTTTCGATGGCGGCTTGATGGCTGGCATTGTAACCTCACAAATCGATGGTGATGGCTATTCCGGTTTCCATCAGATCGGCTTGACGGCAGGCGTCTTCGGCCGCATCCCCACCGACGGACCTTCTTCGTGGCAGATGGAGCTGAAGTACTCCCTCTTTGGTGCACATTCAGACGTAAAAGAAGTGGAGGATTTGGGAATGAATCCTATGGACATCCGCTTGCATTATATTGAGCTTCCCATCATGTTCAGATACGACCTTTCCCGGCTCAACATCAGCGGAAAATCATTGGATTTCATTACATTAGAGATTGGCTTAAGCGGCGACTTCCTTGTGAAAGGAACGCAATCCGCCAACCACGAGAACCATTTCGACAATCCTTCTTGGCTATTCTTTTCCGTCACAGGGAACGTAGGTGTGCAGCTCGACATCAACGATCGGCTGGGGATCAACATCCGATCCATGTATTCACTTACACCTTGTCGCCTGCATCCAGAAGTGCCGGTCTTCTCTTTCCGACACTACTATAATTCTGTTTTGCAGGCAACGGTGGTTTACACCATCTTACACGCCAATTAGAACGGAGCGAAGGTAAGACCTACCGACAAAGGATGGATGACGGGGGCATCCTGGCCAACTTCAAACACAGGAACCAGCTGATAAGCACAGAATAGGCTCACCCATTTATAGCCGACACGCAGGGTGGCTGAATAGGCGAATTTCTCCACATTGTTGATATAGGAAAGCTTCTCGTGAATCCTGTCGCCATCTTCGTTGTTGCCGACGAACTTGGTCTTGGCGTTCACCAGATAACCCACTTTGAAACCTAAACCGATCTTCCAGGCGTTATTGATACGGAAACGGATTTCGATCGGAATGTCGATATAGTTGCAGTTTACCTTATATCTTTTGAAGCCGTCCACACCGCGGTATTGAACAATCCTCAAGGTGTCGGAGGCACTGTAAGGATTCATGATCCTGCTATATGAGAAATAGTTATGACCCGTATAGCCCAAGCCGATGCCAATGGTATGGTGTTTACTCTCTCCCAAGGGGAAATTGTAAGTCAAGGCACAGCTGAAGCCTTGGTTCAACATACGGGCATCCCAGTTGTCGGAAGTGGCCAATTGAAAGTCGTTGAAAATGTCAAAGCCTAGGGTGACTTTGTTGTCGGTCTTGTTGGCGATAAGCTGAGCAAAAGCGCCTGTGGACAGCAGCATAGCTGCCAATGTGATAAGAACTCTCTTCATATTAGTGTTTGGTAGAAATGACAAAAATAGGAATTATTTTCAAATGACCGACAATTTGCTTGAAATTTGAGTGCGTTTGTCAAGCAAGGCGTCAATTTCCTCATCCGTAAGGTCAGGATTCTTCAATTGTTCGTCAATAGTCTCAAGCAGCGAACGGTTACGGGCGGTCTCATCGGAGACGTCTTTGAGTTGCTCCTCACGTTGGCTCACAATTTCCTCGGGAGATATTCTCTCCACCTCGTCGAGATCATACGCTTCATCTCCCAACTGTTCGCGGAGCTGTTGCACAATGGTGGAAATCATCATCTTGGTGACAGGATCCACCTTGTACATATCGATATTGATCTTATCCTTGACATCGTCAAACTGCGCCATGAAGGCTTTGAGCTGTTCAACCTGATGGGGGTCAACACCAGGAAGGTCGTTCAGGTTTTCCTTTTCGATCAAGCGTTTGAACAACTTGAACAAATCTTCCAATTCCTTTCTGAAATTCTCGTCTTCCATAATCGTGATTTTTCAATCATCTGAACAAATAATGTGCAAAGGAAAATATTTTTTCTGAAACAGAGGGGTTTTATGACAAAATTTCCGATTTTTGCGATATGGATTTCAAGACCATCAAAATACAATTAGGGGAAAGCATGGCTTGGGTCAATTTTGACCGCCCCGAGGTGCGCAATGCGTTGAATTCCGAGATGATCCGCGAGCTCACCGAAGCCATCGATTGGTTGAACAGCCGCGACGACATCCGTGTCATCATCTTGAAAGGCAACGGGAAGTCGTTCTGTGCTGGTGCTGACTTGGCCTATATGAAGGAAATGGCCAATTTCGGCCACGCCCAGAACCTGGCCGATGCCGAGCGACTCTCCAAGCTGTTCCGCAACATCTATTTCTGCAACAAGGCTGTCATCGCTGTGGTGCACGGCGCTTGCATCGGCGGTGCCAATGGCATTATCGCTGCCTCCGATATTGTGATTGCCGAGACCGGAACCAAGTTCGCCTTCTCTGAGGTACGCCTAGGCATCACACCAGCTACCATCTCTCCTTTTGTGGTACAGCGGATTGGCAACACCGCCGCCAAGGAGCTGATGCTTACCGGCCGCGTCTTCACCGCTGCCGAGGCCAAGGCATTCAAATTGGTGAATGTCGTTGTCGATGAAGCCGCCTTGATTGAGACCGAACGGCAGTACATCGAGCACTTCATGCATGCCTCGCCCGATGCCGTGGCCGAATGCAAAAATCTGTTGCGTTTGGTGAGCAACACCGGCGACCCTTACGCCTCTGTTTTTTACGAAACCTCCGCGCTCATCGCCAGCCAACGTATCTCCAAGGCGGGACAAGAAGGCATGGCGGCGTTCTTTGAGAAACGGAAGCCGGAATGGGAGAGATAAAAGATAAAAGATAAGAGATAAGAGATTAAAGATAAAAGTTGATGAATAGTAGGAAGATAAATAAAGTCCTGATTGCCAACCGCGGGGAGATTGCTGTGCGCATTATCCGCACTTTGAGACGGCTTCACATCGAGAGTGTGGCGGTGTTTGCCGACAACGATGCCGAAGCGCTGCACCGTAGGCTCGCCGATGAGGCCTATCCCCTGGGAAATGGCAGTCTCAAGGACACCTATCTCAACATACAGAAGATCATCGACGCCGCTTTGGACGCTGGTGTCGATGCCATTCACCCAGGCTATGGATTCCTCTCTGAGAATCCCGATTTCGCTGAAGCCTGCGCCGCAAACAACCTCATCTTCATCGGCCCCGATGCCGACACCATGCGGCTCATGGGCAACAAGATCGCTGCAAGGCAGGTTGCCATCGACAATGGCATCCCCGTCACCTTCGGCCTTACGGGCAGCTTAGAGGATATCATGGTAAAGGCCGACACACTGCCCTACCCCGTTCTCATCAAGGCGGCGGCAGGCGGTGGAGGCAAAGGCATGCATATCGTCAGAAAGAAAGACGATCTCAAAGACGAGCTGGAACGCGCTTCCCGAGAAGCAGAGAAATACTTCGGCGACGGCACCGTCTTCGTTGAGCAATATATCGAAAATCCGCGCCATATCGAAGTGCAGATTCTCGCCGATCATCACGGCAACATCATACACCTTTATGAGCGCGAATGCACCATTCAACGACGCTACCAGAAGATCATCGAGGAGTCGCCCTCTCCCACTTTGACTGAAGAGAAACGGCAACAGCTGCTGGCCACTGCCGTGAAGCTCTGTAAAGGCATCGGCTACAAAAACGCCGGCACCGTGGAGTTCATCGTGGATCAAGACCTGAACTTCTATTTCTTGGAGGTGAACACCCGTATCCAAGTGGAACATCCCGTCACCGAGATGCGTACGGGCATCGACATTGTGGAGGAACAGATCCGCATCGCCCGAGGCAAAGAGATGGGCTGGACACAGGATATGATCCAAGCCCAGGGACATGCCATTGAGATGCGCGTCTATGCTGAAGATCCCGAAAACGGCTTCCTGCCTACTCCTGGAAAAGTGACGGCATACCATGAGCCACAGGTCAGAGGCGCCCGTGTCGATAGCAGCATCGATGGTCCCTGCACCATCAGCGAAGCCTACGATCCCATGATCGCCAAGCTCATCTGCCATGGCAAGACCCGTCAAGCTGCCATTGAGACAGCGCAACACGCCCTGAAAGAGTTCATCATTCAAGGCTTGACCACCAACAAAGCCTACCTATGGGAAGTCATCAAAAACCAGGATTTTGTTGACAACAAGATCGACACTTCCTTCTGCGCCTCCCACCAAGAAGCACTCATAAAGGCCTTGAACGATAGCCGCAATAGTTTAAGCATCAATGATATAGCGGTGTCATTCCTACTTTATGATTTCTGCAAGAAACGCTTTGAACATCATATTGAAAACGTTTGGGAAGACATCGGCTTCTGGCGTTTCCACAGTCATTTCACCGTTGACGTGGAAGGCCAAAAGATTCCAGTCCATATCACACATTGGGAAGCGGAAAGTGGAAAGTTGAAAGTGGAAAGTCTCACCTCTGACCTCTCACCTCTCACCTCTCACTTCTCCGCCGAACTCATCGGACACGATGGCCACCAGCTGAAGATCATGCTTAACGGAAAGAATGAAGTTGTCTATTGTTCCGTCAATGATGAGCAGAAAACCATCGTGAACTTCCGTGGACTGAACTTCAGTTGCTTCCGCACCGACCAGCTCAACGATACCCTCGACTATTCTTGCAAAGAGAATGTGAACGACAAATCAACCTTGATCTCGCCCATGCCTGGCAAGGTGGTGAAGATCAACGTGAAGGAAGGCGACGAGGTAAACGCTGGCACAGTGATGATCGTGGTGGAGGCCATGAAGATGGAAAACAACATTGTCGCCACTGCCAAAGCCAAGGTAAAACGCATTTTGGTCACTGAAGGTGAGATGGTGGACAATAAGATGCAACTTATAGAGTTAGAAGAAAGAAGTTAGAAGCAAGAAGTAAGAATATGAACTTTGACTTAACAAAAGAACAAGAAGCCTTGCGGCAGAAGGTTAGAGATTTCGCCGAGGCAGAAGTGAAACCTGTAGCCCGTTACAACGACGAGCACCAGCATTTCGACACTGAACTGACTCTCAAGATGGGTGAGCTAGGTCTGTTAGGCATGACCGTACCGAAAGAATATGGCGGTCAGGGCTTGGATAACCTCAGCTATATCATCGCCGTGGAAGAACTCGCTCGTGTGGATGGCTCCACCGCAGCCACCATCGCTGCCGACAACTCGTTGGGCATCGGTCCCATCAAAGACTACGGCACTGAGGAGCAGAAACGCAAGTACCTGCCCCAACTCTGCAAAGATAAGCTCTGGGGCTTCGGACTGACGGAAGAGGACGCTGGCAGTGACTCGCGTGGCACCAAGACCACGGCCAAGCTCGAAGGCGACACCTGGCTGCTCAACGGCACCAAGATCTTCATCACCAACAGCGCTACGCCGATCACCCTAGGCACGAGCGTACAAGCCGTCTCCGGTGAAAAGGACGGCAAGCCCGAGTTTACCGCCTTGCTGGTTGAGAACTCCGTCCCAGGCTTCACCCAGACCCCGATGGACGACAAGATGATGTGGCGTGCTTCCAACACCGGCAAGCTCGTGTTCGACAACGTGCGGCTGCCCAGGGAGTGCATCTTGGGCGAGCCTGGGGAAGGCTCCCACATGATGTTGGCCACCCTCGACTCCGGACGTCTCTCCATCGCCGCCATGGGCCTCGGCTGTGCCCAAGGCGCCTACGAGATGGCCCTCGCCTACTCCAAGAAACGCGTCCAGTTCGGCAAACCCGTGTGCAAGTTCCAAGC
Organism: uncultured Bacteroidia bacterium; assembly: GCA_902800965.1. Lineage (GTDB taxonomy): Bacteria > Bacteroidota > Bacteroidia > Bacteroidales > F082 > Limimorpha. The sequence continues at coordinate 86,003 of CADCGK010000006.1, read as the reverse complement.
AGTGGCCTTCAAACTCGCCGACATGGCCATGAAAGTCGAAGCAGCACGCAACCTGCTGTACCATGCCTGCTGGCTGAAGGACCAGCACCGTCCCTTTGGCAAAGAAGCCGCCATGGCCAAGCTCTATTGCTCCGAAGTCGCCGCCGAAGTGTGCGACAACGCCGTGCAAGTGATGGGCGGTCACGGACTCCTCAAAGAGTTCGACATGGAACGCTTCTATCGCGATCAACGCATCCTTCAAATCGGAGAAGGCACTTCCGAGATCCTGAGACTGGTTATTTCCAGAGCAATTGGATGTTAAGGAGTGAGGAGTTAGGAGTTAGGAGTAATTAAAAAGATTAATAAAAATGAAGTACCTCAACATTTTAGCAGTTATACTGATCTGCTACAGCCTCTTTGCTGCATTTTACAACAACACCATCGTCAAAAACGAGCAAAGCAGGGGCAAAAATCCCAAGAAAATGTCCAACAGCATCTTGCTTTGGCTGATCCCTGTCATCTTTCTTGCCGTCACCAGATTCCTCACCATCATCCCTGCCCAGGAATGTGGTGTCGTCATCACCCCAAGTGGCGTGAAACAACAGACCTACCACACTGGATGGCACCTCATCCTGCCTTGGTACACGGTTCAAACCATGGACAAGACCGAACAGGTTTATACCTGCGCCAAGCGCACCAGTGTCAACCGAAGCGACCCGGAATACAAGTCCTATAAGGCTGAGGCCACACAGTCGGAAACCGTTTGGACTCCCACTATCGACGGTATCAAGATGGGCTTCGACATCAGCGCCTCATGGCGTATCGATCCCGAATATGCTTGGTGGATCTACGACAATGTCTCAGAGACCGACGGCAAGGAAAACGGCCGTTTCTATTGGCTGGAAGAAAATGTGATCAAACCAAAACTGAAATCCGCGTTGGCCTTGACCACCAGCAAATACACCCCCATACAGGTGTATAGCACTAGCCGCGAAGAAATCCAGTCATTTGTGCTCGAAAGGATGAAAAAAGACATCCTGTCTTATCATCTCATTCTTGACCAGATCGACATCCGTGAGGTATATTACAACAGCGATTACGAGACCGCCATCAACCAAAAGAAACTTGAGGAGCAGAAAGCCCTTACCCTCTCAGAGGTCACTAAGCAGAAGGAAGAGCTGAAGAAACAAGCTGAGATCGAGAAAGACATCCAGATCCTCAACGCTGAAGGTGAAGCTGAAGCCCTGAAAATCAAAGGCGCTTCCGTCTCCAGCAACCCGAAGATCGTCCAACTCGAATGGATCAACAAATGGGATGGCAAACTGCCCGAAATCATGACTGGTGATGGCAATGGACTGTTGCTGAATCTCGAAAAGTAAAAAACTCTTCACTGAAAACTGCAAACTGTAAACTGTAAACTGAAAAAAGTTTTGTATCTTTGCGGCTTTAATTCAAGCCCGCAAGATGAAGCAGAATTACAAAGAGTATAAACAGCTGAATCTCACTGAGACAGCCAACGAAATTCGTAAGTATTGGGAAGAAAACGACACCTTCCAAAAGAGCCTCGATAATCGCGACAAAGACAACGCTTTTGTGTTCTTTGAAGGTCCGCCGAGTGCCAACGGCACCCCCGGTATCCACCATGTGATGGCCCGTTCCATCAAGGACGTGGTATGCCGCTACCAGACCTTGAAAGGAAAACACGTGGTGCGCAAGGCCGGCTGGGACACCCACGGCCTGCCTGTGGAACTCGGCGTGGAGAAGAAACTCGGCATCACGAAGGAAGACATCGGCAAGAAGATCAGCGTCGATGACTACAACCGTGCCTGCCGCGAGGAAGTGATGAAATACAAGGACATGTGGGACGACCTTACCCGTAAGATGGGCTATTGGGTCAACCTCAACGATCCTTACATCACTTTCACCAACGACTACATCGAGACCTTGTGGTTCCTGCTGAAAGACCTCTATAACAAAGGCCTGCTCTATAAAGGCTATACCATCCAGCCCTACTCACCTGCTGCTGGCACTGGCCTCAGCTCCCACGAACTGAACATGCCCGGCTGCTATCGCGACGTAAAGGATTTGACTTGCGTGGCGCTGTTTAAGTTAGGAGTTAGGAGTGAGGAGTTAGGAGTAGGAGAAAAGCTTACCACTTACGCCATTGCATGGACCACCACACCATGGACCTTGCCGAGCAACACGGCTTTGTGCGTTGGTCCCAATATCGACTATGTGCTGCTGAAGACCGTGCATCCCTACACCGAGGAGCCTTGCTACATCCTGATGGCCAAAGCCTTGATAGGCACCATGTTCAAGGAAGCTCCTGAGATTGTGAAGGAGTTCAAAGGCAGCGAGCTGGTTGGCATCGAATATGAACAACTCATCCCATGGGTCAACCCGGGTAAAGGCGCCTTCCGCATCATCCCTGGCGACTATGTCACCACCGAAGACGGTACGGGCATCGTCCATATCGCTCCGACCTTTGGCGCTGACGACAAACGCGTTGCCGCCGCTGCTGGCATCCCGCCTTTGCAGATGATCGACAAGGACGGCAAAGCCCAGCCGATGGTGGATCGTACCGGCAAGTTCTGGCGTATCGAGGACCTGGATCCCGAGTTTGTCAAGAACTGCATGGACGTGGAAGCCTACCGCCCCTACGCCGGACAGTTCGTCAAGAACGCCTATGACCCCACCAAGACCGAGAAGGACAAGAGCCTCGATGTTGACATCGTGATGCTCCTCAAGGAACAAGGCAAGCTCTTCAAGAGTGAGAAACATGTCCACAACTACCCACACTGCTGGCGCACCGACAAGCCCGTGCTCTATTATCCCCTCGACAGCTGGTTCATCAAGACCACGGCCCTGAAAGACCGTATGATCGAGCTTAACAAGACCATCAACTGGAAGCCTGAAGCCACCGGCAGCGGTCGTTTCGGCAACTGGCTTGAGAACCTGGTGGACTGGAACCTCTCCCGTTCACGCTACTGGGGCACTCCATTGCCCATCTGGCGCACCGAGGACGGCAAAGAGGAGATCTGCATCGGCAGCGTCGAAGAGCTCCGCAACGAAATCGAAAAATCCATCAAGGCAGGATTCATGACCTCGAATCCATACGCTTCGGAAGACTACACCAAGTTCGACCTGCATAGACCATATATCGATGGCGTCATCCTCTGCTCTGCTAGCGGCAAGAAGATGTTCCGCGAACCCGATTTGATTGACGTGTGGTTCGACTCAGGTGCCATGCCGTACGCCCAGTATCATTGCATGGCTAAGAAAGATGAAGGTGGAAAACACTCACCTCTCACCTCTCACCTCTCACCTATTCCCTTCCCCGCTGATTTCATCGCTGAGGGCGTGGATCAAACCCGTGGCTGGTTCTTCACCCTGCATGCCATCGCCACGATGTGCTTCGACAGTGTTGCTTATAAGAATGTCATCTCCAACGGCTTGGTGCTCGACAAGAACGGCAACAAGATGTCGAAACGTTTGGGCAATGCCGTTGACCCCTTCGGTGCCATCGAGAAATATGGCGCCGATGCCGTGCGTTGGTACATGATTACCAACTCCCAGCCTTGGGACAACTTGAAATTTGACGAGGCCGGTGTTGACGAAGTGCGCCGTAAGTTCTTTGGAACACTCTATAACACCTACGCCTTCTTTGCACTGTATGCCAACATCGACAAGTTCGACTATAAGGAAGCCAACATCCCATACACAGAGCGTCCTGAGATCGACCGTTGGATCCTATCGGAGTTGAATTCCCTGATCCTCACCGTTGACGAAGCCTACAGTGACTATGAGCCCACCCGTGCCGGTCGCGCCATTGCCGACTTCGTGGATGCCCACCTCAGCAACTGGTACGTGCGTCTCTCACGCCGTCGTTTCTGGAGAAGCGATGATGACAAGGACAAGCTCTCTGCCTATCAGACCCTTTACACCTGCTTGGAGACCGTGGCTCGTCTTAGCTCTCCGATTGCACCGTTCTTCAGCGAGCAGCTTTACCGTGACCTCAACAACGCCACTGGCAAAAATGCCGCCGAGTCCGTACATCTCACCGACTTCCCGGCAGCCGACAACAAGCTCATCGACAAGGCATTGGAGGAACGCATGGAAGCCGCACAGCTGATTTCTTCGCTGGTGCTTTCACTGCGTAAGAAAGCCAACATCCGCGTACGTCAGCCGCTGTCAAAGATCATGATCCCCGTGGCCAACGAAGAGATGAAGGCTCAACTGGAAAAGATCTCCCACCTCATCATGAGTGAGGTCAACATCAAAGGCATCGAGTTCCTTGCCCCCGACAACAACATTCTGGTGAAGAACGTGAAGCCCAACTTCAAGACCTTGGGCAGGAAGTATGGCAAGCAGATGAAACAGATCCAGACCTACTTCGCCAACATGAGTCAAGACGAGATCCATGCCTACGAGAAGAACAACGGCACCCACTTGGATGTGGATGGCGTCGATGTCGAGCTGACCCTTGAAGACGCTCTGATCTCCACCCAAGACATTCCTGGCTGGGCTGTCACGTCACAGGACAACTACACCGTTGCTTTGGACATGACCATCACCGAAGACCTCTTCAACGAAGGCCTCGCCCGTGAAATCGTCAACCGCATCCAGACCTTGCGTAAGAACTCAGGCTTGGAAGTTACTGACCGGATCGAGGTATTCATCGAGAAGAACGATAAGATTGAATCCGCCGTCAAAGTATTCAGCAGCTACATCTGCGCTGAGACGTTGGCCACCGCCATCCAAATCGTCGATAAACTCGAAGGCGATGCCTTGGAAGACGAACTTACCGAAAATGTCAAGGTCAGGATGAAGATTCAAAAAAACAATTAATAAATTGTTGGTGTAAGGATTTTTTTGTATTTTAGCACTTTCGTAGGACCTAAAATAAAATGGTTATGGAAGAGAAGATTAAAGTCACTCCTACTGTGCGGTATTCCGACGAGGAGTTAGAGGAGTTTAAGGAATTGATCCTGCAGAAACTTCAACAGGCACGCGAAAACCTCGCACTGCTCAGTGAAAATATTGCCGGCGGTGAAAACAGCACTGATGACACCGCACCGACGTTCAAGATCTTGGAAGAAGGTTATTCCGTCTCGCAAAAAGAGGAAAATGCCAAGCTCGCGGCACGTACCGAGAAATATATCCAGAACCTGGAATTCGCTCTGATGCGCATCGAGAACAAGACCTATGGCATTTGCCGTGCCACTGGCAAGTTGATTCCCAAGGAAAGACTGCGTTGTGTACCCACTACAACGATTTGCCTTGACGCTAAAATGAAGGAAAAGAAAAAGTGACTAAAACAAAACGTAAGGGCCTGATAGGCTCTTTCATCATTATTCTTGCCGTTTTGCTCATCGACCAGATCCTTAAGATCTGGGTCAAGACGCATATGGAACTTGGCCAGGAGATTCCAGTCCTTGGCAATTGGTTTAAGTTGCTTTTCGTTGAGAATCCCGGCATGGCTTTCGGCTGGATGGGAGGTGGAGGCGCCATGAAAGCCTTTTTGAGCATTTTTAGGATTGTTGCCGTCGTGGCACTATTCTTTCTTTTGTTCCGCCTTTCCAAGAAGAACACCAAGTTTGGCGTGATGTTCGGCATCGCCCTCATCACAGCTGGCGCCATGGGCAACATCATTGACAGCGTGTTTTATGGCGAAGTCTTCCACTATGCGGGATGGCTTCATGGCAAGGTGGTCGATATGCTGTATTTCCCCATCATCGACATCGCTCGGGAAGACAACAGCTGGCTGCCCAACTTCTTTTTCGGCCCTGACGGGCATTTCATCTTTTTCAGACCCATCTTCAATTTCGCCGACGCCGCCATTACGGTGGGCGTGTTTTACATGATCTTCTTCCAGTGGAAGTGGATGAAGTCACTTTGATGATATAAAAAGAACGGCTCCCCATAGGAAGCCGTTCTTTTTTTCACTAATACAGCCCAAACCTTATTTGTGAACAGCATAGGATTCTTTTTCCATGGCACTTTCACTTATCGGAGCGCGGCCGTAGGTCTTGGAACTCTTCTGACCCTTGTCAGCAATCGAGAAGGTCAGGAACGGGAGGTTGTTAGCAACATAATCCTCATCGATAGGATTGTACGTGCTTTCAGCACCAATCTCAAACACACCCGCTTTACTAGCAATGAGCACACCTCCGTAGAACACTGTCACCACATAATTGGTAGCAATTTCATAATCACAGTTTTCGAAAAGATCCACATACACCTTGTAGGTGCCGGGAGCTATGAACGAATTGTCTGAACTGTAGGTGATGTTTTCATTGTTGATATTATCGATGCTACAACCTGGATTGGAATCGAGATCCAACTCGCCGCCACTGTAATAGGCAACTTTATTGGAATAGTATATATGGCGATCACTGAACGAAACAGGATCTCCATACTCATCATTGTATTCAGGTTCAATCAGATGAAGGTCAACATCTTTGGCATTATCGAAACTCAGACTTACCTGAAGGGCACCTGTTCCTACAACAAGTAACTCAACCGAAGTTTCCCAAATCTTGGAAATGTCGCCATTTTCATCTTCAACAGCCACTAGAACTGTAAATCCCCTTGCATCCTCACCCAAATCAATGTCTTGATTAATCATCATCAGGAAAGAATACTCCCCACGGGCAGATGGCAGAATCTCATAGTAACCAGCCTGGTCCTTCATGCCAACTAGGATCTTCTTTGCGATCCTTTCAGTATACAGACTCACGATAGATGATCCTCCTGGAATGACTTTGCTATTCATCACCACCTCTATTTCATCATCCACCGTAGCCTCAGGCATGGCTTTCTTAATCAATGAAGCGTTCTCCACTGAGAAATACTTGTTAATAGTTGGAGTAACCTCATCATCCTTTTTGCAGCTCACAAAAATCAAGGCAGTCAAAACTAACAGACCGCCAAGTAACGATAGTGTTTTCTTCATACATAATTATTTTTAAGGTTCAATTGCAAAAATATAAATTATTTTTAAAGAATCAATAGTGAGACGGTTTTTTTCAATACTTTACAATAAAATACTATCTTTGTTGCCGAAACAATAACGCTAACCATGAAAAAACTGATTTTAATACGTCACGGCGAAAGCCAATGGAACAAACTCAATTTATTTACTGGATGGACCAATGTGGATCTTTCCGAAAAAGGCATTCAGGAAGCCATCGAAGCGGGCAAAGTGCTGAAAGATAACGGCTACAAACCCGAGATCTGTTTCACCTCGTACCTGAAAAGAGCCATCAAGACTTTGAACTATGTCCTTGACACCATGGATATGGACTGGCTGCCGGTTTACAAGACCTGGCGTCTGAACGAGAAGTCGTATGGGCAGCTGCAAGGCCTTGACAAGAAGATGACTGCCGAGAAATACGGCGACGAACAAGTGCGTTTGTGGCGCCGTGCCTTCGATGTGCGCCCTCCAGCGTTGGACATGAACGACCCCAGGAGTCCCCGTATGGATCCCCGCTACGCAGAACTAACTGACGACCAGATTCCGTTGACCGAAGCTCTCTGCGACACCATCGAGCGTGTGATGCCCTATTACAAGGACCATATCATGAAAGCCTTCGAGACCCATGACGAAGTGATGGTGGTTGCCCACGGCAATAGCCTCCGCGGCGTCGTGAAAGTGCTCAAGAACATGTCAAACGACGAGATCATCGCCTTCAATATCCCTACTGGAATCCCTTATATCTTTGAGTTCGACGACAACATGAACCTGACGAAGGACTTCTTCCTCGGCGATCCAGAGAAAGTCGCAGCGCTGATGGCCGCCGTCGCCAACCAAGGAAAAAAATAAAACTGCCAACTGCTAACTGCTAACTTCCAACTGAAAAATGACTAGGTGGATCATTCCTGATATTCATGGCTGCGCCAAGACGCTCAAGACCTTGCTTGAGAACATGTTAAAAATCAGCAAGGACGATGAGTTGTTCTTCCTTGGCGACTACATCGACCGCGGCCCCAATAGCAAAGAGGTCCTCGATTATCTCATGAACTTGCAGGAAAGCGGACAAAACATGCATTGCCTCAGAGGAAACCATGAGGAATACTGCATACAAGTCTGGGAGGCCGACCAAAGCTTTCATCTCTTCAAGTCAGATCGACAAAAACTGTGGGAAAGCGTAGGTGCCACCGAGACCTACAAGAGCTTCGGTGGCAAACGCCCCCGCGACATTCCAGAATCCTACATCGAGTGGATGCGGCATCTTGACTATTATTACGAATTGGAGGACTACATCCTGGTGCACGCCGGCATGAATTTCAAAGCCGACAATCCTTTCGAGGACTTCCACAGCATGGTCTCGGTTAGGAATTTCAAGGTGGACTTCAGCAAGACCAACGGGCGAAAGATCATCCACGGTCACATCCCTGTCGATTACAGCTTCATCGACTTTGTCATCAACAACCCCAAAGGCCACGACTTCATCGCGTTGGATAATGGCGTGTTCTACAATGACAAGCCTGGCATGGGCAACCTGATGGCTTTCGATCCTGATACCAACCAGCTGATGGCGCAGTCCAACATGGACATGTAATCATCGGGAAGCCACTACCACTGCCTGTTTATATTTCTTTACCATTCCATCTAAATTGAACACTTCGGCAACCATGACATAGAGGCCGATCGGTACACGTTGACCTCGTTCATCTAAGCCATTCCAAACGAAACTTCCTGCTTGGGAAATCAGCTCCCCCTTGACCAGATGCCGAATCAACTGTCCTTCGACGTTGAAAACATAGACATTCATCGTGCAACCCGCCTCCTCAAAAGCATAGTTGACCAAGCAGTTGTCATCCATGCCATCTCCATCGGGTGAAAACACCTTGGGTTTAATCTTTATCGCCTCTTCTTCAGGATCATTTTGCTGCACTGCCATCATGGAATTCTCATAACCAGGCGTACCAAAATGCAAGGCCTCTACAGCCGAATGCCAGTTGTCGGACTGGTCTGAGGGCGCATCCCAAGATACCCGTTCCAATGCCACCCCTTTAGTCTCTTTCAGCAAGGGATAATGCATCTTTTCAGAGAACGACATCTGATCCACCACCACCCCTTGACGGCTCATCAACAACGCCGTTCCTCCGGCATTGACATACGATGGAAACGAAGCCATATCGAAGAAATTCCCAGTACCACAACCATATTGTTGTCCTACCGTATAGCCATCCGTCGAGAGCAACACATAGCTGTGCGGCATGAAAAGGAACATGTCGGCCGTGATCTCTTTCAATACGGTATCCGCTGGATTCGGGAAGCTTTCTTTGATGACCCCTAATTTCAATTCACTCAAATCAAAGGTCTTGTCAGAATGGTTGTACAGCTCCACATAATCCACTCCCGGACTGATAGGATCAAACAAGATCTCGTTGATAAGCACCTCGCCTGGGCCTATTTCATTAGGGATGCCAAAACGGACACGCGTATCAGGTGCTATGGGCTGGCCGCTACAGCTTTCCAAGCCGTTCATCACCAGAGTATAAACCACCCCTTCCTGAAAGCTATAGTCAAACAGCAGCTCCACTGAGGTTGAGTTCACAGGATTGCAGATCACCTCAATAGGTTGAATGCCCAGCTCTTCTACTTGATAATGCGCCCTATCTGCAAGACTCGCTCGGTCCATTTGCTGGTCAAACCAAAGCAACACCATATTGTCGTCCAACACACTCACCCTCGAAATCTGAGGTGCTATCTCGTTAATTGCATTGATGGAATTCTCACGCCCCGGCGTCCCACCTGAAACATCATTCGAGGCCGACCAATTTACTGTGCCAGCACAAGGGTTGAACGGGTCTATCTGCTCCAGCGACCAACCGCCGTTTCTCTTGTCGGCATCGTGATACCAAGTGTCGTTGAATGACACTTCAGAAATCAGCATTTCATCAGGTGAAAACAGCCTCAACGTGGCACCGATGTTGGCGATAGAGAAGCTTGAAAAGCCGCAGGTGACACCAAAGGCAGACAATTCTTCCACCGCATCGTCCTTGCATAGAATCAGATAGCCTAAGGGCTCTATTTGAATAGCAGGTAAGGTCTTGGTCGTCGTACCAATGCTCAAAGACCAATCTTTTAAGTCAACGGGCAGCTGCGTGGTGTTGAATAGCTCCACGTATTCCCATTCCGGCAGACCCACCGCAGGTGTCGGATCCGCCATGATCTCGTTGATCACCACATCGCTTTCAGAAGGTTGGTAAATGGAAAAATCCCAGATGGTATTGGGCATGACATTACCTGCCAAGTCGCTGATGCCCGTGATACGAAGCTGCAGCGTGATGTTCTGAGGTAAGGGATCGTTAAAGACCAGCAGCACTTTTGAAGGAACACCGTCAAAACACACAGAATCGGGCACATTGGGAATTGAATAGTGTTGTGTATCCAGCGCCGACACATCCAGCGACTCATTGAAAATCAGCAAAAGATGCTTATTGTCCCTTACCTCCAAAGACAAAAGTTCAGGAGGATCATGATCGATAATCTTCGGTCCGACATAGACGTCGTCAAAATAGAATTTCTTGGCGTTACTGGAAGTGAATTTAAGATAAAACCCAAAATAGCCTTCGACGGGAAAAGAGTCGTCGAAGCCTTCCGCCTCAACGGCATAGTTGCCTATGTTGTCGTAATCCGTTTGCAAGGACCAACGTCCTTCCCTATCACGGTTGACCTTCACTGCCACCTGAAACGAAGAGGCGATGGCGGCATCCGTTCCTTTGCAAACAAGTGTCTCAGCGTTTCCATCCTTTCTATATAACTCAATGGCGTCCTGACTCCCGGCAGCGCCAAAACGAAGGAAATAACCTCGGTTGGCATGCGTGAGATCGGCTGTGTCGGCGGCGAGCCAGACCTCAGCATAGTTGTTTCCCGAGGGGCTGAAGGCCTCGCGGATCCAGAAACGCCATTCCATAATATCACCCGCAACGGCGAGAGAGAGAAACGCCTCTCCTGCCTCGGTAGCCGCCGATTGAAGCTGATGGTTGTTGTTCACAATAAAACTATTCGCAGTACCAATCCATGCAGGATTAGTCGTGAAATCACCGTCAGAGAAATCATCCATCACTTGAGAGAAGGCGCAGAAAGGCAGAATTATCAAAAGTAGCAGTATTGTTCTCATATTATTATTATTTTTGCATGTTGGATATTTTCATTGCAAAATTACAATAGGAGTGTCCATTCATATAAAAATGTTGAAAACAAATCCAATAAAAATGAAAATCGCGGTTGTAGGGGCCACTGGGTTGGTCGGTTCAAAGATGCTTCAAGTTCTTGATGAACAGAAGATTAAGATAGATGAATTGATTGTTGCAGCTTCGGAAAGATCCGTTGGCAAGGAGATCGTTTTCCAAGGAAAGACACATCGTGTGATCAGCGTGGAGGATGCCATTGAAGCACGTCCCGACATCGCCATTTTCTCGGCAGGCGCCTCAGCTTCGAAGCAATACGCGCCCTTGTTTGCGGCAAAAGGCACCTACGTCATCGACAACAGCTCTGCCTGGCGCATGTTCCCCGAAATCCCGTTGGTCGTCCCAGAAATCAACGCCGACACCATCACCAAGGATACCCATATCATCGCCAATCCGAACTGCTCCACCATTGAGATGGTGCTGGCCTTGGCTCCTTTACACAAGGCTTACGACATCAAGCGATTAGTCATTGCGACCTACCAAAGTGTGAGTGGCAGCGGACTCAAGGGAATTAACCAACTTAACCGCGAAGAAATGGAAAAGGGGAAACTCCCCACTTCTAACTCCTCACTCCTCACTCCTAACTCCCAACTCCCCAACGCCTACCCCCACCAGATCTACCGCAACGTTCTGCCTCATGGTGGCGATTTCTGTGAAAACGGCTACACCACAGAAGAGGAAAAGCTGGTGAACGAGACCCGCAAGATCTTGAGAGCCCCACAGATTGCCATCACTGCCACGGTGTGCCGTGTTCCTGTGACCGGTGGGCATTCCGAAGCCGTCAACGTTGAGTTCAACAAACCATACGAGTTGGACGATGTGCGTCGTTTGCTGAAAAACTATCCCGGCATCGTGGTGGAGGATGATCCCGTCCACAACGTCTATCCAATGGCCATCAACGCCTACGATAAGGACGAGGTGTTTGTAGGCAGGATCAGAAGGGATTTCAGCATCGACAACGGCCTCAATTTCTGGGTGGTCAGCGACAACATCCGCAAAGGTGCTGCCACCAACGCTGTACAGATCGCCAGATACGTCATCGAACACATCCTATGAGAATCATCAACAATAGCATACAGGCCCGGAACATCAAGAATGCCGTGGTCACAATAGGCACTTTTGATGGAGTGCACCTCGGTCATCAGGCCATCTTCAAGGAGATGCGCCGTCTCGCACAAGAAATCGGAGGCGAGACCGTGGTGGTCACTTTCCATCCCCATCCACGTCAGGTGCTCTCCATCGGGACCGAACGGCTCCGCTTCATCTGCTCCCAAGAAGAGAAACTGAAAAAGATCGAGGAGTTTGGCATCGACAACGTGCTCATCATTCCTTTCACCAAAGAGTTCGCCAGCACTCCGTCAGAGGATTTCATCAAAGACTATATCATTGACAGCATCCATCCTTCGATCATCGTGGTGGGTTACGACCATCATTTCGGTAAAAACCGGATGGGCGATTACGAGATGCTGACGCAACTTGGCAAGCAATACAACTTCCGCACTGTTCAAGTAGAAGCCCAGGACGTCAATGAGGTAGCCGTGAGTTCCACAAAAATACGCAACTTCTTATGGGCAGGCAATGTGAAGGCCGCCAACGAGCTGTTAGGGTATCCCTACTCCGTGACAGGAACAGTGGTCGAAGGCAACAAGATTGGACGCACCATCGGCTTCCCAACCGCTAATCTTGACATTCCTAATGAATACATGATGATCAACAACCCCGGCGTCTATGCCTGCCAAACCATGATCGACGGGAAGCCTTACAATGCCATGGCTAACACTGGCCTGCGACCTACAGTAGAAGATCGTACCGACGGTGACTTTATCATCGAAGTGAACATTTTCGACTTCAACGGCGATCTCTATGGGAAGACCTTAAAGGTGTGGTTTTTAGACCGCATCCGTGACGAGGAGAAGTTCAAAGGTTTGGAGGCTCTGAAAGCCCAGCTGGAACAGGATCGTAAAAAAGTCAAAGAATACTTTTTGAATAATCCCTCAAAATGAATAATTTTGTAGCTTTAACAACTTGAAACAACAATAAATAAACAGTTTATAATGAAAAGATTACTTACCATTTTGACGGCCTTGGCCCTTGTGTTTGCCTTCGGGAAAGCCAATGCCTGCACCAACTTCCTGATCACTAAAGGCGCTTCTGCCGATGGCAGCTGCATGATCTCCTACGCTGCCGACAGCCACGTGCTCTACGGCGAGCTGTACCACTACCCTGCTGCCGACCATGCGGCCGGCGCCATGCGCGACATCTATGACTGGGACGGCGGCGCCTACCTCGGACAGATTCCCGAAGTGGCCCACACTTACAACGTCGTTGGCAACATGAACGAATGGCAGGTCGCCATCGGTGAGACCACCTACGGCGGCATCGAAGCTCTCTATAATGGACAAGGTTGCATCGACTATGGCAGCCTGATGTACATCGCCCTGCAGCGTTCCAAGACCGCCCGTGAAGCCATCTGGTGGATGACCAAGCTCGTCACCGATTACGGCTACGTCAGCGAAGGCGAGTCGTTCTCCATCTGCGACACCGAAGAGGTTTGGATCATGGAGATGATCGGCAAAGGTCCCCAGAACAAAGGTGCCGTGTGGGTTGCCCGTCGCATCCCCGATGGCTACGTCAGCGGCCACGCCAACCAGGCACGCATCACAACCTTCCCATTGGCTTCACGCAAATGCAAGACCAGCGTCACCTACAAAAACATCGACAAGCTCCTGAAAGATCCCAAGATCGACTGCGTGTATGCCGATGATGTCATCAAGTTCGCCAAGGATGCCAAGCTTTACAATGGACCCGATGCCCTGTTCTCTTTCTCCGATGTCTATAACCCTGTCACCTTCGACGGCGCCCGTTTCTGCGATCTCCGCGTGTGGGCCATGTTCAACAAGGTGTCAGACATCATGAAGGACTATTGGGGCTATGCCACAGGCCGCGACATCAAACGTGCGCTGCCTTACACCACCAATATGTGCCAGACACCCGATAACTTCCCGACCAACCGCATGCCCTTGTGGATCCAACCCAACAAGAAGGTCAGCGTGCTCGACATGATGGACTTCATGCGCGACCACCTCGAAGGTACCGAACTTGACATGTCACAAGACGTCGGCGCCGGTCCTTTCCACTGCCCCTACCGCTGGCGTCCCATGGACTGGGAAGTCGATGGCGTGCACTATGTGCATGAACGCACCACCGCCACCCAACAGACCGGTTTCAGCTTCGTGGCACAGAGCCGTGGCTACAACCCCTTCGGCATCATCTGGTTTGGTGTTGACGACACCGATAACTGCGTCTATTGCCCCATGTACACCTGCATGACCGAGATCCCCGAGAGCTATCGCGAAGGCAACGGCTCGATGAGCAAATGGTCAGAGACCTCCGCTTTCTGGACCTTCAACCAGATGAGCAACTGGGCCTACACCAAATACAACTACATCCATCCCGAGATCCGCAAACGCCAACGTGAAATGGAGACCAAATGGGTGGAGAAGCTGGTACCCGAGCTGGACAACAGGGTCTCTACCATCAAAGGCCACGACGGCATGGTGCTGGAAATGACACGTTTCTCCTGCAACACCGCCAATGAGCTGTGCGCTTCATGGAAACAATTCTATCACGAACTCTTCATGAAGTATATGGACGGTAACCTGAACACCGCCCAGCCCGTCAAGGCTGGCAGCAAATACACGCCCATCAAGAGCGAACATCCCAAGTACAGCGACGAATACTATCGCATCCTCATCGAAAAGACAGGGGAGAAGTATAAAGCATATTAAGAAGACAGAAGTAAGAAGTAAGAAGCAAGAAGAACCCCGTAGGGGTTCAAGCTCGGTAGAATCGGTAGAATCGGCAGAAAAAACATGAAAGGATTGAGAATATTCATAATGGTTGTGCTGGGCTTCTCCTTGCTTGCTTGCGAAAGGAAGCCGACAAAAGTATATCAGTACGTGGAGCCCGAAGAGGACATCGCGGAGCGGGTATGGAATTGTTTGAAGACCCAGCATCAGGAAGTAGCGCCAGTATATAAACAAGCAGTAGATATCGACTATTTTTCTGATGACGAAGCAACCACCCATATCTCCAAAACCTATTTGAAGTACAACTACTTCATAGACCGCGGTTCTGAGGAAGAAGACAACCTTCTAGTAGCCCTCTATCAAGTGAAATGCTATCAAACTCTTGACGACTCATGGCTGTGCATTGTTTTGAAAGAAGCGAGAGGTTACGGACTTGACGAAAAAGACCATGGAAAGAAAGTCTTTGCCGTCGATTACAAAAACGGAACACTGACAGATCGCGACATCAATACGCTGTTCCCAGAATCCTTCAAGATCGCTACAGACTATTTTAATGCCTCTTATTATGAAAGTTGTCTGGTTTTCGACAACGACGGACTCTCCTTCTGTTCAACAGCGTATTGGCCCATCCGTTACAACTGGAACGGCAAAACCTTTGAACAAGATCCCGAATCGGTTGTTTTACGCAATTCCATCCATAACTTTTATGGTTATTTTGATGCCCCTGGCATCGGATATCTTGCCATTGGCAAAGAGCCTGAAGGACTGAATAACAACGATGACTTTGTCTATGATGGCGAAGTGATGGCTCATTTCCTTTTGAAAGACGGTAAAACCACCAGCTATACTTTGAAAAGTCCAAAATGCGGATTCGTTCAAACCACCGACTACCAAGCTGGAGTTGATCGGATTACCAGCAAACCCATCGCCATCGGTTTTCCCATCCAGAACGTGCTCGATTACGAAAAGAAGCCTTTAAGTATCAAAGACACCACCATTGTCACAAATCAAAAGGACGGCAACTATGTGATCACCCAACAACTGATGCACAATACGCTGGACAGATTAGACATTTTCATCGAATTCACTGCCAAAGACAAGAATTCAAACATTGAGTCCATACGCGTTTACAGCGAAGAGATTGTGGTCACCTTGGAGGACGAGCTTCGCAATAATGACGACATCAATTCAACAACAAAATCGATTTTCCAGGCCGTCAACTTCGACGTCAACGACCCGGATTTCGGGGAGTTCGACTACGTGGGCGGATCCGACAATGGATTCACCATTCATTTCAAAGGAGCCGTAGATGAAGTAAGATTCCAGACATACCCTGCTGTTGATGGCAAAACCCTCGTCGTGCTCTCCAAACACTATGAAAAAGAGGACCTCACCATTCCCGAGTTTTGGCATTTCCAAAACGGCAACCTCACAAAGACAACGGTCAGTTTGCCCAAGCCGCGACCCGAGGATTTCCGCGCGTGGCGTATCAATTTCGACAGCACCATCCCTGCTGACGGCTACCAATTGAGTTTCACTAATGCAGGCATTGAATACTACACCCGCTCGGAACGCAATGACGAGACGGATATGAGAGATGAATTTGGAATATTCATCAACCCTGATTTTTATACCGTAAAATACAATTGGAACGGAACTTCATTTGGACCCGATCCAGCAGAATAGAAACCTCATTTATACTATTTTGACCTATGACAAACCCAGAAGAAGAAAAAGTAGAAAAGAAGTCGCTCAATTTCATTGAAGCGAAAGTTGAAGAAGACCTCGCTAACGGCAAAAACGGCGGTCGGGTGCAGACTCGTTTCCCCCCAGAGCCGAACGGTTACCTTCACATCGGCCACGCCAAGGCCATCTGCCTCGACTTCGGCATCGCCGCACAGCATGGCGGCGTGTGCAACCTGCGTTTTGACGACACCAACCCCACCAAGGAGAACATGGAGTACGTCGATGCCATCAAAGAGGACATCCAATGGCTTGGCTACCAATGGGGTAACGAATACTACGCCTCCGATTACTTCCAGCAACTCTGGGATTTTGCCATTGAATTGATCAAGCGTGGCAAGGCTTACATTGATGAGCAGAGCTCCGAGGAGATAGCTGCACAAAAGGGCACACCCACCCAGCCTGGCATCGAGAGCCCGTACCGCAACCGCCCCATCGAAGAGTCGTTGGATCTGTTTAACAAAATGAACAACGGCGAGATCGGCGAAGGCAAGATGGTGCTCCGTGCCAAGATCGACATGGCCAATCCGAACATGCACTTCCGCGACCCCATCATCTACCGCGTCGTCGATACCCCGCACCACCGCACGGGCACCAAATGGCACGCCTACCCGATGTACGACTTCGCACACGGACAGAGCGACTACTTCGAAGGCGTCACCCACTCCCTGTGCACCTTGGAGTTCGTGGTTCACCGTCCCTTGTACGACCTGTTCATCGACTGGCTCAAGGAAATCCGTGGTGAGGGCGACAACCTGGATGACAACCGTCCACGCCAGACCGAGTTCAACAAGCTGAACCTCAATTATATCCTACTGAGCAAGCGTAACCTGCTGGTCTTGGTCAACGAAGGTCTCGTGAGCGGCTGGGACGACCCACGTATGCCCACCATCTGCGGCTTCCGTCGCCGCGGCTACACCCCCAGCGGCATCCATAAGTTCATCGACAAGATCGGCTATACTACGTATGACGCCTTGAACGACTTCGCCCTGATGGAAAGCGCCATCCGCGAGGACCTCAACGCCACCGCCACCCGTGTGGCCGCCGTGGTCAACCCCGTGAAGCTGGTCATCACCAACTATCCTGAAGGTCAAGTCGAGGAGATGGAAGCCATCAACAACCCTGAAGACGAGTCAGCAGGTAGCCACAAGATTGCCTTCAGCCGTGAGCTGTGGATCGAGAAGGAAGACTTCATGGAAGACGCTCCCAAGAAGTACTTCCGCATGACCCCTGGCAACGAGGTGCGCTTGAAGAATGCCTACATCGTGAAATGCACGGGATGCAAGAAGGACGCTGACGGCAACGTTATTGAGGTCTATGCCGAATATGATCCCGATACTAAGAGCGGCCTGCCTGGAGCCAACCGCAAGGTGAAAGGCACCATCCATTGGGTAAGTTGCGAGCGTTGCCTGCAAGCCGAGGTACGCATGTACGACCGTCTCTGGAAGGTCGAGAACCCCCGTGATGAGATGGCTCGCCTGAAAGACGAAGGCCTCAGCTCATTAGAAGCCATGAAGCAGATGATGAATCCCAACTCGTTGGAGGTCCGTCCCGTGTGCTACGTGGAAGAATTCCTGGCCGACGCCAAGCCGCTGGATCACTTCCAATTCCAGCGCATCGGCTACTTCACGGTGGATAAGGACACCACCCCAGGACATCTGGTCTTTAACAGGACGGTGGCTTTGAAGGACACCTGGGCTAAGACGATGTGATTCGACTACGTCATTGCGAGGAGGAACGACGAAGCAATCCAACTCGACTCGAAATGGTCAGGTTGGATTGCTTCGCTGCGCTCGCAATGACGATCACGCCCCCTTTTTTCATTTGCCTAAGCGGTAGGTCACCGGCAACACGTATCTCACTCTGACTGGCTTGCCATCCACGGTGCCAGGTTTCCATTTCGGCATGGCTTTCACCACACGGATCGCCTCGTCGTTAAGGTCTTTCTTGGAAGGCTCAGGCTTCTTCAGCTCCACATTGGTTATGGAACCGTCTTCGGCGACCACAAACTGCACAAAGATACGGTATTCCGCCTTGGTATCCATGTCTTTGTACTTCTCGGGTACGGTCAGGTTATCCTGCATAAAAGTCCTCAGGCCATCTATGCCACCAGGGTATTCGGGCATCGTTTCTGCAATGTCCCAAATACCGTTTTTGTCGGGTTTCACATCGGCTTGGGGAGCAATGGTCTCTCCCTTGACGGGCGCATACTTTTCACTCTCATCCAACTTAAAGAAGATGGGAAGCATGTAGTTGACTCGGACCGGTTTGCCTTTTTGCAACCCAGGTTTCCATTTCGGCATGGCCTTCACCACGCGGAGCGCCTCGTCGTCGCATTCTTTCCCAATACCTTTTGCCACTTTGACATTGGAGACCGCGCCGTCTTTTTCAATCACAAAACTCAGGAACACCCTGCCACTGATGCCTTTCTCCTTGGCTGCTTCAGGATATTTGATGTTTTTGGAGAGATAATCCATCATCTTTTCCGTGCCACCGGGAAATTCCGGCATCACTTCCACGATTTGGTAGATGCTGTCGTTATCGACCTTCTTGATGTTGGTGATGTCTTTGGTGCTGAACTCATAGACGGTCTCGTCCGTTTTTTTCATTTGTTGTGCCGAAGCCCTAGCGTTGACAATCAGCAATAACGCCAACACGGGCAACGTCGCCAGCAGCTTCCACCAGAAGCCTTTGGCCTTTTCATGTTTTGTAATCATCTTGATACGTTTTTTGGTTAAGATTAAACTGAAATTATTGCTCATGTCGCTGAAATCGACGGCCGTGCACTGCTGCAAGATCAGCATCATGTAGTTTCGTTTGTCGGCTCCGGTAGCCACCACATCATCGTCGGCGATGTATTCGTGAAGGCTCTGGAGTTCTCTCTTATAAAAGTATATGAAGGGGTTGAACCATTGGAAAATCTTCATCAGCTCCACCATCAGGATGTCCCACGAATGGTGATGGCTGATATGGCTCAACTCATGGCGGATGATGTCGGGATTGACATTCTCATCCGTGAAAAAGGCATAGCGGAAGAACGAATAGGGTCCATGTTCTTTGTGGGTAAACACCATGGTATAGCCATCCATCTTGCGCTTGGGCGAGCGGATGATCATGGCGACCAGTTTGCCCATCTTAAAAAGGAAAAGCAAGGCCGTCACCGCCACACCTATTAAGTAGATGACCCCCAACACCTGCCACAGGGAGAAGTGTATTCGGGTAGGGGTTGCTACTTCCACCTCGGGCAAAGTCACCGCTGTCGGTTCTCCGTATGAGATGGTGATTTCTTTGAGCATGAAGCCGCCTAACAAATTTTGCTTGAAGGCCACCACTTGAGGTGAGTTTTGTCCCATCAGAAACCCGAACAAAGGCAACGCCAACGAGAACAGCATCGCCGAAAGCAGATAGAAGCGGTTGAATTGGAACCGGTTGCTGTTGGTGAACAGCAGACGATATGCCACCCACAACACCATCAAACCAAGAGCGATGGGCAGAAGATATTCGGTGAATAATACTTGTGTGTTCATGGCTTATTTCTTTTCGTCCTCAATGGCATTGTCAATCATTTTCTTTAAAGCCTCCAGCTCCTCCAAGCTGAAGTTCTCCTTTTTGGCGAAGGCCGATACCAGGTCGAGGTAGGAGTTGTTGAAGTAGCGTTCCACCACGCTGCCGAGGAAATTCTCCGAATATTCCTCTTTGCTGATGGCAGGTTGATAACGGTTGGCTTTACAAAAGGTTTCGTGCTTCACGAAGCCCTTCTTTTCGAGAATCCTGATGATGGTGAGCACCGTGTTATAGGCAGGTTTCGGTTCGGGGAAAGCCGCCATGATATCGCTGGCAAAACCCTGTCCGATGCCCCACAGCACCTGCATCACTTGTTCCTCTGCTTTTGTTAACTCTTTCATCTTAAATATATTAATCGATTAATAAATAATTCCCAACGTATCTAAATGCAGTTCCTCTTCAAGGGTCAACTTGAAATAGTTATCGCGGATGACCAAGATTTCCATTCCTGGTTTTTCCACCAAGTTCCAAGGACATTCATCCAACAGATTGTGCTCGCAGTCAAATTCGTACAGCGACTTCATCTTAGCCAAGTTGGGCAGTTCCAATAATTGGTTATAACCCACGCCGAAACGCTGTATGGAATCCATTTCCGCTATCCACTCGGGTAGAAACTTCAAGTTGTTGTGATGGATATAGAAGTATTTCAACTTCTTGAGATTACGCAACGTATCGGGGATTCGCTCTATCTCGTTAAACGACAGATAAATTTGCTCAAGGTTTTCCAAATTGCCCATAAACTCAGGGATCTCCTTGATATGATTCTTATAAAAGTCGATTTGGCGCAAGGTTTTCAGTCGCCCGATACAATCGGGAATGGATTCAAACCGATTCTCATACAAAACGACATTGTTAATCTGCTTCATGTCGCCGAAGGATTCGGGCAACGAACTCAATTTGTTTCGCATCAGCACCAGGGTCTTGCATTGCAGTATGCCTACGTTTCCAGGTAGTTTCTCAATGCCATTTTCCATCATCAACAGGCGTTCAACTTTGGCGAGATGACGGATGTCAGCTTTCGTCAGTCGCAACTGGTTATGGTTGAGGTTGATTTCCTTAAGGCTGTCGAGAGACGAAACCCATGCGGGGATATGTTTGATATGATTCCTTTCGAGGTTGAGCGACCTGAGGTTTTTACACCTTTTTATATAAGAAGGAATCCTTTTCAGGTTGCTTCTGGAGAGATTAAGCTCTTCAACGGTATAGTCATAGTTGCGAAGCGATGCGCAAGAAGGCATCAGCAAGGCTAGAAACAGGAGTGCTATGACGTATTTTGTTTTCATTTCAACCGTATAACGCTGCAAATATAACAAATATTTTAATCTTGCAACTAATTTTTTAGTTTTTTAATGATTTTTTTCACAAAGACAAAAAATCTCATTTTTTTCTTGTGTAAAATAAAAAAAGTGTATTTTTGCAGTCGCAACAGATGCCCAATGGTGTAATTGGCAACACGACTGACTCTGGATCAGTAAAGTCCAGGTTCGAACCCTGGTTGGGCAACAGAAAGCATCTAGTATCAATCTGACAATGAACAGGTTGATACTTTTTTTATGCCTTTCGTGTCCACGCGATGTCCTCCGAATGAACAAAAGATTTCTTATCTTTGCTAATGTTTCAACAAATCGTAACCCATGAAAATCCTACATACCAGCGACTGGCACCTGGGACATGTGCTCTATGGCCATGACCGTACGGAAGAGCAACAGTCCATGCTCGACCAAATGGTCCACATCGTTGAAGAACAACAACCCGACGTGTTTCTGCTGTGCGGCGACGTGTTCCATACCTCACAACCCTCGAATATGACACAGACCATGCTGTCGGACGCCCTCATGAAAATACACGAGGCCAACCCTCAGATGGTCATCGTGATGACCGCAGGCAACCACGACAGCCCCACGAAACACGTGATCTTCCAAAAACCTTGGCGGGCATTGAACGTATATGCCATCGGACAACTGAAGAAAGAGGAGCTGGATGAGCACATCATCGAAATCCCCGGAAAAGGCTTCATCATTGCCATCCCCCATGTGAACGAGCAGACGCTCCCGGAAGGTTTCTTCCAACAATTGCTCGACAAGGTAACGGAAAGGAATACCGAAGGGTTGCCCGTGGTGATGACCGCCCACACCACGGTGAAAGGTTGTACCTTCAAATGCCATGAATTTGCAACGGAACTTACCGTGGGAGGCATCGACGCAATCCAACTGGAACAGCTGGGCGAAGGCTATGACTATCTGGCTCTAGGCCATATTCATCATGGACAATTTGTTGATCTTGGCAAACACCGCGCACGATACTGCGGCACCCCTCTGCCCATCAGCTTCGACGAAAACTTCAGCCATTCCATCAGCATGGTTGAAATCGACAAGCACGGCGCTATTCCAACCGTGACAGAAATCGGAATCCACAACCCACACCCCTTGGTCACCCTACCTGAAGAAGGATTTGCGCCCTGGGAGACAACCAAAAAGCTGTTAGAAGAATACGCTGATGACGATCCTGCCTATATCAGATTAAATGTAGAAATCGAAGACTTCCAGCCTGTAGAAGCTTCGGCAGAAGCAGCAAAACTGACCGAGGGAAAACAATGTCGTTTTTGCACGCTCAACTTCAAAAAGAAAGCCGACAACCAAGCTGAGGCCAAAGTGCTAACTGTGCAAGAATTCCAAGCGGAAAAACCCATTGAAATCGCCAAGCAATATGCAGCATACGAAGGCATCGACTTCGACGAAGAGATGACTGAGCTGTTCGATGAGGTTCTGAACTTGGTGGAAAACGACACCCGAAACGAAAAATAAAAACCAAGACCATGAAACTACAGAAACTGACCATACACAACATCGCATCAATTGAAGATGCCACCATCGATTTTGAAGCAAAACCACTAGCCGACAGCGAAGTGTTCCTGATCACAGGTAAGACAGGTTCAGGAAAGTCAACCATCCTTGACGCCATCTGCCTTGCCCTGTTTGCCAACACCCCAAGGTTGGCTGGGACACAGATGCAAGGAGGCACTAAAGACGGAGAGGCAGACGTCGCCATCAAAGACCCGCGCCAACTGATGCGTCGAAATACCGGTGAGGCTTTCGTGTCGCTCACCTTCACAGGAAGCAATGATGTGCACTATGAAGCCAAATGGTCGGTGGCCAGAGCCAGAAAAAAGGTAAACGGAAACATCCAAAGCAAAACCTGGCAACTGACAAACCTCGATTCGGAAATTATCCACACCAAAGACAACGATATCAAAGATGAGATCCAGACGGCCATCGGCCTAGATTTCGGCCAGTTCTGCCGCACCACCCTCCTGGCTCAAGGCGAGTTCACCCGTTTTCTGAACAGCAAAGATGACGACAAGGCAGAAATCCTAGAGAAAATCACCGGAGTGGATATCTATTCGAAGATCGGCAGGAAGGTCTTTGAGGTAACTGGTCAAAAGAAAACAGAATGGGAACAAGCCCAGCAAAAGATAGCAGGCATGCGCACCTTGACCGATGAAGAGATCACGGCCAAACAGGAAGAGATTGCCAAATACGAAGCATTGTTGGAACAAGTAAAGAAAGCAGGCGAGACTGATAAAGCCAAACTTCAATGGATCAAGACAGAAAAGGAACTGGCCAAGGGAGTCACCGAGGCGTCCTTAGCACTCCAACAAGCCCAAGCCATAGTCGAAAGCGACGACTTCAAGAAAAAAGAAACACTGGTTCGCCAATGGAATGCCACCATTGAAGCCCGCAACTGGCTAGGTGCGATGAAAGAAGCCGAAAAAACAATCACCGAAGGGAAAAAGAAGATAGAAGAATGCCGCAACACCATCGACAGCGAAGGTAAGAGACTCACGGAGACACTGCAACCCGCTTTCGACAAAGCTCAGAAAGAGGCAACCGAGGCACAAACAGCTCTCGAACAACAAACAGCCACGCTGCAATCCCAAGAAACAGCACTCGATGCACTTCATTTGCCCGACCTGAGAAAATCACGCGACAACGCCAAGGAGCTACAACGCAATATTGACATCACCTACGAACGAATCGAGGCATACGCCAAAGAAAAAGACCGTAAAGCCAAGACTGCCAAGACCCTTGAAGAGACCGCTGCCGCAATAGAAAAGAAACTGAAAGAAAGTGCGGATCTGGAGCCGCTGATCCATGACGCAAAAGTGGTGATGGACGATCGCAAAGCGACCCTCGACAATCAGCGCGACACCATCGACAAGTTTGCCCAGACCCTGCGCCAAAAACTGCACGTAGGCGACCTCTGCCCCGTCTGCCGACAGGAAATCAAAACCGAGCTGCCCCACGAGGAAGAATTGGCCCAACTCGTCGGCGGCCTCGAAAAAGCCTTCAAGGAGGCCGAATCAGCCTACCAAGAACTGGTTAATAAGAGAAACAAGCTGGACGCTGAAATCAAGGCAACACAACAAACCTATCAGACTTCCAAAGAGAACTTCGATAAGGACGACTCCGTCAAGATGGCAAAACAAAAAGTCATTGATGCCTGCAAGGCTTGTGGAATTGAAATCATCGACGAAAGCACGCCCGAAAAGTTGGCATCCCTAAAGACCGACACCGAAACCAAGCTTAAGGAACTTGAGGCCAAAATCGCTGAAGGTACCAAAGCCGAAGATGCCATCAAAGCTCAAAGAACGGCCCTCGACAAGGCAAATAAAAACTTGGATCAACTGAAAAAGACTGCGCTGAAAGCCCAACAAGACATCAGTGACTGCAAAGGCAAAATTGCTATCGCCGAAGAAGTCAAGAAAAGCACGGAACAAGTGCAGCTGAAACAAGCAGAAGAGACCCTCAACGCCAACAAGCAGCAATTGGAGAACTTCCTTGGCATTCATCCTGACCTCGACCCTGAACGATTAACCGCCTTGAATGCCCTTTCCTCACAAGAAATCATCAAGACTCAAGCCTTGCTGGAAGCTGACAAAAACATGGTGCTTACCAAGAAAACGCTGAAGGATGACGCCGACAAGAGACTTGGAGAACACAAACTGACAAAGCCCGAGCTGAAGGAGGAAGACACCGATGAATCACTGGTTGCACGAATCAACGAAAATGATAAAACGTTGACTGACATCTCAGAAAAGAAAGGCGCCATTAACCAAGAACTGAAAGCTGACGAAGAGAACAAAAAACAAATTGGCCATCTGAAAGAAGAAGCCGAGAAGAAACAATCCATTTATCAAAAATGGTCGCGCATGAACCAACTCATTGGCGATGCAACGGGCAACAAGTTCCGCAAGATTGCTCAGAGTTATGTGCTGAACAGCCTAATCCATTCGGCCAACCACTACATGAAGACGTTGACCGACCGATATACCTTGAAAGTGGCTCCAGGTACCTTCGTCATCTCGCTCGAAGATTCCTATCAGGGTTATGTAAGCCGAGCGGCAAGCACCATCTCTGGTGGAGAGAGCTTCCTCGTATCTCTGTCATTGGCACTTGCACTCAGCGACATAGGACAGAAACTGGCGGTTGACACCCTATTCATCGACGAGGGCTTTGGCACGCTGAGTGGTGAACCATTGCAGAATGCCATCAACACCTTACGTTCACTCCACAACAAGTCAGGCCGCCATGTGGGTATCATCAGCCATGTGGAAGAGCTGCAAGGGAAAATCCCCGTACAAATTCAAGTGGATCAAGAAGGCAACCTCTCAAGTAGCAAGGTAAAAGTGATAACCATCGATTGATGAGGGTAAAATATTTTTAGTACTTTTGCCTATCCAATAATCATTCAACCATGAAAAAATCACTCCTCCTCCTTGCCGCCATCGCCCTGTTCGTCGGCTGCGGCAACAACACACAGAACAATAAGCCTGAACCCAAACAGGATTCCTTCACCGTGGAGACCTACGATGTGGAGGGCGACAGCCTGTACGGCACCAAAGGTGAAGGTGAAGACGCCTACGAGGTGCGCGGCTCGTTCCAATGCGAGATCGACATCCCCGTCACCGAAAACCAAGCACTCCGCGACAGCATCTGCCAATGGTTCGCCTCCAACTTCGGAGACGAGTACGACGGCGATCCTCGTGATGTGAAAGCAATGGTAAACCAATACAAGAACTACATCTTAGATCCCGGCCTCAATGAAGATCCGGAAGGCTTCGACTGTGGCTATACCGTCAAAATGCTGGAAGCCACCGACCGCTATGTCACCTATAGTTTCGAGACGTTTTATGAGGAATACAGCCAACCTAGGGCCGCAGTGGAGATCTTCTACCGCACCTTCGACCGCAACACCGGAAAGGCATTCACTGCCCAAATGATCAAAGCAGACGAGTCGCTCGAAATGCTCGTGATGAACGCCCTGCTCGAACAATACTTCAAGGATCTCTACGGAGACGATGATATCTCCGACCTGCTATTCTTCGACCCAGAAGACCTGGAAGAACAGGGATTCTGGCTCCCTGAAGTTCATGCACCTTGTATCCTGTACAACGAAGTACATTTCAACTATGGCGAGCACGAAATCGCTGACCGCTGCACGGGACGTCCGTCATGCAGTCTCCCCTACAGCGTAATGGAAAAATACCTGACCGAAGAAGGCAAAGCCTTCTTCAATTAGTAGTTAGGAGTGAGGAGTTAGGAGTATTACGCTACTCCTCACTCCTAACTCCTCACTCCTAACTACTCTCCCAGGTTCATTTTTATTCTGGATGCAAGAATGTCAATCACCACAGGGCTCGATCCCTGCGGCAGAATGATGTCGGCATACCGCTTCGTGGGCTCGATGAACTGCAGGTGCATGGGCTTCACGAAAGTCTGATAATGCCGCAACACCGCCTCCCAAGTGCGACCACGCTCGGCAATGTCGCGATGGATGATACGCATCAGGCGCTCATCACTATCGGTATCCACAAACACCTTGATGTCCATGCGCTTGCGCAGCTCCTCGTTGTTCAGCACCAGAATGCCTTCCACGATGATCACTTCGGTGGGCTCCACATGGACCACCTCCTCTGAACGGGCACAAGTGACGTAGGTGTAGATGGGCATCGGAATGGTCTCACCCTTCTTCAAACGGTCGAGATGCTCGATCATCAACGGCCACTCAATGGCATCAGGATGGTCGAAGTTGATGTGCAACTTCTCCTCCGGAGAGAGATGGCCATTATCATAATAATAAGCGTCTTGGGATATAACTGAAACAGAGTTGTTAGGCAACTGCTTGACCAACTCCTTGACGACGGTGGTCTTACCCGAACCAGAACCGCCTGCAATACCAATGATTAACATGTTATGGCGTTTTTTGAATGCACAAAAATAAAAAAAAGTAACTTTGCAACAAATTCAAACGCCATGAAAAAAACACAACTCTTCTTTGCAGGGCTGATCATCGCCCTTTCCACCCTCTCTTTTGCCCAATGCACCAATTACAAACCCACCGAAAAAGACCTTCCCATTGAGACGCTGAGGGAACTGCAAACAGCCTTCCCCAAGGCCGCCTACGTGGAGTTGACCGAGACCGCTACCTATGCCGTGAAAGACAAATCGGGAAAGATCATCGGCTGTGTGCTACTCTCCTCGCCTTATTCTGACGATATCAAAGGATTCAATGGCCCGACGCCATTACAGATCGCCATGGACAAAGACGGCAAGATCATCGAGGTGCGTGTGCTAGCCAATGATGAAACGCCCAATTTCCTGAATCGTGTCATCAACGCCGGCTTCCTCAACTCCTGGAATGGCTTAACCGCCAAAGAGGCCCTCAATAAAGAAGTGGATGCCGTCAGCGGAGCCACTTACTCCTCCAACGGCATCCAGAAATCCCTAAAAGCTAGGCTTCAGGCTATTAAGTGATAATCGTCATTGCGAGGCCTTAGGCCGAAGCAATCCATTTATAAATTATCCTTAAAATACTGCGTGATCTTCATGATCAAATGGGCACGGTCCATGCCATAGACATTATGGTCATGGCCAGGATAGACGAAGTAATCCAGCAGCTTGCCGTTGTGGATGCAGTTCTCCACGAACACCAGACTGTGCTGCCACATCACCACGGGGTCGGTGGTGCAATGAATCATCAACAGCTTGCCTTCCAGCTTGTCGGTCTTGTTCTCCAAGCTGGTCAGCTCGTAGCCCTCAGGGTTTTCCTGCGGGGTATCCATGTAACGCTCGCCATACATGATTTCGTAATACTTCCAATCGAGCACAGGGCCGCCAGCCACGCTTACCTTGAACACCTCAGGGTGGTTGATCTTCAGTGAGGTTGACATGAAGCCGCCATAGCTCCAGCCATCGGAACCGATACGTTCAGCGTCAACGTAAGGCAAGGTCTTCAGCCATTCGATGCCCACCATCTGGTCGCGCATCTCAAGCTGGCCACACTGTCGGTGGATGCAATGCTCGAAGGCTTCACCACGATCGGCGGAGCCACGGTTGTCAAGCGTGAACACCAAGAAACCTTCTTGGGCCAGATAATTCAGGTAGATGCCTGCACCTGCCGTCCAATCATCGGTAATCAGCTGAGCATGGGGGCCGCCATATACATAAACGATGACTGGGTATTTCTTGGAAGAATCGAAGTTATAAGGTTTGATCAGGCGGGTATAAAGCGTCTGGCCATCTTCAGCCTTCAGCGTGCCCAGGGTGGTCTCGCCGATGTTGTAGTCTTTCAGCGGATTTTCCGACTCATGGAGACGGCTCACAAACTTGCCGTTTTTATCCATCAGATCAACGTTGAAAGGCACATCGGTGCTGCTGTAATAGTCAAGGAAATACTTGCCGCTCTTTGAAGGAAGGACATCGTGCGTTCCGTGTTCCTTGGTGAGCTTGGTGACTTTACCGCTCTTGATGTCCATCATGTAGCAGTGGCGCTCCAGCGGACTGACTTCGGTGGAACGGTAGTAAATCTTGCTGCCGTCCTTCGAGAAGCCGTTGAAGTCGGTAATGACGAAGTCGCCCTTGGTAAGTTGCTTCACCTGTTTCTTGCTAATGGTATAGAGATAGAGGTGATAGTAGCCGTCACGTTGGGCCTTCCAGATGAACTGGTCGGTATTGTTTGGCAAGAAGTAAGCCGGACCCTGAGGTTCCACATACTGTTCGTCACGATCCTCAAAGATGGTCTGGATCAAATCACCCGTAACGGTGCTGTATTCATTGAATCTCAGATGGTTTTGCTCACGGTTGAGCACACCGATATAGATGCGTTTGTTGTCGGGATTCCATGTGATGGCGGTCAAGTATTGTTCCACGGGCTCACCCGTCTTGATGGTGATATCTTTGCCCGTGGCCATGTCATAGATGTGTAGTGTCACCTGATGGCTGGTCATGCCGGCCATGGGATACTTGATCGGTTTGGCCGTAGCGATGCGCTCGGTGATATCCACCAGCGGGTAATCAGTCACCATGCGTTCATCCATGGAATAGTAGGCCAACTTTGAGCCGTCGGGCGACCAGAAGATGCCGCCGTTGATGGCGAACTCGTTACGGTGTACGCTTTGACCAGCTACCACACCTTCAGGATTGTTGGTGATTTGGATCTGTTTGTCACCATCGGCCACATAAAGGTTGTTGTCAATGGTATAGGCAACACGCATGGTCTTATCACAGATATTCTGATCCTTGGCACGTTGAGGCACAGTGGTCAGCTTTTCTACCTTCTTTGCTTTCACATCCATACGGTTCAAAGCGATACCGTCTTTACCCATGGCATAGAAATAAGCCTCATGGGCATTCAACCAGGTCAGCTGGGGAATACGGCGGACGCTGTCGAGACCTGCTTCGTGTACATAGCCGTTGATTTCATCAAGGGTCAGAAAGGTGGCTTCTTTTTTGCCGCCAGGCGTCATGGTGACGATCTGTTTGCCATCGACTTTCATTAAGATGTCTTGGTCGCCGACCCATTTCAGCTGGTTGGGACGCTGGGCGTAGAGGCTCCTATTATTATAAGAAGCGTCTGCTGGAGTGAAGAATTTCTTTTCTTGAGCTCCTGCGGTGAACGTCAGGGCAAGGATGAGGAAAAGGAATATTTTTTTCATTGTCAGATGATTTTGGAATTTGTGGCAAAGATATTAAAAATACAAATCCCTCTCTCCTTTCTTTATTCTCTCAATGCGGCTCTTGAGTTCATCAAGAAACTTCGGATCCACATTCTTGAAGTTGTTCTCGATGGTTTTCCAACCCTTTGCGGCAACTTCCGGGGTGGCATAGTCAACAAGATACTCGCTGAGGGTGAGGATGGCATTCGGCGTGCAGTAGCGCTTGATGAAGCCCGGCACACTGAACTCCATGAAATGCTCGCCTGTACGACCCAAACGGTAGCAGGCAGTGCAGAAGCTCGGGATGAAGTCGTGATCCAGCAGCTTGTCGATGATCTCGCCCAAGGAACGGTCATCACCGATCTTGAACTGCTCACGATGTAAGTTCTGGTCTTCTTGTTTGTCGCTGTTCTTCTCTTCTTCTTCGTGATGGTATTTGTAGTCACCGATCTGCAGGTTGGTGCCACCGTCGATCTGGGAGATGCCATATTCGATAGCGCGGGCACGGAATTCGGCGTCTTCGCGGGCGGTGAGGATCATGCCGGTGTAAGGCACAGCCAGGCGGAAGATGGCAATGATCTTCTCAAAAGTCTCGTCGTCAACGAAATACTTCTTGTCGATGTTCAAGCCTGAAGCGTCCTTGATACGTGGGAAGGAGATGGTATGTGGACCCACATTGAAACAAGCTTCCAAGTGGTTGGTGTGACGAATCATGGCCAGCACCTCGTAACGCCAGTCATAAAGACCAAAGAGGATACCGAGACCATTATCATCGATGCCGGCCTGCTGGGCACGGTCCATGGCAGTCAAACGGTAGTTGTAGTCGCCCTTCTTGGTGTTGATGGGGTGATACTCGTTGTAGATCTCAGGGCAATAGGTCTCCTGGAAGATCTGGTAAGTGCCAATGCCTGCCTCTTTTACGGTGCGGAAGCCTTCCACATCCAGAGGTGCGGCGTTGATATTCACGCGACGGATGCTGCCCTTGCCTTTCTTGGTAGCGTAAGTCACCTTGACGGTGT
This sequence comes from uncultured Bacteroidia bacterium, assembly GCA_902800965.1. GTDB lineage: Bacteria > Bacteroidota > Bacteroidia > Bacteroidales > F082 > Limimorpha. The sequence goes on along the minus strand of CADCGK010000006.1, from coordinate 54,690 downwards.
GGGCAATGTACTCAGGCGAATACTTCGGCGACTCGCCATAGACGAGGATGAGACGTTTCTGTCCGTCATCTTCCAAAGCCTCCACGTTGCGGACGAGTTCTTCATCGGTCAAAGTGGTTCTGACCTGCTCTTTGTTAGAGGAACGGAAACCGCAGTATTTGCAGTTGTTCACGCAATAGTTGCCCACATAGAGGGGAGCAAACAGCACGATACGGTTGCCATAAATGCGGCGTTTCAGCTCACGGGCGCCTTCTTTGATCTCCTCAACCAGCGCAGGGGCGGTAGTGTTGACCAGCACAGCGGTCTCTTCCATCGTCAGACGGTTCTTGTCCAACGACTTTTGGATGATCTCATGCACACGTTCAGGGGTGCTCTTGGTGTTGTTGATAAAGTCCCAAATCTCTTGGGAATCGATGAACGGGCGGTTCGGCTCGTCCGGGATACGGCATTTTTCAGGGTTGAATTGCATATCTTAAAAATTTGAAGTTGTTCAGTTAATCAGTTGTTCAGTTGCTCTTTTAAAGATTCCTGTCATATAGGCGATGGCCATGCCATAGTTGGAGATGGGAATGCCTGCCTTGACAGCGAGGTTGGTACGATTCAAAAGCTGTTTTCTTGTCGCCACACAGCCACCGCATTGGATGGCCATGGCGTATTGGTTGATATTATCGATAGGTGCCAGTCCGGCTACATAATCGAATTGGATATTTTTACCAGTGAATTTACGAATCAAGGCTGGCAGCTTCACCCGTCCGATGTCGCCACAGCTGATTTCGTGAGTGCAGGATTCCAGCATCAGGATCTTGTCGCCATCTTTCAATTCAGCCAGATGAGGCGTGCCTTTCAGGTAGTTCTCAAAGTCGCCTCTCAATCTGGCCAGCAGGATGCTGAAGCTCGTCAGCCTGACTTCTTCAGGGACAATCTTGCTCACCATGGCAAAGGCTTGTGAGTCGGTGACCACGAGGTCAGGATAAGGCATGGTGTCGAAATACTGCTGGAGGTTGGTTTCCTTGAGCACCACGCAGATGCAGTCGTTGTCGAGCGCATTGCGGATGGCCATGACCTGAGGCAGGATAAGGCGGCCTTCAGGAGCCTCGTCGTCGATGGGGGTGACGAGCACCACCACATCATTGGGTTTGACGATGCCTCCCAACATGGAGGATTTCTTGTAAGCACTCTCAGGGATGGCTTTTTTCAATGCTTCGATGATGGGTTGAGGCTCTTCCTTCAGGATGTTGAGGTTGATGACATTGCTTTTAACAATGCCTTCAAACAGGTTATTGACCACAATGAAAGGCAAAGCATATTCATTGAACTGAGCTATCAGCTGCTCCTCAGGATCACCGAATCGGTTGTCGGCAATGACGAGGATGGCGCAGTCAATCTCCTTGAGGGTCTGATAGGTCTTATCCATCCGTTGCTTTCCAAGTTCGGAGGTGTCATCGATGCCGGCGGTGTCGATCAGTACCACTGGACCGATGCCGAAAATCTCGATGGATTTCTTCACTGGGTCGGTGGTGGTGCCGGCTTGATCAGAGACGATGGCGATAGGCTGACCCGTCAACTTGTTGATAAGGGTGCTCTTGCCGCTGTTGGTGCGGCCATAGATGCCAATGTGGGGTTTGAGATCGCGGGACATAAGTGAGGAGTTAGGAGTTGGGAGTGAGGAGTGAGGAGTCCTCTTTGGATTTCAGCAGGGCGGATTTAACCTCAATGCCTTCGATACGGCCCAGTTGGCCAGTAAGCGAGCCGATGCGATCCGTAGTCCCTTCGAAGACCACAGAAATCAGACTGTAATTTGTTCGTGGAAAGCCTTGACGGCAAATGATGATGTCAGCATGACGCGACAGCACCTCGTTCAACTGCGGTGCCGACTGCCGGTCACCGACATAGATAATGACGGTTCCAATTCTCTTTTCCATCTGTAATTACTTTTGGATCAGATTTATAATAGATTTGAGCCTTGACATCAACACAGGGTCTTTATCTCAGCTTTATTAGGCTGCAAAGATAAAAAATAATTTGTAACTTTGCTCCATGAAAAAGACAATAACGATTCTGTTTGCGATACTCATCGCCATGGCGGCTTGTAAGAAAAAGGTGGAATATCCCATCGAGCCGAAGATCACCTTCGATGGTCTTTCTTATCTGATGAATGCTGATAGTACCCTGACGGGTGAAGTGATTCTTACTATCGGTTATACCGACGGCGACGGTGACTTAGGACTCGACGATGCCGACACGCTTTATCCATTCGGACCCAATGATCCTCACTATTATAATTTGATCATCGACTATCTAAAATGGGATGGCACTGCTTTTGTGGAAACCCCACTGCTCAGTTGGAACCAACAGTCTCAATCTTTCGACACCGTTAGTTTCAATGCCCGGTTCAAACTGCCGGTTTTCAATGATGAAGAAAATGCCATCTCAGGGATTATTGAATACACAATGATGGTCTTCAACCCCTTGTCACCCAACGACACCATCAAATTCAGGGCCCATATTTTAGATCGAGCCCTGCATGAAAGCAACACCATCGAAACCGATGCGATTTGGTTTAATTAAGAATTAAAAGTTTAAAGATATGAAACGTTTGTTCATTACTATTTTGTGCATTTTCGCCTTGGTTGATCTTGCCACTGCCCAAACTGCAGGTGAGAACTTCGACGTGACCCATTATGAAATACGTCTGTGGGACATCGATTTTACAAGCCATACTATCCAAGGTGAAGCCTTCATCGACATTACCGTTACCGCACCAACCAACACTTTCGTGTTGGAGTTGAAACGCCTTAATGTTACTGATGTCGCCACCGAATCGTATGATGTGGTCAATTACAATCAAAATGGCGACTTCCTCACCATTGTCATTGACGAAACCTTAAGTGCTGGAACGACACTTACTCTCGATGTCCGTTATGGCGGCAACACCTTCAGTGAAACCTGGGGCGGTGTGGAATGGTGGGGCGACTACGTCTATAACCTTGGTGTCGGTTTCGACAGCCAGCCGCACAATCTTGGCAAGACTTGGTTCCCCTGCGTTGATAATTTCACCGACAAAGCCTCTTATAGTCTTTACATTACCGTCACCAACGATAAAAAAGCCATCTGCGGCGGCAATCTCATCAACACCTTCAACAATGGCGACGGCACCACCACCTGGCATTGGGAGACTCCGCAGGAGATTGCAACCTATCATATCTCTTTCGCCATCGGAAACTACGAACTATGGGAAGATGTCTATCACGGCATCGAACGCGATATCCCTGTAGAAGTCTATGTCAAACCCTCTCAAATGGCCAATGTCCCTGGCACATTCACCCATATAAAGGAAATTGCTTCTTTTTATGAGACCTGCCTCGGCCCCTATCCTTTCAACCGAATCGGCTACGTCTGCACCGGCAAAGGATGTATGGAACACATCGACAACATCGCCATCACCTCTGGCATCATCACAGGCAATACCACTCAAGAGGAGTACCTGGCACACGAGCTTTCGCACATGTATTTTGGCAACAAGGTCACCTGCTCTACTGCGGGCGACATGTGGCTCAATGAAGGCTTCGCACAATTCTGGGGTGTGTTTTATAGGTCGGGCGTTTATGGAGAAACCGATTATCAACAAGAGATGAGCCAGAAGATTAACGCTATCACCAGCTGGTGTTCTAACCAAACCAATTGGATCCCCCTCAACAACATGCCATTGAATTTGACCTATGATTCAAATGCCATATACGATCGCGGGGCTGTCATCGTCAACACCCTGATGCACTATATGGGAAGAGATCTTTTCTTAGCTGCTCTTGGTAATTACCTCAACTCCTACTCTTACGGCGCCGCTTCTTCCGAACAGCTTCGAGATGCCCTCACTGCATTCACAGGCATCGATATGAACGGTTTCTTCGACACTTATGTCTTCGTAGGAGGCATGCCACACTATAACGTCAACCTCATCGAAGTCACCCCTAACGACACCCATTTTGATGCAAAAATCAAATTAAACTACTGGCATGTCGGACCTTCTCATGTGGGTCAGAACAACCGTGTGGAGATTACTTTTATCGGTGCCGAAGGCCAGCTGCAAACTGAACTCATCGGTTGGGACGGGATAGAAGCCGAACAGACTGTCAGTATCGGTTTCGAACCCATCGCTGCCTTCGCGGATTATTATAACCATTTCCTGGACGCTAAGTACGACAACAACCTCACTGCTTCGGAACCCACAAACCTTTCTCAAGGAAAATTCAAAGCCATCGTAAACAGTGTCAGCGACTCCATAATGCTTCGTATCGAAGACCACCTCATCGGTCCTGATGACGATCCGGAGATGCCAGCTCTTACCCTTTCAACCAGCCATTTTTGGAATTTCTTCAGGAACGATTTCGGCGATACCGATGTGTCTGCCCAAATCTCTTTCTCCAATAGCCTCACCGTGGATGGCGATATCATCCAAACCGAGAACGATTCTGCCGTATTGCTTTACCGAGCCAACGTCATGGATCCTTGGCATACCATCCCTTACACTCAAGAGGGAAATTGGAAATACGGTAGATTCACTGTGAGCAATCCTCAATCAGGACAATATACCATTGGCGCCATCGACAAATTATTGCTAGGAACCCACGAAACCTCTGCGCCACACTCATTGATTTACCCGAATCCTACAACAGATAAAGTAACACTGCAATGGAATAACAACGAAACAGGTCAAATTCAAGTCCTCAACCAACAGCTTCAAGTTGTAAAACTTATTCCTTACAACAACACAAACCAGTTCGCATTTGATGTCAGCGATTTGACACCCGGCATTTATTTTGTCAAACATAATTCCACCATTCATAAACTTATTATTGTCAAATGATGAAAAAGAATATAATCGCAGCTACCTTATTGACCGTCCTCGCTTTGTTTTTTGCCTCATGCGAAAAGCAGCCCGTAAATGAATGGAATCGTTTTTACGGCTATACTCAAGATGATATCGTTGGACATTACGAAGCCAACCCTGATGAAAGCCTCTATCAGGATCTTCCTACAGAAGGTGTCGCTGTTTACAAAGATGCCACCATTGACATCAGCGCTGTTGGCAGCACTTCCATATCGCTACACATCGTCATCCCCGGTAAAGTCAACAAAACCTTCTCGGGACCCATCGACATGACAGACGAGAACCGGTCAGACATCGCCCTGCTCAACATCATCAACAACACGAACAAAGAAGATATCAGGTTGACTGTCTATAAGAACGACAATGGCCAAGTGCGTTTTCACGGAGTGGTCAAACGTTATTATTACAGCATCGATGCTGATACTGGCAATCTCATCTTAGATAGAAGCGACAACTGGGGCTTCGATGTCATCAAACAATAAGACAGTGCTCTTTCAGAATGCCTTAGAAAGTGTAGCCGAACGAAAAATAGGCTCCGAAATGATTCCGGTAATTTGTTTTCGACCAATGTGCCGTCAATGAGACAGGACCCAAAGGGCTGTTGTAGGAATACTTCAAGCCTGCTCCGTGATCGTAAAATGCAGAGAATGAAGGCAATTCTACCAAGGTATTGTACATACCAGTCAGATAATGATTTCCGTAGATGTTATATCGCAAATCACATCGAAGGATACCAACTTTATCTCCATAGTAATAGAGGCCTGTCCCCCCGATAAAAGGCAACTGTCCGTCAAAATGACGTCCTGCTATTTCTCCACCATATACATTCCATAGATTGAAATAATATGGTACACCAAACACAGCACGTGAATACACTTGGGGAATGATGGTGAATCTTCCGTTTCTAGGTGTGATATAAGATTGAAAGGCAAAATTCAAGTCCAGATATTTACCCGTGGAACCAAGTTGAGTGTAAGTGATGTCATCAGGAGACGGCTCCTTGGAATCTATATGATAACTGGCTGACAAACTCGTCATGATGCCGTGTTTTGCAAAATAGTCATCGTCTCGGTTGTCGTATTTAACATTGGCAAAAGGAGTTATCAACTTGTTATGAGTGAAAATGTAGATTTGATAAAGATCCTCTCCATCAACGGATGAAAGGTCGTATGTTGTACTGGTAAAAGACAGACCAGCATTGGCGCTAAAATTGAGCAGGTGGAACTGAGAGATGTAAGCACTCACTTTATGCTGTTGATAAGCCAAATTAAGACCCTGTCCATCTCTGTCAATGATCAATTTAAAATGCTCATACCTAAAGTCGTATGCTACGTTGAAGTTGGCCAATGATGACCTAGAGTAGGTGTAGGTTAAGTTGATTCGCGGGTTGTAACTCAGTTTTGCACCAAGATTGATCTTGGACCCGTTGAACTTCTTCTCATTCAAGCCCAAATTAAGCAAAATGGCAGCTCCGTCTTCAGTGTCATAACGCATGCCTAAACCAAAAACATGTGGTTTTGCAGGTATAACATTAACATCCAAATTGTACAAATTCGACAGCTGCCCTCCAGAATGAGCTGAATCAACTTCCAAAACACGATACGTAATTTCATCAAAGCAACCTGTACCACGGTAAACCTTCATAGCATGTTCGATGTTGTCATGCGAATAGGAGTTCCCATTAACCAATCCGCCTTTACGAAGAAGCCAACGGCTTTCCTTGTCGTTGACATTGTTGATATTGACGGATTGGATGAGCACTGGCTCCTGATTCAAATTCTTGGCACGAGGTGCCTGAAGTGTTTTGCTGACCGGACCTCCTGCAGATGAATCCACCGCATGTTTTATGGCTAACAATTGATCATGAAACTCGCCAGCCTTTTTATAGCCTCGGCCAACCAATGTATCAATAGCCTCAGGGGTAAAGCTCAGCATGCCAAAGCCACTGATATCGGGAATGATATGAACATCACACATTTCACGGTTATCCACCCTTTTGGCACTTGTAGTGTTGGTAACCAAACGGGTGAAGACTTGAGGCAGCGACTTCAAATCTTCAGCTGTGACGCCCTTAGTAGAGGTCACCTCAACGCCAATGATGATGTCGGCACCCATCTTGCGTAGCACATCCGCCGGAAAGTTGTTCACCAATCCGCCATCGACAAGCACCATGTCGCCCATCTTGACGGGAGAAAACAAGCCTGGAATAGCCATACTGGCACGCATGGCAGTAGATATACTCCCCCTGCGCAACACCACCTCCTTGCCTGTAATCATATCTGTAGCAACACAAGCGAAAGGAATAGGCAAGTCGTCAAAATCCATCTCCTCTTGATAACCGACACACAAGTCATTGAACAAATTCACCAACGAGCTGTTGTTGACGTATGCGCTCGGCAACTGGCTGATAAATTTCGCATTGGGATCGGAATCAAAAAAACTCTCATCACTGAAAGGCACGTCAAGAAGGGTTGTGCTATAACGTTTCCTCATTTCATATGACATCATGGTGCGGTCGTTTTTATTACCAAGATACTCCGACCAATCAAGCCCTGCAATAAGATCGGTGAGTTCTTCAGGAGTGTATCCCAAGGCATAAAAGCCGCCGATGATGGAACCCATGCTAGTACCAGCCACATAATCAACCGGAATACCCATCTCTTCAAGGTATTTCAACACACCGATATGGGAGGCCCCTTTAGCGCCTCCGCCACCTAATACCACACCCACTTTGAGACGTTGGGGTAGTTTGTTGTTGTTCTGGGCATGCAGCATGAATGTTACCGACAAGGCCACAAAGAGAAAAAGGATTTTTTTCATACAGATTCGATTTTAAATACAAAGGGAGCCTTTATCGAAGGCTCCCTTTATAAACCATATTGGATAATTACATCATTAGGAACGACATCATCACACCAGCTGCGACAGCTGAACCGATGACACCTGAGACATTCGGTGCCATGGCATGCATGAGCAGGTGGTTAGATGGATCGTACTTCTGGCCTTCCACTTCGACCACACGGGCACTGTCAGGCACAGCCGAAACACCAGCGGCACCGATCATCGGGTTGATCTTCTCCTTCAAGAAGAGGTTCATCAACTTGGCACCCAACAAACCGCCAGCTGTAGCCACGGCAAATGAGCAGGCACCCAGGACGAAGATCTTGATGGAACTTGCCGTCAGGAACACCGAGGCTTGTGTTGAAGCACCCACGGTGAGACCCAGGATGATGGTTACAATATCAATCAACGGGTTGGAAGCCGTGTTCTGCAAACGCTTCACGACACCCGACTCCTTGATGATGTTGCCAAAGAACAGCATACCCAGCAGCGGCAATGCTGTGGGGCTGATGAAGGTAGTCAGGATGAGACCAACGATAGGGAACATGATCTTTTCGGTCTTGTTCACCATGCGAGGAGCCTTCATCTTGATGAGACGCTCTTTCTTGGAAGTCATCAAACGGATGATGGGCGGCTGGATCACTGGCACCAAAGCCATGTAGGAATATGCTGCGATGGCGATGGGACCAATCAAGTTACGTGTGCCGTTCATGCCGTTAGCAAGACGTGAAGAAAGGAAGATGGCGGTAGGACCGTCAGCACCACCGATGATGCCGATGGCGCCAGCTTCTCTCAAGTTGAAGCCCAGGTACAAGGCACCGATGAAGGTAATGAACACGCCAAGCTGTGCAGCGGCACCCAAGACCATCAGTTTCGGGTTGGCGATAAGCGACGAGAAGTCGGTCATGGCACCGATGCCCAGGAAGATCAAAGGCGGGTACACACCAGAGGTCACACCAAAATACAGGTAGTTGAGAACGCTACCCTTCTGGTAAAGACCGGTCTGAAGGTTCAGCTCTCCGCTTTGGAACACGCTGGTCAACATACCTTTCACGCCTTCGATGTCGTGATTGGTCAGACCGTAGTCAGCCATGTTGAGGTGTTCAACTGACTTGATGGCTTCGCTGAGCACCATGTGTTTGTCACCAGCATTATCGCCAAAGATTGACAGCAACAGGGCTTTTGCCGTATCCATATCCATGTTGAGCGTACCCGCATCCACCATGGCCTGCAAGTTAGCGATACCGTCAGCCAAGGTGATACCATATCCCTGGAAGAAGGGAATGTTACCGCAGATGATGCCGGTTCCGATAGGAATGAGCAACATCGGCTCGAACTCGAACCTGACAGCTAGGAAGATAAAGAGGATACCCACCAGGATCATGATGATGTTTCCGATCTTACAGTTCCTGAAACCAGTGAGGGTCCAGAACTTGCGGAGACCATCCTTTAGCTGGGCTCTGGTGGACATGTCTTCTTCAGGTGCATTGACCACTTGGGGCGTGCTGTCGGCCATTTCAGCCAACTGGGCGTTGCTTTCCTCAACGCTCATCTCGCTGACCGAGTCGGTCTGCTCCGTGAGGTCGCTGATCCTGGTTGCGAATATTGGGTTGTTAACAACCACCATGTTCAGCAGGAACAAGACGACCAACGAGGCCAGTATGACGATCGGTCTTCTGTAAATACTTTTCTTACCCAACATGATCTTATCCGATTACGATTAATACATCACCTTGAAGCACATTGTCGCCCTGACGGCAGTTGATGGCGGTAATGGTACCGTCAGCTTCGGCCAACAGGTTGTTTTCCATCTTCATGGCTTCGTACATCAACAGCTTGTCGCCTTTCTTCACGATGTCGCCTTGATGGACAAAGATTTGCATGATGGTACCCGGCAGAGGAGCAGCCATCTTGTAACCGGCGCCACCAGCAGCAGCGGCAGGTTTCGGAGCAGCGCTCTGCGTTGAAGCGCTAGCAGCAGGTTTGGCGGCAGGACGGGCGATCGGAGCGACAACCGGAGCAGCCTGTTCTTCCATCTCCACTTTATAATCGATCCCGTTCACATTGACAGTGGCAATGTTGCCTTCAATGTTCTGGACTTCCACTTCGTATGGTTTACCACTAATGGTGAATTTGAATTTTTTCATGATTGTTCAATTTAACGTTTCCAGTGTCTAACTCCGTAATTTTTGTCGTTCCAAGAAGTATTTCTTCTCTCGATGGTGATCACATTGCTTTCTTCATCATGAAGATTGGTGGAGAGGTACAAAGCCATTCCGATAGCGGCAAGGACCTCATTTGGAATTTCACCATCAGCAGCTGTCACTGCAGGATGGCTGACGGGTTTGTCTATTACCTTGGGAGCATCCTTTTTCTCGTCTTTCTTGGTAAAATATGCGGCTACACCACGGAAGATGTAGGAAAGCACGAACAGGGCAATGACAACGATCAAGAATCCCGCGACGGTGACAATCCACCCCTTGGTGTAAACCCAATCTTCATGAGCCAACAGTAATGATATTTGTAACAGTTTCATCACTTTAACGGTTTAGGGATTACAGCGGGATATTCGAATGTTTCTTCTCGGGGTTGGCAAGACGTTTCGTCTCAAGGGTGCGCAAGGCACGGATGACACGGAAACGAGTGTTGCGCGGTTCGATCACATCATCGATGTAGCCGAACTTGGCTGCCTCATACGGGTTGGCGAACTTCTTGGTGTATTCATCCACCTTCTTGGCAACGAACTCGGCGCGCTCTTCGGGATTCTCGATCTCGGCAATCTTCTTGCCATCGAGCACCTCAACGGCACCGCTGGCACCCATGACGGCGATCTCAGCGGTCGGCCAAGCATAGTTGACGTCGTTGCGCAGCTGCTTGCAGCCCATCACGAGGTGGGAACCACCGTAGGACTTGCGCAAGGTAACGGTCACCTTCGGAACGGTTGATTCACCGTAGGCATAAAGCAACTTGGCGCCATGGACAATGATACCGTTGTACTCTTGACCCGTGCCAGGCAGGAAGCCAGGAACGTCAACCAAGGTCACGATCGGGATGTTGAAGGCGTCGCAGAAGCGCACGAAACGAGCGCCCTTGCGCGAAGCATCGCAGTCGAGCACACCGGCGAAGAAGGCCGGGTTGTTGGCCACGATACCCACTGGCATGCCGTCGAAGCGGGCAAAGCCGACGATGATGTTCTTAGCGTAGTTCTTGTGGATCTCAAGGAAGTCGCCGTTGTCAACGATAGCGGTGATGATGTCACCCACGTTGTAAGGCTTGTTCGGGTTGTCAGGGATGATCTGGTTGAGGGCATCCTCCATACGATCGATGGGGTCATTGCATTCAACAAGCGGAGGATTCTCCATGTTGTTCTGCGGGATGAAGGAGATGAGCCTGCGGATGATGGCAAGACCTTCCTCTTCGGTTTCGGCAGCGAAGTGGGCAACGCCCGACTTCTGGCTGTGGATGCGAGCGCCGCCAAGGTCATCGGTGGAGACGTCTTCACCGATAACGGTCTTAACGACTTTCGGGCCGGTGAGGAACATATAGCTGCCAGCATTGGTCATGATGATGAAGTCGGTAAGGGCTGGTGAATACACAGCACCGCCGGCGCAAGGACCGAAGATAGCTGAAATCTGAGGGATGACACCTGATGCATTGATGTTGCGCTGGAAGATCTCAGCGTAACCGGCGAGAGAACGGGAGCCTTCCTGGATACGTGCACCACCTGAGTCGCAGATGCCGATGACAGGAGCGCCAACCTTCATGGCCTGATCCATCACCTTACAGATCTTCAGCGACATGGTCTCACTCAAAGCACCACCGAACACGGTGAAGTCCTGAGCGTAAACATAAACGACACGGCCGTCGATGGTACCATGACCTGTGACGACACCGTCACCGAGATACTGCTGCTTGTCGAGACCGAAATCGACGGTGCGATGGGTCACGAACATGTCAGTCTCTTCGAAGCTGCCTTCGTCGAGCAGGATGGCGATACGTTCACGTGCCGTCATCTTGCCTTTGGCATGTTGGGAATCGATGCGCTTCTGGCCGCCACCAAGACGGGCCTCACCGCGCTTCTCCAGCAATTCTTGTATTTTCTGTTCAATAAGCATAATTGAATGATATTATTTGTTTTTGTTTTCGCAAAGTTCAGTCAACACACCAAACGTGGATTTCGGGTGCAGGAAGGCGATGCTGAGGCCTTCGGCGCCGCCACGAGGAGTCTGGTCGATGAGACGGATGCCAGCTTCCTTGGCTTCCTCAAGCTGTCCCTCGATGTTTTCCACCGCGAAGGCGATGTGGTGCATGCCGCCACGACCGTTGTTGTTCGCGATGAATTTGGCGATGGTGCTCTCTTCGCTGGTGGGTTCCAGCAACTCGATCTTGGTCTGGCCACAACGCAAGAAAGCAGTCTTCACTTTCTGGTCGGCAACTTCCTCAATGGCGTAGCACTTGGTGCCAAGAAGGGTTTCGAAAAACGGAATGGATTCTTCCAAACTGGTAACCGCAATTCCGATGTGTTCAATGTGGGTAGGATTCATGATTTATTCGAATAAATTAATAATAAAAATACGTATTTTAAAAATCGGTGCAAAGGTACAAACTTTTTCTGGGGTTTCCAATATGTAATTTGCACTTTATAAAAAACCCCCTTATTTATGCACCTTGCGGATAAACTCCTCTATCAGACAATGATTGTACAACTCAACTCCTTTTTGGTTTAGATGATCCTCATCATAAAAACAAGAATCGTCTAACTGCAACACTTCATTGAAATCGATGTAGTTGCCAAAAGTTGCTATTGTATTTTTAAACTCATTGTAATTCAATAAATTATGATATGTTCTTTGGGGTAAAGGTGCTTGTACCAAGAGAAAAGGAATCCCTCTATCTTGAATCATTTGAATACAACGACCAAAAGCCGATAATTGTTCTGGCAAGATATTAATCGTCCTGACTTTTATTGAGCCGTTGTCCAACAACGTGGAATCGGTTAGTCTTTCAACATATCCCCCTGGCACATATTGATCTCCATCTATGATTATCCTTTCATTGAGCGTATTTCTGATATCACGGACGTATTCTTGATACAGTCCATAGATCAGCGTATTGATGACTTTAACATTCCCCGATTTAAATGCCATTTTGCAAATGCTGGAATCAATATGGTCACACGAAATCAAATCAGCCGTCGATTCTATGCCATCCAATTGAAAAACAATAGGAAAAACATCAAAAACAATGAATTTCGGTTGAATCTCATCCAGGTATTTCTTAAGAAGAACTTCTGTCTGCATCGGTGTTTGGCTTGACGATCCCAAATTAAATGAAGCGATTCCCGCCTGGTCAAAAACTCTTGGGTCAAACCCTCGGTATGCATGGGATGAACCTAAAAACAAAACATCTGGGTTCTTATAATTGGGAATCTCTTTCGTTCTGCTAAACAAATGCCCTCCTGATTCTGGGCGGTAAAAGGTGACAAAGGGACCAACTGCACAAACCACGACAACATGCAGTATTACATACACGCACACATAAAACAGTAGTCTGAGCAAAAACCTTTTCATCATCAGAATTGGAAATAAATGAATTGGACCGCTTTGTTAGATTGCAAAACAAAAACCATCAATGTGACAAGCAAATACAAACCCCATCTTACCAATGGACGGGCTAGTGTTTTATTAAGTGACAATCCGTGCTCGTTATTGCGTTGTAGCCACTCTATTACTATCATCATCAAAATCGAACCCACCAAAAGAACAAACGAATTGACTGTCTTCATCCACGGAACACTAAACAATGAGGCATCGCATAACCCAACAATGTAATGGACACTATCCGATATGGTAGCAGACCGGAAGATGATCCACCCAATCACTGCCAAAAAGAAAGTCAAAAGCATCTGACCTATCTCTTTTAGCGTAGGCAGAAATCGTCCTTCAGCCACTTGATTAGTGTATTTACGATTCTTGCCAGTCAATATCAACGGCAAGAAGAGTATTGCATGATATGCACCCCAAGCAATAAAGGTCCAATTGGCCCCATGCCAGAAACCACTTACCAAGAAGATGATGAAGGTATTCCTGACGACCTTCGACTTACTTACTCGGCTGCCACCCAATGGGATATAAACATAGTCCCTGAACCATGTCGTCAAACTTATATGCCACCTGCGCCAAAATTCAGCAATATCCCTGCTGAAATAGGGTACGTTGAAGTTGCGCATCAGTTTGATGCCGAACAGTTTTGCCGTGCCAATGGCAATGTCGGAATAGCCAGAGAAATCGCCATAAATCTGGAAAGTAAAGAAGATGGCGGCCATTAGCAAGGTGCTTCCACTTTGCTCCGCATAAGTGGAGAACACTTGGTCCACGTAAACGGCGCAGTTGTCAGCCACCACAATCTTTTTGAACAAGCCCCATAGAATCTGCCGCATGCCATCAACAGCATTGTCGTAGCGGAACTCCCTTTTCTTCAAAAACTGCGGCAAAAGGTTCGTAGCCCGCTCAATGGGTCCGGCCACCAATTGCGGGAAGAAAGAGATGAAGGCAAAGAAGGCGACGATGTCCCTTGTCGGCGCTATCTTGCCTCGATAGACATCGATGGAATAACTGAGGGCCTGGAATGTATAGAACGAAATACCAACTGGAAGAATTACCTTCAAAAGCAGTCCTTCCGTAGAGACATGGAACAAGTGCGCAAACTCGGTAACGAAGAAGTCATAGTACTTGAACAACGCAAGGATGCCAAGATTGAGGACGATGTTCAGCCACATCCAGGTCTTGGCCTTCCCCTTCGTTTCCGCCTTCCCAATAAGCAATCCGCTGCCCCAAGAGCAAAATGAAGTAAAGGCGATAAGCAACAAAAAGCGCCAGTCCCACCAGCCGTAGAACACGTAGCTCGCCGCCACAACGAAAGCGTTCTGCAACTTCAATTGGTGCTTCGACTTGCTGATGAAGCGGTCGAAGACAAACCAATAGAGCAGAAACACTATCGGAAGAAAAATTGCAAACTGAATAGAGTTGAAGAGCAACTTTTAACTTTTATCTTTTATCTCTTAACTACTTATGCACCTTGCGGATAAACTCCTCAACCTCAGGCACGCCACCCTGATAGACGAGGTAGCCATTGTAAGGTTCACGAGGAGTGATCTCGCTGTTGACAGGAGTCAGCATGATCTTCTTAACCTCTTCCCTATCCTGGGTCTGGCCCAAAGCCCATCCCAACTTGATGTAGGCAGTCTCAGCAAGCATGTTGCCTGCCGGAATGATGCCTCGGTTCATCAAGTCACGACCCGTATCATACACGAACATGTGTGCATAGCCCCAAATAGTCTGCACCGTCATGTACTGGTGAACGCCTTTTTCGGTGGCACGTTGGATGGAATCGAACATACCGCGGTTGACGTGACCCAGTCCAGTGCCATCCCAAATGATGCCCTTGTATCCATTGTCAACCAAAGCGTCTAGCACGTCAGGTTTCATGCCAGGATAGTAGTAGAGAATGGCAACACGGTCGTCAAAGGTTGGAATGATCTTCACATCGCGGTCAGCGCGGCGATGGTTATACTCATCCTTGATGGGCACCACGCCACGTTTGCGATCCACGGTAGCCACTGGCGTGTCGCCTATGGTACGGAAGGTGGAACGGTAACTGGAGTGCATCTTGCGCACACGAGTGCCACGATGCAGGAAGCCATATTCGTCGGAGGTAGGACCGAACATGCAAACCATCACCTCGGCCACATCACCGTGACCAGCGGCGGTCATGGCATGCATCAGGTTCAAAGCGGCATCCGACGAAGGACGGTCTGAAGAACGCTGGGAACCCACCAACACGATCGGCACCGGCAAATTCTGACACATGAAGGTCAGAGCGGCGGCGGTGTGAGCCAAGGTATCAGTACCGTGACCGATCACGATACCGTCGATGCCGTTTTGGATTTCCTCACCGATCTTCTTGGCCAGGGCGATATACTCCTTTGGCGACATGTTCTCGGAGAACACGGCGAACACTTTCTCCGTGTCAAGGTTGCAGATGTCGGCCAGCTCTGGCACGGCGCCATAGAGCTCGCCAGGCGAGAAAGCGGGAATCACAGCACCCGTGCGATAGTCCAAACGCGAGGCGATGGTGCCTCCCGTACCCAACAACTTCACGTGAGGAAGGCCTTCCGTGTAGGGGAATTCCTTCTCCGGAATGTGGTAGTTGGCCTTCTTGTAGTCGGTCTCCACCATACTGGTGATGGTGCTGATATCGACACCGATGTTATAGCCCGTGTTGACCTTCATCACAATATGCTGGTCATCTTGGAAAGCGGCGCGGGGCAAGATCGTGCCTTTGAAGAGGCCGCCTGTGGTATGGCACTCGGCCTGGCTCCACACGCGGCAGTTATATTTCTTGAGCACCTCAAGCGAGGCACCCCAATATCCTTGGAAAAAATCTTCAGCCATGTTCTTCGTTATTTGATGTTGTTAGCCAATTTCTTCAATTCGATGTTACCCACCGCCTCTTTCATCTGACCCATGATCCAGTTGCGCTTGTTGACGGCAGCATGGAACTTCTTGCGTGGGATGTAGGTCGTCATCAGCTTTTCCAGTTTCTTGCTGATGGTGTCTTCCGAAGCTCTGCGGAAACCAATGGTCCGAAGCACTTCCTTGGCATCCATGGAAGCATCGTTCACCAAAGTCGGTGCCATGTTCCAGGCAAGACGGTAGTTGAGTTTCTCACGTTTCAAGAAAGCAAAGAGTTTGTAAAGCGTCTCGCCATTGAATTGTGAATCGGGATTCTTGCACATCAGGTTCTTCAGTCTCATGCCCACGAAGCAGCCCAACATGCGGCCATCCACGCCGAGTTTTTCCACGATGTCGTTCATGGCCGGGAACCAGTTCTTGGCAAAGATGTAGGTGAAGCAGTCCTGCGGGACGTTCCATTCCTTCAGCTTGTAGTAACGGTCGATAACCTCGGAGGGCAGTTCTTTCTTCATCGCCTCGATCTCCTTCGGATCCAACGGGATGGGAGCTGAGTCGGTATCGGGATACATACGGTCGGCACCAGGCAGCACACGCTCGAAGATGGTGATGCCGTTGCAGATGGCCTTACGCGTCTCTTTCGGCACGCCGTCGAAAGCCATCAGGCAGCGCTCCTCGATGGTCTCGATGGCAGTAGGCATGTCGTTCTTGGGACCCCAGATCAGGATAAGGGCATCTTTGTCGGTGGCATGGACCTTCTTGCCGAGCTTACGCCACACAGAGGGTTCTAGCACCGGCTCAAACATCTCGTCATGAAGCATGTTGGGACGCTCAAGGCAGGCGATGACCTTCAGGCGGTCGGCAATCTCATCGGCAAACATCTTGCCTGGTTGGGTGAAGTGCGACAGCACGCCACGGAAGCCAGGCAATTTCACGACTTTCAAGGCACCGTCGGCGGCTTTGGCATCGCAGATCGGCGTATAATCGGTCTTGAAGCCCACGTCGGCCACTTCGACCTTCCAATGGGCTTTCTTAAGTTTCTTGTTGAGCTTCTCGGCAAGCTGCACCAGCGACCACTGGCGGAAGCACTCGTTGTGCGACAGCTCCGGGATCCATTTGGCGTGTTGGACACCCTTGAGCTCGACACGGGTACCGCCCTTGCAACTCACGTTGACGTCCTGACGGCCGGCGCCCATGCCCGTGCGGACAAGGCCAGTGGAACGGCCCAGGAAACGGATGTATTCGCAGGTCTCACGTAACTCGTCGGGGTTCTTGCAATCGGGGTAGGTCACCGTCTCAATCAACGGCACGCCCAAACGGTCGGTCTGATAGATACGACGGTGTCCGATATCGCTGATCTCGCGACAAGCATCTTCTTCGACGCTCAGCTGGATGAGGCGGATGTCCTTCTTGGGCATCTTCAGCAGGCCTTCCACGCCCACGATGGCGGTACGCTGGAAGCCCGTCGGGATGGAGCCGTCGAGGTATTGCTTACGGGTGATGTGCACCTCGCCCACGATATTGAGATTCGATCTCAAGGCGATGACGATGGCGTTGTGCAGCGCCTCCTTGTTGATGGGAAACGGCGGCGTGTCATCGATGTCGTAGGTACATGCCGTCTGGTTTTTGATGCGATAGACGATTTCCTTCTTGGTCTTGAACTCCATCAAGGCGGTGCCGTCGTATTCGCCCAGCTCGGAAAGCGTGGGGCGCATGTGACGGATCAGCTCGGCATCGTAGTCCTCAAATTTATTGAATCGTCCAGCTGGGCAGTGGCAGAACAGCTTCTCTTTGGTCTTGATCTGCTGGTGCACTTCCAGTCCCGACATGAAGCCAATGTGGTTGTAATCTCTTTGCTTGGCTTTTTTGCGCTCCACGTAGCCGATCTCTTTCTTGGTCTGCTCGTAGTTGGCGCGAGGATCAAAATTAGTGCTCATATATTTTCAATTTTCAATTCTCAATTTTCAACTTAAAAGAATCGGCTAAAATAAGAAATTATCGGATTGGTTTAGAAATAACATGGCTGTTTTTTTCCAAACTATTTATGATAATTTAAGAAATTTCAGAAGAAACCGTTAATTCCCTGGGTGGTAAATCGGCGTGCCGCCACCACTGTGGTATATATAGGTTCCCAACACGGAATTATAGAAACAGGGAATTCCGTTATTATCAAGCATGGGGATGTACTTGGCGGTGACGTTGCCATAAGCATTTGTAATAGTAACCGTGCCTAAGGTTACCGTCTGATTACGGACAACATCCCAGCCTGATTCATTATTGGCAAAAAGGCACATATCCGTACTCAAGTCAAGATGTTTTGTAGAATAAGAAGCAACACATTCCCCATTAATGTAAAGACTTGACGGCGAAAACACAATATTAGCATTGTCAAGAATATACCCATCTGCTATGGAAGTAGCATAACCATACAAATACAAATCTGTATCGCCCAGATTGAAATAAAGATGGCATTCTGCTTGCCCAATTCTCAAACGATCTCCAGCACCCTCTTCACCACCGCTTATCAACTGTTGATGCCATCCGTCATCAGCAGCACCACACAATCCGAAGGTAGCGTTTTCCAAATGGATGGTCTCTCCGTCGGAATACTGATGATCAAGCACAAACCAGCAATCACCTGTAACGGAGATTGTTGCACCTTCGGGAATGTCACCTGAAAACCTATTATAACGCACCGTTAGGCTGATGCGCTCATCGGGATGGTTTTCCTCATAGACGTAATACTCCACGATGACCATGCCATAAACCTGATCTTCATAAATGGCATGAAACGAAAGATTTTCATCATTCACACTTTGAGCGGACACGCAAACCCGATTGGAACTGATCGAATTCGTTACGCCATCCAAGCCTTGAATGACTTCCTTTTCGATGACATAGCATTTCGTCTCATCGGTGCGGTTGCGGATTTGAATATGCTGAACCAGGTCACCGGAACCATTTTCATCGTTGGTGCATGTTACCGTTTCTCCATCATAAAAAACACGTCCATCCCATTCCAAACGAACGGTTTGTGACGGAGTCTCCGCAATGGATTCATCCGTGCGATAAAAATACATGTAACCAGAGTTGTGGCTCCAAATCATACTATTCTCATCCATATCGGTGATTGTCCCATCAAAATTATATTGAGTGACGTTTTTTCCGTATCTCAACTTAATATTGGAACCATCCACGCTATATGAGCCCTCAGCCACGCCTTCGGGCGTTTCGAACCGCAACGTCCCATCTGCGCCAAATTCCCAAATCATCTCCTGTTGAAAGTCCCCCAGTTGAGAGCCATAGTTATAATTTTCCACATGATTTAAGATCCAGTTCCCCACAATAGCATCGGAGGCTTTTTTGGTACAAGAACTGAAAACAAATGCCGTGACAATGCCTAATAGAACAAGTAGTTGTTTCATTTTATTTCTTTTTAATCAAGAAGTTATAACCAAATGTAGCACAAACACCAACACCACGAATTATAGGGGCGCTTATCTTTATATCGAAGTTCTTGATATTATATCCGATAGCGGGATTTATGAAATAGGAGCCATCGGCACCATCCCCACCTACACTTATTTCTCCACCTACTTCCAACTCCAAAAACGGTGATGAAAGTCCATCAAACCAATACCACCTAAAACTAGCGTATAGAGGAACTATCTTATCGCGATATCCAAGCAAACCCCAATGGCCATTGTAATAGCTATACAAACTCACAAAACACCCCAGACCTCCTCCCAAATAAATATGGGGTGAGATCTGGTATCCCGCATCTGCACCAAAAGTAATAAACTGTTCGTTGCGCATGCCAGATATGTGATCCCAGTTCTCACCATAAACAAATCCGATCTCAGGCCTCACTATCAATCCTGTTTTCCTCAAGTCGTGTTTGGCAATTCCGCTCATACCTCCGGAATAGATGCCCGACTGGGAAATAACCGGCAAAGCAAAGGCCAGCAACAACGCTATCATTAAAACTAGTTTTTTCATAAATATGTTTTTAGTAGTAATTAAAACTGACAATAATACTGGCACGTTCGTAAGGATGATTAACATTGTAAGCACAATATTTCACCAACACTCCACCGTAAGGTACATAGGCATGAAAAGACAAATCGTTTTCGCCAGAAACTTCATTCGCTCCCATCTCAACAGGTCTACTAACCATAACCTGTGGACTATAGCAAAATCCCCAACAAAAATAATCGAATGCGTCTTCGTGATCTTGATGAATGACTTGTTTTTCAATGACAACGGATTGACTATAATCTGCCGTGTTCCGAATTTGAATATTCTTAGCCCACTCACCGATGTTCTCATCATAAGAAGCCTCTATTGTTTCTCCATACTCAAACACATGGCCGTTCCATTCAAAATGAAGGGTTTGTGATGGAACAAAAGCTAAAAAATTCGCCACCAAATGCCTATCCCTCGTTACAGGGAAAAGATAGTACTCCTCATTAGAAACCACCTCGCCATCTTCCGTCCAGTCCAGGAAAACATGGTCTGGAGAGGGGACCGCACGGAGTGTACACTCATCATACTCCTTATATTTTCCATCACCATAAATAGTACCACCTCCCGCAGGCTTAGCCGTGGCAAAAATTTCATAGACAGGAGCTGTTGAAATAAAATTCGCCACCAAATGTCTATTCCTCTCTACAGTAAAACTATAGTACTCATCATAAGAAACCACCTCGCCATCTTCTGTCCAATTGGAAAATACGAAGCCCAGATTAGCAATGGCCTCAAGGTTACAATAATCATACTCATAGTAATACCCACGGCCATAGACAAAACCACCTTCTAAAGGACTAGGTTCTGCATTAATGAAATACTCAACTCCTTCATAGCTATTGTCAATGGATTGATCGGTGCGTTGAAAATGAATCCTACTTCCATCTTCCATTAACCAAACCATCCCATTGCCATTCATATTGACGATTCTTCCATTTTGAGGGGAACAACAACTCAAATAAATATCAGAACCATTCACCATATAATCGCCCATACGAATTCCATCGTTCGCCTCAAACCGAAACGTTCCATCGGCATAGAACTCCCATACAGCTGATTCATGAAAATCAGGCCTCCCATAGCTATTCTCACACCGGCTTATTTCCCAATGTCCAATAATCATATCAGCGGCTTTTTTCTTGCAAGAACCGAAAGAAAACAATATGGCAAAGCCTAAAAAAACAAATATTCTTTTCATCTTATCTATTTTTTCACCACGAAATTATAGCCAAGAGTGAAAAATGCACCGATACTATCCATATAAGGACCATAACTACCCAAACCTATCTTTATGTCAAAGTTTTTAATATCGTATCCAATAGCAATGTTTAGATATGGCAAGAATCTCACATAGCGGTAATAATAATCATAGCGGTAATAATAATCGTCGTAGTTATCGTAGTAATTGTTATAATAATCATCATAACCAACATGAGTAAAATCAAATCTACCTATTCCAAGATCCAATTCCAAAAAAGGCGACGACCGCCTATCGAGCCAATACCACCTCACACTTGTGTATAAGGATTCCAAGTTGTTGTATCCAAAATCTCCAGTATTGGGATTATACTTCCTCCTCTCTAGTTCGATACAAAAACGCATACCACCACCAACATAAATATTAGGTGAAAATTGATAGCCCATGTTTACGCCAACAGACATAGTGAAATCCCCAGGATGAACAACACATCCCACTTCAGGCCTTAGGATTAACCCAGTTTCCCTCAAGGTTCGGTTGCTAACGCCTCCATAATAGACCCCCGTCTGCGAAATGCCAGCCATGGCAAAGGCCATTATCAACATTGCAGTTAAGATTATTCTTTTCATCACATTCTGTTTGGGGAATTATTGAACCTTGTTGTCTAAAAACCATTGGTCCTCAGGAGTCGCCTTGCGGAATTCTTTGTATTTTGCTGGAAAACCTGTGACAATCACTTCAAGGGTCCTGCCTTGGCTTGTGTAGTTGACATCGTATATCGCACCAATGATGAAGTCTGCATTATACTGTTTGATGGCATGGGCAAGAACCACGTATTTGTAGCTTTCAATGTTATTCAGATCAGCCTTGGTAAAAGTCTCCGAATAGGTGATTTTCTCAGTTGAAAGCAACTCTACATCGGCTACAATGGGCACGGTGACTACTTGATGTTTGGGCTCTACGTTACGTGCGCCTCTTTCTTCATAAAAATAAGCACGGCAGCCTGCCATAACGATGGACATAAGGACTGCAACAACCATGGGTTTTACTAATTTCTTCATAATTTTAACGTTTAGAGAATGATTGGAACAAAGTTAAAGTAATTTTCTTTTCTACAATGTAAAATCCCTATTTTTGCCAAAAATTTCATCCCGTGGAAGACAATTACCAACTCATTACCAAGACTGTCGCAGGACTGGAAGACGTGCTGGCGGCGGAGATCAGAAACTTAGGTGCCAAAAACGTCAAGGTGATGCACCGCGCCGTCATTTGCGAAGGCAACAAGGAGATGATGTACCGTCTCAACTACAACGTACGCACTGGACTCAAGGTCCTGAAACCTTTCAAGACCTTCTTCGCCAAGAACCCTGATGAACTCTACAAGAAAGTGCAGGAGATTCAATGGTGGGAGCTGCTTCGTACCGACCAAACCTTCTGTGTCGATGCCGTGACCAGCGGACGTTTCTTCACCCACTCGCAATATGCCGCCCTGAAGACGAAAGACGCCATCGTGGACCAGTTTCGCGACGTAATGGGACCCCGACCGAGCATCAACACCTTGAACCCCGACCTGCGTATTAATTTGCATATCCGCGAGGACAAGGTGCAGATCCTCTTCGACAGCTCCAACGAGAGCCTCCATCACCGCGGTTACAGGAAACAGGTCGATAAAGCGCCCATGAACGAGGTGCTGGCAGCAGGTCTGATCCAACTCAGTGGCTGGAAGGCCGACTGCAACTTCCTCGACTGCATGTGTGGCTCGGGCACCCTTCCCATCGAAGCCGCCATGTTCGCCATGAAGATCCCGGCAGGCTACTACCGCAAGCAATGGGGCTTCATGAAATGGGACGACTGGGATCCCGAGTTGTGGAAAAGAATCAAGGATGAAGCCGACAGCCAAATCGTTGAATTCGAGCACGAGATCTGGGCCTCCGACCGCTCCCCTAAGGCTGTGGCCATCGCAGAAGGCAACATCAACAACGCCCATTTGCAGCACGACATCCACTTGATGAAGAAAAACATGGAAGACCTCACGCCACCCGAGGACGGCGGCATCGTCATCATCAATCCGCCCTACGGGGACCGTTTGGAGGAAGACGACATCGACCAGGTCTACGAAAACATCGGCAACACCTTGAAGCACAACTTCCAAGGTTACCAATGCTGGCTCATCACCGACGATGCTGTAGCACTGAAGCATGTAGGACTAAAGCCCACCACCAAGATCCCAGTGTGGAACGGTCCGCTGGAGTGCAGATTTGTGAGATTTGATATCTTTGGAGGATCTTTGAAAGATTGGAAAACAGGAAGCTATTGTTCCTGAAAACCCCAAGGTTTACGGAAAAGATCGAATCTTGTACCCGAAGACAATCGAAGTGTATTGCGCACCAGGATGCGAGATGAAAACAAACCGCAGCCGCCTTCTATATTGCTATAATCCGTCGAAAGACTGAGCCCGTTCTGCATCGCTTGAGTGAATTGATAATAATCATTAAAGTCCTCGCCAGCGGCAGAAATATAAACGATGAAATCGCCCATATAGCGCATCACATTAGGGTGATTCACATCCCATACAGTGTCGTTCCCAATAGCCGTTTCCAACATATTGAATAAAGTATTCACAGAATAATACAGCTTGTAAAAGTCTTCGGTGCCAACCACTTTTTCATACTCTGTAAGGCGTTTGGTGCCATATGACCAAGAAACCTCTTTCTTTACCCTGGGCTTCCCTGGATAGACTTCCCAATAATCAAATTGCATGGCGATTTCATAAAGCATTGCCTGTTCGGTGGACTTAAACAGCAACTCATTCGATTCATTGCTTGGTGTTGATTGAAAATCCACTTTCGATGTAATGACCCTTGTATTACCACTTACAATACCCGTCTCCGCTGTGGCGGTATCACCATCAGGTTTGACTATATTAAGCTTGTATCGGTATTTATTGCCGCTGGTATTTGTGTTAAAACGCTCGGCGGTATAATACAATTGCTGGTGGGGAGAATAAAAATGACCAGGCTTTTTGTTGTGGATTGTCAAGGTATCTAGCCACAAGATACGTCCAGTTGGTTCAAAATGTTGGCCTGACGAGCTTTTCAGTTCTTCAATGAAAGCATCGAGTTTGCATGGATAGTTACTCGAATCATAGATAAGAGCGATGACATTGGCATCGATGGGATGGCTGTTATCGCTGCAAAAAGCCTTGGTAATCTTGATATAATTGGTATCCGCCTGAGCATCGATCAGGCCATAAACGACAGGGATGTCCTTGTAGTCATTATAAAGATCGACATCAGTGCTGCAAGAAGCAAGAACCAATGTCATCAAACCAATAAGGAAAAGATGTTTTTTCATTCTTACTTCTTACTCCTTTCTTCTGACTTCTTTCAATTAAACTGATTCATCGTCCTGTCCGGACCCTGAACCACAAAGCTCTTGATGGCTTCGACCGCCTTGTCAACAGTTTCATCCACAATGGGTTCCTCCGAAGGTTTCCAATGGCCTAAGACAAAATCAACCAGGTGGCCTTGAGGAAAATCGTCGCCGATACCGAAGCGCAAGCGACAAAAGACGCTGGTTCCCAGTTTCTCAATGATGTCGGTCAATCCGTTATGACCGGCGTCGGCGCCTTTTTTGCGGAGACGGATGGTGCCCAAGGGAAGGGCGATGTCATCGTTGACGACCAACAGATTCTCGATAGGGATTTTTTCCTGGTCCAGCCAGTATTTAACCGCCTTGCCACTGAGGTTCATGTAGGTTGTCGGCTTGATGACAATAAGCGTTTTACCTCGGAACTTCACCTCCGCCACCTGAGCCAGTCGGCCGGTAGTGAAAGTGAAATCAAGATCCTCGGCTAAACGGTCACCTATCCGAAAACCCGCATTGTGCCGGGTATTATCATATTCGGCACCGATGTTTCCGAGACAGGCGATCAGGTATTTCATCGTTTATTATTTATCAAAAAAACAGAGAATTAAAGATTTCAATTTCGAGTTCTTGAAATCTCTAATTCTCCAATTTTTGAAAGAATGATTTATTCTTCAGTCTCTTCTGCAGCGACAGAGGCACCACGTGCAGCGCGAACCTCGACGATGACCTGATAACCAGGGGTCACCATGGTAACACCTTCGATGTTGAGGTCACGGACCTTAATGGAATCGAGAATGTTGAGGTTGCTGATGTTGACAGTGATGATTTCTGGGAGGTCCTTGGCAAGACCGCTGACCTTGATCTTACGGACAGCTTGTTTCAGCTTACCACCGCGCATCACGCCAGGGGCTGAGCCTTCGATGGCGATAGGCAGAACAACGGTGATGGGCTTGTCTTCCTTCACCAGGAGAAAGTCGGCGTGCAGCACGTTGTCGGTCACAGGGTGATACTGGACATCTTGAAGGATGGCGTTGTAAGATTTGTCACCCAAGTTAATGTTGATGATGAAGCACTCCGGGGTGAAGAGGATCTTCTTGAAGTTCTTTGCCTCGGTTGCAAAGTGGATTTGCTCGTCGCCGCCATAAAGGACGCACGGCACCATTTCGGCTTTACGTAAAGCCTTAGCATCTTTTTTCCCTACGTTCTCGCGAAGAGAACCGCTCAATGAGATAGTTTTCATGGTGTTTGTTTTAAGTTATTAGTTATTAAGTTGTTCAGTTGTTCAGTTAACAACTTTACGTTTTCCGTTATTTAAACAATGAGCTGATCGATTCGTAGTTCTCGATGCGACGGATCACATCAGCGAACAGTTTCGCGGTGCTCACTACTTTGATCTTCTTGGAAGCATTCGCCGGCAATGGGATAGAGTCGGTAACCACAACTTCCTCGAACACCGAATTGTCGAGACGCTCCATGGCAGGGCCGCTGCACACGGCATGAGTGGCGAAGGCGCGGACGCTCTTGGCGCCGTGATCCATCATCACCTGACCGGCTTTCACGATGGTGCCAGCAGTATCGATGATGTCGTCCAAGATGATGACATTCTTGTCCTTCACATCGCCGATGAGGGTCATGCTTTCAACCACGTTGGCACGGGCACGTTGCTTATGGCAGACAGCCAAGTCACATCCCAGACGTTTGGCGTAGGCCGAAGCGCGTTTTGAAGCGCCAAGGTCAGGAGCGGCAATCAGCAGGTTGTCGATGTTCATCTTCTGGATATGGTCGATGAAGATGCTGGAGGCGTACAAGGCATCCATCGGGATGTCGAAGAAACCTTGGATCTGGTCGGCATGCAGGTCCATGGTGATGATACGATCGACATGGGCTGCCGTCAGCATGTTGGCCACCATTTTCGAGCCGATGCTCACACGTGGCTGGTCCTTACGGTCTTGGCGGGCCCATCCGAAATACGGAATCACTGCGATGACCTTGTGTGCCGAAGCGCGTTTGGCGGCATCGATCATCAACAGCAGTTCCATCAAGTTTTCAGTCGGAGGCATGGTGGATTGCACGATAAACACGTGATGACCACGGATGCTCTCGTCAAACGAAGGCTGGAACTCTCCATCCGAGAAAACAACCACTGAAGATTTACCCAATTTGAAGTCTGGTTTGTTCTCAATGCGGCCGTATTCTTCGGCGATCTTGGTGCCGAGTTCCTGAGTAGCCCTTCCTGCAAAAATGGAAACGAATTTTCCTGACATCGCTGAAAAAGTTTGGTTTTTTCGGGCTGCAAAGGTACGGCTTTATGATGAGATAGCCAAAGTTTTTTTCAAAAAAGGTTGTATAAATGGATTTTTTTGTAATTTTGCAGCCTCGTTCGTTGAAAACCATGCCGAAGTGGCGGAATAGGTAGACGCGTCGGTCTCAAAAACCGATGAGGTTAAACTCGTGCCGGTTCGATCCCGGCCTTCGGTACTTTAGGCAGCCTCCAGGTGTTCTTGGGGGCTGTTTTTGTAAACAATAAAAACAATAACATAATGATTTACACACAAGAAGTGCAACATCAGTGTTGCGTGAAGAAAGGCGCCAACCATCCTTGCGCTCCGATACCGGAGGAAGGCAAATGGGTGCGCGTCAAAGATGTGAAAGACATTAGCGGGTTTACCCACGGCATCGGCTGGTGTGCCCCGCAACAGGGAGCATGCAAGCTCACCCTTAACGTGAAAGACGGTATTATCCAAGAAGCTTTGGTTGAGACCATCGGCTGCTCTGGCATGACCCACTCCGCCGCTATGGCCGCTGAGATCCTGCCTGGCAAGACCGTCCTCGAAGCCTTGAACACCGACCTCGTGTGCGACGCCATCAACACCGCCATGCGCGAGATCTTCCTGCAAATCGTCTATGGCCGCTCACAATCGGCATTCTCTGAAGGCGGACTGCTCGTCGGAGCATCCCTCGAAGACCTTGGCAAAGGACTTCGCAGCCAGATCGGCACCATGTTCGGAACCCTCGAAAAGGGTCCCCGTTACCTGGAGATGACCGAAGGCTACTGCACCCGCATCGCCCTCGACGAGAACAGCGAGATCATCGGCTACGAGTTCGTCAGCCTCGGCAAGATGATGGACTTCATCAAGAAAGGCGACGACGCCAACGAAGCCCTGAAGAAAGCCACCGGCACCTACGGCCGTTTCGCCGACGCCGCAAAATACATTGACCCACGTAAAGAATAAGGAGGACATACCATGGCAAGAAGAGAAGTTAAATTCGAAAGTCAGGAACGCCGCATGGCCAATGTCCTGAAAGTATTGAACCAATACGGTATCAAGAGCATCGAGGAAGCCGACGAGATCTGCGAAGCCAAAGGCATCGACCCTTATAAGATGGCTGAGGAAACCCAGCCCATCTGCTTCGAGAACGTGAAGTGGGCTTACACCTGTGGTGCTGCCATCGCCATCAAGAAGGGCTGCAAGAACGCTGCCGACGCCGCTGAAGCCATCGGCGAAGGCCTCCAGTCGTTCTGCATCGACGGCTCCGTCGCTGACGACCGTAAGGTCGGCATCGGCCACGGCAACCTCGCCGCCCGTTTGCTCCGTGAGGAGACCGAGTGCTTCGCCTTCCTGGCTGGCCACGAGAGTTTCGCTGCCGCCGAAGGCGCCATCAAGATCGCCGAGATGGCCAACAAAGTGCGTCAGAAACCCCTGCGCGTCATCCTCAACGGCCTCGGCAAAGACGCCGCCAAGATCATCAGCCGCATCAACGGTTTCACCTACTGCCGCACTGAATTCGACTACTACACCGGCGAAGTGAAGGTAGTGGAACGTATCCCCTACTCAACGGGACTCCGCTCCAAAGTGAACTGCTATGGTGCCGACGACGTCCGCGAAGGCGTGGCCATCCTCTGGCTGGAGAATGTCGATGTGTCCATCACTGGCAACTCCACCAACCCGACCCGTTTCCAACACCCTGTGGCAGGCACCTATAAGAAAGAGCGTCTCCTCGCCGGCAAGCCCTACTTCTCAGTGGCTTCTGGCGGTGGCACAGGTCGCACCCTGCATCCTGACAACATGGCAGCTGGCCCTGCCTCTTACGGCATGACCGACACCATGGGCCGCATGCACAGCGACGCCCAGTTCGCTGGTTCCTCATCCGTCCCGGCTCACGTCGAGATGATGGGCTACCTCGGCATGGGTAATAACCCGATGGTGGGCGCCACCGTCGCCGTCGCCGTGGCTGTGGAACAGGCAATGAAATGATTTAGAAGTCGGTTTTTATTCAACCCAACTTGACCTGATGGTTAGGTTGGGTTGATTTTTTATTTCACCATCAACTTTTTCGTCTTGTTTCCTATCGTGAGGAAATACATTCCGCTTGACAACCTGCTGACATCTACCTGCTGGGAGTCTCCATAGAGCTGACCCGTCATCATGCGCTGACCCAACATGTTGGTGATGCAGTAATCACCATTCCCTCCAACAATGGTTACGGCACCATCAGCAGGATTGGGATAAACCCGGAACCCTTCCTCTGACACGTCGCTTTCTGAAACATCGGTAAGATCATAGCCCACCGTCCAATTCTCGGGCAAGCTGTTGTCCAGATCCAAATCGATAAGCTCCAAATAAGCCCCTTCGCCGTCTGCTTCCCAAGGCCAAGGATCACTATCATAATAATGTACTTGGTCTATGACGTTGCCCCAAGCATCGGCCAACACAAGATTCTCCGACTTGTTGGAGAGATTACGGCTGTATTGTCCAAATGGCATTATGTGATAATAGTCGATAAAAGCTAATGAGTCGGAACAGAGCAGCAATGGCTCATGGGCGGCTAACGTAGCACCCACAGGAAAACCGTATGTAACGCCCAGTTCACGGAAATAAATCCCCGTCAGATCCACCTCTGTATCTCCGTTGTTGGTAATCTCAATGAATTCCAAACGATCTCCGTCAATACCCCACCAATCTTCTGGATGGTAGTGAATCTTTGAGATGACTAAAGGTGGTAAATCTATATTGGCACAATCAGAATAAGAACCAACGTGTTGATTCATCCAGATAATACGCTGCTGAATCCAATTCTTCATCTCCACAAGGGCATTGCTGTGATTTATCATCCTACTCCACCTTTGGTTGTCGCGACCAACACCTTCTGAAATAAGTTCATCCAACTCATCGATGCGTGAACACAGCTGTTCATAGCTCAATGGCAGTCCTGGCTGGGTCAACTCATACCACCGTCGAGCAAAATAACAGCTAAACTCATCGTTACTGAAAATATCCTTCCAGAACTTTGGCCCCACATTGTCGCTATTATCGAATTGCCAAACATCGTAGCGGCTTCGGTTACCAAACTCATCATGACCGTAGGCCAGGTTAAAATCCCACACGGGCCCAGCACGGAGCTTGCCTTTCCGGTCTTTATGGAAAAAAGTGCTCAACTGATAAATATCGACATTCGAACTGATTTCA
This sequence comes from uncultured Bacteroidia bacterium, assembly GCA_902800965.1. Classification (GTDB taxonomy): domain Bacteria; phylum Bacteroidota; class Bacteroidia; order Bacteroidales; family F082; genus Limimorpha. The sequence continues at coordinate 24,429 of CADCGK010000006.1, read as the reverse complement.
CCGATTATCATAAAATCCACAAAAGAAGGTACGTCAATCACCGAGGGGATGCCCGATACCAAAGAAGTGTTTTGGAAGGACGCTACCGAGGCGAGTCTGTTGAACTCATTATGGATATAATCGAATTGTGCACTGGTAATATCTTCTGCTTTGGGGTAACAATAGACAAATTCTGCATTGATGTTTCCCCACCAGTTTGACAAATAGGTGGGCATCGTCCAAGCCAAATCGTTGTAATCACTGCGGTCGGTCAGCATGATGTAACCCCCCGTGACCTCGGGATAGGCATTGCAGCTTTCGTCCAATTTCTGAATATTGACGCGGTTCTTATCCACTTTGATCTTCTCCATGAAGACATACAATCCCTTATAGTCACCATTGACCACCACCTCGCAATACACTCGGCGGGGCGCATACTGTCCCAAACGCTCTGAAAGATCATACGAAAGCACGTCACGCACTCCCGTCTCGTCGTATGCCAAGGAATTTAAAACCCAGTCATTTTCCTCTGGCATACCTAAGATACTGACGTTGTTGTTGGTGACCCCATCGGCCTGATAGGTGGTCAAACCATAAGGTTTTTTCGGAAGACTCTGAGATGTATAGCCTCGAGTCTCTATGCCGATACGCCCGTCATAGTTCAGAAATGCAGGGTTGTTGATGTCGGTCAGATAATTACGCGAACCATCAGGATGCCAAATGATTTTCATGGTTCCTGGCACCTTGGGCTCGTCAGGAATAGTGACTCCTCCATCGGTCTCAATGACCACAATGGGCAGATTACTACTGGTAAGAATCTGGGCATGAGCCACGATACTCACCAACATCATTATTAATAAAATAGGAATGACAACCCTCCGCATTTAAACTACGTTGTTTATTGCTTCTCGGCAACCATCATGACAGAGCCGGCGGCATTATATCCGAAACGGAAGCCCAGCGGACGAATGCCTTCGCCTTTCTTGCAGACTTCGTCGAGCGACTTCTGATAGACGCTACGACCAAACACGGCGAGAGGATCGGTATATTTTCCGTAAATTGTGACTTTCCAGCCATTCTCCAACAAGGTATTATAGGTAATACCTGTGTCGTCCTGAATCAAAGCAAAGCTGTGGTCCAGGATATCTTGTCTCATCTGGGAGTATTTCTCCTCATGGAGGCAATAGGAGCAAGACTTCACAAACGAGGCCGTAGTCTCAGGATCGATCTTGTCGATCATGGCCTGCACCCGAGGATCGAACTTCGTGGTGGCGATATTGCTTGAAAGGTAATACAGCGTCTGTTCCATCGGCTTTTCTCCGTCACGGAAGAAACGTATCTTGATGAAAGGACTGTTCTCTTTCACGTCAACCCAAGCACCGTCATTGGTAAGATCTTGGTAGTCAATAGAGACAATCTCGTATCCCATCCTGGCCATCAGCGCCATGAAAACGGGAATGGTGCCATCGATCTCATTCGTGTGCATATCGACAGCCATGTCTTTGGTAATGAAAAAGCTGCTGCCCAGCAAGACCTGCAGGGTCTTCTGCATCTGTTTATAGACCTTCCCATTCACGCCCTCCGGAGCGATGACTTTGCCTGTGGGTTCCAAGGCCAACATATAATACGTCTCAGCCATGGGGAAGAAAGCTGTCATGAAGTTGAAGTCAGGTCCGCTAAACGAATAAAAGACGTTACTAGCACGATCCACGATAGCCGTCAGATCATTGTCGCGGATGGCACCCACTTTGTCAAGGGTCACCTGGCATTTCGCCCACATCTTGTCCATAGTCTGGGCGTGCTGTTTCCATTCGTTGGTCTGCGTGAGTGCATAAAGCGTGTCGCCTTCTTCGAGTGGAAGACCGGCCAAAATACGAGCAGTGGAATTAAGGACGGGATCGGCAACGGGACGCACGTAAGGATCGATTTCAACGACTTCCGGGATGGAGTCGGTTGCGGTTTCTTGAGCAGCTTTGCCGCCTCCATTGCTTGTGCAACTTGCAAAGACGGTCATTGCAAAAAGCACAAGACCGAAAGATAAGAGATAGTGTTTTTTCATTGTATGTTTTGTTTAGTTGTCATTCTACGGTCGATTAGATAAACGATGACACCCGACAACAAAGTCAGGAAACTCATGAGTGACATCCACATCACTGACTGGTCGTGGGTTACGAAAGTCTTCACATAGTCCTCATGCACCAGATAGACAATACTCCAGATGATCAAAATGCAGAAGATGATGGGCGTGACGGGATAACCGAGGGTCTTGTAGCTGCGTTTCAAATCAGGATATTTCCGACGGTGGATGAACACGCCGAACACCGTGAGCAGCGAACAGAGCGAAAGCAGGATGCCCGTGTATTTGGTAATCATCTCGAACGAATTGGTGATGATGAGCAGGAAACTGATCACATATTGGAAGCCGATGGCAGCCATCGGGACGCCTTTTTTGTCTTTATGGGAGAGGAAGCGGAAGATGCGATGGTCTTCACCCATCACCTGTGCAACACGAGGACCCATGAAGACCATGGAACTGATACTCGACAGCAACAATACCGAAATGATCAAACCCATGAGGTTGCCGATGTTGTTGCCGAAAATATTGCGCGCACTAATCAGGCCGATCTCTACCTGACCTGCCAAATCGCTCATGGGAGTAGAGTGCAGGAAAACAAAGTTCAGCAGCAGGTAAAGGAACGTAACCACCAAGGTGGAGAGGATGAGCGACAAAGGCAAGTTCCGTTTGGGATTCTCGATCTCACTCGCCATGTAAGTCGAAGCATTCCACCCTGAATAGGCGTAATAGACCCAAATCAACCCAACAGCGAAGCCGGGGTTGAAAACATCCTTCGCTGAGAAGGTCTGGGCACTGTAGTCCTGTGGCTGTCCCGGCAACACGAAGCCGCAGACGATGAAGGCAATGATGATGATAACCTTGATAATAGTGAACACATTTTGAAAAGACCCGCTGAACTTGAGGTTGCGGGTATGGATCAAGGTGATCAAGGTCAACACACCTACGCCAAGCCACTTCGGGTTGATGACAGGAAATAGCCTGCAGACGTAGGATGAAAGCGCCATACAAGTCAACGCCACAGGGGCCGCAAAACCGATCAACAGGGAAATCCACCCCGAGATAAAACCCACCGAGGGATGGTATATCTTGCTAAGATAATGATATTCACCACCAGAACGCGGCATGGCTGCACCTAACTCGGCATAAGTGAGTGCTCCACAAAGGGCGATCACGCCACCAAACAGCCAAAGCAGCATGATGGAAAATACATTCGTCGTTTCAAGCAGCTGGAAACCAAGCGAAGTGAACACGCCCGTCCCGATCATATTCGCCACCACGAAGGCCGAGGCGGTCCATACACCTGTTTTCTTGTCGTTTGTCATTTGGATGAATTACAGCGTTTTTCAATAGAAGTTGCAAAAATAGAAAAATATCTTCATAAAACACTATCTTTGCACCATGGAAGAAAAAGAAATACTATTAGGCAAGACCCCTTCAGAGATTCAGGAGGTCATAGATCAGCTCGGCCTGCCGAAATTCACTGGAAAACAGCTGATCGATTGGATATACAACAAGCGTGTCGCCTCGTTCGATGCCATGTCGAACCTCAGCAAAAAGTCGCGTGAATTGTTGGCAGAAAAATTTGAAGTCGGACTCTTTGCCCCGTTGAAGGAACAGGTTTCCAAAGACGGCACGAAGAAATACCTCTTCCCAGCTGGCGAGCGCACCGTGGAAGCCGCCTATATCCCCGACAAGGAACGCGCCACCCTCTGCGTCTCCACCCAAGTGGGATGCCAGATGGACTGCTTATTCTGCGCCACAGGGAAGCAAGGCTTCGAGAAGAACCTCAGTGCCGCCGAGATCGTCAACCAGATCCTCAGCCTGCCCGAGTTCGAAACCTTGACCAACATCGTGTTCATGGGCATGGGCGAACCGCTCAACAACTATGACAACTTGATGCGTTCCCTCGACATCCTCACCCAGGAATGGGCCTTGGGGTGGAGCCCAACCCGAATCACCGTGTCCACCTGCGGTGTCATCCCCAACTTGAAGCGCTTCCTTGCCGAATCGAAGTGCAACCTCGCCATCAGCATGCACAGTCCCTTCCACGATGAGCGCCTTAAGATCATGCCCATCGAAAAGAACTATCCCATCAAGGAAGTCATCCATCTGGTGAAACAACACGATTGGCACGGCCAGCGCCGTCTCTCTTTCGAATACATCATCTTCAAAGACCTCAATGACACCAAGGACCACATCAAGGAAATGGCCCGTCTGTTGGGCAGCCTGCGTTGCCGTGTGAACCTCATCCGTTACCACGCCGTGCCCGGCATCCCCTTGAAGAGTCCCGACAACACTACCATGACCTATTTCCGTGATGCGCTCAACGACAAAGGCATCATCGCCACCATCCGAGCCTCACGCGGACAAGATATCGACGCAGCCTGCGGACTGCTATCTACGAAGACATCATAGCAGCACAGCGGTTGATGATATCGTTGGCAAGGCTTATTCCTTTTTGACAATTTGCCTTGTATGGATTTCCATCATATCCCATCGAAAGATGCATGATGTCATATCCTGCATTGACGAAAGTGAGTAGTTTAAGGTCTCGTTTGACGATTGCATTTCGGTAATCCCTGATATCTGGTCGAGAACCATCATCGGTCTTCACTCGAAAAACAGCATCTAGCATAAGCAGCACCCCATTCCAAAGGGTATTTCCTGCCATACGAACATATTTTCTATCCCTATAGAGTTGAGTTTCAACATCTAGTTCAGCCTTTTCTTTGAGTATATCCCTAGCATTCAATACATACCTACGAGCTTCTTTCACAGGATCTTCAATGATTTCAACATGACTTGAATCTTTCATTATATCATTGTTTTATCTAATTAATAACTATCGTTACCTTTAACACCGCAAATATACATACTATTTTAAATTTGTCAAGAGGTTTGATGTTGAATTTTTGGAAACAAATTGATAATTTTATAGAGATTTTAATAATTTTGTGCCTTTCAAAACAAGACACAAAACACTGAAACTATGTATAAGATTGAAAAACACCCCATCTTGGACATCCCGCAGGAAGACCTCGTGGAGTTCCTGTATGAAGGCAAACCCGTAAAAGGACAGCGGGGCAAGACCATCGCCGCCGCCCTTCATCAAGCCGGTTATCCTGTTCACAGCCACAGCCTCACAGGACGCAACCGAAGCCTCGAATGCGGCATCGGCAAGTGCGGCGCCTGCGAGATGCTCGTTGACGGCAAGATCCGCCGTATCTGCATCACCAAGGTCGATGGCGTGAAGGAAGTTGAAAGGTTAGAGGTTAAAGGTGAGAAATCATTACAGACGCCAGCCACCTCTCACCTCTCACCTCTCACCTCTAACCTCAAAATCTACAAGACTACCGTTGCCATCATCGGTGCAGGTCCTGCCGGTCTCGCCTGCCGCGAGAAGCTCCGCGAACTTGGCATCGCCAACATGGTCATCGATAACAACGCCAACATCGGCGGACAGTTCAACATGCAGACGCACCAATTCTTCTTCTTCGAGAAGGAGAAAAAATTCGGCGGCATGCGCGGCTTCGACATCGCCAAGACGCTGGCGGGTGACAACCACGAAGGCATCCTGCTGAACACTACCGTTTGGGACATCCTTGAAGGCAAACGTATCGCACTGAAGAACGTCGTCACTCAGGAAATCAGCTACCTGGATGCCGAACATCTTGTGGTGGCCACAGGTGCCGTGCCTTTCATGCCGACCTTCGAAAATGACGATGTACCAGGTGTCTATACCGCGGCCGTCTTCCAAAAGATGATGAACCAAGAGCATACACTGCTGGGCAAAAAGGTCCTTACCGTGGGTGCCGGCAACATCGGCTACCTGACCTCGTACCAAGGCATGCAAGCCGGGGCCACCATCAAGGCTATCATCGAAGGTATGGACCACGAAGGAGGCTTCCCTGTACAGGCTAATCGTGTGCGTCGTCTGGGTATCCCGATCATGACTTCGCATGTGCTGCTGAAAGCCATCCCGAATGAGGACCATACCGGCATCGTGGGTGCTGTCATCGCCGAATGCAAGAACTTCAAGCCCATTCCGGGTACTGAGAAGATCATCGACGATATCGACATCATTAACATCTGCACCGGCCTCATTCCCGATGACCAGATCCTCACCAAGGGCAAGCAGGTCTTCGGCCTCAACACCTACGGCTGCGGCGACGCCGTCCGCATCGGTGAAGGCACCAGCGCCGTGCTCCGTGGCAAACAAGCCGCCTTCGAGGTGGCCCAAAACCTTGGCGTGCGCTACAACTACGACGAATACCTCGAGGTTTCGAGACAGTATATCGACTCACAACAACGTCCTGTGCGCATCCTCGAAGAGCCCAACCTCCCGAGCAAAGAGCGCATGAAGGCCAAACCTTTCGTGCAACTCGACTGCCTCTACGGGTTCGCCTGCAACCCATGCTCGTTTAGCTGCCCGCAAGGTGCCATTACCAAGGCTTCAACCAACACCACACCTGTTGTCGATTACGACAAGTGTATCGGCTGCATGCAGTGCGTGAACCACTGCCCTGGCCTGGCCATCTTCGGCTACGACCTCAACAAGAACGTGGTTTACTTACCGGTCGAATATGACGTGGAAGAGGGCAAAGAGGCCTATCTTGTTGACAACGACGGCACCATCCTCTGCGATGGTATCATTGAGAAGGTGATGCGCAAGCCCAACAAGACGCATGTCGTTCGCGTGAAAGTCGATAACGCTAAGTGGAGAACAGAACTGCCCGTGATGACGGATATCAAGGGATTCATCCTGAAAGAACGTTATCCAAAACCATTGCGTCTCATGATGCTTGACCCGATGCCTGGAAAGACAGCAGCCACCGTCACCACTGAAGATGCCTACGTGTGCCATTGCGAGGATGTGGATCTGAAGACCATCCTCAATGTCATCGGCGACCGCAAATTCATCTCCGTCGATGAGCTCAAGCATATCACCCGTATGGGCATGGGTCCCTGCCGTGGCAAGCGCTGCGTGTCGAGAGCCAAACAGATCCTGCGTGGCTATGGCATTGAGGTCGTAGGCGAGTCATCACCTCGTGCTCCTTTGGCCAATCAGGTCACCCTAGGCGACGTGTATCAGCCCAACCGTAAGGAGACCTTCGTGTTCCAGACGGGTAACGATGTGAAGAAAGAGACCGTTGAGGTGCTCATTGCAGGCGGCGGCATCGCTGGTAGCGGCGCCTTCCGTTATTTCGCTGAGGCAGGCAAGAAACCCGTGCTGGTCAACTACGACCGCGGCTCCTCATGGCGCTGCATCGCTGGCGGACGTCCGGCTTTCTCGAACCCCGACATCGCCGACATTGCCAACCATAACCTCGAGATCTTCAAGAGCATCCAAGCCGTCCATAACATCGACTTCAAACTGACGCGTTACGTGAACCTCGTCCACGACGACGCCACCTACAAGGCCCTCGACGCCTCACGTGCCTGGAGCGACGCCTACATGATCGACAAGAAGGACTTCCGTAAGGAGATCTCCCCGCTGTGGAACATGGATAGCAACGTCTATAGCCACGCCCTGATCTCGAAGAACTGCTGGCAGGCCACCCCAGGACGTACCATCGACTACATCCGCGGCATCGCCATCGAACACGGCGGCCGTCTGATGGAAGACTGCGAGCTGGTGTTCGTGCAGAAGAGCGGCGACAAATACGTGGCCCTCGTCCATACTCACGACAAACAGTTTGTGGAGTTCACCTGCGACCACTTCGTCAACTCAATGGGCTGGGGCGCCGAGAAGTTCACCGACATGCTCGGCATCGACACGCAGCTGTATCCCGTCAAGCACCAAGCCTTCATCACCCGTCGTCTACCCAACTTGGGCGCCAACGGCGACTCACTTGACATGATCATCGACCGCCGACACTATAAGGGCTTCAGCGCCGTCTATGGCCAACAGTTCTTGCATACTGGTCAGGTCATCGGCTGCGCCTCACCCGACTGCGATGCCTTCGAAGCCCGTCAGAACCTGAAATACAACAGCAAGGAATTCCTCGAGATCTGCTCCGAAGTGTTCGCCGACTGGATCCCAGAGCTTGCTTCCGTGGGCTTCCACGCAGTGTGGGCAGGCTACTACATGGAGCCACGCTACATCGTCGACCCGGAAGTCGGCATGCTGACAGGTCTCCGCGGCCACGGCTTCATGCTCGGCCAATACCTCTCCAAGCTATACGTCGATAAATACCTTGGCAAGGAAGTCCCAAGCTACATGAAGGATCTTGCCTTGAGTGGCAAAGGCTTGAGCGAGAACGCCTTCAAGTAAATTGAAAATCGAAAATTGAGACGCGCCAAAGCGCGTCTCAATTTTTTAATGGTTGCGTTCAGCGCAAAACACCGTCAATTCCCTTAGTTGCGCCCAAGCTTCTTGATCTTTCACCATGGGGGCCAAGGCGTCCAAACCTTTCAAAGCCTTATCCAAATATAATGGCAACTGCTGTTCAGCTATAGCGGTTGCCAAATCATCGTCGTTATCCAGAATGTCATCCCTCATCTGGAACACCAAACCCAGGTTAAGCCCAAACTCCCCTACCAATTCTAACTTCTGTCTTCTTTCTTCTGCCTTCTCCTCAAGCACCGTCATCGCCCCGCCCAAACAACAGGCTCGAATCAACTGCGCCGTCTTACGCTCTATAATCTCTAAATAGATAGCCTTCTCATTCTCCGTACTCAGTTTTCCGTTCTGCAAGATCTCCCCCTCGCTCATCTTCATGGCAACCTTAAGCATCTCATTTAAAATAGGATAATCAGAAGGCCCAGAAAGCAACGACATGGCTTTGGCAAGCAGATAGTCCCCCGTCAGCACCGCCGTATTGGTGTCCCATTGGGCATTCACCGATGGCTGTCCCCGGCGGAATTCAGAGCCGTCAACCACATCATCGTGTATCAACGTGGCAGTGTGCAACATTTCCACAAACAGCGCCGTCCTCATCGTGGTTTCATTGGGCTCACCAAATAGCCTTGCCGTCAAGAACACCAGCCTCGGGCGCAGCCGCTTGCCCTTGACCGAGGCAATATAGCCCAAAATCCTGTTCATCGACACGACTTCGCTCGACAGGACTTCGCTGAATGCCACCTCGAAAGCTTCCAATTCGTTTTTCATGACTGCAAAAGTAATAAAATAATTTTGCACGCTTTTTGTTATTCATGTATCTTTGTCCTAAATAATTTTCATCATGAAACGATACATTGTCATCATTGCCGCTCTGCTGTTGGCTGCAACAACTTTGCTCTCCTTCAAACTGAAAACAAAAGAAGTAAAACCTACTGAAAAATACGAAACCATGTGGAAGCAATTCGAAGAACACCTTAAAAACTCCCTTCCCGAATCCGCCGAAAAAGTGCTGAACGAAATCGAGGGAAAGGCCTTGAAGGACCATAACGACATCCAGTTGCTGAAGACCATCCTCTATCGGCTGAAAGTGATGAACCAAACCATCGAAGATGAACCCGAACAAGCTTACCTTGCTTACGCGAACAGCAAACTCGAAACCCTCGACGAAGTGTCGCGCGCCGTCCTCCATTGCCAAATCGCTGAGGTTTATGGCAACTATCTACAGGAGAACGAATATACCATCGTGGAAAACCTGGCTATTGATGGCGACATAAGCTCCAAGGAGATGAAATATTGGGACAAACAGACTTTCCTCGACTTGATCGACCAGCATTATGCCGAAGCCCTCAAGCCCGTCAAGCAGTTGCAAGAGGCCGACACCAAAGATTACCTCTGCCTCTTCGAGAAAAACCATGATAACTATGTGGAATATGAACCCACCATGTTCGACTTCCTCTTCCACCGCGTCGCCAAACACTACAGTGAATCCCAAACGGCCGACGATCTCGATCCCGCTTGGAACACGGAACTCTGGTGGCTCGAAGACAAGGACTTTGTCAAAGCCGACCTGGGCGATAGCGACAAGCCCATCATCAAATGCCTGAAGATTTTCCAACAGCTCATCGGCTTCAACATGAAGGACAATCAAGAATGCGCACTCTTTAACAACTACAAGAGATACGAGTTCGTCGATGGCATCCTCGATGATGTCGAGAAATACCAGAAAGCCATGCTCTCCCTGATGGATGCCAACAAAGGCAACAACTTCTATCCCCACTTCGTCTATGCCTATGCCTCCAGCCTGGTTACTCAATATGAAAACAACCCCAACGACAGCAGCCTCTTCGACAATTACCGCAAAGCGCTGGAGCTCTGCCAAAAAACCGTCGCAGACTACCAGAAGAATACATATTATTGCAAACGCACCATCGAGCATATCACCGCACCTTACGTCAACGTTGCATTCAACCAAGTGCAGTTGCCTGGAGAGGACATCCCCGTGGTGCTTGAATACCGAAACGTCGAACACCCCGAGCTGCTGGTTTACAGCATCACCGAAAAAGAACTGAAGGAATTCAATAGGCTTTACAAAGACGAAATTCTGAAAGCCCTAGACAAAAAGACACCAGTGGGACAACTGGTGCCCGACCTTCCCGCCGAGACCGACTACCGGACCCATTCCACCCTCATCGCAATGCCAGCCCTTGACGCAGGACTATACTATTTTGTGGCCAAGACCGAAAACAAAGCGAAACCTAGCTACACCACCATGATTGCCTTCCAAGTCTCAGCCTTGAGTTTCGTCACCAACGGCAGCTTCCCCGGCGTCCTCGACATTGTGGTCCTCGACCGCAAGACAGGTCAGCCCGTCCAAGATGCAACCGTAGAAATCATCAGCGAGAAATACAACTATGAGAAAAAGAAATACGAAACCGTCATCCATAAAACACTGAAGACCGACAAAAACGGTCTGGCACAGAACAACAGCGGCATCACCACTTTCCAGATCACGCTGAGGAAAGGCAAGGACGTCTTGTTGTCAAATAGCTCTTTTAACCTTCCCCAATTGCCAGGCAATAGCTACGTGCGTGACATCACCACCATCTTTACCGACCGCGCCATCTACCGGCCAGGACAGACGGTGTATTTCAAAGGCATCATAACACATCACGATGGCGACCGCAAGTCATTGATCACCAATGGCACAGAGACCATCCGTTTCAAGGATGCCAACTGGCAAGAGATCAGCTCGGCCAAGTTCACCACCGATGAATATGGTGGCTTCAGCGGATCGTTTGTCATCCCCACCAACCTGCTGAACGGATCCTTTACCCTCCAAGGCAATCACGGCAGCGCCCACATCCAAGTGGAAGAATACAAACGTCCCACCTTCGAGATCGGCTTCGAGAAAGTCAAAGAACAATATAAGCTCAACGAAGACGTCACCGTCACTGGTAATGTCAGCGCCTTGGCAGGCTTCGGCCTCGACGATGTCGAGTACAGCTACCGCGTGGTGCGCAAGACCAGCTTCCCGTGGCGCTGCTGGTGGTGGTGGTACCCACCTGTCGAAGACGAACAGATCGCCTACGGCAAAGGCCGCACCGACGAGAGTGGAAAGTTCCACATCACCTTCAACCTCAAGCCTTCACTGAAGACTAAGCCCTCACAGCAACCCGTGTTTACCTACGAGATCGAAGTCACAGCCACCAGCGCCCAGGGCGAGACCCATAGCGACACCCACTACCTCCGTGCCGGCTATAACGAAGTCGCCATCAGCACTAACATCCCGAGCCTGATCGAGATGTCTGCCATCAACACCTACAACATCGAGGTGGTCAACATGAACGGACAACCCGCCAAGACCCGTGTGAAACGCCTCATCTACCGCTTCGACGATTCGGATGGCATCAACTACTTCGAAGCCAACGGACAAACCATATCCCTCGACCGACAGGTGCTCAGCGACAAAGAGCTCAAAGCCAAGTTCCCCAGCTTCAACTTCAATGGCAACAACTACAAGATGCAGCACAAGACCCTTGTCTTTGAAGACGAAGTGGAAATCAATGAGAAGACCTCTTTCTATCCCGGCAAGAAGCCGCTGACACCCGGCAAATACTATATCGAGCTCAAGAGCCTCGACGACCCGCTGGCCGTTACCGCCAAGGAGTTCAGCATCTATCAGAAAGACGCCCGCACCATGCCTTACAAGTCGATGACCTGGTACCAGACCGACCAGACCTCTGTGCAGCCTGGCGACGTGTTCCGCACCTCCATCGGCAGCTCAGCCAAAAATGTCAGTATTTGGGTGCAACTGATGCATGGCAACGAAGTGCGTATGGAAGAATGGATCACCCTCAACGACGAGGTCAAGACCATCACCTACAACGTCAAGGAAGAAGACCGCGGAGGTCTCTGCCTCAAGACCGCTTTCGTCAAGGAAAACACCTATAACATCAAAAACCAAAACATCAGCGTCCCTTACAAGAACCTCGACCTCAACGTCAGCTTGGCCACCATGCGCGACAAGCTCAGCCCTGGCGGCGAAGAGACCTGGACCGTCAACGTCAAGGACTATCAAGGCAAGAATACCGCCTCGGCACTGCTGGCCGGCATGTACGACGCAGCCCTCGACGCCTTCGCTTCCAATTACTGGAGCTTCGACATGAAACCCAACGGCGTTAGCAGCCGTAGATTCGGCTATGACGGACACCATTTCATCTCTTCTTCCTCGGATGTGGACTACTTCCGCTTCATTGGCCTGTTCAACTACGAACTGCCTTCCGACTTCCCCTTCCTCCTGATCATCGCACGTTATTACAGAAACATGAGTGTAGGCGGCATCGCACCGCTCGCCAAAGGTATGGTGCTGGAAGAAGAAATGGTCATGGATGAAGCCAGTCCAGCAACAATCTCCACCAATTTAGCAGCCGCAGATGACACAGAACAGGCTGCAGAAGCCAATGTAGAGATTGCCAAACAAGAACAAGGCACCCAAGCCCAGCCCAATCAAGACACTGAGCCCGCCCTCCGCGAGAACTTCAACGAGACGGCCTTCTTCTTCCCCAACCTGCGCACCAACGACGACGGGACAAGCACCTTCAGCTTCACCCTGCCCGACGCCATTACACGCTGGAAACTCATGATGCTGGCTTACACCAAGGACAACAAGACCGGCTATAAGGAATACGAGTTCAAGGCCTCCAAGCCCGTCATGATCATGGCCGACATGCCGAGATACATGTACGACACCGACGAGCTCTGGTTTGTCGCCAACGTCATCAACACCGGCGACGAAGCCGTGACGCCCAAAGCCAAGCTCGAGATCTTCGATGCCACCACCATGAAGCCCCTCGACCTCATCAAGACCGATGCCGTCGTCAACATGCAGGAGATCGTTCCCGGTCGAAGCAAGGAAGTCAGATGGAAGGTGGCCGCCCAATACGACCTCAACCTGCTGGCCTTCCGCTTCACCGCCTACGCAGGACAGTTCAGCGATGCCGAACAACACCTCATGCCCGTGCTCAGCAGCGAGATCTTCCTTACCCAGACCCTGCCCATCACAGTAAAGGCAGAGACCGAGAAGACCTTCGACTTCGAGGCCATCGCCAACCCCAACAGCCATGAACGCGACTACGCCCTGATGCTGAACTTCAGCACCAACCCCGTGTGGTACGCCGTGCAATCGCTGCCTTACCTCGCCAACGTCAAGACCGACCGTCCCGAAACCGCCTTCTACGCCTTCTATGCCAACAGCCTCTCAGCCTATATCGCTGACCATATCCCGAACCTGCTGGCTTACATCAAGAGATGGCAGATCGAGACCCCCGACGCACTGCTGTCGCAACTCGAGAAAGACCAAGACCTAAAGGCCATCATGCTGCAAGAGACCCCCTGGGTGCTCGAAGCCAAGAGCGAGAGCGAACAACGCGCCCGCATCGCCAACCTCTTCGACCTCAACAACCTCAAGCAGCAACAGACCTCAACCCTCGACCTGCTCGAAAAGAAACAACAGTATAACGGCGGATGGCCCTGGATGGACGGCATGCCCGAGAGTCCCTATATCACCTCATACATCCTCACTGGCTTCGGCCGCCTCAAGCAGATGGGCGTATGGGAATCAATGAGCCAAGCTGACCAGCGCAGGGCACAACGTATCTGCGAGAAAGCCGTCAGGTTCATCGAAGGCGACATCGCCGAACGTTACCGCGAGATGAGAAGGCTCAAGAAGGAATGGGGCATCGGTAGCTTCACCCTGCAGGAACTCTATGGATTGAGTTTCTTCGAGGTGCAGAACTCCGACAAGGACTTCAATACCGCCAAGCAATACTACCTCGATCGGTTGGACAACAAGAAAGAATGGACTTCGTTCGACTTCAACCAACGTTCTTATGCCGCTTTGGCGCTCCACCGTTACGGCCATGAGAAGACCGCCAAGCTCATCATCCAGTCGTTCAAGGAATGCGCCCAGAAAAACGACAAGATCGGCATGTACTGGCCGAAGAAGTACTTCAGCTTCATCTCCCACATCGCCACCCATGCCAACATCATGGCGGCCTTCGCCGAGATTGAGGGTGACCAAGAGATGCTCGACCAACTGCGCGTGTGGCTGCTCACCCAGAAACGCACCAACATGTGGGAGAACTCCTCTTCCACCGCCGACGCCATCTACGCCCTGCTGATGCGCGGCAGCGACTGGCTCGAGGAAGGTAAGGACGTCACCCTGAGCTTCAGCGGCAAGGCCATCAGCACCGAAGGCGGACAGGCCGGCACCGGCTTCATCCAACGCCGCTGGAACGCCAACGAAGTCACCGAGGATATGCGCCACCTCACCGTCAACAACCCCACCAACCACCTGGTCTGGGGCGGACTCTTCAGGCAGTATTTCGTGCCCATCGACGAGGTAAAGAGCGACGAGTCAGGCTTCAAGATCCAGCGTGAGATCTTCGTGGAAACCGTCACCGACAAAGGCAAGCTGCTCGTCCCCATCGCCAACCGCACCTTGAAAGTAGGCGACAAGCTCACCGTGAAGCTCACCTTCGAAAGCACGCAAGATATGAGTTTCGTCTTCGTGAAAGACCTCCGTGCCGCTGGCTTCGAACCAGAGAACGTGATCTCAAGGTACCATTACGGCGACGGGATGTGCTATTACCAGAGCACTACCGACACCGACATGGAGTTCTTCATCGACTTCCTCTCGAAGGGTGTGCACCAGCTGGAATACACGATGTTCGTCACCAAGGAAGGCAACCTTAGCAACGGCTACGCCTTGATCCAATGCCAATATGCGCCGGAGTTTACGGCCTATTCTGACGGGATGAGGGTGAGGGTGGAAAGATAAATTAACAGTTTATGTTCCTTTTAACAATACGAATATAAGTATTTTATTAAGATAGCCCTCCTCCTCTTCCTGTTAGACAGGAATTGTTAGTTAAATTTTTTTAAATTATTTCATTTTTTAACTTATCTCTTGTAAGTTTATAATTTTCTTTTAATTAATATTCTGTAATTCAAAAAAAATTGCAATTTTGCCGCGCCAAAAAGGGCGTATTATACCATTTAGAAATTAGATTTAACAAATAAAATGAATATTATTACAGACAAAAACAACCAACTGATCATGCGACAAACTCTTCGCAAGCGGAAACTCTGCCTCGTGACGAGAGCGGCTTTCCTGGCGCTCTGTGCCCTGATCTTCGCAATGCCTGCAAAGGCACAAACCAAAGCAAATGATATCCGTATGAAAACGGGCAACCAGACAATTTCGGACAATGTCGTTTACAACTTTTACGACACTGGAGGTCCTTATGTCATGCCGCCCGAAGAAGACCCGAACAACGACTACAACTGGGTCACCTGGTACCAGCACAACGAATCGTATCTGTTGCATCTGATCAACCCCCTTGCAGATCAGGGCAAAGGTATCAAGATCATCTTCAACTACCTGCTCATAAACAACGACCACCTCAAGATTTATGAAGGTGACCTTGAAGATGAATCAAAACTGATTGTTGACCTTACCAACAACGATTACTCAACAGGTTATGGTAGTGGTTTTACTGTGGTATCCCATGGCAACATGACCATCCGCTTCGAATCGGACAACCAATGGCGTGATGCCGGTTGGGAGGCTTTGGTTGAATTGTATGATTACGAGCCCCAGGCCCCAATTGCCCTCATGGCTGCATGCGATAATCTGATCGAGTTGCTGCCTGGCAGCAGGGCCGAAACAGGCGAGACCAAGATGTATTATACACTTGATGGTAACCAACCAGATCCTGTCGATCCGCTTTCAAATGCAATTGAATATACAGGCGCTCTCTCTATCACTTCAGTACCTATTACGGTAACTGCCATTTTAGTTGAAAACGATATTCCTTCTGCTCCCGCCTCCTATACTTTTAGCAAGCTGATCACAGCTCCCGCAAAACCCACCATTACCCATGTGGCCAACACCAATACCGTGATTATCACCGCACCTGCTGTACCATCGGATATCAACGATACCTATTATGTGCGTTACAGCATCGATGGCACTGACCCGCGTTATAGCTCCCTCGAAAGTGCTAATGCTGACACCATCGAGCTGACTCAACCTTGCACGGTGAGAGCCGTCACACACGGCACCACCTGCCCCGATATCTTCTCGGAGACCGAGGACACTGAAACCATTAGCACTATCTATGTGCCTACTCCGGTGATTAGTGTAACGGGCACTTACAATCAAACTACTAACCCTCAGGGCGTTGGTAATGGTTCCATTACCTGTTCATTGCCTAGTGCCACCATCTATTACACCATTGATGGCTCCACGCCTACTACCTCTTCTCAATTGAGTGGCACAGGCACCATTAATTTGAACAATGTTCTTGCGGGTACTACCATTAAGGCCATGGCCCATATCGAAAACGCAAGTTATGTTGACTCGCCTGTGGCCACTTTCGTCTACATTCCTACGGATGCCAACAACGAAACCCAAAACGGTGTGTTTGGCTCCGTGGTACTCCTGGACGACCGTGAACCTCACACTTGGAGCTACTATAGCGATGGCGACCAGCCCGTGCACAGCCTGAAACCTGCCGACGTGAAGATTACCTATTTCGGTTATGGTGAAGGCACCATGACTACCACCGATACAGGAGACGAGCCAACCGATTTCGACAATGATGTGGATGCCGAAGCCGTGGCCGTGGGTCCCAATGCTTCTGGCAACCAGTTCATCTATATGAAGACTCTCGAAAATGCGAATACCGAAGGCACGGGCAACTATCCCTACACCATGATCCCTAACCCGTTCTCGAAGAGACCGAAGGGAGAAAGTGCCACAGTGACTCCCCCGACACGCACTGTATATATTTCAGGTCGTTCAAGAGGTAATAATGGTAGTATTCAAGTTGAATATATAAATGCCAATGGTGCTAATCAAACTTGGTCAAATAACAGCGGACAGGCTGTCACGGATAATATCACTGTTAAGACAGGGACGACCATTACTTTAATAGCCATAGGACGCTCAAATAATGGAAACAATTATAGTACTATTACCGCTCGTTACGACGATGCAAATGGACAACAGATTGCTACAGCAACTGCAACTGCTAATAACTATACAACAGGAGCTACAGCAAGGGGTAATATTACTGCTGTATCAACTACTTTTCCCGGCTGGCGTGGCTTCTACGCCTGGCGTGTGAAACGCCTCTCGGGAGTCACTATCCAAGGCTATAGTGTTGGCGACATCATTCCTGCTGAGACTGAAATTGAGTTTGTGACCACCAACGCCGAAGGCAATGAGGTGGACTTCGAGGCCCTGTGGGCACAAGCCTATGTGGTAACCTCCAACACGGCCACAGGTCTTAATGCTAATGTTTCCTATGAGCGTAACTTCATTGTGGGTGCAGCACCGAATGCAGCTTTGAGTGTGCCTGTCACTTATAGCAGATATAATCCCGACGGCACTGGAGGTGCCAACACTGTTAATATTGGCACTTTCACCTGCGCTGCCGACACCAAGTTTGAATATATGAACTTGAACAACGGTACACTGACCGCCAACAACCATGACCTCATCATGGGGCGTGGCCTTACGGGTACCGCGGCCATGATTCAAGGTATCAATGGCAATGCTAACAATGGTTTGGATTACATGCTCCGTGTGGAAAGTGGTACCTATACCCAATTGGCCTTCGTTCGCTCTTCTGCTTGCACAGTAACTGGAAGATATCTTGTGAGATCCATCTTGGGCAGCGACTATGACCGTGCCAACAACGACAACTCCAAGTTATCGGTTTCGCCAAACACCCAATTGTTCTATTCGACTAATGTTACATTTGGCAGTGCTGTCAACAAGGATCTGAAGACTTTGGATTGTGTGATCAAGAGCGGTTCTTTCCAAAGTGGATATTGGAATAACCACAGCGGGAATGCCGATTATCAGCATTCTATGTATCTAGGTCCTAACTCAGCAGGTAACACATATCCCGGCGGTCGTTATGCTGTAGTGGAAGGTGGCGAGTTTGCCAGTATCAATGGTGGTCGTGGCGTTGGTAGTACAAGTACAACCTATTGTGATCCAGACTTTTTGACGTTCAATTTGAGAATCAAAGGTGGTCTTTTGCACGGTGTAATCTATGGCGGAGCAGCCGATAACCCATCGATTGGTAGCCGCCGGATTGTTATCACTGGTGGCGCTGTCAATGGTTGGGTGGCCGCAGGTGCTAATGGTACTGGTGGTGTCGGTGGCAGTAACGCTCAAACCGTTGGTAATTCTTACATCTATGTAGGCGGTAATTCCACCATCGGCGGAACCGATGTTACAATAAACGGTACTCCTGGAGGTAATGTGTTCGGTGCTGGTCGTGGTAATTCCAACCAAATGTGTAGCGTGGCAGTTGCCAATGTAGTTGTGGCTGACAGCACCACCATTTATCAGAATGTTTATGGTGGTGGTTATAATGGTTTCACGGAAAACGTTTCAAATGTGTATGTATTGGGTGGTACGGTGAAACAAAATGTTTTTGGTGGTGGTTATAATCACAGTGGAAGTGCTAACAATGTTCCTAAGATCATCCCCACTTCCAATGTCGTAGTCAAAGGCGGCACTGTGAACGGCAGCGTTTACGGCGGTTCCAATTATAGTGGTACTGTCACCGATGCCAATGTCACCATGACGGGTGGCACGACAACCAATGTGTATGGTGCTGGTCTTGGAAATGTCACAAATGCTGGACAGGCTACCACCAATGTGGCTGTCGCTACCAATGTTTCCGTCAACGGTGGTACTATTAATAACAATGTGTACGGTGGTGGTGCTTTGGGTACCGTCACCAACAATACTTCGGTTACGGTAAGCGGCGGAACAATGAAAAACATCTTTGGTGCCGGTCAAGGCCGCGCTGCGGCTCAAGGTGTCACTGCCGTAACTGCCAACATCGGCGGCACCACGACGGTCAACGTCAGCGGTGGCACCATTGCTGAGAGTGTTTATGGTGGAGGCCAGAACGGAAACGTCAAGCAACCCAATAACCCCGCCAAGGGCGATCCAGAAGGTCCACGCGACATCACGCCGGTCAGTACTGTCAACATCACAGGAGGTACCATTACCAACAACGTGTTCGGCGGCGGCTCCATGGGCTTCACTAACGGAGGCACTCTCGTCAATATGAGCGGCGGCACCGTGGAAGGCTCCGTGTTCGGCGGCGCCCTGGGTACCAAAGACAAAGTCTATGTGGCCGGTCAACGTACCGTCAACATGCGCGGCGGCACCATCAATAAACATCTCTATGGCGGTTCACGTAACGCCGATGACGCTCTCACATTCAATCCTGGCGATTTTTCAGGCAGCACTGCTTCTGGTACCGCCTCTGTAGTGAATATGAGCGGTGGCTATGTCCACTACCAAGTGTTTGCCTCCGGCTATTTCGGAAATGTGTTTGGCTCGACCTACGCTTTCATCGGCACCAACGCCATCCTCAATGCTCCTCACCATGTGGCAGGAACAGCACCTTATAATGCGGACTATTACAACCAGCACCAAGCCCTCCGTATCGGCGGCTCGGTTTGGGCTGGCGGCGACTTCGGTAACTATGACGGCACCAAGTTCGGCGACCCGACCATTACCGGACGTTCCGATGTCTTCATTGATGGTCAGGGTTACGACACTGAGTCGAACAACACCACTGCCACCAACTACATGTTTATAGGTGGTTCTATCTATGGCAGTGGCACTTCCTGCGACGCTGGTATGCAAGGCCGTCAAATCATCTTGCGTGAATATGGTAAGGTGATTGAGGCCAGCCAGCCTACCGATGCTCTGCCCTATAGCTCTGCTACGCGTTCGCTCTTCAGCATCCAACGTGCCGACAGCTTGGTCATCGACAATTCTCACGTCGTATTACTCGGAGAAGGTAAGATCAACTCTTTGGTCACCACCGAGAAATACAGCATCCATGAGTTCAAGTTGGTGCGCATCGCCAACGGCAGTTCCATCTTCCTCAGCGCCCCTGCTGAACAACTGATGAAGTTCGGCAGCTACAAGTGCACAAATGTGTATGACAACAAACCGACCTACGATAAAGTCACCTACGAAACTTCAAGCCTTGAAGATACTCCCAACAAAATCCGCGTTAACGACGGTTGTTACATCAATGTTTATCATGATGAGTTAGAATATAAGGTAAATAACGTGACCATGAAAGGTGGTTACGGAGAACTGGAAGGCTTTGCTTACATGATGAGCGATAACACCAACAACACCTGCGCCTACGCCCGTCCCAAACAGAGCACTGATGAAGGTAACGAAATTAATAACCAATTTAATAACCCTGATGACGGTGGTTTCGTGAGTTACGAACAAAAAATCAACACCTTCGATGCGGATGGCGGAACCGTGACTAGCGGTGGCATCCAGATGCCTTACGAAAACCATACAACGAGCAACAAGAACGGAGAACAATATTTCCGTATCTGGCGTGCCGGTGGCATCTATAGCTATCGCGAAGGTGTGTTTGTGGCTCAAAGCGATGGCAGTGAAGACTTTAGCACAGTAGATGTCGTCATCAGCCTGCCTGCCTTCGAGAACTGTGGAGACGGCACCGCTTCCTACTACCGCATCCAGTCGTTGGATAACAACACCACGATCAACTATGGCACCGATGTGATGACCGTCAACGCAGCCTGCTATGGTGATGTGGGCGAAAATGACTGGATGTATATCGACGGCACTAATGAAGATGCCACATTTGTTACTAACCAACCAGGTGACACAACCCACTTAAAAAACTTACACTTCATTACTGAAAACCCAAACGTTAACTTCGGTTTGGTGGCCATCCCATTAGGCGGTTTGGAAGGCAATAGTGACATGTTGCTCTGCGAAGCTTCAGACCCGAAGATTGCCAACATGCAATGGGTAAACAAGGACAACTCAATTATGCCTAAGGTCAGATTCCGTTTGACTTATAACAATGCGTTGACCAACAACGTGGTATGGGATCCTATCACAATCAACTTCGAACAAGTCGATTGTAAAGGCAATATAACCGCTCTCGTTGAGGTTGTCCTCACGGTAACCACCCTCACCAATATCAACCAAGACTTCATCACCCAAGCCTACGCCATCATGAGAGGGACCGGAACACCCACTGATACCTATACCGCCAAGATCGTGTTACCCCAATATGTGATGCACGTCAACACATTGGGCGAAATCTCAAAATGGACTTGTAAGAATGTTCAATGGGTTCCTGAAGAAGGATTTGAAGATGATAATTGCTTTGTTGGCGGAACTAACTATTTGAACTCCAACCCAGAGGGCGCTTGCAACAACAAGTTCGCCATGGACTTGGTGGCAGGTCTCAACTTCGACAACAGCACTGGTTGGGAAACTCGGGAAGTGAATGCAAAGGACATGTATGGATGGAACAGCTCAACGTATGTTTTCGGTGCAACTACCGCCCGTGATCCTATCGGATTCGACTTCACTATGAGGTACGACGGCCGTCAGCATTTTGGAACAAACAAGATGCTAGGTACACTTGTCTTTACCATGCACTTCACCAACTATGAAGATGCCGGTGATCCTTGGGAACAAGACCTCACCATCAAGATCGAAGTGTGGTTCCTTGGTGAAGGTGTCAACTACTACATCGACGGCGTGCACGGCAACAACCTCTACAGCGGCAAATATCCCAATGCAGCCAAGAAGACTTTGAGCGGTATCTACAACCGTACCAATTACCATGCTGGTGACCAAATCTTTATTGTGGACACAATAACGGCCTCAGGAAGCAAAACGTTGACCTGGAATGGTAAGGCTTACGACGAAGTTACCCTCTTCCGTTATCCTGGTGGTCACCAATGCGTTCCCAACACTCAAGGTGAAGAATCACACTACGAAAACTATGATCTTGATAAAAATGCCTGCTACCAAGGCCCATTGGTAATGGTTAAGGACAACATGGTCATGACAGGTATCGTCCTCGACGGCTTCAATGAGGAGTCTAAAAAAGACCCAGGTACTGCAGCTGGTGACCAGCCTGGTTACAACCACACCTACCAACCTGCCAAAGCTCCGTTGGTAGAGATTCTCGATGGCGGTAAGCTCTCAGTGTATGGTTCCAGCCGTTTGGAGAACAACTATAACGCCACTACCGATGGCGGCGGCGTTTACATTGCCAATGGCGGTACCCTCAACATCTACGGCGGCTCTGTCATCGACACCAACTATGTATCATCAGGCAAGAACGGTGGTGGTGTCTATGTCAACTCTACCTCCGTGTTGCAACTCTCTGATGAGGTCATCATCAACGGCAACAAGAAAGGTATCGAGAATAGTATTAACAACAACGTTTACCTCTCCACATACGACAGCTATGTCAACGTAGGTACTGCCGACACCGAAGATCCATATACCATGCTTTTAGCTGATTCAAGAATCGGTATCACCAAGAACAACAACTGGGGTGACTACTGGTATGCTCCTGTCGCCTACTCCGACGGAGGACAGCACTACCTCAGCAACCTGATCGGCAGCGGTATCATGTGGGATGATGAAACCAAATATGGATTGGTCAGCTTGAACCAAACCCATTTTAACCCGCCTACCGATTACCTCTACTTTGTAGGTACTTGGGTCACCGAGGTGACAAAGAACCCCCAAAACGAAGATGAGCCCAACAGCTTCAATGCTTCAATAATCAGTACACCTCAAGAGTTGGCTTGGCTCATCAGCTACGTCAACGGCTTGAACGGTGCCACGGCACACCCCAATGCAGCAGCATCACTGATTGCTGATATCGACATGAGCGCCAACATCTGGGTGCCTATCATCAACTACGCTGGTACCTTCAATGGTAACGGACATGTGGTCACTGGCCTTCGCAGCCCCATGAACCAGGAGAACATGGGTATGTTTGGCAACACCAACAACGCTACCATCACCGATGTGGTCGCACGTGCAAACTTTGCAGGTGGTACCATGAAGAACATCGGTACCCTCATCGGTACAATGAAGGGTGGTTCGTTGAGTAACGTGGAAGCAGGCGGTACTTTGACAGGCACCACCAGCACAGTCAACATGGGTGGACTTGTTGGAGCTTCTTCCGACAACGCAATGATACACTCCGGTTTTGCTGTCAATACCATGACCGGTGGTAACACCACCACCATGGGCGGCCTTGTGGGTTCCAACGGAGGCAAGCTATACAACAGCTACAGCAACACTGCCATCACCGGTACTATTGCCGGCGGCTTGGTTGGCGTGAACAATGGCGATATTGAAAACTGCTATGCTGTGGTGGGCCAACAGACCTTCCCGGCCTTTGCCAACACTAACAATGGTAATATCACCATCTGCTATGCCGACACGCCGAATGATTATGTTGCCTCTTCTGGCTCTGACGCAACGCTGACGGGTCACGGCACCTACGATAAAGTGAAAGGCCGCAAGGAAATCGGTTATATGTATTATGACAATATTGTCGAAGCTGAAAACAACTATGTTGCTGATACGATCAACTATGAAAACAACCACATCAGCACCTGGCCTGGCATGCTCAGCTCACTGAACCAATGGGTGGCTGCCAACCCTCAGTCTCTCAGCAATGTTGCTCCTTGGATGCGTCCTACCTCCGCAGATATCAACGGCGATCTGCCGGTGCTCTGCTTCAACATGGACAACAGTATGGCCTCTGTTGACGGCAAGTTCCTGCACTATGGTTCCATCCACAACAATGCCAACGGTATCGACAACTTGCTCACCACCTTCAACGACAATGGTCAAGATGAGGCCGAACCCACAGCGAACATCTTCCTCTATGGTAATGCAATCAATGTAGCTAACGTTCCTAGCGACAATGTAAACGTTTTCATCAACGAAGAGGCCGTACTGCTGCAAAAGCAAGGTGCCAAAGGCGCCTTCATCAACACCACTGTGGGTATCTCCTTCGACAACTCCTACAAGAAAGCCGTCTCCACTGGCGATCCCTCCATGCCGCTTACCTACGACTGGCACCTCATGTCCACCCCGCTCAGC